>CAWBWL010000010.1:0-255989 GCA_963792485.1 uncultured Alphaproteobacteria bacterium
CGCAGCGCCGAAGTGTCGGTTCCCACCGACGGCACAATCCGAAAGCTCCCCGCTGGCGGGCGACTGGGCTTGGAGCCGGGCGAGAGCGTCACTCTGCTGCCCGGCGTCTGGCACGCGTTCTGGGGCGAGGGCAAGGATGTACTGATCGGCGAAGTCTCGACCGTGAATGACGATCTCAACGACAATGTTTTTGAACAGAAGATCGGGCGCTTCGCCACGATTGATGAAGACACAAAACCCGTCCACCTTCTGGTGGCCGACTATGACACATGGCTGAAATAGCCGCGCAAAAGACGAAGGGACATAACCATGCCAAAACGCCTCTCATTCCAGCTCTATTCCGCCCGCAACCATCCGCCGATGAGCGCCACGCTCGAAATGCTCGGCAAGCTCGGCTATAGAGAAGTCGAGGGTTACGGCGGCTATGATCAGGTCGCCGGTTATGGCGGCGTGTTCGCGGACGTAAAGAATATGCGGGCGATGATGGACGCCAATGGCCTCACCATGCCGACCTCGCATTGCAGCCTCGACATGCTGGAGAAAGACAAGAAGGGCGTGATGAAAATTGTCAGCGCCCTCGGCATCCGCCATCTCTACTGCCCCTATGTCATGCCCGACGACCGTCCAAAGGATTCAAACGGCTGGCGCGCCTTCGGCCGCCGCCTGGGCAAGGTTGCGTCAACCTACCGCACTGAGGGCATCACATTCGGCTGGCACAATCACGACTTCGAATTCGTCGCGCTGCCGGACGGCAAGACGCCGCATGAGAACATTTTCAAAGCCGCGCCCGCGCTCGAATGGGAGATGGACATCGCCTGGGTGGTGCGCGGCGGCGGCGATCCGGTGAAGCTGATCAAGAAATATGCGCAAAACATCACCGCTGTGCACGTCAAGGACATCGCGCCCAAGGGCACGAATGCGGATGAGGACGGTTGGGCCGATGTCGGCCACGGGACTGTGGACTGGAAGCCGATTTTCGCGGCGCTGAAAAAATCACGCTGCCTGCATTTTGTCTGCGAGCACGACAAGCCGAGCGACACAACGCGCTTTGCCACCCGCTCGTTTGAAGCTGCCAAGAATTTCTAAAGGGAGAATTGAATGTCAAAACTGATGGGAGTTGGGCGTTATCGGCTGCGGCAATATTTCCGCCGCCTATTTCGGCCTTGCGCCGTTGTTCAAAGGGCTTTGAAATGCGCGCCTGCGCCGACATGAACATAAAGGCCGCCAAGGCGCGGGCCAAGGAGTTCGGAGATCAAGGCGCAGAGCGTCGGCAATCTTCTGAAAAATCCGGACATTGACATCATTGTCAACCTGACGGTCCCGGCGGCGCATTATGCCGTGTCGGTGAAGGCGCTGAAGGCGGGCAAACATGTCTATTCGGAAAAGCCGCTTGGTGCTTTCCCTGAAAGAAGGTTTGGCGCTGAAAAAACTCGCCGACGAGAAGGGCTTGAAGGTCGGCTGCGCGCCCGACACGTTCCTTGGCGGCGCGCACCAATTGGCGCGCAAGGCAATCGATGACGGCACGGTCGGTACGATCACGTCCGGCTCCGCGCATGTGATGAATTTCGGCATGGAGCACTGGCATCCAAACCCGGACTTTTTCTATCTGCCCGGCGGCGGTCCAGTGCTGGACCTTGGACCCTATTATGTCGCCAACCTCATCAACCTGATCGGCCCGGTAAAACGCGTCGTCGGCGCTGGCGACCATGCCGCAGAAGTCACGCAAGATCGTCAGCGAGCCGCGCAAGGGTCAGGAAGTGCCGGTCAAGACGCCGACCAATATCCATGCACTGCTGGAGTTCGTAAACGGCGCGACGGTGACACTTTCGGCGTCTTGGGACGTGTTTGCCCATCGCCACGCCAATATGGAACTCTACGGCTCGGAAGGCTCGATCTACGTGCCGGACCCGAATTTCTTCGGCGGCGAAGTTCTCGCCACCAAGCGAGACGGCCCGGCCGAGCCGCTGCCAGAATGGGATCACCCGTTCGGCATTCCAAACCAGGTCCACCCGCAGGGCGCAGTCGCCAACTACCGCACCGCCGGCCTGGCCGACATGGTGATCGGTATCCAGGAGGGACGCGACTACCGCTGTTCGCTGGACCGGACGCTGCACGGTATCGAAATCATGACTGGTATCTTGAAGTCTGGCGAGACAGGCAAATTCGTTGAGATGAAGACGACCTGCACCCGTCCTGCCGCGCTCGGGCCGAAAGAGGCAAAAGCGCTGTTGAAATAAAAAAAAGAGGGGCGCTAAACTCATGCGCCGGGTTCTGCCCGGCGCATTTTTCTTTTTGGGAGAATTTCATGAACTGGCAGCCCGCGGCAAACCGCTACGTCAAGATGAAATATAACCGCGTCGGCAAAAGCGGGCTGAAGCTCCCGGCGCTTTCGCTGGGCCTGTGGCATAATTTTGGCGAAGACACGCCGCACCAGACCAAGCTTGCGCTATGCCGCACGGCGTTTGACCTTGGCATCACGCATTTCGATCTCGCCAACAATTACGGCCCGCCGCCGGGTTCGGCCGAGACGGCGTTCGGTCACATCCTGCGCACCGAGTTCAAAGGCCTGCGCGACGAAATGGTGATCTCGTCCAAGGCCGGTTACCTGATGTGGCCCGGCCCCTATGGCGAATGGGGCAGCCGCAAATCGGTGCTGGCGAGCCTTGACCAGAGCCTGAAGCGGATGGGGCTGGACTATGTCGACATCTTCTATTCGCACCGCTTCGATCCCGACACGCCGCTTGAGGAGACGATGTCGGCGCTCGACCATGCTGTGCGGTCCGGCAAGGCGCAGTATGTCGGCATCTCGTCTTACAATTCCAAGCGCACCAAGGAGGCCGCGAAGATTCTGCGCGAACTCGGCACGCCCTGCATCATCCACCAGCCGAGCTATTCGATGATCAACCGCTGGGTCGAGGAGGACAAGCTTCTCGACACGCTCGACAAGGAAGGCATGGGCTCCATCGTCTTCTCGCCGCTGGCGCAGGGCATGCTGACGGCGAAATATCTGAAGGGCATTCCCAAAGACAGCCGCGCCGCGCAGGACAAGTCGCTTAACCCAGCCTTCCTCAACGAGAAAAACGTCGCCAATCTGCAGGCGCTCAACGCCATCGCCGAACGGCGCGGACAGACGCTGGCGCAGATGGCCATCGCTTGGGTCTTGCGCGGCGGGCGCGTCACCTCGGCGCTGATCGGCGCGTCGAAGCCGCAGCAGATTATTGACTGTGTGGCGGCGCTGGAGAAGCCGGACTTCACGGATGGGGAGCTTGCCGAGATCGACGGATTTGCGCGCGAGGCGGATATCAACCTCTGGGCCGCCTCGGCGGAGAGGAAGTAATTTCGGTGACAGTTTACTTAATTCACCACGCGGCTTGACTGGCGTCAAGCCGCGTGGTGAATTAAGTAAACTGTCACCGAAATTGGAGCGCAGCAATGGCCCGCATCGGACGCGTCGTCATTCCAGGCCTTCCGCACCACGTCACGCAGAGGGGCAACCGCAAGGAGAAGGTTTTTTTCGAGGACGGCGACCATGCGCGGTATCTGGCGTTTTTGAAGGAGGGCGCAGAGAAGTCAGGCACGTCCGTCTGGGCCTATTGCCTCATGCCAAACCACGTCCACATCATCGCCGTTCCCAGCCACGCCGACGGTCTGAGGGCGATGCTGGCGGACAGTCACCGGCGCTACACCAAGTTCATAAATTGGCGGCAAGGCTGGACGGGCCACCTTTGGCAGGGCCGGTTTGGCTCGTATCCGATGGATGAGAATCATCTCGCAGAGGCAGTGCGATATGTTCTGCTCAACCCGGTGCGGGCGGGTCTGTGCAAGCTCGCGCAGGACTGGCCGCATTCGAGCGCCCATGCGCATCTTCTCGGCAGGCCCGATCCGCTGGTTGACCCGCATCCTCTGGCCGAACGGTTTGGCGACTTTCGAGGCGTGATGGAATCACGGTCGGACGCGGCGTTCGATTCGATACGCAAGTCGGAGACGACGGGCCGCCCATTGGGCGCGCGGGACTGGGTTAAATCCATCGAAACAGCGACCGGTCGCAGTCTGGCACCGGGAAAGCGCGGGCCGAAGGCGAACTGATTTTAGCGACAGTAATTTCGGTGACAGTTTACTTAATTCAGTCAGAGCACACTGCCCAACATTAGCAACAAAAGACTGAATTAAGTAAACTGTCACCGAAATTATGTCGCTAAAATCAGTTGATCGGCCCGAAATTAGGCCCCTTCAGCCGCGGCGCAGGAAGCGTCTGCAACAACGCATCTATCTCGCCGCTTGAAATTCCCTCAGGCAATTCCGTCGACCACACCCGGAACGACACAAGCTCATACGCCCCGAACGAGGTGATCATCGCAACATCCGCCGCGTCGAGGCCACGCACCATGAGGATGCGGCCGATGCGGGGCTTGTTGTAGCGCGCGTCCACCGTGTGCCATTGGCCGCCCAGAAACACTTCGAACCAGGCGCAGAAGTCATCGAAGCCGGAATCCTCAACGCCAATGTCGCCGAGGTAGCCGCTGGCATAGCGCGCGGGAATGTTCATGGCGCGGCAAAGGCCAACGCCCAGATGCGCGAAGTCGCGGCAGACGCCGGTTTTCTCGTCCAGAACATCCGACGCGGTCTTGTCCGGCCGGCCGAACTTGTAGCCGAAGGTGACATGGCCATGCACAAAATTGCAGATTGCTTTCACCCGCTCCCAGCCCTCCGGCACGCCGCCAAACTGTTTCCAGGCAAATGCGGAAAGCTTGTCGGAATCGGCATAGCGGCTGGCGGTGAGGAAGCTGAGCGTCTGCCAGGGCAGGTCTTCGATCTTGTGCTGCACCGCGCTTACAGGCAGCTGATCCGGCAGGCCGGACACTTCAGCGACGCAGTCCGACCAGTAGGTAGTCTGGCCCGTTCCCGCGACGGTGCGGGAAAAGCGGTTGCCGAAGCCGTCCAGATATTCGGTGACCGGCGCGGAGCCGGTCGAGCTCACCTTGTCCGAGCCGATAATGGACCCCGGAAACTGCGAATGGGTGGAGAGCGCCATCAGCATGGGCACGGGCGCTGCGCATGACACAATGATTTCAAATCCAATGCGTACCAGCATGATGAAGCGCCTTGCTTTCCGGGGCTAGCCCCTAGAGTGTGACCCGCAGCCCGCATGCGGGACTGGGCGATGCAGCTTAACGCGCCAATCGCCCGGAGGTTTCCCATGGCGGCACTGATCTCGATATCCCATGTCACGCGCTATAGCTATGACCGGCCAGTGGCGTTTGGCCCGCACCGGCTTCTGGTCAGGCCGCGCGATGGGCATGACATGCGCGTGCTGGAAGCGCACTTGGTCATCTCGCCCGCAGCGAAGCTGCATTGGCAATTTGATGTCTTCGGAAATTCCGTCGCGCACGCCATCTTTACGGAAAGCTCCGACAACCTCGAAATCAGAAGCGACCTGCTCATCAAGCGGTATGCCGGATACAGCGAGCGCGACGTGTCCGCCCACCCGCCAAGCCTCATGCCGATGGAATACAGAGTGGACAATGCGACCGATCTGGCCCCCTATATTCCCATGCGGTTTCCCGAGGAACGGGCAGGGCTGTCAGAATGGCTAAGCGTCAGTTTTTGCGAGCGTCCGCCGGAAGTTCTCAATTTTCTCAGCGCATTGAGCGCCACGATCCATCGGGCGTTCAGTTACTCGCGCCGCGAGCAGCGTGGAACACAGAGCGCGTTGACCACGATTGCCAAAGGGACGGGCACCTGCCGCGATTTTGCGTTCCTGTTCATGGAGTGCGCCCGGCTGTTTGGCTTTGCAGCGCGGTTTGTCACCGGCTATCTGCATGTGCGCGAAGATGACGAGGCGGACGTCAAAGGCGGCGGTTCCACGCATGCCTGGGCGGAAGTTTATGTTCCGCGTGAGGGATGGGTTGAGTTCGACCCGACAAACCTGATCGAGAGCAGCCAGGCCCTGATCCGCATTGCCGTGACACGCACTCCCGAGCAGGCGACGCCGATCAGCGGCACTTATGATAACGGGCAGGCGCAGTTTCTGGGCATGTCTGTCAGCGTGTCGGTGTCGGAGGTGCCAGAGAATTAAACGCGGTTCGCTGTGAAACGGGAAATTCACCCGTGCATTTGCCGCTGTTGCATCCTATATACGCCGCGAAATTCCCACAAGAGGCTGCCCATGTCAGAGTCCCCTCAATCCATTCCCGTCACCGTCATCACCGGCTATCTTGGTTCCGGCAAGACAACGCTGCTTAACCGCATTCTCTCCGAGCCGCATGGCAAGAAATATGCGGTCATCGTCAACGAGTTCGGCGAGATCGGCATCGACAATGATCTGATCGTCGAGTCGGACGAGGAAATCTACGAGATGAACAATGGCTGCATCTGCTGCACGGTGCGCGGCGATCTGATCCGCGTGGTCGAAGGCCTGATGCGCCGCCCTGGCCGGTTCGATGCGATCATCGTCGAGACTACCGGCCTCGCCGATCCCGTGCCGGTCGCGCAGACGTTCTTCATGGATGATGACGTCAAGGCGAAGACCCGGCTCGACGCTGTGGTCACACTTGTCGATGCAAAGCATCTGCCGCTGCGCCTGAAAGATTCGCGCGAGGCTGAAGACCAGATCGCCTTTGCCGATGTCATTCTCATCAACAAGACCGACCTCGTCACGCCCGCCGAACTGCGCCTTGTTGAAGCGACCGTGCGGGCGATCAATCCGCACGCCGTCATCCACCGCACCAGCCGTTCCGCCATTGAGCTTGAGAAAGTTCTGAACCGGGGCGCGTTTGATCTGCAGCGGGTGCTGATGGAGGATCCGGAATTCCTGCACGCGCATGATCACGACCATGATCATGATGATCCAGACCATGTGCACGGCCCTGATTGCGGCCATGATCACCATCATCATGCCCATGACGGGCACGATCATGACCACCACGACCACCATCATCATGATGAGGCTTCGCCCATTCATGACGTGACCGTCACCTCCGTCTCACTGCGCGGACCGGAGATGAAGGCGGAAAAGTTCTTCTCCTGGATCAATCAGGTCACGCAGGAGCAAGGCCCCGACATTCTGCGCCTGAAGGGCATCATCGCCTTCAAGGACGATCCCGAGCGCTATGTGGTGCAGGGCGTGCACATGATTGTCGAGGGCGATCATCAGCGCGCGTGGAAGACGGACGAAAAGCGCGAGAGCCGTCTTGTGTTCATCGGCCGCAATCTTGACAGCCAGGCGCTGAACGACGCCTTCATGGCCACAGCCGCCTGATCCATGCCAACCATCGCGCCGGCAGACTTGACGGGTCATTGCGTCCATGCGGGGTTCATTTCCAACGTGCCGGTCTTCGCCGATGCGAACGGGCCGATGTTCCGCATTGATGGCACTCTCAAGGAAACGGTGCAGCATGACGGTCTGCTCTGTGCCGTCGTTTCACTGGACGGCGCCCGTCTTCTGACCGGCGGTGAAGATGGCAAGGTCATGGCGCTCGCCAGCGATGGCTCAAGCGAACTTCTGTCCACGCAGACACGCAAATGGATCACCGCGATTGCCGCCGGACCCAATCAGAGCAGCGCGTTCGCCTCGGGCAAAACGGCATGGTTCCGCGGCGCCGATGGCAAGGTGCACGAACATGTGCAGCCTCGCAGCATCGAAGGCGTCGCACTGGCGCCGAAAGGCATGCGCCTCGCCGCCTCCCGCTATGACGGCGTCACTCTGATCTGGGCAGGCGCGGCGGGTAAGCCTGTCGACCTCGAATGGAAAGGCGCGCATATCGGCGTCTGCTTCTCGCCGGACGGCCGCTACGTCGTGTCCACCATGCAGGAAAACGCGCTGCATGGCTGGCGGCTGGAGGACGGCAAGCATATGCGCATGACCGGTTATCCGGGCAAGGTCAAATCATGGTCCTGGAGCGCCAAGGGCCGCCATCTTGCAACATCAGGCGCGGAGGCCGCCATTGTCTGGCCGTTCCACGGCAAGGACGGGCCGATGGGCAAGGCCCCGCTTGAACTCGGCACCCGCGCCAATGTCATGGTCACAGCGGTTGCCTGCCATCCGCTCGAGGAAATCTGCGCCGTCGGCTATGCGGACGGCATGATACTCGCCGTGCGATTTGGCGACTTCAAGGAAGTGCTGCTGCGACGAGGCGGCAAGGGCGCGTTGACCTCGATGAACTGGGATGCGGGCGGCCTGCGCCTCGCCTTCGGTTCCGAGGCCGGCGATTGCGGCGTGATTGATATTACAGCTAGACGTCAGTCCGCCCACATCCGCATCAAATTCGCCAGGCTCTTCGAAATCAGATCAAACTCCGCCGTCTTTCCCGATGCCTTGAACAGGCTGCGCCGGGCGGTGTCGAGGTCAAACAATATCTCGCGCTGATCCGCATTGCGCACATGGCTTTGCAGCCAGCCGACGCATACGCGGCGAATACCGGAATTGAGCTTGGCAACGCGGTGCAGGGTCGTTGACGGATAGAGAAAGATTGATCCAGCAGGACCCTTGACGGCACTCTCGCCTGCGCTCGTCTCCATCACCAGTTCCCCGCCGTCATAGCTTTCAGGTTGATCCAGAAACAGCGTGAAGGAAATATCCGACCTGATCCCGCCCATCAGTGCGTCATCGACATGCGCGCCATATTCCATGCCGGGCTCATAGCGGGCGAACAGCAGACTGGACATTTGCTTGGGCCGCGCCGCCATGGAAAACAGGCCGTTGTTCGCCAGCCGGTCTTTGACCAGCGCGCGCGACGCATCAAGCGCCCCATCACTGCTCCGTGCCTGCATGTTGTTTTTCACGGTCTTTGCCGCCCAACCCGCCGTCTCGCGCCCGTCGATGAATTCCACCTTGTCTAGCGCCTTGCAGATAGAGGCGAGTTCCTCAGGCGAAAGTAGTCCGGCTATGGTCATCTGCATGTCGTTCTCCCTCGAAGTGACGGAACTTTAGAATTATTCCAATAAAAGCAAAGACTTACGGCAACAATATTTTCGTGAGCCTCAAATTTCGCTTGCCTTCTGTTAAACCTGACAATATTTATCATTCTATCCAACGTGACCTTGAACCACGTCTGTGAGGAAAAATGAACAAGACCAAGCTCTGGCTTGGAGTCGGCAGTTTTGTGCTGGCCGGCTCCGCAATGGACTCCATCGACACTATCCATGCCGCCCCACCCCAGATCCCGGTTGTTGAGACATCGCGTCCGCTCATACACATCGCCGGTGAAGAGGCGGTGGATGAAGGCGGCGAACAAGGCGGCGAGGGCGGTGGCGGCGCGCCAACATCTTACGCGCTGGCGTCCACAGATTCGAATGCCTTCCAATATGACGCCAAGCCGCAGATCGAATCTTATGCCGATCTTGTCGGCGCGAGCTATCAGGCGGCTGTTTCTGCCGCGCAGGCGCTCGACCAGGCCGTGGACGAACTGCTCGCTGCGCCGAGTGAAGACACACTGAATGCGGCGCGCCAAGCCTGGGTCAAGGCGCGCCAGCCCTATCTGCAAACAGAAGTCTTCCGCTTCTATGACGGCCCGATTGAAGAGATCGAGGGTCGGATTAATGCCTGGCCGATGAATGAAGCGGCCATTGATTATGTGAAAGACGACCCAAAGGCGGGTCTGATCAACTCGGACAAGGATCTGACGCCCGAAGCCATCATTGGGGCCAATCAGGCCGACGATGAAGCCAATGTCACGACTGGCTGGCACGCGATTGAATTTCTGCTCTGGGGTCAGGACTTTTCCGCTGAAGGCCCCGGTGCGCGTCCCGGCTTTGGACTTTGCGCCCGGCACTCCCGCCAATGACCGGCGCCGTGAATATCTGCGTCTGGTGACCAGCCAGCTGATCGCCGATCTTGCCTCGCTTTCGACCCATGGAGCCCCGACAACGCCGAAAGTTATGCCGCCAAGTTCAAGCTTTGCCGCCGCGCGAGGCGCTTGGCTGCATGCTGAACGGCATGGCAATTCTCGCCGGCTTCGAATTCATGTCGGAGCGGCTCGCGGTGGCGCTTGATTCAAGCGATCAGGAAGACGAGCATTCCTGCTTCTCCGACACAACGCACCAGGATTTTGTCTACGACCTTCAGGGCATCAAAAATGTATGGACCGGCGACGGCGCTGGCAAGGAGCGGGCTGGGCTTGATGAATTGGTGAAGTCCATCGACCCGGCGACAGCTGAAAATGTCGGAAAGCTGCTGGCAGATGCTGAGGCGAAAACCGCCGCGCTCGGCGATCCATGGGATAAGGTCCTCGCCTCGCCCGAAGGCAGCCCGGAGCGGAAAGCCGCCGAAGAAGTCGTGACAGCCTTGCAGGCGCTTGGCAAAGGACTAACTGAGGCCGGAGCGAAACTCGGGGTGCTGGTTCTCATCCCGTCGGGATAGATCATGGCGCGATTTCGAAAGCTGCTCCGGCCCGCCGCTGCCACAGCGGCACTGACACTGGCGGCGGCGATTGCCTTGGCGCTCGAGTCTCGCAATGCTGTCGCCTCTGCTCGGCGGCGCCACGACCCGCGCCATTGGAGGCAAGACTGCCTTCACTTTTCCTGCAGCCAACATCCGGCCCGAACACCAGCGCGACTTCTATTTCGGCAATCGCCTATTCAACACCAACTGGGTCGTCGCGCCCGCTTCGTTGAAAAGCTTTGACGGGCTTGGGCCCCTATTCAACAATGTCTCCTGCTCCGGCTGCCACATGCAGCACGGCCGTGGGCGTCCACCGCTTGAACCAGGCGAGCCGATGTCTTCCATGCTCATCCGCCTCAGCGTGCCGGATGCCGCCAGTGCTAACGACGCATCGCCGCATCCTGTCTATGGCGATCAGCTGAGCGATCATGCCAATGCGGGTGTTGAGCCGGAGGGTATAGCGCGTGTGACTTACGAAAGCATCAAAGGCGGCTATGCGGACGGCACGGCGTCCGAACTTCTGAAGCCCACTTATTTGCTTGAAAACCTCGCGCATGGCGCGCTGCCGGGCGATGTGATGATCTCGCCCCGGGTGGCTTCGCAAATGATTGGCCTTGGCCTCCTGGAATCAGTGCCGGATGAAACGCTGATTTCACTGACTGATCCTGATGACAAGAATGGCGACGGCATTTCAGGCAAAGTCAGTTATGTTACACAATGCAGGCGCGCGCGATGATCGGCCGCTTTGGCTGGAAGGCAAGCCAACCGGATCTGCCCGCCCAGAACGCCTCTGCCGCCATCAGCGATATGGGCCTGACCAATCCACTTTTCAAAACAGAAAACTGCGCGCTTGGCCAACATACATGCCTCGCCGCCCCCGTCGCGCCAGAGATTGATCTGTCAGATGAGTTCTTTGCCAAACTCAATCTCTTCACACGGCTGATCGCGGTTCCCGCCCAGCGCAATGCGGGCGATCCCTTGGTGAAGAAAGGCGAGGCGCTGTTCTCATCATTCGGCTGCGGCGCCTGCCATGTGACAACTCTGAAGACCGGCCCTGAAGCCGCTTTGCCTGAACTCGCCAACCAGACCTTTCACCCTTTCACCGACCTCCTTCTCCACGACATGGGTGAGGGCCTTGCCGACAACCGCCCGGATTTGAAGCCACTGGCCGCGAATGGCGTACCCCGCCGCTGTGGGGCCTCGGCCTTGCCGAGACCGTCAACGGCCATAACCGGCTCCTGCATGACGGCCGGGCCCGCGGCTTTGCCGAGGCGATCCTCTGGCATGGAGGCGAAGGCGAGGCGGCGCGAGAGGCGTTCCGCAACGCAGCCAAAGCTGAGCGCGATGCGCTGATTGCGTTTTTGCAGTCGCTGTAAGCGGGCGCTTCAGCCAAGTTTCCCTGGCTTGTTCTATCCCCGGTCAAACCGCGTTACGTCAAAGGCGTGCACATCCCCCAGCAGTTCAACAAACCCTTCCGCCGCATGCGCAATGAGTCTCGCACCCTGGTCCGCCGTTCCCTTCTTCGCATGGCCGACGACGCCGTTCGGGTTGAGGTCGCTCGCCATCCAGCCGAAGGCGTGCGGGCCGTAGGCGCGCAGATGTTTGGCGGTGCGCTCCATCTCGGTTTGCAGCGACGGGAAATCGCGCGCCTCGTCCATGCGCACGAGATCGGGTCGCAGCGCCAGCATGACAGAGGTCTCAATCTCGCCGCCATGAATGCCATGCGCCTTCTCTTCGGGAGTCACCACATTGAACGGTAGCCCAAAGCGCGTCCAGCTTGTCGCTACCGCCAGCATGTTCAGCCGCGCGCGCAATTCGGTCGCGACAATCGTCATCAGCGGCGCATTGCCGCCATGGGCGTTGAGCATGACAAATTTGCGGATGCCCTGCGCCTGCAGCTGCTCGCCGATTTCAATCCAGCGGCTGACTGCTCCATCATAGGTCAGCGTGGCAACGCCCGGCCGGTTGGTGTGCTCGCGAGAGTAGCCAACCCGTTCAGTCGGCAGAAACGTGACCGGCATCGTATCCGGCAAAAGCTGCAAGACCTTAGCGACGACACCGTCCGCAATGATCCAGTCGGTGTCAGCCGGAAGGTGCGGCCCGTGCTGCTCGGTTGCCCCAAGCGGCAGCACTGCAATCCAGCCGCCGGTCAGGCTCTTGGCAATATAGTCTGGCGTCATGTCGGCGTAGCGGCGGTTCGGCAGATCGCTCATCATGGTCTCCGCAAGTCGGCGCCCGGCACCTTAACAGGAACTCACCGGGTACTACAGAAAGTGCTTCGCTGCGACTCCGTGTTCATGGCGCAACCGCTCCACGTCAACTCCCACCGGCATGCCGCCCTCGACAGTCCATTTGCCCGCTATCATCACGCGGTCCGCCCGGTGCGCGCCGCACAGGACCAGCGCCGCAAGCGGATCGCCCGCGCCGGAAAAGCGCAGTTCGTCAAGAGTGAACATAGCAAGGTCTGCCTGTTTTCCCATCGCAATTGCACCGAGTTCCGGACGCCCGAGACAGCGCGCGGACCCTTCCGTCGCCCAGCGCAGCGCATCGAGATGCGTCACATTCGCCGCGCCATAGATGAGCCTGTTCATCATCAGCGCGTGGCGCACGCTTTCCATCAGATTGGAGGAATCGTTCGACGCCGAACCATCGACGCCCAATCCGACCGCAACGCCCGCCGCCTCCAGTTCTTTGGTGCGGCAATGGCCGGAGGCGAGCACCATGTTCGATGTCGGACAATGCGAAATCCCGATGCCGGCCTTGCCCAGCCGCGTGACTTCCGCGTCGTCAAAGTGAATCCCATGCGCAAGCCAGGTCCCCTTATGCAGCCAGCCGGCCTCTTCGAGATAATCGAGCGGACGCATGCCGAACGCCTCAACACAATATCGGTCCTCGTCATGCGTCTCGCCCAAATGCGTGTGCAGGCGGCAGCCACATTTCTTCGCAAGCTGTGCCGTGTCGCGCATCAGTTCCCGCGTCACCGAGAATGGCGAGCATGGCGCGAGCGCGACTTGAAGCAGAGCATCTTCGCTTGGATCATGAAACGCCTCAATCACCCGCTCGCAATCACGCAGGATCGTGTCATGGTCCTGTACCACAGAGTCTGGCGGCAGGCCGCCATCCTTCTGCGACAAATTCATCGAGCCGCGGTTGAGCGTCATGCGCTTGCCGAGCGCCCGCGCTTCCTCAGCCTGAATATCAATCGCGTCTTCAAGTCCGCCCGGATAGACATAGTGATGATCCGAGGAGCAGGTGACGCCCGACATCATCAGTTCGGTCAACGCAAGACGCGTCGCAAGCCGGAATGCATCAGGCTTCAACCTCGCCCACACGGGATAGAGCGCTGTGAGCCACGGAAAGAGCTCCTTGTTGATCGCTGCCGGATGCGCTCGCGTCAGCGTCTGGTAAAAGTGATGATGCGTGTTGATGAGGCCCGGCAAGACGACATGGTTGGACGCATGAAATCTGGCGTCATGGACGGGCTTTGCGTCGCTCGGCACGAGTTCAACAATGCGGCCATCCTCGACAACAATGCCGCCCCCGGCGCTGTCTGCAAGAATGGCCAGGGGGTTGGAAATCCACAGTCGCATCGTTGTCACATATCCGGTTTATTTGCCGGCGTCATTGGCTTGATTGTCAAAGGCGCGCAAGGCAGCCTGTTGGCTAAGGAGATAAGCGTTATGGCGAAGAAAGACCGACAGATCATTCAACAATTGAACCAGGCCGCGCGGCTTGGGCGCACCGTCCTGGCAACCCGGCTGCTCGAACAAAATCTCTATGCGGGTCAGGACCAGTTGATTCTGGCGCTGGCACGGCAGGACGGGCAGACGCCCAGCGCGCTTGCCGCCGAAGTCGGAGTGCGCCCGCCCACCATCACCAAGACGATTTCGCGTCTGCTGGCTCAGGGGTTTCTGACCAAAATCGACTCGACGCAGGACGCCAGACAAGCGCATATTTTTCTGACGGAAGCCGGACGGAACGCCATTGCCGGGATCGAAAAGGCGATCAAGAAAACTGAAAAGCGTGCGTTGGAGGGCTTCGACAAGAAGGAGCGCAAGGCGCTGTCGAAGGCTTTGCAGCGGCTCGTGGAGAATCTGGCTCGCGCTGAGGACAAGGCATCTGAACATGAGGATGACGCGGAGGTTGAGGAGGACCATAAAGATTTGAACTAAGCTACCACCTCCCGCAAAGGCACATGACAAGCCGATTTAAATTGTTTAAATGCATTTCAAAAGCCCGGATCGTGGCCTTGGGAGCGGCATTTGGCGCAGAAAATCAAACTTTCCACAATTGCCGACGCACTTGGCGTCTCCACCGCCACCGTTTCTCTCGCCCTGCGCGACAGCCCGCTCGTTGCGGATGACACCCGCGACAAGATCAAGGCCGAGGCGCGGGCGCTCGGCTATATCTATAACCGCCGCGCCGCCAGCCTGCGCACCTCGCGCACCGGCATTGTCGGCGTTGTCGTACATGACATTATGAACCCGTTCTATGCGGAAATCCTGCGCTCCATCGAGACCGAGCTCGACCGCTCGCGGCAAACCTTCATCCTCTCCAATCACTACGACCAGATCGAAAAACAACGGAACTTCATCGACACGCTGCTGCAGCTGGGCGCGGATGGCGTCATCATGTCGCCGGCTATCGACACGCCGGCCGAAGACATTATTCAGGCCGAAGAGAATGGCTTGCCGACCGTGCTGATTGCCCGCTCAATACTGGGCGTTAAATCTCCGGTGTTCCGGGGCGATGACGCGTTCGGCATCAGCCTTGCCACAAACCATCTGATTTCCATGGGGCACACCCGCATCGCCTTTGTCGGCGGCACGGACCAAACCTCAACCGGCCGCGACCGCTATCAGGGTTATCTCCACGCCATGGACAAAGCCGGTCTGAAGACCGATCCGGAACTGCGCATTGTCGGGCCGCGCACAAAGCTTGCCGGGTTTGAGGCTTCGCCGCAATTACTGGCGATGAAAAGCCGGCCGACGGCAATCGTCTGCTGGAATGACCTCGTTGCGATTGGCATGATGAACGGCATTGCCCGTGCGGGCCTTGTTGCGGGACAGGATATCTCAGTCACCGGTTATGATGATCTCGAAGAGGCCGAGATTGCGATGCCCTCGCTTACAACGGTCTGGAACGGCCAGCGCGAAGTCGGGCGCAAGGCGGCGCGTGCTTTGCTCGACCGCATCACAGGCACTGCCACCATATTCAAACCGGAGCTCATTGTGCCGGAGCTTCGCATTCGCCAGTCCACATCGCGTGCACCGAAGTAGCTTCCATGCCAAATTTCAAAGACATCCCCATCCTTGTCCCAGGCAAACTCAATGCGCATGCCAAGGCGCGCGTTTCCAGGGAATTTTCAATTGTCGAGATTGCAAGCTCAGATCCCGCTCTGGTGACGCTTGACATTGCGTCAAAGGTGCGGGGCATCGCCTCGATGACGACAATCTCCGCTGGGCTGATGGACAAACTGCCCAAGCTCGAAATCGTCGCCAATTTCGGCGTCGGCTATGACGCCATAGATGCTGCCCATGCTGGCGCAAACGGGATCATGGTCACCAACACGCCGGATGTCTTGACCGAAGAGGTCGCCGACACGACGATTGGGCTGCTTCTCAACACGCTGCGTGAGTTCTCAGCGGCGGAGCGCTATCTGCGTGCTGGAAAATGGGTTGGCGAAGGCAATTACCGGCTGACGCCGCTGACGCTGCGGGGCCGCACAATTGGAATTTTCGGCATGGGCCGGATAGGGCAAGCGATCGCGCGGCGGCTTGAGGCGTTTGGCGTATCAATTGAGTATCATAACCGGCGGCCTGTCGAGGGCGCATCCTATCGCTATCATCCAACGCTGCTTGATTTGGCTCGAGCGGTGGACACTCTGATCGTCGTTGTTCCGGGCGGGGAGGGCACGCGCGACGCCGTCAATGCCGATGTCCTTAAAGCTCTCGGATTCAATGGCGTCTTGATCAATATCGGCCGTGGCTCAACTGTTGACGAGGACGCAGTCGCCGAGGCGCTGCATGATGGTGTCATCGCGGCAGCCGGGCTTGACGTCTTCAAGAATGAACCGCATGTGCCTCAGCGCTTGCTGGACGCGCCAAACTGCGTTTTGCTGCCGCATCTGGGCTCGGCTTCCGAGCATACAAGAATTGCAATGGCGAATTTGTGCGTGGACAATCTCGCATCCTGGTTCTCCGGCAAAGGCGCGATCACGCCGGTCCCCGAGACGCTCCATCTGCAGCGGAACAAATAGCTATTTCCGGGCATTAACTCCTTCTTAACGAAAGTTACCGAGACTCTACCGATCAGCGCGTCCTGCGGGGCAAAAGCGGGGCGCGAGATTGGTCTTGATGGTCCGGAGCCTGAAATGAATTATGTCATGCCACTTCTTCTCGTCGGAATCCTCGCTGGCGGCGCGGGTTTCGCATCCATCGAAGCCGAAGATGCGCCGCTGCAAGCGGGCTTGCAAGCGCCTCAGCTTGAGCCAAACGCGATGACCTATGCGGCGCATGCGCCGGGCGTTGACGCCGTGTGCCTCATCAAGCGGGTTGCGGGAAACAACCCTCAGGCATCGGCGCTCAAACTTGACGCTGACTGCCCGGCGGTTTTCACCGATCTGAAAAATGCGGTTTCCTGGCTCGACCGGGAAGATGGCAGCGCGGCGATTGTTGATGCGTCCGGCAAGGAAGTGCTGGTGCTCGGCCCCTCGGACGGCTTTGCTTATGAGACCAACACGCCGGGCGCGCCCATTGTCACGCTGACCGCGCTTGGCAATGTCTGATCTATTCGGCGGCTTGCGCAAACCTGTTCGCCGCCTTGTGCTGACGCACTGCATCGCCAAAGGCCGCCAGCAGTTTTCGTGACGGCATGTCGCTCTTGGCCCAATATTCCGGATGCCACTGAACGCCGACCGCGAACGCCTTGGCATTTGTCACCGACACAGCTTCAATCGTCCCGTCCGACGCGACGGCTTCCACGGCAAGGTTTGCCGCAAGCCGGTCAATTCCCTGGCGGTGGACTGAGTTCACCTTGACGTCGCCCGCGCCAATGATGGACGCGAGGCAGGAGCCTTCCTTCACCGACACATTCTGGTGAATCCTAAATCGTTCCGTCTGATCATCGCTCACCACAGCGCGGTGATCCATGCGACCGGCAAGTTCCTGAATTTCGGTGGCTATCGTGCCGCCCAGCGCCACGTTCAATTCTTGAATGCCGCGGCATATGGCCAGCACCGGGATACCCCGCTCCAGCGCGCGGCGCAGCAAGGGAATTGAGGTCGCATCGCGCGCCTCGTCAAATGGCTCGTGCGCGGAAGTCGGCGCAACACCATAGAGCGAGGGGTGCACGTTCGACTTCGATCCAGTGACAAGCACGCCATTAACCGCATCCAGCACCGCGTCAAGATCGATCTCTCCGCCGAATGCCGGCACGAGCAAGGGCGTGACGCCCGCCACGTGAAGGGCAGCTTCCAAATAGGTGTTTGGCGAGCAATGCCAGTGATACCCGTCAAAAAAGCGTGTGTCGGCGGCAACTGCGATCAAGGCTGTCATTTTGGCGGCTTCCAAAGTTTGGCCCATTCTAACCGGGCCTTACATTTCGGGCAATGCACGCTGTTTCGCGACTGAATCAATTCAATTTCCCGTCCTCCCGCAAATGGCTTTACTCGCTGGTTTCATCATGCAAACTTCCGCTCGGCTCCAGAGCTTTCCCAACGGGACAGTGGGGCTGATTCACAATTTGGAGGAATTTCTCAAATGGATCGCCGTTCTTTCATCAAGACTGCGGGTTTAGCCGGCGCTGGCGCAGCAGCGGCCAGCACTTTGGCGGCCCCTGCGCTCGCGCAGAGCGCGCCGGAGGTCAAATGGCGCTTGACTTCGAGTTTCCCAAAGAGCCTCGACACGATATATGGGGCGGCGGAGACGTTTTCGAAATATGTTGCTGAAGCGACCGACAACAAGTTTCAAATTCAGGTGTTCCCCGCGGGCGAATTGGCGCCTGCCTTCGAGGCGGCCAATGAGGTTGGCAAGGGCACGGTCGAAATGTGCCATACCGCGTCCTATTATTTCTGGGGCAAGGACCCGACCTATGCGTTCGCCACCGCTGTTCCGTTCGGCCTCAACTCGCGCCAGCAAAATGCCTGGATGTACCATGGCGGCGGCATGGACCTGCTCAATGAGTTCTACGCCACACAAAATCTGATTGGCTTCCCGGCCGGCAATACCGGCGCCCAGATGGGCGGCTGGTTCCGCAAGGAAGTCAATTCGGTCGCCGACCTTCAGGGCCTTAAATTCCGCGTCGGCGGATTTGCCGGAAAGGTGCTCTCCAAGCTCGGCGCTGTGCCGCAGCAGATTCCGGGCGCGCAGATTTATGAAAACCTGGAAAAGGGCGTCATCGACGCGGCCGAATGGGTCGGGCCTTATGACGACGAGAAGCTCGGCTTCTACAAGGTCGCGCCGTTCTATTATTATCCCGGCTGGTGGGAAGGCGGAGCCATGCTTCACAACATCATCAACATCGCCAAATGGAACGAGCTGCCGCCTGCCTATCAATCGATTGTCAGGTCGGCGAGCGCTGCGGCGAGCGTGGACATGCAGGCCAAGTACGACGCCCGCAACCCGACGGCTTTGAAGACGCTTGTTGGAGCCGGAGCGCAGCTGCGGCCTTTCTCGCCGGAAATTCTGGAAGCGTGTTTCAACGCCGCCAAGGAAACTTATGCCGAAATCGCCGGAACGAATGCGACGTTCAAGAAGGTGCACGATTCAATGATGGCCTTCCGGGCTGACGCGTATCTGTGGGCGCAGATTTCGGAATACACATTCGACACATTCATGATGGGCCAGCAACGCAAGAAGACGCTCTGATCTTCCTTCAAATTCGAAATATGGAAGGGGCCGCGAGGCCCCTTTCTGCTTCAATGGCTTGATGCCGCAGTGTGGTCAGTCAAAGGACGGAGCGCCGCTGAGGCCGTTGTCACCCGCCTGCGGCAGTTCAATCTGGATCGTGCTCGGGTCAACCTTGGCCGCACCCTGCGTGATCGCCAGATTTGGGAATGCCACCAAAACGCCAACCATGATGAGCTGCAAAATGATGAAGGCGACGCCGCCGCGGTAAATCTGGCTGGTCTGAACGCCTGCCAAAGTTTTGCCCGTGACTTTGTCCAGCCAAGGGCCCTTGGGTGCCACAGAGCGCATGTAGAACAGCGCAAAGCCAAAGGGCGGGGTCAGGAACGAGGTCTGCATGTTCATGCCCAGAATGATGCCGAACCAGACGAGGTCAATGCCTAGCGTCTGCGCCACCGGGGCGAGCAGGGGGATGACGATGAAGGCGATCTCAAAGAAATCGATGAAACATCCGAGAATGAAGACGAGGACGTTGACGAAGAACAGGAAGCCCCAGACGCCGCCCGGCAGGCCGGTCATCAGCTCTTCGACCCAGACATGTCCGTTGACGCCGTAGAAGGTGAGCGAAAACACGCGGGAGCCGATAAGGACGAACATGACGAAACAGGCGAGACGGGTCGTGCCTTCCAGCGCTTCCTTCAATATGCGGAAGTTCAAACGCCCCTTCGACCAAGCCAGAAGCAGGGAGCCGGCGGCGCCCATCGCTCCGCCTTCTGTTGCGTCCGCGATGCCGAGAAAGATCGTGCCGAGCACCAGAAAGATCAGCGCCAGCGGGGGGATGAGGACGATGATGACCTGCTGCGCCAGACGCGACAGGAGGCCAAGATTGAGCTTCTGATTTGCAATCGCCAGAGCGTAAGACAGTACCGCCGCTATGGCAGCGCCCCAGATACCGGCACCTCTTGTGACCTGATCCTGCAGCAGCCACCAGCCGATGAGACCCGCAGCAACGCTCACAAGAACCGTAATGATCAACGACGTCACGCCAGAACCCAAAGTGCGCGCTTCAAGCGGAAGGGCAGGGACCTTGTGCGGCTGTGTGATCGAGACACCGAATATGTAGAGGCAGTAGAGACCAACCAGCATCAATCCGGGGACAATTGCCCCGGCATACATCGGGCCGACTGACACACCGAGCTGGTCCGCAAGCACGATCAGCACAAGCGAAGGCGGAATGATCTGGGCAAGCGTGCCGGACGCGGTGATGACGCCCGCCGCCAGCGAGCGGTCATAGCCATAGCGCAGCATGATCGGCATGGAGATGAGGCCCATGGCGATAACCGACGCGGCGACAACGCCGGTCGTGGCAGCCAGCAGCGCGCCAACGAGAATGACGGCATAGCCAAGTCCGCCGCGGACCGGGCCGAACAGCTGCCCGATGGTGTCGAGCAGATCCTCGGCCATGCCGGATCGTTCCAGCACTATCCCCATCAGCGTGAAGAACGGGATGGCAAGAAGGGTGGAGTTGCGCATCACATCTAGAATGCGCCCCGCGCTTGTTCCCAAAAGCGGCCAATCGAGCGTGATCGAGTTGGAATAGGGCGCGAGCTCGACGCCGACGATAAAGAAGAACAGTCCATTTGCGGCAAGGGAGAACGCCACGGGGTAGCCGAGCAGGAGAAAGCCGATCAGCGACAGGAACATGATCGGCGCAAGATTGTGGGCGATGAGCTCAACCATGTGCGCCTCCCGTATGCGGATCGGCAATGACCCCTTGCATCACAGCAATGCGCTTGATGATCTCGGAGATCGCTTGAAAGGTGAGCAGGACAAAGCCGATCAAAATGAAGAGTTTAGTCGGCCAGACAATGAGCCCGCCCGCATTGGTGGATATTTCATTGCCGACATAAGACTCCCAGAAGTAGGGGACTGTCAGCCAGATCATCATGGCGCACAGCGGCATCAGGAAAAATATGTGGCCGAACAGGTCGATCCAGTTGCGCGTGCGCTGAGAGAAATGGCTCGACAGCGCATCGATGCGCACATGGGCGTTCATCTGCAGCACCCAGGCCGCAGCCAGCATGAACACCGCGCCAAACAGGTACCATTGCGTTTCGAGCCATGCGTTGGAGGAAATGTCGAACGCCTTGCGTATTATGGCGTTGACAGCGCTGACCAAGACCGCTGCGAGCACAAGCCATGATACTGCTCTTCCGATGATTTCGTTGATGCGGTCGATCAGCCGCGCAAGTCCCAAAGCTGCGGTCAAGTTCTCCTCCCGAAAGCTTGAAGTTGGCGCACCATAACCAGCTCGCGTTTATCGGCAAGCGCGGATTGACGCCGGGAAAGAAAAATCAGTCTGGATTGCATCAGCGCTCTGGACGCGCTAACGCGGGGCACCTTGGCGGCATTTGAGTTGTAGATGGGGCGAACTCCCGAATTGTTTGATGTTTCAGGGCGTGTTGTCCTTGTAACTGGCGGATCATCCGGGCTCGGCCTGCAGATGGTGAGGTCGCTCGTGCGCGCTGGCGCGAAGGTCGTATCCGCAGCGCGCATGCACGACATGCTTGTCAATGATGAAGTCAGCGCGCTCGCGGGACCCGAGAATCCACCGCAGTTTGTCCATGCGGATGTAACGAGCCAGAGTGATATCGAGCGCGCGTTTAACTCAGCCGAGACGGCGTTTGGGCTCGTCACCGTTGTTTTCAACAATGCCGGTGTCACAGAGAAGAAACGGGCCAGCGAGATTGACCGCGACTCATGGCGCGAGATCATGGCTGTCAATGTCGACGGCCAG
Source organism: uncultured Alphaproteobacteria bacterium (assembly GCA_963792485.1). Lineage (GTDB taxonomy): Bacteria > Pseudomonadota > Alphaproteobacteria > Rhizobiales > Rhizobiaceae > JANOYJ01. The sequence goes on from CAWBWL010000010.1 coordinate 22,022, forward strand.
TTCTTTGTGGCACAGGAGGCGGCGCGCCGCATGATTGCTGCAAAGACTGGCGGCAGCATTATCAATACGACGAGCATTCTTGCTGAAAGCCTGCTGCGCGGAACTGCTGCCTACGCGACATCAAAGGCTGCAGTGGCGCAGATGACGCGGGTTTTGGCGCTTGAGTGGGCGGCCCATCACATTCGGGTCAACGCCCTTGCCCCCGGCTGGTTTCCGACCCGAATGAACCAGGAGTTTCTGGCATCGCCTGGCGGTGATTTTATCCGCGGGCAGAACCCAATGCGCCGGTTCGGCGAAGAGGGTGATCTAGACGGCGTTGTGTTACTGCTTGCCTCAGATGCCAGCCGATATATGACAGGCTCGGTGTTGACAGTGGACGGCGGCCACAGCCTTGTTTCCTAGCGAATGATGGTTGATACCCGGTTTTCCGTTCTGCTGATCAGCAGAAGTGTCAAGGCGCAGAAGATCACAGCATCGCGGTAGGTAACTGGAAAATATCCGTCCCACAGCGCTTCCGCCAATCCCATTGCAAACGCGCCAGCTGCGCCAAGAATGGGAGCAGCAAAGCCTCCTGCTGCGGAGAGAAACAGCACTTTGAGACCGAAGGCCAATCCTGCGCCAAAGCCGATATTGCCGAAATACACCGCAGCCAGAATGCCCGCAATAATGGCATAGAGTCCGCCGGCCAAGATTGCTGAACTTATGACAGACGCGTCATTGGTTCCGCCAAGCCGCGCAGCCAAGGGGTCGTCCGAAACAGCGCGCAACTGACGGCCTAATCGTGACTTGCGCAGCACAATTTCGGAACCTACGAGCGCCGTGCCAATCAGGACGAGATTCAGAATTTGAATGCTTGTGAGCGAAGCCGGGCCGAAATGCACAGGCGCGGCGAAAATCGGGGGCAGCCAGAAATCACGTGTGTCTGCACCAAGCCGGGCAAGCTCCATCAGGCAAATCGCGGCGCCAAGAGAGGCGGCAACCATGGTGTTTGGCGACTTATGCAGAAGCGGTGGAAAAACCTTGCGCGCCAAGACCACGAGCGCAATGAGCGAGAGGGCTGTCGCTCCGAACATTCCAAACGCCAAGGCAAGCGGCCAAATGAGCCAGAGCGTGTTCCATCCAAACCAACTGAACAGAATGAAGTTTTGGCCGGTAAAGGCAAAAATTGCCCCGTAGGCGAAGTTCGGACGGTGGGTGACCTGGAAAGTCAGAACGTAACCATAGGCAAGCAGGGCGTAGAGCGCGCCATTATGGGCGCCGTTCAACAAGATTTGTGCAAAATAGGCCAAACTTCGTCCCTCTGCCGCGCATAAACTAACTAGTAAAAATAATTTTGCCAGTTATAATTTTCTATGGCGCTTGATTGGAACAAACACCGGTTTTCGGGCGGGGTCCTTGTCTTTGACCTCATCAACACTGTTGTGCATCGGCGAAATCCCGAACTGCGCATTGATCGTTTGACCGATCCTGCCGAAATCACACATTTTGCGAAAGCCGCACGAGTCTTTAGAGGTGGCGAAGTCCACTCCCATTCTGTTTCGCTTGCGATAGATGTGGCGCAGCGAGCGCTTCTTCTGGATCTGAGGGAAATCGCGTATTCGCTGCTCGAAATATGCCCCGACGGCCCCGATATGTCCCATCCGCAACTCCCACCCCTATTGAGACTGATCGCCGAGGCGCTGGATCACGCGACAACTATGCCCTTTGCGGCAGATGTTGCGCTCTCCGCCTTGCGTCAGATCACCGCTAACAGAGTTGCGCGCGTTAAGAGCTGCCCAAATTGCGACTGGGTATTTCTCGATAAAAGCAAGAATGGCAGCCGGATATGGTGCGACATGGCGGTTTGTGGAAACCGTCACAAGGCACGGCTCCACTATGTCAGGCGTACAAAAGCACCCGGCGAGGCTGCGTGATGAGGAAAGTGTTTGCCGCTGTTATCGTTCTTTTGGCTGCCAGTTGCCGGGATCGGCCGGACAACGATTATGTCGAGTTGACCGGCCGGATTTTCGTTTTCAATTACCGTGTGGCCGTTGCGACCTATGTCGTCACCTATTCAAAGCTCCAGAAAATCCCGGATGGCGCCACCATGCTGACGGTTTTCGATAATCCGGCAGGCGGTGCTGCGGTTGAGGTGAAACAGAAGATATGGCCGAAGATGGAAAAGATCGCAGTGGAAAGCCCGCCTGTCTTCTGCATTGTCAAAGACAAGCCATACGCGTTCAAGTCAGCATTGATTGGACCCGACGGCACACGCTTGCAGGAAATTTCAGGCACAGTCGTTTCCAGTCTCGATCAAACCGTATTGCCAGACCTTCCTTTGGTCGTAGGGCCTTTCTACACCGCCAATCCTGATCTCAAGCGTGCTCCAAGTGGGAAATTACCTGCTCAAGTGGTAGTCAAATGCCAAAATTAGATGGCATAACAGTATATATTCGAATATACTTTGTTTTATATTAGAATTTTTTCAATAGTAATACTTAAATATTGCGTTGTATTTTGTTTGGACTCACACCGCGTAATCTCAATATCGATTTACAACCTCTAAGACTGAAGTGAGCGTCCTTATTTGCGACAGGTTGCATCTCCCGCCCCCTCGACTATCGTCTGATTGGAACGCTTTATTAGCTTTTGACACCTAAATTGCGTGTGAGGGTGTGGGCTAATGAAAATCAATAAAAACTCGCCGCCAGAGCTTCCGTCGGATGTGCACATCCCGTTTATCCAGTCGCTTTACGACAAACGGGGTGTCATCGTCTTTGGCATGATCACGCAGGTCGTGTTCTGCGCTGCCGTGGCGAACGAGACCTCCAACCAACTGTTTCTTTGGCTTGCCGGCGCTTTCGTGCTGATTGGCTGCCTGCGGCTTGGTGATATGCGGCTTTACGACGCTTCTGCCAAGAAGCCGGACTTTCTTGAGCATCTCGGCAATTGGGAACTGCGCTACATTATCGGCGCGACGATCGCGAGCGTGATGACTGGCTGCTTTTATTTGGTCGCAGTCATTGCCAAAGACAGTTTTGCTGAACAAGTGGCGTTGACGCTTGCAATAGGCTCCATGGTTTCAGTCGTTGGACGCAACTTTGCTTCCAAGCGTTTGGTGGCGCTCATGACTTTGGGGGCAGTGATACCTGTGTTCGCGGGTCTTGCCGTTGCAGGCAACGTCGCTCACCTGATCGTCGGCTTGTTGTTGGCGCCGTTCTTTCTGTCGATCATGTCCATGGCAACCGGCCTTCGCAAATTCCTGCTTCAAGCTGTCGTTGGCCGGATAGAAGTAACAAAATTCGCAGAACGGCTGGATGCTGCGCTGAACAACATGCCGCAAGGCCTTTTGATGGTGGACGCACAGAACAATGTCACAGTGGCCAATCACCGCGCCGCTGTCATGTTTGGCCAGCCGCTTGAGGAAAGGTTCATTGGCCGAAGGCTCAAGGCGATATTGCGTTATGCAAATAGAGGCGGGCTCTTTGGTTTTCTCACTGTTTCGCAAGTCGAGAGCCGGCTTCTGGCGCTCATCAACAGCAGTGATGAGCGAAAATTCATCATGCATCTTAAAGACGGGCGATACCTTGAGTTTGGCGCGCGGCGGCGCGGCGATCTTGGTGGCGTCATCATTTTTGAAGATGTGTCAGAACGTGTCGCCAACGAGGAAAAAATCCATCGCATGGCGCGCTTCGACTCGCTGAGCGGCCTGCCGAACCGGACCTATTTCCGGGACTTGGCGCGCGGCGCGATCCTTCGATCATGTCCGGACAACTTCGTCGCATTCATGGTTGTCGATGTGGACGACTTTAAGTCCGTTAACGATAGTCTCGGTCACCCGACCGGCGACGAATTGCTTTGCAGAGTAGCAGAACGATTTGCGTCGCAAGCGGGAGAGTTTGCAGCATTCTCCCGTTATGGCGGCGACGAATTTGTCGGCATCGTCTCGGGGCACATCACGCGGGAGGCCGCGGAGGCCGCAGCGCAAAACCTCGTTTTGTCCCTGCAAGGAACCTATCACGCGGGTGGCCAAGACCTGATCACCACCACAAGCGCCGGTGTTGTCATCGTCCCTGTCAGCGATGTTGATCTTGATGCACTGCTGATCAAGGCTGATCTTGCGCTTTACGAATCCAAGCAGCGCGGCAAGGGCTGTGTCACGATTTTTGCCGAAGCCATGGATGAGCGCTACCAGCGCCGTCAACGTCTCAAGAAAGATTTGAAGCAGGCCATTCGTGAGGGCAGGCTGAACATTGTGTACCAGCCAATTATTGATGCGAGATCCATGCGCATCGTTGAATGTGAGGCTTTGGCGCGTTGGGAACACCCTGAGTTCGGCCCGATCTCGCCCGGCATATTTATCCCGCTTGCCGAGGAGACAGGCGCTATTTCGGATCTCAGCCGCTTCATGCTTGCCTCAGCCTGCCGCGACTGCATGGGATGGGGCAATGATATCGCTGTGTCCGTTAATCTGTCGGCCTTCGACTTCAGGACTTCAGACGTGTCCGCCATGGTGCGCGAAGCGCTGCATGCAACCGATCTTCCGCCCTGGCGGCTAGAAGTCGAAGTGACGGAAGGCGCTATATTGGACGATCAGGCTGCAACTTCCGCCGTGCTCGCAGACCTGCGGAAGCTGGGGGTCAAAGTTGCTTTGGATGATTTCGGCACAGGTTATTCGAGTCTCAGCTATCTCAATAATCTGCCGCTCGACAAGGTCAAGATAGACCAGTCTTTTGTCCGCCAGATCGGCACCAATGAGCGGTCGCTCAAACTGGTGACCGGAGTGACACAGCTTGCCCAGGAACTCGGCCTGTCAGTCACGGTCGAGGGCGTGGAAACACTCGAGCAATTTGAGCTTCTGAAGGCAAACGCCCATATTGACCTTGTCCAGGGATTCTTGTTCGGCGCCGCCTTGTCCCGCAAGGGCATCAGCACACTCATTGAAAACGTCTTCACTCTGTCAAGCAAGACGCCATCAAAGGTTGCGGGCGAGGCTGGCCGATTGATGCGCGGCAAGCGTTTCGGTTGATGACGTAACGGCAGGTACTGCAGCCGTCTTTCTTGCCCCTAAGGCAGCCTCCAAATTCGGCTAGGCGAAATTTTGCCTAGCACTTACAGGCCGATAGGCGAATTCTCCCATACAAATTGCAGCGGGCGCAATTTTGCGCAGCTTTGGCCTGAAATTCGCCCATCCGTTTACCAACATCCTTAATTTACCCTTTACAGATTGGTTCAATTCGATAGCCTCTAAATCAACGGGACACTTAAGGTTGCGCTGGGGATTGGCGCTACCAGATCCGGCGAGGGGCAAATGGATCAAAGAACTGACATCGGACACTTGTCGCAGTTCTCGCGTGGCCTGCTTGATCTGCTCGACCGCGTCGAATACCGCAGGATTCTCAGTTCGGAAGATATGGAAGCAGTTGGCCGCTTGAGAGCAAACGCGTATAACCGCGGCAACATCCTCAGCGCAGGCGACTCGCTGCTTGATGATCTGGACTTCGACAGCCAAACTTACGTCGTTGGCGTTTATGCCGACGATGAACTCATCAGCACGTTGCGGGTGCACCACGTGACACCCGAACACCGCAAATGCTTGAGCATTAAGATGTTCGGCGACATCATGCATCCCATGCTTGACAAGGGCGCCACGTTCATTGATCCGACGCGGTTTGCCGCAAATCGCGACTTCGCTGAAGAGTTCCCTGGACTACCCTATATAACGCTGCGCATTGCAACTATGGCGTCGGTCTATTTCGAGGTTGATCATTGCCTGGCAAGCCTTCGGTGCATGCACGCCTCGTTCTACAAGCGAGTGTTTGGTTTTTTTGAATTGGCCTCGCCGCGCACGGTGAAGGATTATGACTTTCCGGTGGTATTGTACGCCGAAGATCCAACGAACCGCGTTGATGTCGCCCGCCGCTATCCAGTGTTCAAGTCACATCCCTACGAGCAGAGGATGATGTTCGAGCGCGATGCGAATCCAGGTCTTGCGCCGCTGTCAATTTTGCCAACCGCGCGCTATGCCGATGCGGTGCCTGTACGCGCTCCCATTGCTTTGTTTGGTGCCTGAGACACGGCTTCTGCGCTTTTCTGGCATTGCCCTCTCATCGAGTTTTCGCTATGCGGTCGGCATAGGGAATTGACGAGGCGGAAGATGGCTAAGCACAGCGAAGATCACACAGTCGAACTCGGTGCGGCCATGGATTATTCCGAGCACACCGCAACCTATTCCCTCTTCGTCAATCTTGCCAAATGGGGTGCGATTTTTTGCATTGCGCTTTTGGCCGCCATGGCGTTTGGCTTTTACACATCAGCAGGCTTCATCAGCGCGACAGTTCTATTCCTCGGCGTGATCGTTCTCGCTTATTTCCTTCTTTGAGCTTGACCCCGCGCCGCGGTTTGGGGCGGATTTGCAGCGTTTCTCGTCGGAGGCATTGATTTGGCGCAGTTGGTCTTTATCCCCAGAGAATTGGACCCATCGGAGTCCCGTGTCGCGGCCTCGCCCGACAGCGTTAAGAAGCTCAAAAGTCTCGGACTAAATGTAACCGTCGAAAAAGGCGCTGGCAGTGCTTCGCGTGTCCTGGATGCTGATTTTCAGAACGCAGGTGCGGACATCGGAACGGCCTCTGACGCAAGACGCGCGGACATAATCCTGAAAGTGCGCCGCCCCGCAGCGGCAGAGCTCAAGCTGTACAAGAAGGGAGCCGCCGTCATTGCCATGATGGACCCTTACGGGCGTGATGATGACGTTAAGGCGATGGCTCATGCCGGGATTTCCGCCTTCTCCATGGAGTTCATGCCGCGCATCACTCGGGCTCAAGTCATGGACGTCTTGTCCTCGCAGGCCAATCTTGCCGGCTATCAGGCTGTGGTCGACGCAGCTTCTGAGTATGACCGTGCACTGCCGATGATGATGACGGCGGCGGGCACGGTTCCTGCCGCGAAAGTCTTTGTCATGGGCGCCGGCGTTGCCGGGCTTCAGGCCATCGCCACTGCACGGCGCATGGGTGCAATCGTGACGGCGACAGATGTGCGCCCCGCCGCGAAGGAGCAGGTCGCTTCGCTGGGCGCAAAGTTCATCGCGGTCGAGGATGAAGAATTCAAGGCCGCAGAGACGGCTGGCGGCTATGCCAAGGAAATGTCCAAGGAGTACCAGGCCAAACAGGCTGCGCTTGTTTCCGAGCACATCGCCAAGCAGGACATTGTCATCACAACGGCGCTTATCCCAGGCCGCCCTGCGCCCCGGCTCGTTACCAAGGCGATGGTCAATGCCATGAAAGCCGGATCAGTTGTCGTTGATCTTGCTGTCGAGCGCGGCGGGAATGTCGAGGGCGCGGAAGCTGGCAAAGTCGTGATTGTCGGCGGTGTCAAGATTGTTGGCCACAATAATGTTCCCGGACGCATCGCAGCCTCGGCCTCGCTGCTTTACGCGAAAAATCTCGTGTCTTTCCTTGAGACGATGATCTCCAAGGACACAAAGGCGTTGACGATAGACCCGGAAGACGAATTGGTGAAGGCAACGATGCTGACGCATGGCGGAGCCGTTGTTCATGCTGCCTTTTCCGCAAATTCCGGCGCTCAAAGCGTCAAGTCCGCGGCGCAGCCTGTTGCCAAGGCAGGCAAATCCAAGTCTGCCCCAAAGGCCGCTGCGACAAAGTCGGCTCCCAAGAAGAAGGGTGATGCATAATGGCTGAAGGCTCCCTTGATCAGGCCATCGACAAACTCAACGAGGCTGTTGAAGCGGTGAAACAAACCGCCGCCAACTTGCCAGACGCAGCAGGCGTTGCCGTGCACGGGCTCAGCGGCGGAGCTGTTGACCCCTTTGTGTTCCAGCTTGCCATTTTTGCCCTCGCGATTTTTGTCGGTTATTACGTCGTCTGGTCTGTGACACCGGCCTTGCATACGCCTCTTATGGCCGTGACCAATGCGATTTCTTCCGTGATTGTTGTGGGAGCACTCCTGGCGGTGGGGGTCTCGGCGAGCGGGTGGGCGACGGGCTTCGGCTTTGTTGCGCTTGTCCTCGCCTCGGTAAATATCTTCGGCGGCTTCCTCGTCACACAGCGCATGCTCGCCATGTACAAGAAAAAAGACAAGTGAGGCCTTGAGCATGTCAGCGTCTTTTGCCGCCTTTCTATATCTCGTTTCGGGCGTTTGCTTCATCATGGCGCTACGTGGCCTGTCTCATCCGACGACCAGCCGGCGCGGCAACCAGCTGGGCATGGCCGGCATGGCGGTTGCCATTGTCACAACGCTCTTTTTGGCAAGTCCATCATTCGGTGCGCTGCTGATGATCCTTGTCGGTCTCGGCATTGGCGGCGGGGCAGGGGCCTATATCGCGCGCCGCATTCCAATGACGGCGATGCCCCAGCTTGTAGCCGCCTTCCATTCGCTGGTCGGACTTGCGGCGGTTCTTGTCGCCGCTGCCGCGCTCTATGCGCCGTCCTCATTCGGTATAGGTGACATCGGATCCATTCATGGCCGGGCGCTTGTGGAAATGGCGCTGGGCGTCGCCATTGGCGCCGTCACGTTTACCGGGTCCATTATCGCGTTCCTGAAACTTGACGGGCGCATGTCCGGCGCGCCGATCCTTTTGCCCATGCGCCACCCTGTTAATCTCGCCCTCGGGATAGCAATTCTGGTTCTGATTGTGATCCTGGCACTTACGGAAAGCCATTTTGTCTTTTGGCTGATTGTCGCAGTTTCCCTGGTGTTCGGCGGCTTGATCATCATCCCTATCGGCGGCGCGGATATGCCGGTGGTGGTGTCCATGCTCAATTCCTATTCCGGCTGGGCAGCCGCGGGAATTGGCTTCACGCTTGGCAATCTCGCCCTCATCATCACGGGCGCACTTGTGGGATCTTCTGGCGCGATCCTGTCTTACATCATGTGCAAAGGCATGAATCGCTCGTTCATTTCCGTTATTCTAGGCGGCTTCGGAGGCGAAGCGGTTGCTGCTTCGGCATCGGATAACTCCAACAAAACGGTCAAACAGGGAGCTGCCGCCGATGCCGCATTCCTGATGAAAAATGCATCCAAGGTCATTATTGTTCCGGGCTATGGCATGGCGGTCGCTCAGGCCCAGCATGCGCTGCGAGAGATGGCCGACAAACTCAAGGCGAATGGCGTTGAAGTCAAATACGCCATCCATCCGGTCGCGGGCCGCATGCCGGGCCATATGAACGTTCTGCTTGCCGAGGCGAACGTTCCCTATGACGAAGTCTTCGAACTCGAGGACATCAATTCAGAATTCGCTTCTGCGGACGTGGCCTATGTGATTGGCGCAAATGACGTGACCAATCCGTCGGCGCGAGATGACAAATCCTCGCCGATCTTCGGCATGCCAATTCTGGACGTCGACAAGGCTGGGACATGCCTCTTCGTCAAGCGCTCCCTTGCTTCAGGTTATGCAGGCATCGACAACTCCTTGTTCTACAAGGACGGAACGATGATGCTTCTCGGGGACGCCAAGAAAATGACAGATGATATCGTCAAGGCGCTTGAGCACTGAATCTGATCAAATATTCAACAAGCCAGGTCGTTGATTTCCCTGGCGGGCACATGTTCAACTGCTCGGAGGTGATGACATGTGGAAAATGAAGCCAGGCGTCTGGCGTGCGCCGGCCATGTCCCAAGTCAATTACCTATATAATCAACTCTTTTACGGGCTTTCTGCCTTTGCAGGCAGCGTGACGTCGTTCTTTCTGAACGGCGCGCTAATCTGGGCATTTGTTCGTTTGGCGCAAGGCCGCATCTCCATGGTTGCCGACAGGCGGATCAGAATAATGGCCTTTGTTTTCGCGCTTTATCCCGCAGCTGAGCTATGGTCGGTGCTGGTAAACGAACGTGGTATGAATGGGTCGGTTGCCATATTGGGGCAGATCGTATTTCTGGCGGTGCTGCCGGTCTCCTCGCGTCTCGTCTTGAGCACGCCCGGTGAAATTCTCAACTCGGCAGGGAAGGGGGCGGCTTTTGCGGGCATAATCGCATTCCTTTATTCGGTTCTTGAATTCACGGTATTGGGTGTTACCCGGACGGAAGCGGGGTATGGAAATCCTGCCGTCATGGGTGTCGTTGCTTTGGCGCTTGCCTGCATTTGTCTTGCCGCGACGCCAGCATCTGCGGGGCGAGAGCGTTCGCTGCTGAAAATCGGAGCGATAGCGGCGATCGGGGCTGTCCTTCTTTCCGGCACACGCGGCGTCTGGCTCGCCGCACCAGTCGCACTGACATTGGCCGCTCTTCCGCTCTGGCGCGCGCAGCCGCTGAAAATGAGCAGAAACGGCGTGCTCGCCACGACATTGGCGACACTGCTTCTGGCAAGCGTTGCGGCCCCTGTCGCAATCAACAGATACAATGAGACTGTCCACAGCGTCGAGATACTGGAGGCGGGCGGCACGGACATTTCCATCGGCCCGCGTTTGATGCTTTGGCAGGCCGGGCTTTCGCAGGCATGGGAGAGGCCATGGACAGGCTTCGGTCCAGACAGCGTCAGGGAGAAGATATTGTCGATAAAACCTGCGGGCAGCCTCGGCTACTCGCATTACCACAACTTCGTCCTCAACGCGCTCATCCGCGGCGGCATTCTGGAACTTCTGGCGCTTCTTGCAATACCCGTGGCGGTTATATGGCTGTCGCTGCTGCCATCACAAAGCTTGCATCAGCGAGCGGGAACGGCGCTATTGCTGTCAATATGCGCAAATTTCTATCTAACCGGCGTCGTGGGTATTCTGTTCACGCATGACATCATGAACGCTGTTTTTGTCTACACAGCAATCATAGGAATATGCTTGGCAACCGGCGTCCACGCGCCGGAACGGGAAATACAGGCAGATGACCGTGTGCCGCAGGCGACTTTGGGGCCAAGGCTGAACTAGGATGGGGGCCTAAATCCCGCTTCTCACACGCGCCAGACCGTCTTGCGCTGGTTTATATTGCGGATCTAGCTTCAGCGCGTTCATGTAGGACTTTTCAGCCTTCTTGAATTCCTTGCGGCTCTCATAAACCAGGGCCTGATTGGCCCAGCTTTCTGCCAGCCTGTCGTTCAGCTTGATCGCCTGATTGAAGTCCGCGAACGCGTTGGTTTCGTCATTGCGCGCGAGATAGGAAATCCCGCGGCCGTTATAGGGCTCAGCTGCATCGGGCTGCAAAGAAATCGCTGTCGAGAAATCTTCAATGGCGAAATCATGCTGATTGCGCGACTGATAGATGAGGCCGCGATTGTGGTAAGCGCGCGGATCCGTCGTATCGAGCTGAATGGCGCGCTCATAATCGGCAAAGGCCTCCTGCACGCGCCCGGCATTGCGGTAGAGATTGCCACGCCCAATGTAAGCGGCGTCATATTGCGGGTTGAGCTGCAGCGCGCGGCTGTAATCTGAGGCCGCATTGCCAAGCTCTCCCGTGCGGCGCCAGATCAGCGCGCGGTTCGCATAGGCCTGATAGAAATTTGGGTTGAGCTCAATCGCGCGGTCGAAATCGCCAAGCGCTGCGCGGTAATTGCCCGCGCGACCATAAGCCGATCCGCGCACATTATACGCTTCAGGATCGTTTGGATTTTGCGATATCACATCCGAGAGCGAGGCGATGTTCTCGCTGGAACCTTGGTCGCGGTCGAGCGAGGTGACGATTTCGCCTCCGCTCCCGCCTTCGCTGGTCACGCAGCCAGATAATGCGAGCGCCGCAGCGCCGAGTGCCGCGAAGACTGCCAAACGGAGCTTGGAGCGGGACCCGCTTGCCACCAAAATCATTCAATTTCCCTCGGATGCCGCGCGGCCAACAAAAAAGTGGAGGCGTTTGAAGCGCCTCCACTCAATCCGCTATCTGCGAAAAAAGACTAAAAAGCGGCGGCGGGGCGCGGTGGACGGGCACCAGCCTCGGGAGCCACAATCTTCAGACCGGGCAGCAGGCCTTCGCGCTGGGCGCGCTTGCGGGCCAATTTGCGGGCGCGGCGAACAGCCTCAGCCTTTTCGCGGGCCCGCTTGACGGACGGCTTCTCGTAGTGACCGCGCATCTTCATCTCGCGGAAAACGCCTTCGCGTTGCAGCTTCTTTTTCAGCGCGCGCAGCGCCTGATCCACATTATTGTCACGAACGAGTACTTGCACGTGTCATCACGCCTTTCGGGTTGGCATTGAACAAAAAAATTGGTTCTCGGCGCGTGGTGAGCGCGCAAGGTTGGGGGCGAAATAGCAGACTGGGCCGGATATGTCTACTGCGAGGACGGGAAAAGTCGGGGCGGTCGCTTCAGGTTGACTGCGGTCTGTCGGCTTAGCCGCATATGATTCATTTGTGGCTTCGTCGAGCCGGAGCCTTCCATGCCCAATCCCTTTCCGTCCGCTGCAATGCGCCGGCTGGACCTGCCTGTCTGGTGGTGCGATTGCGCTTGAGGATTCAAACTCGCAACCAATTGCGCTGTTTGGAGGATGCGATGGCAGCCTCGACGACCTTCTGTATCTCATAGGCTTCGCGGAAATCGGGTCCGGATTTATCACCCCTGCCAATCGCCCCAAGGAACTCCGCCATCTCGATGGTTTTGAGATCATTGAACCCTAGCTGGTGGCCACCCGCCACGCAGAATCCGCCATAGGGCTCATGCTGCGGTCCGGCCTCGATGCGGGTGAAGCCCGCATGGCGCGGGTCGTTTCCGGCCCTGTAGTGGAGCAGTTCGTTCAGGCGCTCCTGCGTGAAAACGAGGCTGCCCTTTTCACCTGTGAGCTCAAAGCCGAGCTGCATTTTGCGGCCGGTTTGAATCCAGTTGGCCTCAATCGTGCCGCCGCAGCCGCGCCCGAAATTGACGAGAATGCGGGCGACGTCATCGACCTCGACAGGTTTCATCTCAGACGCGCCCCGCGCCGTTGGGCGCTGCTTTATGACGGTGCGCACGTCGGCGCTGACCTCGGCGATGTCGCCCAAGAGAAAACGCGCCATGCCGATAATATGCGACCCCAAATCGGCGATCACACCGGGGCCGCCTGACGGATCAATGCGCCAGGTCCAGGGGCTTTGCGGATCGTGCATGTAGTCTTCAGCGTGGATGCCGCGAAAGCCGGTGATTTCACCCAGCTCGCCAGACTCCACCATCTGCCGTGCCAGTTTCAGCAGCGGGTTCTTGATATAGTTGAAGCCGACCTGCGTGTTGACGCCCTTGGCTTCGGCGGCTGTCACCATTTCAAGCGACTCCGCCAGTGTCGGAGACAGTGGCTTTTCGCAATGGACATGCTTGCCCGCCGCAATGGCGGCAAGGGCCATTTCCTTGTGCATGGAATTCGGCGTTGTGATGGAAATGACCTGCACGGCCGGATTGGAGATCAGCGCTTTCCAGTCTCCGGTTGACGACTCAAAGCCATATTGATGCGCGGCCTTGGCGGCGGCCTCCGCATTCATATCCGCCACCGCAACCAAGCGTGGCGCTGGAATGTCCGGAAAAGCGGAGAGCGCGGTGCGGTAGGCGATGGCGTGCGCCTTGCCCATAAATCCAGTGCCGATGAGGCCGATGCCCAGTGTGTTTGTCATAATGATTTCCGTGAAACGCCGACGCGCTGTCTCGAGTGAACATCGGCCTGATACTTTATCTGCTCCTGAACCGCAGCCTGATCAATAACCTCCGGCACTCTGTGCCTATTCGGCCTTGCCGGTTTGACCGAGACTGCAAATCGCGCCGATTGGTCCCGTGCAATCTCTGTCACGCTCGGAATCCTCACTTCATCCCCACTCTTTGGCCGCAGCTTCTCCGCAGTTGCGGTGGCGATGGTCTGCACCAGCGACATGGGCGCGGCAAGCGAGCGGGAGAATGTGTATTCTTCCTCTGGAACCGTAAACAGGACTTCCGCTCCCTTGGCCAGAGGGGACAATTGGCTGTCGGTGATGGCGATGACGGGCACACCTGCCTTGACCGCCTGCTCGGCAATGGCCACCACTTCCTTGGCGTAGTGGCGAAAGGCGATGGCCACGAGGATATCACCTTTGCCCATGGTCATTGCAATTTCCTGCGACAAGCCGCCAGAGGAATCCATGAAAATCACTTTGCGCTGCAGCATCGTCATGAGATAGCGCATGAGCTCAGCGACGGGCTCGGAGCGAAGCTGCCCGGCAATATAGATGCATCCAGCCGAAGCGCACAGGTGCGCGGCCTTGCGCAAGTCCTCCTCCAAAACCGATTCGAGCAGACCCTGCAACGCCGCTATGTCCCGCACCACCATGCTGCGCAGAAAACCGACATTGCCATGCGCGGCATTGCGGCTGATTTCGGCGTCAAGGGCGCTGACACGCTCGCGGAACCCAGGGGCTGCTGTTGCCAGCCGTGTCTGGAATACGCCCTGCAGCTCCTTGAACCCCGAATAGCCGAGATTTTGAGCAAAGCGGACGAGCGTTGACGGATGCACCTTTGTTTTTGCCGCAATCGCGTTAATGGATTCCAGCGCGATGACGTTGGGGTTTTGCGTGAAAAACCGCGCGACCTGCTTGTAGCCGTCCGAGAGCTTCTCAAAATTTGCCGTGATGAGATTGATCGCGCCCTCATAATTTGATGGCACCGTCTCATTGGCAATGCGCGCTTTCCTGCTCATTTTGAGGCTCACCGACCATTGATTTGCCGCGTGTCGAACACGGCTGGATTGAGGGTGCTCAAGCCGCAGACACCTTACCCTTGAAGTAGGTCCGCAGCGCCGCAAAGCTTGACACACAACGTTCATTTCGCAATAAGACACATGGCAACAAAAATTGCAATCCAGCCGGATTTGCAGACTTCGGTCAAGACGTAACAGGAAGAGCGGTCCGATGGAAATGGGATTGGGACAGCTGATCGGCGGACAATGGCGCAAGGGCAGCGGCGCGGACGCAATCACCGCAGTGGACCCCGCCACCGAAGATGTGCTCTTTGAATTTCCGGCCGCTACCGCATCAGATACGCAGGAGGCGATCGCCGCTGCACAGGCCGCACAGCTGCTTTGGCGCTCGCAATCAGGCTGGACCCGGGCCGACGTCCTGCACAAATGCGCTGATGTGATGCAGGCGCGCACGGAGGAAGCGGCGCGTCAAATCACGCTGGAGGCTGGCAAGCCGCTGGCGCAGGCCCGCCGTGAATGGCAGCTCTCCATCGACCAGTTCCGCTGGCATGCCGAAGAAGCGCGCCGCATCCATGGCAGCATCATCGAAAGCCGCGCGCCGGGCGGGCGGCTTGAGGTCCATCATGAGCCCGTCGGCGTTGTTGCGGCGTTCACCGCGTGGAATTTCCCGGCCGTGCTGATTGCCCGCAAAGCCGCGCCAGCGCTCGCCGCCGGGTGCTGCATCATCGTGCGGCCATCGCGCGAGACACCGGGAACCGCTGCCATTCTGGTGGATTGCCTCGTTCAAGCTGGTGTGCCGTCGGGCGTGGTCAGCCTTGTCGTCGGCCCCACGGCGACGACCTATGACGTCTTGATGAAGTCGCCTGTCGTGCGCAAAGTCTCGCTCACGGGATCATCATCGGTCGGCCAGCAAATGCTGCGCGACGCGGCGCAGACCTTCAAGCGCGCCACCATGGAGCTGGGCGGCAATGCGCCAGTGATCGTGTTTGACGATGCAAACCTTGAAGCTGCGCTCGACATCTGCGTGGCGGTAAAATTCGCCAATGCGGGCCAGGTTTGCGTAACGGGCGACCGGTTCTATGTGCACGAATCGCTGCATTCGAAATTCGTTGACGGATTTGCCGCACGCGCAAAGGCATTGAAATTGGGACACGGTCTTGACGAGTCGAGCCAGATGGGCCCGCTGATCAATGCGCGGCGCGGCGCGGCAATTGACGGCATCGTGGCGGACGCGCGCAAGCGCGGCGGGCAGATTGTCACGGGCGGCGAGCGGCCATCCGACAAGAACAAGGGCTTCTTCTACTCACCGACGGTGATTTCCGGTCTTCCGGATGACGCAATGGCGCTGGCTGAGGAGAACTTCGGCCCAATCGCGGCGATCACGCCATTCCGCACGGATGAGGAAGTCTATGCCCGTTCCAATTCTACGGAGCTTGGCCTTTCCGCCTACGCCTTCACACTGAGTGCCAAGCGCATGCGTGAAACCGTGGCTCGGCTTGAGGCGGGCATGGTTGGAATCAACAGTTTTGCGCTGGCTGCTGCGGAAGCTCCGTTTGGCGGTATCAAGGCCTCCGGCATGGGCCGCGAAGGCGGCGGCGAGGGGATACACGACTATCTCAATGTCAAACTCGCGCAGATAACGGTGTGACATGATTCAAAACAAGCTCAAGCAGCTCTGGGCCGAGGGAAAGCCCGTCATTAACGGCTGGCTGTCAACGTCTTCGCCATTCGTGGCCGAGATCATGGCGGCGCAGGGTTATGATGCGCTGACAATCGATTGCCAGCATGGTTTTGTCGCCTATGAGGCCGCTGCGACCATGCTGCAGGCGATGCGCGCGAGCGGCGTCGTGCCTATGGTGCGCGTGCCCTGGCTTGATCCTGGTGACATCATGAAGGCGCTGGATGCGGGCGCCTATGGGATTATTTGCCCGATGATCAACAATCGCGAGGAAGCCGAGCGTTTCGTCTCCTATATGCGCTATCCGCCGCACGGTGTGCGCAGCTTCGGGCCCACGCGCGCGCTGTTTGCAGCAGGCGCGGATTACGGCCAGTACGCCGACACTGAAGTGCTGGCCTTCGCGATGATCGAGACCGCTGAAGCCATGAAGAACCTTGACGCCATCGTCTCCACGCCCGGCCTTGACGGCGTCTATATCGGCCCTGCCGATCTGACGCTGGGCCTGACGGGCCGCAAATATCCGACGGGCTTTGACCGGCAGGAGCCGGAGATGGTGGAGGCCATCCAGCTGGTGCTGAAAAAGGCCAAGGCAGCCGGCATCCGCGCGGGGCTGCATAATGGCTCTGCGGCCTATGCCGCCAAGGCGGCCGGCTGGGGATTTGACCTGGTCACCATCTCGAACGACGTCCGACTGCTGGCAGGCGCAGCGCAGCAGAGCGTGGCCGAGGCCCGAGGTCTCATCGGCGAGAAGCCCGCAAAGGAAGCGGGGAAGATGTCCAATGGCTACTGAACCGTGTCGCGTGCTCGTTGCCGGCAAGGTGCACGAGGCCGGTGTGGCGCTCCTGCGCAACAGGCCGGATGTGGCTGTTGATTTGGTTGAAGCTGTCACCACAGAAGCCTACCGCCCTTTTCTCGGAAATGCTGACGCGGTCCTGATCCGGACCCAGCCGATGACGGCGGCGGACATTGCGCTCGCACCCAAACTCAAAATTGTTTCGCGCCATGGCGTGGGCTATGACGCGGTGGATGTGGCGGCGTTGAACGCGCGCCGCATCCCGCTCGCCATTGTCGGCGACGTCAATTCGCGCGCGGTCGCTGAGCACACTTTGATGCTGATGCTGGCCGCTGCGCGGCGCACCGTTGCGCATCACATCGCCTCCACAACGGGCCAGTGGAATGAGCGCAACCGCTTCGACTCAACGGAACTTGACGGCAAGTCGCTGCTCCTTCTCGGATTTGGCCGTATCGGCCGCAGGGTGGCGGAACTGGCGAAGGCGTTCGGCATGGCGGTGAGCGCATATGATCCGTTTGTCACCGAAGAGCAGATGGCGCCGCTGGGCGTCAGCCATGCGCCGGACATAGCCCGCGCCCTCATGGCGGCAGACTATGTGTCGGTGCACATGCCGGGCGGACAAGGCCCTATGATCGGCGCCGCTGAACTTGCGCTCATGAAACCATCCGCAATCATCGTCAACGCCGCCCGTGGCGGCCTCATCAACGAGCTTGCGCTGGATGCTGCGCTGCGCGCGCGCCACCTGCGGGCCGCTGCACTGGACGTGCTGGCGGATGAGCCGCCCGCGCCGGACCATCCCCTTCTCAGCAATTCCTTCATCACCATCAGCCCGCACAATGCCGGTCTCACTGAAGAATGCGCCATGCGCATGTCAATCGCTGCGGCGCAGAACATTCTGGATGCGTTTGATGGAAGACTTGACCGCAAACTTATTGTGAATGCGCAGTCGGTAAATTTTTGAGGCCGTGTCATGAATAGAATGGATGGAAAAATCTGCCTCGTTGCGGGTGCGACACAGGGGTTGGGCGCTGCCATCGCGCGGCGGCTGGCCGCGGCGGGCGCGGCGGGAATCGTCATTACCGGACGCAGCGCCGCAAAGGGCGCGGCAGTTGTTGAGGGGCTGACGAAAGAACACGGCGGAGAGGCCATATTCTGCAAGGCAGATCTTGCCAGCACGGATGACTGCTTCGCCGCTGTCGCGGCCTGCGAGCGACAATTCGGCCGCATCGACACGATGGTCATCGCAGGCGCAACAACCGCGCGCGGCACGATCCTCAGCACTACGCCTGAACTGTTCGACGAGATTTTTGCGACAAATGTGCGCGGCCCGTATTTCCTGATGCAGGCGGCGATCAAGTCGATGATCAGCAACAAGATCGAAGGCACGATCTGCAGCATCGGTTCCATTTCCGGCTTGGCCGGCCAGCCCTTCATCAATGCATATTGCGCATCAAAGGCGGCGCTTTCGACGCTCACCGCCAATACAGCCTTCTCCGTCATGGGCAACCGCATCCGTGTCAATCTTTTGAATGTCGGTTGGATGGCTTCGGACCATGAGCGAGAAATTCAAGCAGCGGCCGGCGGCGATGATTGGGAAAGCAAGGCAATTGCCAAACTGCCCTTCGGCCGCCTCATTGATCCCGACGAAGCGGCCCGGGCCGTCAACTTTCTCGTCTCGGCCGATTCCGGTCTGATGACCGGCGCGATTGTCAATTTTGATCAGTCCGTATGGGGCGCAGTCTCCGGCGCGATGCCAACCCCGGATGCGCCGATGACGTTGGGCTGACGCTCAAGCCAGCTCTTTGCGCCATTCCGCCACCCTCCGTCGCAATCAGCGCACGGCCTTCCCTTATCCCCGGCTAATGCTATGAAACAGTCCCGCCCGCATTGTTGGGCGGCCCGTTCCGCTTGAGGCTCTGATCCATGCACAAATATTCGGTCTTTGCACTCGCCCGCGAGGCGATGCGCGCTCATAAGGGATGGGATGCGCAATGGGCTTCTCCCGAGCCGCGCGCCGAATATGATGTCATCATCATCGGCGCGGGCGGGCATGGGCTGGGGACGGCTTATTATCTGGCCAAGGAGCATGGCATCACCAATGTCGCGGTGCTGGAAAAGGGCTGGCTCGGCGGCGGCAACACCGGGCGCAACACGACGATCATCCGCTCGAATTATCTTTATGACGAATCGGCGGGGATTTATGACCATGCGCTGAAGCTGTGGGACGGGCTGAGCCAGGACCTCAATTACAATGTCATGTATTCGGCGCGCGGCGTGATGATGCTGGCGCATAATGTGCATGATATTCAGGTGCTAAAACGCCATGTGCACGCCAACCGGCTGAACGGCATCGACAATGAGTTTCTCTCGCCGGAGCAGGCGAAGGAATTCTGCCCGCCTTTGAATATTTCGCAGTCAGCGCGTTATCCCGTGATGGGCGCGGCCTTGCAGCGGCGCGGCGGCACGGCGCGGCATGACGCGGTGGCCTGGGGTTACGCGCGTGCGGCCTCGGACCGGGGCGTGCACATCATCCAGAATTGCGAAGTCACGGGCATCAAGCGCGGCGTGAATGGTGAAGTAATTGGCGTTGACACCTCGCGCGGCTTCATCGGCGCGAAGAAAGTCGGCGTCGTCGCGGCGGGGCATTCATCGGTGGTGATGAACATGGCGGGTGTGCGCATGCCGCTGGAGAGCTATCCGCTGCAGGCGCTGGTGTCGGAGCCGGTGAAGCCGTGCTTCCCATGCGTGGTCATGTCGAACACGGTGCATGCCTATATTTCGCAGTCGGACAAGGGCGAGCTGGTCATCGGCGCGGGCACGGATCAGTACGTGTCCTATTCGCAGACCGGCGGGCTGCATATTCTGAACCACACGCTCGATGCGATCTGTGAAATGTTCCCGATGTTCACCCGCATGAAAATGCTGCGCTCATGGGGCGGCATTGTCGATGTGACGCCCGACCGCTCGCCGATCCTTGCCAAGACGCCGGTCAAGGGCCTCTATGTCAACTGCGGCTGGGGCACGGGCGGGTTCAAGGCGACGCCGGGCTCCGGAAATGTGTTTGCGCACACGATTGCGCGCGATGAGCCGCACAGGATCAATGCCGGGTTCACGCTGGAGCGGTTCAGGACCGGGCGGCTGATCGACGAGGCGGCTGCGGCTGCTGTGGCGCATTGATGCACAGGACCGCGACATTGGCTCTCTCTTCGCTGCTTGCCTTGCCGCATGCTCAGGCTGGTGGATTACTGCCCGATCCAGAAGATTTCCGGACGCAGAAGATCGAGCGGCAGGCGGGGGAGACTGATTGGCCCTTCATTGAGCAGAAAGGCCTTCTGATGTGTGTCAAAGTGTTCGGAATCAAGCAGGTGCTTTTTCATCCAGGTGAAATCGAGGAATACAGCTTTGAGGAAGACCCGCTGGTCGATCCCGCGATCATTGTTGTGACGACCGACCCGATCCAGCTCTGGACGGACCCAACCGCAAGTCAGCATCTCGTGCCCAACATGACCATCGAAGAGAAGATCCGCCGCATGGCCCCTTATGTCACCTTGGGCAAAAAACTGTGCGACCAGCCGAAAGGGGCCATGATTGGTCCCGGTGAACTTTGAAAGACGTGAGAGACCCATGCTCCTGATCCACTGCCCCTATTGCGAAGAAGAGCGCCCGGAGCTTGAGTTCCGCAATATGGGCGAGGCGCATCTTGTGCGCGCCGCCGATCTTGCCAGTCAGAGCGACGAGGATTTCGAGGCCTTCCTCTATATCCGCCAAAATCCGAAGGGCCTCATCTACGAGCGCTGGCGGCATGTGCATGGCTGCGCGCGGTTTTTCAACGCGGTGCGGAATACGGTGAGCGACAAGTTTGTCATGGTCTACAAGGCGGGGGAGAAGCGACCGGTTCTGGATGGGGATGTGAAGAAGAAGGGGGCGCGCAAATGAAGTTTTTGGCTGGCGGCGCGGGTGGAAAAATCGGTGACGGCAATTTCGGTGACAGTTTACTTAATTCCCGCACTGAAGTTTCGTCTGGCACAGGCGCTGAAGAATTAAGTAAACTGTCACCGAAATTGCCGTCACCGATTTTGGAGATGCGGTCATGAGCGGCGGCTACCGCGTTCCCGGCAAAGGCCGTCTCACCCCCGCCAAGACCTTGCGTTTCACCTTCGACGGCGAAAAGCTCACCGGACTCGAAGGCGACACGCTCGCCTCGGCGCTGCTGGCAAATGGCATTCACCTCACCGGTCGCTCGTTCAAATATCACCGCCCGCGCGGCATCATCTCGGCGGGACCCGAAGAGCCGAATGCGCTGATGCAGATTTCGCGCGATGCCGTGCGCACACAGCCGAATGTGCGGGCAACCGTTCAGGAATTGTATGACGGCTTGAATGCGAAATCACAGAACCGCTGGCCGTCGCTGACGCTGGATATCGGCGCGGTCAACAATATCGCTTCGCCGCTGTTTGCGGCAGGGTTTTATTACAAGACGTTCATGTGGCCGAAATTCGCGTGGAAGAAGATTTACGAGCCGAACATCCGCGCGGCGGCGGGGCTTGGCCATGCGCCGACGGAGGCGGATCCGGACACTTATGCCAACCGTTTCGCGCATTGCGATGTCTTGGTCATTGGCAGCGGAATGGCTGGCCTTGCCGCCGCATGGAGCGCGGCGGAAACGGGTGCTGAAGTCATGCTCGTTGAGCAAAACGGCGCATTCGGCGGCGCGCTGCTTTTCGAGAGCGGCATCAGCGTTGACGGCAAACCCGGTTATGACTGGGCGCAGGAGACAGTGGCAAAGCTCAAGGCCATGCCGAATGTGCGCGTGCTGAACCGGACCACGGCGTTCGGCTATTATGCGCAGAATATGGTGGCGCTGAACGAGCAGGTCACCGAACATATGGCGCGGCCCGACAGCGCTGCGCCGCGCGAGCGGCTGTGGCAGGTTCGGGCGAAGAAGGTGGTGCTCGCGACCGGCTCCATCGAGCGGCACATGGTGTTTGCGGAAAACGACCGGCCGGGCGTGATGCTCTCCGGTGCGGCGCGGCAGTATCTCAACCATCATGGCGTTGCAGTTGGCCGCAAGATCGGCGTCTACACCGCGCATGACGGCGCTTATGCGGCGGCGTTTGATTTGAAGCGGGCAGGCTGCGACATTCCGGCGATTGTCGATCTGCGCAAGGATGTCACAGACGAACTGCTGACCGAAGCGAAGTCGCTCGGCATTGAGGTTCTGACCGGCCACAGCGTCGTGAAAGCGGGTGGCCGCCTGCGGGTCAACACCATGGAAGTGCGGCCCGTCAATGGCGGCGCGGTGCGCAAGTTCTCGGTTGATGCGCTCATCACTTCCGCCGGCTGGACGCCGACGGTGCACCTGTTCTCGCAGTCGCGGGGAAAGCTGATTTTTGACGAGCAGCGCGGCATCTTCACTCCCGGCGAGAATGCGCAGGACTGCGTCTCCGTCGGCGCGTGCAACGGCACGGATGATTTGGAGCGGCTGGTCGCAGCAGCCATTGCGGCGGGTGGCGGCAAGGTGAAGCTGAAGGTCAAAGGCCCGTCTTATGCAGGCGGTATGTCGGGCGCGTCGCCGGGCGAGGAGGAAAAGCCGGTCAAGGCCTTCATCGATTTCCAGAACGATGTGACGGCCAAGGACATCCGCCTTGCCGTGCGCGAAGGCATGCGCTCCATTGAGCACGTGAAGCGCTTCACGACCAATGGCATGGCGACCGACCAGGGCAAATTGTCCAACATGCACGGATTGGCGATTGCCGCCGAAACACTTGGTAAGCCAATCCCAAAGGTTGGCCTCACGACCTTCCGCTCGCCCTACACGCCGGTGACATTCGGCTCTATTGTCAACCATGCCAAAGGCTCACTTTTCGATCCGACACGCCGCACGCCGATGCATGAAAGCTCCGCCAGGATGGGCGCGGTGTTCGAGGATGCCGGCCAGTGGAAACGCGCCTGGTACTTCCCGCGCGCCGGCGAAACCATGCACGAGGCGGTGGACCGCGAATGCGTGAATGTGCGCACGAATGCGGGCCTGTTCGACGCATCCACCTTGGGCAAGATCGAAGTCGTCGGGCCGGATGCGGCGAAGTTTCTCAACATCCTCTATACGAACAGCTGGGACAAGCTCGGCGTCGGCAAATGCCGCTATGGCATCATGCTGCGCGAGGACGGGTTCATTTATGATGACGGCGTGGTCGGGCGCGTTGCCGAAGACCGCTTCCATGTGACGACGACAACCGGCGGCGCGCCGCGTGTCATGAGCCATATGGAGGATTATTTGCAGACCGAGTTCCCGGACATGAATGTCTGGCTGACCTCGACCACAGAGCAATGGGCGGTGATAGCCGTGCAGGGGCCGAAGGCGCGCGAGATCATTGCGCCGTTTGTGTCCGGCATGGATATTTCCAACGAAGCCTTCCCGCATATGAGCGTCAAGGAGTGCCAGTTTATGGGCGTCCCCTGCCGCCTTTTCCGCATGACGTTTGCCGGCGAACTCGGCTTCGAAATCAACGTGCCTGCCGATTACGGTCAATCGGTTTGGGACGCGATTTACGCGCATGGCACGCCGCAGGGCCTGCAGCCCTATGGCACCGAGGCGATGCATATTCTGCGCGCCGAAAAAGGCTACATCATTGTCGGGCAGGACACCGACGGCACGGTGACGCCGCAGGATGCGGGGCTCTCATGGGCGATTGCCAAATCGAAGCCGGACTTTGTCGGCATACGCGGCTTGAAGCGGATTGATCTGGTTGCCCCCGGACGCAAGCAGCTGGTAGGCCTGAAAACCAAAGACCCGAAGACTGTGCTGGAAGAAGGCGCGCAGATTGTCGAGACGCCGAACCAGCCGATCCCGATGACCATGATCGGCCATGTCACCTCGTCCTACTGGTCCGCCAATTGCGGTCGCTCCATCGCCATGGCTCTGGTGGCGGGCGGCAAGGAGAAGATCGGCCAGACGCTCTACGTACCGATGCCGGACCGGACCATTGAGGTCGAAATCTGCGACGCGGTGTTCTTTGACAAGGAAGGAGGGCGGATCAATGCCTGACGCTCGTATTGCAGAACGGGTGACGCCGCTGACCGGACGCATGGCCGCAACGGCGCAAGTCAGCGTCATGCCCGCCGAATCCGCCTTCCGGATGTCGCTGCGCGTGCGGCCCGATGCGGTCGCGGCCTTGTCGAAAGCGCTCGGCGTTTCGCTGCCGGTGAAACCGAAAACGTCAGAGACCAAAGGCACGCGCACGGCTTTGTGGCTTGGGCCGGATGAATGGCTCGTCCTCGACAGCGCGAAGAACCCGGCGGTTGATCTTGCCAAGGTCAAAGCTTTGCATTCCGCCGTGGACATTTCCCATCGCAACACCGCCATCACAGTCTCCGGTCCAGCGGCCGAGGCAACGCTCAGCGCGGGCTGCCCGCAGAACCTGTCGCTCAAACCGTTTCCGGTCGGAGCCTGCTCGCGGACGATTTTGGGCAAGATCGAAATCGTCATCCTGCGCACCGGCCCGCACGCGTTTCGCGTCGAATGCTGGCGCTCGTTCAGCGATTATGTGATGACCTATCTGAGCGAGGCGGGGAGGGGCGCGGTCGTCTAAGCCGCCTCTTTCAACGCCCCCGGTCCCGGTATCGCGCCCTTCGGACATTTCCCCGCGATAATCATCCCAAGCACTTCATCGCCCGTCACATCCTTGACATGGGCGGTGCCGACGACCTTGCCGTTCTTCATCACGCAGACGCGGTCCGCCAGGTCAAACACGTCGTGAATGTCGTGGCTGATCAGGAAAATGCCAATGCCGTCCTCCTTCAGCTGCTTGATCAGTTCGCCGACCTGCGCCGTCTCCTGCGGCCCGAGCGCTGCCGTCGGCTCGTCCATGATGAGGATGCGGGCGTTGAAGTGGATGGCGCGGGCGATGGCGACTGACTGGCGCTGACCGCCGGAGAGTTTGACGACCGGCTCCTTGAAGCGTCGGAAATTCGGGTTGAGGCGGTGCATGACCTTCCGGCACTCCGCTTCCATCGCCACGTCGTCGAGCGTGCCAAGCTTCGTTTTCAGTTCGCGGCCGAGATAGAGATTGGCAGCGGCGTCGACATTGTCGGCGAGCGCCAGCGTCTGGTAGATCGTCTCGATGCCGAGCGCCTTGGCGTCGCGCGGATTGTCGATCTTCACTTCCTGCCCGTCGATCAATATCTGGCCGTGGTCGCGCTTGTAGGCGCCGGACAGAACCTTGATCAGCGTCGATTTGCCCGCGCCATTGTGCCCGAGCAGGCCGACCACTTCACCGGGATAAAGATCCACTGAAGCATGGTCCACCGCCTTGATGCCGCCGAAGGCGATCGAAATGTCGCGCATTTCGATCAGCGGCGCGGATGCGTTCGCCATTTGCAATCCTCCTACTTGATACGGCTTCGGTACATCGTGTCGAGCCAGACCGAGAAGACCAGCACGATGCCCAGCGCGATATATTGCTTGGTCGTGTCAAAGCCGAGCAGCGCCATGCCGGACTGGATGGACTGCATGATCAGCGCGCCAAGGAATGCGCCGAAAATCGTGCCCGACCCGCCCGCGAGCGACGTGCCGCCGATGACTGCTGCGGCGATGACGTATAGCTCGTCGAACTGGCCGAGTGCGATGGTCGCCGCATTGAGCCGCGCCGACTGCACGATGGCGGAAATGGCGGCAAGCAAGCCCATTAATGCGAAGGCGAGCACGGTGATGCGGCGCGTGTTGATGCCCGCGAGTTCCGCCGCCTCCGGATTGCCGCCGATCGCGTAAACATAGCGGCCAAACTGCGTGCGCGTGGCGAGAAACGTCATGACAAGGCCAACAGCGATGGCGATCAGCACCGGCACCGCGAAACCGTGCGAAACAAACAGCCCGCCCTCCGGGACGGCGATGTTGTTGGCTGCCGCGTATTGTTTGATGATTCCGACCGGCCATGGATAGGCGTTGACCACCAGCACGGCCGCGAGGACGGCCGCGCAGCCAAGCCCGCCGACCGTCGCCTCCGCCCACATCGGCCGCAATGGAAACTTGAACCGGGTGCGCTGGACGCGGCCGCTGTGAATTCCCCAGATGATCCCGGCGCAAGCCAAAGCGCCGACCACCCAGCTCCAGAAGCTGCCGATCGAGCCGTACGGCCCTCCGCCAATCAGCGCGTAACGCGGGTCCATCGGCGCGATGGTCTCTCCACCCGCCACGAGGAAGCCAACATTTCGCCAGATCAACAGCCCGCCAAGCGTAACGACAAAGGATGGGATTTTTGCGTAAGCGACCAGCCAGCCGTGAAATGCGCCAAGCGCAACGCCGAGCGCAATGCCCAAAACTGTCGCCAGCACGGGATTCCAGCCGCTGCCCACCCCGAAAACAGCAGGAAAGAAGTTCGCCTGCAGAAAGCCGATCCAGATCGCGACGAGGCCAAGGATTGAGCCGACCGAAAGGTCGATGTGCCGCATGACAATAATCAGCACCATGCCGGTGGCCATGATCGAAATGGACGAGGCCTGGGTCAAAAGGTTCCACAAATTACGCGGAGTGAGGAACAGTCCCTGGCCTTTCATCACAATGCCGGCAAGGTGGAACCCCACCCAAATCAACAACAGCGCGCCGACCATGCCGACCATGCGGCTGTCAATTTCCGTGGCGCGCAGAAAGCGCGTGAATGCGCCCTCGCGGCTGAGCGCCGGATTCTGGCTGGAACCTGCATCAATGGACAAAGCGGCCTCCCGCAGCTGGCGCCCCAAGGCAAAGTTGATTTGTAATAAAGCCGCGCCAACTCAAGGAGGCGGCGCGGCGTTAATCAGTCAGGAGTCACAGCCGCTCACTTGCAAGCGGGAACCTTGGCAGCGTCGGCGCCGGCGCATGCCTTGTCTTTGGCGATCCAGCCCGCGTCGATCACAACGTTCAGGTTTTCCTGCGTGATGGCGATCGGGGTCAGGAGAATGGAAGGCATTTCAATGCCCTTCGCGCCGTCCTTGAAGGTCTTGCCTCCGGCCACGTCTGCGGCAGACTTGCCATCGGCCAGCGCGGCTGCGGCTTCACCGCCCGCCTTGCCGAGCGCGCGCGAGTCTTTCCAGACCGAAACAAGCTGCGTGCCAAGCGCAACGCGGTTCAGCGCGGCGTGGTCGCCATCCTGTCCGGTAACCGGAACCGTGCCCGCCATGCCCTGGGCGGTGAGCGCAGCGACAACGCCGCCACCCATGCCGTCATTCTCGGACATGACCGCATCAATCTTGTTGCCGGTGGCAGTCAGGCACTGCTCCATGTTCTTCTGGGCGTTGTCCGGCTTCCAGCCATCGGTGAATGTCTCGCAGACATTCTTGATCTTGCCTTCGTCGATGAGCGGCTTCAACACCGACATCATGCCGCTTAGCAGGAATGTTGCATTCGGATCGCCCGGATCACCCTTGATAAAGGCGAAGTCGCCCTCCTTCTTGCCCTTTGCGATCATCGTCTCCGCCATCAGGCGGCCAACGCCTACATTGTCAAACGTGATGTAGAGAGCCGATGCGTCCTCGATCTGCCGGTCGTAGGCTATAACCGGAATTCCTTCGGCCTTGGCCTTTTCGATTGCCGGCAGGATGGCTTCTGAATCCTGCGCGAAGATCATGAGCACATTCGCGCCTTGGGCGATTAGCGAATCGATGTCGCTCAGCTGCTTGGCGGCGGACGCCTGCGCATCCGTCTGCACATACTTGTCACCGGCTGCCTCAAGCGCGGCAACAATCGCCGCCTCGTCCGTCTTCCAGCGCTCTTCCTGCTTGTTTGCCCAAGACACGCCGATAACTTTGTCTTTGGCAAGCGCTGCGCCTGCAAAAGTCAGGGTGAATACTGCGCCCGTGAGGGCTGCGACTAGCTTCTTCATAGTTTCTCCTCCAAATGGTCCAAATTGAGCTGGGACCGGACCGGTGCCCCGTTTGTGTTTGCGCCGAATGCTGATCCGCGCAAAAGAGAGCTGTCAATCTTAATTGCAATTTTCATTTTCTTGCAATAGAAATTTCTCAGTGTTGCATTCTGATCTGAAAGCCGAACCATCGCTCGAGACTGGACCGCGATCCCGGCTTTTCCCACCAGAGCTCCAAGCGAAGGACAAATGACCGTGGCTGAATTCCAATTCGCGCTGAACCGCACTTGCATTCCACATGGATCACTGGCCGAATTCATCAGCCTTGCCAAATCCGCCGGTGTCCAGGCGGTCGAAATCCGCAATGATATCGCCGGGCGCGAATTCGCGGACGGCACGCCAGCGCGCGAGCTCAAAGCGCGTCTCGACGATGCCGGCTTGAAAGTCGCCTCGGTCAACGCATTGCAGCGTTTCAATGACTGGACAGGTGATCGCGAGGCAGAAGCCAAGTCGCTCATTCGGTACGCCGCTGAACTCGGCGCTCCAGGGCTCGTCCTGTGTCCGGCGCACGAGCCGCGCGACGGATGGGACGAGAAAACCAAAGACGTCAAATTGCGCGAAGGGCTGCACAAGCTGAAGCCAATCTTCGAGGACGAAGGGATCATGGGATATGTGGAACCGCTAGGCATGTTCCACTCCACCATGAAAAATCAATCCCGGGCGGCGGTGGCCATTGATGATGTCGGCGGCAGAGAAATCTTTGCGCTCTGCTATGACACTTTCCAGTATTTCCGCTGCGCCGATGACGCCTTGCTCCTCGACAAGGTCGCGCTTATTCATGTCTCCGGCATTTCCCGGACGGATCTCTCTCCCGGCGAACTGACCGAGCCGGATCGCGGACTGGTCACGGCGGATGACCGCGTCGGAAATATCGAAAAGCTCAAACGGGCTGCCGAAGAGGGTTATTCCGGATTTGTCTCCATCGAGCCCTTCAATCCCGAAACCCAGCGCGATCCACAATTGCTGAGCAAACTCCGCCGCTCCATCGAAATGATTCGAAGCGCCATGTGACAGATGCACGGTGACCGGCTGTCGTTTTGCGGCTCTCTTATCCTGCATCTGAACTTGATACATACAAACCGGCCTGTATTCGTGGTTACTCAGGAGCAGCGCTGAAGGCAATCCGTGTTGGGAGCGGCAATTTCGCCATTTTTTCTTTTAATTCGAGATCCGAAATAATTTGTGACGCAGATTTAATCCTGTGTCAACAAGGTTTTCTGCGGGTCCGGATTGAGCCTGCGCCACATTCAAAAGAAAATCAACGGAATGCGGCTGGAGGAAAGAAGCGTCCAGCTGAATGCGGGATCTGATCTCGCGCAGTTCACCTCTCAAGGATGGCCAGCGCAATCCGCGCCTGCCTTGAGCCGATCGCCTCTAATTTGTCCGCCTGCGTCAACTCGATACGAAACTTGCATCCGGTTGGACTTGATGCAAGGAAAGAGTGGTGCGGCGGCGACCTCGAAAGAGGCCATGCTGAAGGCAACTAATGTCATTTTTGCAACAATCGTTGCGAAACTCTTGCATTGTCAACGAACGTTTTGTAGGGAATCGTCCATTCTTTCTTCCGGGAGCTGCGATATGGGTGAGAGCACCATTCGATTGACCATGGCCCAGGCTTTGGTGCGCTATCTTTGCAATCAATTCACGATGATCGACGGCAAGAAGGAGCCGCTTTTCGCCGGCGTTTTCGGCATATTCGGCCATGGCAACGTCACATGTCTGTCCGAGGCGCTGGAAGCGGTTCAGGACCAGCTGCCGACTTGGCGCGGCCAGAATGAGCAATCGATGGCGCTTGCCGCAGTCGCGTTTGCCAAAGCCAAGCGCCGCCGCCAGATCATGGTCGCCACCTCCTCGATCGGTCCGGGCGCGACCAATATGGTGACAGCTGCCGGGCTCGCCCACGCCAACCGGCTGCCCGTCTTGTTGATTGCCGGCGACACTTTTATGAACCGCCTGCCGGACCCGGTGCTGCAGCAGGTCGAGCATTACGGCAATCCGACAATCACCGTGAACGACGCATTCAAGCCAGTGGTGCGTTATTGGGACCGCATCGTGCATCCGGCGCAGATCATCCAGTCGCTGCCGCAGGCGATCGGCGCCATGCTCGATCCGGCCGATTGTGGCCCGGCCTTTATCGGTCTGCCGCAGGATACGCAGGAAATCGCTTTCGACTACCCGCTTGCATTCTTCGAGCCCAACACATGGGCCGTCCCGCGCCCGCGTCCGGACAAGGCCAAGCTTGCGGAAGCCGTCGCGCTTCTGAAGACCGCGAAAAGGCCGCTGATCATTTCCGGCGGCGGCGTGCGCTATTCGCTGGCTGAGGAGAAGGTCGCCGAGTTTGCGTTGAAGCGCGGAATTCCGATGTCCGAAACCGTGGCAGGCAAAGGCGCGGTCACGCACAATCACCCGGCACATGCCGGACCTGTCGGCATTCTCGGCTCCACGTCAGCCAATGCGCTCGCCGCAGAGGCCGATGTCATCCTTGCAATCGGCACGCGTCTGCAGGATTTCACCACCGGTTCATGGACGGCATTTTCGAAAGACGCACGCTTCATTTCGATAAACGCCGCCCGTCACGACGCGATGAAGCATCGCTCGGTTGCTGTCGTTGGCGATGCGCTGGAAACGGTGAGCGAACTAGACGCAGCGCTTGGCGACTGGAAAGCTCCGGCGGACCTCATGAAAAAGTCGCAGGCGCTGTTTTCCGACTGGAACAAGCTGGTTGACTCTCATCAGGCCCCAACCAACGCGCTGGTCCCGACCTACGCGCACGTCGTCGCACTCATGAACAAGGCGGCCAAACCCAATGACACGCTGGTCGCCGCTGCGGGCGGGCCTCCCGGCGAAGTGCAGAAGGGATGGCGGGTCAAGGACGCCAATACCTATGACTGCGAGTTCGGCTTCTCCTGCATGGGCTATGAACTTGCCGCCGGCTGGGGCCACGCCATGGCAAAGAATGGCGACGGCACGCCGATGGTCATTCTCGGCGACGGCACTTACATGATGATGAACTCGGACATCTATTCCTCTGTTCTCACCGGCCACAAGTTTATCGCCGTTGTTTGCGACAATGGCGGTTATGCGGTCATCAACCGGCTGCAGAACTTCAAGGGTGTGCCGAGCTTCAACAATCTGATCAAGGATTGCCGCGTCAAGGAGGCGTTTCCGGTCGACGTCGTCAAGCATGCCGAATCGATGGGCGCGCTGGCGCGCCATTGCGACAGTCTCGCAGATCTCGAAGCCGCGCTCGCCTGGGCGCAGACCACCGATCGCACTACCATTCTCTACATCGTCACCGACGCCTATGCTTGGGTTCCGGGTGATGCGGACTGGGATGTCGGTGTACCCGAGGTCAGCAATCGCGAAAGCATCCAGAAAGCGCGGGCTTCGCAGGAAGCCATCCGCAAGAAGCAGCGCGTCGGAGTGTAATCAATATGGCCAAGCTCAAAGCCAAACTCGGCATGTCGCCCATCGCCTGGTGGAACGACGATCTCGTTGAACTCTCCGATGATGTGTCCTTGGAAGAGTGCCTGCGCCAGTCGCGCAGCGCTGGTTTCACCGGCATGGAGCAGGGCCGGCGTTTTCCCTCGTCCGCCGCGGAAATGCTGCCGATCCTAAAGGCCGCCGATGTGACGCTGTGCGGCGGCTGGTTTTCGGGGCTCCTTGCCGATGGCGAGCTTGCCGCCGACAAGGACCGCATCAAGCCGATGATCGAGCTTTTCAAGGCGGTTGACGCGCCCTGCATCGTTTACGGCGAGACGGCAGGCACTATCCAGGGCGACCGCTCGAAGCCGCTTGCTTCCAAGCGCAAATTCTCCGCAGACCAGTTCAAGGCCTATGGGCGCAAGCTCTCCGAATTTGCCGATTGGTGCGCAGGCGAGGGCATGCCGCTGTCCTTCCATCACCACATGGGCACCGTGGTCGAAACCGAGCAGGAGCTGGACCTCTTGATGGAGCACTCCAGCATTCCGCTCTTGCTCGATGCCGGGCATCTTGCCTTCGCTGGCGGAGATGTCTTGCGCGCTATCGACAACCACCACAAGCGCATCACCCATGTTCACACCAAGGATGTGCGCATGGATGTGATCAACAAACTTGACCGCACCAAGCAGTCCTTCCTCGATGCCGTCGCGCTTGGCGCGTTCACGGTACCAGGTGACGGCTCGCTCGATTTCGAAGCCATCGTCAAGCGCCTTGCATCCTACGGCTATGAAGGCTGGTTCGTCGTCGAAGCCGAGCAGGACCCGGTCAAGGCACCGCCGCTCAAAATGGCGCAGATCGGCCACAAGGAACTGATGCGGGTCATGACGGCGGCAGGCTATGAGGTCGTGAAGTAGGGATAAGCCGCGCGCTTTGTGGACTTTGATACTTTGACAAAATACCGGGCGGGCTTGTATCTCCTCTCGCGGGAGAAATTTATGCCTCAGCCAATCGTCAAAGTGTTTGTCTTGGCATTCCTGGTCTGCTTTGCCGGATTGAGCGCCGCCGCCGAGCCGCGCGCGGCCGCCGAAGTCTTGCGGACTTGGCACAAATTCGCGCTTGAGCTGACACGCCACACCGCAACCTATTCGCCCCCCGTCGCCAGCCGCACCTTCGCCTATCTCGGGATCACCGGTTTTGAAGCAGCCGCGTCAGGCGCGCCGCAGCTCAAATCATTGGCCGGCCAGTTGAACGGACTTTCCCCGACGCCGGAGCGCGAGGCAGGCAAGGCTTATGACGAGGGCGTTGTCGTCAATGCCGCGCTCGCCGCCGCTGTTTCGGAACTCTTCAACAACACCGGTCCAACCGGCCAGCGCGCCTTGCAGCGGCTCACTGAGAAGCTCACCGCCGAAGTTTCGGCGGACATTCCGGTAGACATGGTCGAGCGCAGCGAAATCCACGGCAGGGCTGTCGCGGCGCATATTCTCGCCTGGGCCAGGCAAGATGGCGGCGCTGAAGTCGCCAATATGGGCTTTCCTGCCGAATACACATCTAAACGAGGGTCCGGCCTTCTGGACGCCGACAAATCTCATCCGCCAGCAGCAGACGCCGCTCCTGCCCGGCTGGGGCAAGAACCGGGCTTTCGCCATGCCGGACGGCGCGTCCTGCCCGCTGCCCGCCCCTCCGGCCTATAGCGAGGACAAGAATTCGGAATTTTACAAAGAGGCGCTTGAAGTTTTTGAGACCAAGAAGAACCTGACCGACGAGCAGCGCGCCATCGCTCGCTTCTGGTCCGATGATCCCATGCTGTCGCCAACGCCGCCCGGACACTGGATGTCCATCGCGCTGCAAATCCTTGACAAGGACAAAGCCAATCTTGAGGAAAGCGCCGACCTGCTCGCCCGGCTCGGCATCAGTCTCGCGGACGCCTTCATCGGCTGCTGGCACACCAAGTTTGAATATGATCTCTTGCGCCCGGTCACCTATATCCGGCGCACCATGGACCCCAAATGGGAATCCATTTTGAACACTCCGCCCTTCCCCGAATACCCAAGCGGCCACTCGACCCAGTCGGCTGCCGCCGCCGAAGTGCTGACCGCTTTTTATGGCGAGAACTTCGCCTTTGAAGACGCGACCCATGTGAAGGACAAATTGAAACCCCGCCGGTTTGCCAGCTTCCGCGCAGCTGCCGAGGAGGCGGGCATTTCCCGGCTCTATGGCGGCATCCATTTCCGCGCCGCCATTGAACGCGGACTTGAACAGGGCCGCTGCATCGGGGCTTATGCCAACAAGCTCAAGACCCGGCAGCGATGATGCGGCCCAGGTTTTTCGTTCATGTGATCGCGTGCCTCAGTCTGGCCTGCCCGTCTTTCGCGCAAAGCCCGTCTCCCGTGACGCCGCGCTTCGTTGAGGAGACGGCAGGTTCCGGCATCTCCAGCGTCTACAAAGGCGAGTGGCAATATATGGTCGGCGGCGGCGCGGCCTCGTTTGACTGCAATGAAGACGGCTATCCCGATCTGCTTCTGGCGGGCGGCGAAGCGAAGTCGAAGTTCTACCGCAACATCAGCAAACAAGGCGGCGCGCTGAAATTTGCCGAAGAGCAAAGCGGCCTCGAGCTCGACACCATGACAGGCGCCTATCCGCT
This sequence comes from uncultured Alphaproteobacteria bacterium, assembly GCA_963792485.1. Taxonomy (GTDB): domain Bacteria; phylum Pseudomonadota; class Alphaproteobacteria; order Rhizobiales; family Rhizobiaceae; genus JANOYJ01. The sequence continues at coordinate 55,991 of CAWBWL010000010.1, forward strand.
CGACATCGACGGCGACGGACTCGTTGACATCGTCACGCTCCGGGTCGGCGAAAACGTTGTGATGCGGGGCAAGGGCGCCTGCAAATTCGAGCGCGCCAATGAGGCGTGGGGCTTTGACGGCGGCGATGGCTGGTCCACCTCCTTTGCCGCGACCTGGGAGCGCGGACTAAATTGGCCGACGCTTGCTTTTGGCAATTACATAGACCGCAAGGAAGAATTCTCCCCCTGGGGCTCCTGCACCGATAATTATCTCTTGAGACCGGGCACAGGCGGCGGCAAGTTTGCCGCGCCATTGCCGCTGACCCCGAGCTTCTGCCCGCTCTCCATGCTGTTCACCGACTGGAACCGCTCCGGTGCGCCTTCGCTGCGCGTCTCCAATGACCGCGAATATTATGAGGGCGGGCAGGAGCAGCTCTGGAAAATCGAGCCGGGCGCGGCGCCTGTCCTCTACACCGCCGTCGATGGCTGGAAGCCGCTGCGCATCTGGGGCATGGGCATTGCCAGCGCTGACGTGAACGGCGATGGCTACCCGGACTATTTCCTCACCAGCATGGCTGACAACAAACTGCAGACTTTGTCGGCGCTTCCTGCAGACGGCAAAGCGCGTCCTGACTTTGCTGACATCGCCTTCAAGCGCGGCGTCACCGCGCACCGGCCCTATCAGGGCGATGATCTGCGCCCAAGCACTGGGTGGCACACGCAGTTCGAGGACGTGAACAATGACGGCTTGGCCGATCTTTTCATCGCCAAGGGCAATGTCGCGGAGATGGAGGACTTCGCCATGAAGGACCCGAACAATCTCCTGATCCAGGGCGCTGACGGCAAGTTCATTGAAATGGGCGGCGCGGCTGGCGTCGACAGCGTCGCCAATTCACGCGGCGCGGCGCTTGCTGATTTCAACCTCGACGGCCTTATCGATCTCGTCGTTGTCAACCGCAACCAAGATGCGCAGGTCTGGCGTAATGTCTCGAAAGGCGCGGGCAGTTTCGTCAGCGTGAGGTTAAAGCAGGACGGCCCAAATGGTGATGCCATCGGCGCATGGATTGAGTTGAAGACCGGCGACAAGATTGCCTACCGGGAAGTCACCTCCGGCGGCGGTCACGCAGGCGGCTCTCTTGGCTGGCTGCATTTTGGCGTGGGAACTTCCATCCAGGCAGAGATGCGCGTCACATGGCCGGATGGATCAAAGGGTGATTGGGAAACGCTGAAGGCAGGCGCGTTCCATCTCGCCGAACGCGGAAAATCCGCATCTATCTGGACTCCATCCGGTAACCAATAATACCACGCCTTGCGACACATGATTGCAAAGCGGGTCGCGAATTCCTACGTCCCGGTCACGCGGCGAATCTTAAGCCGCCTGATTCGCGGGGGTTATCGCCATGCAAGGCTTTGATATCGTCATTCCTATCCTGATTGTGCTCGTGCTGCTCATCCTGTTCGCCGGCGTAAAGACGGTACCGCAGGGCTATAATTTCACCGTGGAGCGCTTCGGCCGGTTCACCAAGACTTTGACGCCGGGCCTTAATCTCATCGTCCCGTTCGTCGACCGCATCGGCGCCAAGCTCAACATGATGGAGCAGGTTCTGGACGTTCCAACGCAGGAGGTTATCACCAAGGATAACGCATCTGTCTCGGTTGACGGCGTCGCCTTCTACACCGTCCTGAACGCTGCGCAGGCCGCCTATCAGGTGTCCAATCTGCAGAACGCCATCCTCAATCTCACCATGACAAACATCCGGACCGTCATGGGCTCGATGGATCTTGACGAGCTCCTTTCCAACCGCGACGCGATCAATGACCGGCTCCTGCATGTGGTTGACGTCGCTGCCAACACATGGGGAATCAAGATGACCCGTGTCGAGATCAAGGACATCAACCCGCCCAAGGACCTCGTTGAATCCATGGGCCGCCAGATGAAGGCCGAGCGCGACAAGCGTGCGCAGATTCTGGAAGCGGAAGGTTTGAAGCAGGCGCAGGTTCTGGAGGCGGAAGGCCGCAAGGAAGCCGCATTCCGCGACGCTGAGGCGCGCGAGCGCTCGGCTGAAGCTGAAGCCAAGGCAACGCAAGTCGTTTCCGACGCCATCGCCAAGGGTGACGTGCAGGCGCTCAACTATTTCGTCGCGCTGAAATACACCGAAGCCATGGCCAAAATCGGCACGGCCACCAACAGCAAAATCGTGCTGATGCCAATGGAAGCGTCTGCGCTGGTCGGCTCGCTCGGCGGCATCGGCGCGCTTGCGCAAGAGGTGTTCGGGGCGGGATCGCCGTCACTGGCCGCCCAGCCCGGCCGCACCCGCATTCCGCCGACCGGCAAGTCCTGATCCAGGAGGTCTGAAGTGATTGAATCAGTCATTATGGAGCTTGGCTCGTGGAATTGGATGGCGCTCGGACTTGTGCTGCTGGCGCTGGAGATCGTCGTTCCCGGCATTTTTCTGCTGTGGATCGGCATCGCCGCCATCATTGTTGGCACGCTTGCCTTGATGATCGGACCCTCAAGCTTCTGGTCCTGGGAGATGCAAATCCTGCTCTTCCTCGTCCTGTCGCTCGTGTCCGCCTATATCGGCAAACGTGTCATGGCCAATGGCAATGACGTCAGCGATCAGCCTCTGCTCAACCAATTGGGCGAGCAGCTTGTCGGCCGCACGGCGACGCTTGCCGAACCCATCGCCGAGGGCCGCGGGCGCATCCGGCTCGGCGACACCCAATGGCGCGTAACAGGCCCGGACCTGCCGGCTGGCACGAAGGTGAAGGTCGTGTCGTCGAGCGGCACGGAGCTTGGGGTGGAGGCGGTTTAAGCCGCGCCCACACGCAGCAGATCATGAAGATGGACAATGCCGGCTGGCCGTCCATCTTCAACGATCATCAAGGCGGTAATTTTCGACGAATTCACCAGATCAAGCGCCTTGGCAACAAGCGTGTCGGCTGCAACTGTCTTCGGGTTTTTCGTCATCACATCGTCCACCTGCATGGACAAGAGATCCTTGCCGATATGGCGGCGCAGATCGCCATCGGTGATGATCCCTGCAAGCCGCCCGTCATCGCGGGTTATGCCGACACAGCCGAACCCCTTGGACGAAATCTCAAGTATGGCATCGCCCATCCGTGTGCCGCTCGCCACCAGCGGGATGCGCTCGCCTTTGTGCATGACCTCGCCAATATGGGTCAGCGCCGCACCGAGCGTTCCTCCCGGATGAAACTGGTGAAAATCACCTGCCGTGAAGCCGCGCGCCTCCAGAAGCGCAATCGCCAGAGCGTCTCCTATGGCCAGCTGCATCATGGTGGACGTTGTCGGCGCAAGGCCGTGCGGGCAGGCTTCAACCGCCTTCGGCAGCCGCAGCACAACATCCGCCTCCCGCGCCAGCGTCGATTTTTCGCCTGATGTGATGGCAATCAGCGGAATGCGGTAGCGCCTTGAGTAAGACACTATCCCCTTGAGCTCCGCCGTCTCCCCCGACCAGGACATTGAAATGATCACGTCGTCCTTGGCAATCATGCCAAGATCACCATGATTGGCTTCCGCAGGATGCACAAAGAATGAAGGCGTTCCAGTGGATGCGAGGGTCGCGGCAAGTTTTGAACCGATGTGGCCGCTCTTGCCCACACCCGTAACGATGACACGCCCGGTAATTCCATCCATGATGCGCACGGCTTCGGCGAAGGGTTCTGAAAGACCATCCTCGAGCGCGGCAGCGACGGCGCTCAACCCGCCCTGAAACGCACGTAAGGTGCGAAGCGCTGAAGCGGTCGCTATTTGGTCTGATTTCGTGTCCTTCATCTGTCCGACCTAGCCGCTTCGATTATTTCTGTCCAATCGGATTTTGGCAAAGTCCCGCCAAGCGGCTGAATTCTAAAGAAATCATTAACCCAGTTCCTTTAGGTTTCATTCACCATAAAGGGATGCGAATGGCTGCAGGCTGGCGGCAGATTACTGGAATGAAGTTTCGACGCATGGCGATCCTCGCTTGCGGCGCGTCTTTCATCGTGTTCGCTTTGCCCGCATTTTCCCAGGAAGCCGGCCTTCGTGGCACGGTCAATGAACGGGGCCTGCCCGAGACCGATCCGCTGAAGAAGAAGATCAAGAAGCCAAAGGCGCAGCCCAACGCGCCGCTGCCCGCCTATCGGCCGGAAACGGCCAGCAATCTGCCGGAAGAGACTGATCCGCTTGCCGCGGCGTCCGTTGACGGCCAAGCGCCTGGCGACCCGGGCGCAGACTTTGTGCCGATTGAGCCGGCGGGCGCAAATGCGGATGTAACGGCGTCGACTGAACGCGATGATACGGTTCTGCCGTCGGAAGTGCCGGTGCCGGGACGCGCCGGGGCAAGGCCTGAGGATGAGGACCCGGACCCCGTTGCCCGGGCCGAACGCGACAATATCCGTGAGCCTGCCATTGACGGACGCCCCAGGACACCCGAGTCCGATCCCTATGCCGCGCCCGGCATTTCCGCAGGCGCCTTTACCGTCAGGCCAACGCTTGAAACCGGCATCCGCTGGACCAGCAACAGCGATTCGTCCGCCAATGGCAAAGCCGCATTCCTGTCCGAAACAAATCTGCGGCTTCGGGCGGAGTCGAACTGGTCACGCCATGATCTCAATCTCGAAGCGACAGGCTCTTGGCTGAAGTCGATATCCGGTGCGGAGACCGATGATCCAGAGGCCGGCCTAGCCGCTGACTTCGAGATTGATGTTTCCGAAGGCACTGCGCTCACCGGCGCGCTTGGCTGGAGACATTCGGTGGAATCCGCGTCCGCACCTGCGACAGTTGTTGGAGCGCTGTCGCAGCCGACATTGGATTTCTTGACGGGATCGCTGGGTGCCTCGCATGATCTCGGCCTGATCGGCATCCGCGCACGTTTGAACGCTGAGCGTTCATCCTATGGCGAGGCAACCGACGCCGCCGGCGCAGCGGTCTCCCAGGAGGACCGTAACAACACCTATGCGGGTCTCACACTGCGCGCGAGCTACGATATTTCGCCCGCCCTCTCTCCGTTTGTGGAAGGCGAGATTGGCCGCCGTTTCTATGACAATGCGACCGACAGTTTCGGTCTTGAGCGCGCCGCCACGCGCCTTGCCATCCGCACGGGTGTTGAGGCCGATTTCAGCGAGAAGCTGCGCGGCGATCTTGCCATTGGTTATCTTGTTGAAAATATCGACGATCCGGCCCTTGAAGACATTTCCGGCCTTTCGCTTGCCGGCACCATGAACTGGTCGCCCATGCGCGGCACCAATGTTGCGCTGACTGCCTCCACCACGGTTGAGGGCGCATCGACCGCGACAAGCGCGGGCTCGCTGCTGCATGGTCTCAGCCTGGCCATGACCAAGCGCGTGCGTGAAAACCTTGATCTGACCGCAAATGCCGGCGTGCGCCTGCGCGATTATTCCGGACCCAATCCGAACGAACTTACATTCTCTGCAGGCGCCGGATTCACTTACTGGTTCAACCGCTACATCGGTCTGAATTCTCGCGTGGCGCATGAGACCGTCACGTCAACAGATCCGACGCGCGAGTCGCAGACCAATTCCGTCTTTGTCGGAATGACCTTCCGCCGGTAGCTTACCGTGCCGCGCGGCGTCGCTCCAGAGGCACAGTCGTCTCCAGCAGTTCCACCGCCATTTCCGCGATATGATCATGCAGATCGGGCCGCCAGAGAGCGAAGGCGAGATTAGCCTCAACGAATCCCTCTTTGGAGCCGCAATCGAAGGTTCTGCCCTTGAAATGATAGCCGTAGAAGGGCTGATCATTCATCAGTTTCAGCATTGCGTCGGTCAGCTGGACTTCGTTGCCTGCTCCCCGTTCCTGGATTGCGAGATAGTCAAAGATTTCTGGCTGTAAGATATAGCGGCCGTTAATATACAAATTCGACGGCGCATTTGCCGGGTCTGGCTTCTCCACCATCCCTGTCAGTCCAAAACCATGCCCAACTGGCTCGCCTTTTCCGACTATGCCGTATTTGTTGGTTTCCGACGGATCGCATTCCTGCACGCCGATGATGTTGTGGCCGGTCTCTTCATAAAGCGCCACCATCTTCTTCAGGCAGCCTTCTTCGGCCTGCATGATCATGTCCGGCAGGAGCAGTGCAAAAGGCTCATCCCCAACCAGATCTCGCGCGCACCACACGGCATGGCCGAGACCGAGGGGCACTTGCTGGCGGGTGAAACTGGTTGTGCCAGGCTCCGGCTGCATGCGCATCAGCCGGGAAAGTTCCTCGTCCTTCCCGCGCTCGGCCAGCGTGTTGTAAAGCTCGAACTGCACATCGAAATAGTCTTCAATAACGGCCTTGCTGCGTCCGGTCACAAAAATCAGATGCTCAATGCCCGCTTCCTGCGCTTCATCGACCACGTATTGTATGACCGGCCGGTCCACGACTGTCAGCATTTCCTTCGGAATTGCCTTTGTGGCAGGAAGAAAGCGGGTGCCAAGACCTGCGACAGGAAACACTGCTTTTCTAAGTTTGCGATTAGCCGCCATAGTCAGACTTGTCCCCAGATTGAGCTTGAACCATTTTCATGACAAAATTGACAAATATCGAACGCCATTGCTGGGTTCAAAGCAATTGACGCAAGGTGAAGTTGCTTTATGCGGATTTGTTGCGCGTTGGTAAACCAATTCCTAACCGGACAGACCTATTTTTACGCAATGAACACCAATTCGAGGAGTTTGCAATGAGGACGGGTCTTCGTTCAGCGCTTTGCAGAGCGCTTCTGTCAGCGGCGCTGGGACTTGCCGCTTCTACTTCCTTGACGGGCAGCGCGTGGGCGGACGCCGGATTTCGCAACTGGGTCGAGAGCTTCCGCTCGGTCGCCGCGAAAAGTGGAATTTCGGGTGAAACCTACCGCCGCGCATTTGCCGGTGTGAATGAGCCCGACCCTGAAGTGCTCGAAAAGGTGCAGACGCAGCCGGAATTCAAAGCTCCGATGTGGGATTATTTTGACAACCGCGTGCACGAGCGGTCGGTCGCGACCGGTCAGGCCATGGCGAAAAAGTACAAACCCTGGCTGGACAAGATTGAGCAGAGATTTGGTGTCAGCCGCAATGTCCTCCTGGCCATCTGGTCGATGGAATCGAACTATGGCGAGATATTGAAGCGGCCGGATGTGGTGAAAAGCACTGTCCGCTCGCTCGCGACCCTTGCTTATGCCGACAAGCGCCGCGCCAAGTTTGCCCGCACCCAATTGCTCGCCTCGTTAAAAATCCTGCAGCGTGGCGAGATTGACGAATCCAATCTGGTTGGCTCTTGGGCCGGCGCGATGGGGCACACGCAATTTATCCCCACCAGCTATATCGCCTATGGCGTTGACATTGACGGCAATGGCCGCCGTGACATCTGGAACTCGGTGCCGGATGCGCTTGCAACGGCGGCAAATCTGCTTGCTAAGAACGGCTGGCAGTCGGGCCAGACATGGGGCTATGAAGTCCGGCTTCCGGCCGGAAAGCTCCCAGCCGGCGCCATGTCACTTGCCAAATGGCAGTCCTTGGGCGTGACCCGCGCCAATGGCAAACCATTCTCAAATCCTTCCGTCAGTGCTGTGTTGAAGACTCCTGATGGCCGCGGAGGTCCGGCATTTTTGATGCTGAAGAACTTCTCCGTGATCAAGCGTTACAACAACGCCGACAAATATGCTTTGGCCGTGGGTGTCTTGGCAGACCGTATCGGCGGCGGCGGGGGCTTTGCCAATGATTTCAACCGCCCCTTCACGCCGCTTTCGATTGCAGAAAAGGAGCAGTTGCAAAGTGCCCTGACCCAATCCGGTCATTATGACGGGAAAGTCGATGGTAATATTGGCTCCGGCACCAAGGCTTCGATCCTGTCTTTCCAGGCTGCTCATGGATTGACGCAAGACGGCTATGCGAGCAAAGAACTGCTTCTGTTCTTGAAACAGAAGAAGTGAGGCCCAGACTTCGTGACTGCATCGGCCAAGCTCACCAGCTTACCGCGCCTGCTGGCGACCGCCTTCCTGGCGGTTTTGCTAGCCTTGGGAGCTATCTCTTTTGCCCCGCCCGAGGCCTATGCTCAAGAACGTGTCCAGCGCTCACGGTCCATTCTCGAATTTTTTGGCATAAGGCGCGCTGAGCCAGAGAGGCCGAGGCCAGTCGTCAAGAAACGCCCGAAGAAAGCGGTCAGCGCCACGGTTCAGAGCCGCAAGAAACCCAAAATAAAGCAGCGGACGGTCGCGCGGCGCACGACGCGTGCGCCAGCAGCAGCCGCTGCGGCCGCGCCACCCATGTCAGCACCGCTGCATGCCGACATTCCGGAAGATACCGGACCCGTTGAGAAGGCGGTAAATGCCAAGCAAGTGCTCGTCATCGGTGACTTCATGGCCGGGGCCGTGGCAGAGGGATTGGTCGAAGCTTTCGAAGATAATGCCAATCTCACGATCATCGAGAAGGCCAATGGTTCATCCGGGCTGGCGCGCGACGACTTCTATAACTGGCCGCAGAACATCGCACCCCTGATTGCCGAGTTCAAACCCTCCGCCGTCATAGTCATGCTTGGCATCAATGACCGCCAGCAAATGCGCGTCGGGGAGTCGCGCGAAAGCGTCGGAACGCCGGCTTGGAACGGCGAATACGCCAAGCGCGTCTCGGACATGGCAGATGCGCTGAAGGCAGGTTCGGTGCCAGTCGTCTGGGTTGGGCAGCCGGCCCTGCGATCCACGCAAATGACGACGTCGATGATCGCATTCAACGACCTTTACCGCAAGAATGTGGAGCGGGTCGGCGGAACCTTTGTTGATATATGGGACGGCTTCGTCGACGAGGCCGGCGTGTTTCAGCAGTCGGGGCCGGACATGAACGGACTTCCGGCAAGGCTGCGCGGCAGTGACGGCATTTCGTTCTCCAAGGCTGGCAAGCGCAAAGCGGCCTTCTTTATCGAGAAGCCGCTCAAGCAGATTATGGGACTGAGCGACGGATCTCCGGTCGCCTTATTGCCCGCGCCAACCGCTGCAGGATTCATCGGTCCCATGCTGCCGGCGCCGGTAGTGATCACCCGCACCGAGCCAATGGGCATCAACGATCCAGAACTCGATGGCGGCGCCGAACTTCTGGGCGCGACCGTGGCTCCAAAAGCGGCAGCGGCGCCGGGCGGCGTATCCGATCCGCTCGCAGCTGCGCCAAAGCCTGGCCGCGTCAACGACTTTTCGTGGAAAGGCGCAAAGGACAGTGCTACTGATGCAGATGCCAACGCCGCGCCGGACACGACCGGTTCGACGCGGTAATTCCTACCGCGGCAATACGCTCGACCCCATCAGAAACTCGTCCACAGACCGCGCCGCCTGACGGCCTTCGCGGATCGCCCAGACAACCAGCGACTGGCCGCGCCGCATGTCGCCGGCGGCGAACAGCTTGTCGACGCTAGTGCGGTAATCCTGGACATTGGCCATCACATTGCCGCGCGCGTCGAGCTTGACGCCGAACGAGGCGAGCATGCCTTCCTGAACCGGCGAGACGAAGCCCATGGCCAGAAGCACCAGATCGGCCTTGAGCGGAAATTCAGTGCCTGCAACTGGCTGCAGCTTGGCGTCCGCGCGCACACAGTTCAGCGCCTTGACCGCGCCGTCCTCGCCGGAGAAGCTGGTTGTGAGCACCGAGAAGTCCCGCTCCGCGCCTTCCATGTGGCTGGACGAGGTGCGCAGCTTCAAGGGCCAGTTCGGCCAGGTCAGCGCCTTGTTTTCCTTCTCCGGCGGCATCGGCATGACTTCAAGCTGCGTCACCGACAATGCGCCCTGGCGGATTGATGTGCCGATACAGTCCGAGCCCGTGTCGCCGCCGCCGATGACAACGACATGCTTGCCGCCGGCCAATATCATGTGATTGTCGAGCGGCGGCTCCGCGGACACGCGTCGGTTCTGCTGCGGCAGGAAATCCATGGCGAAATGAATGCCTGCGAGTTCACGTCCCGGAACCGGAAGATCGCGGCCCTTTTCAGCGCCGCCTGTCACCAGCACCGCGTCAAACTCGGACAGCATGCCTTGAGCATCGCGGTTGACGCCGACATTGACGCCATAGTGGAATGTGACGCCTTCGGCCTCCATCTGCGCGACGCGCCGGTCAATATGCGTCTTCTCCATCTTGAAGTCAGGGATGCCATAACGCATCAGCCCGCCCGCCTTGGCGTTCTTCTCGAACAGGTGAACGTCATGCCCCGCCCGCGCCAGCTGCTGCGAAGCGGCCATTCCCGCGGGGCCAGAGCCGATCACGGCGACGCGCTTGCCGGTCTTGACGCTGTTGATCTCCGGTCTGACCCAGCCATTTTCCCACGCCTTGTCGACAATGGCGCATTCGATCGTCTTGATCGCGACCGGCGTGTCCTCAATGTTGAGCGTGCAGGAAGCTTCGCAGGGCGCTGGGCAGATGCGGCCGGTGAATTCGGGGAAGTTATTGGTCGAATGCAGGTTGCGCGCCGCTTCTTGCCATTTGCCGGAATAAACCAGATCGTTCCAGTCGGGGATCTGGTTGTTCACCGGGCAGCCATTGTGGCAATAGGGAATGCCGCAATCCATGCAGCGCGCCGCCTGGCCCTGCGTCGCCTCGTCGCCGAGCGGGATGGTGAATTCCTTGTAATTGCGGATGCGGTCGGACGCAGGCTTGTAATTCCTGTCGCGCCGGTCAATCTCGAGGAAGCCTGTTACTTTTCCCATTGTCTCATCCGTCTCTCATGACTCTCAGCGGAGCCAGTTTTCTACCGTCAGCCCGGGCATATGCCGGAAATGCTTTTCGTTGGCCGTAACGAACACCGCGTCGGAGGCCAAGGCTTGAGCTCCCAAAAACATGTCCAGTTGACCAACTGGCAGCCCCATTGCTTCAATTGCAAGGCGGATCGTCGCGTAGTGCCTGTCTGCAGGCGCCTTCCATGGTTCGGGGTTGATGAACGGCAGAAGCGTTTTCAATGCCGCTGCGTGCTTCTTCGACCCTCTTTTCTCAATTCCGTACCGAACTTCTCCAATTGCAATGACGCTGGTGAAAATGTTCTTTTCACCGACCTCAGCGATTTTCCCTGCCACCCTGCCTTCCGGATTCCGCATCAAGTCCGAAATGATATTTGTATCAAGAAGATATCTCATTCCTCAACTTCATCGAACGCGGTGAACGGCTGTGGCGGGTAGTCCTCGATCTCCGGGAACCACTCTTCTTCAGGTATTGGCTCCATCATTGAAAGCGCTTGCAGCAGTGTCCTTGGCGCCTTGATTGGCCGAAGCAGAATCTCGCCATTCGCGTTCTTGGTGACCTCCACTTCGTCGCCGTCGAAATCAAATTCCTTCGGTATCCTCACCGCCCGGCTGCGTCCGTTTTTGAACACATGGACGATCTTCTTCGTCGAAACATGCTCGTTCATGGCTGCCTCCTAACTGTGATATGCCAATGTCATATCACAACGTCAACCCTCACGCAATCATCACTCCGCCGCCACGCCCATCCGCTCCTGCTCCATCTCCATCAGCGCCCGGCGATACTCGACCGGCATCACCTTCCGGAACATCGGCCGGTAATGCGCCCATTGCTCGATGATCTTCTTGGCGCGCTCGGAACCCGTCAACTTGGCATGCGTGACCACCAGCTGCAGCAGCCGCTCGTCGTCATGGCTTGACATGTTTTCCATCACGTCGATGCGGCCCTTGAACTCGAGATCGCCGCCATGATGGTGCAGTTTTTCGAGAAGGTCGTCCTCTTCCGGCACCGGCTCCAGCTCGACCATCGCCATGTTGCAGCGCTCGGCGAAATCGCCTTGCTCGTCCAGCACATAGGCGATGCCGCCCGACATGCCAGCGGCGAAATTGCGCCCGGTCTTGCCAAGCACAACAACGACGCCGCCGGTCATATATTCGCAGCCATGATCGCCGACGCCCTCGACAACCGCGATGGCGCCGGAATTGCGCACGGCAAAGCGCTCGCCGGCAACGCCGGAGAAATAGCATTCGCCGTCGGTCGCGCCGTAGAGCACCGTGTTGCCGACAATGATCGACTCGCCCGCGTCAATCTTCGAGTCCTTCGAAGGGCCGCACGATGATGCGCCCGCCGGACAGGCCCTTGCCGACATAGTCATTGCCGTCGCCGGACAGATCAAATGTCACGCCGCGCGCAAGGAACGCGCCGAACGACTGGCCCGCCGTGCCGGTGAAGGCTACGTTGAACGAGCCGTCCTTCATGCCTCTTTGTCCATGCCGTTTGGCGACTTCGCCGGACAGCATCGCGCCCGCCGTGCGGTCGGTGTTGCGGATTTCCATTGCGATGGACACCGGCTCGCCCTTCTCCAACGCAGGCGCCGCGGCCGCAATCAGCTTGCGGTCGAGAATGTCGTCAATCGGATGCTTCTGCCGCTGCGTGTGGCGGATATCGTCCGCCCCGCCTTCCGGCTTGTGGAACAGCCGCGCAAAGTCGAGCCCCTTGGCCTTCCAGTGCGAAATCACCGCCGCCTTGCCGAGCAGCTGCGACTGGCCGGTAATTTCCGCGAGGTTGCGGTAGCCCATCTGGGCGAGCAGTTGCCGCACTTCCTCGGCGATCGAGAAGAAGAAGTTGATCACATGCTCCGGCTCGCCCTTGAAGCGCTTGCGCAGGACCGGGTCCTGCGTTGCGACGCCGACCGGGCAGGTGTTGAGATGGCATTTGCGCATCATGATGCAGCCCGCCGCAATCAGCGGGCCGGTGGCAAAGCCGAACTCGTCCGCGCCAAGCAGCGCGCCAACAATCACGTCGCGCCCCGTGCGCAGACCGCCATCCACCTGCAGCGCGATGCGCGAGCGCAGGCCGTTCAGCACCAGCGTCTGATGCGTTTCGGCAAGGCCCATTTCCCATGGCGAACCGGCATGCTTGATCGAGGTCAGCGGCGAAGCGCCGGTGCCGCCGTCATAGCCGGAAATGGTGATATGGTCGGCCCGCGCCTTGGCGACGCCCGCCGCCACCGTGCCGACGCCGATTTCCGACACGAGCTTGACCGAAACATCGCCCGCCGGGTTGACGTTTTTCAGATCGAAAATCAGCTGCGCCAGATCTTCGATGGAGTAAATGTCATGATGCGGCGGCGGCGAGATGAGGCCGACGCCTTGCGTGGAATGCCGCACTTTGGCAATCGTCGCATCAACCTTGTGGCCGGGCAGTTGGCCGCCTTCGCCGGGCTTTGCGCCCTGCGCCATCTTGATCTGCATCATGTCGGAATTGACGAGATATTCCGCCGTCACGCCGAACCGTCCCGAGGCCACCTGCTTGATCGCCGAGCGCTCGGGATTCTTCGATCCGTCCGGCAGCGGCATGTAGCGGTCCGGCTCCTCGCCGCCTTCGCCGGTGTTCGACTTGCCGCCGATCCGGTTCATCGCCCGCGCCAGCGTCGTGTGCGCCTCGCGCGAAATCGAGCCGAACGACATCGCGCCCGTCGAGAATTTGCGCACGATGCTTGCCGCCGATTCAACCTCCTCCAGCGGCACGGGCTTGCGGCCGGACTCTTCCGCCATCGCAATGGTGAACAGCCCGCGGATCGCCTGCGCCCGCGCGGTCTCGCGGTTCATGAGTTTGGAGTATTCGGTGAAAGTCTCAAACGAATTGGTCCGCACCGCGTGCTGGAGCTTGGCCACCGTATCGGGCGACCACATATGCGCCTCGCCGCGCATGCGGAACATGTACTCGCCGCCAATGTCGAGCGTCGTGCGCAGCACAGGATTGTCGTTGAACGCATCGGTATGACGCGACACCGTTTCGCCCGCCACTTCATCCAGCCCGATGCCCTCGATCAGCGAAGATGTGCCGGTGAAATACTTCGCGACAAAATCGGTCTTCAGACCCACCGCATCAAATATCTGCGCGCCGCAATAGGATTGATAGGTCGAAATGCCCATTTTGGACATGACCTTCAAAATGCCTTTGCCGACCGACTTGATGTAGCGGTAGACGAGTTCGTCGCTCTCGACTTCCGGCGGGAATTCGCCGCGCGCATGCATGTCCTCCAGCGTCTCAAACGCCAGATACGGATTGATCGCTTCCGCGCCATAGCCTGCAAGGCAGCAGAAATGATGCACCTCGCGCGGCTCGCCGCTTTCAACGACCAGCCCCGCTGCCGTGCGCAGGCCCTTGCGGATCAGATGATGATGCACCGCCGCCGTCGCCAAAAGTGACGGGATTGGAATCCGGTCCGGCCCGACCTGGCGGTCGGAGAGAATGATGATGTTGTAGCCACCGGCCACCGCCGCTTCCGACCGCTCGCACAGCCGGTCCAGCGCGCCGCGCATGCCCGCCGCGCCCTCCGCCGCCGCATAGGTGATGTCGAGCGTCTTGGTGTCGAACCGGTCCTCGGAATAACCGATGCAGCGGATCTTCTCCAGATCCTCATTGGTCAGGATCGGCTGGCGCACTTCCAGCCGCTTGCGGCGTGAATTGCCGACAAGGTCGAAAATGTTTGGCCGCGGGCCGATGAAAGAGACCAGGCTCATCACCAGCTCTTCGCGGATCGGATCGATCGGCGGATTGGTGACCTGCGCGAAATTCTGCTTGAAATAGGTGAACAGCATTTTCGACTTGTCGGACATGGCCGAAATCGGCGTGTCCGTGCCCATCGAACCGACGGCTTCCTGGCCAATCGTGCCCATCGGCGCCATCAGCACTTTCGTGTCTTCCTGTGTGTAGCCAAACGCCTGTTGCCGGTCGAGCAGCGGCACATCCGTGCGCGCCGTGCCCGGCTCCACCGGCTTCAAATCCTCCAGCACCAGCTGCGTGCGCTCAAGCCATTTTTCGTATGGAAAAGCCGCCGCCATCTCGTTCTTGATCTCTTCATCGGAGACAATGGTGCCCTTCTCCAAATCGATCAGCAGCATCTTGCCCGGCTGCAGGCGCCACTTCCTGACGATAGTCGACTCGTCCACCGGCAGAACGCCAGCCTCGGAAGCCATGATGACGCGGTCGTCATTGGTCACGATATAGCGCGCAGGGCGCAAGCCGTTGCGGTCGAGTGTCGCGCCGATCTGGCGTCCATCGGTGAATGCCACGGCGGCGGGGCCGTCCCATGGCTCCATCAGCGCCGCGTGATATTCGTAAAACGCCTTGCGGTCCTTCGGCATCTGCTTGTTGCCGGCCCAAGCCTCAGGGATCAGCATCATCATCGAATGGGCCAGCGAATAGCCGCCCTGATGCAGAAATTCGAGCGCGTTGTCGAAACAGGCTGTGTCCGACTGGCCCTCATAGGAAATCGGCCAGAGCTTGGAGATGTCATTGCCAAACAGCTCGGAATCCACCGACGCCTGGCGTGCCGCCATCCAGTTGACGTTTCCGCGCAGCGTGTTGATCTCGCCATTATGCGCCACCATCCGATACGGATGCGCCAGTTTCCATGACGGGAATGTGTTGGTCGAAAAACGCTGATGCACAAGCACGAGCGCAGATTCAAAGCGCGGGTCGAGCAAGTCTTTGTAATAGGCGCCGACCTGATAGGCGAGGAACATGCCCTTGTAGACTATGGTGCGCGCCGACAGCGACACGGTGTAGAAACCGTTATCGACGCCCTGAGTTTCGGCAAAAACCCGCGCCGAAATCACCTTGCGCAAGATGTACATGCGCCGCTCAAAATCATCTTCGTCCGCAATCAGCGGCCCACGCCCGATGAAAACCTGCGTGTGGTGCGGTTCAGTGGCGGCAATGTGAGGGGCCTTGGACAGGCTGGAATTGTCGACCGGCACTTCGCGGAAGCCGAGGAAAACCTGCCCCTCGGATGCGGCGACTTCCCGCACAATGTCCTCGCAGTGCGCCCGCAGCGCCGCATCCTGAGGCATAAAAAGGTAGCCGACCGCATAGTGCCCAACCGCCGGAAGCGTCACACCTTGCTTTGCCATCTCCTCACGAAAAAACCGGTCTGGAATCTGCACGAGCAGCCCGGCGCCGTCGCCCATCAGCGGGTCCGAGCCCACTGCGCCTCGATGCGTCAGGTTTTCGAGCATTTTCAGCCCGTCCGCGACGATCTGGTGTGATTTGACGCCCTTCATATTGGCGATGAAGCCGACGCCGCAGGCATCGTGCTCGTTCTTCGGATCATACATGCCTTGGGCGGCGGGGAGGCCAATGCGTTTGGCCGAATTGCGCGCAAGTTCCTGTTCCGGCAGGACCGTTCCAGATGGCGTCACATTCGTCATCGCTCTCTCCTCCAAAGCCATCGCGGCCAAGTTTTCAGGGGCATTCCGCGCAAAATGCCGGCGGGGGATTCCCATGCGCCGGCCCGTTTACCCGAAATAAATTATGACAGCAATGCTGTCCTATTTCTATCTTGCATAAATCAGTTGTCTGCACAAGACGGTTGCGGGATTTTCGACAGGCGACATGCAGCGCAGGCGCGGCAGGCCGCCAGCCGCAGCGGCGTCCCTTGTCCGTCACGCTTGGCGTGCAGCGGGGAAGCCGTAACTTCCGAGGCCGGAGCGAGCCGCCCATCCGCATGCCAGGCGTTTGGCGCGCCTGGCTCCAAACTGTTCGTTTCCACCCCCGCCAACACTCGATTTTCAGGGATAAACTCCCGAAACTATTTTTTATTCCCGAGCAAAATCAATCCCTTGTAAAATAATCCCCGCACTTCCATCCCCAACCTCAAAACCCGCCGCATCATTTCCGCAGATGTGCTCACGCCGCGAAAGGGACAGCATGGACTGGGTTGTGGCTGCCGGGCGGTTTCATGAAAAGCTGTTGACCGTCATCGCCGAGCTGTTCGCCCTTGCCCGCATTGTGCCGGGCGAGCGGCCGGAGCTGGAGGCAGGCGCAAGGTATGACCAGCATATGACGACGCTGCCCCGCTATGTGTGGAAGGCGGTGATGATGATGCTGGAGCCGGCCGAGGCGGCGCTGCGGCGCTTGCTGATCATCGTGGCCCATGGCCATGGCTGGTCGTTCAAGCCGCGGCAAGGGCGAAGCGGGCCGTTCCCGCTGATCGTGGGCAAGGGCGTTAGCGGCGGAAGTGTTTCGCGCGGCGGCATTTCCCTGCGCGGTCAGAGCAGCGTCTCAGGCAGGGCCGCAGGGGATCAGGGCATTCCCGGCTTCGTCCAGCGCGACTGGGGCATTCTCAGCTCTGATCCGGCCAGCCGGCGCGGTCCGCCTGAAGAGGGCGCGGACGCCTCAGCGCGCATTCCGGCCTTCAACATGTTCGACCCGCTGCGCGCGTTCAAAAACTACGTGCCCTATCGCGAAGACGGCGAGGCGCCGCCGGTCCCGTTTCCAGGCATCATTGCCACGGGCAAAACCTGCACGCCGGTGAACGCAATCCAGCTGTGGCGGCGCATCAACGCGCTGCATTGCGCGGCAAAGGATTTGGAAAAGTCCGCCCGCCGCTATGCGCGCTGGAAAGCCAAGCGCGACGCCGCGCTGGCGGGCGGCCCGGCCTGCTCTCCCAACCGCCTCGGCCTGATGCGCCCGGGCCGCCCGCCGGGCTGGAGCAAGAAGTGGCGGCACGAGGTCGACGAGATTTTGAACGAAACCCATTATTTCGCCCTCGAAGCCCTCTCGCCAACCGGCAAGCGCAAGCTGGAAATTGGATGGGAGTGAGCCGGGCGGCACGGCGCGTGATTGGGACAGGTTTGGCGGGTGAGACCCTCGGGAGGTGACTTCCGGGGGTGGGCGCGCGCCTATTCCTGTGGCGGCACCGTCGCCAGCGTCAGCCAGGTGGCGGTAAAGGCAGGCTTGATCAGCCCTTCCACTTCCAGCGCCACTTCATATGTGTTCATCACCCGTCCCGACGGCCTGATATCGAGATCCGCCAATTTGAACCTTGCCCGCACCCTTGCCCCGGCTTTCACCGGGCTCATGAAGCGCAGTTTGTCGAAGCCGTAATTGATCCCCATCACCGCGCCCTCAATCATCGGCAGCGCTTCGTAAGCCAAGGTTGAGAGGAGCGAGACAGTCAGAAAACCATGTGCAATTGTTCCGCCAAACGGACCTTCCTTCGCGGCGCGCACCGGGTCGACATGCAGAAACTGATGATCATCCGTCGCATCGGCAAAGCGGTCGATCATGTCTTGCGTGACCGTGCGCCATTGGGAGATGCCGAGTTCCTGACCGACTTTGGCGCGCAGTTCGGTGAGGGTGATTGGGGGGAGAGTGTTCATGTCGTTCCGTTGTGCCTGGCACCCCTCTCTGTCCTGCCGGACATCTCCCCCGCGAGGGGGAGATCGCTGTGTCGCCGCTTTCGCCAATCACCAAACTTGAAAATTGGCGAAAGCCGTGCCGCGAGCGATCTCCCCCCTCGCGCGGGAGATGTCCGGCAGGACAGAGAGGGGTGCCTCGCGCCGAGTCTGGGGCATCTCTAGTTTGCGTATCCCCGCCTGTCCACAAATTCCTCCCGCACACCCTTCCGCGCCCGCTCAAATTCTGCTTTCCTGCCAATCACAAAGAGGGAGGATTCCATGCCAAAAACCATGAAAGGCCCGGCGATTTTTCTCGCCCAGTTCGCGGGAGACGCAGCGCCGTTCAATTCGCTGAAATCGATCACCAAATGGGCGGGTTCGCTCGGCTACAAGGGCGTGCAGATTCCGACGCCGGACACACGGCTGTTTGATCTGAAAAAGGCGGCGACGTCCAAAACCTATTGCGACGAAGTCAAGGGCATCTGCGCCGATGCAGGCGTGGAAATCACCGAACTGTCAACGCACCTGCAAGGCCAGCTGATCGCGGTCAACCCGGCCTATGACGAGGCGTTTGATGCCTTTGCGCCGCCCGAAGTCAGGGGCAAGCCCAAGGCACGCACGGCTTGGGCTGTGGACCAGCTGATGATGGCAGCGAAAGCATCGCAAAATCTCGGACTGAACGCCATGGTGTCTTTCACAGGCGCGCTGTCCTGGCCGTTTGTTTATCCCTGGCCGCAGCGGCCAGAGGGGCTGATTGAAGAATCATTCAAGGAGCTTGCCAAGCGCTGGCGGCCGATCCTCAATGCTTTTGACGAGGTTGGCGTTGACGTCTGCTACGAAATCCATCCGGGCGAAGATGTGTTCGATGGCGCGTCTTTCGAGATTTTCCTAGATGCGCTTAAAGGGCACAAGCGCTGCATGATCAATTATGATCCCTCGCATTTCGTTCTGATGCAGCTCGACTATCTCGCTTTTATCGACATCTATCATGAGCGCATCGGCGCTTATCATGTGAAGGACGCCGAGTTTAATCCGGACGGGCGGCAGGGGGTTTATTCCGGCTTCCAGTCATGGACCAACCGGGCTGGCCGCTTCCGTTCGCTCGGCGACGGGCAGGTGGATTTTTCCGGAATCTTCTCCAAGCTCGCCCAATATGGCTATGACCGCTGGGCGGTGCTGGAATGGGAGTGCTGCCTGAAACATCCGGAGGACGGCGCCAAGGAAGGCGCGCCCTTCATCCGCGACCACATTATCCGCGTCACGGAAAAAGCCTTCGACGATTTCGCCGGCGGGACGCGCGACACGAAACAGATCAAGCGCATGCTTGGAATTTGAGGATTTTAAGATGGCAATCGAGGGACGCAAGGAAACGACTGGCAACCGCATCCGCTACGGCATGGTCGGCGGCGGGCAGGGCGCATTCATCGGCGGCGTGCACCGGATTGCCGCGCGCATTGATGATCAGTTCGAACTGGTCGCCGGGGCACTTTCGTCAAGCCCGGAAAAGGCAAAGGCCTCGGCCAAGGATCTGGGGCTTGATCCTTCGCGCAGCTACGGCTCTTTCGAGGAAATGGCCAAGGCTGAAGCCAAACGCCCCGACGGCATCGAAGCCGTCGCCATCGTGACGCCGAACCATATGCATTATCCGGCGGCCAAGGCGTTTCTCGATGCGGGCATTCACGTAATCTGCGACAAGCCGGTCACCTCCACCACGGCAGATGCGAAGAAGCTGGCGGCTTTGGTTAAGAAGTCCGGCAAGCTCTTCGTCCTCACCCATAACTACACCGGCTATCCGATGGTCCGGCAGGCACGGGAAATGGTGGAGAAGGGACAGCTCGGCAAAATCCGCCTTGTACATGCCGAATATCCGCAGGACTGGCTGACGGAAAGCATTGAAAAGACCGGCCAAAAGCAGGCGGCCTGGCGGGTTGATCCCAAGCAGTCGGGCGGGGGCGGGTCGATCGGCGATATCGGCACGCACGCTTATAATCTCGGCTGCTTTATCTCCGGCCAGACGCTGGATTCGCTCGCCGCCGATCTCGACTCGTTCGGGCCTGGCCGGGCGCTGGATGACAATGCTCATATCATGCTGCGCTACAAGGGCGGCGCCAAAGGCATGATCTGGTGCAGCCAGGTCGCGCCGGGGCATGAGAACGGACTGAAGGTCCGCGTTTATGGCACAAAAGGCGGCCTCGAATGGACACAGGCCGACCCGAACTATCTCTGGTTCACGCCCTACGGCCAGCCGAAGCAGCTTATCACCCGCGGCGGCGCCGGCGCGGGTCCCGCCGCTGCACGGGCAACGCGCATTCCGTCCGGCCATCCGGAAGGTTATCTCGAAGGCTTCGCCGTCATTTATGCGGAAGCGGCGCGGGCAATCCGGGCGGTGCGCAAGAAAAACGGCAAAGTGCCGAAGGACGTGGCTTATCCGACGATTGACGACGGATTGGCCGGTATGGCGTTCATCGATGCGTGTGTGGCGTCGAGCAGAAAGAACGGGGCTTGGGTGAAAGTTTGAGGAGACACAACTCGCCGCCCCTTCCCCCGTTTTCACGGGGAGAAGCTAACCTACTCGGGCCTCGGAGAGCGAAACCCGAAGACAGTCCATAGGCCGGATTGGGGCAGCGCCCAGTTTGCGATTTTCCCGTTCAGTTCGAGTTGCTCAGCATCTGGTTTCCCGCGAAAAGCTTCCCTGCCGCGCCGGTGCCGCGATCGCCGAAACTCCATGTCAGTTTCGCTCTTGCGGTCAGCACATCATGGGGAATATCGCTGCCAAAATCCTCAAAATCCGCATATGAATAGATCACAGAACTCGACAGCTTCAGCGGGACGGACTGAAAATCATACGCTGCGCCAGCGCCGACTTGCAGAGTTCTTCGCGTAGAATCGAACGAATTCAGGTGTTCGAAGTTGAGCCCTGCGCTTCCGCTCCAGCTTGGCGAGAACCGGTGATGGACCGCCGCGCCGATGTCGTAGGCATAAATTTCATTGTCTGAATCTTTGAAGGAGCCACCAAAGGTCGAGCCGTCGTCAAACGACACAATGAATTCGCTGCTAATAAAGTCGCGAGCGCCGATATGAGCTTCAACCCAGGTCGAGGGGTTCAAAACATAAAGACCCTCAACACCGTAGTTCAGTCTGCTGCCGCTAAATCTCGCTGAAAAGAAATCTGCGCTTGATTGATATCGATATCGGTTGAGGCCAAAATATGCGCCGAGTTTCAGGTTTTCGTTCGGTAGAAATGTTGCGTGACCTGTTGCGGTAATGTTGGTCTCAGAGCCATCCTCACGGAGTGTTGGCCTGAGCCAGCCGTAAGAAAAATAGTCATAGTCCAAGTCAAATTGTGCGCCGAACCGGGAGGACTTTGGCTGAATGCCAATCTTGGCCTGACCTTCCAGCACTGGAGTTCTGAGGAGCTGTGTTGTCGTGTCAAATCCGTCAAATGTGGTCACATAAAACTGCCAGTTACTATAGCGGACGCCAATACTGGCATCGCCGAAAAATGTGTCCTGAGCGGCGCTTTCGTCCGCCGCCATAGCCGGCGTCAAACCCGCCATGAAAAAAGCAAATCCCACTGAATAGCGCACTGCAACCCCCCAATACGTGCCAAGTGTCGCATGCGCTATCTTCTGTGGAATAAGAATGCAACCTGAATTAGTGGCTCTTCAACCAGAACTTATTGCGGCGTTACGCCGAAGCCACAGCTGGGACTTTGGCCAGATCAAACCCCAACAGCGCCCGCATGTTCGGCCGTTCCTTGACCAGCATCTCGATCGTATATTGCGAGAGCACATCGAAAAACGCGTTCAGCGCCTTGCGCAAGGCGACATTGAGGCCGCAGGCGTCGATCAAGGGGCAGTCGATGTCGCCGCTCTCGAAGCATTCCGCCATGGCAAAACCATCTTCCGTCACCTTGACCACATCGAGAAGCGTGATGTCCGCAGCCGGCTTCGCAAGACGAATACCGCCATTGCGGCCGCGCAAAGTCTCAATCATGCCTGCTTCCACCAGCGGCTGGATGATCTTGAACAGGAAAAGCTCGGAGATGGAATAGGCGTTCGCGATCTCGCTGACGCGCACATGGCCGCCATCGCTCGCGGCGCAATACATGAGGGCGCGGATGGCGTAATTGGTCTGGCGCGTCAGCCGCATTGTGCATTGATCCTGTCTGCCAAACTTTTGCGTGATCTATTACTCAATTGCCGTCATCCTATCAATCATTGGCAGGTAATAACACCGGTTTATGCTCAGTCGCGCATCCGGCTTGCCGAAGCTGAAATCTGCTGCCACATCTGAAAGCGATGGAGAAACGACTCTGATGATTTTTGCCTCAGACAATTGGGCCGGCGCGCACCCGGCTATCGCCGAGAACCTTGCCCGGCACTCGGCGGGTTATGCGACGCCTTATGGCGCGAGTGAACTCGACAGGAAAGTTGAGGCGAAGTTCAACGAGATTTTCGAGCGCGAAGTCGCTGTTTTCTTCGTCGGCACCGGAACTGCTGCAAACGCCTTGGCGCTTGCCGCGGTCAACCGGCCGGGCGGTGTCTCATTCTGCCATCGCGAGGCGCACGCCATTGAAGATGAGTGCGGTGCGCCGGAATATTTCACGGGCGGCGCGCGGCTTCATCCGGTTGACGGCGCGCTGGGGCGGATTGATCCGGCGCTTCTGGAAAAAGAGCTGAAACGTTTCCCGCCGGATTTTGTCCATGCCGGCCAGCCCATGGCGGTTTCAATCACGCAGGCGACCGAAGTCGGAACCGTTTACCGCCTCGACGACATCCGCGCGATCTCCGACATTTGCAAGGCACATGGCTTGCCGCTGCACATGGATGGAGCGCGGTTTGCAAATGCGCTGGTCAGTTTGAATTGCTCGCCCGCCGAAATGACATGGAAGCGCGGCGTGGATTTAGTCTCGTTTGGCGGCACCAAGAATGGCTGCTGGTGCGCCGAGGCGCTGGTTTTCCTCAACCCATCGCAAGCCAAGGACCTGCCCTTCATCCGCAAGCGTGCCGCGCAGCTGTTTTCCAAGACACGCTTTATCGCCGCGCAGTTTGAAGCCTATCTCGCAGATTATCTGTGGCTGCGGCTCGCCCACCATGCCAATGAGATGACGGAGAAGCTGGCCGCGCGCATCCGCGCTTCGTCAGTGGTGCGGCTGGCGCATGAGCCTCAGGCCAATGAGATTTTCGCCATCCTTGCAAACTCAGAGGCCGAGAGACTTCGGCAATCAGGTGCGGTGTTCTACGATTGGAATGCGCCTCACAGCGCGGCATTCGAGCTCGGCAAGGACGAGACGCTGGTTCGGCTTGTCACGAGCTTTGCGACCTTGCCCGGGGAAATTGATGCGCTGCCGATCTGAAAATCTTCGTAAAATGCAACTCAACCGCGCCTGACAGAAGCGTCACGACCTTGTGAGCGTCGCTCCCGTTCAGTTGATTTCCATGTCAGGGGCTGATCTGCGATTTAGGCTGCGTCGCCGGAACAGAGCGGCAATTGAATAACAAATTCAGGAGAAGACAATGTCCCACACACGCACAGCCCTTTCTGCCGCCTATCTTGCAACAGCCCTCGCCACCGCGCTTTCGGCTGGCAGCGTTCTGGTCACTTCGCAAGCTGTTGCCGCCGAGAAGGAAAAATGCTTCGGTGTTGCGCTTGCTGGCAAGAATGACTGTGCCGCAGGCGCTGGCACAAGCTGCGCTGGCACGTCCAAGGTGGATTTCCAGGGCAATTCATGGAAGTATGTCGAGAAGGGCACCTGCGTTTCGATGAAGCTTGACGGCGACCGCAATGGTTCGCTTGAGCCGCTGACACGCGACGTTCCTGCGTAATCCCAGTCACTCAGTGACATTTCCGCTTGAAGGGTGGTTTCCTTGTTTCAATCCCGTTCACTCCAGAAAAACGCTGTTCAGGGGAACGCCTTTCCTGCCTTTCCGCTTCCGCCACGTGCGGGAGCGGGATTGAAGCCCGAGCATATCGGCGCCATCCTCGCCGACAAGGTGAAGCTCGCATTCTTCGAGGTTCACGCCGAGAACTATATGGGCCGCGGCGGCGCCCCGCATGCGGCGCTTAACGCGATCCGAAGTGAATTTCCGGTTTCTGTGCATGGAGTCGGCTTGTCGATCGGCAGCGCTGGTTCCTTGGACAAAGCCCATTTGACGCGCCTCAAAACCGTAGTCGAGCGCTATGAGCCTGCTCTTGTTTCCGAGCATCTCGCCTGGTCGACCCATGAGGAGACCTATTACAACGATCTTTTGCCGGTGCCATACACGGAAGAGGTGCTCGACCGCGTCGTATCACACATCGATGAGGTTCAGGACACGCTAGGCCGGCAGATGCTCTTGGAAAACCCTTCCACCTATGTGGCGTTCGAACAATCGACGATGAGTGAACTCGAATTCATCACGACGGTTGCAAAGCGCTCCGGGTGCGGGCTTCTGCTTGATATAAACAATGTGTTTGTGTCTGCCACAAACCACGAGTTTTCACCCGAAACCTATCTCGACCGGTTCCCGCTTTCGCTGGTCCGTGAGATCCATCTGGCGGGCCATGCCGAGGAAGTTGACGACCACGGGGCGCGCTTGCTGATTGACGCGCATGACCGGCCAGTCGCTGATCCCGTATGGGAATTGTATGGCCGCGTCATCGAGGCCATCGGACCCGTCCCGACGCTGATCGAGTGGGACAATGACGTGCCCGAATGGGAGACATTGAAATCCGAGGCGCTGGCCGCCAACAGGATATTGGACTTCCACTCCGGCAACGCCTTGCTCGGCCGCCGTCATGCCTGAAACATGGCATGAAGTTTCCGGCGCGTTTTCGCACGCGGTTTTGAACCCGGACTTGGACGCGCCGCAGGGTTTGCTCGGCCCGCAAACGGGCAAGGCAGACCGGCGCTACGCCGTCTATCGAAACAATGTGACTGTCAGCCTGATTGGCGCGCTGGAAGCGAATTTCCCCGCCGTGCGCCGTCTGGTTGGCGAAGAATTCTTTGCGGGAATGGCGAAACTCTTCGTGCGCGCCCATCCGCCGAAATCACGGCTTCTGGCCGAGTATGGCGGCGATCTGGCCGCTTTCATCGAAACCTTCGTGCCGCTCAAAGCCTATCCATACATTCCCGATGTCGCGCGGCTCGAGCGGCTTTGGCTCGACAGCTATCATGAATTGGACGCGCCGGTTCTGGACGGCGCGGAACTCGCCGCTTTGCCACCGGAAGAATTGTTCGCAACACGCTTTATTGCACATCCTGCCACGCGGTTGCTCGCCTCGAACTACAGTGCCGTCACAATCATGAGCGCAAATCGCGCCGAAGGCGAAGTTCCGCCCATCGATCCTTCCAAACCCGAATTCGGATTGGTCACCCGTCCGCATCTGGCGGTGGATGTCCGGCTTATCAGCGCCGCATCGCTTTTGTTCTTCACCCGGCTCATCGCTGGCTCGACGCTGGCGCAGGCCGCAGAGGCGGCGCTTGCCGGCGATGCGGGCTTCGATCTTCCCGGCAATCTGCAGGGCATGCTCACCGCAGGTATTTTCACTTCGATCAAACCGAACGATCAGGAATAGGCCATGACTCCTCTCGCCATCGTCGACCAAGCCGAAGGCCTTGTTCAGAAATTCCTGCCCACCTCCCTTGCGAGTCTCGTGCTGCGCTTTGCGCTCGCCGTGCCATTCTTCAAGTCGGGCCTTACAAAGTGGGACGGTTTCCTGATGATTTCCGATACGCCCGAACTCCTTTTCACAGAGGAGTTCAAGCTGCACATATTCGGCGCGGTCTATGATTATCCGCTGCCAAAACTGATGGCCTGGGGTTCGTCACTTGGTGAGATCGTTCTGCCGGTTCTCCTGGTGCTTGGTCTCGGCACACGGCTTGCGGCGCTTGGGCTTTTGTTCATGACTGCGCTAATTCAACTTACGATCCCCGACGGATGGGCGAATTTCCACCTGCCTTGGGCGGCGATGGCGATGGCGATCATCGTTCTCGGGCCGGGCAAGATGTCGCTTGATTGGCTCTTGCGCCGCACGAAATAAAAAAGGCGGAGCCCTGCGGCTCCGCCTTCGCATTCAACACCGTCTGATCGATCAGGCGGCTTTTGCCTCGATCTGCTTGGTGTCGTTCGAAGCGTTGATCGCGATTTTGCGCGGCTTCAACTCTTCCGGAACGTTGCGCTTGAGGTCAATGTAGAGGAGGCCGTTCTTCAGACTGGCAGCCTTAATCTCGACATGGTCGGCGATCTGGAAGCGACGCTCGAATGTGCGGGCGGCAATGCCGCGGAACAGCACTTCAACGCCGTCCTCGGCCTTTTCCTCCGCCTTTTCGCCCCTGACGGTCAGCGAATTGCCGTGGGCCTCAATGGCGATCTCGTCTTCGCTAAAGCCGGCAACAGCCATTGTGATGCGATAGGCGTCCTCGCCGGTGCGCTCAATGTTGTAGGGCGGGTAGGCTTGGGCCGTGTCAAGCTGACCCAAAGAGTCGAGCTTGGAAAACAGCCGGTCAAATCCAACTGTGGAACGGTAAAGGGGTGAGAAGTCAAAACTACGCATAGTGGTCCTCCTTGGAGCGACATGAGTTGCGATGGCACCGCTGCGAATACCTGAAAGAGCATATTCTGCGCGGGTGGCAGCCCCGATCTGGCGGCTGCGCAAGACAGATGGGAAATGCACTTTTCTGTTTCAAGGGCAGGGCGTCGCAATCATGAACCTCACATGAATGAGGGGTTCGGATCAGGTTCAGGCGGGGCTTGCTAGAACCACAGCATCAAAGCCGTACAAAACCCCCGGCGGAATGGAGACCAAAATGACCACTTCCTTCTTGCGCAACACTGCCCTTGCCCTCATTGCCGTCACCGGCCTCTCGGCCGCCCCTGCATTTGCCGGCGGCTATGGCGCAGATGAGGAAATCATTTATGCTGACCAGAACTTCCAGGTCTTGCGTGAGGAGCACCGCCGCCCGGCGCCGCCCCGCGATTATGAAGTCCGGTACGAGGATGAAATCCTCTCTCCGCGCCAGGTTTCCCGCATCCTTCGCCATCAGGGTTACGGCCGCGTCACTGAAATTTCCCTACGTGGCGACACTTACCGTGTGATCGCGGTTCGCCCGAACGGCGCAGTCGTTCGTCTCAAGGTTGACGCCGAAAACGGCTATGTTTTGTCCGCCCGCCGCGTCGGCTGGGAGCCACGCCGTCATCACCGTGAAGGCTCCGGTCTGACGATTGAGTTCGGCTTGGGTAGCCGCCACTAACTTCAGAACTTTGCTTCGTCAGCAACGTCCCTTCATGGCGGAGCAAATTTGCCGGAGGCCAGGAAACTGGTCTCCGGTTTTTTTGCGCTCGGCAAACGCGCGTCGCAATTCCCTTTCGAGCGAAACTGAATTAGCAAGGACGTCACAGTCCTCACTTTGCGCGGCGCATGTTCGATCATCTCTTTGAAATTGACGGAAATCCCATACCGGAGGGAGCCAATACGGGAGTGTTCGTCACACCGGATGGCGTCAGCTTGCGTTATGCGACATTTGCCAAAGCGCGCGGACGCTCCAAGGGTACGGTTGTGATCCTCAATGGCCGTAATGAGTGCATCGAGAAATATTTTGAGACCACCGCCGAGCTGAACCGGAACGGCTTTGGCGTTGCGACGTTTGATTGGCGCGGGCAGGGCGGCTCGGACCGGCTGATCAATGACCCATTCAAAGGATATGTGCGCGATTTTGAGGACTACGCAAACGATTTGGAGCAATTTTTCACCGAGATCGTCCTGCCGGACTGCAAGGGTCCATATTTCATCCTGGCGCATTCGACCGGAGCCCTGATTGCGCTTCTTGCCGCGCCAAGCCTGTTGAACCGCGTGCAGCGCATGGTGTTTTGCGCCCCTTTGCTGGAGCTTTCAGAAAAAGCGATCAGCCCTCGCACAATCAGGTTCATTTCGGCAATATTGCGCTATTCCGGATTTGGCAGCCGCTACATGGTGGGTGGCAGCAGACCGCGGGAAACACAGCCGTTCATTGGAAACAAGCTGACATCCGATCCCGGCCGCTACCGGCGAAATTCAGCGCTGTACGAGCAACATCCGCTGCTCGGGCTTGGCGGGCCCACTGTGACCTGGGTCAATGCGGCATGCCGGGCAATGGAGGCAGTCACAGACCCCGAGTTTCAAGCGAATATTCAAATTCCAATCCTGATCATTGCGGCGGGCAATGATCAAGTCGTCTCAACGCCTGCAATTGAGAGTTATGTTCAGGGTTTGAGATCCGGATCGCTGCTGACAATTGACGGCGCCAAGCATGAAATCATGCAGGAGCGGGACGCGTTGCGTGAGCAGTTTATGGCCGCTTTTTTTGCCTTCGTGCCAGGATCAGCCGTCTGATATTGGACGCATGATCTCGAGCGCGGCTCTGTGCAGCTCGGGCGTTGCGGCGGCAATAATATTTCCGCCTTTTTCTGCCGGGGAGCCATCCCAGCAGGAGACAACACCACCGGCATTTTCAATGATGGGTATCAAGGCAACGATGTCATAGGCTTTCAGGCCCGGCTCAACCACAAGATCTGCATGACCTGCCGCGACCATGCAATAAGCATAACAGTCGCAGCCGTAGCGGGAGAGTTTGACCTTACTTTCGAGAAGTTCAAACCGGGCCTTGCTCTCATCCGTGAAAAGCTGCGGGGTAGTCGTGAACATGGTCGCGTCGGCAAGGTTCTTGGTCTGGCGTGTTCGCAGTCTCGCGGTCTTTCCAGCGTGCGAAAGACTTGATCTTCCCTCCAGTGCGTAAAAGAGCTCTCCGGTAAACGGCTGGGCCATCAGGCCCGTCACGGCTTTTCCCTTGAGGGTCATGCCAACAAGCGTACCCCAGACAGGCAGTCCGGAAATAAAGGCACGGGTCCCGTCAATCGGATCAATTACCCACACATTTTCTCGGTCGAGTCCCATCGCGCCGTGTTCTTCGCCGAGAATGCCGTGGTCAGGAAAATCCCGCTCAATCAGCGCACGTATTGCGTGCTCGGCGGCCTTGTCGGCCTCTGTGACCGGGTCGAAGCCTGAATTGAGCTTGTTCTCAATACCACCTGACTGCCTGAAACGAGGCAATGTCTCTTTTGCCGCAGCTTCTGCAAGCGCAAAGAGGAAGTCCTTGGAAACAGGCATATTGGTCACCGGGCATGAATGAGGGGAGTGTGCCTTTTGTGTCAGCCGCTTACCAGAATTTACCTTTTAGTAAAAATTCACCCTTGACATTTGTGCGATGCAGCATAGCTTTTTAGTCAGACAGAGTGATCTGTCTATGCCCATCTTGGGCGTTTCCTCCCTTGACTTAGACCGCGCTGGCATCGCTCGTGCGGTCTCTTTTTTGATTATTCGGCTGCGAGTGGCGTGCTTGCTGACTGTGCGCTGAAATCGCTCAGCAACTGAGCAAGGAAATGGTCAAGGACTGATTTCAGCGCTGCGAAATCATCAGATTTCCGGCAAGTCTGCTCATCCATGTAAAGGCTGCGGTTGACCTCGATTTGCAGAGCATGAATGCCCTGCAAGGGTCGACCATAATGCTCGGTAATAAATCCGCCGGCATAGGGCTTGTTCAAGGAAACCGTGAACCCCAGACCGTGCAGTATAGAGAATCCGGCGTTGGTGAAGTCGTTGCTTGCGCTCGCTCCAAATCTGTTTCCGATAATGAAATCAGGTTTTACGCCGCGCTCACCAAGCCGAACACTCCCCGGCATGGAATGACAGTCAAGCAGATAAGCCACGCCGAACTGCGCGCGAGACCGGATGATCAGATCACGCAGCCGCTTGTGGTAAGGCCTGTAAATCGTCTCAATGCGGCCAAACGCCTCGGAAAGGGGCAGGCGATGGCGGTAGATTTCCATGCCGTCGCCCACAATCCGCGGTACGGTTCCGAGCCCACCCCCGACCCGCATTGACTGGCTGTTCACGTGGGAGGGCAGGGTTTCAATGAACATCTTCGGGTCGAGCTCAAACGGCTCACAATTCACATCAAGATAGGCCCTTGGAAAGTTTGCGCAAAGGAGCGGAGCACCCAAGTGAAGTGCGCCGGAAAAAAGTTCATCAACAAAACAATCCTCTGACCTGCGGATGGCATCGGTGGTCAGACGAGATTGCGCAAGGAATGCCGCCGGATAACAGCTACCGCTATGAGGCGAGTTGATGACAAAGGGCGAATCCAAGCGCTGCGGCTCCAGCACTTGCATAATTGGCACGTCTCGAAAGTCGCGGTCTGCGCTCATTTCAATCTTGTCTTATTCGCATTTTGGACGCTGCCAATCTGTTCTCTGCAATTATGCATCAAATTTGACGCAGAGTGTCACATTTTCTCGCTTTAGCGTAAATATTTTCACCCGATATTTACCATAAGGCGGCATGTGTTAACGTGACATCGCGGGCGTCCAGTGCAGCCCGGAGTTTGAGTTGGAAGAAAACATGAACAAGATTCTGCTCGCCGAAGACGATGATGATATGCGCCGCTTCCTCGTGAAGGCGCTGGAAAAGGCGGGCTACAGCGTCAGCCATTTCGACAATGGCGCGAGCGCCTATCAGCGCCTGCATGAAGAGCCGTTTTCCCTGCTGCTCACCGACATTGTGATGCCGGAAATGGATGGTATCGAACTGGCGCGCCGTGCAACCGAAATCGATCCGGACATGAAGGTCATGTTCATCACCGGCTTTGCCGCTGTTGCGCTCAACCCGGATTCCAATGCGCCGAAAGACGCCAAAATCCTGTCGAAGCCGTTCCATCTGCGCGACCTTGTCAATGAGGTCGAGAAGATGCTCAAAGCCGCGTGAGACGGATACGGGGAAGTTCCTTCTATTGACGCCCTGGGCCTTATGTGATGTAAGCCGCGCGCAAGTGGGCGGTTAGCTCAGCGGTAGAGCACTACGTTGACATCGTAGGGGTCACAAGTTCGATCCTTGTACCGCCCACCATCTCCTCAATTCATATCCAGCCTGCCAGCTCCTGCCGGACCATGTGCTCAATTACGCGCATTCCCCCGGCGCTGTCGTTCAGGCAGGGGATATGAACGAAGTTCACTCCGCCTGCCTGGTGAAAGGTCTCTTCTGCTTCGACCGCGATTTCCTCAAGCGTTTCCAAACAATCAGACACAAAGCCTGGATTGAACACGGCGATGGATTTTACGCCGTCTTTTGCAAGTTTCTCGATTGTCTTATCCGTATAGGGCTGCAGCCATTCCTGTGGGCCAAAGCGCGACTGAAACGTGGTGATCAGTTGTTCTTTTGAGAGCCCCAACCGTTCACGCAAAAGCCGTGTCGTTTTCATGCAGTCGCAATGATACGGGTCACCCTTTTCGAAATAAGTTTTGGGAATGCCGTGATACGAGGCGATGATGACATCCGGCTTGAAGGCGAGTCTTGCGAGGTGTAATTCAATTGAGGCCGCCAGCGCTTCTATGTAAACGGGTTCGTCATGGTAGGAGGGGACCGTGCGAAGAGCTGGCATGAACCTGCGTTTCATGAGCGCGCGGAACACATGGTCGTTGACCGTCGCAGTCGTTGCCGCGCTGTATTGCGGATAGAGCGGGAAAGCCAGGATTCGGTCGCAGCCTTGGTCGCAGAGTTTTGTGACAACGCTTTCAATCGAGGGATTTCCGTATCGCATCGCCCAATCGACGATGATCGCCGGAGTGTTTTTCATCAAGTCCGCAAGCGTTTCGCCTTGGGCCCGGGTAAAGGTGCGCAGCGGCGACTCGTTCTTTTCCTTGTTCCAGATGCTCGCATACGCCTTGCCAGACCGGCTTGGGCGCGTTGTCAAGATTACGCCATGCAACAGGGGCATCCATAGCCAACGCGGAGTTTCGATCACGCGGCGGTCTGACAGGAACTCAGCCAGATATCTGCGCATTGACGAATAGTCCGTGCCGTCTGGTGTGCCGAGATTGACAAGGATCACGCCAACCCTGTCTTTTTTTACCTGCGGATGGCCAACAGGCAATGGTCCGACCAGCTTGGATTTTGCCGTTAATTCACTGTCTGAAAGTGTCATCCGCAAGCCCCGCTTCGCGGCCATGACATAGCAGCACAGTTCCGAAGTTCAATGCGGTCAATCGTCCTCAAACGGGCGTTGAGGCTTTCCGGATCAGGGAAAATTGCGCGCCTGATGAGGATGTGCAGTTCATCTGGGTGTCAGTGACCACAGCGCAGTTTGCCTGCACCGTTGTCTTTCGCAAGAGTGAAGTGAAGGTAATCGCAACGCTGCGCGGGTCTGTGTAGCGGTAACTGCCTTCTGCAAGCTTTGAGCCAGTGTCGGTCGCGCTTGATGAAAACGCGCCATTGTTGAAGGTTGAAACCGCGATGCCGTCGGTGCCGACCCATTGCCCCTCTGCCGCGCCAACCGGTGGTGCAACTGCGACCGGGCCACCATAATCAACGGTCTGGCACGAGGCGAGTGCGCCGGTCAGGCAAATAGCCAGAATTTTCAGTGATTTGGTCATGGAAGTCCCAGTCCTCATTGCGTCCCTGAGGTGCAAGGAACACCGACTCCGCGCCGAAAGCAAGACTGCCAGGTGCTTCCGCCGCCGCTAATGGACCAATATGTTGCGAAATTGCCAAGGGTCTTTGATGTCGATGTCTCGCGGAAACATGGATAGTTTGTCCTTCAGCGGGTTCCAGTTCGTGTATTTTCCGCGGACATTTCCGAGATAGGGACGCTGAACCTGCAGGCAGCGGCGGAAATCGATTTCATCGGTCTCAACTATGCCCGCGTTTGGATTTTCCAGCGCCCAGATGAGACCCGCGATGACTGCGGATGTGACCTGTAGGCCGGTTGCGTTTTGGTAAGGCGCAAGCCGGCGGGCATCGTCAATTGTGAGATGTGAGCCGTACCAATAGGCATTTTTCTTGTGTCCATAGAGAAGAACGCCAAGCTCGTCAGCCCCATCGAGGATCTCGTCCTCATTCAAAACATGCAGTCGTTTCGGAAATTTACCGCCGGCGCCAAACAATTCGTCCATCGAAAGAACGGCGACGTTGCAAGGATGGTAGGCATAATGGCAGGTCGGCCGATATACGGCTTCGCCGCTGCCGTTTCGCACGGTGTAGTAATCCGAAATTGAGATCGCCTCATTGTGCGTGACAAGCAAACCATATTGCGGACCCGGCGTCGGGCACCATGTGCGAACGCGCGTATTACCTCCCGGCTGGTTCAAATAGATCGAAGCCTTGCTGCCCTTTTTGTGCTGTTTGGCGTTTTTGGGCATCCATTTTTCGTGGGTGCCCCAGCCAAGTTCGGCTGGCTGCAAGCTTTCCGACAATAGGCCTTCGACAGACCATGTGTTCCAGAATGTCTTGAGTGGTTTCGGCAATTTCGCGCGCTGTGTGTCCCTCTCGGCGATATGGATGCCTTTGACGCCGAGCTTCTTCATGAGCTTGGCCCAGCCTTCGCGGTCATTGTATTTAGGCTCTACAAAGTCTTCGTCCGTCTCGTGAGCGATGTCGAGAACGGCCTGTTTGACGAACCATGAGACCATGCCGGGATTAGCTCCACAGCATGCGACTGCAGTTGGACCGCCCGGACTGCGACGCTTTTCGGCCAGGAGCGTTTCGCGCAAGGCATAATTGGTTCGTGCAGCATTGCTGACTTTGTCATCATAGTAAAAGCCCTTCCAAGGCTCGATCACAGTATCAATGTAAAGAACGCCGAGTTCGCGACAAAGGCGCATGATATCGAGCGAGGAGGTATCGACAGACAGATTGATGCAAACGCCCTGGCCATCTCCATTTGTCAGGAGCGGTTGCAGAGTCTTTCGGTAATTCTTTGCGGTGATCGCCTTTTTCAGAAACGAAACGCCGCGTTCTTCCAGAATGGCGCGGTTCTCGCCGACCGGGTCTATGACTGTCATGCGTGACTTGTCAAAAGTGCAGTGGCGCTCCAGCAATGGGAGAGTGCCCCGGCCAATTGAGCCAAAACCGATCATGACGACCGGGCCGGTGATTGCCGCATGGACCAGCCATTTTCCTGCTTCCAATTACAAACTCCATTCACGCAACAAAACGCACAGTGAGGTGCAAAACGAAGAGGTAACCTAGAGTGTCCTTCTCTGTTGAGCAAGCTGACGCTTATTGTCCCTAGGCACGAAGGCGGCGAACGAGATTATCCCGGTTTGCGGACAGGCCTTTGTAAGCCAGCTCTTCGGGCGATAGTGCCGAGAGTTGATCGGCAAGCGAGTGGGAAAGGCGCGCTGCATTAGGCTGTGCCGCAAGGGTGGAAAGCGGGTCGAGACAGATGCGGATGGTGAAGAGAATGTCGCGCGAGATTGGCATTTTTCGCAAGGTTTGCCGCTCCACCCGGATGAAGGCATGATCAGGATTTGCGTTGCGCTCGCCTGATGCCGGGGGGTGATAAAGCTCACCGTCGGAATAAATGGACCAATTGAAGCGCTTGACAGGATTGGCTGGCTGCAGATTGTCAAACATGCGCTCAATCAATCCGGCATTGCGGGTGCCTGCGCCAAACCCCGGAACGGGCGCGTGAATCTCATGCATGGGCTTGCCGAACTTATCGAGCAGCGACCATGACGAAGGAAAACTCAGGCTTGCGGCGGCAAGACGCCAGCCGTTTTCGCCCTTACGCATGATGACCAGATCTTCCTGAACCAGTTTGGATGCGAGCAAGAGCGGTGGCGTTCCCGCTTGATTGAGCTTGATGAGCCGGGCCGCCGGGATGATCTCGATAGACTGGTCAATTCTGCGATAGGTATTTGGATATGTCGCTGGAAGGTAGCCTGCAAGCGAATCCAGGACTTCCTGCTGTGAGGCGTGTGAATCGCTCTCTTCCACGAATACCTTGTCTGGATGGAGTGTCTGGAGCCTTTCCTTTTCATCAAGATAGGCGGGTAGTGCGGTGTCGACTTCTATCCACTCTTCTGGAACCATGGCGGCAAGCCCGATAGTAAACGACTGTGCCGAGCCGTCGTAAGGTGTGTGCGCGAATCCTGAGGCGGGGATTGAAGACATTTCAGAACCATGTTTCCGGCTTGATATCGCCCAACGCAAAACGCGCTTTCAATAGGCACTCGGCATATTCTTCTTCTGAATTGGAATCGAACACGACGCCGCCGCCTACGTTGAAGATCGCCTCCCCGTTCGGATAGAGCGTGAGCGTGCGAATGGCGACATTGAACCGGCTTTGTCCATCCGGCGCGATCCAGCCGATTGAACCGCAATAAATATCACGTGGGGCCGTCTCCAGTTCATGCAAAATCAGCATGGCGGCAAGTTTTGGCGCGCCGGTGATGGAGCCGCAGGGAAAGAGTGCCGCAAAGACATCCCTGATAGTCAGGTTCGGCCGCAGCTTTGCCCGAACGAGGCTGACCATTTGATGGACGGTATTGTAGGTCTCGACCTCAAACAGTTTTGGAACGTCAAGAGTTCCGGTTTCGCTGATAAGCGAAATGTCATTGCGCAAAAGGTCGACGATCATCCGGTTCTCGGCCTGATTTTTGGGGTCGGACTGCAGGAACCGCTTCTGCGCTTTGTCAGCTGCCGGCGTCTTGCCCCGGCGCGCAGTACCTTTCATAGGCAAGGATTGGATCCAGCCTTGCTGATCTGTTTCGAAGAATAATTCAGGCGAGCGCGACAAGATTTTGGCCGGTCCGAAGTTGACAAAAGCGCTGTGACGCACAGGCTGCCGCGCTGCAAGGGCGTCGAAAATGCGCAAGGGCTCGCCGGTCCATGCGCCGGAAATCGGAAACGTCAAATTGGCCTGGTAGCAATCGCCTTGACGAAGCGCCTTGTGAACGATCTCGAACCGCAACTTGTAGGCCTCATAATCCCAGACCGCCTTTGGCGAGGCAAGAATGGGAGCGTCCGATAAGTGCGATGGCGGGGGAGAAGCCGAAACACTCGGCCCATCGAATATCCCGAAGCAGGCCAAAGGAATTTTGCGCTTGTGAGGCAGGATAGATTGCAGCTTCGGCTCAAACATATAGCCAGCCTCATAAGACAGATAGCCCGCCAGCCATTTGCCCTCCCGGCGCGCCGTTTCGAGTTTGGTGAACAAGGATTCCAGTTCACTCAAATCACTCGCCGCAATGAGTGCTTCCGGCTTTTCGAATCGGATGTCCTGACGTGAGATGTCGTCGCGAAACAGAATGAAAGGCGGGTCGGTCTTGGCTGAGTTCAAGAAAGCTCCCTGTCGAGCGCTTCGAGTTCGTCAATCATGCCCTCAATAACGCCAAGTCCCTTCGACCAGAACGCGGGATCGGACGCATTGAGGCCAAATGGCGCGAGAAGCTCCGAGTGGTGTTTGGTTCCGCCGGCTTCCAGCATTGCAAAATATTTGTCTTCAAAGCCCAGCGGCGATTGGAGATAAACGCCATAGAGCGAGTTAACGAGACAGTCGCCGAAGGCATAGGCGTAGACATAAAAGGGTGAGTGAATGAAGTGGGGAATATAGGCCCAGAAGGTCTCGTAGCCTTCGGAAATCTTGATCGAAGGTCCAAAGCTTTCGCCTTGAACGGAAAGCCAGAACGCGTTTATTTCGTCCGAAGTCAGTTCGCTTTTTCGGCGGGCTTCGTGGATTTTGCGCTCGAACTGGTAAAAGGCGATCTGGCGCACGACCGTATTGATCATGTCCTCGACTTTTTGCGCGAGCATCGCCTTGCGTTCGCCTTTGTCGTTGGTCTTTTCGAGGAGCGAGCGGAATGTCAGCATTTCGCCGAAGACAGACGCGGTTTCTGCAAGCGTCAGTGGAGTTCTGGCTCATCAAGGCGCCCTGCTTTCCCGCAAGCACTTGATGGACGCCGTGGCCAAGCTCATGTGCCAAAGTCATCACATCGCGTGGTTTACCCATATAGTTGATGAGCACATAAGGATGGACCGACGGCACTGTTGGATGAGCGAAGGCACCCGGCGCTTTGCCCGGTCGCGCCTCGGCATCAATCCAGCTCTTGTCGAAGAACTGGCGCGCGGTATCACCCATCGTCTTGGCAAAACCGTCATAGGCGCTCAGGACGATGTCCCGGGCGTCACCCCACGCGATCTCTGCGTTTGGGGCCTCCGGCAGCGGCGCATTCCGGTCCCAGGTGTTGAGTTTGTCCATGCCGAGCCATTTCGCCTTCATGGCATAATAGCGGTGTGACAAGCGTGGATAGGCTTGGCGGACGGCTTCCGATAGCGCTTCCACCACTTCCGGTTCGATTCGGTTCGCCAGGTGACGGCTATCAGCGATGTCATGAAAACTGCGCCAGCGGTCGGAGATTTCCTTGTCTTTGGCGAGCGTATTGGTGATCAGCGAAAACAGGCGCAGGTTCTCATTGAAGGTCTTTGCCAGCGCGTTGGACGCGGCCTTTCGTTTTTCGCCATCAGCATCCTGAAGGAGGTTAAGGGTTGCCTCCAGCGCGAGGCTTTCGCCGTTCACATCAAAGCGAAGCGCGGTCATAGTCTCATCGAAAAGCCGGTTCCAGGCGGCGGCGCCGGAGATCGATTTTTCCAGGAAGAGCTGCTCGATCTTGTCATCAAGCTGGTGCGGCTTGTCTTTGCGCAGGTCCTCTATCCAGGGCCGGTAATGCGCGAGCGCCGGGTTGTCAGCCATAGCCTGGTTGATCAGAGCGTCGTCGACCTTGTTGAGCTCAAGCGTGAAAAACAGCAGATGCGAGCCAGTTTCGGTCATGCGCTCCTGCGCATCGCCAAAGAATTTGGCCAGCTTCCGGTTTGACGTGTCGCCGTAATAATTGAGGCCGGCATAGGACATTATGCGCCCGATCTGCTCGTCCAGCCGCTCATATTTCGTCAGGATAGACGCAAGCGCTCCGCCGCCGGATTTGGCAGCCTCCTGTGACAGCTTGCCTTTCCAATCCATCTCGAACTGGATTGCAGCGGCTGCCACTTCATCGCAGTCACGCAAATATTCCGGCGCTTCGGTCCCCGTGTAGAGATCATCCAAATTCCAGCGGGGGAGGGGCACAACAACCGCTGGGGTTCCACCGGACAATGCGGTTGCTACGGAGGAGGCTGGCCTATATGAGCGGGTCATGTTGTATCCGTCTTTCAGTCGCTAGAAAGTCACAAGAGTCGACCGTGCGCGTGCGGCTGACTTTGGGTAACGCAAGGTTTACCGGCTTCGTTGAGGCGTTCTTTAGCCTTGTGTGGCAGGTTAGGGGAAGACGCGAATTGCATTCCGGGACGAAATGCCAAGCCGTATTCTGATCGTTGACGACGAACCTGTTCAAAGGCGGCTTCTGGAAGCCGCCGTTTCGCGCATGGGATATGAGCCCGTTTGTGTCGATGGCGGGCAGGCGGCGCTTGCTCTATTTGATGGTCCGACTGACATCAGCGTTGTGATTCTTGACCTTGTCATGCCTGATATTGACGGGATGACTGTGCTGACGCGGCTGCGCGAACGGGACATTCATGTGCCAGTCATTGTCCAGACCGCGCAGGGCGGGATTGACACGGTAATTTCCGCCATGCGGGCAGGAGCAACTGACTTTGCGGTCAAGCCTGTTTCGCCAGAGCGTCTGCAAGTTTCGATCACCAATGCGCTGAAGGTCGAGGCGCTGGAGGGCGAGGTCAAGCGGTCCAAGCGCGCGAGCAGCGGGACGCTGACTTTCTCGGACATTGTGACCCGCAGCCCAGCCATGGACCGGGTTCTGCGGCTTGGCGAGAAGGCGAGCCAGTCGAATATCCCCATCATCATTGAAGGCGAATCGGGCGCCGGCAAGGAAATCATCGCGCGGGCCATTCAAGGCTCAAGCAAGCGCCGCGGCAAACCATTTGTGACAGTCAATTGCGGCGCCATCCCGGAAAACCTGGTTGAAAGCGTGCTGTTCGGCCATGAAAAAGGCTCGTTTACCGGCGCCGTGGACAAGCATGGCGGCAAGTTTCTCGAAGCTGACGGCGGCACTCTTTTCTTGGATGAAATCGGCGATCTGCCCCTGGATGCGCAGGTCAAGCTGCTGCGGGCGATTCAGACCGGCGAGATTGATCCGGTGGGCAGCCGCAAGACGACCAAGGTGGACATACGTTTGATTTCGGCGACGCACCGGAATTTGCTGGAGCTCGTCAAGGAAGGCAAGTTCCGCGAGGATTTATATTACCGGCTCAATGTGTTTCCGATCCATCTGCCGCCCTTGCGCGAGCGGGTGGAGGATATTCCCGGGCTTGCGCGGCATTTCATGACGCGCTTTGCCGCCGAAGAGGGGCGCAAAGGGCTGAACGCCTTGCATCCGCAGACGATTGCCATGCTGCAGGCCTATCCTTGGCCCGGAAATGTGCGGCAACTGGAAAATGCGGTGTTTCGCGCGGTTGTCCTGTGCGAAACCAATGAGCTCATGCCGTCTGATTTCCCGCAAGTGATGGCGCAGGTCAGCCCGATTGAGGCGGCGCTTGCGGCCCGGCCCGAGGAATTCACCAATACGCACGCGCATCTGGAGACGCCGATGATTGGCGGATTGGGCTGGCCAGGGGCTGCGCCCATGCCAAGCTACGGCATGCTGAGCCAGCTTGATGATTGTGGCGCTATGCGGGAGATGACCGCATTGGAAGAGGAAATCATCCGGTTCGCCATCTCGCATCACAAGGGCCAGATGAGCGAAGTCGCGCGGCGGCTCGGCATCGGGCGCTCGACGCTGTACCGCAAGCTGCGCGAGTTCGGGATTGATGTTGACGGGGCTGAGGATAGCGCGGCCTGAGGTGTTTACGGCGGCTCTTTGCGGTCCTATACACTTATTCACAGGTTAACCGTGCCATTAACCCTTCCTTGACCATGGAGGGATTATCGCTATGTGGTTGTTATCCTTGCCATGGTCTGACCGCATTTGTTTTTCAAAGGTGTGGGAATGGTGGCACACAACGGCGCTGGCTGTGGAGGGTTTTTGCAGCCAAATCGGGGTCAGTTTAAAGTTGGACGGCGCAGCTTGAGGGCAGATCAGATCGTTGAGACACAGAAAATGCGCGCTCAAGAGCTCGCCATGCGTCTTTGCGCGGCTATTCTCCTGAGCTTTTTTTCGATTTTTGCCGGCATCAATGCCGCAAGCGCCGAGACACGCACTCTCAAGATTTATCATATTCACACCGGCGAGAAGGTCGAAATCACCTTCAAACGCAATGGCCGTTATCTGAATGACGGGCTGAACAAGCTGAACCGCGCCCTGCGCGACTGGCGGCGCAATGAGCCGACCAAAATGGATCCGCGGCTGATGGACACCATTTGGGAAGTCTACAAGAAGTCCGGCTCGCGCGGCTATATTCATGTGATCGGCGGTTACCGCTCGCCTGCGACCAATTCGATGCTGCGCAAACGCTCCAAGGGCGTTGCCGAGAAAAGCCAGCATATGAAGGGCAAGGCGATGGATTTCTTCATCCCCGGCGTGTCCTTGAAAAAGCTGCGCTATGCTGCTCTGCAGACCAATGCGGGCGGCGTCGGCTATTATCCGCGCTCCGGCTCGCCTTTTGTCCATGTTGACGTTGGCAATGTCCGGCATTGGCCAAAGATGAGCCGCAGCGAATTGATGGCTGTGTTCCCGAGCGGGAAGACCATGCATGTGCCGTCCGACGGCCGGCCGCTTGCTGGCTATCAGGTGGCGCAGGCCTCCTATAAATCGCGGCTGAAATCGGGCAGTTCGGCAAAGTTTGACAATTCCTCGAGCGGAAGCTCGGGCGGCGGCAGGTCGCTGCTCGCGGCGCTGTTTGGCGGCGGGGCGGACGAGGAAGAAGACACCGCGTCTGATGAAGAGGGCGCGCCGGTCAAGCCCGCAAAGCCCGTGAAAGAGCCTGAAGTTCTCGTTGCTGCCGCACCGGCGAAGAAGCCGAAGGCGCCCGCGCAGGAGGAAGAAACCATTGTCGCGGCGCTGCCGCAGCGCACGACGCCTGCCCCGCTTGCTGTTGTGCGCCCGTCCGAGGATTTGAAGCCTGAAGAAGAGGCTGCGGCCGAGGTGCTGGCCTTTGCCGTGCCGGTTCCGTCCCGCAAGCCGCGCACCAATCCGGTGCTTGCCGCCCCGACCGCCGAAGCGGCGCTTGCTGCGCGCATGGCGACGGGCGAGAAGCCTGCTGACGAGCAGGCGATTGTTCAAATGGCGGCTGCCGATCCGCAGGCCGAGGCGGAAGCGATCCGCGCTGCGCTTGGCGGAACTCAACCCGCGCAGGAAGCTGTGGCGCAGGCTGAGGATATTGAGCCTTTCCTCAAAGGGGCTGTGCCGCTTCCCGTGCGCCGTCCAGCTGCTGATGAGGCCGAATTGATGGTTGCAAGTGTGGCTGTTCCAACGCCGCGCCCTGTGCTTGATGATGCTGCTGAAACGGCGGCTGTCGCAGCGGCCGAGCCTCTGGCCGCGCCTGCGGCGGCGGAAGACGTTGTTGAAGTCTCGCTTGCCCCTGCCGAGGCTGCCGCCAAGACAAGCGTGGACGAAGTCGCCAAGATTTTGGCGAGCGAGGAAGCGCTTGATCCGGTTGCTGTTGCCGATACGGCCGTGAGGACCACTGACAAGGGCGCGAAGCCGAAGGCCGGCCAAGGACGCAAGGCGAAGAAGCCGGTTGCCGTGCCTGTGACCAAGGATATCGGCCAGTTTGCGCTGACCAAAGAGCCGGTGACGGAAAATGGCAAGGACGTGGCCGCAGTCACCTATAATCAGGAATCGGTCTGGCAGGCGCCGACCGAGGTTTATGTGGCCGGTTTTTCCACCGAAGCGCCACAAAACGTCAACAAGTTCAGCGGCAAGGCCGTGAACTTCTTGAAAGTGGCCAAGTTCAAAAAATTGAATTAGAGCATTTCAAGTCTTGCTGGAATCGCGTTAAAAAGCCAACACCAACGCACCGCCGCCTGCTTGCAGACGCCGTCCAAACTGCCGGTCAAGTCAGCCACCGCCCCTCAAGACGTATCCTGCTCCTTCCGCAATTCGCGCAGAAAATAGCAGCAGTCGCTGAGGACCCGGTCAACCTCATGGATTTGTTTCTTGCGATGACCCAGCGGATAGCCGGGACGGATGGTCGAGATGCGCGAGCCGCGTTTGCGCGCGGTGAGTTTGCGGATTTCGAGTAACATCTTGCCGCGCCAGCGCACATAGCGCCGCGCTTGTTTGGGCAGCGTCGCCAGCGCGTGTTTGAACGCTGTAATGCGCCGGATGAGCCGCGCGGCATTGATCGGGTCCTCGCCGGTGAGGGGAACCGGTTCGGGCGGGAAATACGGTGTTGACCAGCCGGGCACGCTGATGCGCGGAAACGAGGTTGGCCTGCCCTGGAACGGCTTGCGGTCGCCGGGCAAGGCGAAATGTTTGAGCGGCTCGATCAGATTGAACACCGGAATGCGCGCTGGCGTATCTGAAGCCGCATCCGAAGCCGCATCAAAAGCGCGCTCCATCTTCTTCAGCTTCGCCGCCAGTTCCTTCGGAAACGGACCGCTGGGCGTAACTTTCAGCACAATGCCGCGCGCGGCAATGATGATCAGACGGCGCAGCGCCGCTTCCGCCGGGCGCAGCAGGATCAAGATACGCCGGTAAATGCGCCGCGTCAGCACCGTCACCGGCACGCCCTTGTTGAGACCAGCCATGAAGAACATCTCTGTCATGACAAAGAACAAGTCCCGCGACTGCCGCTCGATCACCCCTTTCCAGTCAATATCCGACATGCCCTGCCCTTCCACACACGCGGCGGATTATGGGGCAGGATGAAAGGGGTGGGATAAGTATTTTTGCGCGGATTGAATCTATTGAGAAAATTAGGGTTCTCATCCCACAGTTGGGCGTTTCAAGGAGCAAGAATTCTTGGCGGCTCGCGCCGGGCGGTGGTCTGGCATGATTGCCTGGCGCTGCGTTTGAAAGACGGTGTGATTGACTCTGCCTCACCTGTGTTGCTGCGCAAAACCGGCGCTCACCTTCCTGGTGCGGGGAAGCAGATTGCCTGCCCCTTGTGCATCCCTCTCAGACATTTTAGGTTGCATCAACTTCCGCAAGGGCCTCTCCCATGAACATCGACATCATGTCCGCCTCTTACATTCAGGCGGAGCGGATCATCCGGGTTGAGACGGCTCTGGGGCCGGATGTGCTGTTGCCGGAGACGGTTGAGATTGTCGAGAAGATCGGTTCGCTGTTTGAGATATCGGTTGCGGTCAGGTCGAAGAAGACGGATTTGACGCCGCAGGAGCTGGTCGGCACGCTGGTGGATGTGTCGCTGGAGACCGGGCAAGGCACACGGCGGACGTGGAATGGTCTTGTGGTGGAGATGGTCGAGGGACCTGCGGTGACGCGGGGCTTGCGCGCCTATCATCTCATCATCCGCCCGCAGCACTGGCTTTTGACGCAGCGCTCCAATTGCCGGATCTTTATCGACAAGACCAGCGTTGACGTGGCGCAGATGCTGATGGGCGAGCACGGGCTGAAAGCACCTGTGGTCAAGGGCATCGTCACCGATCCGGAGCCGCAGCATTATTCAGTGCAGTTCAACGAGACGGACCTCGCCTATCTGACGCGGCGTCTGGAGGAAGACGGGATCTTCCACTGGTTCGAGCATGAGGGCGGGGCGATGGGGGCGGTGTCGGCAACCCACACGCTGCATCTGTCCTCGGATGTGTCGGGTTATACAACCGGTCCCGAGACCGAGATCCGCTTCGCCATGGGCTCGACCGACCGCAACCACATCTCCAAATTCGAAAAGCGCTTCCGCTTTGTGCCGGGCAAGCGCTCTGGCGCGGACTGGAACCTTCTGACCCCCGGCGGCGTGCCGGCGGGCGAGACGCCCAGCCTGATCAAGCTGCCGAAGAACGAGGCCTATGATCTGTATGAATATCCGATGATCGGCGGCTATGGCACGGGCTCGGCGTCGCAGGCGATCAGCAACGCCCGCGTCGAGCAGCAGTCGAAGCTCAGAATGCAGGCGGCCGAAGCCGATCATGAGCGCATTGAGGGCCATTCCAATGTGAGGACGCTTGCTCCGGCCCGAAGGTTCAAACCCTATGATGTGGCCAACCCCTCCAACACATTCGAAGAGCATGTCATTTTCGAAATCATCCACACCGCCCGCGACCGCTCTTACGAGACCAATGCCGGGGACCCCGAATACAACAACGCCTTCACCGCCATCCCCTCAAGGGTCCCCGCCACTCCGCACCGCACAACGCCACGCCCGCGCATTGACGGCACGCAGATCGCGCTGGTGGCCGGCCCCGAGGGCGAGGAAATCCACCC
Source organism: uncultured Alphaproteobacteria bacterium (assembly GCA_963792485.1). Taxonomy (GTDB): domain Bacteria; phylum Pseudomonadota; class Alphaproteobacteria; order Rhizobiales; family Rhizobiaceae; genus JANOYJ01. The sequence goes on from CAWBWL010000010.1 coordinate 100,189, forward strand.
GGACGAATATGGCCGCATCAAGCTGTGGTTCCCCTGGGACCGCACCGCCAAGAAGGACGGCAGCGACACCTGCTGGGTGCGCGTTAGCCAAAACTGGGCCGGCGCCGGCTGGGGCGGCCAGATCATCCCGCGCATCGGCATGGAGGTCATGGTCACCTACCTCGACGGCGACCCCGACCGGCCGGTGGTGACGGGGGTGGTGCCCAATCCGAGGCAGAAAGTGCCGTATGCGCTGCCGGAGAACAAGACGAAGAGTGTGTTCCGGACAAATTCGCATAAGTCGAAGAATTGGAAGCAGATGAATGAGCTGACATTTGAAGATAAAGAAAATAATGAAGAAATTTACATTCACGCTGAGAAGGACATGAATACGTCTATCGAGAATAACCAATCAACAAACATAAGAAATAATCAAACACTTGATATTGGAAATAACAAGTATGAAATGATAGATAGTTCGTATAGATTATTTATAGGAGGCCAAGGAAATTACAAAAATAAAATATTTGAGAAGTTACTTTCATCATCTACAAATCGCACATTTACACATGATTTTTATGACTCCAAAAGCTTAAGTCCAGGATCCTTTATGATATCTGTTAATCGTGATATGATGATATCTGTTGGTGAGAACAAAAGTGAAAGTACCAACAAAAATATGATGTTTTCAAGTGGTGGAGACTACTCGGTGACCGCAGGAGCGAATGTTGATATTCAATCTGAAAGTCGGTTTCACCTCGAAGCTAAGAAAACGGGACTTTTGAGATCAGATGAGACGCTTTTAATATCTTCAGGAACCAAGATAATATTAACAACAGGGAAGGGCACAATCGAGATTGATCAGGACGGGAATATAGATATCTCAGGTAACACCATAAAGATGAAGGCGAAGAAGATTGATTTGAATTAGGGTTTGCGAAATGTCTCTAGACTGGGATAAGTTCAAAGCTGCATTTGCGGGTTATGTGAGTTCGAATAGGTCTCCATGCTCGGATGGTTATACCAATCAGTGTGCGTTGCGCCTTTCACATTCCCTCGTGGATGCCGGATGGCCGTTTAATGGGCCGCGTCAACCGTACACTGAAGGACCACTATGCAATCATAGTAGAGCTAGGGGGGCACAATCCCTTGCGGACTATTTGGAGCGCTATTTGGTCAAGCCAAAGGTCTACAAGAAAAAGGCTGACCCGAAGTCCGGGGTCGTATCAAGTATCCCAGGAGAATATGAGATACTATCTGACGGCAGCACAAAATTTTATTCAGTTTTCGATTGGTTTAACAAAAAAGCTACCGATGGTCAGAAATTGCGCGGTATCATTTTCTTTAACGGAACAGACCACATAGATGCGTTCGATTTTCAGAACCGCAACTATGAACATTCTGGTCATAATAGTTCCACACCAGGTATCATTGGAGAGGAATATGTAAGTGCGGCATTCGAAGTGAGGGCTTTTTTTCAATGAAGATTTCTTGTGTAGCGGCCGGAGTGATCGTTGTAGCATTGCAATTTTCCGCCTTGGCGGAAGCTCGGGTTGGTGCTCAGATATCTTCAGCAGGTGGATGCGTCTTTTCGCTGAAAGATACCGATAGCGGCGCTGTTAACATTTCCGGTCTCCTTCCGATAAGCAGTCCGTGCATGCCTTTGGGTGGCGTCAAAAATGCTGTCGCGTGGGCGTTCAAGGACATCTATATCGTGGCAATTACCAACGGTGAGGCGTGCTCCAGTGCGAAGCGCAACGACTTGGTAGAGACTGCCTTCATGATGATAGATGTATCAGTCAGTAAATTTTTCGGCCAAAACGCGCCTAACAAATTTTGTATGCCCGAATCTCAAACTTATCTTGAGGGAGACCATAAGGTTTATTACATGCATTTTGTGGAATACCTTTCACGAAAGTACCCGGAGTTTTTTGACGAACGCAATGGGTCCATGGGGATTGATGAACTCGGTGCTGGGGGAAGGGCAGTTCGTATTGACATGAGTCAGTGGCCACCTGTCATCTTAAACTGAGAGGGTCAGAACGCGGTGTTTGAAATCCACTGTGCCACCCGTGCCAGCTACGACCAATGCCGGGGACCCCGAATACAACAACGCCTTCACCGCCATCCCCTCAAGGGTCCCCGCCACTCCGCACCGCACAACGCCACGCCCGCGCATTGACGGCACGCAGACCGCGCTGGTGGCAGGTCCCGAAGGCGAGGAAATCCACCCGGACGAATATGGCCGCATCAAGCTGTGGTTCCCCTGGGACCGCACCGCCAAGAAAGACGGCAGCGACACCTGCTGGGTGCGCGTTAGCCAAAACTGGGCCGGGGCCGGCTGGGGCGGCCAGATCATCCCGCGCATCGGCATGGAGGTCATGGTCACCTATCTCGACGGCGACCCGGACCGGCCGGTGGTGACGGGGGTTGTCCCGAACGCGCGGCAGAAGGTGCCGTATGCGCTGCCGGAGCATAAGACACGGTCAGTGTTCCGGACCAACACGCACAAGGGCAGGGGCTTCAACGAACTCTACTTCGAGGATGAGGCGGAAGCCGAGGAAATCTATATGCACGCGCAGAAGGACATGAATGTTGATGTCCTGCACGACCGCGCCAAGACGGTGGGCAATGATCAATCGGAAGATGTCGGACATGACAAGACAATCAGCGTCGGCAACAATCACACAGAAAGCATTGGCGCCAACAAAACAATCAGCGTCGGCGAGAGTTTTGCGCGCACGGTCGGACGCGTGTCCACGGAACAGGTAGGGCTTCTAAAGTCCACCTTTGTTGGCGGCGATCAGACGGTGATGGTCGGGACCAACAAGAATGAAAGCATTGGAAAGAGCCTCTCCTATTCGGCGGGCGAGAACATTGGTTTTGACGCGGGCAAGGTCTTCGAGATCAAGGCGGCGGACACGTTCCGCGTCAAGGTCGGCGAGGCGCGTTTTGAGATGGACAAGAGCGGCATCATCGTCATCGAAGCTCCGCAAACCACAATTGCCAAGGGCGCGGCGGCGCAGCTGACCATTGGTCCTGGCCCGATACTTTACACGCCTGCCCTGGTGCCGGGGAAGACGCCGCCGCCGCCGGCGCAGTGTCTGAAAAAAATGGCGGCGCAGCGGGTGCCGTTTATCAAACAGGGTTCCAATGAATAACGGGGCGGGACAGGCGAATGAGGAAGGCGGGGCAAGCGAAGAGCCCGCGCTTTCGGCGGCGGCTTCGAAGCTGTTTGCCGCAGTGAAAGGCGCGTCAGCTGAACCGTTGTTTGCAGTGGTTGATGGTGGCCAGTACGGCGATCTTCCACACCTTCTAAGAGTGCAGGGCCTGACCGGGCGCTCGCTGTTTCTGGATCATGCCGATGTGGACATTGAAGCCGCGTCGGGCTGGCTGGTGCCGCTGGGCGGCGAAGCCGATCTCAAAACGCTGCTCGAAGTCTCGGACGAAAAGTGCGGCTCGCTTGTTCTGTGGTCTTGTCCGCTGGGGGAAGCCGCGCTGCACCGGCATTTGCGGACCATCAACATTGTGCGAATTCCAAGCGAGGCCATCCCGGATGATGAACCGGGAGAGGTCACAGATGCTGAAGGCGGGACCGAAGAGCCCACGAAGCCCGCATTTGGCAATGTACTGTTAAGGCACATGACCCGGACGTGATGGCCTCGCTCCTCCCGCTTCTGGATGAAGCGCAGTTTGCCCGAATGTTCGGTCCGGCGACCCGCATTGTTATGTACAGCGAGGGCCATGGCGGCCTGCGCGCCGCGCCGCGCCCGGACGATCTGCCGATTGCGCCGAGAGGCCCGCTGCAGATCAGCGCGGAGCAGATTGAGGACTTGGAATTGGTTATGGCGGAGGCGCGCGATGCACGCATGGCTTCCTATCTGCGCAATGTCGCACGATGCGGCATTAGAAATGGAAAGCCATAGCTTTCGATTTTGTGGCAGAGAGCAGCGCGAGCGGCAAGGAACTTGGCTGACGAAGAACGGGCGCAGGGGTTTGGGCCTATATGATGCTGAACAGCAAAGGAAAGATCGCCAAGGACGGGACGGTGCGCGATTACATCATCAGCGAGCCTGAAACCGGAACGCCGGACGACAAGGTTTACAATCTGATGAGCGAACTTGCGGACGGGGGCGGTTAGGGGATGGCAACGAAAAAGAAAAAGGCGGGGGCGGCAGCGGCGGCGGCGGGGGCTGGCGGCGCAAACCCCGCCGCAGCGCGCGCAGCGGGCGCGCCTGCAAAGCCGAGATACGGCAAGTTGAAGCGGCGCTGGCGGACAGCATGCTGGACAAGATAAAGGATGGCGATGGCAAGCTGATCAACGGCATGTACTACACGGTGAAATACAAAAACTCGGGCGATGTTTATGAAGGCACGACGCAGGGGAGCACGGCCGTCAACACAGAGAGGTCAATAGAGTCCATGGGATTGACGCTCAGGTACTTTACCCGCGACGCCGATGAGGTGATTTACCTCTACATCGGACATCGGACGGCGGCAGATGGGTATCCAGAATCGCGCGCCGGAACTGAGAACACGGTTGATGAGGCGCAGCTGGCTGAAGGAGTTGCGCTGTCAAGAAAAGAAATGGTGAGGGCCCGCCGCAAAGGTATGAAGCTGGCCGCCTGTCGGCGAGTACAGTTCACAGATCGAGGGAGCGGCGGGCCTGTTCCCAGTCATAGCTTCGCCGACCGCAACGACACAATCGGGATCGGCCACAAGATTACAAACGCAGAACTGGCAAACGGGCGTTTTGACCGGGGTTACTGGGCGGAGCCATTGTCGGATGCCAAAATGAACGAAATGCTTGATCAAGACATAGCAAAGAATGGCGGGAACGACATCGACAATTTCGTCTTTGTTCCGCTTCACAACTATGAAGTCGATGCAATTCTGGATCTTGGATTTAACGGCGGACCGGGGGCATTGAATGCCAATGCGTCCTCTTTGTTCACGCACAATGGCAGCGCCAACTCCCCCGGCACAAGCCGTCAAAAACTTTCAAACCTGCTGAATCGCGGGAGATACTCCTTGGTTCCCGAATACTTTCAAACCCATTATAACACTGCAAACCGGCAATGGATGCCCGGTGTGCAAAACAGGCGCGACATGGATGCGCGAATGTTCTCCGGAGACACGGCCAATGGATACAATCTTCTTCAGAACCATACGACCCGCAACCCGGTGCATAGAAATCCATAGGTTTTCAGCTGCCAGGTCTCTTGCGTTGGTTTTAGCCACCGTTTGTGCCGCCCTGTTTGTGTTTGTGCCGGGCAGCGCTCGTGCGGGCGATCTTCGCCTCAACGGGTTGAAGCAGCCAGTGACTTTTGATGCAATTGCTCGTTCCGACAATGGGAGGGCTGTCGGAATGCGGGTGACCTTGGGTGATTCTACCTCAAGTACAAAGCTTTCAATGGCAAGCTCAGGCTTCAATTGGAAGGAAAGTTCGATGCCGGCCAAATCTTGGTTGAACAATATCGCAAGAGGTCGACGCCAATGGATGACGCAGCGTTGTACCGCGTTTTGAACGGGGGCCAGTTCGTTTCGTCGAACGCCCAACACCGGCTTCTTTCGTCAAAAGGGCCTCCGACATTCGTTACGATCAAGAAAGGAGCTTACCCGGACGGCCGGAGTGCAGTTTGGATTTGCGTTTTCTCGGCGCCGAGCATTGCTGAATTCTACAAAACTCTGCTTGGACACGAGCGTTGTGATGCGATCCGCTAGCCGTCGCAGACGGCTCGGGCCACCGCACGCCAAGACTGAAGCTCGCGTCAGCCAAGCTTAACTGCGCCAATGCCATTCCGAGGCAGAACTCCCGATTTGCGGAGACAGAGTTCGGCTACATGGAGGTTGTTCATAACGCTGCTGACAGCATTTCTTGGCGTTTCGGTGTGTTGTGCAAATTCTAACGAGAGAACCATTCGTCTTAAAACAGCTGTGACTTACACAGTCCCCGAAGGCAAAGCGTGGATTTTCGAAAATCTGAAGCCTTGGACTGCGCCCGAAGAAGTTGGGACGGCGGACTTTGCGATCAAAGGCAGCGCCGCCATTGGCAAAGATCAGATATTCATAGACGGAACTTTTGAAGTCGTGGTCAAGAGGCGCAATTCGCCGTTCACAGTCAAATCCGGTTCCACTGTGGAAGTGTTGGACAGCCGGGGCGAGGCGCCGGTGCTGGAAGTGGATGACTTATTTGTGACTGGCTGGTCGTCTGGCTCTGCATAGATGCGGCGGAAGCTATCCGGCAACCGCATCCTCACCACCGCAAATTCCGCTGCCGGCGTCTGGCACAAAGGAGTGCAAAACCGTCGGAACGACCAGAAAAATATCTCTTTCGGACCATAACTATGAAGCGCTTATTTGCATTGCTGATCTGGATAACCGCATCCCATGCGCACGCCTCGTCTTGCCTAAGCGGCGGCGAACTTGCCCAAGGCATCATTAACGGAACCATTCAGGCCGTTGCTGACAGAAAGTCGGGAGGCTTCCTTTATGAAGCCTCTGATTCGCAGGTGTGCCTTTTCAAGAAAAACGAAAAGAAACAGGACGTTGTAAAAGCAGCAGAGATTTCAGCAGAAGAATGGAGCGATTTGAGAAAAACTGCTGCGCTCCCGCCAAAGCCAATGCAGGTGAAACGCACATCAGGCACGTGGCGAAACGGTGCCGACGCAAAGGTATTGTTCTCGCTCGCCAAAAACCAACTTATGTCGGTGAAAGGGTTCTCCCAATTCGAAAATTCAGCGGGTTCGATAAGCGTTGGCGAATTTGACGGCAAAACTGACCTAGAGCATCGGGCAGCCATTTGGAATCGAAAGTGATTCCCAAATCGTGTGGAAGGTGATTAAGGTGTGCGGAGGTATTCGAAAGGCCGCACCTTTATCGAACGATCTGCGTTGGCGTGTGTTGCTTTGTTGAGGCCGGGCATACTTGTCATGCGGAGGCAAGACATTTCGGGACGTCAGTGTCATGATGTGTCACTCTGATGCTGCGATGGCATGAGAGCCAGATGGCTGATGCGGCCGCGCGGCGGTTTCCGGCATGGCAAGCTTGAACATCACAGGCTTTCATTCTTGCCGCCGTTTCAGCCAAAAGCGATATCACCATGCCGGAGATGGCTGACAAGCTGGTGCAGGAAAAAGGCATCAAGCCCGATACCTCAATCTTGTCGAAGTTCCTCATCGCCTGTGGGCTCAGCTTTAAAAAAAACTCTGCGGGCAAGCGAACAAGACAGGCATGAACTGGCCAAGGCGCGCGCGACTGGAACGAAGCCGCAACCCATCATGCGCCAAGAGCGCGGGCGGCTGATCTTTGTCGATGAGAGCGGAACGGACGCAAAAATGACCCGCCTTCGCGGGCGTTCCCTGAAAGGAGAACGATTGGACGGCAAGGCGCCTTTCGGCCACTGGGGCAGGCAGACCTTTGTGGCGGGCCTCAGAAGCGACGGCTATGTCGAAAGCTTGGATCGGCAATGCGCCGATGAACTGGGCCATATTCAACACCTATGTGGAGACACAGCTCGCCCCCGTCCTCAAACCTGGCGATGTCGTCATCCTCGACAACCTCTCCAGTCAAAAAGCGAGCAGGCCAAAAAATCATTCGAAGCCGGGGCGCATGGATGCTCTTCCTGACCACTACAGCCAGACCTGAACGCCATCGAAATGGCTATCTCAAAACTCAAGGCCTACCTGACACGCAGCAGAAGCGCGCAAAATTGAAGACCTCTGGAAGGCCATAGGAAACATATGCTCACTCTTTACACCGCAAGAGTGCTCAAACTACTTCAACGCAGCAGGATATGGACTCAATTGACAACGCGATGCTCTAAAGTCCATTGGCCATGGGATGACGAGAATTCCATCAATGGGCGTAGATGGCACGCAGGCGAATGACGCGTGTTATCTTGATGTCAAGTTTATTGGTTCGCTTCTTGTCATTCTCGACAGCGGTGAAATTCTTGGAAAATGCGGCGGATATGGCGCGACATTCTCGGGTGTCTACGCCCGATGAGGGCTCCCGCAACAGGCCGCCCCCAAGCTCCGCCCCTCCGCGGCTCCGCACGCCAGACTGTTGCACAGCCCGCCCAACCGGGCATACAAACGCTGGAGACTCTAAAAGCTGCCGGATGAAACTTCAGTGGCAGGTCAGCATACCTCTTCAAATACACCCAGCGCCATTGCCCGCTTTCTGCACGGTGCATGCGGGCATGGGTGCGATTGGCGGGTTGGCGCAATTTTGCGATTGGCGGCACGCACGCAGCGGTGACCCGCGCCTGCCTTTCACCACTTGGCGAGCTTGGCTGCCTCCGCCGCCAGCGCTGTGATTTTGGCCCAGTCGCCTGCCTCGACCGCCGCCTTGGGGGCGACCCAGGAGCCGCCGACGCAGATGATGTTGGGCAGGCTCAAATAGTCGCTGGCGTTGGTCTCGGTGATGCCGCCGGTTGGGCAGAAAGCTGCGTCGGAGAGGGGGGAGGAGACGGATTTGAGGAAGGCGGCGCCGCCGGCCTGTTCGGCGGGGAAGAATTTGAGGACTGAGTAGCCATGGTCGAGCATTTTCATGATTTCGCTCGGCGTGATCGCGCCGGGAAGGAGCGGGACCTTGCTGTCAGCGGCGGCTTTGCGCAAATCATTGGTGCAGCCGGGGCTGACGATGAATTTGGAGCCGGCTTTCTCGGCCTGTTCGAAGTGTTTGGGATTGAGGATGGTGCCGGCGCCGACAATGCACTCTTCGACTTCCTCCGCGCAACGCTTGATCGCTTCCAGCGCATCCTTGGTGCGCAACGTAATCTCGATGGCGGGCAGGCCGCCCTTGGCGAGTGCGCGGGCGAGTGGTACGGCGTCCTTGGCATTGTCGATGAGGAGCACCGGAATGACCGGCTGGGCTTTCAGGATTTTGAGAAGCTGTTCGGCTCTTTGCATGGCGCGCTCCGGTCAAATGAATTAAAGTTCAAGTGACCGGAGTCCGCCGTAAAAATGGCTGATAAGTCAAGCCGTCACCGGAACAGGGCGCGCAATAAATTCCACACGAGCGCGAGCCAGCGACGCAACCTGCTCTGCTTATTGGGCAGGGTGGAGAAGCGGGCGGCGAGGGTTGCGGCGGTTTTTGGGCCCGCAACTCCATCGGCGGCAAGACCGGCGGCCTTCTGGAAGCGCATGAGGGCGGCTTTTGTCGCGTGGTCGAAGACGCCGCTGGCCTGAACCGGGTGGCCGAGGGCGGTGAGCGTCAATTGCAGGTCGCGCACCGCCTCGCCGGAGCTGCCGAAGGCGATGACGGAGGGGGGCGGGGCTTCGGGCGCGTCGGGCACCGCGACTGCGATTGCCTTGTGGCGGCGGTAGGCGGCGGCGAGCTTGGTGTCGTAGGCGTTGCGGCGGTAGCCGGGGCCATTGTAGCGGCGGGCGAATGTTGCCCAATCGCGGCCGTTCAGGGCCGGCATGAGGCCGTTCCTGTCAATGAAGCGGATGAGCAGTTCGATCTGGCCCGCAGCGCCGGAGCGGGCTGTCGCGGCAAGTGCCTCGGCGGATTTGTAGCCCAGCGATTTCCAGTGCGCACCCATGATCTGGCCGATGCCCCAGGATGTGCTTTCGAGCGCCGCCTGGCGGGAGAACGCGCTGGCGCGCGCGAGCATGGCCCAGCGCGCGGCCTGCGAGGCCGGGTTGGCGACTTTGCCGATCAGCGGCGAGGCAAGGCCCGCCGCGCGCGCCTTGTCGCGCGCATCTTCCGCGAGGCGGCGGTCGAAATAGTGGCCCTCAAAGCGGATGAGCGGCTCGTATTTTCCTTTCACGTAGGCAAAGAAATTTCCGGCGCTTTCGACTTCAATGACGGCGAGCAGCGCGGCGGGTTCGATGCCGGCTTTTTGCGCTTCGGTGACGATGGTTTGTTTCAACTGGGATGTGAGCATGAGGGGTTCCTTTCGCCCGTGAGCATGGGGGCGATTGGGAGGCGGGGGACGAGATTATTTTTGGCGGGGGATGAAAATGCAAAAAATGAGACACGGCTATGGCTCAGCAAGTCTTTGATTGGCCTTCTGAAATTACCAGCCTTGCCTTTGCCGCGTTCATTTGGTTTATCCCCGCGCGATGGAAATCTTGTTCCCCAATTTGCCGGTTGTGGTAGCCGCGCTTTACCGCTTCGCGCCGCTGCCGGCCTATCGCGTGATGAAGGCGGAACTCGCCGAATTTTGCTGCGCGCGCGGGATACGCGGGACGCTGATCCTTGCACATGAGGGGATGAACGGGACTGTGGCGGGGAGCGCAGAGGCGATAGAGGCGCTCATTCAAAAGCTTCACGCATGGCCGGATTTTGCGGGCGCGGAGATCAAATACAGCCATGCGGCCAAAATGCCGTTTTACCGGATGAAAGTGAAGGTCAAGCGCGAGATCGTGACGATGGGCGTTGCCGATATCGACCCGCTGAAATCCGCAGGCGCCTATGTCGAGGCGAAGGACTGGAATGCGCTGATCAGTGATGAAGACACGATCCTGATCGACACGCGCAATGATTACGAGGTGCAGATCGGCACATTTTCCGGCGCGGTTGACCCTGACACCAAGACGTTCAGCGAGTTTCCGGCCTGGGTGGAAAGCAACCGCGACAAGCTTGAGGGCAAGAAGGTCGCGATGTTTTGCACTGGCGGCATTCGCTGCGAGAAGGCGACGGCGTTTGTGAAGGGGCTGGGGGTCGAGAACGTCTACCATCTCAAGGGCGGGATATTGAAATATCTCGAAGAGGTGCCCGCGGAAGACAGCCGCTGGGAGGGCGAGTGTTTCGTGTTTGACGAGCGCGTCTCGGTCGGCCACGGGCTTGTGGAAGGGGAGGCGGAGCTGTGCCGCGCCTGCCGCGCGCCGCTGACGGCTGAGGCGAAGGCGTCGGAAAAATATGAGGAGGGCGTGTCTTGCCCCTCCTGTTTTGAGACGCGCACTGATGAAGACCGGGCGCGATACGCCGAGCGGCAGAAGCAGATACGTCTTGCCCATGCGCGTGGCGAGCGGCATATCGGAAAATGATCTGTGGACAATATTTGACCTTCGGCGCTGCCCCTCATCCGACCCTTCGGGCCACCTTCTCCCCGCAAGGGACGGGGAGAAGGGTAGAGCGGGCGGCCGTTGCGAATAAGTATCGGAACTTTGGCGATTGCAATAATGCCGCCGCAAACCCATTTCATGGTCTCGCGCCGGTCCCGGCGGATTCTCAATGGAGGCCCTGATGTTTGATCCGAAGAAAATGCTCGACGACCTGCTTGGCACCAATGTGCCGGGCGCGGGCGGGACGGTGCGCGACAAATTGGGTCAGGCCGGGCAGATGGCCAAGGACAATCCGCTGGCGGCGGGCGCACTGGCTGCGGTGCTGCTCGGAACCGGCACCGGGCGCGCGGTGACCGGTTCGGCGCTCAGACTTGGCGGACTCGCGGCGATTGCGACGCTCGGCTACAAGGCCTACCAGAATTACAAGAATGGCGGCGCGCCTGCCGATACCGCCGCATCGGGCGGGCAGGAGATGCTGCCGCCGCCGTCCGACACGCCGTTCAGCCCGGAAGCACCGGCGAACAAGGAGTTTGCGCTGGTCCTCGTGCGCGCCATGATCGCGGCAGCGCGGGCGGACGGGCATATTGACGACGCGGAAAAGGCCAAGATCGGCGACAAGCTGGCCATGTCCGGCATGGACCCTGAGGCGATGGACTTCCTCAACAAGGAACTGGAAGCGCCGGTTGATCTCGACGGGCTGGTCGCAGCGGCGAAGACCGAGGCGCAGCGGGTGGAGCTTTACACCGCTTCGCGGTTGACCATTGAGCCGGAAAGCCGGGCCGAGCGCGGGTATCTGGATCTGCTCGCCGGACGGCTGCAATTGCCGGACGCGCTGGTCGATCATATCGAGGCGACGGTGTCGGGGGTGAAGGCTTAGTCCGCGCGGCTATTCTGTTTCTTTCCACTTCTCGGCCAGCAGCGTCCCGATAATCACGCCAAGCGCCAGATCGCTCTCCTGACCGAAGCCGTGGTGGCGCATGCTGCCATCGCGGTCGAACAGGATCGTGGTCGGGGTGCCGCGCATTTGATAGCGGCCCATTGTGACCGGGATCGGCGTGCCCGCGCCCGCCTCGTCGACGCCGATAGGAAAAGTGATGCGGTATTCGTGGATGTAGGCTTCGAGCGAGACCGGAGTCATGGCGGCGTGGTGCTCGAACACGGTATGAAGACCGATCACCGTCAAATCATCGCCGCCGAACATGCGGTGGATGCGCTCGGCCTGCGGCGTCCCGTGTGAGACACAGCCGGGGCAGAGCATCTGAAAGGCGTGCAGCACGACAACGCGCCCGCGCAGTGCGGCGAGTGTCGGATTTTCGGTCGTGTTGAACCAGCGGGTCACGGCGAGTTCGGGCGGCGGAATCATGTTTCCAATGCCTGTTCCGATCCCATTTTCCGCCGACTGCGGATTTGAGTCAAATGGCAACCGCAGGCGGACGGCGGCTTGAGTTCCGCCGCCGCTGCCGCTAATCATCCATCCACAGACCCCGTGCGCGCCGTAAGCCCGGCGGGAAATTGCAGAGCAGGGCCTCCAGCGAATCTGTCATATCCAATTCTTTGACGCATTTGCGGGGCTGCATGTTTGACTTTTCCAGTTTGGATTTCTTGCTGGCGCTTTGCATGGCGCTCGGGGCGGCGTTGTTCACCTCGGTCGGCCATGGCGGGGCTTCGGTCTATATCGCGCTGATGGCGCTGTTCTCGGTGGCGACGCCGGTGATCCGGCCGACGGCGCTGGTGCTGAATGTTTTGGTGACGAGCTTTTCGTCGTACCGTTATTTTCACGCAGGGCTGTTCCGCTGGCGCACGCTTTGGCCGGTGCTGATTGGCGCGATTCCGATGGCATTTCTGGGCGGAAGCATTCAGCTGCCGGGGCATTTCTACAAGCCGCTGGTCGGCGTGGTGCTGCTCATCGCAGCGGCGCGGCTGTTGATGCCGCAGGAATTGAAAAGCACGCTGAGCCCGAGAGATATTCCGGTTGGGTGGGGCGTTGTCTGCGGGATTGCGATAGGGTTTCTGGCGGGGCTGACGGGAACGGGCGGCGGGATATTTTTGTCGCCCATCCTGTTGTTCATGGGCTGGTCCGAGACGCGCACGGCATCCGGCGTCACATCGGTGTTTATTCTGTGCAATTCGCTGGCCGGATTGCTTGGCAATTACACCAGCGTGCAGTCGCTGCCGCCGCAGGTGCTGTTGTTTGCTGTGGCGGTGATGGCGGGAGCTTTGTTTGGCACGCGGCTGGGGATATCGACATTTGCCAAGCGCGGGATATTGCGGGCGCTGGGGGTGGTGTTGATTATCGCGGGTGTGAAATTGATCGGCGTTTATTAGGGTTTAACAGCTCGTTAACCAATTGGGCGCATGATTCACATCAACCCGGTGCTCCTCCCATGCTGGGCAATCCTCCAAAGGCGGTTCGAAAGAGCCGCCTTTTTTCTCGGCTTGCGCTTGCCCGCAGTCTCCCACTGCCGGTAAGAGGCTCGCATGGAAGATTTGTCGAACTGGACAGGCTGCGCGCGGCCGGAGCGGATTGTGCTCGAGGGGCGCTATGTGCGGCTGGAACCGCTTGACGCCATGGCGCATGGCGACGGGCTGCATGAGGCGGCGACGGCGGGGGATTCCGATGCGCGATTCCGCTGGCTACCGGAGACGACGCCGGAAAGCCGGGAGGCGTTTCAGCCTTGGCTGGACAAGGCGCAGGCAAGCGCAGATCCGATGTATTTCACGGTCGTCGACAAGGCATCCGGCAAGGTTGCGGGGCGGCAGACGATGATGCGGATCGACGCGCCGAACGGGGTGGCAGAAGTCGGGCATATTCATTGGGGGCCACTGATCCAGCAGAAGCCTGCAACGACCGAGGCGCTGTATCTGTTTGCGCGCTATCTGTTTGATGATCTCGGCTACCGGCGGTTTGAGTGGAAGTGCAATAATCGCAATGAACCGTCGAAGCGCGCGGCATTGCGCTATGGATTTGTTTTCGAGGGCGTTTTTAGAAAGTTGATGGTGGTGAAAGGCGAAAACCGCGACACGGCCTGGTATGCGATGACGGATGATGATTGGGCGTTGGCCAAGCCCGCGTTTGAGGCTTGGCTTGATTCGGGCAATTTCGATGCTAAGGGCAGGCAGAAGAAGCGGCTTGAGGAATTCAGGACGCCATGAGCCCGCAGGACAAAAAGAGCGCGATCGCCGCTGGGATCATTCTTGTCGGATTCACGGCGGCGTTTTTCTTTCTGCCGAAGCTGGTCATGGCGCTCGGCGGGATTTCGCCGTTTCTGGGATTTGGCGCGGGGGTGCTTTTGATCGCGGCGTTTTTTGGGGTGTTCTGGCTGCGGCGGAAGAAGTAATTTCGGGGACAGTTTACTTAATTCAGTAGGAGTCCACTATCCGAGGGAAGTGACCATGAACTGAATTAAGTAAACTGTCCCCGAAATTACTTCAGGCGCTGAGTGACGCCCCAAGCAGCGTCAGGCCCAAGAGGAACACCAGCGCCGCTCATACCAGCCCTGCCAGTTTTGCAAAAGGATCCCAGTTCGGGTCTTTGTGCCAGTCATATTCTGTGCCAACGGCGATGGCGTGCGCCGCATCCTCTCCGAACATCTTGGACATCACGGCCAAGCTCATATCCATACCGGCAGACACACCTGAAGACGTGAAGAATTTTCCATCTTCAACCCACCGGGCCTGTGGTACCCATTCAACATTTGGTCCGTGATGGATTGTAGAGGTATAGTCCTTTTTATTAGTCGTCGCACGGCGGCCATCAAGCAAACCGGTCGTAGCGAGCAATACCGTTCCCGTGCAGACCGCCATCACGTATTCGGCTCTGGCCGACGCTGCGATTATCCATTCATTGATGGCTGCGTTCCGAGGTTCTAACGGCGCTGCATCGCCGCCGGGAATTAGAATGAGGTCGTAGTTCGTCCCATCGGCGAGCGTTTTATCAACAAGTGTTTTGAAGCCATGATAACTGGGCACGGGCTCAAGGGTCTCTGCCACAATTTTTATGTCGACTTCGCCGACATCATGGTCGCCCAGAATTTCGAGTGGTCCAAAAAGGTCTAGCGTCTGAAACCCCGGAAAGACAAGGGCCGCAAGTTTCTTCATTTGATGTTCCTTCACGCTTCCATGCTTGGAGCAAGATCAGCAAACAGGTTCCAAGAGTGAGCTACTTGCGACCAAGAGAGTTGTAAGGTCAACGTGGTCTTGAGTGTATTACTCCGATGATGTTTGAAGCCGCATTCGCTTGAATGCCCGAAGTTATCAGGCGCTCAGCGAGGCCCCCAGCAGCGTCAGCCCCAGCAGGAACACCAGCGCCGCTCCGCTGATTTCGACTATGCGGTGGATGCGCTGGGCGGCGGCGTCGGAGCGGGCGAATTTCATGGCGGTGTTTTTGGCGGTGACGGCGAGGGTGGCGAGCGCCGAGACGGTGATGGCGGTGCCGAGCGCCATGGCGAGGACAGATAGGACCCCGCCGAGATAGAGGCCGTTGAGCAGCGCGAAGGTCAGAACGATCAGCGCGCCGGAGCAGGGACGCATGCCGACGGCGACGATGGCGGACCATGCGGTGCGCCAGTCGAACTTGTCTTGCAAAAGCGAAGGATCGGGCGCGTGCGAATGGCCGCAGGTTTCGCAGACTTCGTCATGGGCGTGATCGTGGTGGGCGTGGTCATGATGGTGCGCATGGCCGGCATGGGCGAGCGCTGGCTGCGGAGAGGCGGCGAAGAGGGGGCGGAAGGCCTTTTGCCACAACAGCCAGGCGCCGAAGGCGGTGATGAGCGCAAAGCTGGCGACCTCCATGAACCAGGCGGCGTCGTTCATGGAGACGGATGTGCCGCGCAGGACGAGGAATGCGCCGCCGACCACCATCAGCGCCGTGGCGGCCTGCAGGAAGGATGAGATGAAGGAGAGCACAATGCCGCGCCGCAGCGCGACCTCGTTGGCGATCATGTAGCTGGAAATCACCGCCTTGCCATGGCCGGGGCCGGCGGCGTGGAAGACGCCATAGGCGAAGGAGAGGCCGATCAGGAGCCAAGCCGCGCCGCCATCATCGCGCATGGATTTGAGCGCGCCGGTCATGGCGCGGTAGAATTCGCGCTGCTGCGTGTTGATCCAGTGAAACAGGCCTGCAAACGGGCCGGACGGCGCGACCGCGACCTCGTTATTGCCGATGCCGAGCGAGCTTGCTGCTTGAGCCGCGATGGGCGCCGTGATCAGCAGAATAAGGAAAAGCAATCGCTTGTTCATTTTGGACAAGTTACTTCAAGGCGGGTAGCCACAAAAGCCCCCATATTGATTTCGCCTGCACTGGCAAAGGCCGGGTCTGCCAGAACTGCCTTGTACTTCTCAAGCCCCGCTTCCGGGACCGGCCGCACGACCTTTGCCACACAACCATCAGGCAGGGTTGCAGCACTCAGATCGCCATCGCTCTTGAAATCAATTGCGGTGTAGGAAGTCGGATCATAGGCGCTGAACGCAAGATCGCCGCGCAGGGCAAGTGGCGCTTCGGGAGCCGACTCGAAAGAGACCATCAGCGTCTGTTCATTCATGCTAGCACTCAGATTTGGAGGGCGGCTCATCCTGACCTCCTTGCCGTTGTTCTGGATCACCTGGAAGTAGTTGAATTCGCCAATCGACTTCATGATCGTGGCCTCAACTCCATCCAGTTCTTCGCCGTCAAGTTTCAAGTCCAAATTCTTGTCAAATTCGATCAACACCGAGCTGGAGAAAACGTCGTCGAACACCCACAGATGCCGAAACTTCTCAACAGTGCCGGCCGCGTCAACATCAAGCTTCATGGTGGCGGCCACAAAGACATGCGGATGCACATGGGCAGCGGTTGGCGACAGCAATGCGAGCGCGGCGGAAGCGAGGAAAATCAGGCGCTTGCTCATTTCGGGCAGGTCACTTCTAGGCGGGTGGCGACGAGTTGATCCATGTTGGTCTGATCGGTGGTCGAGTAGAAGAAGTCGGTGAGGTTTTCCTTGTTTTCCGCCATGGCCTGTTCGGGATCGGGGCGCACGACTTTGGACGTGCAGCCGGCGGGCAGGCCCGCAGTTTTAAGATCCGCGTCGGTTTCGAAGTCTATTGCCGTGTAAAACGTCGGGTCGTAAATGCCGAACACGGCTTGCCCGCGCAAGGGCAGCGGTTTTTCGGGGGCCGAGTTCGAACGCAATGACGAGCGTTTGATCGTCCATCGAGGCCGTCAAATTTGGCGGGCGCGCCATTTTGACGTCAGCGCCATTGTCCCGGATTTTCTGGAAGTAGTTATATTCGCCGATCGAGTTGACGATGGTGTTCTGAACTTCTTTGAGCTCATCCGTATCGAGCTTGAGATCCTGGTTGGTGTCGAACTCAACAAGCACGGTGCTTGAGAATGCGTCGTCGAAGATCCAGCGATGCTCAAGCTTCTGCACCGCCCCGTCTGGGCTGACCACGAGATTCATGGTGGCGATGGCGAAAACGTGGGGGTGCACCCGGGCAGCGGTTGGCGCGAGCAGGGCGGCGGCGGTGGCGAGGAAGAAAATTGGAAGCCGTTTCAATGACATGGTCCCGAAAACAACGGCGAATTTCTGACCGGTGTTTTCGGCCAAATTGAGACAGGAATTTCGGGGACAGTTTACTTAATTCATGCCCGAGCTTTGCACAACAAGAACGATACAAAGTGAATGAATTAAGTAAACTGTCCCCGAAATTATCAGCCGTTCAGCGCGTCTTTGAGGGCTTTGGCCGGGGCAAAGGACATTTTCCTGGCGGCGGCGATCTTGATCGTCTTGCCGGTTGCCGGGTTGCGGCCTTCGCGCTCAGGGGTCATCTTGGTCTTGAATTTGCCGAAGCCGGCGATGGACACTTCGTCACCCTTTTTGCCGGCGGCCAGAATGGCGGCGAAAGCACCGTCAAGCGTGGCTTTCACTTGTGCCTTTGGCAGGTTGTGGCTGGCGGCGAGGGTGTCAACAATGTCGGAAAGACTTGCCATTGGAATATTCTCCTTGATTCGTAATGCCGCTTTTTATGGCATGTGATTCACGGCAAGTCATGCCTTGCCCCGGCGAAAACCAGCCGAAATACGGGCTTTTTTCGGGGCATTGCACCCATGTCTCCCAGTTTTGCCGCCCGCTGGCGCAAAAGGGCGGTTCAGATGCTGCCTTCGAAGAGGGAGCAGTCATTGGCGTGGTCCTTGAACCAATGCGCCAAATAATCGACCAGAACGCGAACCTTGGCCGGCAGATAGCGCCGGTGCGGGTAGACGGCGTAGATGCCGCCGCCGTTTTTCACAAATTCCGGCAGGACCTGGATCAGCCGGCCGTTCTTGATTTCCTGCGCGGCGACAAAATCCGGCATGAAAGCGTAGCCGATGCCGGCAAGCGCCGCGCGTTTGGCGGAGAACGGGCTGTTAACCTCCAGCCGCGACTTGACCGCGACGCTGAGTGAATTTCCAGCCGCATCCACAAATGCCCAGTTGGCAAGCGAGCGGTTGTTGGTGTCAACCACGCATGGCAGGTGCGCCAGATCCTGCGGAACGCTTGGAAGTCCGGTCTTTTCGATGAGTTCCGGCGAAGCGCACAGGACGAGGCCAAAGGGGGAGAGGCGTTTGGCGATGAGGGACGAGTCCTCCATGCGCGTGATGCGGATGGCGAGATCAAAGCCTTCTTCGACGAGATCGACGAAACGGTCGTCGAGGCGGATGTCGAGCACGATGTCGGGATGGGCGGCGGCGAAATCGATGAACGACTGGCCGAAATTGGAATCGGCGAGCGTGCGCGGCGCGGACATTTTGATGCGGCCGCGCACGTCGCCAGAGGTTTCGCGGACGGTTTCCTGAAGAGAATCAATCTCCTTGATGATTTCTGAGGCGCGCTTGTAATAGGTGTGGCCGGCCTCGGTGAGAGAAAACTGGCGCGTGGTGCGGTTGAGGAGCAGGGCGCCGATATCGTCCTCAAGCTCGCGCACATATTTGGACAGAAGCGCCTTGGAGCGGCCGATCTTGCGGCCGGCGGCCGAAAATCCCTCGGCCTCGACCACGTCCACCAAAGCGCGCATGCGGGTCAATGTGTCCACTGTTCCATCCCATGTTTGATCGTTCATTATTATTGAACGTATTGCTGGGGATTGCCATGCAAAAAGATTTTTTTCGCAGCCGAAGTTTTTCATTGTTTTGCAATAATTTCATCCCTATATGGCCGTCACCCAGAGTCGCACGTGCCCTTTGGCGTCCCCCGGAATATCCGGGAAAGGTGCCGGATTTATCCGGTTGGATCGAAAGAGCCATGGACGCCAGTAAGCAACGACGGTGCGGGCTACTTTAGTCTCAGCCGGCTGTCCAAAAGCCGGGGTCATTGAAGAGGCACACCCTCATTGCCGGCAGGGCGGAGAATTCTCCAATCCAAGGCAGACAAAGCGGACCAAGCCAAAAGCTGACGTCCAAACGATGTGAAGAGTAAGTTCGTGGTTCCGGGGTCTCCACCGGCTGGTTCCATGGGGTTGCGACTTCGACTTTGTCATGAGCTTTCCGCGCGGGGCGGGAAGCCGCCAACACATTTCCCAACCGCGGCGGTTTGGGGACCGGAGAAGCATTATGGCCACACAACGCGTACTCGACTTTCTCGCCACCCGCCGTCCGAGCGGCCCGTGCCTTGTCGTTGACCTTGAAGTGGTCGGCGAGAATTATCACGCGTTTGAGCGCGCAATGCCTCAGTCCAAGATCTATTATGCGGTGAAGGCAAACCCTGCGCCGGAAATCCTGCGTCTGCTCGCCTCGCTCGGCTCATGCTTTGATACGGCATCCGTTGCCGAAATCGAAATGGCGATGGATGCGGGCGCGACCGCTGACCGCATCTCTTTTGGCAACACGATCAAGAAAGAGCGCGACATTGCCCGCGCCTATGAGCTTGGCATCCGCCTGTTCGCTGTTGATGCCGTCGAAGAGGTCGACAAGATCGCCCGTGTTGCGCCCGGCTCGAAAGTGTTCTGCCGCGTGCTGACCGATGGCGAGGGCGCGGAATGGCCGCTGTCGCGCAAATTCGGCTGCGTGCCCGCGATGGCAGTGGACGTGCTGCGCCATGCCAATGCGCTTGGACTGAACGCGCATGGCGTGTCGTTCCATGTCGGCTCGCAGCAGACCAATCTTGACGCCTGGGACAAGGCGCTGGCGGACGCCAAGGATGTGTTCGCAACGCTTGGCCCGCGAGGGCATTGTGCTCGGCATGGTCAATATGGGCGGCGGGTTCCCGACGCGGTACCTCAAGGACGTGCCTTCGGCCAAGGCCTATGGCGAGGCGATCTTCGGCGCGCTGTCGAAGCATTTCGGCAACCAGATCCCCGAGACGATCATCGAGCCAGGCCGCGGCATGGTAGGCAATGCCGGTGTCATCAAGTCGGAAGTCGTGCTGATCTCGCGCAAGGCCGCCAATGACAATCAGCGCTGGGTGTTTCTCGACATCGGCAAGTTCGGCGGTCTGGCCGAGACGATGGATGAGGCGATCCGCTATCCGATCACGACCGCCCATGATGGCGGCGCGATGGAGGCATGCGTGATTGCGGGCCCAACCTGCGATTCCGCCGACGTGCTCTACGAGAAGACTCCGTATCCGCTGCCGCTGTCGCTTTCGATCGGCGACGAGGTGCTGATCGAGAACACCGGCGCCTACACGACGACCTATTCGGCCGTCGCGTTCAACGGCTTCGAGCCGCTGCGAAGCTACGTCATCTAAATTCAACTGTCGCGCCGCCCCGCAAGGGGCGGAGACTGTCTGACTCTTCTTGTTGGATCGTCTTGTCATGTCGCAACTCTTCTTTGACACTGCCGCCGCACCTCACGTCTCCATCGAGCAGGAGCGCGCGGGCGACTTTTACGCGCGCGAGGCGCTGCTTGACCGCGCCATGGGGCCGAAGCGCAAGCGGAAGTCGTCCGAGAAGCTGCGGCGCGGGCGGCTGGCGGCCGAAGGGCTTGCGTTTGTGGCTCGCGACGAGTTTGACGGTGTCGTTGGCACGGTGCGGCTGTGGAATGTGGTGACCGGCAATGGCGTTGCCGCGCTGCTGCTCGGCCCGCTCGCGGTTGCGCCCGGACATGCAGGCGGCGGCATCGGCTCGGCGCTGATGCGCCATGCGGTGGCGGAGGCGGCACGGCTAGAGCACGGGGCGATTCTGCTGGTTGGCGACGCGCCTTACTATGCGCGCTTTGGATTTTCGGCGGACAAGACCGGCGATCTTTCCATGCCCGGCCCCTTTGAGAAGGCGCGGTTTCTGGCGCTCGAGATGAAGGATGGCGCGCTCAATGGCGCGGCGGGGACGCTGGTTGCGGCAGGGCGGAAGGTCCAGGCGGAGCGGGCAAGGGTGGCGGCTTGAGGCTGACCTGATCGTTCGGAATGGCGCCCACATCCACTTCGCGTCCACCTTCCCCGCATGGGGGAAGGCCGGAGACTAGCCGCCCAAACATCCCCGCATCGAAGCTGCGATCTCCCGGAGGGACTGGGCGTAGAGGCCTGGCCCTTCTGTCAGACTTGAGGCTTCCGGGTCGATAGCGGCGGTTTTGGCTTTCGTGCCTTCGGTGACGACGCTCACGATTTTGAGGTCCAAGTTGGGCTCGGTGAAAACGCAGGCAGCGCCGAGAGATTTGAGCTCGGCCTGCAATTCTGCCACGCGCGCAGCGCTTGGCGGTGTGTCCGGGTTTACCGTGATGGAGCCGGCAGCCTCAACGCCGAAACGTTTTTCGAAATATTGGAAGGCGTCATGGAAGGTGAGGTAGGGGCTGCCTTTGACGGGATCGAGCGTGTCGGACAGCTCTTTGGTCAGGGCATCCAGGCTGACAAGTGTCTTGGCGGCATTCGCTGTGTAAGCGGGCGCATTGGCGGGATCGATTTTGCTCAGGGTCTTCTCGATCTCCTGGACCATGATCTTGGCGTTTTCCGGATCAAGCCAGATGTGCGGATCGGTCTCGCCGTGCTCATGCGCGTCGCCTTCTTCCTCGTGTCCGTCAAATGCTCCGCCTTCACGCAATGGCAGTTTCGTCAGGCCGGCGGTTTCCTCGAGTGCCACAGCTGTTGAACCGCTGCCCAATGCGTCCACTGCTCTTTCGAGGAAGGCCTCCATATCATGACCAATCCAGAATATTGCCTTGGCGTCCTGGATCGCGGCGGCGTCTGAAGGGGTCATCGTGTAGGTGTGCGGCGAGGCGGAGCCTTTCACCAGGAGATAGGGCTCGCCGACGCCTTCCATGACTGAGGCAACGAGTGAGTGGATGGGTTTGAAGGAGGCGACGACTTTGGGGGCTTCGGCAAAGGAGGCAGTGGCGGCGCAGAGAGAGATGGCGCAGGAAAACAGCGGGGAGCGGTACATTGCGGTGGATCCTGATATGTTATGACATTACATCAATTGTGTAATGCTATAACATATGCGATAGTGCAAGCGAAAAATCTGGCGGAAAATTGGAAGGCACTTGAATGCTGGCGCAGGCGCCGCTTGTTGAAGCACATGACATCGGCGTTTCGCGGGGCGGGCGCTGGCTGATACGCAATGTCGATCTGACGGTGAAGCCTGGCGAAATTGTCACGCTGATCGGGCCGAACGGTTCGGGCAAGAGCACGAGCGCGAAGGTGGCGCTGGGCATCCTGAAGCCGGACGAAGGCAATGTGACGCGCAAGCCGGATTTGCGCGTTGGGTATGTGCCGCAGAAACTCTCGATTGACTGGACGATGCCGCTCACCGTCGAGCGGCTGATGAGCCTGACGGGACATCAAACCGCCGCTGCGATCAAGGCGGCGTTGACGGAGACCGAGATTCTTCACCTTGCCAAGGCCGAAGTGCAGCATTTGTCCGGCGGCGAGTTTCAGCGGGCGCTGATCGCACGGGCGCTGGTGCGCAGGCCTGAACTCTTGGTGCTGGACGAACCAGTGCAGGGTGTCGATTTCAATGGCGAAATTGCGCTGTATGATTTGATCAGCCGCATTCGCGAGCGGACGGGCTGCGGCATTTTGCTGATCTCGCATGACCTGCATGTGGTGATGGCGAAGACCGATACGGTGGTTTGCCTGAACGGCCATGTCTGCTGTCACGGCACGCCGCAATCGGTGACATCCAATCCTGAGTATCTGCGGCTGTTCGGCGCGCGGGCGGCGCAGACGATTGCGGTTTACACACATGACCATAACCATGCGCATTTGCCGGACGGCACAATCAGGGCCGATGATGGCAGCGAGATATTTGATCACCATGTCCACGGGCCGAACTGCAATCATGACCATGCATTCGACCATGGGCCGGCGCAGATGAAGCTCAGATACGAACCCAAAAAAGACGGGCGTTCCGATGCTGGATGATTTCTTCACGCGCGCGCTTCTGGCCGGCATTGGCATTGCGCTGATTGCGGGGCCGCTGGGCTGTTTCGTGGTCTGGCGGCGCATGGCATATTTTGGCGACACGATGGCGCACTCGGCGCTGCTCGGCGTGGCGATCTCGCTGCTGTTCAGCGTGAACGTCATGGTTGGCGTATTTGGCGTGGCGGCGCTGGTAGCGTTGGCGCTGCTGGCCCTGCAAAGGCGCGGCACGCTGCCGACAGATGCGCTGCTCGGCATACTCTCTCACTCAGCGCTGGCAGTCGGGCTTGTGGCAGTGAGTTTCATGAGCTGGGTGCGGTTTGATCTCAACGGGCTGTTGTTTGGCGACATACTTTCGGTGACGGCTGCGGATTTGTCGGTGATTTATGGGGGCGGGATGCTGATATTGGTGGCGCTTGCGCGGCTCTGGTCGCCGCTTCTGGCTGACACCGTCAATCCCGAGATCGCCGAAGCGGAGGGCATGAAGCCGCAGCGTGCGCGGCTGGCTTTCATGTTTCTGGTGGCTTCGGTGATTGCGATTGCGATGAAGATTGTCGGCATCATGCTGATCACAGCGCTCTTGATTATCCCGGCGGCGGCGGCGCGGCGCTTTGCCCGCTCGCCGGAAATGATGGCGCTGATGGCGTCGGGGATTGGCTGTCTTGCTGTTGCAGGCGGGCTGTTTGGCTCTCTTACTTACGACACGCCGTCGGGTCCTTCGATTGTTGTTGCGGCTTTGGCGCTTTTCCTTCTCGGCCTGATACCACTCGGCAGACTGTCTGGCCAATCCATCACTGGGGGTGCGCCACATGGCTCGTGACCACGCGCATGGGGGTTTTGACGCTGTCGCGCTCACCAAAAACCAGATGCTGGTTTTCGAAGCGCTGAGCGGCAGCGCCCAGCCGATGAGCGCCTATGTCATTCTCGACAAGCTGCGCGACTCGGGCTTGCGCGCGCCCTTGCAGGTGTACCGGGCGCTCGACAAGCTGATTGATACCGGTTTGGTGCACAGGCTGGAATCGCTCAACGCCTTTGTCGCCTGCGCGCATGCGCATTGCCACGAGGACTGCGCATCGGCGTTTGCGATCTGCGAGAAATGCGGCTCCGTCACAGAGTTCTCCGATGACGAAGTCATGTCGCGGCTGCGTGGATGGAGCAAATCCGCGAACTTTGCGCCGTCAAGAATGGTGGTTGAGGTGAGGGGCGTCTGTGCGGCGTGTGCTGCCTAAGAGTCCCTTTGGAAACTTCGCCTGGTCGGTCATCTGATGCGATTTTCTGCGCTTCCGGTTCTCGATAACCACACCAGCTGACTCGACCAGCCGAGATTCCAAACGGACTCTAAGCTCTACTTGGCCTCTAGTGCGGCTTTCACATTGACAAGCCCAAAGCCAAACTCGACATCGCGGCCCTTTTTGCCGAGGTCGAGCGCGGATTTGGTGAAAATGCGGTCAATCTCAAATCCGGACTTGTCCGGCTGGCGGCGCATGAGATTGGCGAGCGCGCCGGTGTAGACGGCGGTGGCGATGGAGGTTCCGTCAATGAGGTCAAAGCCGCCACCCGGAATGGGCGCCATGACGCCGACGCCGGGGGCGGAGATTTTCACATACGTTCCCATATTCGCCATGTTGAACCGGGCGTTCCGCTCGTCAGTCGCGGTCACCGCAATGACGCCCTGATAGGCGGCGGGAAAGGCGGGGGGCGCGGCAGGGCCATTGTTTCCTGCGGCGGCGACCAGCAATATGCCGCGCTCAACAGCCGCCTTGCAGGCGTCTTTGAGCAACTCATTGCGCGGGCCGACGAAGCTCATATTGATGATCTGGGCGTTTTGTCCGGCGGACCAGTCGAGCGCGGCAAGGATCGCATCAATGTTGGATTTGCCCTGCTCGAAAGCGCGGGCGTGGAGGATATGCGCTCCGGGAGCAAGCCCCTGAAATCCGTCCTGTCCGGCGATGACGCCGACAATGGATGTTCCGTGCTTTGCATCCTGAATGGGCACATCGGGAAGGGCATTGAAATCCTCGGCGTCGATGCCGGAGAGGGAGGGATGAGCGGTGTCACGCGCAGTGTCGATGACGGCGATGCGGATGCCGGAGCCGTTCGCGTCGCTTGTGTCAAAGGCGATGTTGGTGAAGGCGAAGCCCTTGACCGGGTCCGCCTGCTGGACGGTGTAGATGTGGTTTGCTCCAGCATTGCGGGCGCGGCCATCCTGTGAGAGCTGGGCAAGAACCGAACCCACGGAACGGCCATCGGGAATGCCGAACCGCACGATTGTCGTGCCGAGCAGGAAGGATGTGCGAGAGGAGCGGACCTGAAGGCCGAGATCAGCCGCAATCTGCTGGACAGCCGCTCCATCGCCTTCGATTGTCACCAGAACTTCATCTGGAACGAAGTCGCCGACTGTTGACAGCGCGGGCGCTGACGAGCCGGGGAGGGGCGGATTGGCGGGTCCGGGCGGTGTGGCCGCAGCGCCCGCGCCAGGAGTGGCTGGAGTTTCCGGCGTTGCGGTTCCGCCCGGCGTCGAGCGGAAGAGGTCAACGATCAAGGCAGGCAATTCGACCACGTCAGCCGCGCCGGATGGCGGCGGCCCGCCTGGGGAGGCGGACTGCGCAAAGGCGTGGACGGCGCTGCCCGCAAAAAAGCAGGCAGCAGCCGTCAAGCGGGCCAGCCGGCGTCTTAGACAGCTATTTACCTTCTGCATCCGGCTTCCTTCCCGGTATGACCTGATCGACCAAAGGCGACGCGGCGAGCGCCCGCGTTTGCTGATCATAGTCCTCAACTGACGTTGCGGGAAGAACGATCTTGAATATGCCGCCGGAGGCCGGGCCTTCGCCGATCTGGGCGTTCGCGGATTGCAGGAGGGCGGCGATGTCTGACATTTTGGCGTCGGGCTTGAATGAGATGAGCACGAAGGGCGCGTTGGCGGCGCTGTTTGCGCCGGCGACTTCGATGTCATTTGAGCCTGTGCGGTCCGTTATATTCGCTGTGAACACGACGGCGACCAGCGCCGCAGCCGCGCCCGCCCAGACAAGCGGGGCGGGAATGGCGAAGGTCTTCTTCATGAAAGCAGCTAGCCAGGAGACGGGCGAGACGGCGGGGCCGGCTTCCTTTTCCAATGCTTCGGAGAAGCGCTTGAAGGCGTCCGGCTGAGGGACGCAGCTTCTCATTTTCTTCTGACAGGAATTCCAGCTCTTCCGCCGCTTCCGCCAATGCCTCTTCGGCGGCAGGGTCATTGGCAAGCCAGTCTTCGACCATGGCAAGATCAGCGCCCGTCAGCGTGCCGTTGAGATAAAACGGCAGCAGGGCTTCGACTTCATCGCGGCGGTTCATTTGTGTGTCTCCGCTCATGGCCAGCCCCTGTCATAGCCCAGCAGCCTTCAGGGCTTCGCCGAGTTTGGAGCGCGCGTAGAACATGCGGGTTTTAACCGTTGCGACCGGGATCGCGAGGATTTCGCCGATCTCGGTAACAGTGCGGCCGTGGTAATAGGCAAGGTCGATGACGGCGCGGTGCTCATCAGACAGGCTGTCAATGCACTGGCGCAGGGCGGCCGCCTTGTCGAGCTTCATGGTGACGACTTCGGGCGTGTCGGAGCCATCGGCAACCCGCTCGGCCTCGCCCTCGTCCATCTCGTCTTCGCGGCGCTTGCGGCGGGCGGAGAGAATTTTGAACCGGGCAATGCCGAGCAGCCAGGTCGAGACCTGCGAGCGGAACTCGAAAGCGGACGCCTTGCGCCACACCTCCAGGAACACTTCATTTGCAATGTCGTCAGCCATGTTTTCCGAACCCGTTTGGCGCGCCACGAACCGGTAGACCCGGGCGTGGTGGCGCATGAACAACAGACGGACCGCCGCACGGTCGCCATCAGCGATGCGCTTCATCAGGTCATTATCAGACTGTATGCCTGATGCGGCGCTCATTGCGGTCCTTCTGCGGGTTAGTCGCGGCGAGGGGCGGAAAGGTTCAAGGGATAACTTGACCTAGACTATTGCAGGAGCGGCGAAGAGGAAATAGTTGCTTCAGGGTTTGAGCTGAATTCGCTCTATACGGGATACCCGTTGACATCAACCTGATGAAAGGCTATTTCAAGCCGTGATTTCGCCAGTAAGTTTTGAGTGGGATGATGCCAAGGCAGCCGGGAATGCTGCCAAACACAATGTCCCATTTCAGTATGCGACGCGGGTGTTCCAAGATCCGGAGTTTATCGACACCGATGTATCCCGCCCTGAAGACACAGAACTGCGGCGGAGTGCGGTTGGTGTGGTGGACGGGCGCCTGCTGGCAGTGGTTTTCACCATGCGCGGCGATGTTTGCAGGATCATTTCTGCCCGCCGCCCTAACTCAAAAGAGGAGCGCCGATATGGCAACCGTACACTATAAACCCGGGGGGACCCCTTACCGTCTATCCGACGAGGAGAAGAGGCGGTTGGATGCCATGACGCCCGAACAAATCGAGCAGAATGCGCTTGACGATCCTGACAATCCGCCGATGACGGATGAGGAACTGGATCGTGCCGTTGCAGGCAGACGGGTACGGCAGATAAGGGCCAAGACGGGCCTAAGTCAAAACATGTTTGCAAAACAATTCCAAATTAATCCCGCGCGGCTGCGGGACTGGGAGCAGGGACGGTTCATGCCTGATTCTGTCGCAATGGCTTATCTGAAAGTCATTGAGCATTCACCGAAGGCCGTTGAGGCGGCTCTGGGAAGCAAGTAGGCCAAGAGTGGTTTGGTGAGCGGCGCCTACCCTGTTGCCAGAAGGCAAACCTCGCCGCTCAATTCCTCAGCGCACACTTCGCGAGTATCTCATCCACAACCTGTTCTACTCGCGCGGTGGCGTTTATTGGGATGCCGTTCTTCGGGATGTCTTCCTTGGTTGCGTGTATTCCCAATATCAATTCCTGCTCGTCCGGTCTGCCGCCAAACTCGTCTTCCAGCCGGCTTTCAAGCCGCCGTTTCAGGGTTTGCGCGTCGATTTCGAGAACGAAAACCGCGTCAAACAGATCAACAAAGCGAGGGAAATTTCTTGAGCCGCCGCAAAAGAAGGTGACCGCATTGCTCTGATCGGCGGTCAGGGATTTGACTTTATTTTCGTCCCAAATCCAATGCTTCTGCTTCCATTCTGGACCGTCGGTCACATCTTTCGGCGGCGGGCTCACGAATTGATTGCCGGTGACGGGATCGCCAATGCTGGCCAATACGCGGTCGCCATGAACGACTTCATAGCCGCGACGCTCAAGCTCCTCGGCCACGGTGGTCTTTCCCGCGCCGGACACGCCTTCGATCAGATAGTTCCTGATGCCCATTGCGCTCTCCAAAACAGGATTGGAGCCTTAACCCACGCGGCCTCCACCGTGCAATTGACAGGCGCACCTCACAAATCCGTGAACCTTTCCGACCCTTGCCCCCACACAGGCTGACGGGCCGCGTTGTGCGGGGCCGGAAAGGAGTTTGTGATGATGAACGGCAGGGACCCGGGGCAGGGGCGGCAGACCGGAATGGCGCAATTGACGCGCGGGGGAGGCGAGCGTAACGTTCGGCCTTGGTGGGGCCGCCAGATTACGATCAAACAGGAGTTCGCTGCAGGCATTGCGCCCAGCGACGGGCGGATGGCTGGAGATGCGACTCCCTCGAATTACCGGGAGCGTGCGCTCATGTCTGCCAATCTCAACGCCTCAACGGCTTATGCTTTGACAGACCGGTTTGCACGGCGCGTGAGGCGGTTCGGCCTGTTCGGATTGATGCTCGGCGCGGCGTTCACGCCGAATATGGCGGGCGCGCAGGACAGCCGGATCATTCAGCCGGGGTCGATGGCGGTCACCGGATTTTCCAAGACTGTCATTCCGGGCATTGAGGAAGGTCTGCCGCCCGGCGTTGACGCGGTCGATGAGACGATGATCGACCTTGAAGGCAAGACGCTGCGGATTTTCGATGTGACCAATCTCGGCGGTCCGGCGAGCGGGCAGGTGGTCAACACGCCGCTGCCGTTCGAAGTGCCTGCCCGGCAGATCGGGCAGGTGTTCGGCATTACCTTTGATGATGGTGTGCGCACTGATACGACCGAAATCGTGCCGAACGTTTATGTCGGCGCAACATCGTTGCACGGCTTGCAGATCGTCACGCCTGACGAAGATGAAGACGGACGGCCCGAGCGGCAGCGGCGCGGCATCGAAGGCGCAGTATTCATGGACGGGCAGTTCGGACTCGATCTCGGCGGCGGTCCCGGCACGATCTACAAGATTGACGGGCTGACCGGGCAGGTCACAAAGTTCGCCAACATCGAAACGAACAGCGGGCCGGGCCTTGGCAACATCAAGTTCGACAAGGCGCACCGGCAGTTTTTTGTGAGTGATCTGGATACCGGTCTTATCCACCGCATCTCGGCAGATGGCGCGCTGATCGATGCGTTCGATCACGGCGTTACCGGACGTCAGGCGCGCAGCCTTGATCCGGTGACTGACGATGGCGCGGTCATGGACATCAAGGGTGGGGCGTTTGATTCCGAAGACCCCGAGACTTGGGGTTACACCCAGGATGAGCGGCGTGTCTGGGGCGTCGCCGTGCATGGCGGGCGGCTGTATTACGCCGTTGGCGATGCGGCGGAAATCTGGTCGGTTGATATTCTGGACAATGGCGTATTCGGAACGGCGCGGTGGGAACTTACCGTCAAGGCTGAGAAAGACTATCCCGTCACGGACATCGCCTTTGACAACCGCGGCTTCATGTATCTTTCGCAGCGCGGCGAGATCGAGAACCGCTATGACTACTCGCGCTTTGCCAATTCCGGCAAGGGCGAAGTGATCCGCTATTGGCGCGAGCAGCCGGATGATCCGGCGACGGAAAGCGTGTGGGTCGAGGCGCCGCAGGAATATGCAGTCGGCTTCCCGCCGGAAAACCGGCAGGCGGCAGGCGGGCTCGACCTGCAATATGGCTATGACCAGAACGGGTTTATCAATCCTTCGGGCTCGTGCACCGGCACGCTGGTGAAGACCGGCGATGATCTTCGCAACAATCCGGAGCTTGCAGAACAGCTCGCCGCCGGCGGGCCGCTCGTGGTTCACGGTGTGCAGCTGACGCCGGTTGACTTTGCCAAGCCGAAGAATGTGCCACCGTTCGGCTCATGGTTTGTCGATTACGACAATTTGTTCGAAGACCCGGAAGTCAAGGGCCATGTCGGCGATATCGAAGTCTGGCGGCCATGCGAAGGCCGTGCGGCCTGGTATGATCCGATCCCCTATCCGGGAGATTATCCGGATCCGTATTTCCCGCCTTATTTCCCTCCGGGAAAAGACCCGTGTGTAGATGTGCGCTCGGTTGAATATTTCTGCACTCCCGGCGGACTTGAGGCCGATCTTTACATGACCGACACGGAGGGTTTCGGCTTCGATTCCCTCAAATCGGATTCGCTCACCCCCGGCGTTTCGGTCGCGCCGCCCATGCAGACCGTGCCCGGTCCCGCCGCGCCCTACACGCTCGGCATTTCCGGACATCTGCCCGGCGACAAGGTCAGGCTGGGCTTGTGTTTCTACAAGGATGCCGACGCCAAGAAGGGCGGGTATTTCCCGTGCTGCAAGGTCAATATCGATATCCAAACTCCTGCCGTTTCGTGCGAACCGTGAGGAGGGAAAAATGAAAATGTTCTCACTTTTCCGCTCACCAAATAACGCAACGCGAAACGTCACGGAGACTGACATGAAACCCTCTAACCGGATATGGCGTCCGGGCCGATGGCTCATGGCTGCTGCCATGACGCTCGGCCTCGGTGCCTCGCATGCCGGCGCGCAGGCTGACGCCGCCGCACCGAAAATGCTACAGCTACAACAAAAGCTGATGCCTAAGGATATCGCCCCGGGCGATACCCCACCGCCCCCGCAGCTCTACTTCCACAAGACCGGCAAGCAGCTCGACTGCGATTATGTCGAATACAAAATCCGGTTTGGCGTTAAGGCAAATGCGGACTTCTGGGCCGCCCCGGCTGTGGTGGCACAGCTCGCAGCGATCCCGATGTCCCTGAAGGACCAGCTGGCGCCGGGTCTCAGCATCTGGGACGTGCAAATCAACGGCGATGTCACAGATGCTTCGGGGCTGAACCCGGCTGCGAGCACAGTAAGTACGACTGCTTCACCTGAAGACACGCTCAAGATAGCCGATTTCAGGCTATCAGCGACGGACCTCAATGGCGATGGCAGCGCGACCGACCGCTATGTCGATATCAAGATCATCGCCAAGATCGATCCCGCCGCCTATGCGGCGGTTTCGCAGGCGCTGAACCAGGCGTTCGTGACGCTGGAAGGCATCGAAATCCAGTCCCATAATCCAGCGTTGCCGGACGATGGCGATCCGGTGACGGGCGAGCCGACCGAAATCACGATCGACATTACCAAATGTACTCCGCCGGACGATGGCGGCGGCACGCCTGAGGAGGCCTGTTTCAAAGTTGAGCAGGGTGAAGTCGAGTGCGGCGAGGCCGGCGACGGCAGCTACACTTACAACATGACCGTTGGCGCGGACATGGCCGGCAAGGTGATCGAACTCACGACCACAACGCCGGGTGTTGTCATCAATCCTCCGGCGCAGGTCGTGCCTGTGGGCGGCGGCGTGCTGGCGTGGACCATCACCGGCGCTTCGCCGGGCGACACGATCCATCTTGTTGTGATCGGCACGGAAATATTCACCGGGCCGGAAGAAGGATGGGGACTGTGCTGCACTCAGACGATCGACATCACAATTCCCGAGAATCTCGACTGCCCGGATGAGAAAGAACCGGATATCAAGATCGAGAAGAAGGCTGAAGTCGAGCGCTGCACCAAGGAAGGTGGATGCAAGTTCACCATCCGCGTGACCAATGTGGGCGACGCGCCTTATGACGGACCGATCGTGCTCAACGAAGTGACGGTGCCGGGAAACGGGACCATTGACGGCGGACCTAACGCGCCGTGGGTCTGCGCGCCTTTGGTGAGCCCGATGCTGTGCTCGCATCCGGTGACCACGCTCAATCCGGGTGCGTCTGTTGAGCTGAAACTCAGCTTCAAGCCGGGACCGGCGTGGAACGCGCCGTTTATCGAAAATTGCGCGCGGTACAATTACGGTGAAAGCGGCAAACCGCTGTTTGGCAGCCAGCTGAACGACTTTGCCTGCGCGCGCATTCCACTGTGCGATCCGAATGGGACGACCATCTACGACAAACAGTGTCAGCCGCCGGTGGAGCGCAAGGCCGATCTGCAGCTGCGCAAAGAAGCGCGCGAGTTCTGCACGCCGGATGGCGTCTGCTTCTACGGGATTATTGTCACCAATGTCGGTCCGGTCGCCCATAACGGCCCGCTGACGGTGGTGGATGAATTTCCTGGCGGCGCGCCAATATCGGCAAACTTTGAGCCGACGCCGCCATGGAACTGCGCGACGATCAATCCGAGCCAGTTCCAGTGCGATCATCCCGGTCTCGTTCTTGTTCCGGGCGCCTCGACGCTTATCGCCGTCAGGGCCACTGTCCCGCTCGATTATGCAAAGGGACAGGTGGAGAATTGCGCAACGGTCAAGCCTATCCCGACCGAGACAAACCTTGCCAACAACAAGGATTGCGCAATCGCCAAACTGCCGCAGCCTCAGGGCCAGCCTGCGCTGCGCATCACCAAGGTCTGCCGGCCGGGCATCGCCGGTGGCGCGGTTTCCTGCCGCATCACCGTGATCTCTGCTGGAACAGCTGCTCCCACCGGTCCGGTCCGCGTCAATGACGCGGCGACGATCCTTGGCAGCGGAACGCCTGTAAACCTGACTTCGGTTTCGCCGGACGGTCCTGAATGGTCGTGCACGGCGCTGCCCGCCGCAAGCCTGTCGTGCCAGATCCCCGGCGCGGTCATGGCTCCCGGCGCCAGCCGTCACTTTGATGTGACTGTTGCGCCAGTCAATGGCGGGCGCTTCGAGAACTGTGCGCGCGGATCGTTTGGTCCTGCCCCCGGAGACGACATCGTCTATCCGTTCGGCGAGGCCTGCGATCAGGGTGGCACGGATATCGTGGTGAAGAAGACCGGACCTGCCGAGTGTGAAGTTGGCGAACCGTGCGCGTTCACAGTGACGATCACCAATAATGGCGACTCGGATTTCTCCGGGCCCGCACAGATTGGCGATGCGCTGGAGATCGACGGTGTGCGTGCGGAGGGCGTTGCGATCACTTCCATCGAGCCGCCATTCGGCTGCTCGCCGGAGCCTGCCACGCTTCCCTTCGGCTGCACGGCAAATCTCAACATTCCGGCTGGCGCAAGCCAGGCGCATGTTGTGACCGTGACCATCCCCAACATGGACATTTCGCCGAACGGCGCAAATGGACGCAATTGTGTTGGCGTCACGGGCGATCCGGTCACCATCGCGCCACTTGGCGCGGCGGGAGCCGCGGCTGGAGAAGCGGGACCTTATTCCTGCCATCCATTCCGCATCTCCAAGCCGGAAGAAGTGAAGCAATGTTCCGATGGCTTTGTGATGAACGACAATGGACGCTGCGTCTGCCCTGAAGGCACGCGCTTCAGCCAGGGCCGGGGACGCTGTGTCGGTGATGTCGCCGATCCGGTGAAGCCGGAACAGCCGGACGAGCCTGACCAGCCGGAAGTGACGCAGTGCAAACTGCTGCCTGGTCAAATCCGCACACAGGCAGGCCGCTGTGTCTGCCCGAGCGGGACGGAACTGCGCAACGGCGCCTGCCGCAAACCGCCGGTGGCCGATCCGCAGTGCAAGCTGCTGCCCGGCATGATCCGGACCAAACAGGGCGAATGCATCTGCCCGCGGGGAACAGAACTGCGGAACGGTGCATGCCGCAATCCGCAGCCGCCTCAGTGCAAGCTGTTGCCGGGCCAAATCCGGACCAAGCAGGGCGAGTGCATCTGCCCGCGTGGAACGGAACTGCGCAATGGCGCATGCCGCAAACCGCAGCCACCGCTGTGCAAACTGTTGCCGGGCCAGATCCGCACCAAGGACGGACAATGTGTCTGCCCGCGCAATACGCGGCTCGATGATGGCGCATGCCGTCCGGTGGTGCGGGAGTGCAAGCTCTTGCCTGGCCAGATCCGCACCAAGGACGGCAAGTGCATCTGCCCACGCGGCACAGTGCTTGGCCGCAGGGGCTGTGTGAAGGTTGATCCGCCGACTGTGCAGTGCCGCATTCCAGGTCAGATCAAGACCAAGAGCGGTCAATGCATCTGCCCGCGCAACACGAGGCTGATAAACGGCGAATGCGCGCAGCGTGTGGACGACACTCCTCCAACCCGCCGCCCCTGCCCGCCCGGGACAATCGGCGTGTTCCCGGTCTGCGTGAAGCCGGAAGTGGTCATCCCGCGACGGGGCAATAACGACTACAATGATGGGCAGACCATCAACAGGCTGAAGCTGCAATAGCCAAGAGAAACCAATATTGAGCCCCGCCGGAAACGGCGGGGTTTTTCATTTTGTTTCACCCGCGCTTGGAATAGAGTTGGCGCAATTCAATCCAAATCAAGATGGCAGGCATCATGACTACGAACTCTCCTGAAGGCACAATCCGGCTGAATGGCCGCGACAATGTGATTGTTCTGACCAAGGCCTTCGCCGCAGGAACGGCACCTGTGGGAAGCGGCGTGCCTCTGTCGCGACTGGTGCCATCCGGCCACAAGATCGCCGTGACGGATATTGCGCTTGGGGAGCCGGTGCTCAAATTTGGGCAGATCATCGGCTATGCCAGCCAGCCCATCGCCAAGGGCGAACAGGTGCACACGCACAACTGCGCCATGGGCGCGCATGACCAGAACTACCGGATCGGCGATGACTTCCAGGCAATAGACTATGTGGCGGAAGCTTCGCGCCGCACATTTGACGGCTACAGGCGCAGTGACGGGCGGGCGGGGACACGCAATTTCATTGCGCTTTGCGCGACGGTGAACTGCTCGGCAACAGTGGTGCGGCACATTGCCGATCATTTCAACCGCTCGGGCGCGCTTGATGATTATCCGAATGTCGACGGCGTTATTGCGCTGGCGCATGGCACGGGCTGCGGGATGGCGTCTTCGGGCGAGGGTTATGAGGCGCTTCAGCGGGTCTTATGGGGACATGCGACGCATCCGAATGTCGGCGCGGCGATATTCATCGGGCTTGGCTGTGAGGTGATGCAGATCGGGCGGATGAAGGCGATGTTTGGCTCCTCGGGCGAGGAGCGGTTTCACGGGCTGACCATTCAGGAGACGGGCGGAACGCGCAAGACGATTGCGGCGGGTATCGAGGCGATCAAGAAATTGCTGCCCGCCGTAAATGACATCAAGCGGGTGCCGATTCCAGTGAGCGAATTGGTGGTGGGGCTGCAATGCGGCGGGTCGGACGGGTTTTCCGGCATCACCGCCAATCCGGCGCTTGGCGCAGCCACTGACATATTGGTGAAGCAAGGCGGCACGGCGCTCTTGTCCGAGACGCCGGAGATTTATGGCGCGGAGCAATTGCTGGTGCGGCGGGCGGCGAGCCAAGAGGTTGGCGAGAAGCTGATTGCGCGCATCCGCTGGTGGGAGAACTACACGGCGGTCAATGGCGGCTCGATGGACAATAATCCCTCGCCCGGCAACAAGGCGGGAGGTCTGACGACCATTCTTGAGAAGTCGCTCGGCGCGGCGGCGAAGGGCGGCACTTTGGCGCTGAGCGGCGTGTTGCTTTACGCAGAGCAGGTGAAGGAGCGCGGCTTCGTGTTCATGGATTCTCCGGGCTATGATCCGGTTTCGGCCACAGGGCAGATTGCTTCGGGTGCGCAACTGGTCGTGTTCACGACCGGGCGCGGCTCGGCGTTTGGTTCCAAGCCTGCGCCGACCATCAAACTGGCGACCAACTCGGCCATGTACAAGATGCTGGACGAGGACATGGACATTAATTGCGGCGACATCATTGATGGCGTGAGCATTGAGGCGAAGGGCGAGGAGATCTTCGAGAAGATGATCGAGATCGCCTCAGGGCGGCAGAGCAAGAGCGAAGCGCTCGGGTTGGGCGATAATGAATTTGTGCCGTGGCAAATAGGAGCAACCATGTGAGAGACTGGCTGAAAATCCACTTTGATGGCCAACTGACGCAATTGTCTCCGCTTCCGGTGCTCATGGACATCAAGTCCATTCCGCTCCGGTTCTCGACAATCACGCCACTTGACTTATCAAACTGAATTTTGAGCCAGTCTCTTCCGCATCAGAGCCGATAGAAACGCATCGCGTTTCGGCCGAAAACACTGGCCCGCTCCGCTGGCGTAAGATGCGCGCAAAGTTGGTTTGCGGCCATGAGCCAGGCGTCGTACTCTCCGCGCAATCGGCAGACCGGCCAGTCTGAACCCCACATGACGCGCGCCGGGCCAAATGCGTTCAAGGACATGGGCGGCATAGGGTTGGAGATCGGTGACGGTCCAATTTGCGTCCGCTTCGGTGATTATGCCGGAGAGCTTGCAGAATGCGCCGGTTTCCTGGGCGATGCGGGAGATGCCTTCGGACCAGAATGCGAATTCGTTCTGCGCGCCTTTGTGATTCCGGATCTGCGGCTTCATGCAATGGTCAACGACCACGCGCAGGTTTGGGTAGCGCTTGAAGATGGTCAGGAAGTTGGCGAGGTGGCGGGAGAAGCCGAGGGCGTCGAAGGTGAGGTCGAGGTCCTGCAGCGCGGCGAAGGCCCATTGCACATCGGGGCGGAGCATCCAGTCCACATCGGGAATGTCCTGGATCATCGGTCGCACGCCTGCAAATTTCGGATGGTTCTTGAGGCGCTGCAAGTGTCTGATATGTGACCGGGATTCTCGAAGTCGATCCAGCCTACTATCGCACCGACCGAGGGAGTGGCGTCGGCGATGCCGAGGAGATATTCGGTCTCCTCAATGCTGGCGGCGGCCTGGACGAGGACCGTTTTGGAGATGCCAAAGGTTTCGAGCGCAGGCGCAAGGTGCGCCGGGGCGATAGGGGCGGGCGAGGATGGGGTTGTCCATCGGCATCCAGTCATAATCGCCGCGGGCGGGATGCCAATAATGCTGATGGGCGTCGATGCGGGGCGCTTTCATGGCGTCGGCGCGTCCTGACGCATGAGGCCGGAAGCCTTCATGATCGGCCCAGAAGGCAGGCGGGATATTCGCGTCGAGGAATTGGCGGTTTGAGCGGACCTCATCGACACTCTGACCACCGGGGATGACAGAGACGACAGCCGGGTGGAGCAGGGTGAATTGAAGCGCGGCTTCGATCATGCGGACATTGTGACGCTTGCAGACGGCATCGATTTGGGCGACGCGGTCGATGACGGATTGCGGGGCGTCGGAGTAATTGTACTGCGCGCCTTCGGACGGGCCGCGTGCGAGGATGCCGGAATTATAGGGGCCGCCGAGGGCGATGCCGATGCCGCGCGAAAGGCAAAGCGGGAGGAAGGATTGCAATGCCTCCTGTTCGAGAAGGGTGTAGCGGCCGGCGAGGAGAAACAGGTCGAAATCACCGCGCTCTGCGAGCGTCTGGCAGACCTCCCACTCATTGATGCCGCCGCCAATCGCTTTGACGATACCCTGGTCGCGCAGCGAGATCATGGCGTCATAGGCTTTGCGGGTGAAGAACTCTTCTATGCGCGCATCGGAGGCAGCCTTGGAGCCATGGGTGAAGATGTCGAGATCATGCACATAGAGAATATCGACGCGGTCTAGGCCAAGGCGCTCGAGCGAGAATTCCAGCGAGCGCATGACGCCGTCATAGGAATAGTCATAGACTTCGCGCCGGTTCGGCGTGTTCGAAGAATTTGCCGATGCCGGTGCGCTCATCCGGCGGGCAGACTTGCAGGAGGCGTCCGACTTTTGTGGAGATCACATAGTCATTGCGAGGCTTGCCGCGCAGGAAATGGTTGAGCCGGGTCTCGGACAAGCCGACGCCGTAAAGCGGAGCGGTGTCGAAATAACGCACGCCGCTGTCCCAGGCTGCGGCGAGCGTTGCCTGTGCATCTTCCTCGCTGACGGCGCGGTAGAGATTGCCAATGGGGGCGGAGCCGAAGCCGAGTTCGGTGAAGGTGATGCCGCCATTTTTGATGCGATTGAAATGTCTGGTCTTCATTGTTGAAACCTGTCTGCGGCTGGTCCGCATAATGGGCAGCAAAACGTCTTGATTTCAAGCGGGGGCGACACCGGGCTTGATATTGGCGCGGCGCTATTTGATAGTTTGCGGCGAGGGAGGAACTTATATGCTCAAGGGAATACATCCGTCGCTGAACGCCGAGGTTCTGCATGCGCTGCGCGCCATGGGGCATGGCGATGATCTGATCATTTGCGACACGAATTTTCCGGCGGACGCCGTGGCGCGGCAGACGCGGCTCGGCTTGTTGCTGCGCATTGACAATGTGACGGCGGCAGAGGCCGCCGCCGCCGTACTTTCGCTCTATCCGCTCGATACGTTTGTCGATGACGCGGCTGCGCGTATGGAGATTGTCGGCAAGCCTGACGATATACCGCCGGTGCAGGCCGAAGTGCAGCGTGCAATTGATGCTGCCGAGGGCAAATCCTGGCCGATGATCTCGATTGAGCGCTATGCGTTTTATGAGCGGGCGAAGAAGGCTTATTGCGTCATCCAGACGGGCGAGCGCCGCTTTTATGGATGTTTCGCGTTTCGCAAGGGTGTGATTGCTCCTGATTGACGCCGGGCTTGAAAACCAAGCCAAATTGACATACATTTGTACATACAAGAGCCATCATGAAGTTTGACGGATTTGACTGGGACGAAGGCAATTGGCCGAAATGCGGCAGACACGGGATATCGAAGGAAGAGATTGAATATCTGTTTGACAATGCTCCTGGCGTCTATGCCGACCCGAGCAGTTCAGAAAGCGAACAGCGGCTTCGCGCGATCGGCCAAGCATGGAATGACCGGATGATGCTTGTTGCGTTCACGACGCGAAACATAGGTGACGCCTTGCTGATACGACCGATAAGCGCCCGATACATGCATAAAAAAGAGATAGACCGTTATGAACTCGACACTTAAAAAACTTCCGATCCTGCTAACAGATGAAGATGCGGAACGCTTTGTCGATGAGGCTGACCTGTCTGAGTATGATCTTTCCGGCTTCAAACGAACTTCGTTCGAACTCGTGAAGAAAGATGCGCGGGTCAATATGAGGCTGCCTCAGCCCTTGCTCGAAAAGATCAAAAGGCGCGCGAACGCCGAGGGCATTCCCTATCAGCGTTTTATGCGCGATCTGATGGAGCGCGGGCTGGCGGGATAGGCGAGGCGGCTAGTTCCCAGCCATGAGCCTTTTGAACTTCTCCATCTCATCCGCAGGCGCAGCGACGATGTTTGGCTCATCCGGCCATGCGCCGGACTGGACATCACCGACCCAAGACTTGAAGGCATTGACGCGGATGTCCTGAATACGGGCGTATTCGGCGGCGAGGTTGGCGTATTGCTTGGCGTGGCGCGGGACGTGGCCGGTATTGGTTCCGAGCACATCGCAGGCGAACAGATATTGCGCGTCGCCGCCCTTGCCGCCGCCCATCGAGACCATGAAGAGCGAGGTGCGCTTGGAGATTTCGGCAGTGACTTCCGGCGGGACGACTTCGATTTCGACGCCGAAAGCACCGGCCTCCTCATAGCGCTGGCACATTTCCCAGACCATCATGGCACTCTCGGCCGTTTTGCCGACCGCCTTGAAGCCGCCGGTCCATGTGCATTTGGACGGGATGAGCCCGACATGGCCGATCACCGGCACGGCTTCGTCCGCAAGGCGGCGCACGACGGGGAACGAGGCCGCGCAATAGATGGCGTCTGCTCCCGCATTGATCATCTGGAAGGCCCAACGCAAAATGTCGTCTTGGGTGCCCATCTCGTAGAGCGGTTTGCCGGGCACGGCGAAGAGCGAGGGCGCGACTTCGCGGAAATGCTTCTCCACGAGCATTTCCGGCGGCACTGAGACCATGTCGATGCCGCCAGCCTCGGCGGCAGCAAGCTCTTCCCAGCTCTCGACCCGCATCATCGTGTATTGATATTTGCCCTTGTTGGCGCGCACATCCGCCACAGTTGGCCGTTTGCGTGGCATGATTGGTGTCCTCCCGAAACTCTTGCCTTCGTTATTGCACTGTCATTAGCCAGAGCGGGGATGAGCGGGCAACCCAGATTGCTTCCGCCGGCGGGCCAAGCCCTGCAATTCTTTCAAGCTTGCAGTATCTCAGCGATAAAGGGCAGGCTTTGAGACAGAAGAGATTTCCACTTTGGTTCCGTTGGAGAGGGAAGCAACGCCTGCTTCGCCCACACGGGTGGCGGCATAGCCATCCCAGGCGCTTGCGCCCTCGGGTTCGCCAGTGCGGATGGCATTCAGCCAAGCCTGATTTTGCAGACGGTAGGCATCGGCAAAGCGCGGACGCCAATCGGCAGGATAACGGGTCGCCTGTGACAGGCCGAGATTGGTTTCAGTGTGGAGAGGCGGGCGCAGCGACACAGTGCCTTTTTCGCCGACAAGCTCGCCGCGCACGTCATAGCCATAGGCGGCGTTGATGTTGACTTCGATATTGACGAGCTTGTCCGTCAGCCGTTTCGATCACCATGAAAACCGGCGCGCCCGGCCTGTCCGCATTTTCACCCGCTGGGCGGAAAACCGAGATGAAGCGGAAGTCTGAACCCAGAATCCAGCGCGCTATGTC
This sequence comes from uncultured Alphaproteobacteria bacterium, assembly GCA_963792485.1. GTDB lineage: Bacteria > Pseudomonadota > Alphaproteobacteria > Rhizobiales > Rhizobiaceae > JANOYJ01. The sequence continues at coordinate 141,112 of CAWBWL010000010.1, forward strand.
AAACTCATGCGGGGCCGAATTGGTGATGGCCATGACGGGGGTGAACCAGTCGGGGGCGGAGACGTTGCGGTGAAAGCAGTGAAACATCAGGGCAGGGCCGATGGCGCCAGAGGTCAGCACGGATTTCATTTCCATATAGGATGGATCGAAACGGCGCATGAAGCCGATTTGCACCAGGCGCTTGCCGGCGCGGACTTCCGCCTCGATTACTTGCAAGCACTCGGCCGAGGTCGGGGCCATGGGCTTTTCGCACAGAACGGGCTTTCCGGCGGCAATCGCCGCGAGACTGAGCGGACCGTGCGTTGCGTCCGGACTTGCAACCAGAACCGCATCCACATCGGGAGATTGAATGACAGCGAGCGGATCGGAAGAGACATGGACCGCGCCCGTCTCATCCGCCACTGCGCGGGCGCGAGCGGCGTCGGCATCGCAGATATATTGCAGGGTTGCGCCGGGGATTTGCGTTGCAATTATGCGCGCATGGTCGGCGCCCATGACGCCCGCTCCGATCAGGCCGATACGAATTGTCAATTCTCATCCCTGCGGCTTGGATACACGCCAATTTTGACGCATCGGGCGTCCCAATGCAAAGGATCAAACGTGACTGATGTGTCCGGTATGTACATTTGAAATCTGGTAGCGGGAGAGGGACTTGAACCCCCGACCTACGGATTATGATTCCGCCGCTCTAACCAACTGAGCTACCCCGCCACGAAGGCGCGCCTCGTGAAGTGGCGGGGATATAGTGGCGGGGGGCAAGGTGTGTCAAGCATTTTGGGCCAGACCACCGCCCGCGATTTGGTGTGAGTTGCGTAACCATGGAAGACGCGCACGCTTGTGCAGGGCGCGGCACGGGTCTATGCCGCTCTGGGCTTGTTGAACGGATATTTCCATGATTCCGCGTATTGCCGTGTTGGGCTGTGGCTATTGGGGCGCAAATCATGTGCGCACTTTGCGCGCGCTTGACGCGCTTGCAGCGGTCTCGGACCGCAATACGGCGCGGGCCGAAGGCTTTGCCAAGGATTTTGGCGTCGAGCGGCTGGAAGCGGAGGATGTGTTCAGGCATCCGGATATTGACGCCATTGTTCTTGCCCTGCCGCCGCAATATCACAGCGAGTATTCGATCAGGGCCATGGAGGCGGGCAAGGATGTGCTGGTCGAAAAGCCTATTGCCCTAACCGTTCCGGATGCGGAGCTTGCGGTCGCGACCGCCAAGCGCACCAAACGTGTGTTCATGGTCGGACACGTGCTGCGCTATCATCCAGCGTTTGAAAAGCTCTTGGCCCTGATTAGTGCGGGCGAGCTCGGTGACATCAAGTACATCCATTCGCACCGGCTTGGGCTTGGCAAATTCCACACCGAAAACGATGCGCTCTGGGATTTGGCTCCGCATGATCTGTCGATGATCCTTGCCATCACCGGCTGCGAGCCGACGGAAGTGCATGGCGAAGGGGCGGCATTGCTGGACCATTTATCGGACTTTGCGCATTTGCACATGAAGTTTCCGGGCGGAATCCGCAGCCATTTGTTCGCTTCACGGCTTAACCCCTATCGCGAGCGGCGGCTGACCGTGGTTGGGACCAAGGCGATGGCGGTGTTTGACGATGGCGAGCGCTGGGACCGCAAGCTGGCTGTCTATCGCCACGCGGTCTGGCAGGACAGCGGGCAATGGGCGTTCACGGCGACCGAGCCGACTTATGTGCATGTGACCGAAGCCATGCCTTTGACGCGCGAATGCGAGCATTTCATCCATTGCATCGACACGCGCGAAGAACCGCGCACCAATGGCGAGGACGCCGTGCGGGTTCTGAGGATATTGACGGCTGGCACTGTCACTCACGATTGACGGGCACGCACGATTGACGGGCCATCAACTGGCGTTACATTCCGGCGAAGTGTTTGATAGGCGCTGAACTGGCGCGTTTGTGCATTAAGGTTTAAAGCGCCGGTTAAGAGTTTGTTTTGAAACTCGCCCTGCCGGTCTGCAAATGGCGCTTTTCTGCGCTTCGGTGCTCACGTAATAAAAGTACGCTCCGCTCCGATGCTCGAAAATCGCCATTTTCGACTCGGCATTGCGAGTTTCAAAACAGACTCTAAGACCGGGCCAACCGGCTTTCACGATTCGGGGGTTTCATGCAGTTCATCGATCTTGGGGCGCAGCGGGCGCGCATCAGCGATAAAATTGATGCGGCGGTCAAACGGGTGATCGCCGACGGGCGCTATATATTGGGGCCGGAAGTCGCGGAGTTTGAGAAGCAGCTCGGCACCTATATCGGTGTTGAGCATGTGATCGCCTGCGCCAATGGGACGGACGCGCTGCTTCTGCCGCTGAAAGCCTATGACATCGGGCGTGGCGATGCGGTGTTCTGCCCGAGCTTCACCTTTGCTGCAACGGCTGAAGTGGTGGCGCTGGCGGGCGCGGAACCTGTGTTCGTCGATATTGATCCCGACACATATAATCTCAACACAGTGCAGCTTGAGGCAGCCATCGCTGCGATCAAGGCGGAAGGGCGGCTGGTTCCGAAGGCGGTTATTCCGGTTGATCTTTTTGGCCTCTCCGCCAATTACGAAGCGATCATGCGGATCGCGGCCAAGCATGATCTGAAAGTGATTGAAGACGCGGCGCAAAGCATTGGCGGGCGGGCGGACAACCGCATGTGCGGCGCGTTCGGGCATGTGGCCGGGACTTCGTTTTATCCGGCTAAGCCGCTCGGCTGTTACGGCGATGGCGGGGCGATGTTCACCAATGATGCTGCGCTCGCCGAAAAACTGCGCTCTTACGCTTTCCACGGCAAGGGCGCGCATCAATATGACAATATTCATATTGGCCTCAATTCGCGTCTCGACACGCTGCAGGCGGCGATCCTGATCGAAAAGCTTGCGATCCTCGAAGACGAGATGGAGGCGCGGCAAAGGGTGGCGGCGCGCTATCATGCCGGGCTTGCGCCATTTGTGAAGGTTCCGGAAATTCCGCAGGGATCACGATCGGCTTGGGCGCAATATGCGATTGAGACGCATGACCGCGATGCGCTGAAGGCGCATTTGCAGGAGAATGGCGTTCCTTCCGTCATCTACTATGTCAAACCGCTGCATCAGCAGGCAGCTTACAAGCACTTCCCGCTCGCACCAGGCGGGCTGCCTGTGTCCGAGAGCCTGCCGGAGCGGATTTTATGCCTGCCAATGCATCCTTATCTGACTGAGGCGGATCAGGCGCGGGTGATTGGGGCTGTGGCGGAGTTTTGCGGCAAGAGTGAGCCAAAGCGGGCGGTTGGGTAATTACTCCGCTGCAGCAAGCTTTTCCAGCATCGCCTCGGCTTCCGGGGCGCGCTGAGAATTCGCGATGTAGCCGCCACCAAGGACGCGGGCGGTGTCGCTGTCATCTGAGTAGAGGACGCAGGCCTGGCCGGGGGCGATGCCGCTTTCTCCGTCCACGAGCTCGACCGAGGTGACGCCATTCTGATGAGACAGGATGGCGGGCTTTGGCGGGCGGGTGGAGCGGACTTTGGCGAAGACTTCCAGACCGGTGGCGGGAATGTCTTCCAAAGCGCCGTCGCCGAGCCAGTTCAAGGCCCGCAGCGTGACCTTGTGCGTTTCCAAAGCCTCGCGTGGGCCGACGATGACGCGGCCTCGCGCGGGATCAAGATGGACGACGAAGAGCGGCTCGCCGGCGGCCACGCCGATGCCGCGGCGCTGGCCGATTGTGTAGTTCACTATGCCCTCATGGCGGCCGAGCACGCGGCCATCGAGATGGACGATGTCGCCGGGGGTCACCGCGTCGGGGCGCAATTTGGAGATGACGGCGGCATATTTGCCCTGCGGAACAAAGCAGATGTCCTGGCTGTCCTGCTTGTCGGCAACGATCAGCCCCATCTCTTCAGCGATGCGGCGCACGGAGGGCTTGTCGAGGCCACCCAAGGGGAAGCGCAGATAGTCGATCTGCGCCTGCGTGGTGGCGAAGAGGAAGTAGCTCTGGTCGCGGTTGGCGTCGACGGGGCGCAGCAGCATGCGGTGCGCGCCATTTGGCGCCGAGCGGATGTAATGGCCGGTTGCCAGAGCATCGGCGCCGAGGTCGCGTGCGGTCGCCAAGAGATCGGCAAATTTGACGGTCTGATTGCAGGCCACGCAAGGAATGGGCGTTTCGCCGTGGGCATAGGCTTCGGCGAAAGGGTCGATCACGGCCTGCCGGAAGCGGGCCTCATAGTCGAGCACGTAATGGGGAATGCCGAGCGTTTCGGCGACGCGGCGGGCGTCATCAATATCCTGACCGGCGCAGCAGGAGCCGGCGCGGTGGGTGGCGGCGCCATGGTCGTAGAGCTGGAGCGTGACGCCGACAACGTCATAGCCTTCCTGCTTCAAAATGCCGGCGACAACCGAGGAGTCGACGCCGCCAGACATTGCGACCACGATACGTGTCTGTGATGGAGACTTGGGCAGATCAAGCGAGTTCATCTTTTCCTTCCGGCGGGTTCAAGGCCCAGCCTTCAGTGATTGTTGTCCCGCATATAGTCGAAACATGCTGGAATTGCCAAGGGGAACAGCGAAAATGCGCCTTTAGCTCTTTGTTAAAGCTGTTGCGCTAGCTTTGGCTCGTTCTGGTCTTTGAGTGTGTGTTGAGTAGTGAGTACAATGACCGAGTTGGTAAGGCCGCGTGTAAAATATGTGATTGGGCCGGACGGTAGTCCGCTGACGATCGCAGATCTGCCTCCCGGCAATACGCGCCGCTGGGTAATCCGCCGCAAGGCCGAAGTCGTCGCTGCCGTGCGCGGCGGACTGTTGAGCCTTGAAGAGGCGTGCAACCGCTACACATTGACCGTTGACGAATTCCTGTCCTGGCAGGCTTCGATCGAGGAGCACGGGCTGGCAGGACTGCGCACGACGCGGATACAGCAGTACCGGCACTAATCTGTTTGAAAAATTGAAGAAACGGTCTTTCGAGGCCGTTCTTTGTTGTGATTTAGTTCCTTGGCGACTTGGCGCAGTCTCCAGCGCACTACCGCAGCCACAAGAATCCAAATGGCGCAAGCTTAACCGCGCCGCCATCCGTCGCAAGAATGACTTGACCCGCATACGCCGTCGGGACTGCGGCTGGCGCTTCTCCGAAGTTGAAAACGCAGGTGATGGTTTCTTCGCCCGACTTCCGGCGAATGACAAGCAATGTCTCGCTAGCCTCGACCATTTCGATTGAGCCGGTGCGCAGCGCTTTGCTCGCCTGTCTTGCGGCAATGGCCTTGCGGTAAAAATTGAGAACGGAGCCGGGGTCGGACTCTTGCGCGGCGGCGCTGACTTGCTGGTGCGCCGGTTCGATTGGCAGCCATGGCTTGCCCGCGCCGAAGCCGGCGTTTTCCAGACTGGCGTCCCATGGCATGGGCGTGCGGCAGCCGTCTCGGCCTTTGTATTGCGGCCAGAACTGGATGCCGGTCGGGTCCTGCAGGTCCTCGAATTTGATGTCCGCTTCGGTCAGGCCAAGTTCTTCGCCCTGATAGAGGCAGACGGAGCCGCGCAGGGCGAGGATGAGGCCGATGGCGAAACGGGCGGTGCGGGCGGGGTCTTGGCCGGGTTTTGTCCAGCGCGAGACGTGGCGCTTGCAGTCATGGTTGGAAAAGGCCCAGCACGGCCAGGCGTCGCCCGCCTCACGCTCGAAGCGCTCAATTATTTTCCTGAAATGGGCGGGCGTGCATTCAGGGCTCAGAAAATCAAAACCGTAGCACATGTGCACCTTGTCGCCGGAGCCGGCGTAGTCAGCCATGATTTTGAGCGTCACGGCAGAATCATCGCCGACTTCGGCGAGGCTTGCCGTCGCGCCATATTCATCGAGCAGCGTGCGGATGCGGGCGAGGAAGGGGAGCAGGGCGTCTTGGCTCTTGTCATAGAGGTGCTTCTGGTAGGCGTAAGGATTGGTGAGCGGATGCTCGTTGAGCGAGGGGTCGGGCGCGGGCGGATTGTCGCGCAGTTGCGGGTCGTGCATGGCGAAGTTCAGCGCGTCGAGGCGGAAGCCATCAACGCCGCGCTCGAGCCAGAAACGCATTTCGGCGAGCGCCGCGTCCTGAACCTCGGAGTTGTAGTAGTTAAGGTCCGGCTGCGAAGTGAGGAAATTGTGCAGGTAATACTGACGCCGCCGCGTGTCCCAATGCCAGGCGGAGCCGCCAAAGACGGAGAGCCAATTGGTCGGCGGCGAGCCTTCCGGCTTCATATCGGCCCAGACATACCAATCGGCTTTTGGATTTGTCCGCGAGGCGCGGCTTTCGATGAACCAGGGGTGTTCCTCGGATGTATGGCTGATAACGTAATCGACCAGGATTTTCAGGCCGAGGCGGCGCGCTTCTGCGGCGAGCGCGTCGAAATCCTCCAGCGTGCCGAACTGCGGATCGACGGCGGTATAGTCAGAAACGTCATAGCCGAAATCCTTCATCGGCGATTTGACGAAGGGCGCGATCCAGATGCAATCGATGCCGAGCGAGGCGACATGGGCGAGCTTTTCGGTGATGCCTTTCAGATCGCCAATACCGTCGCCGTTGGAATCGCGGAAGGAGCGCGGGTAGATTTCATAGATAATGCCGCCGCGCCACCAGTCCTTGTCGCCCATTCGACCCTCCCGCATGTGTCATGAGCGGCAAGGATAAGCGAAGTGCGGGCGGCGGAGCAACGGGACAGTTTAGCGCAAGTCAGGCGGCGCCGGCGTTTAGCCCCGCACCGCCGCTTCGATCTTCGCCACATCGATCTTTTGCATTGGCATCATCGCATCAAAGGCGCGTTTCGCGGTATCGCCGCCTTTGGCCATCGCATCTGTCAGCGCGCGTGGGGTGATCTGCCAGTTGAGGCCCCATTTGTCCTTGCACCAGCCGCATTGGCTTTCCTGCCCGCCATTGCCGACGATGGCGTTCCAGTAGCGGTCGGTTTCGGCCTGATCCTCGGTCGAAATCTGGAAGGAGAAAGCTTCGCTCTGCTTGAAGTGCGGGCCGCCATTGATGGCGATGCAGGGAATGCCGACCACGGTGAAGCTGACAGTCAGGGCATCGCCCCTCTTGCCGCCGGGAAAATCCGACGGGGCATGCTGGACAGCGCCGACATGGGTATCCGGGAAGGTCGCAGCGTAAAACTTCGCGGCCTCTTCCGCGTCTTTTTCATACCAGAGACAGATCGTGTTTTTGTTCATGGCGCGCTCCTCCGAAATACTGCTGCGCCGCTGCGACGGCAACCGCCTCACTCATGTTTACGCGCCACCGCCGCCGATGCAAGGGCGGTGAGAACGACGGAGAGCGCGAAGAACCAGAGGCCGGGTTTGGCGGCGGCGCTGGCAAGACCTGAGGTTTTGGCGGCGAAAATGACGAGGGCGACGACCAGAACGTCGAGCATGGACCAGCGGGCTATGGCCTTGAACCAGGAGGGGAGGGTCACTGCGCTGCCAGGTGTGGGAAAAGCGGCAAAATGGAGGACGGCGAGTTTGGCAAGCGGGAAAATGAGCGAAAACAGAGCCGTGATGATCGCGATGGCGATGTCGCCGTTTGTCCAGAGGCTCGCGGTGATTTCGACGAGACTCGGCGTGGTGGTAAAAAAATACAGCCGGTCGACCTGCATCAACGGCAAAGTGATACCGAGCGCGAAACTGAGGGACGCACCGAGGAGGACGAGAGGGAGGAAAAATCCGGTCATGACAGACCCTGCTTGAGGCAAATGCCTCAAGCCTGCAAGTTTTCGAGATTTAAGAAGCTGAACCCTGGTCAGCCCATGGCGACGCGCTGGCCGGCCATCAGGTCGGCGGGCTCCTTGCTCCGAGCGTCGCGGCTTTCCAGCATTTCGGCTTTCTGCAGCTCTTCCTCGGCAAGTTCGAGACCGGCGGCGGCGGCTTCGCGCTGGGCTTTGAGGTCGCGCTGCGAGACAATCAGATTGTCGCGGCGCAGGCGCGCGGCCTTGGCAAAGGTTGGATAGGCGAAATGATTAATGTCGGTAATGCCGGATTTGCGCTCTTCTGAGCCAATCTGGTTTTCAAGTTCCGTTGCCATCCGCTCGAAATCAGCGAGCATCATGTCCAATTGCAGGACCTGACGGCGTTTCTCATTGACCTGGAACAGCTTGAGGCGAACCAGACTGTCGCGTGATTTCATGACTCAATACTCCTAGAACACGCACACACGCCTCAAACAGAGGCAACACGGACGAAAAACAGGGCCAAAAGTTCGAAATTGGTAAAAATATCTTCAAACTTCCGCGCTCTGGTAACCTTTCGTTTACGCGCATCATTAATCATACGCGTTAGGACTTAAGAGGCGGTAAACCGAGCGGCGAATTGCGAAGTTGCCTAAAATTGAGTCAGGTGAATCGCTTATGGCATTTTCTTAATGTGAATTTAGAAGCTGCCTTCAAGTGGATTGTCTATATGAATCAGAAGAATACCACCGCTTTTTGGGATCGTTTCAAACTTCGCTTGCAATCGAGAATCAGAATTTGTTAACCATTCGGTGGCAAAGATTAAGAAACCGGTGATTTGGTTTCTGCGGCGAGGGGAAAGACCCGTTTCGACGGCGGAAAAGGGGACTTGAGAATATGCGCGTTCTGCTAATTGAAGACGACAGTGCAATGGCACAGAGCATCGAACTGATGCTCAAATCCGAGAGTTTCAACGTGTATACGACGGACCTCGGCGAAGAGGGCGTCGACCTTGGCAAGCTGTACGATTACGACATCATTCTGCTCGATCTGAATTTGCCGGACATGTCCGGTTATGAAGTGTTGCGGACGCTGCGGCTTTCCAAGGTGAAGACCCCGATCCTGATCCTGTCCGGCATGGCCGGTATTGAGGACAAGGTGCGCGGACTTGGGTTCGGCGCCGACGATTATATGACCAAGCCGTTCCACAAGGACGAGCTGGTCGCGCGCATTCATGCAATCGTGCGCCGTTCGAAGGGCCATGCCCAGTCGGTCATCACCACGGGCGATCTGGTGGTTAATCTGGATGCGAAGACTGTCGAAGTCGGCGGCCAGCGCGTGCATCTGACCGGCAAGGAATACCAGATGCTGGAGCTGCTCTCGCTGCGCAAGGGCACGACGCTCACCAAGGAAATGTTCCTGAACCATCTGTACGGCGGCATGGACGAGCCGGAGCTCAAGATCATCGACGTGTTTATCTGCAAGCTGCGCAAGAAGCTCGATGCCGCTTCCGGCGGGCAGGATTTCATCGAGACCGTCTGGGGCCGTGGCTATGTGCTGCGCGAACCGGAAGCGACCGAATATCGCGAAAGCGCCTGATTTTCTTCAGAAGACCCATCAAAAAAACCCCGGCAAGTCCGGGGTTTTTGCTGTTTGTATACAGTATGATACGGAAAAGTCAGGCGGCGCGGGCCTGGGTCAGCTGATGCTCGAAGCTGGTGAGGAGCTGAGCCCGATTGAAGGGCTTCATCACATAGCCAGTGGCACCGGCGCGCTTGGCTTTCATGATGCGCGGCACATCGAGATAGGGTGTGCACAAGAGGATTCGCGGCAGTTTGCCGGACTTGCGCAGGGAGTCGATGAACTCAATGGCGGTCATGTCCGGCAAGACATAGTCCAGCATGACGATGTCGGGCATGGTGTTGCGGCACAGGCGCCAGCCTTCGGCACCGCTTGAGGCTTCGCTGACGTAAAACCCGACGCCATCGAGAATGCGGCGCGCGACCTTACGGATCACAGCTGAATCGTCCACGATAAGACAGTGCTTCACTGCCCAACTCCCTTTACCGGCCCAAACAAAGTTCGGGACCGAGCCATTCACGCCCATAGGACAGAAGAGATAGCAGGGTTTAGTAAAGAAGCAGCAAAGCCATCTGGTAAATGAGGTGTTAAGCGGCGGCTGCTGCGGCATCCTGCCGCTTTATGGTGATGGTGATGTCTTCCGTGCCGGCATTGACGTTGATCGCCATATTGGTTTCGCGGGCAAGGAGCAGCGCGTAATAGGCCTGGATGGAATGCGCGTCGATCGGTTCATGCTCGGGGGCGCCGCTGTAAAGCTCCAGAAAGCGGGCAGGAACCCGCAGCATGGGGCCGGCGGACTTGATGACGAAGACGGGGTTTGTCTCATCACCCTCAATGGTCACCGCAAGCTTGCCGCCGCGCGGGATCGACCCATTAGCGATCTGCAGCATGTTGAGGAGGAGCTTGACCTGGTTCTTTGGCAAGAAGAAGCGGCCACCTTCCCAAGTGAGCTCGGCTTTTTCGCCCATCATGAAGCCAACGGCGACATTGCGCGCATCGCCTGTATCAATTTGCACGCCAGCAGAGCCTGCCGCTCCATAAGCGATGCGGGCATATTGCAGGCGCGCGGATGCGGTGCGGGCGCTGTTCTTGATGAGGTTCATTGCATCCTCATCAGCGCCGCCTTCCTCCAAAAGCTCCAAGCCATTATTGATCGCGCCGACCGGGGAGATGAGGTCGTGGCAAAGTTTGCTCGACAACAGGGCGGCAAGGTCATGAGGAGCGATGTTGAACAGCATAAGATAAATCCGCCGGGAATCAGTGTTGAATTTTGGCGCTTGATACACGCGGCAAATGCAGGCGGCAAGAAAACTCGGTTTGTGCGCAAGGCTACTCAGCCAATTTGCCGCCACGATTCATGGTTAAGCGTCCGACAACAAATCAGCGTTAGACTGATTGGCTTATGCGGGCGAAAGATCTGCAGTCAGATATACAGGAATCGCGGTGTCGAACGGCTGGCTACAAATTAGACAGGACAAATAGATGACGCGTCTTTTGATTTCCCTCCGCCAAGGCGGAATGGTCCTCCTTGCTGCGATTTTGATGGTGTCGGCCGCACTGAGCGGAGCCCGCTCGGCGGAAGCTTATACGATGCAGGAAATTGTCGATTCCGGGCAGTCGTTCTTTGGCTCCACTTCCGGCGGGCTGGCGACGGCGATTGAGAAGATTTTCTCAAGCTACGGCCTGCCAAACGGCTATATTCTGGGCGAAGAAGGCGGCGGCGCGTTTGTCGGCGGGCTGACCTATGGCGAGGGCACGCTTTATACGAAAAATGCTGGGGACTATAAGCTGTTCTGGCAGGGGCCTTCGGTCGGCTGGGACTTTGGCGGGCAGGGATCGCGGGTGATGATCCTCGCGTATAATCTTGAACAGACCGATCAGGTTTACGGCCGTTTTGCCGGAATTTCGGGCTCGGCCTATTTCCTGGCGGGCGTCGGGTTCAACGTGCTCAAGCGCAATGATGTCCTGCTTGTGCCGGTGCGCACCGGCGTTGGCGCAAGGCTTGGCGTCAATATCGGCTATTTGAAACTCACTGCCAAGCCGACATGGAACCCGTTCTAAACCATTCTAAACATGGTAAATTAAGGGTAAAATCAATCGAAGCTTTATCCTTAACGCGGGGGGTGGCAAAGAGAACTCCCACCCTGAGGGAACGGTGTATTGGTCCAGTCTGTTTTATTGTTCACGCTCGGATTTCTGAGCGCCGCGTTTCTCGCCTTGATGATCGCCCCCGCCATTTGGGGCCGGGCGGTGGCGCTGACGCGCAAGCGTATAGAGGCCTCGGTTCCCCTTACGCTGAATGAAGTGCAGGCCGACAAGGATCAGTTGCGGGCGGAATTTGCCATGTCAACGCGCCGGCTTGAAGTGAGCGTCAAGAACTTCAAGGACAAAATTACCCAGCAAATGGTGGAAATTGCGCGCAACCGCGAGGAACTCGTGCGCCTGTCATCCGAGCGGGACGAGAAGCACCAGAACATTTCGCAACTGGAAGCGCAGGGCAATGAGCTGCGCGCTGAAATGAAGCGGCAGGAGGAGGCGCTGCACAAGCTCGCCACGGAACAGGCCGACGTGAGCGCCCAGCTTGAAAAGCGGACGCATGAGCTGGAGCGGACCAAGCTGCAATTCCAGGAAGCGGCGGAAGTCTCCGATACGCGCAAGATCGAACTTGTGGCGCGCGAGACCGAAATTGGCTCGCTCACGGACAAACTCTCCGAGCATAGACGCGAACAGAAAGACCTGCGGACCTATTCGCGCGAGATCGAGCTTGAAAACAAGGCGGCGCAGGAGAGCCTGAAGCAGGAGCGCAAACGCTACCATGACCTTGAAAAGAAGGCTGAGCGACTGATGACGCAGCTTTCCGATCGCGAGGAAAAGCTCGACCGGCGCGAGAAGGACGCGGCGCGGCTGCGCGAGCAACTGCGCTCCGTCACCACGGACGGGCATGATGTAGACAAGCGCCTGATTGACGCCGACCGCATACGGCTTTCGCTGGAAGCGGAGAACGCGGAACTGACAGCGCGGCTCGCAAGCCTGCTTGGCAATGCGCGCGGCGGCGATATCGAGAAAGCGTTCAAGAAGCTTGAGGAGGACCGCGACCGGCTGAAAAAGCAGGTTGCCGCGCTCTCGGCAAAGACTGTGGCTCTTGAAGAGAAGCAGATGGAAGAGCAGATTGCTCTTGCCGCCGGCTGGGACGATGAGCGACGCGACACGGCGGTTCTGCGCGAGCAGATCAATGATATTGCAGCCGAAATGGTGCGCATGACGGCGGCTCTGGAGGGACCGGCTTCGCCCATTCACGCGGCGCTCAACTCCAACACGCCTGCGGATGCGGCGCCTGAGCCGCGCGATCCGAACGCGCCCCTGTCACTGGCGGACCGGGTGCGCGCGCTGCAAAAGGCCGCTTCCGTCCGGGGATAGCGAATCCCTTTGGCATTTCCTAAAACCTGCCCGACAGGGACGGGAAAATGGCCAAGCTTTACTTCAACTACGCGACCATGAACGCCGGCAAGACGACGATGCTCTTGCAGGCGTCCTACAATTATCAGGAGCGTGGCATGCGCACGCTCCTGTACGTGGCCGGACATTACCGCAAGGGAGAGGAAGGTTATATTTCCTCGCGGATTGGCTTGGAAGAAAAGGCCGAGATGTTCCGCGACGAAGATGACATGTTCACCCGCGTCAGGGACCGAGCAGAGTCCAGTCCGGTTCACTGCGTGTTTGTCGATGAAGCGCAATTTCTCACCGAGATACAGGTCTGGCAGCTGGCGCGGGTGGCGGACCGGCTGGGGATTCCGGTCATGTGCTACGGCCTCAGGACGGATTTTCAGGGCAAGCTGTTTGAAGGCTCGAAGGCGCTGCTCGCCATTGCCGATGATCTGCGCGAAGTGCGCACGATCTGCCGCTGCGGGAAGAAGGCGACGATGGTGGTGCGGCTTGGCGAGGATGGGAAGGTCGCCAAGCAGGGCGAGCAGGTGGCGATTGGCAAGGATGTGTATGTCTCGCTCTGCCGACCGCACTGGGAGGAGGAGATGGGGCGGGTGGCGGCGGAGGATCTGGTGGGGTTTTCCCGGGAATAGGAATTTGCATCGACCAGGTCGGCGGCATCTTTCAATCGCTTCTGCCTGTGTCTATATCTTCCCGGGGATATTCATCACCGGAGAAAGACAAATGGCCACGCTGCAGAATTTTGACGCCGAGATTGCCAAGACTCAGACCGTGGTCGAGGAGATGAAGACCAAGATCGACCAGTCGGCGGTTGTGCTGGACAAGTTCGCGCAGGCGGACAAGAAGATCGGCGACGCCAATTTCGACATTGAGAACGCCCGCATTCAGGATGTGATCAACCAGCAGAAGGTGATGGAGGGCAATATCGCCGACCTGATCCTCGGGCTTGAGGACGCGACGAATGTGTTCGGCTCGGAATTTGAGTCGATGAAAGGCTTTTCGACCTGGGAAAAATTCGTCGGCATATTCTCGGACGAGCAGATGCAGCGGATGCGCTCGGACCGGGTGCGCGGCATGTCGCTGGCGGGCAATCTGCAGGAGCTGCTGGGCAAATCGGACACGATTGTCGGCATATTGAAAGCGCAGAAGCAGGTGCTCGACACGCGCTACAAGACATCCGAGGCGAGCCTGACGCAGGTGATCGAGCGGCGCAAGGCGACGATGGGCAATCTTGAGGCCGTGCAGAAGCGGATCATGGAACTGAACCCGCTGCTGCTCGACATTGAAAACAAAATCGCCGCCTCGACCGACCAGAAGGCGCGCACGCAGCTGGACGGCGAGCGGGCGAAGCTTGCGACCGAATACAATGAGAAGCAGGCGAAGGAGCAGGAGCTTCTGGCCGAGAGCCAGACGCTGGAGCGCTACACGTCGATGTTCCAGACGTTCGTTGATTCGCTCAACAACCAGATCGCGGCGCAGTCCACTTTGATCAACAAACTCGCCATCGACACCGAGCAGCGCATCGTTCTTTACAAGGCGCTGGAAGATTCGTTGAAGACGGCGGCGCAGCAGGATGTGGCGCACAAGATCAACACGCTCGGCTCCAAAGTGGACACGGCCGCTGAAGAGACGATGGCCGGCATTGGCGCGGCGGCGCAGAAGCATATCGGCGATCTGCTGGAGCTGCACGAGAAGAACATGGTCTCCACCGCCGACATTCAGCGGCGCAAGGCACTGGCGGACGACGCATTTGCGCGGCGGTTTGACGATGTGATGAAGAAGCATAATTCCGGCAATTATGTCGCCAGCTGACCGCTGAAAGGCGGGCCGCCGAATGGCAAAGCAATCAGAAGAAATGGGCGTCGCGGCGCGCTACTTCGCCGCGATCCGCGCCGCGCTGGACGGGCTGGACGTGTTCCTGTCCGACCAGAACTCGCCCATGTACAAGCATGACCTGATGGCCGTGGTCATTTCGGAATATCTGCAGCGGCTGGAGAACTCTTTCGCCTGCTGGCAGAACCGACTGGCGTTCACCTCCACCTTTAAAGTCTCGCGCGCCGAAAGCGGCTATCCCGTGTTCCAGAATGTCCTGGAACTCGAAAACGACAAGCAGGGCGCCAAGGACCGGCTGGCGGCTTTGCCCGAGGCGGCGCAGCTGCGCGAGGACATGGCGGACTTCATTTTGCGCCACAAGGAATTCCCGGACGTCTTGCAGAAGAACATGGCGGAGCGGGTCTATCTGGAGCAGGTGCAGAAAGGCGAGCTGTTCTCGCCGTTCATCCTGCCTAGGACAATTAAAGTGTCCGTGAACCCGAAGACGATGCGGCCGTTTTATGTGGTGCACTGGGCGGCGTTTGACGGGGCGGCCAACCTGCCGCTGGTTTATTCGGCGACGATTGAGGACCAGTCGGAAGATTTGATCGACATGCTGGTGACGCGCGACGGCAAGCTGAACGAGGACGTGAAAATCCCGCTGCCGGTGGACGGATTGCTTAACCCGGCGCTGGCGCGGCAGTTCGATGCGTTCTGCGAAAAGAACTCGGCCTATTCGCTGTCGCCGGTGACGATTGCCATGAACATGGACGCCGATATTGATCCGTTGCAGCCCAAGCAATTGCGCCGCATTGTGCTTGGGCCGTTCTACACAGCGGGAGTCACCGAGCAGAACGACAAGGTCAATGAGATACTTGGCAAGGTGAGGAAGCCGGAGAATGCCTGGCTGCTGACCTGGACGATACAGGACGTGTTTTCCAAGGCGGAAAAGCCGGCGAAAAAGGGCCTGTGGTCATCAACGCCGGCGCGCGAGGAATATCATATCGAGACGGACGACCTTGAAGCCACGCGGCAGGGCGTGTCTGCATACGAACGCCATGCTCTGGTCCCGCACGAGGCCTATCAGGCGCTGTATGCGGCGGGTGAGACGAAGAAGATTTTCGACGGTTTCAAGACGCATGTGATTTCGAACGGGCAGGTAATTAGCGATGTGTGAGCGGAGAGTATAAATGGACGCAGGTCTGACAACTCTGAGTGAAAAAGACATCGCCAAACACGTCCCCACCGCGCAGTCGTTTGTGACGCGCATGGTGGTGATGGAATCCACCGACGGTAAGTCCGGCACTGAAATAGCCGGGACGGGGCGGCGGTTTGTTTCGACTGTGTCGACGGGGAATTTGCGCAAGACACGCGAAGTCGAGTTGATCAAGACGATCCAGAAGGTGCGCGCTGACGATTCGATGCTGTCCATTGGCCAGCACACGCTTTTGTTCCGCACGCGGCGCGGCATTGCGGTGGCGCTGGCGGTGGCGGATCAGTTTGCCAAGCAGAGCGGGCTCGACGCGCTGACATCGCGCAATGCCTCCTCGCCGCTGGAAGGCGCGGATGCTGCGCATTTCCGCGACCTGATGTCGGCGGCGGCTTATGTCTCGGCATTTTCGCTGGCGGCCTATCTGGCTGGGTTGATTGAGGTGGATGGGGATGCGCCGAATGATGTGGGCGAGCCGGACTTTAATTTCGACACGGCGCAGGATGCGGTGAAGTCGTTTGTCGCCGGATTGGACAGCGCCATTTCCAGCGCGCCGGACGAGGCGGCGATGCTGGCGCGGGCGAAGGCTCTGGCGCGGGTTTCGCTCGATGGTCTTCTCCAAAGGAAGTCGCGGTTCTCCGGGCTTGGCGCGTTTGAGAACACGCATCTGCGGCTTGAGGCGGACAATTTCAATCTCGACGGCTTTGACGTGGCGCCCGGCAAAAAGTCCAAAGCGCTGGTGATGACCTTCAAGAAACCGGAGGAGGTTGTCGGCAACCACATCGCCAAATATCAGGCGATGAAGCTCGCTAAAATGATCATGGCCTATGACTTTGACAAGCAGCTCAATCCGTTTGTCGAACTCGGCGGTTACATTTTCACCTTCATCGGCGACGGCGCGCCGGGGACGGGCAAGACGACGCTGATCCAGATGATCGCCGGGCTGATCCATGGCTACTGCCAGGTGGCGGGGTTCCCGTTCCATTACCAGAATTTCGGCGTCGACCAGATTTCCTCCTATCAGGGCAAGTCCGGGCAGAACTGCCGCGAGTTTGTCGATGCGGTGATCAATCCGCGCGTCATCGCCTTTGGCACGATTGACGATATCGACCAGGTGGCGGCGAAGCGCTCGGATGACCGGGCCTCGGCGGGCCAGCATGAGATCACCGGTGTGCTGATGGACGCGTTCGCAGGCGCGCAAACCGTTGTGCGCGGCAATGCCACGTTCGGCATGTTTTCCAACTACCCGGAAAATGTCGATGACGCGCTGCGGCAGCGCGCCTCGGCACGGTGGCTGGTGGACGGGCCGCAGACGGAAGCCGATTACATCGACATTTTCGCGCTGCTGGCGGGGAAGAACCACAAAATCCCGCTCGGCGACCACAAGCTTTATGCGGCGCAGGAGATCAAGAAGGCCGTCACGGAGGCCTATGGCGAGCACGACAAGCCGCAGGAGGAGGCGCTGCTTACGGTTTGGGAGCGCTTCCTGAAAGACAATGGCGAACCGCAGACTTTGGCCGATGTCGGCGAATATCTGCACCAGATCAAGGAGCGCGAGAAGCGCTTCACCGGCCGGGCGATCAAGAACATCACCGACGCGGTCAAGATGCGGGCGATGGATATCGAGCTGCCGGACGAATGGTTCGAAAAGCCCGAGACTTTCATGCACAAGGATTATGACGGCAAGAAAGCCATGGTCGAAGAGCTGCGCAAGCCGTTCACAATGGAGATGGTGGTGCAGGAGATCAACCGGTATGCGGATTCGGAATTCCGCTATTCGGACCGGTCGGATGACAGCGCTGTGGAGAAGATGATCCGCGAGGCGCGGCTGCGCGAGCGGGCGGTGGGGGAGATTGAGGAGATGAAGAAGAAGGGGGCTTGGTGATGGATCATAGTCCAGTCTCGGAGCGAGGCGCCCCTCTCTGTCCTGTCGGACATCTCCCCCGCGAGGGGGGAGATCGCTCGCCGCGCCGCTTTCCCTCATCCGTCAACGGTGCAAGCAAGTGCGAAAGCGATGACACAGCGATCTCCCCCCTCGCGGGGGAGATGCCGACAGGCAGAGAGGGGCGCCTCGCGCTGAGCTTGCCTGCATTCAAACTCGCCGAGGCCCGTCGCTAATGGACCTTCTCCAGGAAAACGAGCTCATCTACGGCCGCCTGCTGACAGTGGACGAGCCGCATCTGATTGAGCGCTACAACAAGGCACTGGCGGCGTTTGGGGAGAAGCCGACGAAGCTTAAAAAGTTCGATGTGGACAAGACGGGCTTCTCGCCGGAGATCGCCAGGGAGAAGGACAATTTTGACTATCTCGATCCCAACGGCGTCAACCGGCGTTTCATCATACTGACGCCCGCGCAGGCGGAGTTGCCGGTGGTGCACACGGCTTTCTCCAACACAGACGAATTGATGTACGAGTTCTTCGCGGGCAATTCGCGGGCGATCAATGCGACGACGATCAAGGATGTGATTTTCGGCGAGATTGAGGATTCGGTCTCCGCAGTCGATGACGTGGAAGACCTCCTGTCCATCAAGCAGGTCGAATTCCGCGTCATGTCGGCCAACGACACGCTGGGCAAGGCGGCGGAGCTGCGCACGCTGACCGACCGGCTGAAGGGCGAGCCGGAGGCCTGGCGCGACAACGAGCTTTTGAACCGGATGGTGGAGCTGGCCAAGGAGGCGGGGGACATACGCGAGAACGCGCTGGTGCCGGATCAGGTCGTGTTCCGGCACAACGCCTTCTGGACCAGCCATTTCGGCGGCATTTATGTGTTCATCGACGAGAAGATGACGACGGTGATTGCCAGCCCTGACTCCCCCGGGTTCCGCCGCTCGCGCCCGTGGCAGGTGAGCTATCTGTCGATCAACGAGACGGAGAATATCTACAAATTCCTCGCCTCGACCGGTCGCATCGACCTGCCGCGCGCTTCGTGGCTGGAGACGTCTGGGTTCCTTGAGCACCGCGCCGAAATGGTGATCCGCGACCTGGTGCGCCGCGCCGAGCCGAAGCAGGACATGTCAAAGATCGACGCGATCTGGCTGCAGACATGGATGCACAGGAACGCCGCCATGATAAACAAGGACGGCAACTTTCCATTCCTCAACGCGGCCAAGCGCGAAGCGGCGGAGACGGGGCGGATCAATCCGGGCGATGTGGACGCGGACAAGCGTTTCCTGCTGCTGCGCGGCAAGCCGGACCATCCGGACAAATGGCTGGTGAACCGGCTGATCTCGGAATTTGTGCCGTCGGATTTTGTGTCGAAATATGTGTTCAACAAGCAGGGTTTCTACACGGACTACCAGTCCTATGCCGGCCCGTGGAAGGAGCATGTTGTGGAGACGCTGAAAAGCACCTATCTCAACGACAAGGCCGCTTTGCGCAAACGGCTGTATGACCTCTGAGCGAAGGACAGTTTCATGCTTGACCCGATCATCAACTTCTTCAGCCGCATCTTTTTTCTGATCGGGCGCGGCATCGGACTGGTCGTGGCGTGGATATTGTGGCCGTTTCTGAAAGTGGCGGCGTGGTACCGGTCAACTGCTTTCCTGTGGCAGGCGATCGTCGGAGCCATCCTTCTTGCGTTCGTCGCAGGCTATGGCTGGTTCGCCTACAACGCCGTGACCCTGCCGGGATATGACCCGGACTATGTGGCGCAGTTCGATCTGAGGGACCGCAAGCTTTCGGCAGGCGAGACGGTGGCGACATCCGCATCAGGTTCGACCAAGACCTGCGGGCGCTCGGCCATTGTCGACGTGGCGGCGCATTTGACGGATTTCAACGTGAACCAGAACAGCTGGATATCCTCCATGCTGTCGTACAAGATGGGTTTTTTCGGCCTTTCATGGGACCGCACGCCGTTTCTTGACAATAAGGCTTCATTCCAGCGCGGCATCCATGCCGCCGTGCAGCGCGTGAGCGTCGAGCTGGTGGATTCGCTCGGCCGTGTGCGCGGCACATCGCAGATCGACACCGACCTCCAAAAGGCGCGCGGCCAGCTGCAGTACGACACAAGCTCCTGGTATTTCGGCCTCGCGCCGCTCGGCTTCAAACAATCCTCGCCCTCGTCCTACCGCGTCGGCATGGATGCGCTGAACGACTTCAACGCGCGGCTTGAATCCTGCGCCGCCACATTCGACGCGCGCGGCGACAATCTGGCAACATTTCTCGATTCCATCACCAACCAGATCGGGTCAACATCGGCTTCGCTCGACGCGCGGGCGCAGTACACAAATTTGGGCTGGTTCGACACGCACGCCGACAATCTGTTCTGGGAGGCGATGGGCGAGCTTTACGCCTATTACGGCTTCGTTCATGCGGCGCGGGCGGATTTTGAGGACATTATCACGACAAAGGCGCTGGGCTCGAACTGGGACAAGACCGAAGCGCAGCTGCGCGCAAGCCTCGACCTTGATCCGTTCATCATCTCGAACGGGCGCGAGGACGGCTGGATGATGCCGACGCATCTGACGACGCTTGGCTTCAAGATTTTGACCGTGCGCTCGGCGCTGACGGAGTCGCGCGATATCCTGAAGCAGTAACGGCCATGAGCAGCGCCCGTCCGCTTGTTCTCTCATGCCCGCTGCCGCGTTCGCTGGAGCTGATCTTTCATCCGGCACAGGAAGAGAAGCTCCGCGCGGCGTATGAGATTGTTGAGGCAACCGACGAGGCGCTTGCCGGCCTGACGGATGCGGTTCTTTCTAAAGCCAAATACATTATAGGTCAGCCGCCGCTGTCCTCTGAAACTCTGGCGCGGCTGACATCGCTTCGCTGCATCTTCAATGTCGAGAGCAATCTTCTGCAGAACATGCCGTATGACGAAGTGTTCGCGCGGGGCATTCATGTGGTGACAACCGGACAGGTGTTCGCCGAGCCGGTGGCGGAAATCGGGCTGGGGTTTGCCATTGCACTGGCGCGCGGCATTGTGGATGCGGATGTGGCGTTCCGGTCGGGCAACGAGCTTTGGGGCGGCGATGGCAATGTCTCAGCGCGGCTGCTTAGCGGATCGGAGATCGGGGTTGTAGGGTTTGGCGACCTTGGCAAAGCGCTCTTGCGGCTTCTGGCGGGTTTCCGCGCGAATGTGCGCATTCATGATCCGTGGATGCCGGATTCGGCGATACGCGATCAGGGCGCGGAGCCTGCGAGTTTGGATGAGGTGCTGACTCAGAGCGACACGGTTTTCGTGGTTGCTGCGGTTACGTCTGAGAACCAGAATTTCCTGGGCCGCGAGGCATTCTCCTCCATGCGCAGGGGCGCGGCGTTCATCCTGCTTTCCCGCGCGGGCGTGGTGGATTTTGATGCCCTGATGGACGCGGTTGAGAGCGGGCATATCGTTGCGGCGAGCGATGTGTTTCCGGAAGAACCGTTGCCGGCAGGCCATCGTGTGCGTGGGCTGAAGGGTTTCATCCGCTCGGCGCACCGGGCAGGGGCTTTGGACATTGCCTTCAAGCGCATGGGCGACATGGTGCTGGAAGACATGGCGCTTATGGAAAAATGCCTGCCGCCGATGCGCTGCAAACGGGCGGAGCGCGAGACGGTGGCGCGGATGCGGTCAAAGGCGGTAACTCGGAATTAGAGCGCTTCTCAAGTCCAGGATTTTGGCCGCTCGCGGCTTGTGTGCCAAATCCTGATTATCTGCAGTGTCTGGCCTTTGACGCGGTAAGGAATGACATAGGGCAGTCCGGGCACGGACCATTCCCTTAAGCCTTTGAACGAGCTTGGCCGTCCGATCAGCGGATTTTCGGCGAGGAGGCGGATGGACTTGACGAGAAGCTGGGCGACTTTTTTTGCGCTTGCCGGGTCATCATGCTCGATGAAAGCGAACGCTTCGTCCATGTCGCGTTTGGCTCTTGCGAAAACATGCAGCCTCATCTGCGCTTAGCGGGAAATATGTCCGGCTCAGGCGATGGTTTCACATTTTCAGTTCCCCAGCTTTCCAGCCATTCAATGACCGCTTCGCCGGAGACAAATCCGGCAGTGTCCTCCTCGGCCAGCGCCTCGTCGATGGCGGCATGGTAAGCGCTTTGCTCTTCCATGAAACCCGATACGGCCTCCTTGATGACAAAAGCGCGCGAACGCTTTGTCGCGCGGGCGTAGTCATCCACTGCCCTGCGCAAGTCGTCCGGCAAGCGGACGGAAAATGTCGAGGAAGACTCGGTCATTGACGATTCCAGCTCGTTTGAACACATTGTGTGCGAATGGGACCTGAAAGTCAAATCGGCGCGTTCGATCTTTGATGCAATAGCATAGGGCGATGAAGGGCAACATGGTGCTGGAAGACATGGCGCTCATGGAAAAGGGCCTGCCGCCGATGCGGTGCAAACGGGCGGAACGGGAGACCGTGGCGCGGATGCGGTCGAAGGCGGTGACGCGGAATTAGTCTGGCGACCGCCTGAACAGCCTCCAGCCGAAAAGGCCGGCAGTGATGGAAATTGCGAGAGCGGCAAAGCACATCAGGAAAAACCACCTGCCATCCCAAAGGCTGTCCCGTGCATAACGCAACAACATCTGGAAGAACCAAATGTAAAGAAGTGCGACCGCGCTTCCTGCCGCTCCGGCGAGCATAAGGAGAAATCCGAAGACCCGCTTCCAGTCTATTTCTGTTTCACCAGTCTCACTCATTGGCTTGAAATCTCTTCAATGTCTGGCGCAGGCAGAAGTTCAACAATCCGCTCAAAGCACCGTCCTGCGGGCCATCGGACATCGACTCCGCCAATGTCGTCTAAGCGAAATTGCGGCTCAACCACAATGCCAATGCCCAGACCGCGCCCCCAGCCGTCAAAGTCATTCACCTCCCACGTCTCCGGGTTCTTGATAACGCGGTCTCCGACCTTGAAGGGAAAGGGATTGGGAGGGGGATTATTCATTTTGAGCTTTCCTTATATCGGCAGATCCATGCTCTCCTTCACCTCCTCCATCACCGTATAAGTCCGCGTCTCGCGCACGCCCGGCACTGAGGTCAAAAGCCCCGACAGGAAATGCCGGTAGGCCGCCATGTCTGACACACGCGCCTTGACGAGATAATCGAAACCGCCCGCAATGAGATGGCATTCGAGCACGTCCGGCGTCTTGCGGATGGCGGCGGCGAAGGCGTCGAAAATGTCGGGGGTGGTGCGCTCGAGTTTTACTTCGACAAACAATAGAAGCGCGCGGTCGAGCTTGGCGGGCGACAGGCGCGCGGTGTAGCCGAGGATATAACCGTCTCTGGTCAGGCGCTTGACGCGCTCATTGGTGGCGGTGGGCGACAGGTGGATGCGCTCGGAGAGCTCGGTGTTGGTCAGGCGGCCGTCGGCCTGCAATTCGCGCAGGATTTTGCGGTCGATCTGGTCAATGTCTTTGCTTTCCACCAAAATTCTCCAGATGGTAATGATTTTCGCTGGAAAATTACAAATCAATAGCGAGAAACACAAGAAAAATTGCGATATATAGGGAAAATTAAAACGGGAGAGAGACAATGAGCGCCCAAGCCGCAGGATTCTACGCCGAACACGCGCCGGATGACACGAAAATCGTTGGCGAGCTGCTGGCGCAGATTGACTTCCGCCCGGAAACGAATGCGGCCATCGACCGGCGGGCGACGCGTTATATCGAATTCATCCGCAAGGCAGGGACCGGCATTGGCGGGGTTGAGGATTTCCTGCGCGAATATGGCCTGTCCACCCGCGAGGGGCTGGCGCTGATGGTGCTGGCGGAGGCGCTGCTGCGCGTGCCGGATGCGGCGACGCAGGATAAATTGATCGAAGACAAGCTGAAGCAGGGCGGCTGGGCCGATCATGAAGGCAAGGGCGGCTCCATGTTTGTCGCTGGCTCGGCCTGGGCGCTCGGCCTGTCAGCGAAAGTCATCCAGCCGGGCGAGACGCCGGAGGGCGTCATCGGACAGTTGATGAAGCGCGTCGGGCTCCCGACGGTGCGCATTGCCACCAAACAGGCGATGCGGTTTCTCGGCTCGCATTTTGTGCTGGGCGAAAACATCAAGGACGCGCTGTCGCGCGCCCGCTCGAACGAGACCAAGGGCTACCGCCATTCGTTTGACATGCTCGGCGAAGGGGCGCGCACGGCGGAGGACGCGCGGCGTTATTACAAGAGCTATTCCAATGCAATTGAGGCCATTGGCCGCGCGGCGGGGAACAAGGCTTTGCCGGACCGGCCGGGCATATCGGTGAAACTCTCGGCGCTGCATCCGCGCTATGTGGTGACGCAGAAGGCGCGGGTGATGGCACAGCTTGTGCCGCTCGTCTTGCAGCTGGCGCAGAAGGCCAAGAGCTTTGATCTGAATTTCACCATCGATGCCGAAGAAGTGGACCGGCTGGAGCTTTCGCTGGATGTGATTGACGCTGTTTTCGCCGATCCGTCGCTCGCCGGCTGGGACGGGTTCGGGCTTGCCATTCAAGCCTACCAGAAGCGGGCGCGTGAGGTGATCCGGCATATCGAGGCGCTGGCGAAGAAGCATAACCGGCGCATGATGGTGCGGCTCGTCAAGGGCGCCTATTGGGACACGGAAGTGAAGCGGGCGCAGGAGCGCGGGCTGGACGGCTATGGCGTGTTCACCCGCAAAGCCGCGACCGACGCGTCATACCTTGCCTGCGCGCGGCAGATGCTGGCGGCGCGGCCAACGTTCTTTCCTCAGTTCGCCACGCATAATGCGCTGACCGTCGCCTCGATCATTGAAATGGCCGGGACGGACCGGACGGGTTTCGAATTTCAGCGCCTGCATGGCATGGGCGAGTCGCTGTTCAAGAGCGTCACCGAGGGCGAGGACAAGATCGCCTGCCGCATCTATGCGCCTGTCGGCGGATATCGGGATTTGCTCGCCTATCTGGTGCGGCGGCTTTTGGAGAATGGGGCGAACTCGTCGTTTGTCGCGGTGGTGGGCGATGAGAATGTGCCGGTTGCGGACTTGCTGGTGCGGCCTTCGCTGAAGCTGAATGACGGGCTGGGCTACCGGCATCCGCAGATCCCGCTGCCGCAGAAATTTACAGCGACCGCGCCAATTCCACTGGCGTGGAGTTCGGCGACCGCAAGGCGTTCGTGGCGCTGCTGAACGGCATTGGCCGCGCCTCGGGCAAAATGTTGATGCGCGACGCCATTGGTCAAAGGAGCGAAGGGTCCGGGAAACAAGGAAGAGGTGCGCTCGCCAAATGATGGCGCGGTCGTGGGCACGGTGGTTTTGGCGACGCCGGAGCTCGCCAAGGCCGCCGTGGACAACGCCCGCAAGGGGTTCCGCGCCTGGTCGGCGACGCCGGTTGAAGCAGCGCGCCAAAGCGTTGAACAAGGCCGCCGACCTGCTCGAAGCCAAGCGCGATGAATTCATGGCTTTGCTCACCCGCGAGGCGGGCAAGACTTATGATGACGGCCTGTCCGAGGTGCGCGAGGCGGTGGACTTCTGCCGCTTCTATGCCAATGAGGCGCAGCGGCTGTTTCGGTGAGACGACGCTTCCCGGCCCGACCGGCGAGGACAATGTTCTGCGCCATCGCGGGCGCGGCGTGTTTGTCTGCATTTCGCCGTGGAA
Organism: uncultured Alphaproteobacteria bacterium; assembly: GCA_963792485.1. Taxonomy (GTDB): domain Bacteria; phylum Pseudomonadota; class Alphaproteobacteria; order Rhizobiales; family Rhizobiaceae; genus JANOYJ01. The sequence goes on from CAWBWL010000010.1 coordinate 166,306, forward strand.
TTTCCCGCTGGCGATTTTCGCCGGTCAGGTCGTTGCGGCGCTGGCGGCGGGCAATGCGGTTGTCGCCAAGCCCGCCGAGCAGACGCCGCTGGTGGCGTTCCGCATGGTGCAGCTGCTGCATGAGGCGGGCGTGCCGACCGAGGCGCTGATGTTTGTGCCGGGTGACGGAAAGATCGGCGCAGCGCTGACTTCGCATCCGAAAATCGACGGCGTCTGCTTCACCGGCTCGACCGAGACCGCATGGGCGATCAACCGCACGCTCGCCGCCAAGAACGGCCCCATCGTGCCGCTGATCGCCGAGACCGGCGGGATGAACGCGATGATCGTCGACGCCACCGCGCTGCCGGAGCAGGTGGCGGATGATGTCGTCTCCTCGCGCCTTCCGCTCGGCCGGCCAGCGCTGCTCGGCGCTGCGGCTGCTGTTTGTGCAGGAGGATGTCGCGGACAAGATGGTGGAGATGATCGAAGGTTCGGCGGCGGAGCTGACCGTCGGCGATCCGTCGCTGATCGAGACCGACATAGGCCCGGTCATCGACGGCGATCAGCTGAAAATGCTGAACGACCATGTGCTCGCCATGCGCAAGAGCCAGAAGGTGCGCTTTGCCGGGAAGGCCCCGAAAGACGGCCTGTATTTCGCCCCGCATATCGTCGAGCTTTCCAAGGCCGAGGCGCTGGAGCGCGAGATATTCGGGCCGGTGCTGCATGTCGTGCGTTGGAAGGCGGGGCAGCTCGACAATGTGCTCGAACAGATCGCCGCCACCGGATTTGGCCTGACGCTCGGCGTACATTCGCGCATCGAAGAGACAGTACGCCAGGTGGTCGAGCGGCTGGATGCTGGCAATATTTATGTCAACCGCAACATGATCGGCGCCGTCGTCGGCACGCAGCCGTTCGGCGGGTCGGGGCTGTCAGGCACGGGATTCAAGGCGGGCGGGCCGCATTATCTGCTGCGGTTTGCGCTGGAGCAGGTGGTGAGCGTCAACACGGCGGCGGCGGGGGGGAATGCGAGTTTGATTGCGATGGGGGAGTGAGGGGGAACAAACGAAGATCATCAACTGCATGCAGAGGACTTCTTTTTCTGTTACGCGCAGAGTTTAGAATCAAGCGTTTCACCAAAGGGGTGATTGTCTTGGATTGTCGGACTGGGCATTCGCCCGTCAAACAATTATGAGTTGTGTCAAAACTTACTAAAGGAGTGGTCTATGGCTACCAACGACGGCAACGTAAATTACGGAGTTTCTAGAATTCCCCTTGATAAGAGTTCTCAGCCCAAGACGACGGGTGGCTCTCAGGGATCGACACAGCCTCTAACAACAGGGTCTGGAAGCACATCAGAACCACCAAAGCCCGCTAAATAGCTAATCTTTGATCCTGCAAATATCAATTCTCTCAATCCTTGATTTTGAGAGAAAAGTTATGCGCTGGCCAAATCCTGGAATATCCCAATCTATCGGTCTCGTTTTACCATCACTATCATGGATTGCCGTTAGGTAGAACGATATTCCATCCTCATTGTCAGTGACAGGCCTGCCCAAGACACTTTCGGGGATACTGTGCAAATTTGATTCGTATGTTTTTCCGTCGTTGCAGTGAATTTGCAAAAGACTCCATTTTGCATCTGTTGAAAAAATTGATGCCATCGTCGACGCTTCGTGGTCATCGCGATAGATGCGCAGCGACGCCATAACTTTGCTTGAGAGCCTGTTTAAGTGCCTTCTCCAAAACATTCCAAAAATGACGCCAACTGCTACTGTTACCGAGCCGATCTCCAGAAGGTCAACAACGTCAACAGTGCCAACACGTGGGCCCTTTGGGCTTGTAAGAGCGACAGTCCACTCGATTGGATAAACCGCCAGCAGTCGGCTTACGAGGCCGAAAGCCAGAACTTGAAGGACAAAGTCCTCTGTTCGATGGTTTACCCTTCGCCCGACTGTCGATATTTTGTATGCGAGGTATCCGGCGACGAGGATGATCTGAAACTCGTATGGGAGGTCCAGAAGATCTTTCATTGTTCGCTCCGAAAAAGTTGCAAATTACAATTTGACTTTGATCTACAACACTATGATGCCGACTGCTCGAATGCCAGCGACAACAGCAGCGAAGAGTGAATGAGAACGATGGCATAGTCCTTGCCGTTCTCGTTGCTCAATTCAACGAGCGCCGTGCCATTGCCTTAAAGGTCAATCACTGCGGCAACTTGCCCGCGCTCTAGATTTCCATCGGAAATGTCGCACACGGAGCGCTACGCCGCCTGGCTTTCATGAAGAAGCAACAGCAGCTGCTCCTTGGCGATCGGCTCGATGGCATAGGCCGCGCCTGTGTTGTCGGAGAATTCAACCAGCACTGTGTCTTTGTCTAAAATGTGAACCACAGTGCCGACATGGCCGCGCGACAGCCCATGCTCAGGCGCGTCGGCAAGCAAGGCGACGACATCGAGTTCGTCAATAGCTTCCGTCTCTTTCGTATTCCGGTGCATTAAATTACCCAGCAACTCGTTAGCTGCGGGCGCGTATCGCCCCGCACGATGATCCAAGTTGTGCGCACCTTAGCAGATTTTTCGCCGCGCGTAATCTCAATATCGACCGCGTATCGAGCGCCCCACTTGTCCTCAATTTGTCGGACCGCACCTGCGTCTGGCAACTTTCGGAGTATCTCATTGTGCAGCCAAAGCGCTTCCGACTGTCCGACACCGAGCGCGGACTTAAAAACTCTGGCTTTGTGCTTGCCGTCATCATGGGCTGGATTGAGGCTATACTCCCGCAGTTTGCGAATATTGATTTCGGCGTCGTGGGAGTATGGCAGGGTTTCGGACATGATTTCTCTTTCTGTTGAGAAGCACGTCCTGCGCGTCTGACACCAGTTGAATACCACATTGACGCGCCAGCTGCCAAGCGGGGGGTCGATCACGAATATTGCCGTTGCACACACACTATCAATGTTGTCATTCCGCGTTCTTCACTATCTTTGCGCTCAAAAAGATCGTGTCAGTCAGCACGGCGGCGGCGGGCGGGAATGCGAGTTTGATTGCGATGGGGGAGTGAGGCTGATTTCGAAATTCCTGATGATCGATTTAAAAGGGGTCGGCCAATCCGGTTGAGCCGGTCACCACGTCTTTCAGCAAAATGTTTCTCGCCTTTTCAGGCTCCTCAAATATAGGGCTGTGGGCGGAAAGCTCGAAGGTGTAAAAGCCTTTGACCGGCGCCTTGAGTTTCAAGAAATAGTCTCTCGCCAGAGCGTATGAGCAGGTGTAGTCGTATCTGCCTTCAAGGAAGTACGCAGGGATTTCGAGCGCAGGCACCTGGCGTGTCAGATCAGTTTTCATGATCGCGGGCCACATCACGCTGACGCCTGTGCGGATTTTGCCGCGCCACAGGTTGATCTTGTCACTCAGCGCGTATTCACGGAATGCCAGCGAAGGCAGGAAAATGCCGCTGATCACGGACTTCATGTCACGCATTGTGCCAATGCCGAGGCTGTGCATGGCCCCGTCGCGCAGGGCTAGGTACGCGTCGGGTACGCCGTCTGTCATTGTCACCGGCGATGCCTCCAGTTTTCGCACCATGTCCTGGTTGCCGTCTGCCTTGAACTGTTTGAGCATAAACTCATAAGCCAATTGTTCGGATTTGAGCTGGTCCGTCATCTGCGCGACGGCAATATAGGCGTGGTAAAGTTCCGGCGCCCGCGCGGCGGCCTGGATGGCGATGAATGTTCCGCCTGAATGTCCCACGAGGTAGATCTTTTCCTGGCCGAAGCGGCGGCGCAGATAGTTCGTCACTTCAATCGTGTCGGATATCAAAAGTTCGACGGCATCCGCTTCCTGGCGGGATGTCGGCATGGTAAGACAGACCCGCGCCGCGCTGATCCCACCAGACCATGGTGAAGTCATCTTCAAGACTGGTCGGATGGTTCTGCGCCAGAAAGTAAAATGGCATGCCGCCATGCACATACAGTAGCACCGGGTGCGCCGCGTTCCTGCTCTTGATGAACATCCCCTGTTCCACGCCATTGATAGTGACATGGATCTTCTCGGAAACACTGTCGGGGACCTGTGCTCCGTTCGCGTCCAGGAAGGGGCGCGGTGAATTTGAACTCAACATCAGCAGAACGCCAATGCTGACGAGCAACACGCAGAGAACGCCCGAAACAATCAGCAATGTCATATCTCTGGTCTTTCGCCAAAACCGGCTGGACGGTCTGTCCTGATTGTCTGCCGGTCTCTCTCCGTTCATCCTATTCAACCACGATCCGGTCGTTGCGAACGTAAAATTTTCCATCAAGACTTAGGGCGAGCGGCTCACCGGAGATCGGCGCGGCGGCAGGCAAGTCCCTTTGAGCGTGGATATGAAGGTGAGGTTCCGCGCTGTTGCCGGAATTGCCCATCCCTGCGAGCTTGTCGCCCGCTTTGACAATTTGGCCCTTGGAGACGAGAACGCTGCCCTCCTTGAAGTGTGCGAGGACGGCGAAGAAGCCATCGCATTGAATGATCACATGATTGCCAAGCATGTGTTCGCGGTCCATCAGCGGAACAGGCATGTCGCGAATGCCGTCCAGCACTTCAACGACCGGCCCGTCGCAAGGCGCCAACACTGGCGCGTCAAATGTGTAATAGTCTGCGGGGTTCTCAGGCAGCAGCCTGGATGCGCGAAGTCCGAACCGGTCAATTCTGATGATGTCCAGCCCTTTGCTTTGTCCCCGCCAAGCCGCATAGCGCGGGACAGTCTCGTCCAGCGTCGAATAGTGTTCATTCACAGTCTTGTTTGAGCCGCCTTGCGCGACGAGATAGGTGCCTTGCGCGAGCGGCATTGAGATGTTGACGACTGTTTGACCCGCAGGGCTGCGGCCTTTCAATCCGGCAATCCCCAGATAGCCTGCATAAGTCGCAAGCAGCGCCACCGCGCCAAGAACTGCAAGATTGATCCAGCTTTCAGGTTGCTCTCCCATTCTGGAAGGGGGCCGAAGACGCTGACTGGCAACAATGAGCACGAAGAGTGCGCCGAACAAATAGGGCACCCACCAGGGCGGGAGCATCCATAAGCCGACCAATGCGACAGCACCCAGCACGAGTCCAACGCAAAGTGTTTGAACACTGTATGCCCACCGGTTTCTCATCGGAAACAAGCTCAGCCAAGCGAGCAGCGCCGCCGGGACAAGAGACTGAAAGAGCGCAACGTAGATCACATTATGCTTCCTGTTTTGCCGGACGCATTCGTTGCAGCTTTGGCATTTGCTCTGGCTTGCAAAAATGGAAGCAGAGCGAAAAGGACTTGGCCAAGCAACCCGATCTGCACTGGAAGTTCCTGATAGAGGGCAGCGTGTTGACCAAGTGATAGCCCGGTGAGGCCAATCGACAGCAAGGCCTCCGCAATCAACAGCAGCACAAAAGCTAACCCGCCAACAGCAAGCGCGGATCGCGCGGTGTTGAGCTGAGGGTAACGTCCCCTGATGAATTTGCATGCGATCCAAGAGAAAAGAAGCATCAAGGGAATCTCCGCAGCAACTGCGTATAATTCGCCAATGCGCGGTGCGATGGCTATGGTGCGGACAGTCCCGATGACAAAACCAGCGGCGAAGACAGCGGCAAAGTATTCCGCTCCTGCCTTCAGTAAGAGTCGCATGATCGGCTGCTCCAATCAGACAATGACTTGTTTTTTCGGCGATAGGCTTAAATTCCTGGACGCCGCCTCGTTGGGCCCTTCAGGAGTTATCCCTCAACAGCTGGAATGTAACCCAAACGGCCACGATGTCATTGTCCTTATCCTCTCGTTAGCGGCATTGTCTGCTGCTTGGTGTGGAACTTTTTGCCAAAGCTCAGGGCGCAGTTTTGGCAATTGGGCAAGTTCTCCTTGAATCACCCTTGGTTGTGTGCATGTTGGCTTTGACATTTCGTAACGGAGCCGCTCACCGTGACCTATGCAAGCTACCGCGCCGGGAATCCTTCGCGCCCGCCCATCAGCCATGACAACGGGTTTCTCGACAAGTTCAAGCCCCGCTCGCCCACGCAGGATGAGCGGCGCAAGTATAATATCTGGCGCTTGAAGCTTGAGGCCGGCGAAGCGGTGCAGGGCATGCCGTTTGCGCCGCATCTGCCCGATGCCTTGGCGGCTTACCGGCATTTCCTCAATGGCAGCGGCAAGACTCGCGAGATCAACTATGAGCGCTACACGGCAAATGATTCAGCGGGTGAGACAACGCTGAAATATATGATCGTTGAGGCGATGAATGGCGGGTATGACGTCTATACACGCACGCTTGGAGCAAAACCCGGCGGGCTGGACTTCACGGGCACTGCGATCAGCTGTGGTGGGACGAACGGGCTGTTTCCCTATCCCGCCAGCGAGAACTGGCAGAAGGCAATTGGCGCGCATTCGGTGTGGCTAAGCGGGCGGATTGATGGCAAGGCGACTGCCGGGGCGCAGCTTGATTATGACATGACCTTCGCGCTCCACATGGAAGACATGTACAATTTCAACCCGGGTGCCAAGGACATTGCGACTGGCATTCCGGACTCGGAGAACGGGATATTCGAGGTCACCGGGCTTGCCAAACAGTACATGAATGTTGCGAAGCTGACACGCGGCGTGGCATGGACCGGAACACCAGCCAAGGGCTACAATGTCTCGATGACACCGATCCTGCGGCAGCGCAGTCCATCCGACAACAGACGTGTGAGGAACCGGGCTTGAGCATGCGCTGGCACACTTTTCTCGCCGCGCCGCTTTGTGCACTCAGCCTTTTTACCTGCTCCAACAGCGAGGCCGACATGAACGACAAGCCGGGCACAAATATTGCCATGCTCGAAAAGTTTATCAAACTCAACCCGAAGCCCGATGCGGCGGAATGGTCGGTGCTGGAGGGTGAGACCGGTTCCGGGCTTGGACCTACGGATTCCGCGCTCGTGGCGCTGCTCACCTATTCGGCTTCGGATTATCCGTCGGCTGAGAAGTCGCTGACCGAAAGCGGTAGCGCCCAGGGAGGCTTAATGCGCAAGGCGCCAAAATGGCTGCCGAGATCGGCCACGCAGAGCGCCATGAATGCTGTTGGAGAGGGGTTTGATTTTGGAACGCGGGCGGTCTCTGCAGAAAAATTCGCCTCGCCGCCTTTCAACCAAGGGTTTGCCGTTATCTATCCAGGCGAGCGCAAGGTGCTGGTTTACCTTATCACCCAGTGACAAATCGTGTCAGCACCTTTGGACGATCTTGCATGAGACGTCAGCAAGCGCCGGATTCCCCTCAGTTCTGCAAGAATTCATTTCAGCGCATTGTCACCTGTCGCATTTGATGCAGGGTTCGGCTTTTCCCGGACTGCGTTTGCCTTTAAGGCGCGGCAGATACCCGTTGACCCTTCGCCGTCCATCCCGGGAGTTTTAGAGAGCCATGGCCGAGTTCAGATCCGACATCGAAATTGCACGCGCCGCCAAGAAACAGCCGATCATGAAAGTCGGCGCCAAGCTTGGCATTCCGGAGGCAGATTTACTGCCTTATGGCCATGACAAGGCTAAGATTTCCGCCGAGTTTATCAAGGCGCAGCGCGGCAAGGCCGATGGCAAGCTCATTCTCGTCACTGCCATCAACCCGACGCCTGCGGGCGAGGGCAAGACCACGACGACCGTCGGTCTCGGCGACGGGCTGAACGCCATCGGCAAGAAGGCGATTGTGTGCATCCGCGAAGCTTCGCTCGGGCCGAATTTCGGCGTCAAGGGCGGCGCGGCGGGCGGCGGCATGAGCCAGGTCGTGCCGATGGAGGACATGAACCTTCATTTCACCGGCGATTTCCACGCCATCACCACGGCTCATAATCTCCTGTCGGCGCTGATCGACAATCACATTTACTGGGGCAATGAGCAGGGCATAGACGTGCGCCGCGTGGTCTGGCGCCGTGTCATGGACATGAATGACCGGGCGCTGCGCGAGATCATCTGCTCGCTTGGCGGCGTCGCCAATGGCTATCCGCGCGAGGCCGGTTTTGACATCACGGTCGCCTCCGAGGTGATGGCGATCCTCTGCCTGTCCAATGACCTCAAAGACCTGGAAAAACGCCTTGGCGACATCATCATCGCCTACCGCCGCGACAAGACCCCGGTCTATGCGCGCGACATCAAGGCGGATGGGGCGATGACGGTATTGCTGAAAGACGCGATGCAGCCGAACCTGGTGCAGACGCTCGAAAATAATCCGGCGTTCGTCCATGGTGGCCCATTCGCCAATATTGCCCATGGCTGCAATTCGGTGGTGGCGACGACAACGGCGCTGAAGCTCGCCGAATATGTTGTCACCGAAGCCGGTTTCGGCGCGGATCTTGGTGCGGAGAAAGTTCTTCGACATCAAATGCCGCAAGGCCGGTCTCAAACCCGCAGCGGCGGTGATCGTCGCGACCGTGCGCGCGATGAAGATGAATGGCGGGGTGAAGAAGGAGGATCTTGGCGCGGAGAACATCGCGGCGGTGAAAAAGGGCTGCGCCAATCTTGGGCGGCATATCGAGAACGTGAAGCAGTTCGGCGTGCCGGTCGTGGTGGCGATGAACCATTTCGTTTCGGATACGGACGAGGAAATCGCGGCGATGAAGGACTATGTCGCAGGCGATGGGCGCGGAGGCGATCCTGTGCAAGCACTGGGCGCATGGCTCCAAGGGCATTGAGGAATTGTCGCGCAAGGTGGTCGAGCTTGCCGAGAGCGGCGCATCACAGTTCTCGCCGCTTTATCCGGACGATATGAAGCTGTTCGACAAGGTCAACACCATCGTCAAGCGCATCTACCGCGGCTCGGAAGCCATCGCCGACAAGTCCGTGCGCGACCAGCTGCATGCCTGGGAGGCGGCGGGTTACGGCCATCTGCCGGTGTGCATGGCGAAGACCCAATACTCGTTCTCGACCGACCCGAACCTGCGCGGCGCGCCGGAAGGCCACGTCGTGCCCGATCCGCGAAGTGCGGCTGGCGGCGGGGGCGGGATTTGTTGTCGTGGTCTGCGGCGAGATCATGACGATGCCGGGGCTGCCGAAGGTTCCGTCGAGCGAGAAGATTTTCTTGAATGAGCTGGGGCAGATTGAGGGGCTGTTTTAGAGCAGTCGCCTTCTCCCCGCGTGGAGAACGCGGGAGAAGGGAAGGCCGACGTCTGCGCGAGGCATAAGCAGGACTACGCTCCCACTTTCGGCGCTGGATCACTGCGGTATTTTTCAATGACCCCTCTCACTTCTTCCGCGCTTGCAAACTCTCCCCGCTCCGCCTCCGCAAGGCCTGCCCTGATCTCGTCGAGCTGCCATTCGGCAAGTGCCTCAGAGGTTTCCGATGTCGCGGGGCCCGCAGGATGGTTTTTGATACGCTTTGGCAATTTCGCTGTCTCCCGCGTTCCACGATTCTTTTTAACATCTCAGCCATCGCTTGCAACCTGAAGTGACATTTCTTCTCCACGCGTCCTTTACTATTGCACGTTATGGTTTACGTATCGAATCAAGACGCACCAAGGCGTTGAAGAGATCACAGGCTGAGGGTTCCCCCTGCTTTGCCCGAGGACTGTGTTGCCTGACGAGGCGAGACTTGAGGGAGTCCGGATCATTCCGCCCGATCCGGACTCCTTCAAACTTTATTGGAATAGCCACGTCTGAGCTGGCCAGTTGATATCCGCGCCGATCCCCGCTATCACCCATCCCATGAGCATTCTGAACACAGCAAATGCATGGTGGCGGGTCCGTTGAGAGCGGCCGTCTGAACGTGCGTGTTTGGAAACGAGGAATATGGCCGCAGCGGGAAAACCGGGCGGCCTTTTGTTTGGGGCGTCCGGCTCCCGGTGCAAAAGAGGGTAACCGGAAATGATCGATTCATCCGATGATGGGGCGCTGAACTATATCACAGGTGGCGGCATCTCCGTGCGGCGCATCTCGGTGCCCGCGCAATATGACGGGTGCGATTGACCGTTATATTGACGGGCTGAACGAGCGGCGCGGCGCAGTTTTCTCTTCAAACTATGAATATCCCGGACGCTATACGCGCTGGGATACGGCGATCATTGATCCACCCATCATGATCTCGGCGCGCGGGCGTGAGATGGAGATTGAGGCGCTGAACGGACGCGGCGAAGTAATGCTCGGCTTTCTTAACGAAGGGCTGGCGGGCACGGCAGATGTGAACGTGCGTAACAAAACCTCCGTCAAGCTGTATCTGACCGTCGCCGAGCCGCAGGCGGTGCTGACCGAGGAGGAGCGCTCGCGCGTGCCTTCGGTGTTCACCGTGCTGCGGGCGATTGTGCAGCTTTTTTTCTCCAAACAGGATTCGGCGCTCGGGCTTTATGGCGCATTTGGCTATGATCTGTGCTTTCAGTTTGATCCGATCAAATACACGCTGAAGCGTCCGGACGACCAGCGTGACCTCGTGCTGTTTCTGCCGGATGAAATTCTGGTGGTGGATCATTTCAACGCCAAGGCATGGACGGATTGCTATGAGTTCGAGTTTGGCGGAAAGAGCACTGATGGATTGAAGCGCGAGACGAAGGCTGTTCCGTTCAAGCCATCCGAAAGTATTCCGGGGCGCGGCGATCATCTGCCGGGGGAATATGCGGAACTGGTGAAGAAGGCGATGGCCTCTTTCCAGCGCGGCGATCTGTTTGAAGTCGTGCCGGGACAGACATTTTATGAGCGCTGCGAGACCAAGCCTTCGGAGATTTCCAAGCGGCTGAAGGTGATCAACCCGTCGCCCTATTCGTTTTTCATCAATCTCGGCAATGCCGAATACCTGATCGGCGCCTCGCCGGAAATGTTTGTGCGCGTCAATGGACGGCGGATTGAAACCTGTCCGATATCCGGGACGATCAAACGCGGCGAGGATGCGATTTCGGATTCCGAGCAGATACTGAAATTGCTCAATTCGAAGAAGGACGAATCCGAGTTGACCATGTGCTCGGACGTGGACCGCAACGACAAGAGCCGAGTGTGCGAGCCGGGCTCGGTTCGGGTGATCGGGCGGCGGCAGATCGAGATGTATTCGCGGCTGATCCACACGGTCGATCATATAGAGGGGCGGCTGCGCGAAGATATGGACGCGTTTGACGGGTTCCTGTCTCACGCCTGGGCCGTGACCGTGACCGGCGCGCCAAAGCTGTGGGCGATGCGGTTTATTGAAGAGAACGAGAAGTCGCCGCGCGCCTGGTATGGCGGGGCGATTGGCATGGTGCATTTCAACGGCGACATGAACACAGGCCTTACCTTGCGCACAATCCGCATCAAGGATGGCATTGCGCAAGTGCGGGCCGGAGCGACGCTGCTTTATGATTCCATTCCCGAAGAAGAAGAGGCGGAGACTGAATTGAAAGCGTCAGCGCTGGTTGCCGCCATCCGTGAGGCGCCAAAGGGCAACTCTGCCGCCAAGGCGGAAAGTGCGGCGCGCGTAGGCGAGGGTGTCAACATCCTGCTCGTCGATCATGAGGATTCCTTCGTCCATACCCTTGCCAATTACTTCCGCCAGACCGGCGCGACGGTAACCACTGTTCGCTCGCCGGTTTCGGAAGAGGTGTTTGACAAGGTCAAGCCGGACCTCGTCGTGCTCTCGCCTGGACCCGGCACGCCATCTGATTTTGACTGCGGCGCAACAATTGCAAAATCGCGTGCACGCAAGCTTCCGATCTTCGGCGTCTGTCTCGGGCTGCAGGCTTTGGCCGAGGCCTATGGCGGGGAGCTGCGGCAATTGCACGTGCCGATGCATGGGAAGCCATCGCGCATTCGTGTCAGCCGCAACGGTGTGATTTTTTCCGGATTGCCAAAGGAAATCACGGTTGGCCGCTACCACTCCATTTTTGCCGATCCCGTGCGCCTTCCCGATGCGCTGCGCGTGACGGCGGAGACCGAGGACGGCGTGATCATGGCGTTCGAGCACGAGAGCGAACCGGTGGCGGCGGTGCAGTTTCATCCCGAATCGATCATGACGCTCGGCGGAAATGCCGGGATGCGGATGATCGAGAACATCGTTGCGCATCTGCCGCGCAAGGCGAAGACCAAGGCGGCCTGAGGAGTGCCGGCCGCGTCCATAAGGCAGCGTATGCAGCGCATGGCGCTGATCTCGATTGCCGTTGCGTTTATTGTGATGGGGCTCAAATACGCTGCCTATCATGTGACGGGTTCAGTCGCGCTCTATTCGGACGCTCTGGAATCCATCGTCAATGTTATCACTGCTTTTGTCGCCTGGTATGCGATCACGCTCAGCTTCAAGCCGGAGGACTCAGACCATCCGTTCGGCCATCACAAGGCGGAGTATTTCTCCGCCGTGGTTGAAGGGGTGCTGATCGTCGTGGCGGCGCTGTTGATCGCGCATCAGGCATGGAACGCCTGGATGACACCCCCTGTATTTGAACAAACCAATACCGGTCTTGCGGTGAATGCCGTTGCCACCGTGATTAACGCGGTCTGGGCCGCGCTTTTGATGCGGGCGGGGCGGGCTTATAAGTCCCCAGCGCTGCTCGCCGATGGCAAACATATCTGGACGGATGTGTTGACATCAGTAGGCGTGCTCATCGGCCTGTCGCTGGCGATTGGTACAGGTCAGCTTTGGCTTGATCCGATCATGGCCTTACTCGTGGCGCTCAATATCTTGTGGCAGGGTTGGTTGGTGATCAATTTCTCGGTTCAGGGCTTGATGGATCATGCCGTCGAGCCCCAGGAGGAGGCGCGGATACGCGCAGTCATCAGCGACAACGCCGATGGTGCTATTGAAGTGCATGATCTCAAGACCCGCGCCGCCGCCCGCGCCACTTTCATCGAGTTTCATTTGGTCGTGCCCGAAAATATGACGGTCAAGCAGGCGCATGACATTTGTGACCGGATCGAGGACGCGGTGAACGCCTCCGTTCCGCATTCGCGCGTAACCATCCATGTCGAGCCGGAGGGCGAGGCGAAACATTCGGGCGTACTGGTCCTGTAAGGTTGGTTGGCATGAAGCGGAGCGGCACTTTGAGATGGCTGGAAATGCGCGGGCGAGCGCTGGCGCCGAACTGGCTGCGCTCCAGCTACCGGCTGGCGCGCTCGCTGACACCTGCGCCTTATTCGCGCGCTCTGCCACCTGAGCTCGTGGATGGCTGCGTGTTCTGCGCATCGCGCCTCCACATGATTGGCCATTTGCCCAAGGCGGGCCGGGTCATTGAGCTTGGCACTTACAAAGGTGATTTCGCGCGCCAGATCCTAGCCACAGCCGCCCCGCTCGAACTGCATCTTGTGGACATTGACTACACGCCGTTCAATCCGGAAGGACTTACGGGTCCGGAAGTGATGCGGCACGAGGGGCTGACGCACGAAGTGGTCTCGAGTTTTCCAGACGGCTATTTTGACTGGGTCTATGTCGATGCGCTGCATGACTATGACGGCGTCATGCGAGACGCGCTTGCGGCGATGCCCAAGGTCAGGCCCGGCGGTTATCTCGCCTTCAATGATTTCGGACATATCGATGCATGGCTCGGCCGCTATGGCGTGCACCGGGCAGTCGTCGATGTGATGCTCGATCACCGCTGGCCTATGCGATACTTCGCTTACGCAGAGACGGCGCTGTATGACGTCGCGCTGCAACGGCCACCGCTCTAAAGCTTTCGTTAACCATGCTTATGCAACTTCGGGAAGGGCAAGTCTCGGGGGGAATCATATGGCTTTGACGCGCAAACACACGCTGCTGGCGCTTGGGTTGATCGTTTTGACGGCAATCATCCTGCTTGCCATGGGCCGCGAGCCGATTTGCAAATGCGGTTACATCAAAGCCTGGCATGGCGTTGTCTTCTCCTCCGAGAATTCGCAGCATCTTGCCGACTGGTACACGCCCTCGCATATTATTCACGGCTTCCTGTTTTACGGCCTGACCTGGCTGATCGGGCGCAATTGGTCTTTGGGGCTGCGGCTTGCCATTGCCATTGTCATTGAAGGCGGGTGGGAGATTTTTGAGAACTCGCCCTTCATCATCAACCGCTACCGCGAATCCACGATCGCCTTCGACTATTTCGGCGACAGCGTCATCAATTCGGTGTTCGATGTCCTGTCGATGGTGCTCGGCTTCTTCTTCGCCTGGCGCGCGCCCGTCTGGGCGACTGTCGTGATCGCAATCGCGTTTGAGGCGTTCACTGGCTACATGATCCGGGACAATCTGACGCTCAATGTGATCATGCTGCTCTACCCGCTGGATGCGATCAAGGCGTGGCAGTCGGCGGTTGGTCCCGCGGGCGGCTGACTTTTTTCTTCGAAGCGATGGAACGGGCCTCTTCGGCTTTGAACCGAGCTATTCTGACGATGAGGTCTTCAGGCACTGGTTCGTCCAGGGGAAGGCGGATTGTGCCTTTGCTGATTTCGTATTTTGCCAGTTCGCCGCCAAAGGCTTCCAGAAGCGCATCGCTGACCGGGTACAGCGAATAGTGGCTCTTCCACCCCGCGAAGAACATGAAAACGCGGCCATCTATGCGGAAGGCCGGGATCTGGTAGGAGATGGCCTCGATTGACTGAGGCACAGCGCGGCTTATGGCCGCGCGCACGAGGTCTAGCTTGGCGCGCGCCTCTGGCGGCTGGGCGGCGAGGTAGTCATCGATGGTGTCGAACCTTACGGAAGTCAATGTCTTGTCCTTCGCGACCGAAGCTTTACCCTGCCATTGAATGTGCTAGTTTTCTCTCTTTAGTTCAATCGGGAGAATGTTCATGTTCGCCAAGGCCGCACGTTTTTCTGCAGTTGCCGCTCTCCTTTTCGGTCTTGCGGTTTCGTCTGCCCTCGCGGCTGAAACAAGTGTCACGCTTGATGGTGGCATTGCAGGGACTTTGAATACGCCTGACGGCGTGGCGAATGCGCCTGCCGTTCTCCTGCTGCATGGTTTTGGCAGCTCAAAGGACGAAGTTGGCGGCATGTATGCGCGGGTCGCCAAAGCGCTCGCTGACAAGGGTATTGCCTCGCTCCGAATCGATTTCCGCGGCTTCGGCAAGAGTGATGGCGACACGGGCGCGACGACGGTTGATCTGCAAGTCGACGATGCGAAGACCGCCATGGCATTTCTCGGCAAGACGCAAGGGATCGACAAGGCGCGGATCGGGACGCTGGGCTTTAGTCTAGGCGGCGGGATTGCGATGATATTAGCGGGCGACATGCCGGGCGATATCAAGGCGCTGGCCACATGGTCTTCCGTCGGGGACTTTCACAAGGACTTCATCGGCGTTTTGACGCAGGCCAATTTTGACAAGGCGGCCAAGGACGGTATCGTCGGCGTCGATTTGGGCTGGCGGACGATCGCGTTGAAGAAGAGCTTTTTCGACAGCCTCGACATGCACGACCTGAATGCGTCGATGGGTAAATATCCGGGCGCTTATCTGGCAATCGCCGGGTCTAAGGATTTCTCCGCCGCTTATCCTGAAGGCTTCTCAAAGACTGCCACCGGGGCAATGAAAGAAGTGATGATCGTGCCAGAGGGCGACCATATTTATGGCGTGCTGGGACCGAACCAGACGATGGCGGATGGGGTCATCTCAAAAACCGCTGAATGGTTTGCCAACGCGCTTTAGGATATTGCATCGCATTGCAGGCTCGTTTATCGTCAAATCATGACTTTGACCGGCAACAAGACCGAAAAATTGAACCTCGCCGCGCTGCTCCTGCTTACCAGCGGCTGCCGGGCTCGTTGAGGAGCGTCCGGTTGCCGCTGCGCTGACCGGCTCCTTTACAAACCATCCCATTAACGCCAAGAAACGGCTGCGGATTGCCCGAGGCAGACGCGCCGCAGGAATTCAGCGATGAGCAAGATTGCACACAGTCCCGAACAGGGCACCACCGGCGGCATGCCGCGCGCGGCGGAGAAATACCAAGCCTATCCATTTGTTGATCTGAAGGACCGGACCTGGCCCGCCAAGCGGATTGAACATGCGCCGATCTGGTGCTCCGTCGATCTGCGCGACGGCAATCAGGCTCTGGTGGACCCGATGGGCCATGACCGCAAGGCGCGGATGTTCAAGCTGCTCTTGGACATGGGATTCAAGGAAATCGAGATCGGCTTTCCCTCCGCCTCGCAGACGGATTTTGATTTCGCGCGCTGGTGTGTCGAGGAAGGGGACGTGGCATCCGATGTGTCATTGCAGGTTCTGGTGCAATGCCGGCCCGAGCTGATCACGCGCACGTTTGAGTCCCTGAAGGGCGCGACGCGTCCTATCGTGCATTTTTACAATTCCACCAGTGAATTGCAGCGGCGCGTGGTGTTTCAGAAAGATGTGAAGGGCATCAGGCAGATTGCGGTTGATGCGGCGAAGATGATCGCTGATATGGCGGCGAAGGCCGGCGGGGATTTCCGGTTCGAGTATTCGCCTGAGAGTTTCACCGGCACAGAACTCGAAGTTTCGCTCGAAATCTGCAATGCTGTGGCGGAAGAAATAAAGCCGTCCGCGGAAAACAAGCTGATCTTCAACCTGCCCGCCACCGTCGAAATGTCAACGCCAAACATCTACGCGGACCAGATCGAGTGGATGTGCCGGAACTTGAACAATCGCGAAAACCTGATCATTTCGCTGCATCCGCATAATGACCGCGGAACAGGAATTGCGGCGACAGAGCTTGCACTGATGGCGGGGGCGGATCGCGTCGAGGGCACGCTGTTCGGCAATGGCGAGCGCACCGGCAATGTCGATATTGTCACGCTGGCGCTCAACATGTTTACGCAAGGGGTCGACCCCAAGCTCGACTGCACGGATATTCCGCGCATCAAATCGGTCTATGAATATTCGAACCAGCTGCGCATTCCAGAGCGCCACCCTTACGTTGGCGAACTCGTTTACACGGCGTTTTCCGGCTCGCATCAGGATGCGATCAACAAGGGAATGAAGGCGATCCGCAAGGCGAACAAGCCGCTGTGGGAAGTGCCATATCTGCCGATTGATCCGCAGGATGTTGGGCGCACCTATGAGGCGATCATCCGGATCAACTCGCAGTCCGGCAAGGGCGGCCTCGCCTATATCATGCAGGAGGACTACGGCATCAACCTGCCGCGCGGGCTGCAGGCCGAGTTCCGCGATGACATTCAGGCGATCACCGACGAAGAGGGAACGGAGCTATCGTCCAAGCGTATCCATGACCGGTTCTTTGATCTCTATGTTGAGCAGCCGAAGGGGCGGCTGAAATTTGTCGAGCATCATGCCTATCCGGACACGGAGCATCGCGGGCAGCAGATTGTCGCCGCCGAAATCACCGACAAAGGCGTTCCTAAGCGCATTGAGGGCAGGGGCACCGGGCCGATTGACGGGTTTGTGCATGCGCTCTCGGTTTATCTCGGGGTCGAGCTTTCGGTGGCCGATTACTCCGAGCATTCCCTCCAGCGCGGCTCGGACGCGTCGGCGATCTGCTACATGGAAGTCGAGCACCCGCAAGGCAAACTCTTTGGCGTCGGCGTCAACACCAATATTGTGACCGCCTCGCTAGAAGCGCTTGTCTCGGCGGCGAACCGGGTCGTTGGATGAGCGGAGCTGCGCCGCGCCTTCGAGTGATAGAAACCGAAGGCGCGGGACCGCCCCTGGTGCTGCTGCATGGATTTGCTGGCAGCGCCCAGAGCTGGAACGACGTGTGGCGCGGGCTGGGGACAGGCCGCGCCGTCTTGGCATTTGACCTTCCCGGGCATGGTGGATCGATATCCTATCCGGGATTTGGGACAGTGCCATTCGCCGCAAAGGTCATTGTGCGGGAACTGGACAGGCGCGGGATAGCGAAATTTCACGTCGCCGGTCACTCCATGGGCGGCGCTATAGCTGCGTTGATTGCCGTCAGCGAACCAAAGCGGATTTTATCGGCAACGCTGCTCTCTCCAGGGGGTATATCTGCGGAGATAAATGCCTCGTTGCTGCGGAGTTTTGCCAAGGCTGAAAATGAGGCTGAACTAAACACCTGCCTTTCGAAGATGTTTGCGCCTGGCGTGGTTGTCCCTGCCAAGCTCGTCCGTTCCATGGCAGCGCAGCGCGCAGTTGCCGGTCAACAACAGGCACTGGCACACATCGTCGAGCGCATCCTGCGTGGCGATGGGCAGGGTGAGATATCGCGCGCCTTGCTTGAGGCGCTGGCAATGCCGGTGACGGTGGTGTGGGGGGCTGAGGACGGCGTGATGGCGTGTGACGCGCTTGAGAATATTCCCCGACACTTCAAATCAATCCTGTTGCCCAATGCGGGCCATATGCTGCTTGATGAGGCGCCGTCACAAGTAGCCGGAGCGATTAGCGGGACGATTGCGCGCGCCGGGGCTCAAACCTTACCTCCCCGTTAACCAAAATACCGTATTTCAGCGATAATTCAGTCATTCTTCCGCCGCCAGCGGAGGCCTATGATTTCTCACTGACTATCCGGTTTGGAGCGGGCGATGCGAAAGGTTCTTGGGCTTGCATTGTTGTTATTGACGTTGTCGCTTCCGGCTTGGTCAAGTCCGCAGGATGTTGTTGCAGGTCTCTATGAAGAGGGCGCGCAGGCGGTTGAGTGGCGCGATGTCACGATCGATCTCAACAAGCTCAAGGCCTATTACGCCGCCAATGATGCCGCTTTTATCTGGGTGGCGGATGGCGCGTTGACAATTTCGGGATCGGAACTTGTCGCCGCCATCGCCAAGTCGGATTCCGACGGGCTGAACCCGAAGGACTATACCGAACTGGCGTTTCAGGCGCTGACACAGCTCTCCGGCGAAGAGGATGAGGCGGGGGCCGAGCTTGCGCTAAGCCAATCCTACCTCAAACTCGCCCGTGATCTTTCGGCTGGGCGCACCTCGCCATCGCTGAATGCCACAAGCACAATCATCGAGCGCAAGGTGATCGATCCGAAGAAATGGCTCGACATCGCCCGCAACAGCGGCACGGCCTCGGCGGTTCAGGCGCTGCGCCCGCGTCATCCGCAATATGGCAAGCTCCGGCAATTGCTTGTGACCTATCGGAACTTTGAGTCGCTGGGCGGCTGGGAGCCGATCGCGGCAGGACCTGCGTTGAAGCCGGGCATGCGGGATGGGCGCGTGGCAGCGATGCGGGCGAGCCTTGCCGCGCGCGGGTATAAGGGTCTCAGCAGTTCCGATGGCGCGCTTTATGATCCGTCTCTGCTCAACGCAGTCAAGACATTTCAGCTCAACAATGGGGTTGAGGACGACGGCGTTGCGGGCAAGGGCACCATCGCCATTTTGAACATGCCCGTTGAAGAGCGGATCAAGCAGATCATCGTCAATATGGAGCGCTGGCGCTGGCTGCAGAATGATCTGGGCACACGCAATGTGCTGGTCAATCAGGCCGGGTTTGAAATGTTCCTGACAGATAAGGGTAAGACAATCGACCGCCGCCGCGTCATTGTTGGAAAGCCGTTTCACGCTACGCCGATGTTTTCCGACCGGATCGGCTATGCGGAATTCAATCCGACCTGGACGGTCTCAGCTGATATTGCATCGGCAGAATTTCTCCCGAAATTGCGCGAAGATCCCGGCTACCTAGCCGCAAACGACTATCGGATTTATTCCGGCTGGTCGGAAGGCGCGCCGCAAATTGACCCGTACAGCGTTGACTGGAATGCGCTCAAAGGCAAGTTCCCTTATCGGATTGTCCAACAGCCCGGGCCGAAAAATGCTCTTGGGTTCGTGAAATTCATGTTTCCCAACAAGTTCAATATCTATCTCCACGATACCCCGTCGCGTCAGTTGTTTGCGAAGACCGGCCGCGCCTTCAGTCATGGCTGCATCCGCGTCAACAAGCCGATGGATTTTGCAGAAAAACTGTTCGGGCTTGACCAGAATCTGTCACGCGCGCAGATCGACAGTATCGTTGGCTCAGGCAAACTCACCCGTGTTGCCCTGAAGAGCAAGGTGCCGGTGCATCTGACCTATTTCACCATCTGGATCGGCGATGAGGGCCGCACCTCGTTTTTTGCTGATATTTATGGTCGCGATGGCGTGGTTTCCAACTCGCTTTTTGATCAGGTCTGATATCGCAATATCTGGTGCAAAGCCGTAAAATAAGTGCTAACTCTTTGTTTACCATGCATGTGTGGATGCGTTTGCGGGTAAGAGGGTTGGATGAGTGAGGCGGGCGAAAATCTGGTCTACCGCGACAATGTGCGCCGCCTTTCCGATGCCATGCGCGATGTGCGCATCGCCAAGGCCGACCGCAATGATGTGGTGATTGACCTCAAGGATGCCGACCGGGCGCGGCTTGAAATCCTTGCAGAGCAGTTGAAGCCTGTCATTGAAGACATTCCGCCCGCTGACGACCAGTTCGATTTTGCCATCTCGACAGGCTTGCAGCCGCGTCTGTGGATTGACGCCACCTCGCATGTGATGATGGGCCGTGACCGGCGAACTTACCGGTTCGTGCGCGACACGCGGCTGGGGCGCGTGGTCCTGTCGGAAACCGCAGATATCAAGCAGGTGGCGGACCGGGTCACCAATTACGTCGCCGAGCGCATTGTCGAGCGCCAGCGTATGCTGGACGGCGATCTGGAGCCGCTGCGCGCCCTTGCCACGCAGGATGTCAGCGCTGGTGAAATTCATGCAGTGAGGCCCAAGGATGATTGGGACGAGTTTGCGGCAGGGCTTGTCTGGTTCCTGCTCGGGCTCGTCACGGGCGGTGGCCTGATATTGGTGTGGCTTTGGGATAAAGTGTCCGGGGCTTAAGTGCCGAGCAGTGTCTGCTTGTTGACCGCAACGGCAACGCCGCTTTGCTCCGTCACCGACCGCCGCTCGAGCGTGCAAGACCAGGCGCTCATTTCTCCCGATATTTCAAACAGATTGTATCCTGCCGCCGGCATACGTTCGCCGGGGGACTGGCTCGTGGAGGGAACGCCCACGACCGGGACCTGCGCTTTCGGTCCGTCAATCCGGGACAGCGTCGGCAGATGCGTATGACCGTGCAGCACCAGCTCTGCGCCATGCTTCGCCACAACGCTTTGGAACAGGCCGATGCCGAACAGGCGTTTGTGCATCGCCGCAGCACCGCGCACAGGCGGGTGGTGAATGAGGATGACGCGAAAGAGGCCCTGTTGGCCGCACGCTTGCAGCAATTTGCCGAGCCGCTTGGCTTGACCCGGACGGAAAGCACCACGCGCGAGGAAGGGCGCGGTGGCGATAGCCGACGATACGCCGATAATGGCGACTTTACCGCGCACTTTCAAATACGGGAACATGCTTGCGGGCGTCAACGTCTTTGGCGGCTCGTCACCCGACATGAAAGGCGACCATGACTTGCAGGCTTTGACAAGCGCGCCCGGAACATAGGCGTCGTGATTGCCCGGGACGACGGATATGTCTGCCGCCGCGCCCAGCGTATCGAGCCAAGCGCGGGAGTTTGCCAGTTCGGCGTCAAGGCCAAGATTGACGAGATCACCGGTGATGGTGAGGTGATCCGCGTTTTGCGATTTCAGGTCGGTCATGACATGCCCCAGCACGGGCGCGGCCATGACATTGCCGCGATGGCGCTGCCAATTCACGTAGCCGGTGATGCGCTTCGACATGAGCTGCTGCCAGGCGATCGGCGGCAGCGGGCCGAGATGAGGGTCTGAGATATGGGCAAGACGAAACATGAGCCTCGAATAAATCCTTGCTGTGGATTATGCCAGTGGCGGAGGTAAGGACAAATGAAGCAATCCGTTTTCGCCCGCATAAGGGGCCAGTTCTTCCACTCTTATTTCCTGATGAAGCGCCCGATGACGTTGGGCGTGCGCGCCATGGTGGTCAATGAGGCAGACAACAGCGTCTTTCTCGTGCGGCATACCTATGTGCCGGGATGGTATATGCCGGGCGGCGGCGTTGAGCGCGGGCAGACCTTGCGGCAGGCGCTCGCGATGGAACTGGCCGAGGAAGGCAATATTTTTCTGACCGGCGAACCGGAATTGTTTGGCGTCTATTTCAACGCTGGTTCCTCGGTGCGCGATCATGTGGCATTGTTCATTTGCCGGTCATGGCAGCAGCCCAGCCCGCGCTTGCCGGACCGGGAGATTTCGGAAGCCGGATTTTTTCCGCTGGCTGCGCTGCCGGAAGGGACGACGGAATCGACCAGACGGCGGATTGGCGAGGTGATGAGCGGCGCAAGAGCGGAAGAGCTTTGGTGAGGACGGTGTTTCTTGCCTATTTCAAGAAATTCAATTCCGGTCCCTGTGGCACAATTCCCGTTGGGTTGATCATGGTGTGGCTAGCGTAATAATGATGTTTGATCTGCGGGATACTGACCGTTTCAGCAACGCCAGGATGCTTGTTGAGGCGAGCAAGATAGGTTGACAGGGCTGGATAGTCAGCAATTTGCCGTTTGTTGCATTTGAAATGGCCGACATAGACCGCATCGAAGCGCACCAGTGTCGTGAACAGCCGCCAGTCGGCTTCGGTGATCTCATCGCCGACGAGCCAGTCTTGCGCACCAAGCCGCGCCTCCAGCATATCGAGCGATTGAAACAACTCGACGACCGCGGCGTCGTAGGCGGCTTGTGCGGTGGCGAAGCCGCAGCGGTAAACGCCGTTGTTGACCGTCTCGTAGACAACAGCGTTGATCGCGTCGATCTCGGGCCGTAAGGCTTTGGGGTAGTAATCGCCATCTGTTGCGCCGACCTCATCAAAGGCCGAATTGAACATTCGTATGATTTCAGAGCTCTCGTTCGAGGCGATTGTGTTCTGAGTTTTGTCCCAGAGCACGGGCACTGTAACGCGTCCGGAATAGGTTGGGTCGGCGCGGGTGTAGATCTGATGCATGAACTGCGAACCGAACAGCGTGTCGCCGGTTGAGCCTGCAAAGTCCGTTCCGAATGTCCAGCCATGTTCGCGCATCAATGGATGAACGACCGAGACCCCGATCCTCTCTTCAAGACCCTTCAGCTTTCGAAAGATCAATGTCCGGTGCGCCCAAGGACAGGCAAGGGAGACATAAAGATGGTAACGACCGGGTTCAGCCTTGAAGCCGCCCTTGCCCGAGGGACCCGCTGCGCCATCGGGGGTGACCCAGTTGCGGAACTGCGCTGCTTTGCGGACAAACTCGCCTTGACTTGACTTGGTATCATACCACTGGTCGTACCATTCTCCGTCAACCAACAGGCCCATGTGCGTTTCCTTGCGTGATTGATCAACAGATAGGCTGATCTTTCCCCCATGGTAAGCCCCAACCGGCGGCATTCCAGTTGAACAATCTGTTGAACGATGCTAGGCGGCAATCATGCAATCATGCTTGATACCAATGACATGCAAGCCATCGCGACGACGCTGAACATCAGCGCGCCGCCGCCCTTGCTGTTTCCTCAAGCGACCGTTTCTTCATCATGACCGAACTCACTTTCCTGCCTGAGCAGGCGTCGCATGACGCTGTGATCGATGACATCAATGCCGAGGCCTTCGGGCCCGGGCGCTTTGCCCGCGCTGCCTACCGTATTCGTGAGGGCGGGCCGCATGAGCGTCATTTGTCATTTGTGGCGCTGGCGGAGGGCGAGGTGATTGCCTCTGTCCGGATGACGCGGGTCATGATCGGCAAGGCTGACGCGCTCTTGCTCGGGCCGCTTGCCGTGCGCCCGGACTGGAAGAACCGCGGCATTGGCCGACATATCCTGAAGATGAGCGTCGAAGCGGCGCGGCAGGACGGGCATGCGCTTGTCGTTCTAGTCGGCGACGAGCCCTATTACGGTCCGCTCGGGTTCCGGAATGTGCCGCAAAAACAGATGAAGTTTCCGGCGCCAGTAGAGCCGTCGCGGATTTTGGCTCTGGAACTGAAGGACGGCGCAGTGGCGGAAGCCATGGGCGAAATCAGGCACGCAGGGGTCTAGCGGCCTTCTCGATACCACATGGACCCGAGGGTCAACAGCAAAACGCCAAGGCCGAGGAAGCCACCGAACAGAGGCAGGCGTGAGACGCTTCGAAGCGTGGTTTCGCCTGTGGTTTTAAGACCCATCCAATTGCTCGATCCGGCTTCAATCTTGCCGCGCACCGGAAGGATGTCGGGGATGCCGGCAGCCAGACGGCGCACGCTGCCGCCTGTCTCCTTTGCCAGCGCGGCGAGCGTTTGTGCTGTGGACACGGTTGACAGGAACTCAGGCGCGTTGACTGGACCGACATGAGCAAGCGTTGTCATATCGCCGCTCTTGATGCGGAAAAGGCCAATCTCGTCCGTCTCAAGCTTGCCGGCGAACAGGCCATCGGTGGTTCTTGCAAGGTCGAGACTTTCCGTTTTTCCGGAAGGCAAAGTGATTTCAGCCTTGTCGGTTTCGGCCTTCATCGTCTGGCGCGTGACGGTCAACAGGTTGCCGGAACCCGAGGCGGTCAGCGCCTCTTCCTCAAGCTCCGGCTCTTTCATCAGCCAATGCGCAATGCGGCGGTACAGCGCCACATAAGGCCCGCCGCCTTCAAATCCGCGCGCCCAGAGCCAGCCTTGATCGGAAAGAAACATGCCCACCCGGCCCTTGCCCTTTCGATTCAACACAAGGAGCGGCCGTTCGCCGGGGCCGCTCATGACGACTTCGCCCTCTGGATTTTCAACATCAATAATGCGGAACCAGCGGCTCCAGCCTGGCGGCTCGGTTGCGGAGCCTTCAAGTCCGCGGGTGACAGGATGGCGTTTGCCGAGCTCGCTCAGTCCCGGATAATAACCCGCCTCGGTGATGTTGCCGGTCGGAAGGGCTGGCAGTGCCGGAGACAGAGGCGTGTTGGCAATCGACACGTCTCCCGCATATTCGGGACCGGCGGCGATCAGGAGCGCGCCACCCTGTTCGACATATTGGGCGATATAATCATAGTAGAGCGTCGGCAGCACGTCGCGGTGTTGGTAGCGGTCAAAGATGATGAGGTCAAAATCCTTGATGCGCTCGACAAAAAGTTCGCGTGTCGGGAAGGCGATGAGCGACAATTCATTTATCGGCGTGCCGTCCTGCTTTTCCGGCGGACGCAGAATGGTGAAATGGACAAGATCTACGCTGGCGTCGGACTTCAAGAGATTGCGCCATGTCCGCTCGCCGGCATGCGGCTCGCCTGAGACAAGGAGCACGCGCAGGTTTTCGCGGATGCCGTCCACTTCCGCGACGGCGCGGTTGTTGCTGTCGGTGACTTCGCCGTCCAGAGCACTCGTCGAAAGCTCGATAATGTTTGTACCGGCGCGGGGCAGGGTGACGTCAAGCGGCATGGGCGCGCCGAGCCTTGCTGTTTCCTCCGAAACGAACTCGCCATTGACTGTGAGGCGTACCTTCACTTCGCCGCCCGCGCTTGCAGCGCCTTCGTCGGTGACAATGTAGTCAAAACGCAACGGCTTGTTGGCAAGGCCGAATTTCGGCGCTTGCGTAAATCTCATGACGCGGTCGGTCTCGCCGTCTTTGCCAGTGATCAACCCGTGTACAGGCGCGTCAAAGCCGAGGACAGCGGCATTTTCCGGAATGTCATGAATTTGCCCATCGGAGAGGATAATTGCGCCGGCGATCTGGCCTGGAGGCACATCACTCAGGGCTTCGGAGAGGGTCGAGAATACTCGGGTCGAGGCGCGGTCCTCCTCATTGCCGGACTTGCCGGTTTCGGCGACGCGCACTTCAAACTGCTTGAAGCGGCCAAGCCCTTCCTGAATTCGGGCAAGTGCGGCATCAGTGTCGGCCGTCCGCATCCCGAACAGTTGGCTTTGGCTTCGGTCGGCAATCAGGGCGACAACGCTTTTGACGGGGTCGCGTTCCTCATTAAGAAAGACGGGATTCGCAAGCGCTGCGCAAAGCGCGGCGGCGGCACTGGCGCGCAGCCAAGCGCCACGGCTGCGCCGGATGATGCCGACAGACGCCAGCGCCGTGATTAAGAGCGCCGCGGCAAACAGAACCAGCCAGGGGACCAAAGGTTCAAAAGACAGCGACAGGTTCACTGGCCAAGCCTCTCGAGAAGCGCGGGGACGTGAACCTGATCGGATTTGTAATTGCCGGTCAGCATGTACATCATGATGTTGACGCCGCTGCGGAAGGCATGTTCGCGCTGCATGTTGTCGGACGGCACGGTAGAGAACTGGAAATTGCCGTTCTCGTCCATTGCCCAAGCGGAGGCGAAGTCATTGCTGGTGATGAGGATCGGTGAAACGCCGTCGCCGGTGCGCACTGGACGGTCGGTCGCGTCCTCGACTGGTGCAGTGGCCTCGACCCAGAGATCGCCGCCACGGTAGCGGCCGGGAAAATCAGCGAGAAGATAAAATGCCTTGCTCAAAACATGATCGGTAGGAACCGGCTCAAGCGGCGGCACGCTCATGCCGTTCAGAATTTCCCGGAGGCGCTGGTTGTTCGGTGAGCCGCCGCCATTCAGATCAAGCCCGGCCACGTCCTGATCGCGCGTATCGAACAGGATGGTGCCGCCTTGGCGCATATAGGCGTCGGCGCGGGCGATTGCGGCAGGCGTTGGCATGGGTGCGGCGGCGTCAATCGGCCAGTAGATCATCGGATAAAAAACGAGTTCATCGGTGTTGAGATCAAGCCCGACAGGCTCATCAGGCTCCAGTGCGGTTCTGTCATTGAGATAGACTGTCAACCCGAAGAGACCGTCATGGCTGACCTTGTCGAGCGTGTCGTTGCCGGATTTGACAAAAGCGAGCCGGGTTTTCGAAATCGCCTCAACCGCATCCGCGTCGCTCACCTGTGATGGCGGCGCTGCGGCGTTCTCTTGCCCGAAGCCGTGGTCTGATATTGAGACGAGCAAGGCACATGCGGCGACCGCTATGGGCGCAAGACGGCGCGCGGCAAATGCGCCTGTCAGCCAGAGCATGGCAAGGCAATCGAGCGCCAGCAAGGCGAGAGCTGCGAGAAACAGCGGACCTTTGAGTGAGCGCTGATCGTCGGTTTGATAAATGCCTGCCGTCACCGGTATGGCAAGGACCGGCGATTTTGCAGCTGTCAGCTTGTCGCCAGCCCTCAACAGGTTCAGTGCCATGGCTCCATCCGCCGTCCCGTACAGGCCGGGCGGATTGCTGAAGCTGACTTGCGGCTCGGACTTTGCCGTCACCAGAAGCGGCTTGGCGTTGGGTGGCGGGGGCGCCGTGCGGCCGTCAGCGGCGATCATACGCAGTGGCGGGAGCGCAGACTGTGCGCCATTTAGTCCTGCGCCCGGACCGGCTTGCGCAAGGCTCACAGTCCGTCGCAGCATTTCGACAAATGTGCCGGTCAAGGGCAGATTGGACCAACCGGTGTTGGGGGTTACGTGGTAGAGAACGATCGTGCCGCGACCTTGCGCGACAGCGGTAACCAGTGGCGTGCCATCCTGTAAATCCGCCCAGGATTTTTCGCCAAGGTCCGGCGATGGTTCGGCGAGAACCTGGCGGCTGACGACCAGATCTTCTGAAATCGCAACGCCGGCAAACGGGCTCTTCTCACCAAACGGCAAGAGACTTTGCGGTACCGTCCACGACATTGAGCCATCCAAAGCGCGCTCGCCGCGGCGCAGCGTGACGGGCAGCAAAGCGTCATCAGTCGCAGCTGCCAAGCGTGGACCGGCAAAGCGGATAAGCACGCCGCCTGCGTCAATCCATTTTTCAAGACTAGCGAGCGCAGGCTGCTGCACCGTGCCGACATCGGCCATGACAAGCACGGACGGGCGGTTGTCGAGGAGCTCCGCAATCGCCCCGCTCAACCCGGCAGAGCGCGGTTCGATCACGTCCGCGTAGGGTGTCAGCGCCCGGCTTATATAGTAGAGCGGAGAGAGCAGCGGCTGGGCGCTGTCAGTCGTGGCGCCGGACAAGAGCGCCACACGCTTGCGCTTCATGCGGTCGTCGATGAGCCGGGTGGCGGCGGCGTTGCGCGCGCCTTCGACTGACAGGGAGGCGATGTCATTGCGCAGCTCAAGCGGCAACTTCAGTTCTGCAGTGGCAGAGCCCGCACCCGCCAAAAAGCTGAAATCAGTTTCGCCAAGCGGACGGCCTTTCTCATCGAAGGCTTGAAGCTTGAACGCTGCGGGAAGCGCAGTGTTTTCAATGCGCTGCACGGCAACCCTGACGGATTCTGCGGTGTTCTCCGTCGACGATATGGCAAGGGAATCGAGCGATGACGGCACGTACCACTGCAGCGTCCTTGTAACGCCTGCGCCGAGCGCTTTGAATGCATCACTTTCAGATTTTGATTCCAGTCCGGCGCTTAACCATGCGATTTCGCTGGGTTTATTGGATTCGTCCAATTGAGCGAGTTTGCGGCTGACCGTTAACGCGTCTGCCGGAACTGGTTCGGCTTTGAGCGCCGCCAGCCGCTCTCGTGCCGTCGCCGCATCGAACGGGCCGATGGCGGCATTGTCTTCTGCTGCGGTGGCCGCAAGTATTACCGGGCGGCCGCCTTGTTCAGCGAGCGTGAGCAGGCTTTCCGCCGTGCGCTTCTGGTTGGTCGCAATGGCAGCTGACGGCCAGGAATTGTCGATGACGATGGCGAGTGGGCCTTCGCTTTGCGAGAGCGTTGTGGTCTGTGGATTAAGCACCGGCTCCGCCAGCGCGAGCACGACAAGAGCCGCCATAGTGAGGCGCAACAGAGTGAGCCACCACGGGCTCTTCTGCGGCGTCTCCTCACGTTTCAACAGCTTGAGAAGAATCTTCAGCGGCGGAAAAATTTCCTCATTGGGGCGCGGCGGGGTCAGCCGCAGCAGCCACCAGATAACTGGCAGGGCCGCGAGGCCAAGAAGCAGAAGCGGTGCGCCGAAAGCAAGGGGAAGGCCCATCATTGCCACAAGTCTCCCGCTTCGCTCATAAGCAGATGCAGCCGTGCCAGAGGCTCGGTTGCGAGCTTGTCGGTATGGTGCAGCGTATGGCTCCAGCCAAAACGCGCGGTCCATGCCCGCAGTTCCGCGCGGCGTGCCAGAAACAGGTCGCGGTAATCCGTCGCAAAGGTTTCGGCGCGGCCCAATTTCAATCGCTCGCCAGATTCAGGATCGATAAATTCGAGCCGGCCCGCATAGGGGAAAGTCTCCTCGGCGGGGTCACAAATCTCAATCAGATGTCCCTTGACGCCGCGCTCTGCCAGTGGCTGCAGGCGGGACATGATCTCGTCCACGGGATCGAGAAAGTCGCTGGCAATCATGACTTCAGAGAACCGCTTGATGGGCGTAAGGTCAGGTGCGTCTGACGGCTCGCCTGCAGCCAGGCGCAAGCTCAGCGTCTCCGCGCCGCTGCGTGCGGAGAACGGTGATGCAATGCCCGGCCAGGCGATGCGCTCGCCCGAACGCGACAGAAGTTCGGCCAGCGCCAGCATCAGCACCATGGCGCGCGCTTGTT
This sequence comes from uncultured Alphaproteobacteria bacterium, assembly GCA_963792485.1. Classification (GTDB taxonomy): domain Bacteria; phylum Pseudomonadota; class Alphaproteobacteria; order Rhizobiales; family Rhizobiaceae; genus JANOYJ01. Next base: position 195,455 of record CAWBWL010000010.1, read on the forward strand.
TCGAGACAGCGGCACCTTTTGACTTGAACAGCATGGAAGCAGACGGATCGGCCCAGAGCCAGACGGTATGGGCTGCCTCCCATTCGCGGTCGCGGATATAGGTGTTGTCGTCCCGGGCGGAGCGGCGCCAGTCAATCCGGTTCACGGCCTCGCCTTCAACATAGGGTCTGAATTGCCAGAAATTTTCGCCGATGCCGCGGCGGCGGCGGCCATGCCAGCCATTGATCGTGGTTGCCGCGAGTTTTTTCGCGTCTACCAAAAGGTCCGGAATCAGCGCGGCGCGCTGGCGCGCGCGGGCAAGCGCCTCTCGCTGCGGAACGATCTCGGCGATTGCGCCAATGGCCATGCGTCAGGCCTTGACCAGCTTGGCGATGACATCGCGCACGCTCATGCCTTCGGCGCGGGCGGCGAAGTTGAGCGCCATGCGGTGCTGCAGCACCGGCTCGGCCAGCGCCCGGACATCGTCGATGGATGGCGCAAGGCGGCCCTCATACAACGCGCGTGCACGGGCGCAAAGCATCAGGGCCTGTCCCGCGCGGGGGCCGGGTCCCCACGAAATATGCTTCTGCGCCTCGGGATGATCAGAAGCGGGACGTGCTGAGCGAACCAGATCGAGAATGGCGGTCACGACCGTCTCCGGCACAGGCATGGCGCGGATTAGGCTCTGCATCGCGATGAGGCGCGCGGAATCCGCAACGCGTTTGGCTTTGGCCTCCTTCACGCCGGTGGTCTCAGTCAAAATCCGCCGCTCGGCCTCAAGTTCAGGGTAAGGCACGTCAATCTGCATCAAGAAACGGTCGAGTTGGGCTTCCGGAAGGGGGTAAGTGCCCTCCTGCTCAAGGGGGTTTTGCGTGGCAAGCACATGGAAGGGCGCGGGCAGATCATAGCGCTCGCCGCCTATGGTGACGTGATATTCCTGCATAGCTTGCAAAAGGGCGGACTGCGTGCGCGGGGAAGCGCGGTTGATTTCATCGGCCATCAGAAGCTGGGCGAAGACAGGGCCTTTCAGAAAGCGGAAGGATCGCTTGCCCTTGTCGCTTTGTTCAAGCACTTCCGAGCCGAGAATATCGGACGGCATCAGGTCCGGTGTGAACTGAATGCGGCGCTCATCAAGGCCGAGCACCGTGCCCAGCGTTTCGACAAGCTTGGTCTTTGCAAGGCCCGGCACGCCAACGAGAAGCGCGTGGCCGCCGCCGAGAATGGCGATCATCGCCCGCTCAACGACAGCCTCCTGACCGAAGATTACCGTGCCGATTGCCTTCTTGATCAAGGCAATATCGGCAAGTGCGGCTTCCGCCTCGGCGATAATCGCTTTCGGATCCTTTGCATTCCCAGTCTTCATCATGCTCATTTGAGGTCCCTGAAATTGCTTGATTCGCCGCCAGCACATGCCATTTCATGCAAGGTAAGGGTTCGCGCGGCCATGACAAGCTGGATTGGGCGCAATAAGAATGACTATTTCGTGACGCTCGCCATGACAGATGGACTGAAATCGGCTTTGGAGACAGGCGCACTTGCTGCGCTCATCTCGCGCGCGGTAACGTCAGGCAAAGGGCTGCCACCGGTTGAGAGCTGGAATCCGCCGTTCTGCGGTGATATCGATATGACCATCAAGGCCGATGGCACCTGGTTCTACATGGGCACGCCCATTGGCCGCGCGCCGTTGGTGCGTTTGTTCTCGACCGTGCTGCGCAGGGATGAGGATGGCAAGACTTATCTCGTAACACCGGTGGAGAAGGTTGGCATCACAATTGAGGATGCGCCGTTTGTGGCGGTGGAGATGGCGCGGGAAGGGGAAGGTGCGGCGCAGACGCTGACGTTCCGCACCAATGTGGGTGATGTTGCCGAGGCAGGCGAAGAACATAGTCTGCGCTTCAAACTTGATCCGGCCAACCACGGCCTCAAACCCTATCTGCACATTCGCGGCCGGCTTGAAGCGCTTGTGGCGCGGCCTGTGATGTATGACCTAGTTGCGCTCGGTGAAGAGATTGAACATCGAGGCGCGGTCTGGTTTGCAGTGCGCTCCGGGGGAGTGACATTTCCGATCATGAACGCGGCGCAGCTGAAGGAAATCTCGCTTTGAACTGGGCCGAGTTCGACGCCGACCGGCTGCGCGCCTTGGCCGGGCGCATTTCACAAGATGTAAAAGCCGGCGGGCACGGCGACCATGTGCTTAATCCAGACTTCCTGGCGCGGCTCAACGGTGCGCCGCTGCGCGATGCGGCAGTGCTCATCCCGGTCGTGAACCGCCGTGAGGGAGCTGGGCTGCTCTTGACCAAGCGAGCTGAGAAATTGCGCAAACATTCCGGACAGATTTCATTTCCGGGCGGCGCGATTGATCCGGGAGATGGTTCTCCTGAAGCGGCGGCGATGCGAGAGGCGCATGAGGAGATCGGGCTTGAGGCAGAGGCTATCGAAACGCTCGCGCGGCTGCCGACCTATCTGGCGGGCACTGGCTTTTCGATCACGCCAGTGCTTGCGCTTATCCGTCCCGATTATGCCCTTACCATCAATCATGAGGAAGTCGACGTGGCGTTTGAAGTGCCGTTCGCCTTTGTGATGGACCCGGCCAACTACACGTCCTCCAGCCGGTTCTGGCAGGGCAAAGAGCATTTCTTCTACACGATCACCTATGAGCAGTATCAGATATGGGGCATTACGGCCGGCATACTTCGTGTGCTGTATGAAAGGCTTCATGTTGACTGAGAACCCCAATCTCAATGCGCTGTCGGATGTGTTGCAAATCAAGGGGTTGGCCGCGCTTCTGGCTATGTTGAATCAACCCGGGGAGGAGGCGCGCATTGCCGGAGGCGCGGTGCGTAACGCCTTGATGCAAGAATCTATTTCGGATGTGGACATTGCAACGACCTGCTTGCCGGACGAAGTCGCGCGACGTGCGCAAAAGGCCGGGATGGCGGTCATTCCGACCGGGATATTGCACGGGACCGTGACGGTCATCTCAGACGGCGAGCCCTATGAGGTCACCACGCTGCGCGCCGATATCCGCACCGATGGCCGCCATGCGGAGGTTGTCTTCGGGCGCGACTGGCGAGCCGATGCGGAGCGGCGCGATTTCACGATCAATGCGCTCTATGCAAAGGCGGATGGCGCCATCATCGATCTGGTTGGCGGCACTGCCGACATCAAATCACGCACGATCCGGTTCATCGGAGACGCGCAGACGCGCATCCGCGAAGACCATTTGCGTATCTTGCGCTTTTTCCGTTTCTTCGCCTGGTACGGGTCCGGACGGCCAGATGCAGATGGATTGAGGGCGTGCGCGCGCCTCAAGGAATCTGTGCTGCATCTGTCCGCCGAGCGAGTCTGGGCGGAGATGAAAAAGCTCTTGAAAGCGCCCGATCCTTCGCGGGCGCTGCTGTGGATGCGGCAGACGGGCGTGCTGACAGTGGCGCTGCCGGAAAGCGAAAAATGGGGGATTGATGCTGTGCATGGCTTGATCTCTACCGAGCGGGACTTGGGTTGGAGTCCTGATCCGCTGCTGCGGCTGATGGCGATGATCCCGCCAAGGTTTGAGCGGGTCGCTGAACTTGCCTTGCGCCTCAAGCTTTCCAATTCTGAATGCGAGCGGCTTGAGAATTGGGCCGCGGCGTTCCTGCCGCCGCATGAGCGCGACAGCCATGCCTTTGCCCGGGAACTCTACTGGGCAAAGCGCGAAGGTGTTTCTGACCGGCTCAGGCTGGCGCTGGCGGATGCGCGCGCGAAGCGCGATACAGGATGACCGTGAGATGATGCGGGCTGCCGGATATTCGCGATTGCTTGAATTCACTCAAAGTTGGGAGCGTCCCGCCTTTCCGGTGTCGGGAGCCGACCTTATTGCAGCGGGCATGAAGAGCGGACCGGAACTTGGCGCGCGGCTGAAGGCTCTGGAGGAGAAGTGGGTGGCGAGTGATTTCAGTCCGACGGCATCAGAGCTTTTGGGCCGTTGAGTTCATTTGGCCGTGGACTGCCAAGGGCTGTTTCAAGGCCATTTCACCGCAGGTGGCATTGAGGAAAGGATCGAGTCCACATTGCCCCCGGTCTTCAGCCCGAAAATCGTGCCCCGGTCATAAAGCAGGTTGAACTCGACATAGCGGCCGCGGCGGATGAGTTGCTCTTCGCGGTCAACGCCAGTCCAAGGTTCGTTGAAATTGCGGCGCACAATGTGCGGATATACGACGAGGAAGCTTTTGCCGACATCTTGAGTGAAGGCAAAGTCCGCCTCCCAGCCGCCCTTGTCCTCGTCGGAATGCAGCCAGTCATAAAATATGCCGCCAATGCCGCGCGGCTCGCTGCGATGCGGCAGGAAGAAATAGTCGTCGCACCATTTCTTGTAGCGTTCATAATCGGCGACTGGGTGACGCTCGCAGACAAACTTCATCGCCTTGTGAAAGGTCTGTGCGTCTGGATCGTCTTGAGTGCGGCGCCGTTCGAGAACCGGCGTCAAATCTGCGCCGCCGCCAAACCATTGCCGTGTGGTGACGACCATGCGGGTGTTCATGTGCACGGCCGGCACATGCGGGCTTTGCGGATGGGCAATGATTGAGATGCCGGAGGCCCAGAAGCGCGGGTCTTCCTCGGCGCCCGGTATCTGCTTTCGAAACTCCGGCGAAAACTCGCCATAAACGGTGGATGTGTGCACGCCGACCTTTTCGAACACGCGTCCCCCCATCATAGACATGATGCCGCCGCCATACTCGCCGCCGTTGCGCTGCCAGGGCGTGCGCACAAAGCGGCCCGGCGTGTTGTTGCGCATGGTGCCGTCATGCTCGTCTTCGAGCTTTTCGAAGGCGGCGCAAATCTTGTCGCGCAGCTCTTGAAACCAAGCCTCGGCGCGGTCTTTCTTGTCTTCAATGTTGTCCGGCAGGCCGGGCTTGATTTCGGCGCGTTCCACGAATCCGTCCCTGTGTTGCGGCAGGCTCCTAGCAGGAACGGGTGCGGTATTGAAAGCGCCGAGTCGGCGCTTAGAAGGCTTTCAACAGCGGTTTTATGTCTCTGAATGAATCTGACAGGTTGCTGACAAGGCGCGTCAGCACCTTGTCAGGTTGTAGGTGTCAAAGGATGCTGTGCCGAATTTTTGAGCACGCAACCAGTCCAGACATTCTGGGGATTTGAGGGAGAATACCATGAAGTTGAAGTTGATCGCCGCCGCTTTTGCGGGTTACGCTGCCATTTGCGCCCCGGCCTATGCAGAAGATGCAATCTGCACCGAAGTCGGGGAAAAGAAGCCGATTGAGGATGCCAAAGCTGTTGCGGTCAAAGTCGGCTTTGCCGACGTGACCAAGATGGACGAAGAGGGCGGCTGCTACGAGGCCAAGGGCTTGAACGCCAATGGCTCGAAGTTCGAGGTCTACATCCACCCCACCACGCTTCAGATCGTCAAGGTCAAGATCGAGGACTGAGATGTCAGAAGCGGGAAAAAAAACGAGCGGGCGGGTCTGGGACCCGCTCGTGCGTCTTTTCCATTGGACGCTGGTGGCCGCGTTTGCCACCGCCTGGTTTATCAGGTCCGAGGCGGCCATCCATGAAACAGCGGGCAAGACAGTTCTTGTTCTGGTGATCCTACGCGTGGCCTGGGGCCTTGTGGGCACTGGCAGCGCCCGGTTCGAGACCTTCATCAAGGGTCCAATCGCGACAATGCGTTATGTGATCTCAATTCTGCGCGGCAAGCCCACGCATTATCTTGGCCATAATCCGGCAGGCGCGGCCATGATTGGCGCGCTTCTCCTGTCGCTGACCGCCACCACGGTTTCCGGCGTCCTGATGACAACCACGGCGTTCTGGGGCAGCACATGGATTGAATGGATACACGGCACTGCCGCGACGCTCACGGTGTTTCTGATTGCCGGGCATTTGCTTGGCGTCATTGCCGCCTGCTTCCAGCATCGTGAGAATTTGCCCTGGTCAATGGTCACAGGCCGCAAATGGGTCTCCGTCAACACAGAGCGCTTCCTTGGCCCCACAATGTTCACGCGCAAACGCAATCTGGCGGCGCTGGCGTTGATTGCGACCGGATTTGGTGTCTGGAGCGCGAGCGGCGCGGTGTTCAACGCCAGCTACTGGCGCATGCCGAAAATTATAAAAGCTGAAGTCAGCAAAGGCGGCTGCGACGTTGACGCGGTGTCAGGCCCGCAGATCATGGTCTATCCCGCAATGCAAATGCAGTATGACGTGACCTTTGCGGAAGGCGCTGGCAGCGGGACCGCTGCGGTTCCCACCGGCCTTGCCCTGCAGAAGCGACCGCAGATTGACGTGTCTGAAGTGGTGCAAGACTGCAAGACTGCATTTGAAGCCAAATCGAAGACGCGTTTTGGATTTGCAGATGGCATGTTTGCCTCCTTCAGGAGCGTGCTTGAGGCCGCAAAGAATGCGACCGCCAATGCCGTCGCGGAATCTCAACCGACGCCCGTCAGACAGATCGGCTTGTCATCTACGCTTGCTCGAGTCTCCAGCGCGGCCGAAGACTGCAGCCGCAGTGCCGGAGGGCGGCGGGCGACCCGCGGCAGCTGCCGCCGCCGCAGCGCCAGCTGGCGCAACAGGCGCTGCATCAGATGTCCAGACGGCAGGTTCGGTTGGCGGAGACGCTGGCGTCGCTGATGCCGCCGCTGCTCCTGCTGAACAAGACGGCATCGAAGTCCTGAGATCAACAATCGCAAAGCCCAAGCTGAAGACGGCTGCCGCGAAGCCAGAAGCTGATATCTCGAAAAAGGCTGCGCCAACGCGCGCGAAAATCGCGAAGAGCGCAGTTAAAAAGTCAAAGAGGAAAGCAGCCGCCGCAAAGCCATTGAGCAAAAAGGCGATCCGCAAATTGTTGAAGCGCAAGAAAAAGTCAACTTGGCGCGCTCTGGCGGGCAGCAGCTCCAGCGGCAGCAACAGCGGATCAGGCTCCGGCAATAGCGGCTCCGGTTCCGGCAGCTCTGGCAGTGACGACGATAATGACGACAACAGCGGCTCTGGCTCCAACAACAGCGGCTCAGGCAATAGCGGCAGCGGAAGTTCGGGGAGTGGGTCGAATTCCGGCAGCGGCGGCGGTGGTGGTGATGACTGAGTCGGGACGTGAACTATCGAAGCCAATCCGTCTGCCGAAGCGCCTCGCCTGTGACCATCGCGACCGATAATGCCAGATTGAGCGAACGCCGCCCCGGCAACATTGGAATGGTTAGTCTGGCGGTCGCCGTCTCGTGAATTCGAGAGGGGACGCCGCTCGACTCCCTGCCGAAAAGAAGCACATCGGCGCCCAGATATTCAAACTCGACATAGCTGCGCTCTGCCTTGGTTGACAGAAGAACAATGCGGCGGCCTTCCATCTGGCAATGCGAAACGAACTCATCCCAGTTCAGGTGCCGCGTCAGCGCTGTCTGCTCGAGATAATCCATGCCCGCGCGTTTGAGCGCGCGGTCGGAGAGATCGAAGCCCGCTGGTTCGATGATGTGCACATCCAACCCGAAACAAGCCGCCATGCGCAAAATGGTTCCGGTATTGCCGGGAATGTCGGGCTGGTAGAGCGCGATGGAGATCGTCATGGCTGGGCTCGCCGTTGCAGATGGGCAACAAATGTCAGGAATGAAAAGAGAACGACCTTGCGGTTCTGGTCAAGCGGCAAACGATTGTCTATGACAACGCCTTCTGAAACCCGAACCGAAAGGAGGATTCGATGAAGTCATATCTTACCCGTTTCCTCCCGGCCATGCCGATTTGGCGTGGTGTATAACGCGGTTCCGTTCGGTCTAATCCATCTCCTGACCTTCAAGTGACGTGAGCCGCGGTTGAGTTTCCACCGTTTTTCAAAGGTTTCGTCATGGGCAACCCGTTTTTCCTTCCGGACATTCCGGAACAATCCGCCACCGGCGCCGTTGGCCGGGCGCTCGCCTTGACGCTTGTCGGGCTATGGGTTGCCTTGTCTGTGTCCGCACTTGTTTTGACTTTGAGCGATGCCGTCTTCTTCAGCCGCAATTCCGGCGCGCTCACCGCAGAAATGGAATGATGATGTTCTCCTGGTTTGAAAAACTTCTGGAGCCGTTTCCCCGCCGATGATCCGGTCACGCCGCCGAAGACGCTGGTGGCGTTCTGCATGCACTACACAAAGGGCGCTTGGGGACCGATCCTCGTCATGGCGGTGCTGACCGCGCTGATCGCCGTCATTGAGGTGTCGCTGTTCGGATTTCTCGGCAATATCGTCGATTGGCTGACGCAGCAAGATCCTGCGACGTTCTTTCGGGATGAAGGGACGAAGCTTCTGATGATTGGCGCTGTTGCTCTGATCCTGATGCCGGTTGTCGCGCTGTTGCAGTCGCTGTTCATCCACCAATCGCTGCTCGGCAACTATCCGATGCGCATACGCTGGCAGGTGCACCGGTATTTGTTGAAACAGTCGATGGCGTTCTATCAGGATGAGTTTGCCGGGCGCATTGCGACGAAGCTGATGCAGACGGCGCTGGCGGTGCGGGAAACCGTGCTGAAAGTGCTTGATGTCCTGAACTATGTGACCGTCTATTTCCTCGGCGTTTTGTTCCTGCTCGCCGGCCTCAGCTGGCAGCTGACGGTGCCAATGCTGGTCTGGCTTGCCGTTTACATCGCGATGCTGCGCTACTTCATTCCGCGGCTCAAGGTGATTTCGGAGCACCAGGCGGATGCGCGGTCCATGATGACCGGGCGCATCGTTGACAGCTACACGAACATAGCGACGGTCAAGCTGTTCTCGCATGCCAAGCGTGAAGTCTCGTATGCGCGCGAAGGCATGGACGAGTTTTTGCAAACGGCTTATGCGCAGATGCGGCTCGTCACCATGTTTCACTTCCTGCTCTATTCGATAAACGCCATCTTGCTGATCACGGTGGCGTGGATCGGCATGTCGCTGTGGGTTGCAGGCGCTGTGACGGTTGGCGCGGTTGCGGTGCCAATCAGCCTTGTCTTGCGCATGCACGGCATGAGCCAGTGGATCATGTGGGAGGTTTCGGCACTGTTTGAGAATATCGGCACGGTGGAGGACGGGATACGCTCAATCTCGCTGCCACGGCTTGTGTCGGATGCTGAAGGTGCGAAGCCAATCAGTGTGTCGAAGGGCGAGATCGTCTTTGACACTGTCGATTTCCACTACGGCAAGTCCAAGGGCGTCATCGAAGGGCTCAATCTCAGGATTGCGCCAGGCGAGAAGGTCGGCCTTGTCGGGCGCTCGGGCGCAGGCAAATCGACCTTGGTCAATTTGCTGCTGCGCTTCTACGACCTTGAATCAGGCCGCATCCTAATTGACGGACAGGATATTTCGCTGGTCACGCAGGACAGCCTGCGCGCCAATATTGGCATGGTCACGCAGGATACGTCGCTGCTGCACCGCTCGGTGCGCGATAACATTCTTTACGGCAGGCCGGACGCCAGCGAAGCGATGGTGCTGGAGGCGGCGACGCGGGCGGAGGCGCATGGGTTCATCCCGGCGCTTGCGGACGCAAAGGAACGCAAGGGCTATGATGCGCATGTCGGCGAGCGCGGCGTCAAGCTCTCTGGCGGCCAGCGTCAGCGCATCGCCATTGCGCGCGTCATGCTCAAAGACGCGCCGATCCTGATCATGGATGAGGCGACCTCGGCGCTTGACTCGGAAGTCGAGGCGGCGATCCAGGAGAACCTCTACCGGCTGATGGAAAACAAGACCGTCATAGCCATCGCGCACCGGCTCTCCACGATTGCGGCGCTCGACCGGTTGATTGTCATGGACAAGGGCAAGGTCGTGGAAGAGGGCAGCCATGCGCAACTGATCGCCAAGGGCGGGATATACGCACGGCTTTGGGCGCGCCAGTCCGGCGGGTTCCTCGGATTTGAAGAGGCGGAAGCTGCTGAATGAATTCCGTTTTCCGCCTGTTTGAGCGCTGGGTGGATCCGTTCCGCGAGCCGGAGGTTTCGACGCCGCCGGATAGAGCGCCTGCATTCCTCTGGCACTATGTCAGTCAGGCCAAGGGCGCGTTTATCGCCATGCTCATACTCGGCGGCCTTGTGGCGCTGATGGAAGCGGCCTTGTTCTGGTTCGTGGGCCGGCTTGTTGATCTCCTGACCGTGTTTGACCGCGCGCAAGGCTGGGATGGGCTGATGGCGGGGCACGGGCCTGAGCTTTTGGGCATGCTTGCTGCTGTTGTGATCGCCCGCACGCTCGTCGTCTCTCTGTCCTCGCTCGTTGAAGAGCAGACCATCGTTCCCGGTTTCTTCAGCATGGTGCGCTGGCAGGCGCACCGGCGGGTGTCGCGGCAGAGTTATGCGTTTTTCCAGAACGACTTTGCGGGACGTCTCGTTACGAAAGTCTGGCAAACCGGGCAGGCCACTGGCGATTTCATGGTCAGTCTGTTGCAGGTTATCTGGTTCAGTGTGGTTTATACCGTCACAACGATTGCCTTGGTTGGAAGCCTTGATCTGGCGCTGGCTGCTGTCGTGGTGATCTGGCTGACTATCTTCGGGCTGCTCGGGCGGCATTTTCTGCCACGCGTGCGCAAAGGGGCGCGGGAGGCGGCGGAGGCGAGTTCCATGATCAACGGACGGCTGGTGGATGGCTATTCCAATGTGCAGACGCTGAAGCTGTTTGGCACGCATGACCGGGACGACGCTTATATCCGCGACGGCATGCAGCACTTCATCGATGTCGTGAAGCCTTTCACGCGCGGACTATCCGGCATCCGCATCTCGCTTGGCGCAACAAGCGGTGTGATGATTTCGGTTGATCGCTTATATGACGATCGATCTGTGGCTGGCAGGCGCGATCACGACTGGGGCTGTTGCCTATACGCTCGGCCTGATCCTGCGCCTCAATATGCTGCTTGGCCGCATGATGACCCAGCTCAACAGTCTCTTGCGCAATTATGGCACCCTGCAGAACTCGATGGAGACGGTCTCCAAGCCGCTCGGCGTACAGGATATGCCTGGCGCCGCCGAAATCTTGCGGTTGCAGCTGGGGCAATTGCGTTTGAAAATGTGCGGTTCAATTATGGCAAAGGGCGAGGGGCTATTTGAATCGCTCTCCTTGACTATCCGGCCAGGTGAGAAAAAATCGGACTGGTCGGCCGCTCCGGCGCGGGCAAATCCACACTCGTCAACCTGTTGCTGCGCTTTTACGACATTGAGGGCGGCCGTATCCTGATTGACGGGCAGGACATTTCCCGCGGTGACAGCAAGATTCTCTGCGCGGGGCCATTGGCATGGTCACGCAGGATACCTCGCTGCTTCACCGCTCCATCGGCGACAATATCCTGTATGGACGTCCCGATGCCAGTCGCGAAGGATGATTGAGGCTGCCAAACAGGCGCGGGCGCATGAGTTTATCCTCGGCCTCTCCGACCAAAAAGGCCGCACCGGCTACGACGCCCATGTCGGCGAGCGCGGGGTAAAGCTCTCCGGCGGCCAGCGCCAGCGCATCGCGATTGCCCGTGTCATGCTGAAAGACGCGCCAATTCTGATCCTCGATGAAGCGACCTCAGCGCTTGATTCGGAAATTGAGCAGGCCATCCAGGAAAACCTCTATGCGCTGATGGAAGGCAAGACCGTAATCGCCATCGCCCACCGCCTCTCGACTATCGCGGCGCTTGACCGCTTGGTTGTGGTCGATAGCGGCAAAATCATTGAAGAAGGCACACATGCGCAATTGATCCGCCGCAAGGGTCTTTACGCCCGTCTTTGGGCTCGGCAATCAGGCGGGTTTCTTGGGCTTTGAGGACCAAAATCCCAATCGTGAGGCGGCCGCCGCGACATAGTGCCGTCATCGCTATGCGAGCGCTGGACAAGCCCTACATCCCTGCTTATGAGCGATGCTACGCAATCGGTGGATTCCGCGTGCGGTTTGCCATGGCAGAAGTCAGGCGCATGCCGCTCGGGTCCGGGCCGGTTTTAATTTTGACGAGGACGAGTTCCGTGAGCGCACACGACACCACAGAGCCCACACGCCGCGATTTTCTCTACATTGCCACTGGAATGGCCGCCGCAGTTGGCGTGGCTGGGGCAGTATGGCCGTTTATCGATCAGATGAAGCCGGATGCATCGACTTTGGCGCTGTCTTCGGTTGAGGTAGATGTGGCTGCTTTGGAGCCGGGCATGTCGCTGACTGCGAAGTGGCGCGGCAGGCCAGTGTTTATCCGCAACCGTACGGAAAAAGAGATCGAAGAGGCGAAAGCCGTCAAGTTGGAAGAACTGAAGGACCCTGAAGCGCGCAATGGCAATGTTGCCGCCAATGCGGAAGCCACCGACATCAACCGCTCGGCGGGTGAGGGCAAGGAAAACTGGATCGTCATGGTGGGCGTTTGCACCCATCTTGGCTGCGTGCCGCTCGGCCAGCAAGGCGATTTCGGCGGCTGGTTCTGCCCATGCCATGGCTCACATTATGATACTGCCGGCCGCGTCCGCAAAGGTCCAGCGCCCATGAACCTTGCAGTGCCAAAGCTTGAATTCGTGTCCGACACCGTGATCAAAATCGGCTAAGGGGAGGAGGCAATCATGAGCTCAGAGACTTCGACCTACTCACCCAAGTCCGGTGTCGGCAAATGGGTAGACCAGCGCCTGCCGCTTCCTCGCCTGATGCACGATTCCTTCGTGTCCTATCCGGTTCCGCGCAATCTCAATTACGCTTATGCCTTTGGCGGCATCCTTTCGATCATGCTGGTCATCCAGATTGTCACTGGCATTGTGCTTGCCATGCACTACGCGGCTTCGACGCAGCTTGCTTTCGGCTCTGTCGAAGGCATTATGCGCGACGTGAATTCCGGCTGGCTCTTGCGCTATCTGCATTCCAACGGCGCGTCTTTCTTCTTCATCGCCGTCTACATCCATATCTTCCGCGGCATGTATTACGGCTCCTACAAGGCGCCGCGCGAGCTGCTCTGGATTCTTGGCTGCATCATCTACCTGTTGATGATGGCGACGGGCTTCATGGGCTATGTTCTGCCGTGGGGCCAGATGTCATTCTGGGGCGCAACGGTCATCACGGGCTTTTTCACTGCGTTTCCAGTAATCGGTGAATGGATTCAGCAGCTTCTCCTCGGCGGCTTCGCGGTTGATAATCCGACGCTGAACCGTTTCTTCTCGCTGCACTATCTGCTGCCGTTCATGATTGCGGGCGTTGTGATCCTGCATATCTGGTCATTGCATGTTTCCGGCCAGACCAACCCGACCGGCATTGAGGTGAAGTCGAAGACCGACACAGTCGCCTTTACGCCCTATGCGACCATCAAGGACGCGTTTGCAATGATCGTGTTCCTCGGCGTCTATCTCTATTTCGTGTTCTACATCCCGAACTTCCTCGGCCACCCCGACAATTACATCGAGGCGAATCCGCTCAAGACGCCGGCGCATATCGTGCCGGAATGGTATTACCTGCCATTCTACGCGATCCTGCGCGCGATCACGTTCAACATCGGACCGATCAACTCCAAGCTTGGCGGCGTGCTGGCCATGTTCGGCTCGATTGCGGTTCTGTTTTTCCTGCCTTGGCTCGACACTTCGCGGGTCCGCTCGGCGGTTTACCGGCCTTGGTACAAGCTGTTCTTCTGGCTGTTTGTAATCAATGCGATTTTCCTCGGCTGGCTTGGCTCGCGTCCTGCCGAGGGCGCATATGTTGCCATGGCACAAGCCTCGACCTTATTTTACTTCGCATTTTTCCTGATAATCCTGCCGGTTCTCGGTCTCATTGAAACGCCGAAGCGCCTGCCGAATTCAATCACGGAAGCCGTACTCGACAAGGTCAAGCACGACACCAAGCCAGCCTTGGCGCCCGCAGAATGATGGCCCGCACAATGATGAACCGCACCATGAAGTTTCTTCTCGCAGGCATGACCGCCCTCACGCTTTCCCTCACCGGCGCTTTTGCGGCGGAGGAGGCGCATAACGCGGCTGAGCCAACCCACTTCCCGATAGAACCAATTGTGGAGCAGAGCTGGTCCTTTGCCGGACCGTTCGGCAAATATGACAAGGGCCAGCTGCAGCGCGGATTCAAGGTTTACAAGGAAGTCTGCTCGGCCTGCCATTCGATGAAGCTTGTCGCGTTTCGCTCGCTTGAGGAGTTTGGCTATTCCGAGGAGCAGGTCAAAGCCGTCGCCGCTGAATATGAGGTTCAGGACGGTCCGAACGCGGAAGGCGAAATGTTCGCGCGCAAGGCCGGTCTGTCGGACCGCTTCCCGTCACCGTTTGCCAATGAAACGGCCGCCGCAGCTGCAAACAATGGCGCCGCACCGCCGGACTTTTCGCTGATTGCCAAGGCGCGCGGCGTCGAGCGCGGGTTCCCGCGCTTCGTGTTCGACGTATTCACGCAGTATGCCGAAGGCGGGCCGGACTACATCCACGCGCTGTTGACCGGCTATGACCAGACACCGCCTGCCGGCATGGAAATTGCCGAGGGGACACATTACAATCCCTATTTCATCTCCGGCAAGTCGCTTGCCATGGCAAAGCCGTTGACCGATGACCAAGTCACCTATGACGATGGCGCGCCGCAGACTGTTGATCAGTATGCCCGCGACGTGTCCGCCTTCCTGATGTGGGCCGCAGAGCCGCATCTTGCCGAGCGCAAGCAAACTGGCTTTTCCGTGCTTGCCTTCCTGATCATTCTCGGCGGCCTTGTCTATGTCACCAAGAAGCGGGTCTGGGCGGACGTTGCTCACTGAGCCTGCCGATATAGGATAGGGAAGGGCGCCTCGGCGCCCTTTCGTTTTTCTGGGAAGACTGCCACGATGATGTCAGTCGGGGAGTGAGATCATGGTTTCGCAGACACTTGAAAAGTCACTGCTGTCGGCGATCAGGACCATTGCGGACTATCCCAAACCCGGCATCATGTTCCGGGACATCACGACACTCCTGGGCGACCCCGGTGCTTTTCGCCGCTGCGTGGATGAACTTGTTCATCCCTATGCGGGACAGAAGATCGACAAGGTGGTTGGCATTGAGGCGCGCGGGTTCATTCTTGGCGGCGCGATGGCACATCAGCTCTCTGCCGGTTTTGTGCCGATCCGCAAGAAGGGCAAGCTGCCGCACGAAACGGTGCGGATTGCCTACAGCCTGGAATACGGCGTCGACGAGATGGAGGTGCACCGCGATGCTGTGAAGCCCGGTGAGCGGGTCTTGCTGGTTGACGATCTCATCGCGACTGGCGGCACGGCGGAAGGCGCCGTCAAACTCCTGCGCCAGATTGGCGCTGATGTGGTGACGGCGTGCTTTGTGATTGACCTGCCAGAGCTTGGCGGGCGCAAGAAGCTCGAGGCGCTGGGCGTAACTGTGCGCACGCTGATCGAGTTTGAAGGGCATTGAGCCCTACGACGTGTTGCGTATTTTGATACAGCGCAAATCGATTACCGATAGGTGTTGCTAGTCTTGCTCAAAGCGGGAAGCCCGCTTTGTGTCATGGAGATGATCATGTTTAAGACAAATGTCGGTTCAGCGGACCGGGTGCTGCGCGTAGTTTTGGGCTTGGTGCTTCTGGGGTTGTTTTACTACTATCCTGAGGCATGGTGGCGTAATTGGGCATTGATCGGAGTTCTGCCGCTTGCAACCGGATTGTTTGGCACATGCCCGCTTTACTCCGTGCTTGGCATGTCAACTTGCCCCACCAAGCGAAGCTGACATCCATCAGGCGCCGGCGAGATTGAATATGAAGAATGCCGGAACCGCCGCATAGAGCACGATGATCAGTGCGAGCAGCACGCGAATCGCGAGACGCTGGAACTGCCGAAATAACAGCGCCGCCATCGTGAGACCGAGCGATGCTTCAAACAAACCAAATGGAGTTCCGTAATGGGCGGAATCCCAATAGGACACCGGCGAAACGAAGCGCCACTGGCTCAGCGGCCAAAAGTGCATATGTGCATCATTGCGGTGAACAAGAAAATCTACCGCTGAGTGTAGAAGCGCTGAGCCAGAGAATGCGACAGCATAGCGGCTGCGTTCAGCCAACTTAGCATTGCCAACAGCGTTCATCCGTAGGCTGATCAAGAACACGGAGCTCCAGAGCAGGAAGTTGTGTCCGATGGCATTGCAAATCTGCCACCAACCGGACCAGTAGAGTTTTCCGAAAATCTCGTCAAAGCCATGCCCGGTCAGGCGCAGAAACGCGACGATGGCGAACATGGGGATGTCGGGAGTCAATCCTCCCATCGCGCCAGCCCACGCGGTTCCCGGAACCTTGCGGCCGAAGAGCACGGCACCCATCAGGATGTGCGATTGTGTATTCATTCAGGAAATGTCCGCTGTTTTCCTGCTTTGGACAAGGGGCAAACAGCGGACGATTTGATGGTTGATGTTGCGCAGTCTTTGCGCCTCTCTGGCGGGCTACTTCGCAGCAGGCTTCTTAGCTGCCGGTTTTGCAGCAGCCTTGGCTGCAGGTTTCCTAGCCGCAGGTTTTGCAGTTGCTTTGGCTGCAGGTTTTGAGGCGGCCTTGGCCGCAGGCTTCTTCGCCGCAGGTTTTGCGCTTGCCTTTGCAGCTGGTTTTGCAGCGGGCTTCTTGGCCGCAGGTTTTGCCGCGGCCTTGGCTGCAGGCTTTTTCGCG
The DNA here is from genome assembly GCA_963792485.1 of uncultured Alphaproteobacteria bacterium. Classification (GTDB taxonomy): domain Bacteria; phylum Pseudomonadota; class Alphaproteobacteria; order Rhizobiales; family Rhizobiaceae; genus JANOYJ01. The sequence continues at coordinate 211,950 of CAWBWL010000010.1, forward strand.
GCAGGCTTGGCATTTGTTTTTGCAGCCGGCTTTGCGGCGGCCTTGACCGCAGGTTTCTTGGTCGCAGGCTTTGCGGTGGCTTTTGCAGCAGCCTTGGCTGCGGGCTTGGCAGCGGCTTTCGCTACAGGTTTGGCAGCGGGTTTCGCCGCCGGCTTTTTGGCCGCAGTTTTTGTTGCGGCTTTCGCCGCAGGCGCTTTAGTAGGCATGTTGAGTTCCCCGTTTGGAAGCAGTCTTTGCAAGAAAAATCGTAACACTTGCAATGATTCGCTGCAATTTTCCCGCGCCGCTAAAATATGCAGAGAAAACAGTGGCTTATCTAGATTGTCCACATGTTCAAAAGTGCTCGATTTTTCTTCACCCTATATGTATCGAGAAGACTGCAGCACAAGAAATGGTCAAAATGTCTTCCGGCACTTCCTCGCTTCGGACTGCTGGACTGCCGCTCAAACTAGCCGGAGCCGCGCGCAAGAGCGTCAGCGTGCGCGCGACACTGTGACTAGGTAAGCGGCATTACGCGTTCTACCAGCTTGACTGCGGTTGATCGCGCGTTGATCGAAGCGAGTTCTATTTGGGAACGAAGGGAGTTCTATTTGGCCTTCTTGGCAGGGGGCTTTTTGGTTGCAGGCTTTGCAGCAGGCGCGGCTTTTGCGGCGGGCTTTGTCTTGGCTGATGGTTTCTTGGCCGCGGACTTTGTGTTCGCAGCTTTTGCGGCCAGTTCTATCGCCTTGAACCAATGGTCTTCAGCTTGGCCCTCAGGCCGTCCAGCCTCGACCCACAGGTCGTGGGCAATTTCACGAATTTTTGTTTCGGATACGGTGATGGATTTCTTTGCGGCCATGAACTGTCCCCTGTTCAAACAAGCATTTCCAAGGCGCATAACACGCTTGCCGGTTCTCAACAATACTGGCTAGTTTGATGTTTCTTGGGCCAGAAAGTGTGAGGGATTTTATATGTGCCCACAGACCTGCGCGACAGTTTCGTGGGTAAACAAATCGCAGGTGCCGCAATGGCCCATCAGGAAAGCTGCACTGTTACTTTAACATTTGTCGGTCCGAAAATCAGCGTCGAGATATTGAGCGGCGCTGGTGATGGACATCCCGGTTCGCCAGATATCTGCCCCTCGATCACAAGATGTGCATAGCCATGAATACTTGACCAAACCAGGTTCTCAAACTGGGTCTTTGCTTCTTCAGACTCACGCTTCAGATATGCGGAAGCGGGCGCGCAGATGGCGCGCAACTGCTGGCGGGCTTTGTTGGCTGAGGTCCGCAGCGCCTCATCTGTCCAATCGGATGCCGAGGCGGAGAACATCAGCCGGAAGAGTTCGGGCTGTGCCTGCGCAAAGCTAATATAGCCATCGCTTGCCGCCTGCATCTGACTCGCCGGGTCAGAAGGCGCTTTGGCTGTTGCGTCTGCGATGGACTTTTCGAACAGTTCAAAACCAATTTTGCTCAACGCCGTCACCAGCGATTTCAGCGTCGGGAAGTGATAGGCCGGTGCGGCATGCGAGACGCCTGCCTTTTGCGCTACGCCCCTTATGGAAAGACCTCCCGCGCCAGCTTGCGCCAACAGCTCGAGAGCGGCGTTGAGCAACGCATTACGCAAATCGCCATGATGGTAGCGCTGTTTCTCAGTCATAACAGGCGTTTAGCATAATTATCTTGTCACTGTCAAAATGTAACTTGACATCGTCTAGATAAGCGTTAGCTTGGTTTATCTAGACGATGCCAAGATTGGAGCGATGATGAGTTACGAAACCATCTTTAACATTTCCAACGGGGCAGCAGGGCTGGCGTGGGCCTATCTGATTTTTCTGCCGAGATGGAAGCAAACCGAAATGGCGCTTTTGCTCGCGCTCATTCCGGCTCTGAGCCTTGCCTACTCGGCGCTGGTCTTCGTGCACTTCTTTGAGGTGCAAGGAGGCGGTTTCAGCTCCATTGCCGAGGTGCGCCAGCTGTTTTTGAGCGATCCGGTCTTGGTGGCAGGCTGGATCCATTATCTCGCGTTTGACCTGTTTGTCGGGTGGTGGATTGCGCGCGAGGCGGACAGCGAGGGCATGTCACGCATCATTCAGGCGCCGCTGCTTGCCGCCACTTTTCTGTTTGGTCCGCTCGGCCTCCTGCTGTTTCAACTCATCAAGGCCGGGAAGGGATCCGTGTCAACACTTTCTGCAAAGGCTCAATCATGACCCAATCCAGTCTATCCATTGTTCCCATGCGTCCGATGCCAGGCGCGCAAATGAATTTGGGCAATGCAGCCCATGCCGCCACAATTGGCACGATGTTGTTCTGCGCGGCGCTGCTGCCGGTGACGGCTGTTTCCTATGTCATGGATGAGCGTCTGATGAACGGCATCAATGTCTGGACGAAGCCGCTGAAGTTTGAGCTGTCACTTGCCGTGCACTTTCTGACACTGGCGCTGATGTTCAATCTCTTGAACGAGCGCGCGCGCGGCTCAAGGATTGTCCGCTGGGCGCTCTATGCCGCCGCCGCTTCAGGTGTTTTTGAGATTGTCTACATTGCGCTGCAGTCAGCTCGCGGCCGCGCCTCCCACTTCAATCTGGATACAAGTATCGAGTCGGCACTCTACATGGCCATGGGTGTTGGCTCGCTCTTGTTGACAGCTGCGCCCATCATTCTGGGCATTCAAATCTGGCGAAATGGTCGTACCGACATTGGCGCGGGGCTGAGGCGCGGCGCAATTCTTGGTCTGGTGTTTGGCGGGATTGCAACGATTATAACGGCAGGCTTCATGTCGAGCAGCTTCATTGTCGAATCGGGCCGCTGGCTGGACGGCGTGCGCAATGACGCCAATGGCATTCCGCTGATGGGCTGGTCCGGCACAGGCGGCGATTTGCGCGTATCGCACTTTTTCGCGCTGCATCTCATGCAAGCGCTTCCGGTTCTCGGAATGGCGGCCGATAGGTGGATGCCTTTGCGGCAGGGATTGGCTGTATCAAGCGGCGTTGCCGTATGGCTCGCTTTGGTGGCTGGGACATTTGTTCAGGCGCTGAACGGCGCTCCGTTTATTACGTGGGGTTGAGCCTCAAGTATTGAACTTGAACAGCATCACATCACCGTCCTGCACGACATATTCCTTGCCCTCATCACGCGCTTTGCCCGCCTCCTTGGCGGGGACTTCTCCACCGAGCGAAACGAAATCATCATAGGCGATGGTTTGGGCGCGGATAAAGCCGCGCTCGAAATCCGTGTGGATCACACCGGCGGCCTGCGGGGCTTTTGCGCCCTTGTGAACTGTCCAGGCGCGGGCTTCTTTCGGGCCCACGGTGAAGTAGGTGATAAGGCCCAGGAGTTTGTAGCCTTCATGGATGAGCTTATCCAGACCGGGCTCTTGAAGACCGAGATCGGCGAGAAACTCTTTTGCGTCGGCATCAGAAAGCTGGGCGACTTCCGCCTCGATGGCAGCGGAGATGACGACGCAGCCTGCGCCTTGTTCTGCGGCCATTTTGGCGACTGCAATTGTGTGAGCATTGCCAGTGGCCGCCTCGGCTTCGATCACGTTGCACACATAAAGCACCGGATGTGAGGTCAACAAGTTGAGGCCCTGAAGAGTAATGAGGTCTTCCGCAGCAAGCGTCTTCAAAAGCAGCCGCGCGGGTTTGCCCTCTTGCAACAGCGTCAGCGTCTGCTCCATGACCGGTAGCACGGTCAGCGCCTCCTTGTCCTTGACCGAGGCGCGTTTGCGGAACGCCACAATGCGCCGCTCCAGGCTTTCAAGGTCGGCGAGCATCAGCTCGGTTTCCACCGTCTCGGCATCGGCGACCGCGTCAATACGGCCCTCGACATGGGTGATGTCGTCATCCTCAAAACAGCGTAGAACATGGACGATGGCATCGACCTCGCGGATATTGGCGAGAAACTGGTTGCCAAGACCCTCGCCTTTCGACGCACCACGCACCAGCCCCGCGATGTCCACAAAGGTGATGCGCGTCGGCACAATGCTGGCGGACTTGCCGATCTTGGCGATGATGTCCAGACGCGGGTCCGGCACGCCGACCTCGCCGGTATTGGGCTCGATTGTGCAGAAAGGATAGTTCGCCGCCTGCGCAGCCGCCGTCTTGGTCAGCGCGTTGAAGAGGGTGGACTTGCCGACATTTGGCAAGCCGACGATGCCGCATTTGAAACCCATGAGTTCAGTCCTGGTAAGTTCGTGGAATGTCAGGCGCCCGCAACTGTTGAACTGCACAGCACCCCATTTGGCGCGCTGTCTACTTGTTCGCGGTGCGTTTGGCTACTGCCGGAGCGCCAACGGCGGTATAGAGTTGGCGAAGTTCCAATTGACGTGAAGCAACAATGACCAGATTCCAGAGTGAGCCAGCCTTAAGCCGCCGCCGCATCGTCCTATCCGGCTGCTCGGGCGGGGGGAAGTCCACGCTGATCGAGGAGCTCTCGCGCCGCGGGTATCATGTGTTTCCTGAAGCCGGGCGCGAGATTGTCAGGGAACAGTTGGCGCAGGGTGGGACGGCGCTGCCATGGCTGGATGCGGCGAATTTCGCCGAACTCTTGCTCGAACGGTCGATTGCAAAATTCCATGCCGGGCCTCGCGGTTTGTCGTTCTATGACCGCTCGTTCATTGAGCCCCTCAGATGGTATCGGGCGAACAGAACTCCGCTTCCGGGACACTTTGGTTCTGTTGAAGACTTGCGCTATGCAGATGACGTGTTTCTGGCGCCGCCCTGGCCCGAAATCCACAAAGCCGACGCTGAGCGCCGGCATGGGTTCGATGCCGCCATCGAAGAGTATGGTGCGTTGCTGAAGCTGTTTCCGGAGATCGGCTACAGGGTACATGTTCTGCCCAAGGTCAGGGTCGCCGAACGCGCTGACTTCATCGAACGCGTGCTGGGCCTGACCTGACAGCCAATTCTGACGGCCCAATGCAAGTGCGCTATTCCATGAACCAGCCATGGCTGACCACAAGCGACTGGCCGGTCAGCGCATTGGAGCCGAACCCGGCAAACATGAGCGCGACTTCCGCAACGTCATCGACTGTCGTGAACTCGCCATCCACCGTCTGACCAAGCATCACCTTCTTGATGACGTCCTCTTCGGATATGCCAAGCACCTTGGCCTGCTCCGGGATCTGTTTTTCCACCAAAGGCGTGCGCACGAAGCCGGGGCAGATCACGTTTGACCGCACGCCGTGCTTGCCACCCTCTTTCGAGATCACTTTCGACAGACCGATGAGCCCGTGCTTGGCCGTCACATAGGCCGATTTCAGCGGCGAGGCTTCCTTGGAATGCACCGAGCCCATGAAGATGATCGAGCCGGAGCCTTGGCTGTACATGTGAGGCAGGCAGGCCTTGGAGGTCAGGAACGCGCCGTCCAGATGAATAGCGAGCATTTTCTTCCAGTCGGCGAATGGAAAATCCTCCAACGGATGCACGATCTGGATGCCGGCGTTGGAGACGAGAACATCCACCGTGCCCCATTTCTTCACGACTTCGGCCACGCCCGCATTAACCTGCTCTTCGCTGGTCACATCCATTGCGACGCCGATTGCGTGGCTCTTATGCGCAGCACTGATCTCTTTGGCTGTCGCCTGCGCACCTTCCAGATTGAGATCGGCGATGGCGATTTTTGCGCCCTCGGCAGCGAATTTCTCAGCAATGCCGCGACCGATTCCGGAGGCTGCGCCAGTAACGATGCAGACTTTGTCTTTCAGTTTCATCGGATGGTTCCTCCTACTTGAGATAATCATGGACGACTTTGCCAAGGCCAAGTCTCAGGTCAGTGAAAATATCGGTGGCGGTATCGGGTTTGCACCTGATGAAGTGGCCCGCTCCCATCGGACAGTATCTACGCCGGCGATACTCATCTTGGCCCTTCTCATTTTGTCAGGTCAAATACTTGAACACCGCGCGCGGATCTATCGCGCTCATTCCAGGCTTTCGATCTGAGCCCGCGCCGGGCGTTTTCGCGGCCCGTCGCCCAATGTTCCTCAACCGAAAGCCGGGAAAATTCGTAATCCTTGCTGCCGGTGTCGACGCCGGTGTCGCGGCGTATGAGATGTGCCAGCGTAACCTTTGCCGGATTGCCCCATTCCCGCAGCAGCATGGCGTCCGGGTCATCGCGCAAATCTGCCGGAAGCTTTTTCGCAAGCCGCGCGGCGGCATTGCTCATGTCCTGCATTTTCCGGATATGGTCCGAATTGAATCGGGTGCGGCTTGAAAACCTGATATCTTTCTCGCGCTCGCTGACTTCGCCCAGTGTTTTCGGCATTTTGCCCCTCGCCCGGAACACATCGACCTGAAAGATGCACATGTCCTGGCGCACGCCGTCATATTCCATCACGTAGTCAATAGGCGTGTTCGAAACGATGCCGCCATCCCAATAGTGATGATTGTCGATTTCAACCGGCGCAAAGGCGGGCGGCAGCGCGCCTGAGGCCATGATGTGCTTGACGCCAAGCTTGCGTTTGGCTGTGTCGAAATATTCGAAATTGCCGGATACAATATCCACTGCACCGACAGAAAGCCTTGGGCCGCTTTCTTTCAAATAGTCAAAATTGACCAGTTCTTTCAGAGTTCCGGCAAGTGGCGATGTGTCATAGAGGCTGATGGCTTCCAAAGATTCCTTGGGCTGGAAGCAGGGTGGGGGGAAACGCGGCGTGAAGAAGCCGGGCACACCGAACGAAGCGGCAAGATTGGCGCTGGTCTCATTGAAGAACGGGCGAAGGTAATCTTCAAAGACCGGTATCGTTCCTTGCAGCCCGGAGGAAACCTTCTCCCAGAATTGCTTGAGGCGGACGACGCGGTCTTCCGGCGGGTTTCCGGCGATAATTGCGCCATTGATTGCGCCGATCGAAATGCCAGCGATCCAGTCCGGCATAAACCCGGCTTCGGCCAAGGCTTCATAGACGCCGGCCTGATAAGCGCCGAGCGCGCCGCCGCCCTGCAATACCAGAATGTTCAGTTCCTTGGAGGATTTCGACATGATGCGACCAGGTTGTGGAGCAAGATTTTGCCTTGCCCACAGAATGGGGTTTTTCCATGGTGCAGTGCAATATAGTCAAGGTTTTGCATGATCGAATTGAGTTGCAGCAGTCTCATGATTGCGGCAGAATTCGCCATGGCCAAAGTGACTTTTACCGCGAATTTAATGCGGCATGTGGATTGTCCGAGCGTTGACGCGCCGGGGGCGACGGTGCGCGAGGTGCTCAGCCAAGTTTTCAGCGAAAATCCGAGGCTGAAGTCCTATGTCGTGGACGAACAGTTCGCCTTGCGGCGTCATATGGGAATTATTGTCGATGGCGAAATCGTGCTGGACCGCAAGAAATTGAGCGATGCGGTGCGGGCCAACAGTGAAGTTTACGTGCTGCAAGCGCTTTCAGGCGGTTGAGGGAGGTTGAAAATGAGCGACAGGCTGATGGTTTCGACCCGCAAGGGTCTGTTTCATGTCTCCAAGAACGGCAAGGGCTGGCAGATTTCCGATGAGGTTCCCTTCCTCGCCGACAATGTGACTGTGGCGCTGCATGATCCGCGCTCCGGCTATTCCTACGCTGCGCTCGACCACGGCCATTTCGGCGTGAAACTGCACCGCAACAAGGGCGATGGCTGGGAGGAAATCGCCGCGCCCGCCTATCCCGAAAAGCCGGAAGGGGTGGAATCAAAAGACGGCTGGGGCAAGGATCTGCCTTGGGCGACGGTGCTGATCTGGGCGCTGGAGACGGGCGGGCCGGACGAGCCGGGCGTCATCTGGTGCGGCACGATTCCGGGCGGCCTTTTCAAGTCGGAAGACCATGGCGGGACATGGGAGCTCAACCGTCCGCTGTGGGACGAACCGAAGCGCCAGATGTGGTTCGGCGGCGGGCGCGAATTGCCGGGCATTCACTCGATATGCGTCGATCCGCGCTCATCGAAAACCATCCGGCTTGGCATTTCATGCGGGGGCGTCTGGCAAACCGATGACGGCGGCAAAAGCTGGACCTGCCGCGCTCAAGGCATGCGCGCCGACTTCCTGCCGCCTGAGTATCAGGGTGAGCCATGGCAGCAGGACCCGCATCTTCTGGTTCAAAATCCCGCCAATCCCGAGCGGCTCTGGGTGCAGCATCACAACGGCATCTTCACCTCGGAAGACGGCAGCGGCACCTGGCGCGAAATCAATGCCGAGCCTTCATCCTTCGGCTTTGCGGTCGCGACCCATCCAACGAAGCCCGACACCGCTTGGTTCATCCCCGGCATCAAGGACGAGCAGCGCATTCCCGTCGGCGGCGCGCTGGTCGTGACCCGCACCGATGACGGCGGCAAGACGTTCCGCTCGCAGAAAAACGGCCTGCCGCAGAAGCACTCCTATGATCTCGTCTACCGCCATGGGCTGACCATCGACGCAACGGGCGAACGGCTCGCCTTCGGCTCAACGACGGGCGGGCTTTGGGTGACGGAAAATGGCGGCGAGGACTGGCAGGAGATCAGCCATACCCTGCCGCCGGTTCATGCCGTGCGGTTTGCGTGAGGCGGGTTAAATCCCGCTCATCTTCATGAACTCGTCCGGATAGCGCTGGCCGGCAATGCGCACGGATTTTGACGCGTCTTCGATCCGAGTCAGATCATCCGGGCTAAGCGCGATGTCCGCGCCCCCGAGATTTTCCTCGAGCCGCTCCAGCCTGCGCGTGCCGGGAATGGGGACGATCCACGGTTTTTGCGCAAGCAGCCAGCCGAGCGCGATCTGCGCGGGTGTGGCGCCTTTGTCCGCAGCAATGGATTTGACGAGGTCCACCAGCGCCAAATTCGCTTTCAGCGCCTCCGCCTCAAAACGCGGCACGCGGTTGCGGAAGTCGGATGCGTCAAACTTGGTGTCGGCGTCGATCTTGCCAGTCAGGAAGCCGCGTCCGAGCGGGCTGAATGGCACGAAACCGATGCCGAGTTCTTCGAGCAGCGGCAGGATCTCCGCCTCAGGGTCGCGGGTCGAGAGCGAGTATTCGCTTTGCAGCGCCGTAACTGGCTGGACGGCATGCGCGCGGCGGATGGACTTGGCACCCGCCTCCGACATGCCAAAATGCCTCGCCTTGCCCTCAGCGATCAGGTCCTTGACCGCGCCTGCCACTTCTTCCATCGGCACTGCTGGATCAACGCGATGCTGGTACAGAAGATCGATGCAGTCGATCCGCAGCCTTTTCAGACTGCCCTCGACCGCTTTGCGAATTTGCTTTGGACGGCTGTTCAATCCGCCGGAGCTGACGCCGGTTGTCTGGTCAATGTCCCAGCCGAATTTTGTGGCGATGACAATCCGTCCTTTGAACGGCTCCAGCGCCTCGCCGACCACATCCTCATTTTTCCACGGACCATAGACTTCCGCTGTGTCGAAAAACGTAACCCCGCGCTCCGCCGCGCCGCGCAGAAAGGCGATCATCTCACCGCGGTCGATTGCCTCGCCATATCCCATGCAGCCGAGGCCCAGGGCGGAAACTTCAAGGCCTTGTCCGAGAATGCGCTTCTTCATCATGCCTCTCCCACTTCAACGACCGCCGGCTTCTTCCGGTTGGTGATCAGCGCCGACGTGAACCCCGCCACAACAATCAGCGCCATCCCCGCCATGCTGACTGGCCCCGGCACATGGCTGAACACAATCCATCCTACGATGGCGGCGAAGAAGATGTGCAGATAGTTTACCGGCGCCAGCACCGAGGCGGGCGCGACGCGGAAGGCGGCGGTGAAAAGGTAATGACCGAGCGTTGCCGCAAGGCCGATCAGCACGAACAGGAACAGGTCGACGGCTTGCGGCATCGGCCCCTTCATTGACCAAGGCAAGTATGCGCCGAAAATCACTGCGCCAACCAGCGCTGTGTGAAACAGCATCGCCATCGTGCTTTCGGTCTTCGCCAATGTCCGAGACAGGAGGTAATAACCCACTGTCACCGCAGCGCAGCCAAATGCATAAAGAACACCGAGTGGGTCAAGACCGCCGCCGGGCCGCGCGACCAGCAAAACTCCGCAGAACCCGGCAATCGCCGCCAGCCAGCCCGCCGGCGTCACCTTTTCGCCAAGCACCGGCATGGCAAGCACCATCACGGCGAACGGAGCGAGAAAGATGATCGCCAGTGTCTCCGCCACCGGCATGCGAGTCAGTGCGAGGCCTGCGAACAGAGAGGCCGCAGACAGACAGAGCGCCCGCACCATCACCAGCCCGGTTCGGTTGGTCTTGAGAAGGGCAAGCCCGTATCGCGGCGCATAGATCGCCGCCAGAGCAAGCACGTTGATGATGTATCTGACAGCGACCACAAGCGGCACATTCCAATTGGTTGCCAAGTGCTTCGTCATGGCGTCTACGCAAGCGAACACGGCGACCGCGCATGTGATCAACGCAATGCCGAGCAGCGGGTGCTGGTTCGATCTGGAGCCGGATGCTATTGCTGTGGTTGTCACTTACTGCCTCGTTTTCCGACCGATAGGCCAACCGAATCGTTGAGGCAATCCGAGACAGCGCCACTCAGCGGAACGTATTGTCCGGTATGCGCATGGCGTCGATGGTGATAGGAAGCATCAGGTTCATGGAAGCCGTTTCAATCATGACATCCGGGAGGTAGTAAAACCCCCTTATCCGCAGTGCGATCTCGCCCGTTCCGATGTATTGCTCGCAGGTGATCAAGGCAAAATCCGGCAGGTCGCTGAGGTCCGCGCGCAAATCAAGAAACAGATGATTGTCGCCACCGTCGACCGCACCGTTCATTCTCAATTGCTGGCGCGGAGTCTGCTCCAGAAACTGGCATGCCGTGTCCGTATCGCGGGGCGTCGCAGTGCTTGGCAGCATGCTTGCAAGCGCCGGGCTCGCCATGAAGTGCAGCAGCTGCCAGTCAATATAGGCCATGCCGCCACCCACCTTGGCAAGTTCGGCTTTCCAGGCGGCCATGTCAGCCGCTTCGGCAAGGTCCGCCTTAACGACAGAACGGACAATTGGCTCGAAGGATTGGGCATTGCCCGGCAAGGGTGAGGCAAAATTCAAAAACGCGGCGGCGGCAAGGCTCAGCGGCGCGGATGCGGGCAACCTCATTCTGGTCTCCTGATATGGATGGCACCCCCACCTGGCCCCAGGTTATCTGTCCGAGTTGCGGTTGTCAAAATCGCTTCTTCAGCAAAGCGGGCTGTCATCGGCAGTGCTTCGCAAGCAGCCGGAGGGAAATGGCTGAAAGTGATCGACAATCCAATTGGCGATTATCTTTTGCGGCGAAGTGACGGCCGCGTTTGCCCTCCCAAACCGGGAGAGCAAACTTAGGTCACGGTATGTCAAGCTCAATTTGGCTTCAATCCCGCCGCAAATCGCACCAGCTTCAAGAACTCGCCGCGATAGCCGAACGCATCCGTTCCCTTCGCGCCGGAAGCCAGCTGCTCGATATCGCCGAGGCCATAATTCGCCACCTGATCCTCATCGCGCAGCTTCTGCCCGAACGCGCTGACGGCTATGCCGAAGCGCACATCTTCCGCTGCTGCCGCCAAATCCGCCACGGCGTTCGCATCGGTCACCGGCTGCGTGACGAGGCGGCTGATGGCCTCGCTCGGCAGCTTGTAGCGGATTTTGACGAAAGCGTATTCGCCGGTCGCGTCGGACGCGGGTTTTGCGTCTTTCGTCTCGTAGCGCAGCGGGTCGTTTGTGCCCGGCGCGCCCTTCGGCGTCATTTCATAGATCGCCGTCACCGTGTGGCCCGAGCCGATATCGCCCGCGTCCACCCGGTCATTGTTGAAATCCTCATTGTTCAAATGCCGCGTCTCATAGCCGATCAGCCGGTATTCCGAGATCGTGGCCGGATTGAATTCGACCTGGATTTTGACATCCTTGGCAATGGTGAACAGCGAGGCTGTCGCTTCCTGCACCAGCACCTTCTCCGCTTCGCCGAGCGTATCGATATAGGCGGCGATGCCATTGCCGTTCTGCGCCAGCGTCTGCATCAGATTGTCCTGATAATTGCCCTCGCCAAATCCGAGCACAGACAGGAACACGCCGGACTTACGCTTGTCCTCGACAAGCTTTTTCAGCGCCTCGTCATCCGCCGCGCCGACATTGAAATCGCCGTCGGTGGCGAGCATGATGCGGTTGACGCCGTCCTTGACGAAAGCCTGTTCGGCCAGCGCATAGGCCGCGTTGATGCCCGCTTCGCCCGCCGTCGAGCCGCCGGGCTGGAGATTGTCGATGGCGGCGAGGATTTTCGCCTTTTCCGCTGCCTTGGTTGGTTCCAGCACCACGCCCGCATTGCCGGCATAGGTGACAATCGAAACCGTATCCGTCGGCTTCAGCTTGTTGACAAGCAGGCGGAACGAAGACTTCAAAAGCGGCAGCTTGTCGGGCTCGTCCATGGAGCCGGAGACGTCCAGCAGAAACACAAGATTGGCCGGCTTCTGTTCGACGACAGGCAGGTCATAGCCCTTGATGCCGACATGCAGGAGCTTGTTATTCGGGTTCCAGGGCGAGGGGGTGACGGTGACGTTCGCCTTGAACGCCTCCTCGGCCTTCTCCGGCCCCGCATAGGAATAGGGGAAGTAGTTGACCATCTCCTCGATGCGCACTGACTCCTTGTCGGGGATCACACCCTGATTGAGCGAGCGGCGCAGAGACGAATAGCCGGAGGTGTCGACATCCACCGAGAAAGTCGAGACTGGCTGCGTGGCGACGGCCACAACGCTGTTCGATTTAAACTCGGGGAACTTGTCGCGGTCCTCGACAATCACCCGCCCGTCCTGCGGCGGCATGTAGGCCGCATCCGCCTCGTTTTGCGGCGTGGCTTGCTTGCGTTTTCCCATGATTGCCGGGGCAGGGGCCGCCGCCATGGTTTCTGCTGGCGCGGCCTGCGGTTCCGGCGCGGCGGTGGCGGCGCTTTCCTGCTCCACAAGCCCTTCGGTGAGCGGCGCGTCATCGCGCTGGCGCTCAAGGGCGGGGGCGACCGGCTTTGAGGCGACGGCATCAACCGGCAATGTCTCCTTCTTGCCGGATGAGACCGCATTTTGCGCATCCTGTCCGCCAAGCGCGGTCTGCGGGACATCGGTTTTCGCGGGTACGTCCTTTTTGGCTTCGGTCACTTCAACTTGGGTGGGCGCTGCGCTGTAATCCTGCATCACCTGCCATGCGGCAATGCCGGCAATCGGGACAATGACAAGCGTGGCAAGGGCGGACCCTGAGAGATATCTGGCATGCATCGTAAGGCTCCATGTCTGGGTTGCGATACGATGAAGACGGGCGAGCACTCCCGATCCTTGGGTTGCCTGCCGATTTTTCTTTGCAGCCTGATCAAACGCGTCCAGCGCCGTGCGCCGCGCAGAGTCCACAGCGTCGCGCCGCGGTTCGGGTGGCAGGCGCTTGCCCAGCCGTGAAAGGTCAAGTTCGGGATCGCTCATGGAACGTCCTCCGTCAGCAGTATTTTCAACTTTTTGCGCGCCTCATGCACATGATAGGACACGGTGGATTCAGCGCAGCCCATGGCTTCGGCAGCTTCGCGGTGGCTCGCGCCATCGGCATAGACGAGCAGCACCGCATCGCGCTGTTTCTCCGGCAGAAGCCGCACCGCCGCCCAAAGCGCGGCATCGGAGTCTTCATCCGCTCCCGGTCCTTCTTCGACGCTCGGATCAGACATATAGGCTTGCGTTCCGCGCGTTTCCCGTGTCCGCCTGCGGAAAAAATCCGACACCGCGTTGACGGTCAGCCGCAAGAGAAACCCGCGCAGCGCCCCCGGCTCTTTCAGCGAGAACACCGCTCCGCCGAACTTGGCCATCACATCCTGCGCAATGTCGTCGGCATCGGTCCGGTTGCCGAGACGACGCCAGGCGCAGCCATGCACCAGTTTGTAATGCCGCTCGACCAGCGCGGAAAACGCAAGGCGATCACCGCCCTGCGCGCGCCGCACAAGGCTTGCGTCGTCGAGGATCAGAAGACCGCTCACCGCATCCATGAAGGTGAAGACGTTTGGATATTCATGTTCCTTGGGTTCACAGCAAAAAGAAATGTCATTTAACCGCCATGATGGATAGGGGAGATTGACGCGAAATGCAGGAATGGTTCACAGGCGAGATTGCCGGAGCCGCAATTGCCCTGGCAATCTACGGTCTTGCAGGGTTCATATTTGGTAAGAGCGCGCGAACCCTCTGGATTGTGATCGCCGCCTCTGCGCTCTACATCGCCTATCTCTGGTTCAAACCCTGACCGGCCGGTAGCTCATCCGCACGATGCTCTTTGGATAGGTCTGGCTGTCGATCAGCTCGAGTTTCGTCATCCCGCCCAATTGAAACGCCGGGATGCCCTTGCCGAGCAGCACCGGAATGACGAACAGATCAATGCGGGTCAACAGGTCCGCGTCCAGGAACTGACCGGCAATGTCGGCGCCGCCCACGACCCAATGCGGCCCGGGCGAACGGGATTGGGCGGCAGCGAGGATTTCACCCGCTTTACCATTGGCTGCATCCACCGGTCCGAATGAGGCGTCTATTTTCCCGTGCGTGGCAATTGTGCCCTTGATTTCGCCATAGGGCCATTTGCCGAACGAAGCGATTTTGTCGAAAGTCTTGCGACCGATGATAACGCCGCCAACACGTTGGATGAATTGGTGAAAGCCAAGATCCGGGATGAAGTAGCCATCAAGCCATTTCACATCCCCATCCGGTCCGGCGATGAAACCATCAAGACTGACCGCGGCGTAATAGACGACGTCTTCCTGTTTGATGACCGCGGCATCCATTGGATCACTCCTTGCCAAACAGCCTTTTCAGCATCGCCGCCATCGGCCCGGTTTCGGGCATTTTCGGGACCGCGTGCGGACGGGCCTGCCGGATATGGCTCTGGGCTTTCGGGGCTTCCGCCTTGCGCTGATCGCCATGGCCCAAGGCTACCGCAACCTTGTTCATGAAGCCAGCATCGTCATTTCGCGCCAGCATGGGCGCAGCATCGGAGACCGCCTCGAGCATGGGATCAAGCCAGGCCTGATCAGCTCTAGCAAAGTCGCTCAAGACGTAGTTGTGCACCAATTCCTTTGCGCCCGGATGGCCAATTCCAAGGCGCGCCCGGCGGTAGTCCTTGCCGCAATGGGCGTCGATGCTTCGAATGCCATTATGCCCGCCGGAGCCGCCGCCGGTCTTGACGCGCAGCTTGCCGGGAAACAGGTCGAGTTCGTCGTAGATCACGACAAGACTTGCGGGTTCGATCTTGTGAAAGCGCATGGCCTCGCCAACCGCGCGGCCGGAATCGTTCATGAAGGTCTGCGGTTTGATGAGAAGCACGCGCTCGCCATCGAGTTTGCCTTCGGCAATCTCGGCGGAGAATTTCTTCTGCCAGGACGAAAAATTATGGCGGCGGGCAATCGCGTCCGCCGCCATAAAACCAATATTGTGCCGGTTGCCTGCGTATTTCGGGCCGGGATTGCCAAGACCTGCAATGAGCAGCATTGACCCGGCCCTCTTGTTTTAAGCCGCAGGCGTTTCCGCCGCGGCAGCAGGCGCAGCTTCCTCAAGCGCGCCGCCGGGCGAGACGATGGTCGCAACGGTGAAATCGCGGTCGATGGTTGGCTTCAGGCCTTCCGGCAGCTTGACGGCGGAAATGTGCACCGAGTGACCAATATCCACGCTTGCCATGTCAACTTCAATGAAGTCAGGGATGGAATCGACCGGGCAGGTGAATTCAACTTCGTGGCGCACGATGTTCAGAATGCCGCCACGCTTGATGCCTGGACTGATGCCCTGATTGATGAAGTGCACCGGAATGTTGACTGTCACACGGGCATTTGCCGACACGCGCAGGAAATCCACATGCATCGGTTTGTCGTTGACCGGATGCAGATGGTAATCCTTGGGCAAAACGCGGATTTTTTCGCCGCCAACGTCGAGCGTCGCAACAGTGTGCATGAAGCCGCCGCCGTGAATCTTGTAATACAGATCCTTATAATCAAGGGAAATGGAAACCGGCGCCTTCTTGTCACCATAGATGACTGCTGGCACCCTGCCGTTGCGGCGAATGTCCCGGGCGGACCCCTTACCAACCCGTTCGCGCGCCTCGGCCTTGAGCTCGTATGCTTTGCTCATGGCAAGACCTTTCTGATGTTATGGAGTGACGCGGGCTTGGCCGTGTCAGAAGCGTTGAAAAAACGCTTCCATCCGCGCTGCCTCCAAGGGTGTCTGCGCGGACCGGCGGCGTATAGCGGAAGGGCTAAGGGGATGCAAGGGTTCAGCGACACGCTGACGCGTCCAGCTGAAAGGAGAACAAACCGCTTGACGGCATCCCGGAAGTGACGCCTCCATGCTGGTATCATTTTCGTCAAACGGGGGTCCTCATGACCAATCCGCTTCTGCGCTTCCACGGTGCTGCGCATACCGTTACGGGATCCTGTTATGAAATTGAGGCAAACGGCGCACGCATTCTGATCGACTGCGGCCTGTTCCAAGGCTCCAAAACTGTACGCGAGCTCAATTATGGGCCGTTCCCGTTCAAACCGGCAGATGTGGACGCCGTCATCCTGACTCATGCGCATATTGATCACAGCGGGCTGCTGCCAAAGCTGGTGAAACACGGCTTCGCCGGACCCATCCATGCGACGCCCGCAACGATTGACCTGTGCTCCGTCATGCTGCCGGACGCGGCGCATATTCAGGAGTTTGAAGTTGAGCAGCTCAACCGCCGCAATCTGAAACGCGGGCGGCCGGAAGTGACGCCGATCTACACGATGGCGGATGCGGAGGTCTGCCTGACGCTGTTCCGGCCGCACATTTATGGCGGCTGGATCAATGTGGCGCCTGGCATGCGCGCGCGGTTCTGGAATGCGGGCCATCTTCTGGGGTCAGCGTCGGTGGAGCTTGAAGTCGCGGCGGCAGGCGGCAAGCCGGTGCGGCTGCTTTTCTCCGGCGACATCGGTCCCGACCACAAGCTGCTGCAATCCGATCCCGAAGGGCCGGGCGGCGTCGATTATCTGATCTGCGAATCCACCTATGGCGACCGCGAGCGGGGAACCATCACAGACAAGAAGCGGCGGGAGATTCTCGCGAGCGAAGTGCGGGAAGCCGTGAGGGCGGGCGGGCCGCTGATAATTCCTTCCTTCGCCGTGGAGCGGACGCAGGAGCTGCTGGTCGATTTCCATTATCTGATGAAGGCGAAGGTGATGCCTTCCTGCCAGATTTTCATCGATTCCCCGCTGGCCACACGCGCCAGCGAGGTGTTCGAGCGCCATGCCAATGAGCTTGACGAAGGTCCAGCGCTGCGCGCGGCGCTGAACTCGCGCAACATCCGGTTCACCGAAACGGTGGAGCAGAGCAAGGCGATTGACCGGCTCGGCGGATTTTTCATCGTCATCGCCGCCAGCGGCATGTGCGACGCAGGGCGTATCCGACATCACTTGAAATCCTATCTGTGGCGCAGGAACGCGACGGTGATGATGGCGGGGTTTCAGGCGCAGGGGACGCTCGGGCGCATTCTCCTCGACGGGGCGACAAGCGTGCGAATACAGGGCGAGGAGATCAAGGTCGCCGCGCGAATCCGCCAGATCGATCTTTATTCCGGCCATGCAGACGCGGTCGAGCTTGTGAGTTGGGTGACGGAGCGGCTGCCGGTGTCGCGCAATGTCTTTTTGACGCATGGCGAAGACGAGGGGCTGACGGGGCTCCGCACCCGCCTCACTGCGCTGCATCCGCCTGAGCAGATCGTCATTCCGCAACTTGACGATACATTTGAGCTGACTTCCTCCGGCGCCAGCCAGATCAATCACCAGTCGCCTCGCCGTCTTGCGCCTGAGAAGGTGGCGCGCCTCGATTGGCACAATGATTTGTCGAAGCTGCTCTTGGATATCAATGATGAGATGGGCCGGCAGGCCGATGAGAATGGGCGCGCCAAGATGATCCGGCGGCTGCGGCGCGCACTTGAAGTGAGTTCTTCGTGATGCACCGGCAACTTGACCGCGTTTAATTGCGGTGTGTATTGTCGGTCATCGGGGTTTTACGGGTCTCCCGGTCAGGCGCTTTGCCCAAGAACCCAGTGAGGCGGCTGCGCAGGGCAACCGCCAAGTCTGGAGGCTGCCATGACAGGACCAAACCGAATTTCTGCGGAAGAACTCAAAAGTCTCATTGGAACGGCGCGCTGTCCGCTGATTGCGGATGTGCGGCGCGAAGCGGTATTCAACGTCGCGGTGACGCGCATTGCGGGCGCTGTCTGGCATGACCATATGCGCGCTGAGCAGCTGGCTGGCAGCCGGGAAATAATTGTCTATTGCGTCCACGGCCACAATGTCAGCGAGATCGCGGCGGCGCGGCTGCGGCAGGCGGGCGCGGATGTGCGCGTTCTTGAAGGCGGCATAGTGGCGTTTGAGGCGGCAGGCGGGCTCTTGGTGAAGAATGGCGGGGAACTGCCCGGCGGCGCGTCTGAACCAAACGTCTGGGTCACGCGCGAGCGTCCGAAAATCGACCGCATCGCCTGCCCGTGGCTGATCCGGCGGTTCATTGATCCGCGCGCGGTTTTTCATTTCGTCGCAACCGAGTGGGTCAATGACATCGCAGCGGAAATCGGCGGCACGTCCTATGACATTGACGGTGTGTTCTGGAGCCACCGGGGCGAGACCTGCACATTTGACACTATGATCGCCGAATATGGGCTGAAGTCCGCCGCCTTGGACACTGTGGCGCGGATTGTGCGCGGGGCGGACACGGCGCGGCTTGATCTTGCGCCGGAGGCGGCGGGGCTCCTGGCGGTTTCGCTCGGCTTGTCGCGCATCCATCAGGATGATTTGCAACAGCTCGACGCGGGGATGGCGGTCTATGACGCACTCTATGCCTGGGCGCGGGACGGGCAAAGCGAGACCCATAACTGGCCGGCGGCGAAAGCCAGGCAATGAGCGCTCCATCCCTTTCCGAGATCACCCGCACCTTCGGCAAAATCGGCCTGATCTCCTTCGGCGGTCCGGCGGGGCAGATCGCGCTCATGCACAAGATTTTGGTCGACGAGAAGAAGTGGCTGGAGGAACGGCAGTTTCTCCACGCGCTGAACTTCTGCATGCTCCTGCCGGGACCCGAGGCAATGCAGCTTGCGACCTATGCCGGCTGGCTTCTGCATGGCGTGCGCGGGGGCCTCATCGCGGGTCTCTTGTTTGTGCTTCCAGGCGCTCTCGTGCTGCTCGCGCTTTCGACAGCCTATGTGTTTCTCGGCGACCAGACCTGGATGGCCGGGTTGTTGTTCGGCCTCAAGGCCGCCGTTTTGGCGCTCGTGCTGGAGGCGTTGCTGCGCGTGTCGAAACGGGCCTTGAAAAGCACGTTTGCCTATGTGCTGGCGGCAGTGGCCTTTATCGCCATCGCCGTCGTGAAAGTTCCGTTTCCCTTGGTTGTCCTTGGCGCGGCGCTTGCAGGAACCGCCCGTCACTTCCTCATGGCCCAGAGCGCCGATGCTCAAGCCCCCGCATTGTCGAAACAGGCAGCTCATGCGCCAAACCTTGGCCTCACGCTGCAATGGCTGGCGGTCTGGCTCATTCCACTGGCGCTGCTTGTCTGGCTTGATCCGGGCAACGGTTTCTTCAAGGACGCCGCGCTGTTCTTTTCAAAGGCGGCGGTCGTCACATTCGGCGGCGCGTATGCCGTGCTGGTCTATGCAGGGCAGCAGGCCGTGGAGGTTTACGGCTGGCTGAAACCTGGGGAGATGGTCACCGGGCTGGGGCTCGCGGAGACAACGCCCGGTCCGCTCATTTTGGTGCTTGTATTTATTGCCTTTGTCGGCGGCTCCCGCGTCACCGGGATCGACCCGTTGACGGGCGGGCTCCTCGGCGGGCTGACCGCGCTCTGGTTCACCTTTGTGCCGTGTTTTCTGTGGATATTCGCAGGCGCGCCTTATGTGGAGGCGGCGGGCCGGGTGAAATGGATTTCAGCGGCGCTCAGCGCCGTCACTGCGGCGGTGGTCGGCGTCATTGCCAATCTCGCGCTCTGGTTCGCCCTGCATGTTCTGTTCGGCGACTTCTCCGAAAAGGCGTTCGGCCCTTTCCACATTCCGCAAATCGTCTGGACCCAGTTTGATGTCTGGTCCGCGCTGATTGGCGCAGCTGCGGGTATTGCGTTGATCAGATTTCACGTCAACCTGCTTTGGGTCATCGGGGCAGCCGCGGCCGTCGGAATTGTCCTGAAGCTTGCCGGACTCGCGTAGCGCGCCATTGAAACATGACGGCGAATAAGCTCTATGTGGCGGTGCGGTGCGTCGGGTACAGGCCGCTTCACAGTCTCAAAATCAAGCCGGAACGCCATGGCCACCGAAGACGCCGACCCACGATTTGCCGAACTAGACGCCTGGCCGCTGTCCTTCGCCATCGAGGCGATGTGGGACGGGCAGATGGCCGCAGTCGCCGCCGTGCGCGCCGCCCTGCCTCAGATCACGGCAGCGACGGAAGCGGCATCCGAGCGCCTCGCAAGCAGTGGACGATTGATCTATGCCGGGGCCGGCACGTCCGGCCGCGTGGCGGTGCAGGACGGCACGGAGCTTGGCCCCACCTTCAACTGGCCGCCTGAGCGCCTCC
Source organism: uncultured Alphaproteobacteria bacterium (assembly GCA_963792485.1). Lineage (GTDB taxonomy): Bacteria > Pseudomonadota > Alphaproteobacteria > Rhizobiales > Rhizobiaceae > JANOYJ01. Next base: position 232,410 of record CAWBWL010000010.1, read on the forward strand.
TCTACGTGCTGGCTGGCGGCGACCATGCCATTCTCAACAGCGTTGAGGGCGCGGAGGACGATGCGGAAGAAGGTGCGCGTCAAATGGATGATGCAGGTGTTGGCGCGGACGATGTGGTCATCGGCGTCGCGGCGAGCGGCAGGACGCCGTTCACGCTTGCGCTGACCCAGAGGGCGCGACAACGCGGCGCGCTGACCATAGGTCTGGCTGGAAATGCGGGCTCGCCGCTGCTTGAGGTGTCCGAATATCCAATCTTGATAGAAACCGGAAGCGAAGTGCTGGCGGGTTCCACACGAATGAAGGCTGGGACGGCGCAGAAAGTGGCGCTCAACTTGATCTCAACCGGACTCATGATCCGGCTCGGCCGCGTCTACAAGGGCCTTATGGTCGACATGCAAACCTCGAACATCAAGCTCAAGGCGCGCGCGGCGCGTATTGTCGCGACAGATTGCGGCCTGTGAAGTCGCGCGGGCCGAAGAGGCGCTGCAGGCAAGTGGCGGAAATATCAAGCTCGGTGTTCTTCTCGCTCTCGACAAGCCGCTTGAGGAAGCTGTGAAAATGCTGGCGGCCAGCGGCGGCAATTTGCGCAAGGCGCTTGAGTAGCCCTTGTCAGTCGAACAGGCTGGACACCGACTCTTCCGACGCAGTTCGGGAAATTGCTTCTCCCATCAGATCGGCAATCGAGATAATTCGAATATTGTGCGCTCCCTCGACTGCCGTGGTTGGCTGGATGGAATCGGTGATCACAAGCTCTTTCAATTTCGAAGCAGCAATGCGCGCGACTGCGCCGCCTGAGAGGACACCGTGTGTGATATAGGCAGTCACGCTAATTGCGCCTTGTTCGAGTAGCGCCTCGGCGGCGTTGCAAAGCGTGCCGCCCGAATCGACGATGTCGTCAAACAGAAGGCAGTCTTTGCCGCGTACATCGCCGATGACGTTCATCACTTCGGATTCACCCGCCTTTTCGCGACGCTTGTCGACGATGGCGAGCTGGCCGTTAATGCGCTTGGCGAGCGAGCGGGCGCGCACCACGCCGCCGACATCCGGCGAGACGACGACGACATTCGACAGATTGTAGTTTGCTTTCACATCCCGCGCGATGACCGGAACTGAATAAAGGTTGTCGGTCGGTATATCGAAAAACCCCTGGATTTGCCCAGCGTGCAAATCCAGCGTCAGCACACGGTTTGCGCCTGCTTCGGTAATCAGGTTTGCGACAAGCTTGGCGGAAATGGGCGTACGCGGGCCGGGTTTGCGGTCTTGCCTGGCATAGCCAAAATAAGGGATCACTGCGGTGATGCGCTTGGCCGATGAGCGGCGCAGCGCATCGATCATGATCAGCATTTCCATCAGATGATCGTTGACCGGATAGGCGGTCGACTGCAGGACGAACACATCCTCGCCGCGGACATTCTCCTGAATTTCAACGAAAATTTCCTGGTCGGCAAACCGGCGCACACTAGCCTTACCCAGCGGGATATTCAGATATTTCGCGATTTGCTCGGCCAGCACCCGGTTCGAATTGCCCGCGAAAATTTTCATGCCTTGTCGGTCCCGGCCACTTGGATGGTTGGGCGTTTAGCGGCGCACCGGAAAAGATTCAAGCCGCGGCCCTTCAGTCTTTGGTCACAATCCAAAGAAAGAGCGATTGCTGTCAGGTAGCACCGCTGCGCCAAGCGGAAAAATCGGCGATAGTTTTGTTAGCAATTTTTTCCATCAAAGTGTCCGGTACCGCTTCCCAGGATGCCGTGGCTGAGGAAGCAGGCGCCGACTCCTGGCCCTGGATGCGGTGCAGCCGGTTGCCGGCATTGTCTAGCACATCAAAGACGTAAACGATGGTCACCTGACCGTTCTCGTTCAGAAGCGAAAAATAGCCTTTGAGAATGTGCGAAACATTGGTCTCTGCTGAGGGGGCAATGGATAGTCCCTGTGCCTTGGCCGCAGCCGTCAGACGCCGTGAGAGGGGCGTCACCTTGCCGACCGGTGCGCCGATGATGGGGGCGAACTGCAGGCGCGTTGCGGATATCGCCGCGCTTTGCTGACCGGGGCTCGGAGCGGTTGCGCGCAGTTGAGCTCCGGCAGCAGCCGGGTCGTTTGGCGAATTTGTGCCGTCAACCTTCAGTGCAGATTCCGTGCTGTTGCACGACGCAAGTATGATGCCCATCAGCGCGATAGACGCAATCTTCCCCAGATGCATTTGTGCGGGCCTCCCGAGCCTCTTGATTATTCATGTTATCACAAACGTCCCAGCGATAGCTTCAACGCAAGATTAAGTCCAGAGAATGGCGTGAAAGCGGCTCTGCTGGTCCCTCCCGGGTCAGAGATGTGCGACCAAGGCAAATGGCCGTCTCGCTGTCAGAGTCCATCAAAATCATGTGCGCGAACAATGTCATATTGGGGACGATCCTGGTTGGATTACCTGTATAAAACATCGGCATGTCCATCCACGACGGCGTGAAGCGTGCACCAAGCGAATAGCCACAGGCGTTAAGCCGATGACGGGAGAGGCCGCGCTCGTCAAATACCTTGGCGTGTGCCGCAAACACGTCGCCGAATGTGTTGCCCGGTATCATGGCGAGTTCGCATGCTGTCAGTGCTGCGACGGCTGCTTCGTGCAGCTCATGGTGCCGCGCTTTGGGCTCGCCGATGACAATCGTGCGCATCATCGCTGCGTGATAGTGGTGGTAGACACCTGCCCATTCGAGCGTCAGCTGGTCATTTGTGTCCAGTTTCCGGCGCCCTGCCTTGTAGCGACAGAGCAGCGCGTCTGCGCCGGAGCCAATAATGAACTCATTGCCCGGATAGTCGCCGCCGCCTTCGAATATGGCCGAATGCATGGCGGCAAGAATGCGGCCCTCATCAGCGCCGCCCTTGATCAGCGATAAAGCAGCGTCCAGCGCTTCATCGGCAAGTTCGGCCGCGCGACGGGTTTTCTCGATTTCCGCATCGCTCTTGACCGCGCGCATCGAGTCGACGAGCCCGGAGATGTCGATCATGGCGCAAAAAGTTGTCAGTTGTTGGTCAAGCCTGCGACCGTTCCCGGCGGTTAGGCCATGCGTGTCATACTCAACGCCGACCCGCGCGCCGAGAAGATCAAGATCGTTCATCAGATTGCGCAGTTCAAGCGCGGGATTTGCGCCGTCACGGTCAGTCCAGATGACGATATTGTCGATGATGGATGTGTGCCGCGCCTGGCGCAGATCGGCGGAGCGGGTGAGCAGGATCATCGACCCGTCCGCCTTGACAATCAGGCTCTGGAAGAAACAAAAGCCGAATGTGTCATAGCCGGTCAGCCAGTACATGGATTCCTGCGCAAACAGGAGAACCGCGTCGAGCTTCTGCGTCGCCATCGCCGATTTCAGCGCCGCCATGCGGTTGTCGAACTCCTGGCGGGAAAAGTGAAGTGCCATTATGAGCTCCTTATGGATATTGCCGACAGCTGACGACCGTAGTCCGGTTCCTTGCGGTGCGTTGTGCGGCGGTAGGAGTAGAAACTTGCCTCATCCGCGTAAGTGCAATCCGGCGTCATAGCTGCCTGAACTCCGCTCAGTTCCAGTCGCCGCAAGGTGAAAGCACGCAGGTCAAACAAGGCGTGATCCGGCTTGTCCGAGGGCGTGAAGTAACGGTCGTAGTGCGGATCATGTTCCGTGAAATTGCGCATATAGTCGATCCCCACCTCGTAGTTTGGCTGGCTGATGGACGGCCCGAGAATCGCTTTGATGTCTGCCCGCTTGGCCCCCAGCGCTTCCATCGCCTTCACCGTGTTTTCCAGCACGCCGTACAGTGCGCCCTTCCAGCCGGCGTGAGCCGCGCCCACGACGCGGGCTTTCTCGTCTGCAAACAGGATCGGCCCGCAGTCGGCAGTCACCACGCCGATGACGGCACCCGGGGTTGCAGTTGCTATTCCATCCGCCTGCGGCTTCTCGCCCGGAAATGGACCTTCGACGATAACCGCGTCAGGTGAATGCACTTGCCAGGGCGTAATGATCGCGCTGTTTGCCTGCCCGAAATGCATTGCGGCGCGGCGACGGTTTTCTGCGACGCGCTCCGGGTCGTCATGTGAGCCGGAGCCGACATTCAATCCAGCATAAATGCCCTCAGACACGCCGCCTTGGCGGGTGAAGAAGGCATGCTGGATGTCGCCGCTGGAAAGCAGCGGATGCGTGATCGGCTTTACCTGATCTGCGCCGGACATGTTCGGACCTTTATCGTGACGGCGGCGGAAAGTGTGTCAGTCCGGCTTGGCAGTCAATGGCGAAATTTGAGGGGGTGGGCGTCGAAAGGCTGGCTTGAAACAGCTTTGACTTTGAACAGCTGGCCCATTTGGCGCGACCCCGTCAGACGCGCCAAGGCGGACTTGATGGAATTGACCGCTTCTGGACGGGCCTTCGCTGCAAGCTGCGCGGAACGCTGCGCAATCCCTGCGCCAGTCAAGAAGTCGCCTTGCGTGAGTGTGTCTGTCACACACAGCCCACAAGCTTGCGCAATTACCGTTAAGGCCTCGAAATCAACATGTGAGGTCAAATCACTTTCACCTGGCCGGTCGAAGACGCTGACATAATTATGCTCTCGCACCGCCTGCAGCGTGTCGCCAAAGCCGGAATTGGCATGGCCGTAATCGATGAACAAGGCAAAACCGCCATTCACCATTAGGTGTTGCGCGATCACTTCCATGAATGTCTCACGGGCGGGCGCATACTCAAAAATTGCGCCCCGAGCCGCTTGATCATGCGTGGCAGACAGCCGTTGTGAATCCAGCTGATTGAGGCTGAGCGCAAAGGTCAGTTTACCCTTTCCGTCCAGTTGAACCATGCGCTCCAGCCACCCGTTCTCCGTTTTCTGAAATTGCCGGATGGGCAGTGCGTCGAAGAGTTCGTTGGCAATGATACCGGCTGGCATTGGCGGGAGATCGCTCACTTGCAAATGCCAGACGATATCCGCGCCGTACTTGGACAGCATCCTTCTTTGAATCTCGCTCAGGCGGGGGCTGGCTTCGATCATGTGAACCGGTGGACGTTTTCCGGTCAGCTTGCCAATCGTGCGCAGCAAGTCCTCCATCAGCGTCCCGCGGCCGGGACCGATTTCCACCATATGCATGTTGGGAAGACTGATCGCACTTTCGGCTGTAACCCACCAGGCGGCAATGATTTCGCCGAACATCTGGCTGATTTCCGGCGCGGTGGTGAAATCGCCTTTGGTCCCGAATGGCTCCCGTGTTGTGTAGTAGCCGTGGTCGGGATCAAACAGGCATTGCGCCATGTAGTCCGCAACGGAAAGCGGGCCGGTGAGTTCGATCTGGCGGCGCAGTTTCTTTTCGAGGGGCGTCATTTGGCCCGCAGCATTGCCCAAAGCCCGGCGGCAATCATCGGAAGCGACAGAACCATTCCCATGGTCAGCCATCCGCCTGCAAGATAGCCGATCTGCGCGTCCGGCTCGCGCACAAACTCGACCGCAATGCGGCACAGCCCATAGCCTGCAGTAAAGGCGCCGGCGATGAACCCGGGCGTTTTCAGCTTGTGCCTGGAGTGGCTCAGAAAGCGCATCGCCAGAAACAGGACAAGGCCCTCCAGCAGCGCTTCATACAGCTGGCTTGGATGGCGGGGCAGTGGACCGCCATTCGGGAAAATGATAGCCCAAGACACGTCCGTTGTGCGGCCCCAAAGCTCTGAATTGATAAAATTTGCCAGGCGCACCAGTCCGAGGCCCACAGGGGCGGCGCAAGCTATCGTGTCGAACATTGACCAGACATTGATGCCCCGGCCTCTGGCGAACAGGATCATCGCAATGATAGTTCCCAGCAATCCCCCGTGAAATGACATTCCGCCTTTCCAGACATAGAGGACAGAGAGCGGATCGGCGGCGTATTTGGCGAGGTCGTAAAACAGGATGTGGCCAAGACGGCCTCCGAGAACCACACCGAGCGCAGCCCAAAGCACGAAGTCGTCCAAGTGCAGCGCGGTCAGCGGCGGCTCATTGTCGCGCCAAAGGCGCATGTTGCTCACGAGCCGTTTGCCATACCACCAGGCGAACAGAATGCCCGCAACATAGCCAAGCCCGTACCAATGAATCGACAGAGGCCCGAGACTGAGGATGACCGGGTCGATATCGGGAAAAGCAATCGCGGTCAGGGGAAGGGCGGCGGGATAAGGCAAATCACGTCTCCGGATTTGCCCTTCTATCCGGCATCTTGCCAAAAGGGTCAATCGCGAGCGTTCTTGAATAAGTTCGGGCTACCCACTACCTAATTTTCAACACAGGAGATCAACATGACACAGGGCCCGAACCGCATTCTCGATGAGCTTGCCAAGCTGATGACGGACGCAGCCGGCGCGGCACAGGGCGTGCGACGCGAAGTGAGCGAGGCGGTGCGCGCGCAAAGCGAGCGGTTTCTGAACTCTATGGACTTAGTCAAACGCGAAGAATTCGACGCGGTGATGGAAATGGCGCGCAAGGTGCGCGAGCAGAACGACGCCTTGGCAAAGCGGATTGAGGCGCTCGAGGCGCAGCTCGGCGTGAAACCAGCCGTCAAGCCGGCTCCCGCGAAGACCGTAAAACCTTCCGCAGCGGCAAGTTCGAAGCTCAAAAAGTCCAGCGCCGCAAAATAATCCACAGCTGGATTGCACTTTTCAAAAACGCCGAATTTGCGAGTCGTTTGAATCGCTTACGCCATTTGCGGCGTGTGGATAAACTGATTCCTCCACATGCAATTTGAAAGGCCCGCCAGCTTGTGGCTGGCGCGGCGAATTTCTTTCAATAAATTGAAATCATTGCATGATTCGGAATTGCTGCCGGACTGCGAATTTCGGAGGAAGCGAGAAGCTTCCAACCTGTCTTAAATGTGCAGGTTCAATTTCAGGCGCAAACCGTCGTTTGCGCGGGCTTCAGGATTTTCATGGCGCAGCCACAACTAAATGTTTCACGCGAAGCTCACCCGATCGATTTGATAGAGCAGGTCGCGCATGCCAATGACTGGACATTCGAGCGCTCGGGCGATGACGAAGTCGCAATCGGGATCGCCGGACGCTGGACGGAATACAACATCGCCTTCTCCTGGCTCGCCGATCACGAGGCGCTTCATTTGTCCTGTGCATGGGAAGTGAATGTCGGGGAATCGCGCTTTAACGAACTGACCCGGCTTCTGGCTGCGATCAATGAGCGCCTTCTGATGGGTCATTTTGACTTTTGGCAGAACGAAGGCGTCGTCATGTTCCGCCAGTCGCTGGTTTTGACCGGAGGCCTTGAGCCGACCGACAAGCAGATCGAAGCGCTGCTGACCAGTGCAACTGAGACATGCGAGACTTATTTTCAGGCGTTTCAATATGTCATCTGGTCGGGCCTTCCGGCGCGGATGGCTTTGGAAAATGTCATGTTTGAAACGGTGGGGTCAGCCTGATGGCGGAACGATCCGGCATCGCGCCGGAGATCAGCTTTGCCGATTTCTCGAAGGTCGATATCCGCGTTGGCACCATTGTTGAAGCTCTGCCCTTTCCCGAGGCGCGCAAGCCTGCAATCAAGTTGAGAATTGATTTTGGGTCACAGATTGGCGTCAAGCGCTCCTCCGCTCAAATCACCAAATACTATTCCCCTGAAACGCTGATCGGGCGGCAGGTGATGGCGGTCGTCAACTTCCCGCCGCGCCAGATCGGGCCTTTAATGTCGGAAGTCCTGACACTTGGGATGCCGGACGAAGTGGGCGAAGTCGTATTGGCCGCAGTTGACCTGAAGGTGCCCGACGGCGGACGATTGTTTTAAGCTGGTACCCTGACCGTCGCCCGCAAACCGCCTTGCGGGCTTGAGGCGAGGTGGATGTTTCCGCCATGCGAGCGGGCTATGTCGCGGGCAATAGACAGGCCAAGCCCCGTGCCGCTTTCGTCCTGATTGCGCGCCTCATCAAGCCGCACAAAGGGACGGAACACATCTTCGCGGCTCTCTGGCGGAATACCCGGCCCGTCATCGTCAACCACAAGCGTCAGCCAGCCCTTGGTATGCATGCCACTGACCCAAACCGACTGCGCGTGGCGGAAAGCGTTGGAGGTCAAGTTTGTGATCAGGCGCGTGAAGGCATTGGGTTTTACATACACTTGCGGCTTGCCGGTCAGGCCGAATTCAAACCTCTTGCCGCGCATTTTCGCTTCCGCCGATAGCTTCTTCAGCAATGCCTCCAGGTCAAATTCGCCCGTCTCCTCTTCGCCCTCCCCACGTGCGAAGGCGAGATAGCCTTCCAGCATTTGCTGCATGTCAGTCACGTCCTGATCAAGCGCTTTTGTGTTCACCCTGCCGCCCGCGAGCGCAAGTTGCAGCTTGAAGCGGGTCAGGATGGTACGCAGATCATGGCTGACGCCGGAAAGCATGGCTGTGCGCTGTTCGATCTGCCGTTCAATGCGCTCGCGCATCTGGATAAAAGCAAGACCCGCCCGCCGCACTTCCTCCGCGCCGCGCGGACGGAAATCACGTGGCATGGGCCGGCCCTTGCCAAAACTCTCTGAGGCCTCTGCGAGTTGCTGAATTGGGCGGATCTGGTTGCGCAAGAACAGTATCGCAATACCGATCAGCACGAGCGATGTACCCACCATCCAAAGCAGAAAGATATGTGTGTTGGAGGCGTAGGCCTGGCTTCGCAGGGCAAAGACACGCAGCACTTTGTCTTCGAGCTGCACCCGGATTTCTACCAGGTTTGAGTCGCCAACCGTGTCAATCCAGAATGGCCTTCCGATCTGTTTGGTGAGTTCCTGCGTGAGAATGTTGTCGAGAATGCTGAAGAAGGGTTTTGGTCCGGGCGCAGGCAAGGGCTCTGCGGGGAGCACTGAAATGTTCAATGCCATTTTTTCATTGGCGATTTTGGAGATCGTGTCGAAATTCGCATCCTGCGGATAGGTCTCGATTACGCCGATTATGGCCGCTATGTCGCGCACAACGGCTGTCGAAAGGCGTTGTGTCACCGTTTGCCAATGCCGCTCCATGAACACGAAGGCGACAACCGATTGCAAGACGACCATGGGCACGATGATGATGAGCAACGAGCGCGCATAAAGGCGTTTGGGCATGCGCCGTGCGATCCAGGTCGTAAACTGGTGCCAGTGCGTCAGCCGTCGGCCCCCATAGAGCTTCGCCGCTCTTTGCAGCCGCCGCAGCCGCCTTGCGCTTTCTCTAGAGGTCAGTGACACGCTTGGCGGTTCTTCCCGGTTTATTCGATGGACAGCTTGTAACCGATTCCGCGTACAGTTTGCAGATAGACCGGATTTGCCGGATCATGCTCGATCTTGCGGCGCAACCGGTTGATTTGCACGTCGATTGTCCGTTCGCCAATTTCGGACTCTTCGCCCACCAATTCATAGCGCGGCACAGTTTCACCCGGTCTCTGGGCAAAGGTTGTCATAATCTCTTGCTCGCGGTCGGTCAGGCGGATGACATCAGCACCCCTCTTTAATTCGCGCTTGACGATGTTGAAGGCAAAGCCTCCGAAGATGATCTGTTCGAGCTTTGGTTTTGACGGCGCGCCGCCGCGTCGCAATATGCTGTTGATGCGCAAGATGAGCTCACGCGGATCGAACGGCTTGGCAAGGTAGTCATCCGCGCCTGCCTCTAGACCCTTGATGCGCATGTCGGTTTCCGACAATGCGGTCAGCATCAGTATCGGCACTTCCTTGGTTTCCCGCAGTGACTTGGTCAGGTCAATGCCGGTTTCCCCCGGCATCATGACGTCAAGGACCATCAGGTCGAAATCCAGGCCCTCAAGCTTTCGCCGGGCCTCTGCGGCGGTCGCTGCAACGGTAACCCGGTAACCCTTCTCTGTCAGATACTGGTGCAACAAATTTCTGATGCGCGTGTCGTCATCTACCACAAGCAGATGTGCGGCGTCATCGTCCAGAGGCGAATTGTCAGCTTGCGGTTCGGCCATGTTCATCTCCATGCCTGGCGTTGATTTGCCCCCGCAATTCCTGATCGACCATGGCCCTCAGAAAGCCTTCAATTTTATCCGTATTCTCCCAGCCAATTTCGTCAAACGCCCTTGCAATGCGCTTCGACTGTAGCCTGGTGAGCGAGGCCGTCAGCTCGCGGCCTTTTTGGCTCAAATGCAGCTCTCGTTGGCGCCGGTCCTTTGCGCCGTGCACCTGATAGATATGGCCCGTGTCGATCAATTCCTTCAACACTCGTGCGAGACTCTGCTTGGTGATTTTCAAAATCTCAAGAAGCTCAGCGACTGTCAGGCCGGGCTTGCGGTTGGCGAAATGCAAGACGCGATGATGGGCCCGGCCAAATCCCAGCTCGACCAGAAGCGCGTCGGCATCACCGGTGAAGTCGCGATAGGCAAAGAAAAGGAGTTCGATCAGCTTGATGTGCCTGTCAGCGGACCGGCTGTGCGCCTCCAACGGCGGCGCGGGCACATCGCGTGATTGGGACATAGGGCGAGGCTCCAAATTATGTCAGCACTATTGACTTATTTTCGTGCCGTTGTAAATTTCAACTCCAGTCTTGGCTATATTTTGACGGAAACGCAAAGCCAAACGCCCTTTGTTTGGCTGGTTTTGTCGATTTTCAAACAAATGTGCCGCAAACCGGGCTTTGCTTGCAGGCAAGCCAGAATATGGCCGCGCGAGACGGCCGCCTTTTGGAGAAAATAAATGGCTACGATTCCCTTTGATCAGCTCGACGGCATGATCTGGATGAACGGCGAACTCATTCCGTCCAGGGAAGCGAAGACCCATGTGCTCACGCATGGCCTTCACTACGGCTCTTCAGTTTTTGAAGGCGAGCGGGCCTATGGCGGCGCAATTTTCAAGAGCCGCGAACATTCCGAGCAATTCCACAAGTCCGCGGAGTATCTCGATTTCACCATTCCTTACTCAGTTGACGATCTCATTGCCGCCAAAGACTCGGTCGTGGAGGCCAATGGCTTTCAGAATTGCTATGTGCGTCCGGTTGCCTTCCGCGGCAGCGAGATGATGGCCGTCTCAGCCCAACATGCCAAGATACATGTCGCCATCGCGGTCTGGGACTGGCCATCAATGTTTGATGTCGCCCAGAAGATGAAAGGAATTCGCCTCGACGTTGCCGAATACCGCCGGCCCGACCCGCTGACGATTCCATGCTTTTCCAAGGCCGCCGGTCTCTACATGATTTGCACCATTTCAAAACACCGCGCTGAACGTCGCGGCTATGCGGATGCGATGATGCTGGACTGGCAGGGGCGCGTCGCCGAGTGCACCGGCGCAAACATTTTCTTCACGCGAGATGGCGCGCTGCACACGCCAATCGCGGATTGTTTCCTTGATGGCATAACGCGCCGTACCGTGATTGACCTTGCCAAGCGCCGTGATTTTGAAGTCATTGAGCGGCGCATCATGCCGGACGAGCTTGAGACCTTCAATGAATGCTTCATTTGCGGCACGGGCGCGGAAGTCACGCCTGTTTCAGAGATCGGGTCTTATAAATTCACTCCCGGAAATATCTCGAAGACGCTCCTTGAAGACTACACGGCGGAAGTGCACCCCAAAGCGGCTTGAGTTGGCACTCTGGCAAGAACTGCCCGAAAATTAACCGTGTTTAGAAACGAACCGGTTGTTTTGGTTAACAAAATGTCAATCTTGTTTGACTTTCGTCTTATTCCGGCGTTCATTCCGCCGCGCGACAGCAGTCGCTCGGGGAAACAAAACGGGATTCGAAAATATGGAAACTCTCCTTCCAATCATCATTCAGGCGATTTCCGGTGCGGCCGGTGGCGGCATCATCGGCAACCTCGTCAAGAGCGCAGGCATGGCATTGCTGCCGAAGCTCATTGCGGGGGCTCTGGGCGGCGTTGGCGGCGGTCAGCTGCTTGGCGGCGCGCTGGGCGGTATGCTGGGCGGTGACGCGGCCGGCGGCATGGATATCGGCAATATTCTCGGTCAGGTCATCAGCGGCGGCGCCGGCGGCGGTATATTGACCGCCTTGGCCGGTATGGTCATGGGCCGCAAGTAAGTTCATCGCTTCACATTGAAGTTTTCTGACGGGCGGGTATACCCCGCCCGTTTTCATTTGGAGAAGTATGCAATGGGCCAGCTCAGCGCAGTCATTGTGCCGGTGACACCGTTTCAGCAAAACTGCACAATCCTCTTTGATCTGGAATCAAAACGTGGCGTGGTCGTTGACCCCGGCGGCGATGTGCCGAAAATCCTGGCTGCGCTTGAGACCAACAAAATCGCCGTTGAGGCGATTTGGATCACGCATGGGCATCTTGATCATGCAGGCGGGGCCATGGAGCTGAAAGAGAAGCTCGGCGTTTCCATCATCGGTCCGCATATCGCGGACAAATTCATTCTGGAAAATATCGAATCTCGTTCAGCAGCATTTGGTGCGCCGGGGCAGATGCACAATTGTACTCCTGATCAATTTCTCGAAGAAGGCGACGAAATCGCTTTTGGCACGCATGAATTTGAAGTTCTGCACTGCCCAGGGCACTCACCGGGCCATGTGGTGTTCTACAATCGCAAGGTGGCTTTCGCCCATGTCGGCGATGTGCTTTTCAGCGGCTCAATCGGGCGCACCGATCTACCCGGCGGAGATCATGCCACGCTTATCAGGTCAATCAAGGAAAAGCTCTTGCCGCTTGGTGATGACATCGGATTCATCTGTGGGCATGGGCCCGGCGGGAACTTCGGTGTGGAACGGCGCAACAATCCGTTCCTCACCTGAATATGGCCTTAGCCGACAACACAAAAGTGGTCACGTCCGTCATACCCGCGGTAGGTGCCGGTGTTGGCGTTAAATGAGCGGTAACGGTTCGAGCAATAGCGGAACCATTCGCGCGACCAAGGCTCATAGCTCGCCTCATAGTCGCGGTAGTAAACCACTTTCGGATGACGCAGCGGAGGGCGTATGACGCGCGGGCGCGGCTGTTCTGGGTAATAGTCCACATCCGGATCGATATAGTCAGGCTCGTTATAGATCACGCGCGAATCCCTGCGCTCATTCATCGAGCCGATGATGAGCGCGCCTGTGGCCAACCCCAAGGCTCCAAGGATCAGAGCCTCGTCGTTGATGCGGTGATGGCGGCGGTGGTCAGCGCTTGCCTGCGAAACGGGCGCAAAAGCGGCAGCGGCTGTGGCGAGGCCGAGAATGGCGGTTCTGGCGAAACGATTCATGAGTTTCTCCTTTGAAACAGAATTTCCAACGGAGGTTTCTCCGCGATGATGTCGTTTTAATGATTGGCAGATGAACCGGGGCTGAACCGCTGCGCCCGGTTATCGCCGTAATACCTCATCGGTTCTTGGTGACCAGGCACGCCCCGCCGGACGAGCGCAGGGTTGCGCAGATTCGGTCGGCCTCGGCACGGGAGTCCGCGCCGATGCGCACGGCAAATAAGGAGCGGCGGCCAATGGGTGTGCGCACGCGGCTAACGACAGGCCGGTACTTGCCCAGAATGCCGGGATGCGCCCGCTTTTCGCGCTCCCATTGCTTCAGCGCCGCACCCTGGCGGAAATTGCCTGCGACCTGAATGCCCCATGGCTTGCGCTTAACGCGGGACATGGCGACAGTAGCGGCTGCGATGACCGGCAGTTTCCGGCAGGCCTCGTCAAAAGTCAGCTTCTTGTCGAGCGGTCGCGCTTCGATTTCGTTCTCGCGTGCCGAGAAATGATCCGCTGATCTGCCGGTGATATCGAGAACATAGTCCTCGGTCTCAAGCGGCAGCAGTCCGCCATTTGACAGCCAGCGCGCCACACGCGTTTCTCCTCCATTATAGGCCGCAGCGGCAAGACCCCAATTGCCGAAGCCGGACTTAAGTCTGGCGAGATATGCCGCAGAGGCCGGGATTGCCTGATCAATGTCGAACGGATCGGCAAGACCCACAATCTTCGCCGTGCCCGGCATGAACTGCGCTATGCCTTCGGCGCCTACGGGCGAAACGGCATTGTGGTCAAACCGGCTCTCTTTCCAGATGAGCCTTGCAAAGTAGTCGCGTGGAAGTCCGTTTGCATCGGCTTCTTTTGCTATCAGCGTGCAGATGCGGTCGATAGTGACTTTCGGCGCTTCCGCCGCCTTTGGCTGCGGCTCCGCCCTTGCGGCCGATACAAGGCCGATCAATAGGAATATTGCAGCACCAGAGCGAGTCATCATGCAGGCTATATGACGCTATTCCGCTCAGCCGCCAAGCGGTCAGATCACCGACAGATTGACGGCTTTGGGACCCTTGCCACGTTTGTCAGGCTCAGTGTCGAACTCGACTTTCTGGCTGTCTGCAAGGCCGGAAAGGCCGGATGCCTGCACTGCGGATATGTGAACGAAAACATCAGCCCCGCCGCCGTCGGGCGTAATAAAGCCGAAGCCCTTGTCATTATTGAAGAATTTGACCGTGCCCTTCATCTGGCCCATGACTCGCTTATCCTCTTGAAGTCAATGATACTGCCTTCCCAACCGAGACACATGTCCATCCGGTTTTGGGACTTTATGATACTTGGCGACGCCATTAAACTCTTCTGGCAAAGCCGACCTTCCTGACCCTGGAGCGAATATCTGCCCCAACGTCATATGTGTCGGCGATTTTTGTGATTTGCGCAAGAAAAACTTGGGCGGTCCCGCATATGACAGAACCGCCTGTGCAGAGGCGTCAATCCCGCCTCCGGGATGGGCTCCGTTACTCAACAAACGACGTATTACATGGTCTCGAGAGCGACAGCCGATGCTTCCTTGGTCGTGTCGTCAAAGGTTACCTTGACCTTCGCACCAGTGATCAGACCCGTAGTGGTCACGCCATCAGCCACTTTGTAGACGGTCCCATCTTCAAGGGTAAGCGTTTTGGTTGAATCTTCGTACATTTTGACGACGCCGCTTACTTCGCCCGCGAAAGCGGAAACAACGAAAGCGGATGAGAGGGCAATAGCGGTAAACAGCTTCTTCATGACGTGCTCCTTGGAGAGTTTTCGCCCCGGCGCGCTTTATGCGCTGCCGGACTTCACCGCCAATAAACAGAGCTTGAGAGCATTGGTTCCACAGGCGCACGTTTTTCTACGTGCAAAAGAAAACGCGCATCCGGATGGGCCGGACGCGCGTTCGGGATTAGTCTGCGTGGGGGACGCAGAGTAATCCTTTACATCTTGGCAACGTCAACAGCCGTTGCCGCCTTGGTCGCGTCATCAAAGGTCACCTTGACCTTCGCACCGGCGACAATCGCGTCGGCAACCACGCCTTCGGCAAGCACATAGGCCGAACCGTCTTCCAGTGTCACGGTCTTGGTGGCTGCATCAAAAGTTTTGACGACGCCTTCGACCTCGCCCGCAAAGGCAGCGGAGACGAGCGCGGCGGTGGCGGCAAGCGTTGCGAGAATCTTGTTCATGATCGTGTCCTTTCACAAATTCGTCCGGTCACGAGGTCCTTGTTTCGGTTGTTCAAGGGCTCTCCGGACTGGCGGAGTGATAGACCCGACCAACGCTGCTCAGCAAGTCACAAAATATAAATTTAATCAATCTTTTCAATGACATAATCTTGTCACATTGAAAAGGCGATGGCCATTTTTCGGCCTTGTTTTGGGCTTGCGGGAGGCAGTGCTACAGGTGGCTTCAATTCAACCGCGAAGCAGAACAGCGCCTGGCAGAATTTCGAACGTTGCCGGAATTCTGCCAACTGCTTCACCGTCGATCTCGATCATTGCATCGCCGGGTGAACCACCGTTCGCAGGCGTCACTGAAAGCTGCATGCCGCGCAGAATTGTGACGACAGGATGGTCAGTGTGTCTGCCGCTGTAGACTAGACGCAGATCGCGGATAAGCGTCGTCTTTGCCGCACCCCGAAAGATGACGAACTCGAGCATCCCGTCGTCGAGGCGGGCTTCCGGTGCGATCATCATGCCACCACCGAAAAAACGGCCGTTGGCCGCCGCGACGACGGCGATTGACGCATCGAAAGACGGCTCTCGGTCGAGACTGATCGAAACTTCTTGAAAGCGGTAGCGGATAAGTTCGCGCACGGTGTGTAGATAGAAGAGCACCTTGCCGGGCAAGCGACTCTCTCCCCTTGCCTTGTTGACCGCAAGCGCCGTCGCGCCGGAAAGGCCAAGGCTTGCCACATTGACGAAGTTCCGGGAAACACTTGCACCTGACTGATCAATCAATGTCACGCGACCGGCATCAATCCATCTGCCTTGGCTTGTGGCAATACGTTCGATCTGTCCTTCCAGCGTGTCGGCCACTCCTGCAGTTCGCGCGAAGTCGCATCCGGTACCGGCAGAAATGATGCCGAGGGCAGGGCGCATCGTGACACCAGCCTGCAGTATGCCATCGACCGTCTCGCTGATTGTGCCATCTCCGCCAATCGCAATGATAAGGTCGAACGCATCTGCGCTCATTTCGCGCGCGAGGCGCGCAGCGTCACCTGGTCCAGTCGTCCTGCAAATTGCCGGATCGCGAAAACGGTCGCGCAGCAGCGCTTCTATCCTCTGCCATTCGGCTTCCGGTCGGCGCGCGCCTGCGGAAGGATTGATGATAACACCCGCCTTCATCGCCACTCCCCGGAAGAACACCCTTCCTGTTTTACTCAGCAGTTCCGGTTCCATGCAACGCGCCCGCCGGTCAAAACTTCGCGTTCAGCTTTGTCATTGTGTTCCAGTTACGCGCCGTGCCGCGCGCGCCAAGTCTGCGCTCAATCACGGAAGGTGTCAGTTTGGAGTGGCCGACATCAACCGGATAGTCGATGTAAATGTCTCTGCCGTTTGCAATGATGCGCTCCGGCCCTGGCCAGGCCTCAAGCGCTTGTGCGTCCACCGCTTTGTCCAAGATCAGCACCAAAAGATGATTTGGATGCGCCTGCGCCGCCTCCGGCATCGGATTGGCCGAAAGAATTGCTGCGATCTCGCCTTTCGTCCGCACATAGGCCTCGTTGCCAAGCCCGAAGGACGACACCACTCCGGAAATCTTGCCCAGAATGTCTCTCTCGCTCGCGAGCGAGGTGAACAACAGATTGCCGGTCGCAATGAACGTCTTTGCGTTCGCCAATCCGGCGCCAGCGCACGCGTCCCTCAATGCTGTCATGGGCATGACCTTGTGGGTTGCCGGACCGATGGCCCGCAGGAACGCAACGTGGGTGTAGCCCTCCGCCATGACCTCGCGTCCTGCCTTCTGTCACATCCCCACAAACAGCATCCACGCCGCCATCGCCGCCATGCCGAGATTTTCAACAATTGTCACGGTTGACATGGGGAGATTGAACACCGTGCCGAGGCAGGCGCACTGGATCGTCTGCTTGCGCATGACTGACTGAATTACGCCAATTGCGCCGACCAGGCTGAGGACAAGCGCGATCCATGCGGCCGCGCGCATTTCAAACCAGAACAGAAAGGCAAAGCCGAGCGCGAGTTCCACAAACGGATAGGCGTAGCCCCAGGGTTTGAAAGCCTTGGCGATGATGTCATATTGCGCATAGGAATTGGCAAAGGCAGGCACGTCCAGAAGCTTGAACGCGCCGAATATGATGTAGAAGCCCGCCATGAAGCTCATCATCCAGCTCTGTCCCGCGAAAGAAGCGAGCGCAACCAGACCGATAACCAGAAACAGCGGGTAATAAACCGGGAGGCCGGCCGCCGAAGCTGCGAGCGGACTGTTGCTTTGTACCGCAGCAGTTTCGCTAAGCCGGTACTTGCCAACGGAACCAAGGGCCTCATTCAGCGTTGCCATAGAAGTTGATGCGCCGACAATCGCGCGCGGTGGGTCGAGCGTAACGCTCACATCGCCTGCAACGGTCTTGAGTGTTTTCTCGACCTTCGCGGCGCAGTTGGCGCAGGTCATTCCGGAGACTGCATATGTTGTCATGGCTGACATATAAGCCTGCCAAATCTGCGGCGCCAGAGCAATTGAGCGCCCGCGCACTGGCATTCCTGTTGTTCGATCACATATCAATTCAAACACTTTCCGGAGACGAACCATGCGCCTGATCTTCGCTTCGCTCTTTTCTGTGACCCTGATTTCATCGGTCGCCGCCGCGCCGAAAGTGGAAACCGTGGCCGAGGGCCTTGAACACCCATGGGGCATGGCATTCCTCGATGACGGCTCCATGCTTGTAACCGAGCGCCCCGGCCGCCTGCGCCATGTCGGCAGGGACGGTGTTGTCTCCGATCCGCTTTCTGGCGTGCCAGAAGTCGTGGCCGAGATGCAGGGTGGGCTTCTGGATGTGGCGCTCGATCCGGATTTCGCCGCGAACCAAACCATTTATCTGAGCTTTTCCGAACCCCGCTCAGGCGGCGGCAATGGCACGAGCGTCGTACGTGCCGAATTAAGTGATGACCGCAAAGGCCTGACCAAAGTGTCAGTTATCTTCCAGCAAATGCCCGCAATCGATTCCACCGCGCATTTCGGCGGTCGTCTCGTGTTTGCGCCGGACAAGTCGCTGTTCGTCACCTTGGGCGACCGCTATTCCATGCGCGACAGCGCGCAGGATACGGGCACACATCTGGGCAAAGTCGTTCATCTCACTACAGACGGCAAACCTGCCAACGGCAATCCCTATGCGAGCAGCGGCGGCCTTGCCGAGATCTGGTCCATCGGCCACCGCAACATCCAGGGTGCCGCTATCGAACCGTCCACTGGACGTCTGTGGACCGTCGAGCACGGCGCGCAGGGTGGCGATGAGATCAACCGGCCGGAAGCAGGCAAGAATTACGGCTGGCCGGTCATCTCCTATGGTAAGGATTACGATGATTCCAAGATAGGCGAGGGCACGGCAAAAGAGGGCATGGAGCAGCCAATTCATTATTGGGACCCAAGCATCGCGCCATCAGGACTTGCCTTCTATGACGGGACCATGTTTCCCGAATGGAAAGGCGATCTGCTTGTCGGAGCGTTGAAAGGCCAGAAGCTTGTGAGGCTTGATTTGGAGGGCGGCAAGGTTGTGGGGGAGCAAGCCATGCTGGAAGACCTTGGCGAGCGTATCCGCGATGTGCGCGTCGGGCCCGATGGGGCGGTCTATCTTCTGACGGATAATCCGCAGGGACGGTTGCTCAGGCTCAGGCAGTAGCCGCCGCTACTTCATCTTGTCCTTGTCGCCTGCGACAGCGATCGCCACCGGACTGCGGGCTATGATTGTCGCCTGCTGGTTCACCTCTTTCAGAGTGATGGCATCGAGCGCCTCGAGTCTCGTCTTCATGTCCGCGATGGTGAAGCCCGCTTCTGCCAGATAACTTGCAATCATGGCAGTGCCCGGCGCATCTTCAAAATAGCTGGAATAGCGCGCCCGCGCTTGGCTGCGGACCGCTTCGAACTCCTCGACTGTGACGGGACTTGTCGCCAGCGCAGCTATGATGCGGCGGATTTCTTTGATTGAATCTTCAACATGATCGTTCTGCACGGTCGCTGAAATGTAGAGTAAAGAGTTGTCTTTCCCCTTCTCGCCGCTCGCGCCGGCGGAAAGCCCATAGGACCAGCCCTTCTCCTCCCGCAGCACGGCATTGAGGCGACTGTCGAGGCCGCCGCCGAGCACATCCACAACAAGGTCAAAGGCGTCCTTTTCCACGGTGCCTTCATCGGGTGCCGGAAGGACGGCGAGAATCGCGGCCTGGGTTGCACCCGCTACGTGAACGTCCACGTGCCCTTCCTTCACCGAAGGCTGTGCGCCCGCCTCAAACGGACCCGCGCCGCCATTGGCGGTCCAGCCCGAAAACGCCTTGTCGAGTTCGGCCGCTATCTCGTCCAGCGGCAGATTGGAGGCGACATGGAACGTTGCCGCATCGGGGCGCAGCCGGCCAAGAAACAATGCCTTGGCGTCGCTGCTCTTCATCAGCTTTATCGCCTCCGCGTCCGGCTCCCGCGCTTCTCGCGCGCCGGCTGGATAAAGGCTGCCGATCAGCTTTCTGCCTGCCTGATAGTCCGGCAGTTTGCGCCGTGATTCTAGATCGGTCACTTTGGAATCGATGAGCGCAGACCATTCTGCAGGGTCAAAACGGGGCTTCAGAATGATTTCGGCAAGCTGTGCGCTGAGGGCGCCGAGTTTGCCGCGCGGTGCCGATGCGTGAATTTGGGAGTAGTGCCTGCTGGAGCTTCCGAACAGGTTGATGCCGTTGGAGCGGTAAAGCGAATCCATTTCCGGCAGAGAAAGATCACCCGCTCCGCGATTAGTCACAGACATGCCAAGGTCGGAGAGGCCGACAGGTGCGTCAATGTCGCCACCCTTGACAATGAGCGAGACGCCAATCTTCGCATTGTCGTCAACCTTGTAGCTGACCAGCGTCGCTCCACTTTTCAGCTTGCGTGTTTCGACAACTGGAAACACAACAGCCGAGGCCTTTGCCAAAGCGAATTCCGGCATGGCAATTTCCGGGCGAGGCGCTGTTGTCTCTGCCATGGAGCTGCCGGTGGAATTGGCAATGGCGGGCGGGTAATTGGTGTTGCGCGCGCCGGGAACGACAGTTGAGACCAGTGCTTGACTGGTATCGAAAGACCTGAGCACTGCGTTAACTTCTTCCGCCGTGACGGTCTTTGACCAGTCAAGCTCGCGCTGCCACGCTGTCGCATCACCCTCTTCGGCGCTGTCCGCAAGCGTGATGCCAAAGCTGACAGGATCTGATGGAATGGACGCGTAACCGGATTCAAAGTCTGCCCGGACAATTTTGAGCGTATCTTCGGTCACGCCCTTGGCCTTGATCGCGTCAAAACCCGCTTTCATTGCATCCTCAAGCTTGCCGGCGTCGACGCCCTGCGCGGCGCTCCCTGCGAGTGTGAATATTCCGCCAAGGTCCCGGTCCTGGAAATAAGCGCCTGCGCCTGAAGCGACACCCTGTTGAATGACCAGAAGATCATCAAACGACCCCTTGCCAACGGACAGTGCCCGCGCCGCCATTTTGTTCACGACGGACGCCCGCGTTGCCCCGCGCGCGCCTGGCCAGCGATACATGATTTCCGGTGTCGCGACTGCGTCGACAAAATCGAGGCGCTGCGGCTTGAGTTGCGCCTCAGGAGCCGCCACCGCGGGCAATGGTTCAGACTTGGGCACAAGGCCAAAAGTCTCGCTGATAAGCGCGCGCGCCTTGTCCGGATCAAAGCTGCCGGTGATTGCGACATAGGCGTTGGAGGGGACATAAAACGTCCTGTGAAAGGCGATGACATCGTCCACCGCTGCTGCGCCGAGATCAGCAATGGAGCCAATCGTGGCGTGTGCGTAGGGATGGCCGGCGGGATAGAGTGCAGTGTCGGCCTGCGCGCGCGCCGCGCCGCCAGGCCTGTCCAAAAGGTTCTGCCGCATCTCGTTGAGGACGACCTGGCGCTGATTGTCGAGATCTTCCTTGGTGACGGCATTGGCCAGATTGGCCATTCGATCAGCGTCAAGCCGCAGGAAAATCGGCAGCGCCTCCTTCGGCCCGGTCATGTAATAGGTCGTTGCATCCTCCTGGGTGAAGGCGTTGCTGTCTCCTCCCGCGCTGGACAGTGCTTTTTCAAAGTCGGGCACGGATTTCGTGCCTTCAAACATCAAGTGCTCAAACAGATGCGCAAAGCCGCTGCGCCCGGGCGCCTCATCTGCCGAGCCAACGCCATAGCGGGTAACAAGCGCAACGCGCTGGGCAGTCTTCGAGGGCGCAAGGACCACGGTCAGGCCGTTGTCCAGCCTGAACTGCGTCACATCCGGATCAAGCGTCTCCTGCGCGCCAAGCGGGCTCATCGCCAAAAGCGCCAGAACAAAAGCTGCTGTCCGGGCGAAACGGAAGCCGGCAATTCTGGTGAGTGCGGATAGGGTCATGAAATCCTCGGACGTGGCCGCAGCGCCATGCAGGCATAAGACGGCGGAACTTGGGCCCGTGCAATTGCAATGCAATTTTTGCGTTAACGCGCATGCCCGAATGGCAGCATCTCAAACTGCGTCCACAGCAGGCAATATTGTATCCTCGAAATGATGCCTGATCGCGTTCGCGTAATAGGCCACCAGCCGGTCCTCGCCTTTCGCAATCCTGAACACGCCCGCCATATCCTCGCTGACAATGCGTCGGGACACCAAACTGCGCAGACCCGCTGTGACGGCGTAGTCACGGTCGCGGCGAGGGATGTGGACGTGCGCGCCTTTGGCCTCTAGCTTGTCAATCTTCGCATCGACCTTTGCCTTCAACGACAATTGGTCAACGCCCGCCTCCCCCGCCTCGATCAGCACAGTGGACACCAGCGAGACCGGGAGGGCAGGGATGACCTTGCCGACATCCTGCATAAGCTCCGCCCCTAGCGCCGCAATGATCTCCGACTGCCGCCCCTCTGGTACGCGCTGGAAGTCTCCCGCTTCATGGCTCTCCAGGAACACGCGCAGCGAGCGCGGCGTGCCGAAGGAGACGCTCGCATAGCCGAAGCGGTAATAGCGGCCCGTCAGGCGCAGCCAGATGTTCTTGCCGATAAAGCCGAATGCCTCAACGATTTTGCGCGCCATATTGATCTTAGGCGGCGGGCCATCGATCTCGGCGATCAGGCTCCGGTCCTCCAGCACGCGGTCATAGTTCAGCCCGACCGGTACGAACAGGACATCGCGCCCGCCCGTCTTCCAGCCCTCCAGAATATAGGAAATCAGCCCGAGCTTGACCGGCCGCATCCTGCCATCGCGCGAAAGGCCGCCTTCGGGAAACATGGCTTGCGTGACGCCCGCATCGGTGGACATCTGCACATAACGGGAGAGCACCTTTCGGTAGAGCTGGTCGCGCGAGGCGCGGCGGATGAAATAGGCGCCCATGGAGCGGATCAGCGTCTGCAGCACCGGAATGCGCGCCCATTCTCCGACCGCATAGGACAGCGCCGTCTGCGTCGAGGCCATGTAGGTGACCAGCACATAGTCCATGTTCGAGCGGTGGTTCATGACGAAGATCACCGTCGCGTTCGGATCGAGCTTTTCAAGCGCTGCCACATTCAAATAGCCAAGCCGCACGCGGTAGAGCGCGGTCGAGAGCCAGCGCGCCAGTTTGGCGCCGACCTTGAAATAGGTATAGGCGGAAAAGGCCGGCACGATCTCGGTTGCATAGCGGCGCACCATGTCATTGGCGACCGCGAGCGGCATCTTCTCCGCCTTCGCATGCGCCTCAGCCGCCGCAATCACCGCCGGATCATGCGTCAGCCGGTCGATCAACACCCGCCGCTCGGTCATCTTGAACGGATGGATTTTCAGCTTCAGCCGCGTGTTGAGCTCTTCAATCGCCCGGTTGGCGCGGCGCTGGAGAAACCAGCGCAACGAGGGCGAGAGGACGCGGTCGATCAGCCCGAACAGCGCAAGCGCAGCGGCGATCAACAGGAGCCAGAGAGGAACTGCGATTGTAGTGGTCAAAGGAAATGTTCCGCCGCGCCAATTCGCGCATAACACGCTGAATTGGCGGACGGGTCAATGCTAACCTGTGGTGACGACCGTTCCTTAAGCTTGCGAAGCAGGCTCGGCAGGAATGTAGGCCGCGACAAGGCTTTCCGGATAAGGCGTACGAATAGTTGCCTTGGCAGTCACTTCATGAGCCCGCATGCATCCCATGCCATAATCGCCAGCAAGGACCGGCGCCGTTGCCAGACCCAACAGTGCGGATACCAGGAAGAACTTCTTCATCAGATTCTCCTTTGACGGTTTTGCCCCCACGCCTGCCTAACCTAGTGCTCGCCGTCGCGTCCGGCAACC
>CAWBWL010000011.1:0-123548 GCA_963792485.1 uncultured Alphaproteobacteria bacterium
GGCGCGGCGCTGCAGGCGATTGAGTTTTAATAATTTTACATAGAACATCTGTCTGACAGCGGCGCATGCGCGCCTGTTTATGACATCCGCCCGATTGTTCACCGCAGCCCCCTGCGTTTCTCTCCTGCAAGCCCGCCGCTTCCGGTTCGGGCTGAAGCAACAGGAGACGAAAATGACCAGGAAATATCTTAAGACAGGCGCAGCAATCGTTTTCGTGGCGACCGCCGCTTATGTGCTGGCCAGCCCCATGGCGCTGGCGCAGGCAGCTGGCGAGGGCGCGCTGAAACAGGCGAAAGTGATTATCGAGCACAATGCCACAGACAATGACACCGGCTTTCAGGCCTTTGTCGACGCCGACGGCTGGGAGAAGCTGGAGATTATCGGGCCCAAGGGGCTTGTCGCCGAGTTTTCGGGCCGCGATGCGGTGGGCGAGCTTGGCATGACCGAGCTGTTCATGGAATCGCATGAGCCGGAGAACGTCAAAATGCCGATTGCCGAGCTGCTGGCGAAAATGCCGGCCGGCGATTACGAGTTTCGCGGCGCGGCGTCCAAGCTCGGAGGGCAGAGCGGCGTGATGACCGGCAAGGCGCTGTTGACCCATGAAATTCCGGCGGGTGTCGAACTGATCGAGCCTGCTAAAGACGCCATAGTGCCGCGTGCGGACCTCAAAATGCGCTGGCAGGGAACTGGCAAGGCGCTGGACGGCTCTGACATCAAGCTGATTTCCTACCAGCTGATCGTCGAAAAAGTTGAGGTGCCGCACCCAAACATGATCGGCAAGCGCGGCCTCAGCATGCATCTGCCTGCGTCCGTGACGGAAATGACGGTGCCGGCGGCTGTTCTCGAGGCTGGGGCGGAGTATAAATGGGAAGTTCTGGCCATTGAGGAAAGCGGCAACCAGACGCTGACCGAGGGCACATTCAAAACACAATGACATGATGTCGTGAGTTTGGGAGAACCACGCGATGAAACGGATTTATGTGTTCGCCGCACTGGCATTTGCGCTGTTCGCTCTGCTGGTCGTGGTCGAGAATTTGCAAAGCGCCGAACCGTTCGAACTGGCGAATTTTGCCATCGACCTGTTCGAAAAGGCGCTGCTGGTTCTGGCCGTCGCGGCAACCGCCTATGTCGCGCTTGAAACGCGTGTTATGCAGCGCGAGCGGATTGACCTTCTCAATGATCTGTCGCGCGTGCGCAATGAAAGTGACCGCTGGCGGGCGGCGGCGCGGGTGCATATTGACGGGCTGGGCCGCGCCATCCGCGACCAGTTCGCAGCCTGGAAACTGACCGACAGCGAGGCAGATATCGCGCTGTTGATGCTGAAAGGCCTGACGCAGAAGGAAATCGCCCATTTGCGCGGCTCGGAGGAAAGCACCGTGCGCCAGCAGGCGGCGGCGGTTTACCGTAAGTCAGGCCTTGCCAACCGCTCGGAGCTTGGGGCGTATTTTCTTGAAGACCTGCTGGCGCCGGATGAAGCGCGCGGCGAGGTGCGGAAGCTGGAGATTGTCCGGTCGCCGAAGGCATAGCGGCGCAACAGTTTTCTCGACTCCGCCGCCAATTTATGCAAATCCGCCCGCCATGAAACCCCTCATCAAAATCTGCGGCCTCTCGACGCCCGACACCGTTTCGGCGGCGCTGGACAATGGCGCGGACATGGTCGGGTTCATCTTCTTCCCGAAAAGCCCGCGCAATGTCAGCATTGAACAGGCCGGAAAGCTGCGGCAGGCGGCGATTGGCCGGGCGAAGGCCGTGGCGGTGAGCGTGGATGCTTCGGACGAGGCGCTGGATGCCATCGTTTCGGGCATGAAGCCGGACATGCTGCAATTGCATGGACATGAGACGCCGGAGCGCGTCGCGGCGGTCAAGGCGCGGTTCGGACTGCCGGTCATGAAGGCCATGTCCATCCGCGAGCGCGCCGACCTTGACCAGATCGCGCCCTATCTCGGCATTGCCGACAAGTTCCTGCTCGACGCCAAAGCCCCGAAAGGCTCGGAACTGCCGGGCGGCAACGGGGTGTCGTTTGACTGGACGCTGCTCTCCGCGCTTGACCCCAATCTCGATTACATGCTTTCGGGTGGGCTTGAATGCGGACAATGCCGCCGAGGCGCTGCGGGTCACCAATGCGCCGGGGCTGGACCTTTCTTCCGGCGTTGAAAGCGCGCCGGGGGTCAAGGACGTTCGCCTGATCGAAGAGTTTTTTGCCGCTGCTGGCGGCTGGAGAAAAGTCTTGAACAAACCCATTGAACCCAATTCCTTCCGCACCGGCCCCGACGAGCAGGGCATGTTCGGCATTTTCGGCGGCCGCTTTGTCGCCGAAACGCTGATGCCGCTGATCCTGGAACTGCAGCAGGCTTACACGGACGCGAAGAACGATCCGGCGTTCAAGGCCGAGCTGGAGCATCTCAACACGCATTACACCGGCCGCCCCTCGCCGCTCTATTTCGCCGAGCGGCTGACGGCAGCATCTGGGCGGCGCGAAAATCTATTTCAAGCGCGACGAGCTGAACCATACCGGCTCGCACAAGATCAACAATTGCCTCGGCCAGATCCTGCTTGCCAAGCGCATGGGCAAGAAGCGCATCATCGCCGAGACCGGCGCGGGCCAGCACGGCGTCGCCTCGGCCACGGTCGCCGCCCGCTTCGGCTATCCCTGCCATGTCTATATGGGCGCGACCGACGTTGAGCGGCAGGCGCCGAATGTGTTCCGCATGAAGCTGCTGGGCGCGGAAATCACGCCGGTCACCGCCGGACACGGCACGCTGAAAGACGCGATGAACGAAGCGCTGCGCGATTGGGTGACCAATGTCGAGGACACCTATTACATGATCGGCACGGCGGCCGGCCCGCATCCCTATCCGGAAATGGTGCGCGACTTCCAGTCGGTGATCGGCCGCGAGGCGAAGGAGCAGATCATGCTCGCCGAAGGCCGCCTGCCCGACATGCTGGTCGCCGCCGTCGGCGGCGGGTCAAACGCCATCGGCCTGTTCCATCCGTTCCTCGACGACAAGGACGTGCAAATCGTCGGCGTCGAAGCGGGCGGCAAGGGGCTTGAAGGCGATGAGCACTGCGCCTCGCTGACCGCAGGCTCCCCCGGCGTGCTGCACGGCAACCGCACTTATCTTTTGCAGGACGGCGACGGCCAGATCAAAGAGGGCCATTCGATCTCCGCCGGTCTCGACTATCCCGGCATCGGCCCGGAGCATTCCTGGCTGAAAGACACCGGCCGCTGCGAATACGTGCCGATCATGGACACGGAAGCGCTGGACGCCTTCCAGCTCCTCACCCGCCTCGAAGGCATCATCCCGGCGCTGGAGCCCGCCCACGCGCTCGCCGAAGTCATCAAGCGCGCGCCCAAGATGGGCAAGGATCAGATCATCGTGATGAATCTGTGCGGGCGGGGGGACAAGGATATTTTCACGGTGGGGAAGATTTTGGGGATGGGGCTGTAAACCGGCGAAATGTCCAGTGTTGGTTGATAGGCTTGCTTCAGTAACGCATTGTGTTACATTGCAACGCAACCCAAACAGGAGGCCACCGAGATGCCTACCGCAACATTCTCCATGCGCATGGATGCCGACATCAAGCGTCGTCTGGAGAAAAGAGCAGCCCACATGGATCGTTCTGCTGCTTGGGTCGCCCAGCATGCCATTCAAGATTACCTGGCGCGGGAAGATGCGCTGATTGCATCGGTCAAGGACATTCTTGAAAACGATGACGGGCGTCGCATTTCAGGCGAGGCTGTGATGGCATGGATGGAACGTTGGGCCGATGGCCACGACGACCCGTTTCCTGAAGCCGATATTCTCTTGACACCAGAACAGATCAAAGAATCTGCATGAGACTCACGTACCGACCGCAAGCGGAGCTCGATTTGCGGTGGTTCACTCATTATTACCACAGGCATTTTCCCGAAGGTCGCAAGCGGGCAAACCAACATCTGCGTGCCGCTATCGCGCTTCTGCTTGAAAACCCGTTTGTCGGCACTCAGTTGGAAGGGGTAAATGCACGAAGACACCCAATCCGGCGAACGCCCTTCGTTCTCATTTACACAGTTGTGGGTGACACGCTCGATATCATTCGTGTATGGGACGCCAGAGCCGATCCCGCCCGACTGAATGAGAAATAGTCTTTCATGACCACCCGCATCGACACCAAATTCGCCGCCCTGCGCGCCGAGAACCGCCCCGGCCTCGTCACCTATTTCATGGGCGGCGATCCGGATTATGCGACTTCGCTCGCCATCATGAAGTCGCTGCCCAAGGCTGGCGCGGATGTGATTGAGCTTGGCATGCCGTTTTCCGACCCGATGGCGGACGGTCCGGCGATCCAGGCGGCGGGCTTGCGGGCGCTGAAGGGCGGGCAGACGCTGGTCAAGACACTGCAGATGGCGGCGGATTTCCGCCAGGGTGACGATGACGACGCCGATTGTCATGATGGGCTATTACAATCCGATCTACATTTACGGCGTCGAGCGGTTCCTCGTGGATGCGAAGGCTTCGGGCGTTGACGGGCTGATCGTCGTCGACCTGCCGCCGGAAATGGATGAGGAATTGTGCATCCCGGCGCTGAAAGCCGGGCTGAACTTCATCCGCCTTGCGACACCCACCACCGACGACAAGCGCCTGCCGGCGGTTCTCGAAAACACATCCGGCTTCGTCTATTACGTCTCGATGACCGGCATCACCGGTTCGGCGCTGACCGACACGTCGAAAGTCGCGCAGGCGGTCAAGCGGATCAAGGGCCATACCAATCTGCCCATCGCCGTCGGCTTCGGCGTCAAGACGGCGGAGCAGGCCAAGGTCATCGGTCAGTCTGCGGATGCGGTGGTGGTCGGCTCGGCCATTGTCCAGCAGATCGCCTCGAGCCTCGGCAAGGATGGCAGGGCAGGGCCGGAGACGGTTGACCTCGTCGCCACCATGGTGCGCGGCCTTTCCACCGGCGTGCGCGCGGCGCGGCTTGCGGCGACGGTCTGAAGTCCCTAGATTCATCGTCAAATCAGTAGCGGAGTCCGACCGATGAACTGGATCACCTCCTATGTGCGCCCGAAGATCAATTCGATGCTGGGGCGCCGCGACATGCCGGAAAATCTCTGGATCAAATGTCCGGATACGGGCGAGATGGTGTTTCACACCGATCTGCAGAAAAACATGAATGTGATCCCGGCCTCGGGCTTTCACATGAAGATCGGCGCAAGGGAGCGGCTCACCGGCTTTTTCGACGGCGGCAAATATTCACCGTTCTCGAAAACCCGAAAGCGGCCATCGACCCGCTGAAATTCCGCGACGAGAAGAAATACACTGACCGGCTGAAGGACGCGAAGGCGAAAACCGGTCTGGAGGATTCGATCATCAACGCCACCGGCACGCTGCATGGCCTGCCAATTCTGGCCATGGTGCAGGATTTCGCCTTCATGGGCGGCTCGCTCGGCATGGCGGCGGGCGAGGCGATCATCAAGGGATTTGAGACGGCGGTGCGCGAGAAGCGGCCATTGGTCCTGTTCGTCGCCTCCGGCGGCGCGCGCATGCAGGAGGGCATCATGTCCCTGATGCAACTGCCGCGCACCACCGTGGCGGTGGATATGCTGAAAGAGGCCGGGCTGCCCTTCATCGTCGTTCTCACCAATCCGACGACCGGCGGCGTCACCGCCTCTTATGCCATGCTCGGCGACGTGCACATTGCCGAACCCGGCGCGCTGATCGGCTTTGCCGGGTCAGCGGGTGATTGAGCAGACGATCCGCGAGAAACTGCCCGAAGGTTTCCAGCGCTCCGAATATTTGCTGGCGCATGGCATGGTGGACATGGTGGTCTCGCGGCTGGAACTGCGAACTGTCATCTCGCGCATCCTGCACATGATGCTGAACAGACCGGAGCCTGAAGCCCGGCTCCCGGTTGCAGCTTGATATTTTGAAAACAGCTGAAGAGGAAATCGACGCCCTGATGCACCTGCATCCGAAGGGCTTTGACCTGTCGCTGGAGCGCATCACGCGCCTGCTCGAGAAGCTCGGCAATCCGCATCTCAATCTGCCGCCGGTCATCCACGTTGCTGGAACCAACGGCAAAGGCTCAGCCTCCGCCTTCTGCCGCGCCATCCTGGAAGCGGCGGGCTTAAGCGTTCACGTCCATACCTCGCCGCATCTCGTGCGCTGGCATGAGCGCTACCGGATGGGCGCGCCCGGCGGCGGCAGGCTGGTGGACGATCAGGTCTTTGCCGATGCGCTGCGCCGGGTCGCCAAAGCCAATGACGGGCAAAGCATCACCGTCTTCGAGATACTCACGGCAGCCGGCTTCATTCTGTTTTCCGAGCATCCCGCCGACGCGGTGATTCTCGAAGTCGGCTTGGGCGGGCGTTTCGATGCCACCAATGTGATTCCGAAGCCCGCCGTCTCGCTCATCATGCCGGTCTCAATGGACCATGAAGCCTATCTCGGCGATACGCCGGAAAAGATCGCCTTTGAAAAGGGCGGCATCATCAAGCGGGGCTGTCCGGTCGTGATCGCGCCAGCAGCCGTTTGCGGCGGCGAAAGACATGCTGATCGCTCTGGCCGAAAAGGCGGGCGGGCCGCTCGCTGTCTATGGCCAGGACTTCCTCGCTTTCGAGGAACATGGCCGCATGGTCTATCAGGACGAGGACGGGCTTACCGATCTGCCCCTGCCGTCGCTGATCGGGCGCCACCAGATCGCCAATGCCGCCGCCGCGATCAAGGCCGTGCAAATGGCCGGATTTGATGTCTCCGATGAAGAGATTGAACGCGGCATTCTGAGCGCGTCCTGGCCGGCGCGCATGCAGAGGCTGCGGCAGGGCGAACTCGTCAAGCTCGCGCCAAAGGATTCGGAAATCTGGCTCGATGGCGGCCACAATCCGGGCGCGGGCATCGTTGTCGCCGAGGCGCTGGCCGGGCAGGACGAGCGCAGCGAACGCCCGCTGTTCATGATCGCCGGCATGATCAACACCAAGGATTCCACCGGCTATTTCCGCGCCTTTGAAGGTCTCGTCAAACATGTCTACGCCGTGCCGGTTTCGGGCAGCGAGGCCGGGGTTGCGCCGGAAAAATTGGCATTGGCGGCGCAAGAGGCCGGGCTTTCGGCGGAACCCGTGTCCAGCGTCGCGGACGCGTTGGCGCTCCTGTGCGATAATTTTGACCCGGACGAAACTGCCCCGCGCATTCTGATCGGCGGCTCGCTTTATCTTGCCGGCGAGGTATTGAGACAGAACGGCACAATTCCGCAATAAAAAACCCGGCGCGAGGCCGGGTTTTTCAAAATCATTGCTATCGCGGTCAAGCCACGGCTGTCTTGATCCAGTCGTTCAGCCGGCTCTTCGGCGCGGCGCCGACCATATTGGAGGCAAGCGCGCCGGATTTGAACATCAGCAGTGTCGGGATAGAGCGCACGCCATATTGCGCGCCGAGCTCCGGGTTCTCGTCAATGTTGAGCTTGGCGATCTTCACCTTGCCGGAATGCTCATTGGCAAGCTCCTCAAGCGAGGGCCCGATCATCTTGCACGGGCCGCACCATTCGGCCCAGAAATCCACGACCACCGGAACATTGGACTCCAGCACCTCGGATTTGAAATTGGAATTGTCGACCTTGACGGTTGCCATGTGCATGCCTTTCGGAAGTTAATTTCGGCCTCTAACTGGGGAGACTCACCAGTGTGTTCAAGCCCCGGTCTGTCACGAATTCGCGAGTGCTTCAAGCGCAGCGTCCATCCGCTCGGATGGCAGGGCGACCAGCTTCGCACCGCCCGTGTAAAGCAGGGCGCATTCGATCGCCTTGTCTGGATAGAGCGGCTGGAGAATGGCGCGGTACAGCGCCATCTGTGTGAGATAGCTTGCGGGCACGTCTGCCAAGCTGTGCGCGGGCGCGTAGTCTGTCTTGAAATCGACGAGCAGAACGCGGCCTTCCTCAACTGCGATACGGTCAATCTTGCCTGACACCATGCGGGTTTCGCCGCGCACTCTGACCTGGCCCACTACCGACACTTCCGCACGCGATCCCGCCGCAAAGGCGGGCTGGAAGCGGGCGTCTTCCAGAACATGCAGCACATCTGCAACCACCGCAGCCTTGCGGATATCCGTCCAATCTGCGGCGGCCTTGTCCACATAGCGTGAGGCAACCAGGCGGCGGCTTTCCTGCGGCAGGCCGGGCAGGCTTTCCAGGAGCTTGTGCGTGATCAGGCCGCGCAAAATGGCGTCGGAAGGCTGGGCCTCGCTCTTGTCGAGAACAGGCGAAGCGGCGCTTGCGCTTGCACCCGGCTCAATCACCAGGGAAGCCCCCGAAGGCGAAAGCGGCCTTGGCACCAGGCGCACAGGCGGCAGAGGTGCAAGTAAGCTCGAAGGCAGAGACGCGAACGCTGCGGATTTCCAGCGCACTCCGGGGTGGGCGTTGCTCGTTCCTGTCTGCCAAACGAGAATATCGCCGCCATAATGGGGCTGGAAAGTCTGCTGAATGATGCGGGGTGCGCTGCCAGTCCGCGCTGGACCATGCTGACCCAGCTCGTGGACATTTCAGTCGTCTTCGCATTTCCAAAGCCGCAAACGATCAGCTGGTCCTCGGCGCGTGTCATGCCGACATAGAGAAGCCGGCGAAACTCCTCCTCCTCGCGCTCTTCAAAGCGGCGCGGGCACCAGCGGTTTTCGAGCTGCGGTGCTCCTTTGCCGGCTCCCAGATAAACAGGGGCGATTCTGTGACGCATTGAGAGCGCAGGGTCCTTATGTTGGCCGGAACCGGATCGACGAGAAACACGATCGGCGATTCCTGACCCTTGGCGGCATGGGCGGTCATGATGCGCACCTCGTCGCGCTCATCGCTCATCTCGCGCTTGATCTCGGGCGCCGCGCTTTCAAGCGTCTCGACAAAGTCCTGCAGGCCGGACAGACCGGCCCGTTCGCTGGACAGAGGCGTAGTTGAGGAACTCGTCAATCACGTCACCAGCCTCGATGCCAAGACGCTGGATGAGGCGGGCGCGGACTTGTCGCGTCCCAGAATCCGGGCATAGAAATCAAATACGGACAGCCGCGCAGCGCTCCTTACGCCAGCGTTCAAGCGGCGAAGGCGGCGGCGGCATTCTGGCATGCGTCCCTGAAAACGCCTGCAGCCGCGCAAAGGCGTTTCGCCCGGCTTGCGGTGAGCAGCCAGATCCAAGAGTTCTGGTCGTGAAGCGCAAACAGCGGGCTGCGCAACAATGCGGCAAGCGAAAGGTCATCGCCGGGCATCAGACAGAAGCGGGCGATGGCGAGCAGATCCTTGACGGCGATGTGCGAGGTCAGCACCAGACGGTCCGCGCCGGAAACCGCGATATTGCGGTTTTTCAGTTCGCGCGACAGGGCGTGGACAAAGCGCCCGCGCTTGCGCGCCAGAACCATGATGTCGCGCGCATCGATCGCGCCGGTCGCGGAGTTGACGTGCCGCTCTTCAGCCAACCCTCAATCGTTTTGGCAATAGCAGCGGCAAGCCGGACCGCTGGCTCGTGCTCCTGCCGCACGCCTTGCAGCCAGTCATCCGGTATTTTGCTCCCTTTTCGGCAACAACAAAGGCCAAACCTCCACCCGGCCCGGGCCGTGGACGCGGATCGGCTGGTGCGCTTGATAGTCGTCGTAGGTGAAAGGCCGCGCCGGTTGTCGTCAAGCGCAAAGACCTGATCCACCGCGCTAAGGACATCGGCAGTCGAGCGGAAGGAAAGGTTCAGCCTCGCTTCGTCGAACAAATTTCGCCGCGCGCGCCTTCTCGTTTCTGTTCCGGTTTCGCCGAATATTTCCGGTCGCGCGCCCTGAAAAGAGTAGATCGACTGTTTTTCATCGCCCACGGCAAACAGCGTGCGGTCTGATTTCGCGCGGTTTCGCCGGCAAAAAACTCCTCTCTCAGCGCCTTGATGATCGACCATTGCGCCGGGTTGGTGTCCTGCGCCTCGTCGATCAGAATATGCCCGATGCCTTGATCAAGCTTGTACTGCACCCAGCCGCTCGCGCCGGGCTGGGTAAGGAGCTTGGCCGTGCGGTAAATAATGTCGTCATAATCCAGCATTGCGCGCCGCGCTTTCAACGCTGCATATTCGCGCAGGGCTTATGCCCGGCGATCTGGAAGCCAGGGTGAGAGTGTGCGGATAGCGGACGTGCGAGATTTGTCCGCGATTTAAGCGATTTCATCAACGGTGCGTCCAGCATCGCGTCGATGTCCGGAAGAACGCCGAGCAGGGCTTTCTTCAGGTTGTCATTGTTCTTGAGGCGGCTTTCGTCTTTCAATGAGGCTCTCAAGACACTTGTGCCTCAAGCCGCATCCGGGGCGCTCTGCAGCATCCTTCCAAGATCGTACAAATGCTGTGTATTAACTTTGGACGAATCGGTTGCAATGCGATCATGACGGTTGAACGGGATCGGCGGCGATTTGAGCGGCCAGCCTCGCAATGGAAGCCTCGTCTCTCCCTTTCAAACCCCATAACCTGAAACAGGCTTGTGCCCGCCCTCCATCCGCGGACAGCATTTGCCAAACGCCGTGATCCCGACGCGGTCGCGGTTTCCAGGCACTCTTCGATCAGCGTCTCCAGCGCATGCTCGCCGACTGTGCCGACCAGCGTGGAAACCGTCTTGCTGAACGCCCCGCTATCGGCCTTTTCCAGAACCCGGCGCTTGGCTTCGCTGAAAAAATGCGCGCCGAGCACGTCGTCCATCAGCTCGAACCGCCCGGCAATATTGGCCTCAAGCGGAAAGCGGCCGAGCACGCTTTGGCAAAAGGCATGGATGGTCTGAATGCGCAGGCCGCCCGGTGTTTCCAACGCGCGGGCAAACAGCCTCCGCGCCTTCCTCAGTTTGGCGGGCGCAGGCGCAGGCTCGCCCATTTTGACAATGGCGGCTGAAAGCGCCGCGTCATCCAGCGCCACCCATGCCGCCAGCCTGTCGAACACACGGTTCGCCATGACTGCGGCGGCGGCCTTGGTATAGGTCAGGCAGATTATGCAGGAAGGCTCGACATCATTGAGGAGCAGGCGGATCACGCGTTCTGACAGAACATGGGTCTTGCCCGAGCCCGCATTCGCTGACACCCAGACTGATTTGGCGGGATCGGAAGCCCTTGCCTGCTGCTGCCGGGTTTCGGCGGAAACCTCGCCTGTCACCTTGATGCGCCTACTCATCATGCGCATCCTCTTGTTCGCCATTGCCCGCCGACCATTCCAGCACGCGGGCCAGATGATCATAGTCATTGTCCGCATAGACCGGCGGCAGGACATGGGAGGCATAAGGCGTTGCCGGATTGTTGAAACTTGCCGCAAGCCTGGAAAGCTGCTCCCAGGCTTTGTCGCCCAGCGCGTCGATGTTGATGTCCTCTTTGCCTGCCTTTACTGCGTCGAGTTTCACTTCGCCCTTTGCCAGCAGGCGGTAATAGTAGAGAGCGCTGACTGACTGCGGTCCGATCTGCCGGAACGCGCCCCGCTTGGCGAGCGCCGCCTCAAGCGCCAATTGCGGATTGAGAAGCTTGGCCGCAGCACCGCTCTTCGGGTTGTCGCTCGATTTGTAGTCCAAAATATCGATGCCGCCGGATGTCAGAACATCGATCCGGTCGGCGCGCCCGGAAATGGTCACGCCGGTGCCGTCAATTTCCGTGCTCGCTGCATTGGTCTCAACAAAACTCGCGGCAACCAGCGACTGCCGTTTATGTTCTTCGTCGATGATGGGCGTTACAAGCTGCTCAAAACGCGGCCACCAAAGCGCGCGCACGTCAGGCGGCAACTGCTCTTTGGCAAATGCATCAACGGCAATTTCGCGCAAAAGCGCTTCCGCCCTGCGTTTGTCCCGCGGAACTCCAGCCTCAATAAAACGCCGCATGATCTCATGGAACAGATTGCCGCGCTCGCGTGCGTCCGGCGCACGGATCAAGGGGTCAAGCGGCCGCAGTTTCAATATGTCGCGGGCGTAGATCGAATACGGATCGCGGCGCAGTTTTTCGATGTCCGTGATCCAGAAGCGTTTCGGGCGCAGCTCGAGCGGCGGTGTTGGCCGGGGCCGCGGCTCGAGGTCGATATTGGCGCGGCGGTCAATCTCTGTGGCCCAATGCAGATATTGCGCGCCCCGCGCGCGCATCGCTTCTGTGTCGGTCTTGCCAATAAAAGCAGTCAGCCGCTGGAGCCAGCGCGAGGCAACGCTGGGCGCACTATCGCTCTTGAGGGACCGGGTCAGAATGACTTTAGCGGTTCCCATCGCCATCTGAAAATCATGCGCGGCCTGACCGATGCGCCGCTCGGGCGGATCAAGGCGCATGGAGGATTTCATGCCGCGCGACAGGAACGGATCTTCCGGCATGGCCCCCGGCCAGCTGCCTTCATTCAGGCTGCCAAGCACGATGGTGTCAACCTCCTGCAGCCGCGCCTCAAGCGAGCCCCAGATGAAGATGTTTGGATCCGACCCGGTCTTCGGTTTGACTGCCTTGCCGGCTATCAATGCGCTATGCACATCGGGAAAGGCCTCTGGTGCGAAGACAAATCCCGTCTCAGCCGAGACAAGCCCGCGCAGATGCGCCGCAAAGGCTTCACCGTGATCGCCATCATACAGCGCCGCCAGCGAACCTTCCGCATCGCAGCCAATCATTTCAAAGGCAGCCACTGCCGCGTGGACCGCCTCCGGAACGGATACGTGCGGTGCGGCGGCAAGCGCTTGCAGCGGCGCGAGCGCGTCTCTGAAGGATTTGGCGATCTGTCGCGCGGCTTCAATGTCCGCGCCCGAAACGCGATCCATCCAGTCCGCGCGCCGGCTTCTCTCTGCGGCCTCGATCAGGGACCGCTCGAACCTATCACCAAGCGTCTGCGCATCCACTTCACCAATGTTGCCGCGCAGGGCGACAAGCTCAAGCGTTTCGGCTGCCCGCAAACTGACTGCGCTCTCGCGTCCAAACTTGGATAGCGGATGCTTCAGGACCGTGAGCAGGTCGACAGGTCCGGCGGGCGCGAACACACACCGGATGAGCGTTTGAAACAGCGCTGCCTGCGGTGTGTTGGCAAGCGGCGTGCCGCCGGAATCATCAGCTACGATGCCGAATCGCAAAAGCTCCGCTGAAACGCGGCGCGCAAGATTGCGGTCGGGCGTCACCAGCGCGGCGGTGTGTTCCCGATTTTCGCCAAGGGCTTGACGCAGAGCTATGGCGATCGCCAGAGCCTCCTCACGCTCGCCCGGCGCTTCGATCAGAACAACGTCAGATAACGCCTCGCCGTGATTGCCCGCTGATGCGCCCCAAAGGTCTGTCGTGTCAGCCGGCCGCAGCGCCTCGGAGATGATCTTCTCCCTGGCCTGCAAATGACGCGCTGGTTCGGTCAGGGGCTGAACATCCGCCCGCATCGCTCCCAGCTTTGACAAAAGCTTCATCAGACCGAATTGCGGATGGCCGCATATCGACGCCGGCGCATCTATCGCACCGATATGCGCCCATGTCGCCTCATCCATCTGCTTGTCGAGACCGGGCAAAACCACCGCGCCTTGCGGAAGCCGCGCGATGACGGCGAGCAGATCGGCAGTCGCCGGAATGGAACCTGTGGACCCCGCTGCAATAACGGGCCCGGCTGGCGGAAAATCCGAAAGCCGCCGCGCTTCGGCGCGCAGCACAGCGTTGCGATGCGCCACCGGATCGGAAAGGCCACGCTCCGCGAGATACGCTGGAAAGGCTTCGGTGACGATGCTGAGAAACTTGACCGTATGCTGCCACCATCCGGCGAGCGCATCTGAATCGACCTTGGCAAGCTCATGCCAGGTCACACCTTCCCGCTCCATTTCGTCCATCAAGCCGGCAAGATCGCGCGCCAGCCAGATGGCGTCGGCGGCGGTGGAGGGGAGCATGATGTTTTCGCCAGCAATCAGCGAAGGCGCGTCATGGCCGAGCTGTTTGCTCCATGCCGATGTCAGCCGGGCGAGGGTAAGGATGCGCTCGTCAGAGGCAATCGGCGGATCAAGCGAAAGCTCTTCCGCATCAGGCGAGGCAAAGAATGCCGCATCTTCATCGAACTCACCGAGCGGCTTGATAACCGGTAAAATCGCCGAGCGTGTTCCGCCTGTTTCGGCAAACAAAGCCCGCAGGGCGCGGGCGGCGCGGCGGGTCGGCACATAGATTGTGGTCGAGGCCAGTGCGAGCGGGTTGGACGGATCGGGCCCCGGCCAGTCAAATGCGCCGGAGCGGACAGACGACACCAGTGTTGTCAGGAACGGAACGCCGGGCGCAATTGAAAAGACATTGGGCCGGCGTTGATCGGTCATCGTTTCCTGCGTTTTTTCACCACGGCTTCGGCAGCCTCGATAGCGTCCGGCGTGCCCACTGTAATCCAGTGGCCTTCCATTGGCATACCAAAAAGCTTGCCATCGGCAATAGCCTTGTTGAATTGCCGGTTGAGCGAATGCGGTTCAAGCGTCGCGCCCTTGAACACGCGCGGATGGATGACAGCCGCGCCTGCATAGACGTACGGCACTGTCTCATCCGTTCCCGGCCTGCGCAGCCGGTTGCTCATATCCATGGAGAAATCCCCCTTGCCCTCATAACCGGTCGCCTGCCCAGGCGTTACCAGCATGAGTAGTATATCCATGGAGTTTGAATCAAACATTGCGGCAAGGCGGTTCAAATTGCTCTCTTCGCCTTCAATCCAGAATGTGTCTGAATTTATGAGAAAGAAAGGGTTATCCCCAAGCAATGGCAGCGCCTTCATGATCCCGCCGCCCGATTCAAGAAGCACGCCGCGTTCATCGGAAATAGTAATCCTGGGGCTGCGGCGCTGCGCCAGATGCTCTTCAAGCTGGCCTGCAAGATAATGCACGTTCACAACGCCATGCGTGACACCCGCGGCCTGGAGGCAATCCAGACCCCAATCGATCATCGGCTTGCCTCCGATTTTCACGAGTGGTTTTGGAATTGTGTCCGTGATCGGCCGAAGGCGCTTGCCAAGGCCTGCGGCGAGAACCATGGCGGTCGTGATCTTGTCTTGCAATGGAAAGGCTTTCCGCGACTCAGTTCAGGAAGCTTGAATAGAAGCGGGACAGTTTTGCAAGCCTTGGATGCTCAAGCGCTCGTTTCACATAAGCCTCCATGCGCGGCAAATGTTTGAGATAGTCAGGCTTTCCGTCTCGTTTGTCGAGGCGCACGAATATGCCCAGGATCTTCGTGGCGCGCTGCAGCGCGGTGATTGCATAGGCCTCGCGGAACGCAGCTTCGTCAAAATCGCCGAGCGCGTGGCGCGCTGCGCAATAGGCGCCGGTCAGCTGCCTTTCGAGCTCTTCCGGTATGGTCACGCGCGCATCCTGGGCAAGCGAAGACACATCATAGGACAACGGCCCGTAAAGCGCGTCCTGGATATCGACCAGACCAAGCCTGTCAGTACCGGACTTTTCGTCCCGCCAGATGAGATTGGGTGAGTGGTAGTCGCGCAGGATCAGCCCGGTCTCCGAGCGCCCCAGTACGGCGATAAGCTCATCCCAGAGCAGATTGAACGTTTGCGATTCCTCGTCACTCACGGCCCGGCTCAGCCGGAAAGGCACATACCACTCGAGCATCAGCCGCGCTTCAATCATCAGCGCGTCGTGATCATAGGGCGGCAGAGAGTAGGTCTTGGCCCGATCATAGGGCAGATCGCGGGAAACCTGCGCCGCGTGCAGCTTGGCAAGAAGTTCGCTCGCAGCCTGGTAACGCGCAGGGATTGGGGCCCCGGCTTCGTCGGTTATTTTCCCGTCACCCAGATTCTCCATCAGGAGAATCCCCAAATCCAGATCTTCGGCAATGATTTCCGGCGCAGCAAAGCCATGAGCCTTCAGCGCGCGCGCAACAGCTACAAAGGGCGTCACGGTCCAAGTGATGCGCGCGGTCTGCCGGTATGAGCGGCCATTGATGATGGGAGACAGGTCAGGCTTTTCCGGATGATCCATCAGGATCATGTCCGGCTTCCCGGTCATTTGGATACGCTCGAACGAACGGGTTGACGCATCGCCCTGGAACCAGCCGCGTTTCGATTTGCCATATCCATGCCGGGCAAGAAACTGGCGTATGGTCAGAACTGCGCTCGATGCGCTCAATCGTCGTCCGGCACCCGATATGACAGCCTTGCGGCCTTCGCCTTGTTCACTGAGTTCGAGCCGCAGCGCGGCGGCTGGTAGTCGGCCATTGGCGCGCTCGGGCCACTCGATCAGCGCAATTCCTGTGGCGAGGGCCTCACCAAGGCCAAGCTCTTCAATCTCGTCGGGCGAGGCCAAGCGATAGAGAGTCAAAATGCGTGACCGGGATGCGCAGCGCATAGCTCTGCGCCAGCGTAAATGTCGGGCTTGGCACGTCCAGCCCGGGATCATTCGCCATGGCCCGGATCAAGGCGCGGGCGAGCGTCGACTTGCCAGCGCCCAGATCGCCTGACAGGGCCAGGACATCGCCCTTTTTCAGCGCACGGGCCAAGTCCTCGCCGAGACGGTCGGTAGCGCCGGAGTCGGGCAGGTCGATTTCAACTGGCACGCGGCTTCACTCCGCCGCCGTGATGCTGACTTTCTCTCCGCCAGCCTTCTCAGGCGCAAACTGCTGCGGAATGACGGGCAGGCGGCAAATGACCTTGGCGCCGCGGTCCGGCGCTGTTTCAATCATGACGCTGCCGCCATGCAGTTCGACAAAACTCTTGACCAAGGCGAGGCCGAGGCCCGTGCCGCGTTTGCGGCCCGAGGCGCCACCGCGCTGGAACCGGCTGAAGACGTCATTGACCACATCATCCGGGATGCCAGGGCCCGTGTCGCTCACAGAGAATTCAATGACAGAACCATCCCGAACGCACGAGACCGTAACGGTGCTGTTTTCCGGCGCATGATTGGCAGCGTTTGCCAATAAGTTGAACAGGACCTGGCGCATGCGCAAGGCATCCGCACGGAAGGCTTTTGCGGCGGGATCAACGCTGACGTCAACTCGGATGTTGTTCTCCGCGAACCTGTTGGCACAAGACGCCACTGCGCCAGTGATCAGGTCACTGGTGTCCACTTCAGCCAGATCAAGCTCCATGACCCCGGCATCTATGCTGGCAAGGTCGAGTATGTCGTTCACAATTGCCAAAAGCGACGCGGAGGATGTCGAAATATGTTCGACATAGTCACGCTGGCGCTCAGTGAGCGGACCGGTTGCGGGCAGTTCGAGCAGTTCGGTGAAACCGATAATGTTGGTAAGCGGAGAGCGGAGCTCGTAAGAGACGTGCTGGACAAACTCGGTCTTCAACTGGTCTGTGCGCTGCAACGCTTCGTTGCGCTCGGTCAAGGCCCGCTCCACATTGACGGAATCCGTAACGTCGACAAAGGTCAGCATGGTCTGGCCTTTCGGCAGGGGCACCTGCGCAAAGGCGAGTACGCCGCCGCTCGACAGCTCGATATGGCCAGACTTTGACTGGCGGCTGTCATCAAAGCCGGTGACAGCTTCTACAAATTTTGTCCACTGCGTTTGCGTGGTCAGCTGTTCGCAGAAATTCTGGATGGCGGTGATGTGTGCGCCCTCTTTGACGAGATCGTCGGGCAGCGCCCACAGAGCGGAGAATGACGGGTTGGCAAGCCGCACCTTGCCATCCGAGCCAAATACGACAACGCCCTCGGCCAAGTGATCCAGCGTTTCACCCTGGATCTTGACCATGGTGTTGAAACGGCTCTCAAGATCAAACTTCTCGGTCAGATTTTCAAAGACCCAGATCGCGCCGCCTTTCGGCTGGGGATTGGCGATGACGCGCAGGGTTCTGCCGTCGGGCAAATACCACCAATGCTCGGCCGCGTCCGGCGCGCGGTAGGCGGCAAGAACCGACTCGCGCCAGCGCCGCCATTCCGGCTGCTCGGGCAGTTTGCCATCGCTGCGCAGACGGTCAAGTACTGCGCCATTGTCAGGCGCAGAATCAAGCCAGGCCGACTCAAGGCCCCAAAGCGTCTGGAACGCGTTGTTGTAGAAGCGCAGTTTCTGCGAAACATCGAACATGGCCACCGCAGTGGTCAGCTGATCAAGCGTATCGGCATGGCTCTGCAGCGTGCGTTCATATTCCTCACGCACCAGCTCTTCATCGCTGATATCGAGTGCAAGCCCCGCTGAACCAGACGGCACAGCTATGTCCGTGACGCGGAACACGCGCCGGTCCCCGCCTGCGACAGCCGTCAGTTCGTCTTGAAAGACGCCTTCGCCGCTCCGCTTGGAGTCTATCGCCTGGCGTGCCTGTTCACCAAAAAGCTCAGAAAGCTGACTTGGCGCGGCCGCGTCGCCCAGCGCCTTGTAGGCTTTGTTTGCCCAGTTGATCGCCCCGTCCAATCCGCGTTTCCATGCAGGCATAGGAAAGGCATCAAAGAGCGCGCTAAGTGTCAGGTAGGCCGCGTTCAGCTCTTCAAACTCCGCTTGAAGCCGCGCATGCGCCGATTGCAGTTCACCAAGGCTGACAAAGCGCACAAAGGCGGCAGCTCCCGATGTGCGTCCCTGCACTTCAAGCGGCATGCCGGATGCGGTCTCAACGGTGATGTCAAAGGCCGTCGCCTTGGTCCTCAGCGCAGCAATCGCCCGGTCAAGCGCGGCTGCAGACAATGGCAGCAGCCAGCGTCCGAAGGCAAGAAACGAGGCACGGTCCGCCGGCGCGCCGGAAGAAGCCGGAAGCGTGCCGACAAGCTCAGGCTTTTCGCCTTCCCGGTCCCAGATGATCACCCGGTTGTCGCGGCTCGCCAAGAGCGCATCGGCGCGTTGCAAGGACGCAGACAGATCGGAAACCCGAGCGCGCAGTGTCTGATTCTCACCGGCAATTTTGCCGCGCTCACGGATGAGCCACACCGCCGACAAAAGAGCAGCGCCCATCGCACCGAGAAACATCGAGAACTGGATCACTTCAAGTGAGCCGAAAGTGGCGGGCAACGCTATGCCTGAGAACACGCCCTCGGCGGCGCCGGCTTCAAGCGGCAAGGCAATTGTAACGGCTGCGGCAGCGCTTGCGCGCAAACGGCGCGTGTTTGTGGGGAGCAGGCGTTTGGGATCAAGATGCCGCATGAATCGTCCGAATTGGTCCGGCGAAGCGCTGGAGCCGTGGAACCCGAATTTTACGCTCAAAACTACCCCTGGCAGGTCTTCAATCCCTATACCGCATGGATCAGACCGCCGTCCCGCGCACCCCTCTTTTCGCCCGGGCTGGACCGGTGGGGATGTCGCGAATCAGTGCAACATAACGGTTGAGCGAATCGGCGTGAAGCCTTGTGTCGCGCAAAAATAAACCCGCAGCCAAGTCAAGGCTGCGGGCTCAATATGTTGTGGCCTTACTCTGCTGGATTAATAGCGGTAGTGTTCCGACTTGAACGGACCCTGCTGCTTGACGCCGATATAAGCGGCCTGCTCGCCGGAAAGCTCCGTCAGGCGCACGCCGAGCTTGCCAAGATGCAGCCGGGCGACCTTTTCATCGAGGTGCTTCGGCAGCACGTAAACCTGGTTGGTGTATTTCTCGCCATGCGCAAACAACTCGATCTGCGCCAGAACCTGGTTGGAGAACGAGGCGGACATGACGAAGGACGGATGGCCGGTGGCGTTGCCGAGGTTGAGCAGACGGCCTTCCGACAGAAGGA
The DNA here is from genome assembly GCA_963792485.1 of uncultured Alphaproteobacteria bacterium. Taxonomy (GTDB): domain Bacteria; phylum Pseudomonadota; class Alphaproteobacteria; order Rhizobiales; family Rhizobiaceae; genus JANOYJ01. The sequence goes on from CAWBWL010000011.1 coordinate 19,548, forward strand.
TCATCCGCTTGCCGCCAGGAAACTCGATCATGTCGACTTGCGGCTTGACGTTGGTCCACTTGAAGTTCTTCAAAGCCGTGACTTGAATCTCATTATCGAAATGGCCGATATTGCCGACAATGGCCATGTCCTTGAACAGGCGCATATGGTCAAGTGTCACAACGTCCTTGTTGCCGGTCGTGGTGATGATGATGTCGGCATGCGGCGCGGCTTCTTCGAGCGTCAGCACTTCAAAGCCGTCCATCGCCGCCTGCAGCGCGCAGATCGGGTCAACTTCCGTCACCTTGACGCGCGCGCCGGCGCCCTGCAGCGAAGCGGCGGAGCCTTTGCCGACATCGCCGTAACCGCAGACGACGGCGACCTTGCCGGCCATCATCACGTCGGTGCCGCGGCGGATGCCGTCCACCAGCGATTCCTTGCAGCCATATTTATTGTCGAACTTCGACTTGGTGACAGTGTCGTTGACGTTGATCGCCGGGAACGGCAGCAGGCCCTTGGCATGCAGCTGATACAGGCGGTTGACGCCGGTCGTGGTCTCTTCGGTCACGCCCTTGATCGCATCGCGCTGCTTGGTGAAGAAGCCGGGCGTCGCCGCCATGCGCTTCTTGATCTGCGCGAACAGGATTTCCTCTTCTTCGGAGGACGGGTTGACCAGAATGTTCTCGCCGGCCTCGGCGCGCGCGCCGAGCAGGATGTACATGGTGGCGTCGCCGCCGTCGTCGAGGATCATGTTGGTCGGCTTGCCATCCGGCCACTGAAAAATCTTGTCGGTGTAGTCCCAGTATTCAGTGAGCGACTCGCCCTTGACGGCGAACACCGGCGTGCCGGTGGCAGCGATGGCAGCGGCGGCATGGTCCTGCGTCGAGAAAATATTGCACGAGGCCCAGCGCACATCCGCGCCAAGAACTTTCAGCGTCTCGATCAGCACGGCGGTCTGAATGGTCATGTGCAGCGAGCCGGTGATGCGCGCGCCTTTCAGCGGCTTGGTCGTGCCGAATTCCTCGCGGCAAGCCATCAGGCCCGGCATTTCGGTTTCAGCGATATCCAGCTCCTTGCGGCCCCAATCGGCTAATGAAATGTCGGCGACAACGTAGTCTTTGCTCGTGCTCATATTGCTCTCCGGAAAATCAGAAATTGACAGCGGGCGGCATGGCGCGCGCTGGAATTGGGCGGGCTATTACCAGCAAAAACACTGATCGGCAATATGATATAAAGAAATCTTTATGTGGGAATGTCTTGAGGCCGCAACTACTCCCCCTCGCCGAACTTGTCGGCGAGAAGCGCTTCCAAGGCATCCATGACTTCAAGTGCCTGCCGCCCTGATGCGCTGACATTGATGGAGGTGCCGGGACTGGCGGCCAGCATCATCAGACCCATAATGGAAGCGCCGCCTACGCTCGTGCCGTCCTTCTCAACCTCGACCTCAGCGTCGTATCCGGAAACGAGCTGCACAAACTTTGCCGACGCGCGCGCATGCAGGCCGCGCATGTTGATGACATCCAGTGTCCGGCGGATAGCGGTGTCTGTTGTCATCATTTGCCCGTCAGGATCTGGCTTGCTACATTGATGTATTTGCGCCCCGAATCCTGCGCCTCCTTCAACGCGCAGACCATGTCTTCATTGACACGCACGCGCGAGAGTTTGATCAGCATGGGCAAATTCATGCCGGCGATCACTTCGACCTTGCCGGGGGCCATGACGGAAATTGCCAGATTGGAGGGGGTGCCGCCAAACATGTCGGTCAACACGATAACACCGTCATTGTCATTGGCGCGTGCAATCGCATCCACGATATCCTGGCGGCGCGATTCCATATCGTCGTCGGCGCCGATGGGCACCGTTTCCAAAAATGTCTGCGGCCCGACCACATGCTCAAGCGCATGGCGAAACTCTTCGGCCAGCTTTCCGTGCGTAACAAGCACGAGTCCGATCATATTCTAATTGCTCCCGTCGACGCCTCATTTGAGGCGCTCGCAGACCGGTTGTTTGCGATGATCCGGTCCGCCGCCGCTTTGGGCAGGAGCGATATGTTGTCGAGAGACGGTTGCAAGGCAAGGTGAATTTTGCAAAAAAGTTTCTACGTGTTGAAAATGCTACGAAATTTTCATTGCTGAAGTGGCTTGTAAAGGCCGAGATGGGCAAGGACTGCCCGCACTTGCGGTCCAGTATAGCCGATTGGGAGCTTTAGGGCCGGAAGCTTCACGCCATGAGCTATCAGTTGAGGTTCCGCAGGGGAAATCCGCTCGGCTTTCTGTGTATCCACAAGGTTGACGGCAAGATCAAGCGCGGCAGACTCTACGTAACCGATCTCGTGAATGCCGGAGCCCCGCACTTCGATGAGGCCGGCCAGTTGTGCTGGAGGGGACGCGACAAGTTTGCCATCCGTCAATGCGAGGTCCACCCGATCATCAGACACAAGCATAGCCTCGATATTGTCTCGCAGCGACTCCCGGATCAGCTCCAGCGCCAAAGCAGTCTTGCCTGCGCCCGGAGCGCCAAAGATGATGACGCCTTTGCCGCCGACAATCAGCGCTGTTGCATGAAGATTTGCGAGCGCAGGCATCACGGCTGCGAGGGCAGGAGAACGATGAAACGCGCGCCGAGAACTTTATCGGATGACCCGTCAACGATGTTCTCGGCATTGATCGTGCCGCCGTGCGCCTGGATGATCTGCCTGGAAATGGAAAGCCCGAGGCCGGAGTTTTGCCCAAAGGCCTCGCCAACGGGACGGTCGGTGTAAAAGCGCTCAAAGATGCGATCTGTGTTCTCCGAACTGATGCCAGGGCCGTTGTCTTCGACGAGAATGCGCATGAAATCGGCAGTTGGCTCAAGCTTGACTAAAATCCTGCCAGTCCCGTCCGGGACAAATGATCGTGCATTTTCCAGAAGATTGGTGATCACCTGACCAATGCGCAGATCATGACCCGGTATTGTGAAGCTCTTTAATGCCGGCGGCAATTTGCCGACGCTCAACTCGATTTTGACATGCTTGTTGCGCCGCAACTCTGCGGCCGCAGCCACGATATTGGTCAAGAGGTTTTTCAGATCGACCTTTTGAGAATCCTGCCGCGCAAGTTCTGCATCAAGGCGCGAGGCGTCCGAAATATCGGTAATCAGCCGGTCAAGGCGGCGCACGTCGTGCTGGATGATATCCATCAGGCGCTTTTGCGACTCCGGCGATTTTGCCAGTGGCAAGGTCTCAACAGCGCTGCGCAGCGAGGTGAGTGGGTTCTTCAATTCATGGCTCACATCCGCCGCAAAGCTTTCGATCGCTTCAATGCGCGCGTACAGCGCAGAAGTCATATCGCGCAGCGCCGTGGACAGATTGCCAATCTCATCCTGGCGGTTGGAGTAGTCCGGGATTTCCTCACGCGTGCGCACCCCGCGCCGCACACGCACGGCCGCTGCCGCAAGACGGCGCAGCGGGTTGGCAATTGTCGAGGCGAGCAGCATGGACAACAGGGCGGTGACCAGCGCCGCAACGGAAAACACGCGCACGATTGCCAGCCGCTCGCCCTGCACGATCCGGTCTATGTCAGATCCTTGGGTCGAAAGCTGCAGGACGCCGAGGACCGCGCGGAAACGCTGCACCGGGACGGCGATCGAGACAACAAGGCCGCCTTGTTCGTTCATGCGCACAATGGTCGATGTCCCGCCCGTCAGCGCCGTCATCACTTCCGGGAAAGCCGCGCCATTGCCGCCGGGGGGCTCTTGGTAGACGGGCAGATTATTGCGGCTGAACAAGCCTGCGGTCCAGCTCAGGAACCGGCCCAGATAGCTCTCATCCTCGTCGTCCAGCGGCGGCAGGTCAAACCGCAATACCTGCCCGCCTGCATAAAGATGCTGGGAATCCAGCATTAAGTTGGCGTCGCGGTCATAGATGCGCGCCCGGGTGCGCGTCGGCGAGATCAGCCGGCGCAAGACTGGCGCGACACGCTCCGGGTTAATTGGAAATTCCATCGCTTCTATCGAATCGTCGCTGGGCGATATCGTCTGCCCGGCCTGCATTTCGAGGAGCTTTTCCGGATCGACCGTGATGGAATCAGTCGACACGGTGGCAGATGCGGCAATCGCTGCGGCGATGATCTCGCCCTGCGTCATCAGGCTTTCGACGCGCGCGTCGATCAGGCCCTCGCGAAACTGGTTGAGATACAAGATGCCGGAAACCAGAACGCCAAGCGCGGCGAGGTTCAGAACAAGAATGCGCCGTGTGAGGCTGGAAAATATGTAGTGCCCCAGAAGCCGCCTGACCGGCAAGAACAGCTTGCCAATCCATGCAAACTGCAGGCTGCGGCTCGCATTCTTGCGGATGATCGTTTTCTCAGTCTCTGCCACCATGGGCGGGTTATAAATCACGCCTCGCTGAAGCGATAGCCGACACCATAGAGCGTTTCGATCATGTCGAAATTGTCGTCGACCGCTTTGAACTTCTTGCGCAGCCGCTTGATGTGGCTGTCAATCGTGCGGTCATCCACATAGACCTGATCGTCATAAGCTGCATCCATCAACGCATCACGGCTTTTGACAACGCCGGGGCGCTGGGCGAGCGCGTGCAGGATCAGGAATTCCGTCACCGTCAGCGTCACCGGCTGGCCGGACCAAGTGCAGGTATGACGCTCCTGATCCATGACCAACTGGCCGCGCTCGATTGTGTTGGACGCCTGTCCATTCGCCTTGCCCGCCACAGCCGCATCGCGGCCCTGCGCCCTGCGCATCACAGCTTTGACACGCTCGACAAGGAGCCGCTGCGAGAACGGCTTGGTGATAAAATCATCCGCCCCCATTTTTAGCCCGAACAATTCATCAATCTCCTCGTCCTTTGAGGTGAGGAAAATGACGGGCAGGTCCGATTTCTGCCGCAGGCGGCGCAGGAGCTCCATTCCGTCCATGCGCGGCATTTTTATATCGAAAATCGCAAGATTCGGCGGGCGTGCCGTCAGCCCCTCAAGGGCGGACGCGCCATCCGTATATGTTTCCACCCGGTAGCCTTCCGACTCCAGCGCAATGGAAACGGAGGTCAGGATATTGCGGTCATCATCGACCAGCGCAATCGTTGTCATGCCGCCAGGCTCCTTCATATTGTCCACATCCCTTCACCAATTCAGTGTCGCGGGAGTGGCGGACAAATGTGGCACAAAATATGGCGCAGGTCGAATGGACCATCGCGCTTCCTTAATAGGCGTCCTTAACGAGCTAACATATCCGCCGCTTTTAAAACGATTAGACGTTTTTTAAAATCTTTAAAACGATTAAACATTTGATCAGTATGAATTTTTCTGGCCTTTCCTGCTCAGACGCCAGTTTCGTTGAATCCGATTTAAAAGAGGGACATCCGCAATGTTGAAAAGTGGTTTGCGAAATGAAGCCTTCGATCTGGAGGCTGTCGGCTTTGAAGGCCAGGCACACGTTTTCTATAATCTTGGCGAAACAGAGCTTTCGCGTATGGCGGTCACCTCCGGCGAGGCGCGGCTCTCAGCGCATGGTGCGCTCGTGGCAATGACTGGTCAGCACACTGGCCGCTCGCCCAAGGACAAGTTCATGGTCGAGGATGATTTGACCCGCGGCACCGTCTGGTGGGACAATAACCGCAGCCTCTCCCGCGCGCAGTTTGATGGGCTGCATGCCGATATGCTGGCGCATGTCACGGGCAAGAACCTGTTCGTGCAGGATTTGACCGGTGGCGCGGACAAAGAGCACGCGCTGCAGACCCGCGTCATCACTGAGCTTGCCTGGCAGTCCCTGTTCATCCGCAATCTGCTGATCCGCCCGGACCGCGCTGATTTGGAGAGTTTTGTTCCCAAGCTGACAATCATCGACCTTCCATCCTTCAAGGCCGACCCCGCCCGGCACGGCACACGCAGCGAAACGGTGATCGCCATTGATCTGACCCGCATGACCGTCCTGATCGCCGGAACGTCTTACGCGGGCGAGATCAAGAAGTCGGTGTTCACCGTTCTCAACTACTTTCTGCCAGTCAAAGGCGTCATGCCGATGCACTGCTCGGCCAATGTCGGCGCAAAAGGCGACGCCGCCATTTTTTTCGGCCTGTCCGGCACCGGCAAGACCACTCTTTCGGCCGACCCCGACCGCACGCTCATTGGAGATGATGAGCATGGCTGGGGTTCCGATGGTGTGTTCAACTTCGAGGGCGGCTGCTACGCCAAGACCATCCGCCTGTCCGCAGAAGCCGAACCCGAGATTTTCGCGGCCACGCGCCGCAAAGGCACTGTCCTGGAAAATGTCACGCTGGATGGGGATCTTGTGCCCGACTTCGAGGATGCGAGCCTGACGGAAAACACGCGCTGTGCCTACCCGCTGCACTTCATCTCGAATGCAAGCGAAACCGGCCGCGCAGAGCACCCAAAGAACATCATCATGTTGACCGCTGACGCCTTTGGCGTCCTGCCGCCGATTGCCAAGCTCACGCCTGAACAGGCCATGTACCATTTTCTGTCCGGCTACACCGCAAAGGTCGCAGGCACGGAAAAGGGCGTCACAGAACCCGAGGCGACGTTCTCAACCTGTTTCGGAGCGCCTTTCATGCCAAGGCATCCATCCGAATATGGCGCGTTGCTGCGCACGCTGATTGCCGATCACAATGTGAGCTGCTGGCTGGTCAACACCGGCTGGACCGGCGGTGCTTATGGCGTTGGCAGGCGCATGCCGATCAACGCCACCCGCACCATGCTGACCGCCGCGCTCTCCGGCGCACTCAGCAAGGCTGCCTACCGGCGCGATCCGAATTTCGGCTTCTTCGTTCCGATGGCGGTCGAGGGTATTGACGCGGCACTGCTCGACCCGCGCTCAACCTGGAGCGACACCCACGCGTATGACGCAATGGCGAAACGCCTTGTGGCCATGTTCTCGGCGAATTTCGAAAAGTTCGAGGACAGTGTCGATGGCCCCGTGATGGAATCGGCGCCGCAGATCAGGCTCGCGGCGGAGTAGTCCGGCGCGAGCCCGCCTTCTCCGTCACAAACACCGCCACCGCATGGGCGGGCATGTCAACGCCCGTGCCCAGCGGGCGCACCGGGCGCGTTGAAAGCTCGCTCTTCCAAGCCAGCCCGCGCCCAGCAGGCGGCAGATGCAGGGCGACGGTTCCTTCATTGCGGTTGATGGCGATGGCGACACGGTCGATGCCGGGCTTGAGCGGCGTTGAAACCGTCAGAACCAAAGCAAGCAGATGGTTGTCGGACATTTCCCAATCGCGCAGCGTCATTTCTTCGCCATTCGGGCGCAGCCATTTGACATCCGGCCAGCTTTCCTTGCCATGCGGATTTCCGGATAACAGCTGTGCCGACATCAACGCGGGATGCGCGGCGCGCAAGGCGGACAGCTTGGCGGTGAACGCCTCCAGCTCTTGATCGCGTTTCTCCCAATCGAGCCAGGTTGTCTCATTATCCTGCGCGTAGGCATTGTTATTGCCGTTCTGCGTGCGACCGAACTCGTCGCCTGCCGTCAGCATGGGGATGCCGCGCGACAGGAACAGCAGCGCGAGCATGGCCTTGACGTCGTCCTTGCGGCGCGCGCGGATGGCAGGCGCGAGAGTCTGGCCTTCAACGCCATGGTTCCAGGAGAAGTTCTCGCCATGGCCGTCGCGATTGTCCTCGCCATTGTCGAAATTGTGCTTGCGCCGGTAGGCGGTGAGATCTGCCAGCGTGAAGCCGTCATGGGCGGCGAGGAAATTGACGCTGCGAGTTGACACGCCCTGATGGTGGAACACATCCGACGAGCCGGAGAGGCGCGTTGCAAGCACGCCAAGCGTTGCCGGATCGCCGCGCCAGAAACGGCGCACATCATCGCGGTAGCGGTCATTCCATTCCAGAAACTGCGGCGGAAAATTACCAAGCTGATAGCCGCCCGGCCCCATATCCCATGGCTCGGCAATCAGGGTTGCCGGCGCAATCACGCTGTCATGGCGCATGGCTTCAAACAGCGGCGCGTGCGGCGAGAACCCGCGCGCGGTGCGCCCGAGCGCAACGCCAAGGTCAAAGCGGAAACCGTCCACACCGCCGTGAAGGATAAAGTGGCGCAGCGCGTCAATGACAAGCTCGCGCACCGGCCCGCGCTCGACCGCGAGCGTGTTGCCGGTGCCCACATCATTGACCAGCGCGCCGGGCTCGTCAGCGTGATGCCGGTAGTAGAGCGCATTGTCGAGACCGCGCATCGACAGCACAGGCCCCATCAGATCGCTCTCGCCAGTATGGTTGAACACAACGTCCAGGAAAAGCGCGATGCCTTCTTTGTGGAGCGCATCGGCAAGCGTGCGCAAATCCGAAATGCCGTTCGGCGCAAGGCGCGGGTCAAGCGCCATGAACGAGACGGCATTATAGCCCCAGGCATTGCTGAGCCCGAGCGGGTAGAGATGGCGCTCGTCAATCCATGCCGTGACTGGCATGAGCTCGACGGCGGCGACATTGAGCAATTTGAAATGCGCGATTGAAGCGGGATGAGCGAGAGCCGCAAGCGTGCCGCGCAGCTCCTCAGGAATGTCCGGATTGAGCTGGCTGAAACCCTTGACTGAAAGCTCATAGATAAGCCCGCCTTCGCGGAGCGGCGTCACGGCGCGGCTGGCTGGCGCAGATGATGTTTCGAGAATGGCTTTGGGCGCGAGCTTGTGCGTGTCGATGCCGCGTTTGGTCAAATGCGGATGATAGGCATAGGGCCGGTCGAGACGCGTCGCATAGGGATCAACGAGAAGTTTGGCCGGATCAAAGCGGTGACCTTCCTCCGGCAGCCACGGCCCCTCGGCGCGGTAGCCGTAGTGCTGGCCGGGCTTGATGCCCCTCAGCTCAATGGTGAACATGCTGCCCGGCGCGCGCGCCATTTCGTGCCGCGCCGTCTCGCGGTTGCCGCCTTTGTCGAACAGGCAGAGCGTCATGCCGGTTGCATGCTGGGAGACGACAGAAAAACGGACGCCGCCCGGACCGAACGCGACGCCCGGTTTATAGTGAGGCATATGCTGGGTCATGTGATGACGGAGGGCCTCTCTCGTCCGGTATTGGTCTTGATCCCGGCAAGTTCGTCAGCAGCGGCGATGAGATCGGCAAGCGCGGCCTGCGTGTCAAGATCATGGCGCGCGGGGTCGGGTTCATACCGCTCGATATAGACACGCAACGTCGCGCCGGACGTGCCCGTGCCGGACAGGCGGAAGACAATGCGCGAGCCGCCCTCAAACAGGATGCGGATGCCCTGATTGGCGCTCGTCGAGCCATCGACGGGGTCGTGATAGGTGAAATTATCGGATGCCGCGATGGTCAAAGCGCCAAGCTTTGTGCCGGGCAAGGATGACAGCCGTCCGTTCAGCCCGTCCATCAGCCGGTTGGCGCGCTCGGTCTCGACCTCTTCGTAGTCGTGCCGCGAATAATAGTTGCGGCCATATTCAGCCCAGTGTTTTTTGACGATGTCAATCGCAGGCTCTTTGCGGGCGGCGAGAATGTTGAGCCAGAGCAGGACCGCCCACAGCCCGTCCTTCTCGCGCACATGGTCGGAGCCGGTGCCTGCGCTTTCCTCGCCGCAGATGGTAACCTTGCCGGCGTCGAGCAGATTGCCGAAGAATTTCCAGCCGGTCGGCGTCTCATACATGCCAATGCCCAGCTTTGCCGCAACCCGGTCCGCCGCGCCGCTCGTCGGCATGGAGCGCGCAATTCCGGCAAGGCCGTCGCGATAGCCCGGCGCGCACGTCGCGTTGGCGGCAAGCATGGCGACAGAGTCGGACGGGGTGATGAAGATACCCTTGCCGATGACGAGATTGCGGTCGCCATCGCCATCCGACGCCGCGCCGAAATCCGGAGAATTGTCCGACATCATCAGATCGTAAAGCTCTTTGGCATGGACCAGATTGGGGTCCGGATGATGCCCGCCGAAATCCGGCAAGGGTGTGCCGTTGACGACGGTGCCCGGCTTTGCCCCAAGCGCGCCTTCCAGAATGGCTTTGGCGTAAGGACCGGTCACGGCGCTCATGGCGTCAAAGCGCATGGTGAAGCCAGCGGCGAACATCGCTTTGAGCGCCGGAAAATCGAACAGCTGCGCCATCAGTTCCTGATAGTCCATGACCGGGTCAATCACCTCGACGGCCATCCCGGCGACGTTGAATGTGCCAAGCTTGTCGAGATCAAGATCTGCTGCATCGGCGATGTCGATACTGGTCAATCACCTTGCTGCGGGCAAAGATCGCATCGGTCATCTTCTCCGGCGCAGGCCCGCCATTGCCGGAATTGTACTTGATGCCGAAATCCTCATGCGGCCCGCCGGGATTGTGGCTGGCCGACAGGATGAGACCGCCAAACGCGCCATATTTGCGGATGATGTTGGAGGCGGCTGGCGTCGAAAGAATGCCGCCCTGGCCGACCAGAACCTTGCCGAAGCCGTTCGCCGCCGCCATCTTGATGGCGATCTGGATGACTTCGCGATTGTAGTACCGTCCGTCACCGCCCAGCACCAGCGCCTTGCCGGCAAAACCCTCAAGCGAGTCGAACACGGACTGGATGAAGTTTTCGGCATAATTCTTCTGCTGAAACACAGGAACCTTTTTGCGCAGCCCCGATGTTCCGGGCTTCTGGTCCATGTAGGGCGTGGTCTTGACGGTGATACGCATGGCAACTCACTGTTTCAAAAGGGACTTGTAGAGATTGGCATAGCGCGCCGCGCTGCGCGCCCAGGACACGTCAGCGCGCATGCCGGCCGCCTGCATCTGCGCCCATGTTTCCTTGTCTTGAACAGCGCAATCGTGCGCCGGATCGCGTCCTGCATCGGCCCATAATCGACAGGCGCGAACTGGACGCCGGTGGCGACGCCCATGGACAGCGCCGCGTCATTGGCGTCGATCACCGTGTCGGCAAGCCCGCCCGTGCGCGCCACAACAGGAACGCAGCCATAGCGCAGCCCATAAAGCTGGGTGAGGCCGCACGGCTCGAAGCGCGACGGGATGAGAATGGCGTCGCCGCCCGCCTGCATCAGATGCGACAGCGCCTCATCATAGCCGATCACAACCCCGACCTTGCCGGGATGACGGCCCGCAGCTGCGACAATCGCGCCCTTCGATGACGGCATCGCCCGTGCCGAGCACGGCGAGCCGCCCGCCCATCGCCACAAGCTGGTCGATGGAGGCGGCAAGCACGTCGAGGCCTTTCTGATAGGTGAGCCGGCTGATCACTATGAACACTGGCCCGTCGCCTGCCGTCAGCTTGAAGCGCTTGGCCAGCGCCTTGCGGTTCGCCTCGCGGTCGGACATTTTCTTGGCGGAATAGGTCTTGGCAATGCTCGTGTCGGCTTCAGGATTCCAGACATCGACATCAATGCCGTTGACGATGCCGTGACACCTGCGCCTGCCGCGCATTGATGAGGCCGTTCAGCCCCATGCCGAACTCGGGCGTGCGGATTTCCTGCGCATATGTCGGGCTGACCGTCGTGATCGCCCAGGAGCACTGCAGCCCCGCCTTCAGAAACCCGACGCCGCCATAATATTCAACGCCTTCCACTGAAAACGCAGCCTGCGGCAGCCCGAGCGCCGGGAAAATGTCGGCGGCATACTGGCCCTGGAAGGCAAGATTGTGGACGGTGATAACGGAAGGCGTCGCGCTGGCCGGGCCGTATTTCAGGAAAGCGCAGGTGAGCGCCGCCTGCCAGTCATGCACATGCACAATGTCAGGCTTGAACCCGCCAGCGCCGATCTCCGCAATCGTCGCCGCCGCGCGTGAAAGCGCCGCAAAGCGCATCCAATTGTCCGGCCAGTCCTTGCCGGTCTCATCGCCATAAGGTCCGCCGCCGCGCTCAAACAGATGCGGCGCTTTCAGTACGAGCAGGGAAAGCTCGCCCGCGCGGGCGGAGAGGATTTCCGACGGCCCGCCATAAAGCGACGGAAAACTGTAAACGCTTGCCGCCCCCTCCAGCGCTGCCAGAACCTTGGGGTAGCCGGGCACAAGCGTGCGCATATCCACGCCATGTCCGGCAAGCGCGCCAGGAAGCGCGCCCGCAACATCCGCCAGCCCGCCCGTCTTGACGAGCGGATAGACTTCCGAGGCGACGGAGAGGACCTTCAACGCCTACATCCCGAGACGGTTGATCATCGACTGGGTGATCAGGCACACGCCCTTGTCGGTGCGCCGGAAGCGCTTGGCATCAAGTTCCGCGTCTTCGCCAACCACAAGCCCGTCCGGAATGATCACACCGCGGTCAAGCACCACTTTGCTCAGCCGCGAATGCCGGCCGATGACGCAATCGGGCAGCACCACCGCTTCGTTCAGCGAAGAATAGGAATTCGCCCGCACGCCAGTGAACAACAGGCTGCGGCGCAGGCTGGAGCCGGAGACGATGCAGTCACCCGACACAAGCGAGGAAATCGCCGAGCCGCGCCGTCCGTCCTCGTCATGCACAAACTTTGCCGGCGGCCTGATTTCGGCATAGGTCCAGATCGGCCAGTCGCGGTCGTAAAGATCAAGCTCGGGCGTGATGTCGGTGAGGTCAAGATTGCCTTCCCAATAGGCGTCCACGGTTCCGACGTCGCGCCAGTAGGACTTGGTCTCAAACTCCGAGCGCACGCAGCTCTTGTTGAACCGGTGCGCATAAGCCTTGCCGCCATTGACCAGGAACGGAATAATGTCCTTGCCGAAGTCGCGGCTGGAACCCTTATCCGCCGCATCACGCCTCAGCTGGTCTATGAGCAGCTTTGTTTCAAAAACATAAATGCCCATGGAGGCGAGCGCCATGTCGGGCTGGCCGGGAATGCCGGGTGGGTCTTTCGGCTTTTCAACAAAGTGCAGAATGCGGTCTTTGTCGTCCACATGCATGACACCAAAGCCCGTCGCCTCCATGCGCGGCACTTCAAGACAGCCGACAGTCACATCCGCACCAGATTCGACGTGCTGTCGGAGCATCAGCTCATAATCCATTTTATAGATATGGTCGCCCGCGAGGATGACCATGTATTTTGGCGCATACGGCTCAATGATATCAATGTTCTGATACACCGCGTCCGCCGTTCCGGAATACCACTGATCTTCCGATACGCGTTGAGACGCGGGGAGAATATCAAAACTCTCGTTTCGCTCCGGGCGAAAGAAGTTCCAGCCGCGCTGCAGATGGCGGATCAGCGAATGCGCCTTGTATTGCGTTGCAACGCCGATGCGGCGGATGCCGGAATTCAGCGCATTGGACAGCGCGAAATCAATGATACGGCTTTTGCCGCCGAAATAAACCGCAGGCTTGGCGCGCACATCCGTCATTTCCATCAGTCGGCTGCCGCGCCCGCCCGCAAGCACATAGGCCATGGTGTCACGGGCCAGCGGCTGATCATATCGTCTTTCCATAGGCTTCCTCCCAAAAACCGTTACAAACGCTGGTCCCTAAATGTCGAACTCAAAAATCATGGTCGCAAGCGGTGGCAGTGTGAGCTCGGCGCTGGCTGCAAAGCCCATGAAATCGCCCTTGGCCGCGCGGATTTCCCCGCCATTGCCTTTGCCGCTGCCTGCATAGATCGCGGCGTCTGAATTGAAGCGCTCCACCCAGCGTCCGCTCGCCGGCAGCGGTATGCGGTAGTTCTCGCGAATGATCGGCGTGAAATTGGACACGACCATCACCGGCTTCTGGCCCGGCGTTGCGCGCAGCCAGGCATAGACCGAGTTCTGGTGGTCGTCGGCGATCAGCCATTGGAAGCCTTCCGGCTCGCAGTCGCGCTGATGCAGGGCAGGCACTGAACGGTAGAGCGCGTTCAGATCCTTGACCAGCAGCCGCATGCCCTCATGCTGCGGAAAATTGAGCACGTGCCAGTCAAGGCTCTTGGCCTCGTTCCATTCCGCGCGTTGAGCAAATTCCTGCCCCATGAACAACAGCTTCTTGCCCGGATAGCCCCACATGAAACCGTAATAGGCGCGCAGATTGGCGAACTTCTGCCAGTCGTCACCCGCCATTTTGGTCAGCAGCGTGCCTTTGCCATGCACCACTTCATCATGCGAGATCGGCAGAACAAAATTTTCGGAAAACGCATAGAGCAGGCCGAAGGTCAGCTCATTATGGTGATGCTTGCGATAGACCGGCTCGCGCTGGAGATAAGCCAGCGTGTCATGCATGAAGCCCATATTCCACTTGAAGCCAAATCCAAGTCCGCCATCGTAAACAGGGCCTGACACTTTTGGCCAAGCAGTCGATTCTTCGGCGATCATCATGAAGCCGGGGGTCGAGCCGTAGGCGGCGGAATTGGCTTCCTGCATGAAGGACACCGCCTCAAGATTTTCCCGCCCGCCATATTTGTTCGGCACCCACTCGCCATGCTTGCGCGAATAATCGAGGTAGAGCATCGACGCGACCGCATCGACGCGCAGGCCGTCCAGATGATATTTCTCCGCCCAGTAGAGCGCGTTGTTGATCAGGAAGGATTTCACTTCCTTGCGCCCGAAATTGTAGATCGCCGTGTTCCAGTCCGGGTGAAAACCCTGCCGCGGGATCGTCGTGCTCATACAGCGACGTGCCGTCAAACCGCGACAGGCCATGCGAGTCCGTCGGGAAATGCGCGGGCACCCAGTCGAGAATGACGCCGACACCGGCGCGGTGCGCGCCATCGACAAATCGCGCGAACCCGGCGGTGTCGCCAAAACGGGCGGACGGCGCATAGAGTCCCGTCGTCTGATAGCCCCAAGACGGGTCATAGGGATGTTCGCTGATCGGCAGGAACTCGATATGGGTGAAGCCCATGTCAACCACATAGGGAATGAGTTTGTCGGCCATCTCATCCCATGACAGGAAATCGCCATTCTCTCGCCGCTGCCAGGAACCGGCATGAACTTCGTAAATTGAAATGGCCACGCGGCGTGGATCGGCCTTGGCCCAGAATTCACGGTGGCCGGCATCGCCCCAGTCCTGCGTCCATGAATGTTCGACGATCGAAGCGGTCTGCGGGCGCATTTCGGATTTGAAGGCGAACGGGTCAGCCTTCAGCGGCAGCATGTCGCCGTTCGAGGCGGTGATCTCATATTTGTACGCAGCGCCCGCCGGCACATCCGGCGCGAAGATTTCCCACACGCCCGTATCGCGGCGCAGCCGCATCACATGGCGCCGCCCATCCCAGAAATTGAAGTCGCCAACAACAGACACCCGGCTCGCATTCGGCGCCCAGACTGCGAAATGCACGCCGTGGGCGCCCTCATGGTCAATGATGTGCGCGCCGAATTTGTCGAACAGGCGCAAGTGCGAGCCTTCGGCGATGTAGTAATCATCCATTGGCCCAAGCACCGGTCCGAAAGAGTATGGGTCTTTGACGTCCCATTCACCCCCGCCGTTGCGGGCCCGGTATATCAGCGGCTGGCGTTTCTTGAAGGAAATCGCGCCTTCGAAAAACCCCGCAGGATGCCGCCGCTCCAGCGTGCCGCCCGGCTCACCCGTCAGCGACAACACTTCGAGCGTGTCAGCGTCCGGCACAAACGCGCGCGCGGTGAACTGGCCACCGGCCTCATGCATGCCCATCACGGCGAACGGATCATTGTGCTTTCCATCGACGATCGCCTGCACAACATCACCATGCAACCGGGCGTCGGATTGGGACTTTTCCTTTGGTGCTTTCGCCTTAAGTGTCCGTTCAGCCATCGAAATTGCCTCCCAACAACATGCTAGACCTTAATCTTCATAGCCCACAAGCCGGATTCTCAGCCGACGCCCCAAATCTCCTTCCCGTATTGACGGATTGTGCGGTCTGACGAGAACCAGCCGACGCGCGCCGTGTTCAAAACCGCCTTCCGGTTCCAGTCGTCTTTCGACTTCCAGACCTTGCCGACATGGCGCTGCATGTTGAAGTAGGCGTCAAAATCAGCTGCGACCAGGAACCAGTCGTGCTCGTACAAATTCTCGACCAGATCCCTGTAGCGGTTCACATCATCGGGCGAGAATACGCCGGAGGCGATCTGCTTCAGCGCCTCGGATAAAGGCTGAGATGCTTCAATCACGTCGCGCGGTGTGTAGCCGTCAACACGCAGCTCAGCGACCTGCTGCGCCGTCAGGCCGAAGATGAAAATATTCTCCTTGCCGACATGATCGCGGATTTCAACATTCGCGCCGTCCAGTGTGCCAATCGTGACAGCTCCGTTCAGGGCAAATTTCATATTGCCCGTGCCGGATGCTTCCAGTCCCGCCGTTGAAATCTGCTCGGACAAATCCGCGCCCGGGATCATGATTTCGGCGGTGGAAACATTGTAGTTCGGAACAAATGCCACCTTGAGCAGGCCTCGCACTGCAGGATCGCCATTGATGACCTTGGCAACGTCATTGGCAAGTTTGATGATGAGTTTTGCGGTGTGATACGTAGGCGCCGCCTTGCCGCCGAACAGCTTGACGCGCGGGTTCCAGTCGCGCTCGGGATGAGAGCGGATGGCGTCATAGAGCGCGACGGCTTCCAATATGTTCAGGAGCTGGCGCTTGTATTCGTGAATGCGCTTGATCTGCACATCAAACAGCGCCTTCGGATCAAGCCTGATCCCCATGCGCTGGCGAACAAGCGCTGCGAGACGCACCTTGTTGGCATGTTTGACGGCGGCGAATTTCTTGCGGAACTCGGAGTCTTCCGCAAACGGCTCCAGCGCCACAAGCTCTTCGGCATTATCAAGGAACTTGTCACCAATGGCCTCGCGGATCAGGCCGGTCAGGCCCGGATTGCAGCCGTTCAGCCAGCGGCGCGGCGTGATGCCGTTGGTCTTGTTGTTGATGCGAGTTGGATAGAGCTTGTGCAGATCGGAAAACACCGTCTGCTTCATCAGCTCGGTATGCAGAGCCGAAACGCCGTTGACCGAATGCGAGCCGACAAAGGCCAGCGGCCCCATGCGCACGCGGCGGCCATGGCTCTCGTCAATCAGCGAAATCGCCTGAACCTGCTGGTCGTTGAAGTTGCGATCGCGGCGCGCCTCAAGGAGGATTTTGGCGTTGATCGCGTAAAGGATCTGCATATGCCTCGGCAGCATCCGCTCAAACAGATGCACCGGCCAGGTCTCGAGCGCCTCCGGCAGAAGCGTGTGATTGGTATACCCAAATGTGCCGCGCGTAATGTCCCATGCGGCATCCCATTTCATACCATGCAGGTCAGTCAGAAGCCGCATGAGCTCCAAGACGCCGACCGCCGGATGGGTGTCGTTGAGCTGAATGGCGACCTTGTCATGGAGATTGGTGAAGTCCGGATATTGCTGCAAATGACGGCGCAAAATATCCTGCAGAGAGGCGGAGACAAAGAAATATTCTTGCCGCAGGCGCAGCTCCTGTCCGGCCGGGGTCGAGTTTGCCGGGTAAAGCACGCGCGTGATCAGCTCGGCCTTGTTGCTTTCGTTCAGCGCGCCCAGATGATCGCCCGAATTGAACGCGTCGAGCTTGATGGCGTCAATCGGCTGCGCTTCCCACAGGCGCAGCGTATTGACGCGCTTGCCCTGCCAGCCCACAACCGGCGTGTCATAAGCGACTGCGATGACGCGCTCGCTCGGTTTCCAGACATGGCGGTCGTCATTGGGATCGCTGTCGCCATCGCTGTCTTCGTCCGCTTCAACCGTCGAGACGGAGCCGCCGAAGCCGACTTCATAATTGCTTTCGCGGCGCTCAAATTCCCACGGATTGCCGTGCTGCAGCCAGGTTTCCGGCAATTCCACCTGCCAGCCATCCTGCATTTCCTGCCGGAACAGGCCATGCACATAGCGGATGCCATAGCCATAGGCGGGAATGCCGACAGTCGCCATGCTTTCCATGAAGCACGCGGCGAGCCTGCCAAGCCCGCCATTGCCGAGCGCGGCGTCCGGTTCAAGGTCCGCAATCGCGTTGAGATCAACGCCAAGCGATTTCAGCGCATCGCTGACTTCCTGCATCAGGCCGAGGTTCAAGATGGCATCGCGCATCAGGCGGCCGATCAGGAATTCGAGCGACAGGTAATAGACACGCTTGCCGCCGGTCCGGTAGACTTCCTTGGTCGAGCGCATCCATTGATCAATGATCCGGTCGCGAATGGCCAGGATCGTCGCCGCCGTCCAGTCATGCGGCTTGGCCGCGCTCATGTCCTTGCCGATGGAATACATCAGCTTTTCATGAATTTTTGTCGCCAGACCCGGCTGCAATTCAATCCCTGCAGTATCGGCCATGACCGGTTTTCGCTGTGACGCTGTCATCTGCAATTCCGTTTTAAATCGATTTAAGTTTCCTCGTTGCGCTTGTCTATCGAATTTTCTGTGATTCTCAATGACGCGCAAATCATGTTCCCACAGAGAGTATCAGCCGGAAGCATGAAACGCTGCAAGCGCCTCACGCGCAGTGCAGCGTTGCAGAAAAGTTTGTCCTGCAAGACAAGCCATGCAGGACAAGAAGACAATCAAACGTAGCGGTTAATGAGATTCTCGAGAAATTCCTGGCGTCCAGAGCGTGGCTGCGGATTAATGCCCGCCTCTTCAACCCACGCTGCTATTTGTTCAAGGGACCGCTTGCCTTCCAGCATCATCTTGGCGCCGGGCTGCTCCCAGCCAGCATAGCGCGCCTCAATGAAGGCATCCCATTCCTTGTCCTCGATCATTTTGGCGGCCGCTTTCAGCGCGCGGGCGCAGACATCCATACCGCCAATGTGACCATATAAAAGGTCGGCGGGGTCAAGCGACTGGCGCCGGACTTTGGAATCGAAGTTGAACCCGCCCGTCGTCAGACCTCCGCTCTTCAACAGATAATACATGGCAACCGCCATTTCCGGCACATTGTTCGGGAATTGATCCGTATCCCAGCCGGACTGGTAGTCATTCCTGTTGGCGTCGACCGATCCCAATATGCCAAGCGAGGTCGCCATCGCGATTTCATGTTCGAACGAATGTCCTGCCAGTATCGCATGGCCGACTTCAATGTTGAGCTTGACCTCGTTTTCCAAGCCATGGCGTTTGAGGAAACCGTAAACAGTTGCGACATCGTAGTCATATTGATGCTTGGACGGCTCCTGCGGCTTCGGCTCGATCAGGATCGCGCCTTTGAAACCGATCTTGTGTTTGTATTCGACCACAAGATTGAGGAAGCGGCCAGCCTGTGTGTCCTCACGCTTCAAATCCGTGTTGATCAGAGTCTCATAACCCTCGCGCCCGCCCCAAAGCACATAATTTGCGCCGCCGAGCTTCATGGTCGCGTCCATGCAGGATTTGACCGTTGCTGCTGACCAGGCAAAGACTTCCGGATCGGGATTGGTCGCGGCGCCTGACATGAAACGGCGGTGCGAGAAGAGATTGGCTGTGCCCCAGAGCAGTTTGACGCCCGTTGTCGCCTGCTTTTCGGCGAAGATCTCGACGATTTCCTCCAGATTGCGGCGGCTTTCGGCGAACGACGCGCCCTCAGGCCGCACATCGGCATCGTGGAAACAGTAGAAAGGCGTGCCTAGAAGCTGGAACAGCTCAAATGCGGCGTCTGCCTTCAGCTTTGCGTGCCGCATCGTGTCGCCGAACCATGGCCGGTCAAAAGTCTGTCCGCCAAACGGATCGCCACCCTGCCAGGCGAAAGAATGCCAATAGGCGACAGCAAAGCGCAGATGGTCCTCCATGCGCTTGCCAAGCACTTTTTCGTCCGGGTTATAATGGCGGAAAGCCAGCGGATTGGCGCTGTCCGGACCTTCATATTTGACGGGTTTCAGATCGCCGAAAAATCCGGTGCTCATGAAAGGGCTCCTTTGATCGCTGGATAGAGATGTTTGTAGCGCTGATGTGCGGCGTGGAACGCCGATGCCAGTCCGGCGTCAGGCTCAATGGTTCTGGCCGTTGCGGGTGGCGTGCAGACGGAGAGCGGGTCCGCTCCGGTCGCCGCAATCAGCCCGAGCCGCGCCGCGCCAAACGCCGCGCCAAAATCCCCCTCAGCAGGAATATCGACCGGAATGCCAAGCGTCGCAGCAATCACTTTCAGCCAATATATCGAGCGCGACCCGCCGCCAATCGCGGTGACGCGCGAAAGCTCCGTGCCTGCCATTTGCAAGGCGTCAAGGCTGTCCCGGATGGCAAAGGTAACGCCTTCCAGCACCGCCTTGGTCAGCGCCTTGTCTCCGCTGTCGTGTGAC
The DNA here is from genome assembly GCA_963792485.1 of uncultured Alphaproteobacteria bacterium. Taxonomy (GTDB): domain Bacteria; phylum Pseudomonadota; class Alphaproteobacteria; order Rhizobiales; family Rhizobiaceae; genus JANOYJ01. Next base: position 39,574 of record CAWBWL010000011.1, read on the forward strand.
AGGCCGGCAAACGCGCCGCGTATCGCCGCGTCATTGTGCGGCGTGCGCTCGCCGGACAGATAAGGCAGGAACAGTTCCGGGCCCGGCGCTGCCAGGTCCTCACCCAAGCCGCCGGTCAGCGCCGCCGCATCCTTGCCAGTCACGCCGGACAGCCAGTTCAGCGAATCCGTGGCCGAGAGGATGACGCCCATCTGGTGCCAGGTGTTGGGTATGGCGTGGCAGAAGGCGTGCACGGCGCTTGCCGGGTTTGGCCGGTAGGCGTCGTTGGAGGCAAACAGCACGCCGGAAGTGCCAAGCGACACAAAGGCCGTGCCCGGTGCGACTGTGCCCATCCCGCACGCCGAAGCGGCATTATCGCCCGCGCCCCCGGCGACCACGGCTGTGCCTTCAATGCCCCATTTGGCTTTCAGATCACTGCGTAACTGGCCGCTTACAGCAGTGCCTTCAACAAGGTCCGGCATATGCGATAGCTCAAGCCCCGTCGCAGCCAGCAATCGCTCGTCCCATGCGCGCTTGCCCGTATTGAGCCAAGACGTGCCGGCTGCATCGGACATCTCCGACACATACTCACCCGTCAGCCAGAGCCGCAGATAATCCTTGGGCAACAGAACCTTTGCGACGTCCGCGAAAATCTGAGGCTCATGCCGCGCTACCCACAACAGCTTCGGCGCAGTGAAGCCGGGGAACACGATGTTGCCGGTAAGCTCGCGGAACAGCGGCTGATGATCGAGTTCCGCAGCTTCCGCAAAGCTGCGCGTGTCATTCCACAATATGCATGACCGCAGCACATTACCCGACGCGTTCACAAGCGTGGCGCCATGCATGTGCCCGGAAAGACCAATGCCCGTAACGGCGGCCATCTCGGCCGAATGTTCCGCTTTCAGCGCTGCGATCGCTGCGTCCGTCGCCGTCAGCCAGTCCGCCGGCTTTTGTTCGGACCAGCCAAGATGCGGGCGCTGCACATCAAGGGCGGCATTGGCCGAGCCAACAATCTTCTGCCCGCCGTCGATCAGCAGAACTTTTACCCCGGACGTGCCCAGATCAATCCCGAGATACGTGCTCATGCGATGGCCCGCCAATTGGTCTGCAATATGCCTTGCAGCGATTCCTCGCCGCTCGAAATCTGGTCATCGACCGACAGGAGCGCGGTGATGATCGAGCCTTGGCGGATCAGCGGCGTTTCGGATTCATGCAAATCAAAATCAAAGAGTTTGTCATATGCGCCGACATTGGAGCCCTGGATGACGGCCTCAATATCCGGCCGCATAATGTCAAATGCTGCAGTGCCGGACCCGCAAAACGCAATCGGCACCGGATCGATGAGCGCAAACACGCTCGCTATGCCATGCCCGATGGCTGCGGCCGCCTGTTTGTAGGCGCGCCGTTCCGGCCCGTCGCCCGCCCGCGCCTTGGCAGCGAGCTGGCGCATATCGACTAACGTCAAATCGATCTGTGGCAGCGTGTCCGGCGACTGGCCGCTCGCCGAACGCCAGATGGCGTAGTCGCCCGCGTAAGCCTCGATGCAACCGCGCGCGCCGCAGCGGCATTTGGCGCCATTGGGGACAAACTGCATGTGCCCAAACTCGGCTGCGGATGAACGCGCGCCGGAGAACAGCCGCCCATTGAGATACAGTCCCATCCCGATCCCGTGTGACAACAACACCGCCATAAGGTTTCGCTCATACCGCTCGCTGCTTTGCCAGCGCAGGGCCGCCGCGATCATGGAGCAGTCATTGGCAACGGTCACCGGCGCGCTGAATTCTGCTTCCAGAACGTCGGCAAGCTGTACATCCCGTCCCGGCGAAATAGGCGTCCAGAGAAGATCGCGCCCTTCTGCATCTGTGCGGCCCTGAACGGCTACCACAATAGACGAGAGATCCGCCGACACCGGCTCAAGCGCCTTTCGGATCGCATCAGTCATCCTGTTGAGGATATCGACAGAGCCTGATTTCGCCGTTGCGAAGGTCTCGGCGGACTCCTTGAGCACTGTCGCAGTATAATCTGAGATCGTCACGGATAATCGGTTTAACGACAATTCAACGGCAGCGACCGTGGCACGAGCCGGGTTCAGCGCAAGCGCGATCTGCGGACGCCCGCGCCGGTTCGCCGAAGCATCGGTTTCGCTGACCTCCAGCACAACGTTTTCGGACATCAAATCGGAGGTGATTGCTGAGACAGTGGAGGGAGAGAGGCCCGTCTCGGTAGACAGCTCGGTGCGCGAAAGACGGCCCACTTTCCGCAGGGCAGCGATGACCACCGCTCTGTTCTGCTTGCGCACAAGATCAGACCCAGCCTTGAGCTGCATGACAATCCTCCCACCGCGCCTGTCTCTTATTATCACGCGGGGCACGCCAAACGGCGTTCCAAGCACATGCTGGCACAGGAACGCCGCCGAGTCATCAATTAGTTCGGCCCTCGAATTAACTTTGGTGGAGAACTGCAGAGTTTGTTGAGAAAGCCCGCAAGAATTTACGGGCAGGGATTCATGTGGAGGTGATGAATCTGGTCAATTTCCGCCAGTGCTTCGCTTGAGAGAGTGACATTGACGGAATTGAGACACTCTGCCAGCTGCGCCATGGTTGTCGCGCCGATGATGGCCGATGTCATGAATGGACGCTGATTGACAAAGGCAAGCGCAAGTGTGGCAGGCGAGATGCCTAGTTTCTCAGCCAAGGCAAAATAGGCCTCGAACGCGATATTGGCGCCCGGCGTCTCATAGCGCTGCATCCGGTTGAACAGCGTCTTGCGCGCGCCGGCGGGCAGGGCACCGTTCCGGTACTTGCCCGTCAGATAGCCTTGCGCCAAGGGCGAGAAGGCGAGCAGCGATACATCCTCACGTTCGCTAACCTCTGCCGCTCCGGATTCAAATGTGCGGTTCACAAGGTTGTAGGCATTCTGAACAGACTGGATGCGCGCCAGCCCAGACATCTGCGAGGCTCTCAAGAAGCGCATCATTCCCCACGGGCTTTCGTTGGATACGCCCGCGAACCGGACTTTGCCCGCCTTGATAAAGTCGTCCAGAACCGCGAGCTGCTCTTCCAACGGGGTTTCATCGCCTGCCGTCGCAAACCCGTTTTCGCGGTAGGTGGTCGGTATCGAGCCCCAGGGCATCGGGCGCTCGGGAAAATGCAGCTGATAAAGATCGACATAGTCGGTGCGCAGCCGTTTCAGGCTGTTCTCAAGCGCCTCGGTCATTTGGGCACGGTTGAGCCGCGTCGGCGACTTGTCATCCCGCAACCAGGTCATGCCGGAGCGTCCAGCCACCTTGGTTGCAAGTATGATCTTGTCCCGGCACTGACGGGCGGCGAGCCACGAGCCGATGATTTCCTCCGTCCGCCCCTGAGTCTCCGGGCGTGGCGGAATCGCGTAGAGTTCGGCAGTATCAAAAAAGTTCACGCCGCGCGAGACGGCAAAATCCATCTGCGCGTGGCCTTCAGCTTCCGTGTTCTGCTCGCCATAAGTCATCGTGCCTAGACAAATGAGCGACACATCAATGCCGGTGCGGCCAAGTTTTCGAGTTTTCATTTCGGGGACTTTCAGAAAAGGTGCCAGTAAAAGCGCGTGTCGAAAACTGATGCGTCAGGTGCTCTTTTGCAAGCACTGACCGATTTGTGCCAGATTGCGTAATCTTGCCTCCCAAACCATTTCACACCAAAATATTACTTGAGGACATTATCTTGGAAAAACCATTTCTGTCGATGGTATGTCTCCGGCATGCGCGCGCCGTTAAGCCTGAAAATCGAAAACGCCTTTTCGCGTATCTATGGCGAATTGGAATGAAAATCCAAGCGCCTTCGGCCCGCGTCGGATAAGGTTCGGATTCCAAGCTCTTGGGTACTGCGTGAGGAATAAGCATCAGCGATGGGAGGATAGTCTGAGACGCTGCGCCATCGTTTTTTTAGCTGTGCTGCTGTCGTTTCCCATGTTGCCTGCGGTGGCGCGGGGGGCGGATGTCAGCCTCCTGAATGTGTCCTACGATCCAACACGCGAGTTTTTCCGGGATTTCGACCGCGCCTTCGCCCTATATTGGCGTGACAAGACCGGACAGGAGGTGCGCATGCTGGCCTCGCATGGCGGCTCAGGCAAACAGGCCCGCGCCGTTATTGACGGTCTGCAGGCGGATGTCGTGACGCTGGCCCTTCCGAGCGACATTGACGCCATCGCCAAAAAATCGGGTTTCATCACCTCAGACTGGCGGAGCAAGTTCCCCAACAACGCTTCACCCTATGCCTCGACCATTGTGTTTCTGGTGCGAAGGGGCAATCCCAAGTCGATCAAGGACTGGGGTGACCTGATCAAAGACGGCGTTGAAGTAATTACACCAAACCCAAAAACATCGGGAGGCGCACGCGTCAACTATCTCGCAGCTTGGGCTTGGGCGCACAATGAGTTCGACGGCGACGAAAGGAAGCATCCGCAGCTATATCGCCGAACTCTATGCTCACGTTCCGGTTCTCGATACAGGCGCGCGTGCCGCGACGACTACCTTCGTGCAGCGGGAGATCGGCGATGTCCTGCTCACCTGGGAGAATGAGGCATATTTGGCGCTGGAGGCATTTGAAGGGGGCGATTTTGAGATTGTGGCTCCACAGCAATCAGTTTTGGCGGAGCCGCCGGTTGCCGTCGTTGACGCCAATGTCGATGCTCATGGCACAAGAAAAGTCGCTGAGGCCTATCTCGCCTACCTGTTTTCGAAGGAAGGGCAGGAAATTATCGTCAAACATCACTACCGGCCGGCCAAGCCGGAACTGATCGAGGCAGAAGATAGCAGCGATTTGCCGAAGCTAAATCTGATAACAATCGACGATCCGATGTTTGGTGGCTGGCCGAAAGTGCAAGCCACGCACTTTGATGCCAATGGAATATTCGACCAGATATACAGACCGGGGAAACGATAAATGGTGAGTTCTGCCCGGCCGTCGGGCTTCTTTGAGTTGAGAAAGCCAAGCGTGCTGCCCGGATTCAGGCTCGCGCTTGGTTTTTCACTTGTTTACTTGACGCTCATCGTCTTGATTCCTTTGGCGGGTCTGGTTCTGCGCACTGCAACGCTGGGCTGGACGGATTTCATGTCAGTCCTCACGGACGAGCGGGTCACCCGCGCGCTTATCCTCAGCTTCGGCACAGCTTTTGCCGCCGCCCTGTTGAACGTCGTTTTCGGTGTGATCGTCGCCTGGGTGCTCGTGCGCTACAAGTTTCCCGGAAAACGCATCATTGACGCCGTGGTTGATCTGCCTTTCGCGCTTCCGACCGCCGTCGCCGGCATCGCGCTGACCGCCCTCTATGCGCCAAATGGCTGGATAGGGCAGTTCCTGAAACCGCTGGGGATCAAGATCGCCTTCACACCCATCGGAATCGTCATTGCGCTGATTTTTGTTGGTCTGCCCTTTATCGTGCGCACAGTTCAGCCGGTGATGGAAGAGATTGACCGGGAAGTCGAGGAAGCCTCCGCCACGCTTGGCGCCACGCGCTGGCAGACCATCTCAAAAGTCCTGCTGCCCGGCCTGGCGCCGGCCATTCTCACCGGCTTTGCCCTCGCTTTCGCGCGCGGCGTCGGGGAATACGGCTCGGTCATCTTCATCGCCGGCAATGTGCCCTATGTCACCGAGATAGCCCCGCTCTTGATTGTCATAAAACTCGAAGAGTTTGATTATGCGGGCGCGACGGCCGTTGCGACCATCATGCTCGTGATCTCGTTTGCAATGCTGTTTGTCATCAATCTCATTCAGGCCTGGAGCCGCAAGAGGTACGGCTATGGCGCGTGAGCTCAATGAAGACTCCGCTGCGTCTCCACCCAAGGCGCGCCACAACAGAGAGCCGCCGCGCCCGCGCAATTCTGATAACTGTCGCGCTCGTCTATCTCGCCTTCTTCCTGCTCCTGCCTTTGGTCGCGGTCTTCACCGAGGCGATGCGCAATGGTCCGGGCGAGTTCTTTGCGGCTCTTGTTGATCCGGAAGCGGCGTCGGCAATCAAGCTCACGCTTCTGGTCGCGGCAATCGCGGTTCCGCTGAACCTGGTTTTCGGGATTGCAGCCTCATGGGCGATCGCAAAGTATGAGTTCAAGGGAAAGGCGTTTCTGACGACCTTGATCGATCTGCCGTTTTCGGTTTCGCCTGTCATCTCCGGGCTCGTCTTCGTGCTGCTGTTCGGCTCTGGCAGCCTGCTCGGTCCCTTGTTCAAATCCTGGGGCATTCAGGTCATTTTCGCTGTCCCGGGCATAGTTCTGGCAACAATATTTGTGACCTTCCCCTTTGTCGCCCGCGAACTGATCCCGTTGATGCAGGAGCAAGGGACAACTGACGAGGAGGCAGCGCTCTCGCTGGGCGCAAGCGGCTGGCAGACATTCCGCCATGTGACGCTGCCCAACATCAAATGGGGCCTGCTTTATGGCGTGCTCTTGTGCAATGCCCGCGCCATGGGCGAGTTCGGAGCCGTATCCGTGGTCTCCGGTCATATCCGCGGCCTCACCAACACCATGCCGCTGCACATCGAAATTCTCTACAATGAGTATAATTTCATTGCGGCTTTTGCCGTCGCCTCGCTGCTTGCGGTCCTGGCGCTGTTCACGCTGGTTTTGAAAACCTTGCTGGAACTGCGCTTCAGCGACGAATTGTCCGCCTTGAGACGGCATTAGGAAAACAGCTGAATGGAAGTTCGCGTCAAAAATGTCCGCAAAGAGTTTGAGCACTTTCCAGCGCTCAATGATGTGTCGCTCGACATCAGGTCGGGTGAGCTGATCGCGTTGCTTGGCCCGTCCGGATCGGGCAAGACAACTCTCCTGCGCCTGATCGCGGGGCTCGAATTCCCCACAGACGGCGCAATCTTCTTTGGCGACGAGGATGCCTCCCGCAAGACGGTGCAGGAGCGGCATGTCGGTTTCGTCTTTCAGCATTATGCGCTGTTCCGCCATATGACAGTGCTCCAGAACGTCGGCTTCGGCCTGAAAGTCCGGCCCGGTTCCACCCGTCCGTCCAAGTCCGAGATCAAGGCGCGGGCGGCTGAGCTTCTCAATCTTGTCCAGCTGCCCGGCCTTGAGCACCGGTACCCGGCCCAGTTGTCCGGCGGCCAGCGCCAGCGCGTCGCGCTCGCCCGCGCCATGGCCATTGAGCCCAAAGTGCTGCTGCTCGACGAGCCGTTTGGCGCACTGGACGCGCAGGTGCGGCGCGAATTGCGCTCATGGCTGCGGGAAATCCACAACAAGACCGGGCATACCACCGTCTTTGTGACGCATGACCAGGAAGAGGCGCTGGAGCTCGCCGACCGCGTTGTGGTGATGAACCAGGGACAGATCGAACAGGTCGGCACGCCCGACGACATATATGATCATCCTTCCTCGCCCTTCGTCTTCGGCTTTATCGGCGAATCCTCAAAGCTGCCGGTTACCGTCGGCGGCGGTCAGGTACGCTATCGCGGCACGCAGATTGACACTGCTGCCGAGGACATGCCCGCAGGCGAGGGCACCATGTATTTCCGGCCCTATGACATCGAGATTGTCGAAGGCTCAAGCGCAGCAATTGAAGGCAAGATCATTGCCCGCCGCCGCACGGCGGGCACACGGCATATAGAACTCGAACTGACAGGCGGTGACCGGATGGAAATCGAACTTGCCCCGGAATATCCGACGCCGCAAGGCGGCACATTATTGTTCCGGCCCAGAAAAGTGGATCATTTTCCCGGCTCGCAGAATGGCAATGGCGCTTGACGCATGAACTTGGTGCAGTTAGTTTAGAATCGTTCTAAGGAACAACTCATATGTTCAGTCGTCTTTTCGGTTCGTCCCGGCGCGATTTCTCGTCGTTGTCTGAGCAGGAGGTTTTGGCACTCGCCATTTCCTCTGAAGAAGATGATGCGCGAATCTACGCCTCATACGCCGACGGCTTGCGGCAGCAGTTTCCACAATCGGCCAAAGTGTTCCTCGACATGGCGGCGGAAGAAAACGTCCACCGCGCCCGCCTCATCGACATGCACAAGAGGCGCTTTGGGGAGACCATACCGCTCATCCGCCGCGACCATGTGACGGGCTATTACGAGCGCAAGCCTGACTGGCTGGTGCGCCCGCTCGGCATTGAAAAAGTCCGCGACATGGCCGAGCAGATGGAGCGGCAGGCCCATCGCTTTTATCTTGAAGCCGCGTCCCGCACGACAGACGCAGATACGCGCAAACTACTGGGCGATCTCGCCGCCGCCGAAAAGAGTCATGAAAGTCTCGCCCGCAAGCTTGGCCTCGCGCATGTTCCGGAAGACACGAAGGCGGAAGAAGCCCAGACCGAGCGCCGTCAGTTCATCTTGACCTATGTCCAGCCAGGCCTGGCAGGCCTTATGGACGGCTCCGTCTCAACGCTCGCCCCGATATTTGCCACCGCTTTCGCCACGCAAAACACATGGACGACGTTTCTCGTCGGCCTGTCAGCCTCGGTCGGCGCCGGTATTTCCATGGGCTTTACGGAAGCGGCCCATGACGACGGCAAGATTTCGGGCCGCGGCTCGCCCATCAAGCGTGGCCTCGCCTCCGGCATCATGACCGCCATCGGCGGACTCGGCCACGCGCTGCCCTATCTCATCCCGCATTTCTGGACCGCAACCACGATTGCCGGCGTCGTTGTAGTGATCGAACTGTTCGCCATCACCTGGATCCAGAACCGCTACATGGAAACGCCCTGGCTGCGCGCTGCGCTGCAGGTGCTGCTCGGCGGCGGCCTTGTTCTGGCGGCGGGTGTTTTGATCGGCAATGCCTAGTTTTCAGTGAGGCTCAGAGATTCTGCGGCAAACTGGCAATGATAGGCAAATTCGTCTCGGTGGCCCGGGCTATAGACGCAGCGAACAAAATAATCTTTGCCATCGGCGATCGTCGCAATGATCCGCAGCGAATAGACTTTTGAGGAAAAGCCCTTTTGATCAAACAGAATGTCTGCGCCAAGCTGCCCAAGAATTTCGGTTTTCGTGGACGAGACGAATTTGATCCTGTGATCTGGTTCAAAGTCTTTCTTGAATTGTTCGACATAAGCTTCAAAATTGTCTTCCGTCAGGTCTTTCACCCCGCGCGGCTCCATCGCATAAACCCCGATATTCGCTTCTTCGGTTGACGCGCTGTCAGGGCTTGCCATTTCAGCTCGCACGCCAATCGTATCGCCGGTACCATCGGCGAATTCGTGCGTCTCTTTGTAGTAGTCAGGGTAACTGAAAACGTAAGCGCCAGCGGGGTCGGCATACTCAAGTATTTGGGGATCCTCACCGAGGGCGGCGGTTGTGGTCAAGAGAAAGAGGCCGGACGCCGCAGCTGGCAAAAATCCCGTATTGGTTCGGCGCATATAAGTTCTCCAGACTACGGCAAGGTTTGAAAGGCACTCATGAAATGAAACCGGCAGTCAGGCAACCAGCCGCGGTCCGTTGAACACTGTTTTCCTGAAGGGGTCTCCCCGTTCACGCTCGATTCACCTTTTTCATATAAAGTGACCCGCAATCGGAAGGGACATCCGAGCGACAGGGACTTCTGGGACTATGACACTCTTCAAGCGTTTGCGTGAAATCGCCTTTGCGGCGCGCGAGTTTGTGGCGCCAAGCTACCATCCGGAATTGCACTATATGCGTGGCCCGGGACCGGCCTGCGCGCGCAAGACGGGATCACGCAGCGGGCTTTTCGCCGGCTAACCCGTCTTTCATATACTCAGCGAATTTCGCCTCATAATCCTTGTGCCAGCGCGACAGCGCAGGCCGGTTCTCCACAACGTCGCCTGCCGCCCAGAGCATGCGCAGCTCATCCATTTGCCGTGTGACGCTGTTGTCCGGACACAAGATGTAGAAATCCCCCGCCGCCATGGCGTCAATCATGAACTCCGCCACCTGGCCCGGCGTCCATGCGGCAGCCGGCTTCGCCTCCTGCCCGGTCATGCCGGTGAAGGTGAAGCCGGGGATCAAAAGATGCGCGGAAATCTTGCCGCCGCCATTGCTGCGCAATTCATGCGCCAGCGCCTCGGTCACCACCTTCACGCCAGCCTTTGACAAATTATAGGCCGTGTCGCCGGGCGGGCAGGTGATGCCCTGTTTCGACCCGGTGTTGACAATGGCGCAGACGCTGCCCTGCGCCTGCATGGCGGGCGCAAAGATCTGGACGCCGTTGATGACACCCCAAAGGTTTACGTCCACAATCCGGCGCCATCGGTCAGGCTCGCCAAACAAGGCACCGCCGCCTCCAACTCCGGCATTATTCATCAGAAAAGCCACTTCCCCGAAGGCCGCGTAAGCGCTGTCTCTCAGCCGTTCGACATCCGCAACCCTGCTGACGTCTGCCGCAAAAGAAAGGACGTCGTCCGCAGCGCGGGCAGATTTGGCGACTGTTGCCGCCGCCTTCTGCAGCGCTTCACCGTCAATGTCGGACATGCAGACTTTCATGCCAAGCGCCGCGAGGCGCTCGGCGACCGCAAGCCCTATGCCGCTCGCGGCCCCAGTGATGACTGCGGCGCGGCCGGGGGCGAGAGCTGGATGACGCGGCATCAGGGGAAACTACGCCTCGAGCCCGTCAAACAGCGCCGTCGACAAATAGCGCTCTGCAAAGGACGGTATGATGATGACAATGTTCTTGCCTTTGTTCTCAGACCGCAATCCCACTTTCACCGCCGCCGCCAGCGCCGCGCCGGAGGAGATGCCAACCGGAATGCCTTCCAGCCTTGCGATCAGCCGGGCATTCTCAAACAACTCTTCGTTCGAGACCTGCACCACTTCGTCGTAAATCGTGGTGTCTAGAATGGCAGGAGCAAACCCTGCGCCAATCCCCTGAATCTTGTGCGGCCCCGGCGCGCCGCCGGACAGGACCGGCGAGGCTTCCGGCTCGACAGCAACGATACGCACACCCGGCTTGCGCGCCTTGAGCACTTGGCCAACGCCGGTGATCGTGCCGCCCGTGCCGATGCCCGACACAAAAATATCGATCTTGCCATCCGTATCGTTCCAGATTTCCTCCGCCGTGGTCTTGCGATGGATTTCCGGGTTTGCCGGGTTCTCGAACTGCTGCGGCATCACCGCGCCCGGGTTCTCGGCGAGCAATTCGCCCGCCCGCGCAATCGCGCCCTTCATCCCCTTTGGCCCTTCGGTCAGCACAAGTTCCGCACCCAGCAGCTTCAGCATTTTGCGCCGCTCGACCGACATGGTCTCCGGCATGGTCAAGATCAGGCGGTAACCCTTGGCCGCTGCCGCGAACGCAAGCGCAATGCCGGTATTGCCCGATGTCGGCTCAATCAGCACGGTCTTGCCGGGAATGATCTTGCCCTGTTTCTCGAGGCTCTCGATCATGGCGACGCCGATGCGGTCCTTGACCGACGCGATCGGATTGAAAAACTCGAGCTTGCCGAGAAGATTGGCATGCACACCCTTGGCGGCGGCGAATTTGTTCAGACGCACAATCGGCGTGTCACCGATCGTTTCAATGATCGAGTCATAGATGCGTCCGCGGCCGGGTTTTCTGGTCTCGCTCATCATGCTGCTCCCTTGCTTTCAGCGCAGTCTATCGCGGCTTCCGCAAAAAACGAGGGGCGTCGGTGAAAAATGCGCGCCCGCCTTGGAAATTCATTCCGCAAGAGATGGTTTTGCAGGAGAAATCTGCTCAGGCCCGCGTCGCGATCATCACCGCCGCCCCGCCAAGAAACCCGGCGGCAATACGGCTGATGCGCTTCAACGCCTTTGGCCTATGCAGCAGAGCGCGGGTGCGTGTGGCGAGCGCGAGATAGGGCAAGAGGATTGCGAGCAGGATGATCGAAGTGACAATCATCAGCAGGAGATAATCCTTGAGAGTAACGGTGGACAGATCAATGATGGCGGGCAGAAGCGCAAGGTAAAACACCATCACCTTCGGATTGCCGAGTGTCACCATCAGTCCGGACAGGAAGGACGCAAGTGGCCCTTCCGCCCGCCGCGCCTCGACCCGGTCAAATCCCGTGCCGGATGTCCAGAACTTGTAAGCGAGATACATGAGGTAAGCCGCACCCGCATATTTGAGCACCAGAAACACAATGCCAAACGTCTGGGCGACAAAGGCAAGGCCGAGCACAGCAGCCGTCAGATAGACCAGATCACCCAACGCAATCCCGATTGTGAACGGTAGCGCCGCCCGGAACCCGGAGCCCAGCCCGCGCGCCACCATGGCGACAATGCCTGGCCCCGGCACCGCGACTGCGACTGCAAGCGCGGTGGAATAGGCAAGGAAACCGGTGAGTGTCATTGAATGGCGCCGAAAACGTTCGAAGATGTCATTGGAATAAAGCGCAACGATATTGATTGAATTGCTGGCCGGACGCAAGCGCAGGGCATATCTTGCTGCCAATCAAACGGAAAGGACATACCCATGGTCTCGTCTCCCGCCTTCGCCGCCAATCCAGGCCACACCATAACCACCACGCCCGAAACTGCGCGCGTGACCGTGCGTTTCAAGGGCGAATTGGTGGCGGACAGCACGCGCGCGCTGCGCCTTCAGGAGGCTTCCTACCCTGCCGTCCTCTACATCCCTCGTGACGATCTCAAGCTTGAGCACTTCATCGACACCAGCCATCAGACCAAATGTCCGTTCAAAGGCACGGCCCGCTATTGGACGCTGACGGGCAAGTCTGGCCAAGCGGTGAACGCGGTCTGGGGCTATGACAACCCGTTCGACCAGGTTGCGCAGATAGACCGCCACGTTGCCTTCTATCCGGACCAGGTTGAGATCGTGGTTGGCTGACAGGCCTTAATTGCGCGTTAAGAAATGCGGCGCAAAATGGTCGGCATGTACGATATGTACTTTGAAGTCATGGGCGCCCACAGGATGGATAGCCGCGAAGAACTCGACAAGGTGATCTGCGATTTTCTCGATCGCGGTGGTCCTGTCGAGGGTTTGGATGTCGCCTTGTCGCAGCGCGGCGCGGTTGATCTTGATCTCCTCGTTGCCTGCCTGCACGAGATGACGCACCGCATGGCGGCCCCCGCGCTGCAAGACATGCGCGATGCCGTTCCGCTTGAAATGCGCGATGATGGAGCGCCGCTCAAAATCGTGGCATAAGCCACTTATGGGACCGCGCATCGTCATAACCTACTGCACCCAATGCCAATGGCTGCTGCGCGCCGGATGGATGGCGCAGGAGCTTTTGCAGACCTTTGGGCAAGACATTGGCGAAGTGGCGCTCGCGCCGGGCACTGGCGGAATTTTTACTGTTTCCGTTGATGGCGCGCTGATCTGGGACCGCAAGGAACGGGAAGGTTTCCCTGACGCAAAAGTCCTCAAACAGCTCGTGCGCGACAGGATCGATCCAGACCGTGATCTCGGACATTCAGACGGCAAGCGCGAAAGCGAGTAGACAATGGCGCAGCCCAGCCATGCGCATGTTGCACTGCACAATCAAGGGCGGCGGCACTACCTTCGACATGCTGGGCACAGAACCGGCATTGGAAGGAGTTCCATCATGGGTCTTTTCTCATCACTCATCCGCTCGCGCCAGTCGAAGGCCGACCGCGTCTTTCGCGATCATATGGCGTTCCCCGAAAACATGAGCGCGCGTGATCGCGCAGACATTGGCCAGAAAGCCGGCCAGATCGAAAAAATCGCGCGGCGAATGGCGCGCAAATAAGCGCCAGGTTGTTCTTCGCTCGCAAAGCCCTTATGGCAGACCGGAATTCGGGGCGGGCGTGAATGACGGCAAAAGATGACACAAGGCTGCGGCTGGGGCTCGACACTGGCGGCACCTATACAGACGCCGTTCTGTTTTCACCCGCTATGGGTGTCGTCGCTTCCGCCAAGGCGCTGACCACGCGCCATGACCTGAGCATCGGCATTTCGCAAGCCGCAGGCAAAGTGCTCGCCGCCGCCAAGGCGGATCCCAAAGACATAGCTCTGGTCTCCATGTCGACCACGCTTGCCACTAACGCTTTGGTCGAAGGCCAGGGTGGCCGCGTGGCGCTCATCGCAATCGGCTTCCACGAGCGCGACCTCAAGCGCGACGGCCTGACTGAAGCGCTCGGCAAAGACCCGCTCATCTTCTGCCCCGGCGGTCACGACGCGCATGGAACCGCCGCGCCGCTTGATCTGTCCGCGCTCGAAGCGGCGCTGCCGGAGCTGGCGCAGAGTGTGTCCGGCATCGCCATTGCCGCGCTGTTTGCCGTGCGCAATCCGGCGCATGAAAATGCTGCGCGCGAACTCGTCGAAGCGCGCACCGGCCTGCCGGTCACCGTCTCGCATGAACTCTCGTCAAAGCTCGGCGGCCCGCGCCGCGCTTTGACAACGCTCTTGAACGCCCGGCTTGTGGGCATGATCGGCCGCCTCATCGCGGCGACAAATTTATTTCTCGATGCCAACGGAATTGCCGCGCCCCTGATGCTAGTGCGCGGCGACGGCGCGCTGGTCTCGGCGGCTTTCGCCGCGCATCGTCCCATCGAAACAATTCTCTCAGGCCCCGCCGCAAGCCTTGTCGGCGCGGGCTATCTGTCAGGTCAGAAAAACGCCATCGTCTCCGACATTGGCGGTACCACGACAGACGTTGCCGTGCTGCAGGACGGGCACCCGCGCCTTGATCCTGAGGGCGCGACGGTCGGCGGCTTCCGCACCATGGTTGAGGCAGTCGCCATGCGCACGCATGGCCTTGGCGGCGATTCTGAAATCCTGGTAAGCGAAGGTGGCCTTGAGGCCGCGCTGACCCTCGGCCCCCGCCGCATCCTGCCCATGGCGCTCGCCGCTTCGCTCGACAACGCAGCTGTGCATTCAGCGCTCGACCGTCAGCTGAAGCAGGAAAATCCCGGCCGCCTTGATGGCCGTTTCGCCCATCGCACAGGTCTGTCGGACCGCTATGCCGCTGGCCTAAATCCGGCTGAGGAGGCGCTTTACGCAAAACTGACCGGCAAGCCGCAGCCGCTTGACCGTGTCCTGACGTCCGCCACGCAGAACGCCGCCCTTGCCCGGCTCGTCTCGCGCGGCCTTGCGCTCGTGTCAGGCTTCACGCCAACCGACGCTCAACACGTGCTTGGCCGCCAATCCAATGGGGAACCGTCAGCGGCAGGAAAAGCCGCCGAACTCTTCGCCCGCAAGCGCGACGGGCGCGGCAAGGCGATAGCTGACAGCGCACAAGACATATCCGCCCGCGTCATTATCCAGCTTGAACGCCGCTCGGCCGAACTCGTCTTGGAAACCGCTTTCGCCGAATCCGGCCTTGAAGGCCCGCAAACCGTCGCCCACGCGACGATCCAGTCAGCGCTGGATGGCAATCACGGTGTGGCGCGGCTCAACGTTTCGCTTGACCGCCCCGTCATCGGCCTCGGCGCATCGGCTGGCCTCATCTACCCGCAAGTCGGAACCCTGCTCTCCACAGACGCCATCATCCCGCCTCATGCCGATGTCGCCAATGCGGTCGGCGCGGTGGTTGGCGAGGTGCGCGTCACTGTCACCGCAGGCATTGAAGCCCCAAGCGAAGACCGCTTCTGCGTCACCGCAGGCGGCATTGTCCGTGACTTTGGTCACGAGAAAGACGCCATCGCCTTTGCCCGCGCGCAATCTGAATCACAAGCGCTTGCAAGGGCAGAAGAAGCGGGCGCGGAGGATGCGCATGTGGACGTGTCAGTACACGTCAACGAAGCTTTCGTCGAAGGCCTGCGCAAATTTGTCGATGCCAGTGTGACAGCCGTTGCCACTGGGCGGCCAAAGCTGGGAAGGCAATAGCTGCGAGTTTGCGGAAGGCACATTTTTTCCGGGTGACGGCAGCCCAAGCCTTCGCCTATGCTAATTTCTACCAGAGAATTGAAGGAACGAGTCATGCCTGAACGCATCGAAATCGCCGGTTTGAAAATTGACGGGATACTGCATGATTTCGTCACCGGCGAAGCCATTCCCGGCACTGGCATAAATCCTGATACATTCTGGACCAGCTTCGCCGCCATTCTTGCCGACCTCGCCCCGAAAAACGCCGCGCTCCTGAAAAAACGCGATGATCTGCAAGCGAATATCGACGCCTGGCATATTTCAAAGCGCCCAACTGGCTATGCGATGCCCGAGTACAAGTCCTTCCTGGCTGACATTGGCTACCTCGTCCCCGAGGGTCCGGACTTCAAAGTCACCACCGCAAATGTCGATCCCGAAATCGCGAACATCGCCGGACCGCAATTGGTTGTGCCGGTGATGAACGCCCGCTACGCGCTGAACGCCGCCAATGCCCGCTGGGGCTCGCTCTATGACGCGCTTTATGGAACCGATGCGATTTCGGAGGAGGGCGGCGCTGAAAAAACTGCAGGCTTTAACCCCGTGCGCGGCGCAAAGGTCGTCGCATGGGCGCGTTCATTTCTCGACATTTCCGCGCCGCTTGCGGCTGGCAAGTGGCAGGATGCCAGATCGCTGTCTGTCGAAGATGGCGTGCTGCATGTCTCCACAACTGCCGGCGAGACTGGGCTTCAGGACCCAGGTCAATTTGCCGGCTATCTGAAAGATGACCTTTGCGAGCTGCAGGTTCTATTGCGGCGCAACGGCCTGTTGATTGAAATCCTCATTGATCCGAACACAGCAGTCGGCAAGAACGATCCGGCGCATATTTCTGACATCTGGCTGGAATCCGCCTTGACCACGATCATGGATCTTGAGGATTCCATTGCGGCGGTGGATGCCGAGGACAAGGTCGCCGCCTACCGCAACTGGCTCGGCCTGATGAAGGGCGACCTGACCGAAGAAGTGGACAAGGGCGGCAAGACAATCACGCGCCGCCTAAACCCGGACGCTGATTACCTGCCGCCCGAGGGCGGTCAGATGAATGTTAAATGCCGCTCGCTGATGCTTGTGCGCAATGTTGGCCACCTGATGACCAACCCGGCTATCCTTCTGCCGGACGGCTCCGAAGTCCCCGAAGGCATTCTGGATGCGATGGTCACGGCGCTGATCGCCCTGCATGACATCGGCCCGAATGGAAGAAAGCAGAACTCGCACACCGGCTCCTGCTATTTCGTCAAGCCGAAAATGCACGGCCCCGAGGAAGTCGCCTTCGCAGTCGAGATATTCACCCGCGTCGAAGCCGCGCTTGGCATGGCCCGGAACACCATCAAAATGGGCATCATGGACGAGGAGCGCCGCACGACGGTAAACCTCAAGGAATGCATCCGCGCCGCCTCCGAACGCATCGCCTTCATCAATACCGGCTTCCTCGACCGCACGGGCGATGAGATGCACACGTCGATGCAGGCAGGTCCCATGGTGCGCAAAGCGGCGATGAAATCGTCGAAATGGATCGCCGCTTACGAGAACTGGAATGTCGACACCGGCCTGCAATGCGGCCTCGACGGCCATGCCCAGATCGGCAAAGGCATGTGGGCCATGCCCGATTTGATGGCCGCCATGCTGGAACAGAAAATCGGCCACCCAAAGGCCGGCGCCAACACCGCCTGGGTCCCGTCGCCCACCGCCGCAACGCTGCACGCCACGCATTATCACAGCGTCGATGTCCATGCCGTTCAGGCGCAGCTGAAGTCCCGCCCCAAGGCAAGCCTTGACGACATCCTGACCGTCCCGGTCGCCGAAAACACCAACTGGCCGCCGGAGGAAGTGCTGAACGAACTGGAGAACAACGCGCAGGGCATTCTCGGCTATGTCGTGCGCTGGGTGGACCAGGGCATCGGCTGCTCCAAAGTGCCCGACATCAACAACATCGCCCTGATGGAAGACCGCGCCACGCTGCGCATCTCCTCCCAGCACATCGCCAACTGGCTGCACCATGGCGTGACGAACGAGGCGCAGGTGCTTGGCGTGATGGAGCGCATGGCGAAAGTCGTGGACGGGCAGAATGCGGGCGATCCGCTCTACAAGCCGATGGCGCCGGACTTCGGCGCTCCATCGCCTTTCAGGCGGCGTGTGATCTGGTGTTCAAGGGGCTGGGGCAGCCGAACGGGTATACGGAGCCGGTGCTGCACAGGAGAAGGCTGGAGCTGAAGGCGGCGGGGAGACTTCGCCGTTTGATCACATTGCAGAAGTCGCGCAGCTTCTTGATACCAGCGGCATACATGTTGCGATAGGGATTCCCCGAAGCCATCCGCAAAGTCGATGCGCTTGAAAGTAATTATGCGCCGCAACATCCTGAGTGGCATAGGACGATAGATCGCCCTGATCGCGGCGATCTCCGCCGCAGCCTGCAGATCGTGCTGCGACCGCAATATTTCACTCAAGTCTTTCGGGCGTTAATGCTGGTGTTGCAGTCACCATGCCCATTTTGAACGGAAGCCTTGAAGAGAAAATCGCAAATTACGTCGGAACCGTCTTGTGCAACATCACCAGGCAAGGCATTTGACGGCCTTTGCGGGCATCTACATAGGCTCGGCTAACTTTCCGGAGGCTTGGTACAAGACCGCAAGGCTGTTGCGTTTCCGGAAGACGAAATCACCGCCTGAAAGCGCAGAAGATATAAGTGCATACGCAACGTTGGCAGATGAAGTCCACACCACAACTGACGAACTGTTAAAAGAGATGGAAAAGCGCGCCGCGATAATTGGGAAGACAAAAGCAATTCGGCCGAGTGCTGCAGCCCCAGCTTCAAAACGTGGCCAGGTTTAGTTTACACTGAACCGAACAAGCGACAGATAGCGTCGGCAAACGTTCATTCAAAAATGGCATTCAACCCGCAAGAACCGCGAGATATGGAGAGCGGGGCGACTGCCGGAAAAGCGCCCCATATGGATAATTTTGTCCTCCCCTGCGGCGTCAAGCGACAGTTTCTTCATGCACATTACTATGAACGACGTCGACGGTCGAAAGCACAGTACGCCAAATATTTCGAAGACAACAAATCTAGACGGGAAAGCGCGTTAAGTGATGCAATTAGCTGGTGGAAGAGGCTAATCAAAGCACCGAACAATGAAGACGAAATGCTAAATGTGACTGCGCCGTTCTTAAGAAGAGCACTCTTAGAATCCTCACTCGAAAAGATGGACGAAGAGACTTTTCGTGAGATTTGCATGGGCGTCCATTCGATAAAGGACTATGCGCGCCGAGTTCCCAATAGGGCTGTTCTGCTTCCTGAAAACGGAACACATTACTCGATACCCCAAAAGGTCTCAGCACTTTCCAGCGCATGTGGCATGCAAAGTCGCTGACGAAAAATGATAACTGAAACGCTTAGTGCAATGCCTACGGCGGAACGGATGAGCAAACCGGAACGCATTTGGCGCGCCGTGCGTCGCAAATGGAAAGTCGAAGGCCTCGGATCAGTTCTCTGTGCGAAATTGCAGGCTGCGGCGCTACCAGCGAGTTCCTCCGTGATCTGGCAATACCATATCGGTCCGACAATGTCATGACATTATCGTCCATCTGCCAAATATCGCGTCGGCACCCTTTAGCAAACTGGCGTGTTTTTCAGGCAAGGCCAGACGACCTGGCAGTCTCCAGCAGCCAATTTCGAAAGGTTGCCAGCTGCGCCCCCTCCATCGCATTTTCCCGCCACACAAGGTAAAACCCTTCCTCCACTGGAACCGCCAGCGCGAACGGCGCAATGAGCCTGCCACTCTTCAGTTCCTGCCCAACCATCGACGTCCGCCCAAGCGCCACTCCCGCGCCATGCGTGGCGAGTTCGAAGGCCATCAGCGATGTGTCGCATTGCAGGCCGGGGACTGCTGCCCCCAGTTTCATCCCGGCCTTCTTCAGCCACAAGGCCCAGCCATCCTTGTAGCCCAGAACATGGATCAGCGTGTGATTGAGGAGATCAGCAGGCAATTTCAAGCCTCCGTCTTCGAGCAGCTTCGGAGCACAAACCGGCTGCAGCGTCTCGCGGGTCAGCAGTTCAGACTTGACGCCCGCCCACCTCCCATCGCCGTAGCGGATATCAAGATCAAACGCCTCGCTCGCCGTATCCTCGTTCCAGACGCTCGAAATCAGCCTCAGTGAAATGTCTGGATGTTTAGCCATGAAACCCGGCAGTCTCGGCGCAAGCCAGTTGACGGCAAATCCCACCGCGCAGCGAATGGTGAGCACGTCGCTTGGGCGCGGGCCGAAAACTTCACCTGCCCCCGCCGCCAGCCGTTCAAACGCGTCCTGCACCTTTGGCAGAAACGCTTCGCCGGCTTTGGTCAGGCCGAGGCTTCGTGGGAAACGATGAAACAGCGGCTCGCCGAGTTTCAACTCCAAAAGCTTGATCTGCTTGGAGACAGCAGCCTGGCTCAGCGCCAGCTCCCGCGCGGCTGCGGTGAAACTCAGATGCCGGGCGGAGACTTCAAAGGCGCGCAGCCAGGGCAGCGGCGGCAGATCATGCATGATTGATCCATAACTTTTATGGGGTCATAGGGCAGATAATCATCATTTGACCGGTGTGTCATTTGAAATCCAAAAGACGGACTTTCCGGGAGGCTTTGATGTTTTCAATTTATCCATCCGCGCGGCTGCGGCCCTCGCCGTTTTTCGAAGCGACGGTGGCTGAGGGTGTCACCTCCTTCACCACCTACAACAACATGCTGATGCCGACCGGCTTCGGCAGGCCGGAAGAGGAATATTGGCGCATCATCAACGGCGTTTCGATGTGGGACGTGGCGGTCGAGCGGCAGGTTGAGCTGAAAGGTGCCGACGCCGCGCGGCTGGCGCAGATATTGTGCACCCGCGATCTGACCAAATGCGTCGAGGGCCAGGGCAAATATGTCGCTTTGTGCAACCATGCCGGCACGCTGATCAATGACCCGATCATCCTCAAGCGCGCCGATGACCTGTTCTGGCTGTCGATCGCCGATAGCAACGTCCTGTTCTGGGCGCGCGCCATCTCAGCCGAACGCGGACTGAATGTTCACATCACCGAACCCGATGTCTCGCCGCTCGCCATTCAAGGCCCCAAGGCGGAGGATGTTGTGGCTTCGATTTTCGGGGACTGGGTGCGGGCGCTGAAATATTTCTGGTTCAGGGAGACTGAAATCAACGGCATTCCCGTCGCAGTGGCCCGCTCTGGCTGGTCGAAGCAGGGCGGGTTCGAGATTTATCTGATGGACGGTTCGCGCGGGACGGAGCTTTGGAACCTCGTCAAGGAGGCGGGAAAGCCATGGGATATCGGCCCCGGCAATCCCAATTCGCATGAGCGCATCGAGAGCGGCCTCATCTCCTATGGCGGCGACACGGATGATTTCACCAATCCGTTCGAAGTGCGCATGGGCAAATATGTGGACCTTGGTGTACCGGACGACACAATCGGCATTCAAGCGCTGCGCAAGATCAAGGCCGAAGGCGTCAAGCGGCATCAGCTGGGCGTCGTGCTCGACAATGAAACACAAGCAGGGCCGTCCTTCGTCTGGTTTGACATTCTGGCGGGTGGCGCAAAGATCGGCTCGATGACCAATATCATCTGGTCGTACCGCATGAAAAAGAACATCG
Source organism: uncultured Alphaproteobacteria bacterium (assembly GCA_963792485.1). Lineage (GTDB taxonomy): Bacteria > Pseudomonadota > Alphaproteobacteria > Rhizobiales > Rhizobiaceae > JANOYJ01. The sequence goes on from CAWBWL010000011.1 coordinate 60,893, forward strand.
GCTTCGCGCTGATTTCCGCTTCTTCAAAAGCGGGTGACCGGGTAACCGTCATGCGCGATGGCAAGCCGGAACCGGCGACGCTGGCTGAATTGCCATTCCTTTGAGATGAGATCGGATAATTCATGAAAGACGTGACCAAACTCGGCATCGAAAACCTTGCGCTCGAACTGCATGAAGACGGTGTGCTGATTGCAACGCTGAACCGGCCCGAAAAGCGCAACGCCTGAATGCGCAGACGATTGAGGAGCTGGTGAGCTCTGTTCTCGGCGATCCCGCAGTCCGGCGTGCGCGCCGTGGTTCTGGCGGCCAAGGGCGAGCACTTCTGCGCCGGGCTGGACCTGGTCGAGCATCACAAGCAGGACCGCAGCCCGGCTGAGTTCATGCATATCTGCCTGCGCTGGCACGAGGCGTTCAACAAGATGGAATATGGCGGCGTGCCCATCATCGCCGCCCTGCAGGGCGCGGTCGTTGGCGGCGGGCTGGAGCTGGCGTCAGCCGCCCACATCCGCGTCGCCGACCAGACCGCCTATTTCGCATTGCCCGAAGGCACGCGCGGCCTGTTCACCGGCGGCGGCGCGACGATCCGCGTCGCCGATCTTGTCGGCAAGGCGCGCATGATCGACATGATGCTGACGGGCCGCATCTACAAAGGCCAGGAGGCCATCGATGTCGGCCTCGCGCAATATCTCGTCGAAGGCTCCAGCCTCGAAAAAGCTCTGGAACTCGCCCGCCGCGCCGCCGCCAACCTGCCGCTCACCAATTTCGCGATTTGCTCGGCCATCAGCCACATGCAGAACATGTCAAGCTTCGACGCCGCCTACGCGGAAGCTGTGGTGGCGGGCATCGTCAACACGCAGCCAGCGGCGCGCGAGAGGCTGGCGGCATTTGCGGACAAGACGGGGGTGCGGATCAAGCCGGCGTGAATTAGGCGTCTTTCCGGCACGCGGCGGCCTGCTCATCCTCTCGCATACCATGTCCCTTTTCCGCTTCCATGCGCAGTCAGATGCCTTGCCTGCGTCAGCTTGGCCAGATGCTTTTTCACCGTGTTCCGGTTTGCTCCGGTCAGACTGACGATCTCGCTGATCGTGATGCGACCGCGATCTTTGACGGCATCCATGATTTGCATGGAGATTTCCGGTAAGGCGCCCGCAATAAGAATTTCGCGCGTGATCTTCTTCTCGAGCCTGCGGCATTGCTGGTCGAGCGCGCGCAAGAAATACAGCGTCCAGGGCTGCCAGTCGGGCTTGCCGCCGCCAATGGTCTTCTGCGTCTGGCGAAGCGCCAGATAATAGCCCTCCTTGCTGTTCTCGATCACACTTTCCAGCGAAGAGTAGGGCACATGGGCATAGCCTTCGCGCAGCAGCAGCAGCGTTGTCAGAATACGCGACAGCCTGCCGTTTCCGTCTTGAAACGGATGGATCTCGAGAAACACCACAGTGAAGACGGCAATGGCGAGCAGAGGATGAAGGGAGCGTTCGTCAAGAGCGTTTTTCGTCCAGCCGACGAGTTCCCGCATCCTTGCCGGAGTCTCAAACGGAGAGGCTGTTTCAAAAATGACGCCGAGCTCTTTTCCCTCCGCATCGAACGCGCTGACATGGTTGTCCAGCGTTTTGTAGCCGCCGCGGTGCCGTTCGTCCTTGTGGCTGTGGATCAGCAGATCGCGGTGCAGCTGCTTGATGTGATTTTCGGTCAGGCCAATTGCGTCGAAATGCAAAAAGACCGTTTCCATCACCTGCGCATACCCGGCGACCTCCTGCTCGTCCCGGGACTGGAAGCTCATGATTTCAAGATTTGACAAAAGCCGCTCAACTTCAGTGTCTGTCAGCCTGCTTCCTTCAATGCGGGTGGATGAGCCAATGCTCTCAATGGTCGCCACTTTACGGAGCGCTGACAGGCGTTCGGGCGCCAAACTGCCGAGCGCCCGCCAAGCCCCCTTGAACTCGTCAATTCCGGAAACGAGGGTCAGAACTTCCGGTGTGATGACAAGAGTGGCGGCATTAATTGGCATACCCATATGGATACCCATAAATACCCATAAAATCAATACTGACGTTCAGATACCCAAAAAACGACCCGCAAATACCCAAACCGGTATCTTGCGCTCCTAAAACGCCGCCTGCGCCTCCGGCGCCACATACCGCGCCCGCGCCTCGCGCACCGCGTCATGGTTCTCGCTCGCCCATTCGATCAGCTGCCCAACCGGCTTTAGCATGGACAGTCCGAGCGCCGTCAGCGCATATTCCACCTTCGGCGGGATCGTCGGATAGACTTTCCGGCTCACCAGCCCGTCCTTTTCCAGCTGCCGCAATGTCTGCGCCAGCATGCGCTGCGATATGTCCTCAATCCGCTTTTTCAGCGCGCTGAAGCGCAGCGTGCCCTCGCGCAGCTCCATCAGCACCAGAAGCGTCCAGCGGTCGCCAAGCCGGTCGAGCACGTCGCGGATCGGGCAGCGTCCGGAGAGATCACTCGTCTGTTTGTGCATTGTCATTTGCATGTCCATGCGGTTACGCGAAAGTAACCTCGTATTGGTTTTCTCCCGTCTTGCGGGTTTTCCATCATGGTTCTATTTAGTAACTGACTTTCAAAGTCATATCAAGATTTTTCAGATTGGAACCATCATGACTGTCAAGGACACAATTCTCGTCACCGGCGCGTCCGGCCATTTCGGCCGCAGCGTGCTTGATCATCTCATCAACACTTACAAGGTTCCCGCGATCCCAGATCATCGCGGTGACGCGCAAGCCGGAGAGCCTGGCCGATCAGGCCAAACAGGGCGTGAGCGTGCGCGTGGCTGATTTCGACAGCCCGGACCTTGCCAGGTCTTTCTCCGGAGCCAAGCGGCTCCTGATCATCTCGACGGATTCTCTCGAAGCCGGTCGCCGCCTTGCCCAGCACCGGAAGGCGGTCGAGGCGGCAAAGCAGGCAGGTGCCGCCCATATCGTCTACACATCCATGCCGAAGCCCGATGTGGCCTCGCCGATCCTGTTCGCTGGCGACCACCGCGGCACGGAGGAAGCCATCGCGGCCAGCGGCATGACGCACACGATCCTGCGCAACAGCTGGTATATGGAGAACCTCGCCATGTCGCTGCCGTCCGCATTGGCCACCGGCAAATGGTACACGGCGGCTGGCGCGGGCAAGATTTCCCACACCGCCCGCGAGGATCAGGCGCGCACCGCAGCCGCCGTTCTGGCGTCAGGCGCGACCGAAACCGCAACCTACACTTTGACCGGCCCCGAGGCCCTCAGCACCGAAGAGACCGCGAAAATCGCCAGCGAAGCGCTCGGCAAGCCAATTGAAGTGGTTCACGTCACTGCCGAACAATTGGCGCAGGGCATGGCCGCCGCAGGTGTTCCCGCCCCTGTTGTGCCGCTGTTCGTCTCCTTTGATGTGAACACCGCGCAGAACCGCATGGACATGGTCACCGATGCGGTGAAATCCCTCTCTGGCTCTGCGCCGCAAACTTTGCGTGAGTGGTTCAAATCAAACAAGGCGCTGTTTGGAGCCTGAATGTGAGATTCCTGCGGCGCGTCCATCGAGGCGCGCCGCACGCGTCAAACGGTCTTTGTGTCAAACACCAGCAGCTCCACGCCGCCATCGGCGAAATTGCCGAGATCGCCCGCAGCCGCTTGACCCGCTGGCGTGCCGAGACCCGCGCCAATGTCCGCTGCCGATTGGAAGGTGAGCAGCGCCACAAGGTGATAGGCGCCGCCGCCCGGCCCGCCGACTCCGCCCTCGCTCACTTCATACTTCTGCAGTCCGGGTATCTTTTTGGCGAGTGGAACATGAGTGGAGAAATAGTAGGCGTCAAACGCCTTGGCGTCTTTCGGTGTCTTGTAAAGCGCAATCAGCTGGGCCACGGGGCTTATCCTCTCAGGGTTCATTCACGCCGCCGCTCTTTGGGCGGATCAGCAGTGTGACGCAGGTGGTGCGTCGGCGCAACGGTCCCGTGACTTGCCTGCTGCTTGCCGCTTGCGTTGCTTTTGGATAGGCAAAGTCATGATCCTTGCCCTCGAGACCTCCTCAACTGTCTGCGCCGTCTGTCTCTTTGACGAAGCGGCGGGCAAGATCGCTGCGGAGATTTCCAACGATATAGGGCGGGGCCATGCCGAGCGGCTGATGCAAGACATTGACGAAGCGCTCAGGCAGGCCGGCGTCAGCTATGCAGACTTGACGGCAATAGCCGCAGGCGTCGGCCCCGGCTCCTTCACCGGCATCCGCGTCGGCGTCGCCGCCGCCCGCGGCTTCGCCCTGGCGCTGAAAGTGCCCGTCTATGGTGTCAACAGCCTGCAGGCCATTGCGCTGCAAGCGGCGCGCCAGGCTAGTGGCGCGCAAATTCTCGCCGCGCTCGACGCGGGCAGGGATGAGGTTTACCTGCAGCTGTTTGATGGAAGCGCCATGCCGCTGAATAAACCAAAGGCCGAGCGCGTTGAGGATTTACCCGGTTCCGTTCCCGCCGGACCTGTGATGATTTGCGGCTCGGGCGCGGCGCTTTTCTCCGCACAGAGCGTCCACCCGCATTTGATCGGCCCGACCGCATCCGCCGTCGCCATGGCAGCGACACATCCAGCCATGCGCACTGACCCCAAGCCGCTTTATCTGCGCGTCCCCGATGCCAAGCCGCAGGGCGCCTTTGCCGTTGCGAGGCAATGATGCGCCTTCCGTTTGAATCGCTCTGGCAGACCAATTACGTGCTGATGCCACTGACACCGGCCGATAGCGCCGATGTCGCGCGCCTGCACGTCGAGGGCTTTCACAGGCCCTGGAGCGATGGCGAGTTTCGCGCGCTTCTGTCTGAAGGTACGGTGTTCGGCTATCTGGCAAAGGCCGAGGGCAAGCCCAAGGCCGCGCCCGCCGGTTTTATCCTCTTGCGTCTCGCGGCAGGCGAGGCTGAAATCCTCACGCTTGCCGTGTCCAAATCCATGCGCCGCCATGGCCTTGGCCGCCGGCTGGTCGATGAAAGCCTGCGCCGGCTCCACGCCCTGCGCGCTGCAACGCTGTTCCTCGAAGTGGACGGAAGCAACAAACCGGCGATTGCCCTCTATAAGCGCCTCGGCTTCAAGAAAGTCGGCGAACGCCCGGCTTATTATGAAGGCCCCGAAGGCAAGACCTCCGCGCTTGTCATGCGGCTTGATCTTGGATAACTCCTGAGCCTCGAACGAGTGTGGCGGCAATGACATCCAACCTTGAATCGCTCTGCGAAGAAAAGGGCATGCGCATGACAGAGCAGCGCCGCGTCATCGCGCGCGTGCTCGAAAAGGCGCTGGATCATCCCGACGTCGAGGAACTGCACCGCCGCGCCGCCTCCGTCGATGCAGGCATTTCCATCTCGACGGTCTACCGCACGGTCAAATTGTTTGAAGACATGGAGATCATTGAGCGCCATGATTTCAAGGATGGCCGCTCGCGCTATGAGGCGATGCCCGACGCGCATCATGATCATTTGATTGATCTGAAATCCGGCAAGGTCATCGAGTTCGCCGATCCGCGCATTGAAAAGCTCCAGGAGGATATCGCCCGCGAACTCGGCTTCAAACTGGTCGATCACCGGCTCGAACTTTACGCGATCCCGCTCAACAAGAAGAAGGCCGGGCCGAAAGCATGATCGCTGCCGCGCGGCTGGTTTCAGTGGCCATCATTTTCGCCCTCATTACCTTCCCGTTTCTGCCCGTTCAATTTGTGGCGATGCGCACGCAGAGCGGCTGTTTCACAAATCCCTGCCGCATTTGTGGCACAAGATCATAGCCAAACTCCTCGGCTTCAAAATCCAGGTCACTGGCGAATTGGCCAAGGACCGCCCGCTCCTGATCGTCTCCAATCATTCAAGTTGGGCCGACATTGTGGTGTTGAGTTCGCTGTCGGAAGTTTCGTTCATCGCCAAAGCCGAGGTGCGCGATTTGCCGCTGTTTGGCTGGTTCGCGGTACTGCAGCGTTCGGTCTTCGTCGACCGCACCCGCCGCCACAATTCCAGCCATCAGGCCAACAGCATCGCCGCACGCCTCACTAAGGGCGACGCCATGGTGCTGTTCGCCGAGGGCACAACGTCGGATGGCAATCGTGTCCTGCCGTTCAAATCGACGCTGTTCGGCGCCGCGCAGCTCGCGCTCAAAGAGGCCCATGTCGAAACGGTGCTTATCCAGCCGGTCTCGATTGCCTATACGCGCATCCAAGGCATGCCGATGGGCCGCTATATGCGTCCCATATCCGCCTGGCCGGGCATCGAGGGCATGGTGCAAAGCCTGTCGCGCTATATCAGCGAGGGCGCGTTTGACATTGAAGTGCGCATCGGCGCGCCGGTCGAGTTCACGCCACAGTCAAACCGCAAGGAAGTCGCGGCCGACATGGAGTCGCGCGTGCGGGCCACGATGCAAACCTCGCTGATGCAGCCGCGACTTCGAGCCCGCTATTCTCAATGCGGGCAAAAGGGTCTAGAAGCCCGCGCATGGAAGAAGCGGTAACTCACAACGGGCGGCAGCTCCGCAGCGCAAGGTCTTTATCAAGACCTATGGCTGCCAGATGAATGTCTACGATTCGCAGCGCATGGGCGACCAATTGGCCGCTGAAGGCTATGGCGAAACACAGGCGCTCGAAGACGCCGATCTTGTTCTCATCAACACCTGCCACATCCGCGAAAAAGCGGTCGAGAAGGTCTATTCCGAGCTTGGCCGTCTGCGGGAGATCAAAAAGGCCCGGTCTGACGAAGGCCGGACGACCACTATCGGCGTCATGGGCTGCATCGCGCAGGCCGAGGGCTCGGAAATCCTGCGCCGCGAGCGCGCCGTTGATATGGTCATCGGCCCGCAAACCTATCACCGCCTGCCGGATGTTCTTCGGCGCGTCGGTCGCGGCGAGCGTGTGATCGACACCGAACACACTGTCGAAGACAAGTTCGAGCATCTCGCTGCTCCCACCCAAAAAGTGGTGGCCGCGCGCGGTGTCACGGCATTCGTCACCATTCAGGAAGGTTGCGACAAATTCTGCACCTTCTGTGTCGTGCCATACACACGCGGCGCTGAAGTCTCGCGGCCCGCAGTTCAGGTTCTGACGGAGGTTGAGCGTCTGGCGGCCCTTGGCGTGCGCGAAGTCACTTTGCTCGGCCAGAACGTCAACGCCTGGCGCGGCAAGGCGCAGGACGGTTCCGATTGGAGCTTCGCCCGGCTCCTGAACCGCCTGTCGCAAGTGCCCGGCATTGCGCGGCTGCGCTATACGACTTCACATCCACGCGACATGGATGACGAGTTGATTGAGGCGCACCGGAACAATCCGGCGGTCATGCCGTTCCTGCATCTGCCAATTCAGTCAGGCTCCGACCGCATCTTGAAAGCCATGAACCGCCGCCACACAGCGCAGGACTATCTTGGCCTTGTCGGGCGCATCCGTGCCGCGCGGCCGGACATTGCCATGTCCGGCGACTTTATCGTCGGCTATCCGGGCGAGACGGAGGAAGACTTCGAAGCTACCCTCGAACTGGTCAGAAAGGTCGGCTTCGCCCAGACCTATTCCTTCAAGTATTCGCCGCGCCCTGGAACGCCGGCCGCAACGGAAGAGGGGCAGATTGACGAGGCGGTCAAGGACCGGCGGCTGTCGGAGCTGAAAACGCTCCTCGATGCGCAGCAAGCCGCCTTTGTCCGCTCGTTTGAGGGCAAGAGTTTTGCGGTCTTGGTTGAAAAACAGGGCCGGAAAGCGGGACAGAAGGTTGGAAAATCACCTTGGCTGCAGCCCGTAATTCTGGATGAAAAGGATTGCGAAATAGGGGACATTGTCGAGGTGCGAATCACTCACGCACACCAGAACAGCTTGTTTGGTGAACGGGTTTGAGCATTGGCAGATAGAAAGGCGACGCGTTTGACGGAAACTGCAAATCTGGCTCAGCCAGTCACCGATCCGAACGCGGCCCATATCGTCCTGACCTTTGACAACAACAAGCATGCAAGTCTGCTTTTCGGCCAGTTTGAGGAGAATCTGACGCAGATCGAGAAAAAGCTCGGTGTCAGCATCCGCTCCAAGGGCAATCAGCTGACGCTCAGCGGCGAGCCGTCCTCAACGGAAAAGGCACGCCGCACGCTCGATAACCTCTATGGAATGGTCAAGAACGGCCACGCGGTGGCCGTTTCGGACGTCGATGGCGCGATCCGCATGGCGGTGGCTTCGTTTGACCAGCCCTCGCTGCCGACCATGGAGGCCAAGGCCCGCGTGTCTTCCAGTCAGATTTCGACCCGCAAACGCACGATTCATGCCCGCACGCCAACTCAGAATGCCTATATGCGCGCGCTGGACAAGGCCGAACTCGTTTTTGGCGTGGGGCCTGCAGGCACAGGCAAGACCTTCCTCGCCGTCGCCCACGCTGCCATGCTGCTTGAGCGCGGCGCGGTGGAGCGGATCATTCTCTCACGCCCCGCCGTCGAGGCGGGCGAGCGCCTCGGCTTCCTGCCGGGCGACATGAAAGAGAAGGTCGACCCCTATCTGCGTCCGCTGTACGACGCCCTGTATGACATGATGCCAGGCGACAAGGTCGAGCGCGCCATCTCGGCCGGCGTCATCGAGATTGCCCCGCTCGCCTTCATGCGCGGCCGCACATTGGCCCATAGCGCCGTCATTCTCGACGAGGCGCAGAACACCACGACCATGCAGATGAAAATGTTTTTGACGCGTCTTGGCGATAATTCGCGCATGATCGTCACCGGGGACCCCAGCCAGATCGACCTGCCGCCGGGCCAGAAGTCGGGCCTCGTCGAAGCCCTTGATTTCCTTGAGGATGTTGCGGGTATAGAGATTGTCCGCTTCACCCAGAAAGACGTCGTGCGCCATCCGCTGGTAGCCGAAATCGTCAGGGCCTACGACAAAGCCTCAACCGAGCGCCGCCCAATCGATCTGCGTTCGCCGCGCCGGGACGGCGACACTCCGGCGTGAGCAAGGCATTTATCGACATTGCGCTGGTTCGGGAGGATGAGGACTGGCCGCCCGAAGCCGCCTTGCTGGCATTGGCGCAGCGGATTGTGTCGGCTGTCTGTGACGGTCTGAGTTTGTCCGCTGCCACGCCCTGCGAACTGAGCCTGGTCTTTGCTGACGATGCCATGATCCAGTCCCTCAATGCGCAGTGGCGCGGCAAGGACAAGCCCACAAACGTTCTCTCATTCCCCGCATTTCCGCTCAAACCCGGCGCAAAACTGCCGCCCTTGCTGGGCGATGTCGTCCTGGCGCGCGAAACCGTCACACGCGAGGCTTTGGCCGAGAACAAGCCCTTTGACGATCACGTCAGCCATCTCCTGCTGCACGGCTTCCTGCATTTGCTCGGTTATGATCATGAAACCGAAGCGGATGCGCTCGTCATGGAGACGATAGAAACCCGCATTCTCGCCTCGCTTGCCATACCCGACCCCTATGCGGTAATTGCAGAGCCATCATGACCTCAGACACTGACAAACCGGCGGCAGTTTCGTCCGAGATCGCATCGCCGCCGCGCGTTGAAATCGAAAAATCCGGCGTCATCAAACGTATCGCGGACCGGATTCGGGGCCGTAGCAATGCCTCGCTGCGCGAGGACCTGACCGACGCGCTGTCCGTGCCTGCCACATCCGGCGAAGCGTTTTCGGATGCCGAGCGGGCGATGCTCAATAATATTTTGCGCCTGCGCGAAGTGCGGGTGGAAGACGTGCTCATTCCGCGCTCGGAGATCATATCGGTGGAAATCGGCACATCACTTGGCGAACTTCTGGAGCTTTTCGAGAGCGCTGGCCATTCGCGCATGCCGGTTTACTCCGAATCGCTCGACGACCCGCGCGGCATGGTCCATATCCGCGACATCGTCGCGCATGTGACGCAGGCGGCCAAGGTCAAAAAGACGACGCGGCGCGCCGCCGCCAAGGCGTCGTCGGGCTTGGCCAATCTCGACCTCTCAAAAGTCAATCTGACCAAGACCATCGCCGAACTGAATCTGATGCGGAAGGTCCTGTTTGTCCCCCACTCCATGCCCGCAGCGGAGCTGATGACCCGCATGCGCGATTCCCATATCCAGATGGCCCTCGTCATTGACGAATATGGCGGGACAGACGGGCTGGTCTCGCTTGAAGACATCGTCGAAATGGTCGTCGGCAACATCGAAGATGAGCATGACGATGAAGAAGTCATGATCACCAAGACCGGAGACGGGATTTACGTTGTCGATGCGCGCGCTGACCTCGAGGAGGTCGAGCGGGTCATCGGTGAAGATTTTGTGGTGGGCGAAATCGGTGAGGACGTGGATACGCTGGGCGGTTTGATTACCGCCATGCTCGGGCGCGTCCCGCCGCGCGGCGAAGTGGTGCAGGCCTCCGGCAGTTATGAGTTTCACGTGCTTGAGGCTGATCCGCGCCGTGTGCGCAAGGTCCGCATCGTCGAGACGCGCAAAGCTGAACGCCGCCGCCGCCAGAAGGTTGAGGCAAGCGAAGCCGATATGCCCAAGGACTGACACCAAGCAGGCAGTGTTTTACCCGGCTGTTCAGCCTGATAGACATGGCTGCATGATTCGGGTTGAGGGATACGCATGACCGCTTGGGCTGGACGGATTATCCTGCTCTGGGGTTGGCGACAGGCAGGCATGGCGTTTCTGGCCGGGGCGATCGCCGTCCTCGCGCTGCCGCCCTTTGACTTTATCGCTGCAGCGCCTGTCTCCTTTGTCTTGCTGTTTCTCCTTCTCGAAGGAGCAATTCCGAAACCGCAAGCCGGTTTTTTTGGCCGCCTAATGCCCGCCATGAAGATTGGCTGGTGGTTTGGCCTTGGCTATTTTGCCGCCGGTCTCTGGTGGCTAGGCAATGCGCTTTTGGCCGAAAGCCAGGAGTTCGCCTGGGCAATTCCCTTGGCGGTTCTGGCTTTGCCTGCCTTGCTTGCCCTTTTTTATGCCCTCGCCGCAGGCCTTGCCCGCATCATCTGGTCGGAAGGCATCGGCTCAGTGGCCGCGCTCGGCTTCGGTTTTGGCGTGGCCGAATGGCTGCGGACATTCCTGTTCACCGGCTTTCCCTGGAACCCGGTCGGACACCTTGCCATGCCGATGCCGCTCCTGATGCAGTCCGCGTCCGTTGTGGGCGTGGAAGGCATGAACATCCTTGCCGTTATCTTCTTTTCCTTGCCCGCGCTTTTTCTGTTGGGCAAACACGGGAAAACCGCCGCGCTGTTGTTTATCCTGCTGGCGGCTCTGCATGGCGGGTTCGGCTATTATCAGCTGCGAGTGCTGGATCAGCCACCTGCGACCTCCGTGATCGCGCGTCTGGTCCAGCCGTCGGTCATCCAATCCGAAAAATGGGATAATGCGGCGCGAGACAGAATTTTCACGAAACTCCTTGAGCTTTCCGCGCTGCCCCCATCAGCGGGTGCCGCGCGTCCCTCGCTGATCATTTGGCCCGAAACTGCCGTGCCATTCCTGCTGACCGACAAGCCCGACGCCTATACTGCCATATCCAACACCCTTCAGGACGGCCAGCTTCTCTTGGCCGGCGCCGTGCGTCAGGAGGGCAAACGGGAGTCAGGCGATGAAGTCCGGTATTACAACAGTCTCCTTCTAATCGGCGATGATGGTGTGCTGCTCGGCGCATCCGACAAGGAGCATCTGGTCCCGTTTGGCGAGTATCTGCCGGCAGCCGGTCTTTTGGAATCTGCAGGCTTGACGCAAATTGTTACAACGCCCGGCGGATTTTCGTCTGGCGGCCCACGCAAGAACATTGCGCTTCCAAACAGTCTGAAGATCAATCCGCTGATTTGCTATGAGGTGATTTTCCCGCGTGCGATACAGGCTGCGGACGGACGGGCGGATGTCATGGTCAATGTCACCAATGACGCGTGGTATGGGCGCACGCCCGGCCCTTATCAACATTTGCGCGCCGCCCAGCTGCGCAGTGTCGAGCAGGGAGTGCCCCTATTGCGTGTAGCCAACAACGGCATCTCAGCCGCTATCGATGTCCGGGGCCGAATCATTGATGCACTCGCCCTTGATGCTGTTGCAACCATCGACATTGTCATTCCGGGGTCGCTTCAACCCACACCCTACGTCCGCTACGGTGGTCTGATCATTTCCCTCGCTTTATTGTCATGCGTTGCCATTGCCGGTTTGACTATTTTGCGGGCGCGGTCCAGAATGTTAAAGACGATAAGTGCGTAAACCTGTGGGGCCGGTCCGATGGCCCCGGGGAAACAGGTGTACTTTTCGTTGCAATACCGTCGCCGCCTGAGTTTATCGGCCAACAAGCAAAATCCGCAAAGCGGTTCAGAGAAAAATAATGATCGAAAACAAGAAGAAGCCAAACCCGATCGATATACATGTTGGAAGTCGGGTCAGGTTACGTCGAAACATGTTGGGAATGAGCCAAGAGAAACTTGGCGAAAGTCTCGGAATAACCTTTCAGCAAATTCAAAAATACGAAAAAGGCACAAACCGGGTAGGAGCAAGCCGCCTTCAAGCGATCTCTTCCGTGCTCAATGTCCCTGTATCGTTCTTTTTTGAGGATGCGCCCGGAGTTCCTCCAATAGCTGGCGGCATGGCTGAATCCAATTCCGCGTCTTTTGTCGTGGATTTCCTCAACAGTGCCGAAGGCTTGCAGCTCAATCGGGCGTTTGCCAAGATTTCCGACGCAAAAGTACGCCGCAAGATCGTCGATCTTGTGCGCGCCCTTGCCGATGGCGGCGAGGAATAGCTTCTGCGTCTCATGACGGGATCAGGCAAATTCGGGCGGTTGAGTTTTGCTTGACCGCCCTTATCCTCGTCGCTAATGACGCTCCGGAATTCGCGCAGGCACTTCGGTGCCCGTTTTTTTGTCTGAAAAAGGATTTATAATGGCCCGCTCCAACTACGTCTTCACAAGTGAGTCCGTCGCAGAGGGCCACCCGGATAAAGTCTGTGACCGGATTTCTGACGAAGTCGTTGACCTGTTTTTCCGTGAAGCGGCCAAATCCGGCATGAGCCCTTGGGATGTGCGCGTGGCATGCGAAACGCTGGCCACCACCAACCGGGTCGTCATCGCTGGCGAAGTGCGCTGCTCGATGGACGAGAAGACCATGAAGTCCAAGGTCAAGTCGGTCGCGCGCAAGGCCATCAAGTCGATCGGCTATGAACAGGATGGCTTCCACTGGAAGAAGGCCAAAATTGATGTGCTTCTCCATGCGCAGTCCGCCCACATTGCCCAGGGCGTAGACGCTTCCGGCAACAAGGATGAAGGCGCAGGCGATCAGGGCATCATGTTCGGATATGCTTGCCGCGAGACGCCGGATCTCATGCCCGCTCCGATCTATTACTCCCATAAAATTCTCGAACTGATGGCCAAGGCCCGCAAGAAGGGTGAGGGCGATGCCGGCAGGCTTGGTCCGGACGCAAAGAGCCAGGTCACCGTGCGCTATGTGGATGGCAAGCCTTCGGAAGTCACCCAGATCGTCGTCTCCACCCAGCACATGGATGAGGATTGGACCTCCGCAAAGGTGCGCAAAGTCGTCGAGCCCTTCGTGCGTGAAGCGCTGTCCGAGCTTCCGATTGCCAAGGATTGCGTCTGGCATATCAACCCGACCGGCAAGTTCGTCATTGGCGGACCGGACGGCGATGCGGGCCTGACGGGCCGCAAGATCATTGTGGACACCTATGGCGGCGCAGCTCCCCACGGCGGCGGCGCATTCTCCGGCAAGGACTCCACCAAGGTGGACCGTTCCGCAGCCTATGCTGCGCGCTATCTTGCCAAGAATGTGGTCGCCGCAAAACTCGCCGACCGCTGCACGATCCAATTGTCATACGCCATTGGCGTCGCCGAGCCTCTGTCCGTCTATGTCGATCTGCACGGCACCGGCAGCGTCGATGAGGCCAAGCTCGAGATTGCACTGCGTAATGTCATGAGCCTGACACCCCGCGGCATCCGCAAGCACTTGGATCTCAACAAGCCGATCTACGCCAAGACCGCCTCTTACGGTCATTTTGGCCGCAAGCCCGGCAAGGACGGCTCGTTCTCGTGGGAAAAGACGGACCTCGTCGCCGCCCTGAAGGACGCCGTCAAGGCGGCTTGAGCCTTGAGCGAAGATATTGAGAGCCCGCGCCGCAAAGGCGCGGGTTCTTTTTTTGGCCGCCGCAAAGGCAAGACCCTGCGCCCGCAGCAAGAAACGGCGCTTCAGACCCGGTTGCCTGCGCTGATACTTGACGTTTCAAAGTCTCCGCCAACTGACTTCAGCGTCCACTTTTCTCGTCCCGAAGCACCAGTGCGTCTCGAGATCGGGTTTGGCGGCGGGGAACACCTTCTCCACCGGATGCTGAAAAATCCCGGGTGGAACTTCATCGGCGTCGAACCTTTCGTCAACGGCATGGCAAAATTGGTATCTGTATTGACGCCGCAAGCGGACAATTTGCGTCTCTTCGACCAAGATGCAGCACTCTTGCTGGACTGGCTGCCGGCGTCCTCCATTGACCACATCGACCTGCTTTACCCCGACCCTTGGCCAAAGCTGCGGCAGAACAAGCGCCGCTTTGTCAGTGCCGCAAATATTAACCGGCTGCATCGCGCGCTGAAGCCCGGCGGCACATTTTGCTTTGCCTCGGATATCGCCGAATACGTGAACTGGACCTTGGTCCACTTCCGTCAGCATGGCGGTTTTGCGTTTGACGCCATGGACGCTGACGATTGGCGCAAACCCTTCGCAGACTGGCCTGGCACTCGTTACGAAGCCAAGGCGCTGCGTGAGGGCCGGGCGCCCGCTTACATCCGCTTCAGCAAGCGTCCGGCGCGCATTTGAGCAGGCGGCTGCCTTGACATGGGTGACATAGCCGGTAACAGACGTGCGGACCCGAAGGGTAAAGGCTGGCCAGCCCGTTGCGCGACCGCTGGCTGAACTGTCTGACATTAACGCAGGATGTGAGTTTAAATGCCGGCACAAAAATCTGTATTGCCCGACTGGCGCAGTGTTCAAGTCCCTTCTTCGGTGCGCGGCGCAAAGACCATGCTCATGCTTACCGAGCAGCAGATGCTCTATTCGCTGGCAAGCGAGTACTTCGAAAACAAAGGCTCCATTGTCGACGCCGGCTGCTTTCTGGGTGGTTCAACTTTGGCCCTGGCCCAAGGCGTGCGGGACAATCCCGCCTACAAGCAGAATCCGCGCGGGGCAGTCATTCATTCCTACGATTTGTTCGTGGTAGAGCCCTGGACAATAGGCATCTACTTCCCGAAGGAAACGCCGCTCGGCACAAGTTTCGAACCGATATATCGCGAGAATACGGCTGCGTTTTCCGATCTTTTGAGCGTGCATCCCGGTGATGTGACCAAGGCCGAACTTCCCGATGGCGACATTGAGATTTTGTTCATTGATCTGGCCAAACACTGGACGGTCAATGACTATGTCGTCAAGGCGTTTTTCCCCAAGCTGATCCCCGGCAAATCCGTCGTCATTCAACAGGATTATCTCTTCCACACATGGACTGGCTGGCTCCCGGTCACGATGGAGTACTTTTCGGAGTATTTTGAGATTGTTGATCACACGGAAAAAAATTCGGTCGCTTTCCTCTATCGCGAGCAAATTCCGGCAGAGAAACTGAAATTGGACGTTATCGCCAGTTTGACCCGCAGTGAAATGCTGGACCTTGCCAACCGCGCCATTGCCCGGTTTTCCGGAGGCGTTCAGCGCCAGATTCTCGAACAGTCCCGCGACCAGTTTCAGGAAATGCTCTTGGCAGCAAACTGGCCGGCGTAATGACCGTGGCCGAAGGAACCATCGACCCGCTTTCCGGCACAGCAATTCCCTACGATCTGCTCATGCAGATTCAGGTGGGGACAATGAACTTTTCCTACAAGGGCATACCGACCCTCAAGAATCCGTTCGACCTGGCGCTCTACACCAGGCTGCTCTGGGAGCAGAAGCCGAGGTCAATCCTTGAAGTGGGTTCGAACGCAGGCGGAAGCGCGGTCTGGCTGGCAGATCAGTGCCTCGCCATGGGGCTTGAGACCCACATCTATTCCATCGACGTGAGCCCGGTAACAGACATCAGCCATCCGAACGTGTCGTTCGGCTACGGTGACGGGCGAAATCTAAAGGAAGTCTGGCCACCGGCTTTTCTTGAGAACCTGCCGCGGCCGCTTCTCGTCATTGAAGATGCGGACCACCACTATATCACGACGAAAGCTGTGCTGGATTATCTTGGCGCCTGTGTTTTGCCCGGCGAATATATTCTTGTCGAAGACGGCATTTTGTCGGCCATGAAAGTCGAGGAGCTTTACGGTGGCGGGCCGGTGCGCGCGCTCAGAGAATTCTTGGCGCAGCCCGGCTGCCAGTTTGATGTGGACCGGAACTATTGCGATTTCTTTGGCCACAATGTCACCTGGAACACAGGTGGGTTCCTTCGGCGGAGAGCCTGAGACTTGACTGATCTCACATTCGATATGGAGCCGGAATTCAAGCGGCTCTATGAAACCTGCCGGAGCGAGACCATGACCTCGCTGGAGCGCATGTATGCGCTGTGGGGCGCGGTCCGTCACATCCAGAATGCCGGAATATCTGGCGCCGTAGTTGAATGCGGCGTCTGGCGCGGCGGCTCGATGATGCTGGCGGCGAGCACTCTGCTGGAGCTGGGCGCGAGCGATCGCCAGCTCTGGCTCTATGACACTTATCAGGGAATGACCGAACCCGGCGCGCTCGATGTGCAGGCCATGTCCGGCGAGACCGCTGGGGCAATTCTGGCTTCCCAAGCCAAAGACAATGAAAATCCGTTCTGGGCGCTGGCGCAGCGCGACATTGTTGAGCAGAACATGAAGGGCACGGGATATCCTCAGAACCGCACGCATTATGTTGAAGGCCCGGTTGAGGACACTTTGCCAGGACAAGCCCCCGACGAGATCGCCCTCCTGCGTCTTGACACGGATTGGTATGAATCAACGCGCCATGAGCTCATCCACCTGTGGCCGCGCCTGCAGCCGGGCGGCGTGTTGATCGTTGACGATTACGGCTATTGGCAAGGCGCGCGCCAGGCAGTTGATGAATTTTTTGCGGGCTTGGCGGACGCGCCATTGCTGGCTCGGATAGACTTCACAGGGCGAATTGCTGTCAAACGATAATTGCCGCATTTGAAAGGTATGACCGTGAATGCCACGCGTCATGATTGTCCATAACAACTCCAATTACTTTCTGCGTCATCGGCTGCCGATCGCGCAGGAATTGGGACGAAAATCAGTTGGCGTTCATGTCATGGCGGGCGGTGATCCGATTGTGCCTGCGCAAACAGAAACATGGGCGTTTGAGCACTTCGACATAGAACGCTTCCGCTTCAGCCTCACAAAAGACATCGGCTTTGCGACAAAGTTCATCCGGCGCATGCTCAGGTTTCGACCTGACTCCATCCTTCTCATCACTCTGAAACCCGTTCTCTACGGAGGCCTTCTTGGCCTGTTTTTGCGTGGACTGACCGGCCGGCCCCGCATCATGGTGATGCTCATTCCGGGGCTCGGACGCCTGATGTCACCTGTCTCAGACGGAGAGCGCCGCAGGCTGCCGAGGCGGATCACCGAAGCCTGCCTCTCGTGGATATCCAAACGCAATAATGTGCAATTTGTTTTTGAGACCGGCCATGACGCCGGCTACCTCGCGGGCCTTGGCATCATCGACCCGGCCAAGACTGTTGTCGTGCGGGGGGCAGGCGTAGACCCGTCAATCTACTTTCCAGCCGCCAATAAACGGAATGACGGAAAACTTCGATTACTGTTTGCCTCCCGCCTCATGACGTCCAAGGGTCTCGGTTTGTTTCTCGAGGCCGCGCGCGGCTTTGCGGGCGATGACAGGATCGAGTTCCTTGTGGCGGGGCTTTCCGAAGAAGATGACCCTGATCGCATCCCGCCCGAAACTCTCGCCAATATGCCGGAAATCACATTTCTTGGCCAAGTCACAGCCATGCCTGATCTGATACGAAGTTGCGATCTGGTTTGCCTGCCAACCTCCTATGGCGAAGGCGTTCCGAGAATATTGATCGAAGCGGCAGCATGCGGCGTCGCGGCCATAGGCTCAGATATTCCCGGTTGCCGGGAAATTATCGTCGACACAGAAACGGGCTTCATCGTTGGCGGCCAAACGGAGCCGGAAAGGCTTTCCAACTTGGTCGATGTCATCTCGCTCTACCTCGCTACGCCCGGCCTTGTTGAAAAGCACGGCCACGCGGCGCAGCGGCACTTCGTTTCAGGAAACTTCGCGGCGTCCGCCATTACGCGGAAATTCGTGGAAATGCTTGGCTTCAGCTGAGAAGTTCGAACTCGGCCTTGAGATTGGCGAACCCGTTGAAGTGCGCCGAATGGCCCATGTGAATATTGGTGATCCCGAACCGCCCGTCATGGGTGACGACCTCCCCGTCCACCATGCTTCCCACGCCGAGGTCTATGAATATAGGTCCGCCAATGAGCGGAAGCGGACAGGTGATTGACACATACACGGTCTGCCCGGCCTTCACCGGGCCTTTCGGGTTGCCCTGCATGTCATTGGTGGTTCCGTACAGGCGCACCCCGTCGACGGTTTTCAGAACAAGCCCGTAAAATGGCGCCGGCTTGTCTTGAAAATAAACGACGCGCATGATGATGCGCATGACTTCCCCCTCGGCAAACTGCCGTGCGGCCGTGTCGTCCCTGTAAATCTCGAAATCCGTGATACGGGCAGTCTGGTCGCCGAACCGGAATTCTTTTGGATCATAGGCCCACCTCTTGTGCGCGACGTCTTCTGTGGCCGGCGTGTTCAAAAAGCCCGCCGGGACTTCGACGCCGCCTGCCGGACCCGAGTGACTCTTTTGGTCGCCCTTGTCCGCCGCAGCTTCGCCTTGCGTGGAACCGTAGAGCTTTCGCAGGTAAACATTGACCGCATCCAGCGGGATGCCATCGAACGCGATCTTCCCGCCGTCTATCACAATCCCGCGCGAACAATGTTTGGCGACGAGATCATGCGAATGCGTGACGAAAATAATCGTCTTCCCGGCCTTCTGCATTTCAAAGAACCGGTTGAAGCACTTGTTCTGAAACCGGGCATCGCCAACGGCAAGCGCCTCGTCAATGATCAGAATATCCGGATCGACCGAGATGGCGGAGGCGAAGGCAACGCGCATGTACATGCCGCTGGAATAGGTGCGCATCGGCTGATCAAAAAACGAACCGACATCGGCAAATGCCTCAATGGTCTTGAGCCGTTCTGGAATCTCTGCTTCGCTCAGCCCATTCATCCGGCACTGAAACAGCGCGTTCTCCCTGCCGGTCCACAGGGGGTTGAACCCGGATCCCAGCTCCAGCAGCGCAGCAACGCTGCCATCAACTGTCACGGTCCCCGCGCTTGGCGTCAGCGTTCCGGCAATCATTTGAAGCAGTGTCGACTTTCCCGCGCCGTTGACGCCCAGAAGACCGACAGTCTCGCCCTTCCTGATCTTCAGGCTGACATCGGACACAGCGCAAAACTGTTGGCGCTGCCGCCACCGGTGCCCGAACATGAGCGATGCCACCCGGTCTTTCCGCGATACGTAGAGGGGAAAATATTTGCTGACGTGATTGATATCGATGGCGAATTCGGAGTTCAAACGCTCTGTCCCGTTTATGCTGTTCGGCGCGCGCACATATTGCGTCCCGGCCAATCCTTGTCCATAGCTTTGTGCTTTCAACGGTTACCTCGGCAATGAACCCTTCAAACACATCCATTCTGCGTCTGGGCTATCACCTCACCAAAGCCGAGTTCGCCAAGAAACGCGCTGCCACCATGGGCGGGTTGTTCTGGACGTTCTTCACGCCCGTCGCAACAATCATTACGATTTGGGTGGCGCTTGATTTTGGCCTTGGCATGCGGGCGATCTCAGGCCCCGGCTATGGGCAATCGCTGGTCATCGGTCTGACCGCTTGGCTCTTCCTGTCCGAGGCTATTCTGACTGGCTCCCAGGCGATCGTCTCCAACCCGCATTTTGTCAAGAAAGTCAGATTTCCACTCGCTCTCTTACCCTCTGTTTCGGTTCTGTCAGCCTTGGTCATACATCTTGTCCTCGTCGCGCTGCTTCTCATCCTTCTTGGCGCGCAGGGTGTTTTTTCCGGCTGGCCGCTCGCCACCCTCCCGCTCTGGATCGCGCTTGCCGTGGTAACCGCTCTTGCGCTGGCGCTACTCACCTCAGCGCTTACCGTGATGATTCCGGATGTGGGCGCGCTCCTGCCGTCCATCATCGGAATTCTGTTCTGGCTGACGCCGATCGTCTGGAGTCTTGATACGGTCAGTGAGCAATACCGGTGGCTGTTTATGGCCAATCCCGCCGCTATCGTGGTGGAAGGCTACAGGTTTGCGCTGCTCGGCAAACCTTTGGACATAGGCCTGTCCGGAATGGCCGGAGTTGGCGTCTTCGTGACCATTATCATCCTCGCCGCTCTCGGCTTTTTCCGCCGTGTCCGGCCCTTGTTTGCCGACATGATGTGAGCGACTACTTGCCTCAGCGCCTGTTCAAGAATACTTTCCTGAACAATCGCTCAGCGGTTCAGAATCCGGGCCGCAAGTCTGCGCGTCAGGAACCGCCGCGACTTCATAAGGTCTTCCAGCTTGGTATTCAGCTGCGCATAATTGGCCAAATCCAGATTGGCTCGATCAAGCACGTGATCTCTCTCGCCAAGGGCGCCTGCAAGTTCCGCACGATGCGCCTCGGAGTCAGCCATCTGTTCGCTCAATTGCGCCATGACTTCTGTGAGCCGGGCGATCTCGGCGCGCTCGGCAGCCAATTGGCTCTCGAAATTTGCGGTGACACTTTGGCGCTCATTGACCAAACGTGCGGCTTCTGTATCCAGATGTTGACTGAGAGCCTCGCTGCGAAGCTTCTCTGCTTCCAGCCCTTGACGGAACTCGCTGGCACGCAGCGTTTCCGCCGTCAGCCGCTCGTTCAACTCCTCGGCCCGCGCCCTTTCAGCCAGGAGCACTAACGTCAGCTCCTCAACGGCCAGCCCGGTTTTGGACGCGTTCACTTCTGCTTGGCTCGCGCGCAGATCCTCTTGCAATTTTCTGATATCCGTCGGCAATGCGTTCTGTGTGGGCAGTCCGATCGGCAGCGGCGCTGTGGCCCGCGCGTAAGGATCGTGCGACGAATAATCCATGAAAAACTTCTGGACCCGCTGCGCATAGGAAGCCGGCGTTTCACCTGAAATCATGAACGTCCGCAAATGGTCCGGCACGCTCCAGTTCACTTTCGGGTCGGGTATATGGGCCGGTATTTTCACCTTGCCGCGCCACGCCACGCCCATGATCTGCATGGTCTGGAAAACCAGGCAGGACCACCCGATGGACCGCAAATAGGCAAGACCCTCAGCGACCACAGGCGAAGCAAGATCGTGAAACACAATGATGGCGTCGCGCGCCGCGCAATTTGCAACAGTTTGGGCGTCCCAAAGCGGACCGTCAGGTTCGTGATCTCCGTCCACGAAAATGAACGACCACGGACGGCCGCGTTCCTTGATCAGTTCGTGTACTTTAGCGGGGCTCACAGCGCCATAGAGGGCGCATTTGTCCCTCACGCCGGCGCTGGTCAGGGATTGCTCAACATCGGCAAAATGTGCCGCGTCGGCCAGAACCGGATCGATCACATCAAGCTGTTTGACTCCGGCAGCAAGATGAGCTGTCGACCATCCTCTGTGACAGCCGATTTCCAACGCTTCGCATTCAGGCAATGCGCGCGCGAGCGTGTGAAGTATTGACGCTTCATCGACACTCAAAAATCCCATCATCGGATTGCGGTCATCAACATACCAGCCGTGATCCACCTCACGGCGCAGAAACACCCAGGGATGATTTTGCTTGTCGCCAGTCACCCGGTGCGGAAATGCGTGCGCCAAGTCCACATACGTATAGCCGGGCGAGACATAGTCCCGATCCGCAGATGGCGTCTTTGCAAAGGCCTCGTCGAGTTTCAGGCTCAAATTCGTGGTCATGCCCTGGTTCGTCCAACGTGCTGTCTTGGGCGAATTTCACCCAATTTGCCGGTCACCTTCCGGGCTCATTCGGCCCACTATTCCGGTGCCGCAAAAGCCTGCGCCCATCGCCCTGACAGCTGGCCCTTAGTAGTTGCGCACGGGAAAACGTCAATACTATGATGGCGTTACAGACGTCTGGATTTGGGATTCACACAAGTTTCAGCCGCTTGTCTCAGTTCCTGCCAGTTCTTGCCCTCGAAGTCTCATCTCTTGGCCAACTCGAATGTGCTCCTGCGTTTGCTTTGCCCAAACGCGTATGCTAGTTGCGCCCCGCCCTGTTCCCCAGGGTGAGAGAACCAATGGAACGAAATGGTGCCGCATGAGCTCTTCTGGTAAGCGGGTAGTTGTCACTGGCGGCGCAGGGTTTCTTGGCAACCATGTGTGCGAACGGCTCCTCGCCGAGGGGCACGAAGTGGTGTGCGTCGACAATCTCTTGACCGGCCGGATGGGGAACATCAGCGCCTGTGCCGAAAGCCCCCGTTTTTCGTTTATCGAAGGCGATATCCGCACCGTCAGCATTGATGGACCCGTGCACGAAGTCTGGAATCTGGCCTGCCCCGCCTCGCCGCCGCAATACCAGGCGGACCCAATTGGAACCATGCTGATCAACGTTGCCGGAACCGCGCGCATGCTGGAACTGGCGCGCGTCAACGGCGCAAAATTTTTTCAGGCCTCGACCAGCGAAATTTATGGTGACCCGGAGGTCCATCCGCAGGTCGAGTCGTATCGCGGATCGGTGAGCACCACAGGCCCGCGCGCCTGCTACGACGAAGGCAAGCGCGCGGCAGAGACACTTTGCTACGACTACCGGCGCATGCACGGACTTGATGTGCGCGTCGTGCGCATTTTCAATACTTATGGCCCGTTCATGGATCCAAAGGACGGGCGCGTCGTCTCCAACTTCATCGTGAACGCTCTGGCAGGCAAGCCGTTGGAGCTCTACGGCGACGGGGAGCAGACGCGATCCTTTTGCTACCGCGATGATCTCATTGAAGGGTTTTTCCGCTTGATGCGCGCACCCTCCGCTTTGGAAGGTCCGGTCAATATCGGCAATCCCGGCGAGTTCACCATCAAGGAACTGGCTGAACTGGTGCTCGAAATGACGAACTCGCGGTCAAATCTCGTTTACAAGCCGCTGCCGCAGGACGACCCCAAGCAAAGGCGTCCAGACATCAGCATTGCCAAGCGCGAGCTTGGATGGGAGCCAAAGATCGATCTGCGGCGCGGATTGGAACTCACCATACAAGCCTTTCTCTCGGCCGGCGCCGAAACGATTGCGGCGTAACCGGACCTGATTTCATGCGCATACTTGTAACCGGCGGTGCGGGCTATATCGGCAGCCATGCGTGCAAGGCGCTCTCCCGGGCAGGGTATGAGCCCATCGTGTTTGACAATCTGTCATCGGGCCACACATCTGCGGTGAAATGGGGACCGCTCGTAAAAGGTGACATCCGTGACGGGGCGGCGCTCGACCGGGCGTTTCAGGAATGGAAGCCGGTCATGGTTATGCACTTTGCTGCCCATGCCTATGTCGGCGAATCGGTGCATGATCCGCTGAAATACTATGAGAACAATATCGGCGGCACGCAGTCCCTGCTCGCCGCCATGAAGCGCAATCTGGTCAACTCGATCATCTTCTCGTCGACATGCGCGACCTATGGCATTCCTGAAACGGTTCCGATCGACGAAACTGCCCGCCAGCAGCCGATTAATCCATACGGCTTCACCAAGCTTGTGGTCGAGCGGATGCTTGCCGATTGCGCCACTGCCTATGGGTTGTCCTGGTGCGCGCTACGTTATTTCAATGCCGCAGGAACTGACCCCGAGGGCGAGCTCGGCGAGGATCACGATCCGGAAACGCATGTCATCCCGCTCGCACTGCAAGCTGCGCTTGGCAGCCGGTCCACATTTCAGGTCTTTGGCACGGACTACGACACGCCCGATGGAACAGCGATCCGCGACTATATTCATGTCAGCGACCTCGCCGACGCCCACGTCAAGGCCGTGACTTACCTTCTGCATGGCGGCAAGAGCGACGCGTTCAATCTTGCCACAGGCAAGGGCGTTTCCGTCAAAGAACTGGTGCGCGCCATCGAGCGTGCAACGGGCCGCAAGGTCCCGGTGCAGTTTGGTCCGCGCCGGGCAGGCGACCCGCCTGTCCTGTATGCCGCTGCCCAAAAGGCTGCGGATATATTGGGCTGGCATCCCGCCTTTGTGTCCATTGATGATACGGTTGCGAGCGCCGCGCGCTGGTTCGAAAGACAGCACAACGTTGTGCCCCAATCCCCTTCAACAACCGGTGTTGCAAAATGAGCGTCAAGATTACCATGCTGGGCACAGGCTATGTCGGCCTTGTCACTGGAGCCTGCCTTGCTGAGCTTGGCCACAATGTTATCTGCGTTGACAAGGACGAACGCAAGATTGCCAATCTTCTGCTCGGCAAAATGCCGATCTTTGAGCCCGGTCTTGACGAGCTTGTCGCGCGCCAGACTGCGCAGAAGCGGCTGAGCTTCAGCACCGATGTCGCGGCAAGCGTCAAGGGCCGCGATGCCATCTTCATCGCCGTTGGCACGCCGTCAAATGAAGACACCGGCCGCGCCGATCTGAAATATGTAGAGGCTGCCGCAAGAGAAGTCGGCGCCGCCATCGACCGCTTCACTGTCGTCGTCACCAAATCAACCGTGCCGGTCGGGACCAACCGTCTTGTGGCAGACATCCTGCGCCAGAACGTGAAAGCTCCGGGCGATTGCGCGGTCGCCTCCAATCCGGAATTCCTGCGCGAAGGCGCTGCGATCACCGACTTCATGGAACCGGACCGCATTGTCGTTGGCTGCGAGAATTCGGAAGCCCTCAAGATCATGCGCCGGATTTATGCGCCTTTGTCGGCCCAGAACACGCCTTTTGTCGAAACCGACATCGAAACCGCCGAGATGATCAAATATGCCGCCAACGCTTTTCTGGCGGTGAAAGTCTCATTCATCAATGAAATC
This sequence comes from uncultured Alphaproteobacteria bacterium, assembly GCA_963792485.1. Lineage (GTDB taxonomy): Bacteria > Pseudomonadota > Alphaproteobacteria > Rhizobiales > Rhizobiaceae > JANOYJ01. Next base: position 85,821 of record CAWBWL010000011.1, read on the forward strand.
TCAGATCTGTGTGAAGCAGTTGGCGCCGATGTCTCGGGCGTCGCCCAGGGAATTGGTCTCGACAAGCGCATCGGCTCGTCATTCCTGCGCGCTGGCCCCGGCTGGGGTGGCTCGTGCTTCCCGAAGGATACGCGCGCGCTCGAAATGGTCGCGCAGGATGTGAATCTGCCCCTGAAGATCGTCGGCGCCGCAATGCAGGCCAACACCGACCGCAAGCGCGACATGGCCGCGCGGATAGTCAAGCTCTGTGGCGGAAACATCAGCGGGAAAAAACTGGCGGTTCTCGGCCTCACCTTCAAGGGCCAGACAGACGATATGCGCGAAAGCCCCAGCCTCGATATCTTGCCATTGCTGGTGGAAGCAGGCGCACATGTGCGCGCCTACGACCCATCCGATCCTCACGGAATTGACGAAATGCTGCCGGGCGTTGAGCTGTTCCCGTCGCCGGAGGCGGCCGCAGCGGACAGCGAGGCCCTGATCGTCTTGACGGACTGGATGGTCTTCAAAAGCTATGACCTGTCCGAGCTCGCCGCAGTCATGCGCAATCCCGTTATGATCGATCTGAGAAACCTGTTTGACCGCCAGAAGGCTATGGAAGCGGGGTTCAAGAATTACTTCGGTCTTGGATCAAAAGACTCGTTCGCCTGAATTGGATGCGCCGGCTTATACGTGACACGTATTTGGCGGCGCTCCTGACTTTAACGAAGCCGCACCAAATAGGTTGAGAATGCCGGTTTCATATGGCAACAGAAATGCGCAATACAGTTTCGGGCTTGGCGTGAGCATAGCAAACGCCGCGCCGCCGCTGCAAACCGGGTTTGTGAGGGTAAGGGGATTTAATTCATGGCGGTAAAAGCAAACAGTTACCAGCTTGCGAAAGTTGGCCCTGTTCATTTCCAGCCGCTCCAATGGGAACTGGAGCAGGTCGGCAAATATTTCAATGGCAAGGTCATGAATGCCGGCTGCGGCAATCGCAACATTGACGATATTTTGAAGGGCTTTGGTGCCGCAGAAGTCGTCAATTATGACATTGAGTCGACGATCCCGGGTGCGGTGATTGGCTCGCTTGTCGATATCTCCATTCCCGACAACACGTTCGATTCCATTATCTGCAACGCTGTGCTTGAACATGTCCCGGCCATAGACAGCGTCATGAGTGAGCTTGCAAGGGTGCTCAAGCCTGGGGGGCACTTCATTGCAGGCGTGCCTTACCTTCAGCCTTATCACCTCAATCCAACGGACTTCCGCCGCTACACAAAGGACGGGCTGCGTGAACTCGGCGAAATACACGGCCTCGAGACCGTTGAAGTCCTGCCCGTGCACACAATCACGCAGACTTTGGGCTGGATTGCGTGGGAATATGCAAAGGAGCGCGGCGGCATCCGGCCGTATATCGTGTTTCCGATTGTCTGGCTCGCAACGCGCCTGTTTCACAAGACCGACAAGGCGCTCATCAACAATGCGAACACACTGCAGGCGGTCTATACCAAGTCTGCCAAGAAGAAACCGGTAAAGGGTTAGACCGTGGCCCGGGCCGTTCAGCCAATTCAGACCTTTGAATCGCTCGCCGGGACGAAGACCGGCAAGCTGCCGAAACTGTGCCTGGTCACCGGTGAACTGGTCGGACCGTTCAAGAATGGCGGGCTTGGAACGTCCATGACCGGCCTCGTCGAGTTTGTCGCCGCCCAGGGCGCTGACGTTACGGTGCTCTATACCGGCGAGGTCAGCGGCGATCTTGCCGAGTGGAAGCAAAAATACCTGAACGCCGGCATCAAGCTGAAGACGCTCACCGAGATTGAGAAGCCCGCAATGACCGGCCCGCTGGTGCGGATCGGCTGGACAAATGCCTGGGCGGTCTACGCGGCATTGCGCACTGAAAAATTCGACGTGATCCATTTCAATGACACGGTCGGAGAGGGGATGTATTGTTTCCTCGCCAAGCGCCAAGGCATTTCTTTTCAAAGCACTTTGCTGACTTTGGCCCTGCATTCGCCCACAGAATGGATTCTCGAAAGCAACGGCCACCCGTCAAACTGGGCCGGGTTTTGTTGCTTCACCACGGCAGAGCGCATTTCGATTGCGAACACCGATCTGCTTTGGGGCCCGAGCCTCTACCTGCTGAACTGGCTGAAGTCCCATGACTACAAACTGCCGGCGCAGCTGTTTAATCAGCAATACGTGATCCCCTCCGATGATCTGTTCGGTTCCGGAAACGAAAAGATTGAGCGCGCGGCGGCTCCCGCTGTGAGGCTGCCGATCCGCAAGCCGGATGAAATCGTCTTCTTCGGCCGGCTTGAGGAGCGCAAAGGCCTGCGCCTCTTCGTCAACACGATCACGCGCATGGGACCGGAGCTGGAAAAGCGCGGCGTGTCGGTGCTCTTCATGGGCAAGCCGAGCTCTGTGGGCGGCCTGCCCGCCGATCAATTTCTCGCAGCCCGCTCTTCTGCCTGGAAGTTCAAATGGCGCGTCGAAAGCGATTTCAATCAGCAGCAGGCAGTTGAGTACCTGCGCACGAACAATTGCATGGCTGTCATGGCCTCACCCGTCGATAATTCGCCCTGCACCGTCTATGAGGCGCTGCGCTTTGGCTTTCCCTTCATCGCCGCTCGGACCGGCGGCATCCCCGAGCTCATCCACAAAGATGACCAGGCCGCATATCTTTTCGACTATACAGTCGAGTCCCTTACCAAGACTCTCAGACGCGCTCTGGATAAGGGGTTGTCCAACGTTCATCCATCGATATCTGTCGCCGAAAACCAGGCACGCTGGCTTGGCATGCACCGTAACTGGAAAAAGTTCCTCTCCCCCGCGTCGGCATCCAAGCCCGTGACTGCCAAATGGACTGTCTTCATCGACCATTCAGGCTCTGCAAAGGCGCTGACCAGGACCCTTGCCTCGGTCAAGAAAGCGCTTGGCAGCGGATGTGACTCGATTGCAGTTCTGCAGCGCGACCTTGCGCCAATCGAGGCTACGGATTTGGCCGGCTTGGAAGTCATCGACGAGGCTGATGACCGCAATGCCTCGGCGATCATGAAAAAGCTGAAGAAGGCAGGGGCGGACAGCGTCATCATGCTCCGCTCCGGCATTGCATTGAACCCCAAGGCATCACAGATCATGAGCCGCGCCCTCGCCACAGACGCCCATGTGACTGTGCCGCTTGCACACCTTGACTCCATGAACGCCATCATGCCGATGCTCTGCGGAAGCGCGGCGCTTTCCATGATCGAGGGTGACTATGATACCGGTTGTCTGATCTTCTCTCATGCCAGGCTTGCCAAACTGCTCGGCGCCGGATTTGAGAGCCTTGACCGGTCCTTGCCCGCCCTTGGCGTGACGGAAGCCGTGCATGGCGCACGCGGAGAAGTCTGGCCCCTGGCGGAAGTTCTTGTCTCTGCTGAACAGGGCGCCGACCTTGTGTTGCCGAAGGCCGCAGAGGCCAAACGCGCCGCAGCCTACGCGAACATGCGCCACCTTGATGTCTACCAGGCTATCACAATCGGGCGGCACTACTACCGGATGGTCTTCCCCGCCGCTCCGCCAGCCCCGCCGTCCATGGTGCAGTCCATCGTTGCCGCGACGACCAAGGAAGTCAGCGATATGATTCCGTCGGCAGGCAGACACGCGGCAGGCAGAACGCTCAAACTGGTTTTTGGAGATCGCTCCGAACTCGTCGCCAGAAAACTGAAAAGCTGGGTCCGCGGCGGAAGCGCCTGACTGACGGCTGCCAGAATCCACATGCTGCAAGGCTTGCAACAATGAGCAATGACGCTTCAAGCACACGGGTTTTGCACGTGTGCACCGGCTTGGAGCTCGGTGGCGCCGAACGCATTATGCTCAACTGCGCCGTTGAGGGCCGCAATCAGGGTTACACGTCAAAAGTGGCCGCGCTCAAATCCGGCGGCGAGATGCGTTCTGCGCTGGAGAGCCAGGGCATAGCCGTCACCGAACTCGGCGCCAGCGCCGCAATTCCCGACCCTTTCGCCTTCCGCCGCCTTCTTGCCGAAATCGCAAGCTTCCGCCCGCATCTGGTGCAGGGCTGGCTCTATCACGGCAATCTTTTCGCCTTGGCCGCTGCAAGACTTTCGAGACATTTGACGGCCGATCAGCTGCTTTGGGGCATCTACAATTCAAGCCTTGACCTTAAGCAATATCCTTGGCGCATGTCGGCGGTTTTCAACGCCAATGTTGCCCTCTCGCACAAGCCGCGCGCCATAGTGTATAACTCCGTCAAAGCCCTGAATGATCATAAGAGCAGCGGCTTCAAGGACCGCGACAGCGTCATCGTCAACAACGGCGTAGATACGGCGCTGTTCAGACCTGACCCCACCGCGCGGCAAGCGGCCCGTGCAAAGCTGGGTCTGTCGCCTGACGCCAGGGTTGCCATCATCGTGGCGCGTGTCGACCCGCAAAAGGACTGGGCAACAGTGCTGCGCGGCCTCCGTCTTGTCGACGGTTTGGTCACGCTCGCCGTTGGCCCGACAACAGCGAAATTGGAGCCTCAGCCGGGCCTCATGCTGATTGGCGCGCATATGACAATGCAAGATCTCTATCCTGCTGCCGATGTCTTCATCCTGCCCTCTGCCTTCGGTGAAGGCACATCGGTCGCCATGTGCGAGGCCATGTCTTGCGGCCTTCCGGTCATTGTAACGGATGTTGGCGACAATGCGGTTTACGCAAAGGACGCAGGATTTGTCATCCCGTCCGGCGATCCGCACGCGCTCGCAGATACTCTGCAGCGCCTGTTTTCAAGCGGCGCGGAGCGCGAGCGCATGAGTGCGCACGCAAGACAGATTGCGCAGGCAACCTTTGGTCCTGCTGCCAGCTTCAGGGCCTTGTTCGAGTGCTGGGACAGCATCGCTGCAAAGCAGCGGCCACTATGAAACGCCCGCTGCCAGCGCTCAAAATCTGCGTCGTCACTGGCCAGATTGTTGGACCTTTAGGGCAGGGCGGCATCGGCACGGCAACGACGGGGCTTGCAAAACACCTGGCCGCCATCGGCCATCAGGTCACCGTGCTCTACACGCGCGGTTATCAGATGTCCGCCAGCCAGATGAAGCACTGGACCGCCGTCTACCGCGAAGACGGCATTGACTTCGTGCCGCTTGCAGCGCGCAGCGTTGGCGCAGTCCGTGGCCCTTTGGCCGCGCTCGGCTTTCCAGCGGCTGCCGCCGTCTTGGACTATCTGCGCGCGCGCCACTACGACATCGTGCACCTCAACGATCTTGAAGGGGAGGGGTGCCTCGCAATTGCTTCCCGCAAATGCGGCATCGCATTCCAGAACACGGCCTTTGTCACCGGTTTGCACTCGCCGACCAAATGGATTGAAACGCTGAACAAGGAGCCCGCGCGGCACAGCGTCTCTGTGGCAATGGATGCTGCCGAACAGTTCCAGATCAGAAACAGCGACGTCCTCTGGAGCCCGAGCAACTACCTTTTGAAGTGGATCCAATCCCGAGGCTTCGTTTTACCTGCCCATGCCGAAGTGCAGCAATACGTCTTGCCCCCGCTGCCAGAGGCGTCAACGGCTGCGGATGCCGCAAACCCGCGCCCAAAGGTGACAGACCTCGTCTTCTTCGGCCGCATGGAAGAGCGCAAAGGCATATTCACCTTCCTCGACGCGCTTGATCTCATCCAGGATGAGTTGAAAGCCCAAGGCGTCAAAGTATCTTTCCTCGGTCCGCACACAAGCATCAACGGCGTGCATAGCGCAGACATGATTCGCAGACGCAGCAAAGCCTGGTCCTTCGACTTCAAAATCATCGGCGGCCTGCCGCACCGTGACGCGCTCGCCTACCTCGCCATGCCGGGCAGGCTCGCAGTGATGGCTTCCCCGGAAGACAATTCGCCCTGTACGATCTATGAGGCGATGGAATTGGGCATCCCATTTATCGCAGCCTCTGGCGGCGGCATTCCCGAACTTGTCAACAACGCAAATCACGCCAGCGTCCTGTTCGAGCCGGATGCGCCCGCCCTTGCCTCACGCCTGCGCCAAGCCCTCGCCGTAACCCCGCCCATCCCAAAGCCTGCCTTCTCGCAGGACGACATCAGGTCGCAATGGCGGGACCATCACAACGCGGACGGCTGGGTCACGCATGCGCAGCCACCGAAAGAAGACGGTGCGGCAGAACTCGCCCCACTTCATATTTTGATTGAGGACACCGGCAGCGGCGCCGCGCTCGCCCGCACCATTGCATCGCTCGGCGCAGAAACGCAGCCATTAGCCCTCATCCTGTCAAAGCGAACCAAGATTTCGTCTGGCAACTTGCCGGTCATCGCTCCCGAATGGCTCGCGTCTCACTTATCGGCGTTGGGCCACCCCGGGCTGCTTTGCCTCAACGAGGGCTTTGAGATCGACCGTCAACAGTTCAATCATCTGCGCGCCGCCGCCTCCCGCTTCCCGGACTCAGTGCTGCTCCCTTCCGCAGTCCTGGACGGGCAACCCGCAGCCTCGCCGCCGCTGTCACCGGCGCTCGCCTATGTCCACGGTCCGGCACCCACAGGCTCAATCCTCATCGGTGCAGCGCTTGTGAAAGAGTTATCGGCTTCGCAAGCAGCCGCGGATGGCCCGTTTGCCGGTCTCGCCGACCGCGCCATTGCAGCCGCCGCTCAAGTGATCCCATACCCCGCCGCAATCGGTTCGATTACCAGGAACGCCGTAGCAAGGACCCGGCCCCTTCCCAGCACTCAGCGTCTCGCACACTACAAAAATCTGCCGCCCAAAGTGCTCATCGACATCGATGCTTATGTGAAAATCCGCATCGCCGCCGGGCAGAGATGGTCAGGCCGCAAACTCTGGCTCCGCCTCATCGCAAGCCCGATTGGACCATTGGCACCATGGATACTGGAAGCGGCACGGCTCTTGAGGGTAACACGGCGTTAATGCGCCTCGTCCCAGTTCTTCGCCGCCCGCGCATCGACCCTGAGCGGCACGGAAAGGTTCACAGCAGGAAACGCGGCATTCTCCATCACGTCGCGGATCACCGGAATCGCCGCCTCGACATCGCCCTCAGGCGCTTCGAATACAAGCTCGTCATGCACCTGCAAAAGCATGCGCACGGATGAGAGCTTTTGCTTCTCGAGCGCCCCCTCCATCCGCACCATGGCGCGGCGGATGATGTCGGCGGCTGAGCCCTGAATCGGCGCATTGATCGAGGCGCGCTCATTGAAAGCGCGCACTTGCGGATTGCTGGAACGGATTTCCGGGTAATGCGCGCGCCGGCCGAATATCGTCTCGACATAGCCATGCTCGCGGCTGAACGCCTTGGTCCGGTCCATATAGTCGCGGATGCCGGGGAAGCGCTCGAAATATTTCTTGATATAGGCCGAGGCCTCTTCGCGGGGAATCGACAGCTGATTGGCCAATCCAAATGCCGAAATCCCGTAGATAATGCCGAAATTGATCGCTTTGGCGCGGCGGCGCACATCCGATGGCATGCCTTCGACCGGCACGCCGAACATCTCGGAAGCCGTCATTGCATGAATATCGACGCCATCGGAAAACGCTTTGGTCAGCTGCGGAATGTCCGCGACATGCGCCAGCACGCGCAGTTCGATCTGCGAATAGTCTGCGGAGATCAGCAGATTGCCGGGTTCGGCGATAAACGCCGTGCGGATCTTGCGCCCCTCCGCCGTGCGCACCGGAATGTTCTGGATATTCGGATCGGACGAGGAGAGGCGTCCCGTCGTGGTAGACGCCAGTGCAAACGACGTGTGCACCCGTTTTGTGCGCGGGTTCACATAGGATGGCAGGGCGTCCGTGTAAGTGCCTTTCAATTTGGTCAGCTGGCGCCAGTCGACAATCTTGCGCGGCAGTTCATGACCGGCCAGCGCAAGCTCCTCCAATATGTCAGCGCCCGTCGCCCATTGACCGGTCGCGGTCTTCTTCGCGCCGGGCAACGAAAGTTTGCCAAAAAGTATGTCGCCCAGCTGCTTGGGCGAGCCAAGGTTGAACTTCTCGCCCGCAAGCTTGTGCGCCTCGTCCTCAAGCCCGGCGGCGGTCTGCGCAAACTCGCCGGACAGCCGGCTCAGTATCTGCCGGTCAATGGCAATGCCGCGCTCTTCCATGCGCGCGATCACGTCCACAAGAGGCCGTTCCAGCCGCTCGTAGACGGCCATCATGCCCTCCGCCGCAAGCCGCGGTTTGAGCACCCGCCAGAGCCGCAGCGTCACATCCGCGTCCTCCGCCGCATAGGCGGTTGCCTCTTCGAGCGGCACCTGGTCAAACGTGATCTTGGCCTTGCCAGACCCTGTCAGCCCCTTGTACGAAATCGGCTTGTGCCCGAGAAAGATTTCCGACAGCGCATCCATACCATGCCCCACAACCCCGGCATCAAGCGCATAGGACATCAGCATCGTGTCGTCATAGGGCGCGACTGTGATGCCGAGCAGGTTGAACATGTGCCAATCGAACTTGACGTTCTGTCCGATCTTCAAGACTGCCGGATGCTCCAGCATGGGCTTCAGAATCCTGAGCGCTTCATCCAGCTTGATCTGCCCTTCAATCACCCCACCGCCCAGAAGATCGCCCTGACCGGTCCGGTGCAGAAGCGGCACGTAACACGCTTTGCCGGGCGCCAGCGCCAGCGAGAACCCCACCATGTTCGCCTGCATCACATCGAGCGAATCCGTCTCGGTGTCGAAAGCCACAATGCCAGTTTCGACCGCCTCGTCGCACCACTTCTGCAGCGTTTCGAGGTCGCGGATGCAGACATAATTGGTCGTGTCGATTTTGGCGGCGAGGGCTTCCCCGGCGCGGGTTTTGGCGAGCGCAGCAGGGGTGAGTGTGCCTTCTGTTTTTGTCGGAGCAAAGGGTGCAGGCTTGGCTCCCTCCTCTACCCTTTGGGGAGAGGCGGTCCGAAGGACCGGTGAGGGAGAGTCATCCGCCCCCACATCCGGCCCATGCGCATCCCTGCCGAGTTCCACCGCCACTTCCGCCGCCTCAACCGCCGATGCGTCCGTCCCCGTGGCCTCCGCAATGCGCCGTGTCAGCGTCGTGAACTCCATCGCTTTCAGAAAACCGATCAGCTTCGGCCCGTTCGGCTTGTCGAGCGACAGCGCGTCGAGTTGAACTTCCAGCGGCACATCCTGCTTCAGCGTCACCAGTGTCCGCGAAATGCGGATATTATCGACATTGGCAAGAATCCCTTCGCGCCGCTTGTCCTGCTTGATCTCTCCAGCCCGCGCGATCAGCGTTTCGACATCGCCATATTCCGCCAGGAGTGCCGCTGCCGTCTTCGGCCCGATACCCGGAACCCCCGGCACATTATCGACGGAATCGCCTGTCAGCGCCTGCAGATCGATCATCTTCTCCGGTGGCACACCCCATTTTTCGATCACATCTGGAATGCCGAGCCGCTTGTCCTTCATCGTGTCGTAAAGCGTCACCCGCGGGCCAACGAGTTGCATCAGATCCTTGTCGGAGGATATGATTGTCACATCCCCGCCCGCCTTCAGCGCTTCGTTTGTGTAGGTGGCGATGAGATCATCCGCCTCAAACCCGTTCATCTCAATGCAAGGCAAATCGAAGGCGATTGTTGCCTGCCGGATCAGCCCGAATTGCGGCACAAGGTCCTCTGGCGGCGCGCTGCGGTTGGCTTTGTACTCAGGGTAAAGCTCGTTGCGGAATGTCTTCGACGAATAGTCAAAGATCACCGCAAAATGCGTCGGCGTCACCCCCACCGATGTGTCGCGCGCCTCCAGCATCAGCTTCCACAGCATGTTGCAAAAGCCCGACACAGCGCCGACCGGCAAGCCGTCAGATTTGCGCGTCAGCGGCGGCAGGGCATGATAGGCGCGGAAAATATAGCCCGAGCCGTCAACGAGAAAGAGATGATCGCCTTGTTTCATGGGCCATGGATAGCGCGTCTCACGGCGCTCACGCAATCGTTACAAAACTGTAATCTCCCGTGTCCTTGATTCGCCATAATCGCGAAACCAAATAGGGTGTATCGGCGTTATTGCCGGTGTCCGGAAAGGGCTCGTCCCCCGCCCGACCGGAACAGCGGCAGTCCATCCCCCCTCTCCGGACTGCCGCACCATTGGTAGAGTACCAGTGCCGCCACGGACCACCCTCCTCCGTGGCGGCCTTTTTATTGCTTGCGCGTCATTCTATGGTTCCGGGAGCGAATCGAGGGGTTTTTCATGGATATCGAGCCGGTCCTGTCAAAAATTGACGAGAACCTTGAACCGGGCCTTGCGCGCCTGTTCGATCTCATGCGCATCCAGTCCATCTCGACCGATCCCGCCTACGCGTCCGAATGCCGCAAGGCGGCGGAGTTTCTGGCGGCGGACCTTGCCTCCATCGGCTTCGACGCCTCCATCCGCGACACAACCGGCCATCCCATGGTCGTCGCCCATCATGAGGGCGCGGGGCCGCATGTGCTTGTTCTACGGCCATTATGACGTGCAGCCCGTTGATCCGCTGAACCTCTGGGAGGCTGGACCGTTCGACGCCATGCTGCGCACCCGCGCCGATGGCTCCAAGGAAATCTTCGGCCGCGGCTCGGCTGACGACAAGGGCCAGCTGATGACCTTCGTCGAAGCCTGCCGCGCCTATAAATCCGTGCATGGCAAACTGCCCTGCAAGGTCACCATCCTGTTTGAAGGCGAGGAGGAATCCGGCTCGCCCTCGCTCAAACCATTTCTCGCCGCCAACGCAGCAGAGTTGAAAGCCGAAATCGCCCTCGTCTGCGACACCAATATGTGGGACCGGCGAGACGCCCGCCATAGCCACTTCTTTGCGCGGCCTGATGGAGGAGGAAATCATCATCACCGCCGCCTCCCGCGATCTGCACTCCGGCTATTACGGCGGCGCGGCGGCAAACCCGATCCATGTCCTGTCGTCCATTTGCGCGGACCTGCATGATAAGCGATGGCCGCGTCACGATTCCCGGCTTCTACGAAGGCGTCGAGGAGACGCCCGCCGGACATTCTGAAAATGTGGCAAGAGCCTTGGCCTGACCGCGCAGAGCTTCCTCGGCGAAATCGGTCTCTCCGTTCCCTCCGGCGAAAAGAACCGCTCCGTGCTGGAACTGATCTGGGCCCGCCCCACCGCCGAGGTCAACGGCATTTCCGGCGGCTATCAGGGCGAGGGGTTCAAAACCGTCATCGCCGCCAAAGCGTCTGCCAAAATCTCATGCCGCCTCGTTCACAAACAGGACTCCGACAAAATCCGCGCCGCCTTCCGCGAATTCGTGCGCGCCCGCATCCCGGCCGATTGCTCCGTCGAGTTCATCAACCATGGCGGCGCGCCCGCAACGCAGCTGCCCTATTCCTCGCCCTTCATCGATAAGGCAAAACGAGCCCTGTCCGACGAATGGCCAAAACCCACGGCCATGATCGGCATGGGCGGCTCGATCCCGATTGTAGGCGATTTTCAGCGCCTCCTCGGCATGCCTTCCCTGATGATCGGCTTTGGATTGGCCGATGACAGAATTCATTCACCGAATGAAAAGTATGACCTGTCATCTTTCCACAAAGGCGCCCGGTCATGGGCGCGCATTCTGGCGGCACTGGCGGAAAGCGATTGATGGAAATGCGTCTTGATCCGGCTCCAACTATCCGGCGTGCCGGACCGGGCGACGCCCAGTCCATTTTTGACCTGCAAGAGAGCTTGTTCCCAGGGGACGTCAACCGGCTCAGTCTTGATGACTTGCGCGCGCTTGAGAAAATCAGGCACATAATCGCGCTGGCTGCGGAAACTGCGGATGGCGTTGGTGGCTTCCTCGTCATGAACACCCGGTTTATGCGTCCGTGGACGGGTATCGATTTTGTTGGCGTCGCGCCGTCTGCCTCCGGAAGGGGCATCGGTGGCAAGCTGCTTGAAACTGCCTTTTTTGTTTCACCCCGCCCTGTGCTGCGCCTGTTCGTGCGTCCTTCAAATGCGGCAGCGCGCGCGCTTTACGCGCGGTGCGGTTTCCGGCATACGTCAACGCGAACAGCAAACTATGCAGACGGCGAAGATGCTTTGGTGCTTATGAAATGGGCTGGGCTGAAAGCGTTTCGTCATAGACCATGAAGATTGCAAAGGCCTGAGCCGCGATGACCATCCGCTACCACAAGGGCGATCTGCCGAACCTTGACCATTATGACGTCGAGGCAGTCGCCATCGACACGGAAACGCTCGGCCTCAAGCCGCACCGCGACCGGCTCTGCGTTGTGCAATTATCGCCTGGCGACGGCTCAGCCGATGTCGTTCAAATCCCGGCGGGCAAGATTTCCGCCCCCAATCTCGCCAGGCTTTTGGAGAACAGGAAGATCACCAAAATCTTCCACTTTGCCCGCTTCGACGTTGCGGTCTTGCAGCACGCGCTCGGCGTGACGACAGAGCCCGTCTTCTGCACCAAGATCGCCTCGCGCCTGACCCGCACCTATACCGACCGCCATGGCCTCAAAGACATCTGCGCCGAGCTTCTCGACGTGCAGCTGTCCAAAGTGCAGCAATCCTCCGATTGGGCCGCCGAAAAACTCTCCCCTGCCCAGCTCGAATACGCCGCGTCAGACGTTCTCTATCTGCACCGCTTGAAGGCCGAATTCGACAAACGCCTCGCCCGCGAAGGCCGCACCGCCCTCGCCGACGCCTGCTTCAAATTCCTCCCCGCCCGCGCCAAGCTCGATCTTTGCGGCTGGGACGAGGAAGACATTTTCGCGCACAGCTGATTTTCAGCCTCGGCGCACCAAATCCTGAACAGTGCATCAACCGATGCGCGCCTTGGCGTTGGCTGCATCTCGCACCATATGCCGTCAACTGAATTTCAACCGAAAATGGAGTTACCCATGGCCGCCAAGCCTCATATCGCCCTGATCATAGGCTCGACCCGCCCCACCCGCTTTGCCGACAAGCCGGCGCAGTGGATGCTGAAGCAAATGCAGGCGCGCGATGATCTCACCGTTGAGCTCGTTGACGTGCGCGACTATAATCTCCCCTTCTTCAATGAAATGGCCTCAAACCTCTGGATGCCAAGCCAGGACCCGAACGCGGTCAAATGGCAGAAGAAGCTGGCTGAGTTTGACGGCTATGTTTTCGTTGTCGCCGAATACAACCGCTCAGTCACGGCCTCTTTGAAGAATGCGATGGACCAGGCCTATGTGGAATGGGGCCACAAGCCGATGGCAGCCATTGGGTATGGCGGGCTTGGCGCGGGACGCGCGGTCGAGCATCTGCGCACGATTTCTGTCGAGCTGCAGATGGTGCCGGTTCGCAATGCTGTACATATCGGCGGCGGCGACTTTATGAAAGTGCATCCCATGGGCGCCAATGCGCCGATCGAGGAGATCGAGGCCAATCTCCTGCCTTCAGCCAAGGCAATGCTGGATGACGTTGTCTGGTGGGCGAATGCCACGAAGGCCGCGCGGGGATAACAGCCTCACGGCGAGTTGCTGCGCCGGTCAGCCAGCCGCAATTCGCCGTGACTTTCGCAGAAACCACTTGAAGCCGCGCCGGATTCCGCCTTTGTCTCTCCGCAGTGTTTGAACACGGAGTAAGGCATGGAGCCCGGCGCGGACACATGGCTGGACAAGGTCGGCGCGTATCTGGCGCACCGGCTGCAGGAGGAATCCTCCGGCTACAATCCGTTCACCCCGTCTGATCCCGGCGTGCTGCGCCGTTCATTGGAGCCGGGCGACATCCTGCTGGTCGAGGGTAACCAGCATCTCTCCAACGCCATCAAATACCTCACCCAGTCCACCTGGAGCCACGCGGCGCTGTATGTCGGCGACGCGCTGCCCCCGGACTCTTCCGGCGGCCCGCGCCCGCAGCTGATTGAGGTCGTGCTCGGCGATGGCTGCATCGCTTCGCCGCTTGAGAAATACCGCACCTACAACACCCGCATCTGCCGCCCCGTTGCGCTGGTGCCGGAAGACCGCGAGCGGCTGATCAATTTCATGCTCTCGCGCCTCGGATCGCGCTATGACACGAAAAACATCTTCGATCTGCTGCGATATTTCCTCCCGACCCCGCCCGTCCCCGTCCGCTGGCGCCGGCGCATGATCGCGCTTGGCTCGGGCGAACCCACCCGCGCCATCTGCTCAACCCTGATCGCCGAAGCCTTTCAGGCCATCAGCTACCCCATCCTGCCGGAAGTCACCCTCGCCCCCGGCCGCACGGCCGCCCAGTCCGACTATTCCCGCCGCGAAATCCTTCACATCCGCCATCATTCCCTGTTTACGCCGAGGGATTTCGACCTGTCGCCGTATTTCCAGGTGGTGAAGCCGACGATTGCACACGGGTTTGATTATACAAAACTGGAGTGGTCTGCGGAAAAGGACCTCGAGTCTTCAGGCTAGGATACTCTAGCCGCCATAAAGGTAGTTGGGCAGCCAAAGTCCGATGGCAGGGAAGGTGTACAGCAGGACCATTGCCAAAATCACGATGAAGATGAACGGCATCACTCCGGAAAAGATGTCATTGATCGACACATGCTTCGGCGCGACGCCCTTCAAATAGAAGGGCGCCATCGCCACAGGCGGCGACAGGAACGACGTCTGGATGTTCAGCGCAATCAGCAGGCCGAAGAACAGCGGATCGATGCCGAAATGATCCAGCAGCGGCAGGAAAATCGGCACGAAGATGACAATGATCTCGGTCCATTCCAGCGGCCAGCCGAGAACGAAAATGATGAGCTGCGCCACAACCAGAAACATGAACGGCGTCAGGTTGAGGCCGATGACAAAATCCTTGATGACCTGATCGCCGCCGAGAAGCGCAAAGACGGCAGAGAAGGTGAAGGAGCCGACAAACAGCCAGCCGACCATGGCCGAGGTGCGGGCGGTCAGATAGACGGATTCCTTCAGCTTGGTGAAGTTCAGCGAGCGGTAGGCGGCGGCAAGCACCAGCGCGCCAAGTGCGCCGATGGCGGCGGCCTCGGACGGCGTGGCGATGCCCATCAGGATCGCGCCGAGCACGCTGAGGATCAGCAGCGCCAGCGGCACAAAGGATGTCGAAAGCTCATAGATGATCGTCGGCCAAGGCACGTTTCGCTCTTCCTTGGGCAGTTTGGGCGCGAGTTCCGGCTTCCACCAGCACAGGACGATGACATACAGCATGTAGAGCCCGGCCAGCATCAGGCCCGGAAAGAACGCGCCGGCGTAAAGCTTGACCGGCGAGACGCCAGTGGTCGCGCCGTAAAGAATGAGCATGATCGAGGGCGGGATGAGAATGCCGAGACAGCCGCCAGCGCAAACGACACCGGCCGAGAGCTTCACATCATAGCCGGCCTTCAGCATGGCGGGGAACGCGAGCAGTCCCATGAGGGTCACGACCGCGCCAACAATACCGGTGGCGGTGGCGAACAGCGTGCAGGTAATCAGCGTCGCAACAGCCAGCGAACCCGGAACGCCACCCGCTGCAAGCTGGACTGAGCGGAACAGCCGGTCGAGAATATTCGCCCGCTCAATAATGTAACCCATGAACACAAATAGCGGCACGGAGATCAGCACATCATTTGTCATCACCGACCATGAGCGCTGCACCAAGAGCGACATGACCGGCTCCCAATTGCCGTCAAAAGCGAGCCAGGCAAAGCCAACCCCCATGGCCATCAGGGTGAAAGCGATGGGGAAGCCAAGCATGATCAGGAAGACGAAGAGCCCCAGCATGAAGACGCCGAGCTGCGGATCGGTCATGCTGCTTCTCCCTTGTCGGCATATTGCTCGAGAATGACTTTTTCGAGCTCTTCCACGTCGTGCAGCCGGCTCGGCCATTTGCCCTCGCTGATGCAGACCAGGCAGCGCACGACCTCGACAATGCCCTGCAACAGCAGGAACACGCCCGTGACGGGAATGAGCGTCTTGTAATGATAAATCGGCAGCCCGTCCGGACTGTAAGCGGAATTCTCATGCGTGACCCATGATTGCGCCGCAAAGCCATAGCCGGCATAAATGAAGGCGATGATGCCGGGGAAGAAGAAAATGAAGTACAAGAGCAAGTCCATGCGCGCCTGATTGCGCTCGCTCCATGCGCGGTAAAGGAAGTCGCCGCGCACATGCGCGTTGCGGCTCATTGCATAAGCGCCCGCCATGATGAACAGCGCGCCATAAAGGATGTAGCTGGCGTCGAAGGCCCAATCGGTCGGTCTGCCCAGAACATAGCGCGAGAACACTTCGTAGCTGACCGCAAAAGTCAGAAGCAGGATAGACCAGGCGAATGTCTGGCCGACAAAGGCGCTGACCCGGTCCACCGGTATCAGAAGATGCTGCAGCCGCTCCGGCCAGGTTTCCACGTCATTGCGCTTGCGCAGGTTCAGCCAGAAGCTGGCGACAATGGCCGCAATGCCGAGCCAGAACGTCCATGGCGAATAAGCCAGCGTGCCTTTTTCCGCATGCGCGGGGCCAAGCAGTTCGCAATTGCCCCAAAACCCGGCGACGCAGTGAAAGCTGTTGTTCGGGCGCAGGCCTTTGGGGCCGACCAGCTGGCCGACTTCGCCGAGCGCATACAGCGACCAGCAAATAGCAAAAATCACGAGCGCCACGCCCGCAGCAAACAAAACGAAAGGCAGTTTTTCGTTTCTCATGAACTTTCGCCCCCGCATCTAATTCAAGACGCGGGGCGGACACAGCGTCCGCCCCGCCTCCTGAAGCTCTGGTCAGCCGCAGCTTACGCCTTGAAGAAGTGATCGTACGCCATGCGCTGGTCGACTTCCATGTCGAACTGTGTGCCGACGACGCGCTTGGCCCAGGCCTTCTGGCTCTCGACCACCTTGGCGAAGAACGGCTCTGCCGACTGCGCCGTGATGACGGCGTCCCATGCCGCAAGCTGCGCCTGCAGAACGGAGTCAGGCGTCTTGTGAACCTTGACGCCCTTGTCCCGCAGCTCCTGCAGGCTCTTGGAGTAGCGGTCCATCGCCTTCCAGCTCATATCCTGCGACGAGGATTCGATTGCGTACTTGATGATCGCCTGCAGATCCGGCGCCAGCGCGTCAAACTTCGTCTTGTTGAGGATGATTTCGAAACATTCGGCGGACTGGTGATAGCTCTGCAGCATGTAGTCCTTCGACACATCCGGGAAGCCGAGCAGCTGGTCGGACGTCGGGTTGTTGAACTCGGCCGCATCCAGTAGGCCGCGGTCCATGGCCGGAACGATTTCGCCGCCGCCCATAATCGTCACCGCCGCGCCCATCTGCTTGAACAGATCAGCTGACAGACCAACCGTGCGGTATTTCAGGCCCGTCAGCTGCGCCGCGTCGGTGATCTCGCTCTTGAACCAGCCGAGCGGCTGTGTCGGCATTGGGCCGGTGAGGAAGCCGACAAGATTGAGCCCGAGCACCTGCTGCACCAATTCGTCATACAGCGCCTGTCCGCCGCCATATTTCATCCAGCCGATCATCTGGTTGGCGCGCCAGCCCCAGGCCGGCGGCGTGCCGAACAGCGAATAGGCCTTGTGTTTGCCATACCAATAGGCCGTCACGCCATGACCGCCGTCCAGCGTGCCGGCCAGAACCGCGTCATGCACTTCCAGCGCTTTGGCGACAGCGCCAGCGGCAAGCAGCTCAAACTTCAGCCGTCCGCCGCCCATTTCATTGACGCGCGTAACGAAGTCCGAGGCGAACTCGTGGAATATGTCTTTGGCAGGCCATGTGCTCTGAAACTTGAACACGGCCGCTTCCTGCGCGCGCGCCACATTCGGCATGGCCAGCGAGGCAGCGGCGGCAACAGCGCCGCCTTTTAGAAATGCGCGGCGGGTATTGGACGCCGCATTGGTTATGTCTGTCATTGTTTGTTCCTCCCTTATGACGCTCTCCCAAGCGCCTTTGATTCATTGTGGCCCGTGCGGGCCGGTTCTGCAACTGTGACTTAAGTTTTATTGCGGCTTTTCGACAGTCACCTTGATTGAGGAATAATAGGCCGCAAGATTGGCGATATCTTCCTCTTTCAGTTGTTTGACGATCATCGACATCATCGGGTCCTGGCGTTCGCCGCTTTGATACCGCTTGAGGGCCTTTATGATATAGCGCTCAACCTGGCCGGATATGTGTGGCGCTTCCGGATTTTTGGATTGCCCGTCGACACCATGGCAGACTTGGCATTTCACCGCAGCTTTGCGGCCGGCGGCCGGGTCCCCGGCAGCCGATGCATTCGAAATCGCAATCAGCAGTATGACACTGCTGTGAAGAAGTGACCGCACGATGTTTCCCTTTTGAAATGAAGGCTGCGCGGCCAAATCAACTTTGGCTGCGCAGCCCTGTTGCGCCTGGATTATTCGCCGTAGGATATGCGCCAGATTGCTCCGGCAAAGTCATCCGAGACGAGCAATGAACCATCATTGAGCGTTTGAACATCCACCGGACGGCCCAGATACTCCTTGTTCTCATTCAGCCAGCCATCGGCAAAGACTTCCGTCTTGTCGAGCGTGCCATCGGCCTTGAGAGAATGGAACAGCACCCGCGCGCCCACTGGGTCCGTGCGGTTCCAGGAACCATGCTGGGCCGTGAAGACCCCGCCGCGGTATTTTTCGGGGAACTGCTTGCCATTGTAAAATGACAGGCCAAGGTCGGCCGCATGGGCGTCGTGTTCGATCTGGGGGAAAATATGGCCTGCCGGCGGCTCCGAGTCCTTGTATTCGACAGTGCGGGTCTTGCCGCCGCCGAACCAGGGGAAGCCGAAGTGCTGGCCTTGCTCTGTGACGCGGTTGGTTTCGCCTGCCGGGATCAGGTCGCCCATGCCGTCAACCTGATTGTCGTTGACCCACAAGCTCTTGTCTTTCGGGTTGAAATCAAGCCCGAGCGGATTGCGCATGCCGAGCGCATAGGTCTGCCGGTCGGATCCATCTGTCTTGATGCTGATGATGCCGCCAATAGCCCACTGCTTGTAAAGATCGGCCTTTTCCGGCGCGGGAACATTAAAGGGCTGACCGAGCGTTATGTAAATGCGGCCGTCAGGCCCCACCCGGCAGGTGCGGGCGGTGTGGTTGAAGCTCTCTTCTTCCGGCGGAATCAGTTTGCCCTGCGGAACAATAGCGAAGGCGGCGACATCCGGGCCTTCATAGAAGAACTCAGCCGCCGGCATCCACAACACGCGATTCTGTTCGGCAATGAACAAATGACCGTCTTTCGAGAAGCACATGCCGTTTGGAACAGCCATCTTGATCGAAGGCGCAAGGACCTTCACATCGTCGGCGACGCGGTCTTTGTTGCGGTCGGTCACCGAATAGGCCAGCTCTTTGCGCGTGCCGACGAAGGTCACGACACCCTGCGGCCCGACCGCCATGTGCCGCGCATCCGGTACGATCGCATAAAGGCTGACCTTGAAGCCCTCCGGCACCTTGATCTTGGCGGCGATGGCCTTCAGCGCCTCGGCGTTTTCACCGGTCTGCGGAATCGGCACCATCATCGGCGTGCCGGTGGTCTTAAACCCGCCCAATTTTTCAAGATTATCAGTGCTTTGGGCGAAAGATCCCGGCGAGTAGATTGTGACCGCGCATGCCAGAGCAAGCGCAATTTTCTTGATCATCATATCCTCCCATCTGAACTACCACGAAGTGTGGTAATATGCTGCTACGTTAAACGGCCCTTGTGGTAGAATGTTACTACCTATCTTCATTATTTAGACTTGCTGACTCCGATGTTTACTACTTTTGATTTCCTCAGGATCATCAAGTTTTGAAACTATTACAAATAATATTCAGAAAGACAATCTGGGCTTTCAGACAGAACGCAGATGTGATCGGCCGGCTGGGAAATGGGGAAGGGCGCTCATCGCTATGGGCTGCCGCGAAAGCCTTCGCCTTTGCCCTTCCTCGGCGGCGGTGGAACTCCATGGAGGACTATGCCTTCTGCTTCGAATGTGCGCTTGTGGAAGTGGAAGCGGCGGAAATGGCGCAGGTTATCAGCCTGGCGCCAGCCCCCGTCACCCGCCATTGATCGCCGCATCCGGCACCGTATACCGCTCCTGTCCGCCATCAACGGTGAGGAACCAATCGTCACCAGACTGGCCATAGCGGAAAGAGGAAACTTCAAAGCGCGGGCGCACCACGCCATCAGCGAAATCGAAGACGCGCTCGTCGCCGTCGGGCAGCCGGACGCGCACCAGAGCGCGGCCGGGACCGGCGCTTTGCACCGTGACTTTGCAGGATCTGAGGCGCGGGAAGCCGTTGACAGCGCAGTCCACCGAGTTCGACCGTTTCGGGATCCGGGCGCGGCGCAGGCGGGTCTACGGGTTCGCGCGGATCGGGCGCGGCGGATTCGCGCAGGAAGCGGCCATTGGCCCAGCCGCTGCGCCCGCGCCGCGCCGGGTCTTCCACATTGCACCAGCGCTGCGCCGCCGTGCGGCGGCAGCCGAGATTGCGCAGGATTGTTCCATTCCTGAACGAGGCCAAGGCAGGACTTGCCGCTGAAGGATCGCGGCGCATGTTCAGCCGGTCGCCGGGCCGCAGCCCCGCCACCACGTAGAAATCAGGCCCGCCATCATCTTCGACAAACGGCTCTTCAGGAGGCGGCGGGGGCGGGGTGCCGCCGGTCAGCGAAACCGACAGGCGGAAGCGTGAAGTCTCGCCCCGCCGCGCCGCATCGCGTCTGAGGTAAACGCGGATTGCAAACTCGCCCGTCTCCGCAAGCTTCGCATTGAAGCGGCCCGGACTATCCTGCGCCTGCCCAACGTAAAGCGCGCGCCCGCTCGGCGCGATTACATCGAAAAACGCTGCGGCGTTCGAGGGCTGGAAACGGACCGAAACAGTCTGGCCACGCCGTGCATCAAAGCCATGGTCAATCCTCTGCCGCCCGGCAATAACGCCATTGATCACTGCTTGCGCACTATCCCCCTGAAATTGAAAATCGCGCTGCTCAATGCCCTGCGCGTGGAGAGCTGCCGGAAAGGCGAGCAGCAGGGCGATGATGATGGCAAATAGTCTCATGACGGACAGACCCTCTCAAACGATTCCCGAAAGCTGAAACAAGCTCATGTTCAAATCGTGACATGTAAACTATCCGGCCCCATGCGCCGCCGCAAACGTCTGCGCCTGTGCCCGCTGCCACGCCCGCTTGAACCGCCGGTCTTCCGTGCCTTCCAGCAGCTCGCCTTTCTTCAGCGGCGGGTAGAGGTCCATGAAGGACATGACTTCGGACTCGCCCGTGCGCTTGTGAAAATGAAAGCGGCGGAACTCCCTTGGATGGTTGAGGCCCGCGCCGCCGACGACTTCTGCCAGCGCCATCAGCGTCTTCTCGTGAAACTGCTTCACCCGCTGCGCCTTGTCGGGCACAACGAGGGCGCGCTGGCGGTCGGGGTCTTGTGTGGCAACGCCCGTCGGGCAGGTGTCCGTATGGCAGGTCTGGCTCTGAATGCAGCCGACGGCGAACATGAACGCTCGGGCCATATTCACCCAGTCCGCGCCGAGCGCCATGGTGCGGGCGATGTCGAAGGCCGAGATCATCATGCCCGACGCGCCGATCTTGATCTTGTCGCGCAGATTTGCGCCGACCAGCGCGAAATGCACAAAGGTCAGCCCCTCGCGCAGCGGCATGCCCATATGGTCGATGAACTCGCTCGGCGCCGCACCTGTCCCGCCCTCCTTGCCGTCGACCACAATGAAATCCGGCGTGATCCCCGTCTTCAGCATGGCTTTGACCATGGCCAGAAACTCATGCTTCTGCCCGATGCACAGCTTGAAACCCACGGGCTTGCCGCCCGACAATTCCCGCAGCTGCTTGATGAAAGCCATCAGCTCCAGCGGCGTCGAAAACGCCGGATGCGCGGCGGGCGAGACGCAGTCGCGCCCCATCGGCACGCCGCGTATCCGTGAGACTTCTTCCGTGATCTTCGCCGCCGGCAAGACGCCGCCATGGCCGGGCTTCGCGCCCTGGCTGAGCTTGATCTCGATCATCTTGACCTGCGGCAGCGTTGCGGTCTTCACGAAATTCTCCGGCGAGAAATTCCCCTCGCCGTCACGGCAGCCGAAATAGCCGGAGCCGATCTCCCAGATAATGTCGCCGCCGTTTTCGCGGTGATACGGCGATACGCCGCCTTCGCCCGTGTCATGGGCAAACCCGCCCATTTTGGCGCCTTTGTTGAGGGCCCGAATGGCGTTGGCTGAGAGAGAGCCGAAGCTCATGGCGGAAATATTGAGCACCGACGCGTCATATTTCTGCGCGCAATCCGGCCCGCCGATCAAAACGCGGAAGTTTGAGTTCTCCACATGCGTCGGCGCCATGGAATGCGACATCCATTCATATTTCGGCTCATAGACGTCGAACTCCGTGCCGAATGGCCGCTTGTCAAGCTGTCCCTTGGCGCGCTGATAGGCGAGCGAGCGCTTGTCGCGCGGGAAGGGGCGGCCATCCTTTTCGCCCTCGAAGAAATATTGCCGGATCTTCGGCCGGATTTCCTCCATCAGGTAACGTGCATGGCCGGAGATCGGATAATTGCGCAGGATCGCGCGCTTCTCTTGGCGGAGGTCGCGCAGGCCAAGTCCGGTCAGCCCGGCAAATATCAGAAACGGCAGAACCAGAAGTGAAACTGTGGCGGGCGAGGCAATCATCTCGATGAGAATGACGAGAGTCATCAGCGCCGAAACCGTCAGCGGCAGCATCCGCATCGACAGCGCGAGCTTCAAAGCCTGCATGGTTCCCTCCCAACCATTTCATCACAATCTGCGCGGCAAATTGCGCCTTGTCCATGACTTTTCAAACAAGCCATGCTCACCGTGAAGTGAACCGGGCACTCGCCATCGTGTTTGGGCAGAAGACGCGCTGACGGTTAAGTTGAGGCTCCCAAAACCGGAGTCCCCGCCATGCGCCGCCGCACCCTTCTTGCCCTTGCCGCTCTCGTTCCCATGCTCGCCTTGTCCGGGCCTGCCCTTGCCGGAAAGGCCGAAATCGACACCGGCGCGATGGAAGGCATCGCGCTTGGCGGCAATGACGCCGTGTCCTATTTCGCCAATGCGCCAGTTAAGGGCAGCGACGAATTCTCGACCGACTGGAAAGGCGCGAAGTGGAAGTTCACGAGCGCCGCGAACCGCGACGCGTTCGTGGCAGCGCCCGATAAATACGCCCCGCAATATGGCGGCTACTGCGCCTACGCCGTCTCCAAAGGCGCGACCGCGCCGGGCGATCCAGCCGTCTACACCGTTCATGAAGGCAAGCTCTACATGAACTTCTCGCCGGCCGTTAAGGTGACATGGAGCAAGGACATTCCGGGCAACATCACTAAGGCGGACGGCAACTGGCCGAATGTGTTGAAGTAAGTTATCGCCTACGCAGCGAGAACCTGCCATCCCAACACGAGAATGCAGATCCACGCTCCGGTGAATACTACGGAACGCAGCGGAAAGGCCGCAAAGCCAATCCACATCACGAGACTGTGGGCAATGCGCAGCCAGAAGAAGGCAACCGCCGCCCATTGCGTCCAAGCATTCGAAAGCCCGATCACATGCGCAATCAGCACAAGCGCGGCAAACGGGGCGAACTGCTCGACGAGATTGAGATGCGCCCGGTTTGCGCGCTTGACCCAGGCCGGCAAGCGGCCCGGATCTGGCGGCGAAACGAAATTCGCCTTGATGTTCTTGCCGTCATACATGGCGACGCCCGCAATGTAGGGAATCCACAAGGCAGATAGCCATAGCGCTGTGAGCGTCAGGTAGAAGAGTTCCGTGGTCAGCGTTTGCATCACGCGGCCTTCATGATCAGAGGCTTGCCGGTCTCAAGCAGTGTCTTCAAACCGCTCGCGATCTTCGCCCAACCCTGACGCACGCCTTCCTGACCCTTCGGTATGCCGTAGTGCAGGATGGTCAGCCGGCAATTGTCACCTTCGGCTTCAATCTCATAAGCAACACGAGAAGCCTTGCGCTGACCTTCGCCCCAATTTGGCTCGAAGGTCATTTCGAGACGCTTGTGCTTTTGGAAGTCGAGTACCTCACCAGAAAGTAGCGGCCCATTCGGTGTGTCGTATGAGGTGCGGCCAAGTCCCTTGATCGGCGCGCTCGGTTTTGCGCCCATGATGTAATAACCACCAATCATGTCAGGTTCAGTGAGCGCGCTCCACAGCGCGGCGGGCGTGGTGCGGATATAGGTTTCGAGAACGAAATCAGCTTTTGCAGTCATGTCAGTCTCTCCTTCCAGTTTGGCTTTGAGGTCGAGCGCCATCCGCGACAGCGGCTTGGCGAGCAGCGGTTCAATCCAGCGGTCAATCACCGTCTGCAGCGGCACCGCATTGAGGTAGTGGTATTTGAATCGGCCGTCGCGCCGCGTGATCACGAGCGAAGCTTCTTCCAGAACGCCGAGATGTTTCATCACCCCGAACCGTCCGAGATGCGGCAGCCTCTCAACCAATTCATTGAGGGTCTGGCCGTCCCGTTCCCGCAACAGGTCAAGAATATCGCGGCGGGTAGCATCGTTCAGGGCTTTGAATATCGCGTCCATGCATCTTTATATGTGCCCATATTGTCACGTGTCAATATGGTCACATAATATTTACTAGGCGACTTCATCCCACCAGATCGGATTGCTCCACGCCCGTTTGCCGGCATTGTCGATCGCCGTTACGCGGAACCACGGGCTCGGTCGCTCCAGCCACCAGCCCTTGTCCAGAGCGCTAAGGTCAAACTCCGCCGAGGTGATCGCTCGTCCATTCTTCACGCAGGTCCGCGAGATGCCGCAGACCACCGTGATCGTATCGACCGGGGAAGTCTCGATCTCGATCATCTTGCCGCTGAGCCTTATGTCGTGGAACTGCGGTCCCTGGCTTGCGTAATAAGCCCCGCGCTTCAGCGCCGTGGTCAGCGCCTCCGGGTCAAGGCTTTCCGCTTTCACATGCACCCAGCCGCCAAAATGGTCCGGCGTCTTGAAATGCGCGTCGTCGGTGGCGCAGGCCGATAGCCGCTTGCCCTCGTTCAGCAATTGATCGAGCAGATAAAATCCCTCGCCCCGGTCGTTCTCGATGGCGCAGCCGTGATTGTAGATTTCGACCGCGTGGGCAAAGCCGAGCGCGCGCCCGTCTTCAATGGTGAGCTGCGACCATGCGGGATGGGCGATGGCCACAAACGCCCCCGAAGCCATCGCACGCCGCGCCAGCTCCGGCCCCGTTTCTTCCTTTCCCGCGGGCGCAAAGTCGACCGGCAATCCGGTTGCCAGTACATGCCAATACTCACCCACACTGGTCACCGGCGCGTGCAGTTCCGCTCCGATGATCGTTGTGAAATCATTGCCGCGCAAATGCCGCGTGTCGGCAATCGGCCAGTCAAAATGCCCGATGAAGTGATCCGTCAGCGCCATGAAGTCATAACCCGCGCGCTTATAGGCGGCGACCACATCTTCAAGGCTTAGGGCCCCGTCGGACAGCGTCGAATGCGTATGCAAATTCCCGCGCCAGAAGCGGCCGGGGAGTGAGAATGGAGAAAGCGAGGCCATGATGCCGATCCGCGTGAGCCAGCCACCAAGATGACTGCGCTTGGCCTAAGGCGCAAGCCCGCGATGCAGCGTGGCGCGCACCCATTCCGGATCGCTGACCTCAGTTCCTGAAAAAATCCGGAACGCGTGCAGGCCCTGATGCAGATAGAGCTCGTACCCCGACAGGAACTGCGCCCCCAGCGCCTCGGCCTGTGCGCGGAACAGCGTGTGCTCCGGCGTATAGACCGCGTCGAACGCCCAGCGCGGGCTGCCCTTTGCATTCTGCGGCAAGGGCGTGCCTTCGCGTCCGGTCATGCCGAGCGGCGTGCAGTTGACGACGCCGTCCAAGCCGGAAAAATCTGACAGAAGTCCGGGCACGCCAGGCTTCACCCTTCCCGCAGACGGCTCGGCCGCATCCGCCGCCAGCGCCGCAACTTTCGCAGCATCCGTGTCAACCAGAAGCACTTCATCCGCGCCAAGTTCTAGAAGCGCAAACGTGATGGCGCGGCCAACGCCGCCTGCGCCAATCACCAATACCCGCCCTGGCGGTGTTTCGCCCCATCTGGCGCGATAGGCCGCCACGAACCCCGAATAATCGGTGCTATAGGCAAGCGCGCCATCAGCCGAAAAGCACACCGTATTCGCCGCTCCCATGTCGGCCAATATCGGATCGCCCGCCTGTGTCAGCGCCGCCGCCTGCTCCTTGTAGGGATAGGTCACATTGACCCCGTCATAGCCCGCATCGCGGCAGAAAGAGAGCGTCGCCTCAAATGTCATCCTGCGCTCGTCAGGGATAATCAGGTCATAGCTGACATTGCGGCCAACTGAGAGCCCGCAGGTGATCTGCAGGGCAGGCGCGCGCGACTGGGTGATGTTGCCGCCAATGAGGCCAAGCCGCAGTGTCTTCTGTCCGATCAATTCAGCCCTCATAACCAAAAAAGCGCGGCAGCCACAGGACAAGCTCCGGGAAGACGACAATCGTGACAAGCGCAATCAGGAGCGCGGCCAGATAGGGCACGCCCTCCTTGACGATGTCCTTGATCGGAATACCAGTCGTCCCGTTCACCACAAACAACAGCATGCCATAGGGCGGCGTGATGAGGCCGATCATGCAGTTGACCACTGAGACCACGCCAAAATGGATAGGGTCCACCCCCAGCGCCCGCGCCGTCGGCAGGAACAATGGAATGATCACCAGAATGATCGTCGTCGCATCCAGCACACAGCCCAGCACCAGAAACAGGATCATGGTGAATGCGAGAAATCCGCCACGCGACAATTCAAGACTGGTCATATACGCGGACAGCGTCTGCGGAATATTCTCGCTTGCCACGATATAGTTGAAGATCAGCGCCGAGCCGATCACAAGTCCCACCGAGGCCGACGAGCGCGCGGAATCCACGAACACATCATACAGCGCCCGAAACGTCAGCGAGCGGTACCAGAGCCCTGCCACCAGGAGCGCGTAGAGCGCGGCAACCGCCGCCGCCTCGGTCGGCGTCGTCGCGCCGCCATAAATCCCCGCCAGTAGAATGACCGGCATCATCAGCGCCGGCAGCGCGCGCAGCGTCACGCCAGGCAACTGGCGCAGCGGCACCGGCTGCTCGGCCGGAATATTGCGCCTGTGGGCAATCACGCTCGTCATGCCCATCAGCATCAGTGTCATCAGCAGCCCCGGCACGACGCCGCCCAGAAACAGATAACCAATCGAGGCATCGGACACGAGGGCATACAGCACCATCGGGATCGATGGCGGTATGATCGGGCCGATGGTCGCCGAGGCCGCCACGACCGCGCCGGCAAAACCGGGCGTGTAGTGTCCGGTCTTCAGCATCATGTTGATCGAGATTTTGCCGACCCCCGCCGCGTCCGCCACCGCCGAGCCGGACATGCCGGAAAAGATCAGGCTCACCAGAATATCGACCTGCGCCATGCCGCCCTTGAACCGGCCGACAACCGCCTTGCAGAAATCCAGCAGCCGGTCGCTGATCGCCCCGACATTCATGATATTGGCCGCCGTGATGAACAGCGGCACGGCAAGCAGCAGAAAACTGTCATAGACGCTCTGGATGAACTGCTCGGAGGCGAGCGACAAATCCTGCCCCGCCATGAACAGATAGGCGACCGCCGACACCACCATGGCAAACGCAATCGGCGCGCCGATAGCCGCCATCAGCGCCAGCACAAACAGGCACAGGGCAAAGGCAGAACTCACGTCAGCGCGCCCTCGTCATGCCGCTCATAGGAGGTGATCTTGCCTTCCACATCCGGCGCGCCGCGCAGGAATTTCAGGATGATGTTCCCATACCGGAAAATCACCACCGCCATGAACAGAAGGTAGATCGAAAACACATAATGCAGCCGGATGCCGAGCGTGTTCGAGCGCTTGATCTTGTAGAACCAGACATAGTCAACCGTCGGGAAAAACGAGACTGCAAAGGCAACAACGATCATCAGCGCCGCCAGCGCGCCGAACAGGCGCTGGGTTGGCCGCGAGACCGACAGATACAGAACGTCAAAGCGGATATGATCGGATGGGCGCAGGCAAAACGCGCCCGCCCAAAACACCAGCCAGAGCCAGAGCGTCAGGCACACCTCGACGGTCCAGCCCATCGGCACGTCCAGAAGATAGCGGGCGGCGATCTGCACCAGAAACACCGAGAAAAGCGCGGCGAGCATCAGAGCCGCCGCGCCATCGGCAAACCGGCGCAGCCCCGGCAGGAGCTGCTTCATGGTTCAGTCTTACTTCGCCAAAGCGTTGATGGCGTCGAGCGTTCCCGCAGGCCATGCCTTGGAAAACTCGGAGTCCAGATACGCCTTCTGCACTGTGGTGCGGAACGCTTCCAGATCCGGCTCGTAAATCTTCAGGCCCTTTTCCTTCAGCCCTGCCACCAGCTCCTCTTCCTTCTTTAGCTGGTTCTGCCGGCCGAACTCAGCCGCATCATCCGCAGCTTTTTGCAGCTTGGCCTGGTTCTCCGGCGACAGCCCATCCCACACTTTCTTGGATACTGTGAGGTAGTTGAGATCGACCAGATGCGAGGTCATGACGATCTGCTTGGTCACTTCATAGAATTTCGCATCCATGACCGTCGGCAGCGGATTGTCCTGCCCGTCCACCGCGCCGGTCTGCAGCGAAGTGTACAATTCGGCGAACGGCACCGGCACCGGATTTGCGCCCAGCGCCTTGCCAAGGAACTGCCAGGCGTCGGAAGGCGGCATGCGCAGCTTGATGCCTGCCAGATCGGCCGGCGTCTTCACTTCGTTTTCTGTGCGCAGATTAATCTGGCGCCGCCCCAGATACATGATCGTAAGCAGCTTCACCCCAAGCTCGGCTTCCGCCTTGTCCTTGAATGGCTGCATCAGCTTGTCATTGAACACCGCCACCTGATGCGCCGCGTCGCGGTGCAGATAGCCGGCCGAAAAAATCGAAAATTCCGGAAAGAAATTCGCCAGCTCCTGCGCCGAGGAGATCGACATTTCCAGATTCCCGCGCGAAATCGCCTCAAGCTCGGTCCCCTGCTTGAACAGCGTCCCGCCCCATGTCGGCTCGAACGAAGCAAACTCCGCAATCGCCGGACCAAATTTTGTCACCAGCGCCACGGCGCGCTGGTCGGTCTCGGAGTTCACCGAAGACAGCCGCAGCTTCACCTTCTCTTGCGCCACAGAAGCGCCAAACGGCAAAGCCGCCACAAGCGCCGTCGCCAACACGGCACGGCGGGTCATTTTCAGAAACATGATTTTCCTCCTTCTCGCGTTTCCTCTCACGCCGTCTTGCAGCGGCGGTTGGATGGGTCTTCGCAAATCGGGATATTTTTGTCCATCTCCATTGCAGGTCCAAAGGTATAATGATGCCGCTCGTTTTGGCCCGAAGCCATACGAACGGATCACCACTCAAGTCCCTTGCTTGAACCGCGCCATAACCCGTCCGTCCCGCGCCAGGACCTTGACTCGTCCTAAATATAATATAATGATGATATCATAATTAACTCAGGAGACCTGCCATGGCTTCGATCCATGTCCGCGGACAGCTGAACCAGAGCGAGGAGCGCACGGCGCACACATTCAGCGGCTATGTCATGATAGCCGTCGCCCTCCTTCTTTTTGCGGCCCTCGTCTATTTTGCGCTGGCGGTGGTGGATTCCGGCGGAAGCGTGGGCTCCATCGCGGCGGCGTGCCTCAGTCTCATCGCACTCGCCATTTCAGTCGGCGGCTTCTACATGCTCCAACCCAATCAGGCAGCCGCCATCACCCTGTTCGGCGCTTATCGCGGCACCGACCGCAGCGAAGGCCTGCGCTGGGTCTGGCCGTGGATGTGGCGCAAGCGCGTGTCGGTGCGCGCCAACAATCTCATCTCCGAGCAGATCAAGGTCAATGATCTCAGGGGCAACCCGATTGAGATCGCCGCGCAAGTTGTTTGGCGCGTCACCGACACGGCGCAGGCGCTGTTCGATGTTGACGATTACAGGGAGTTCGTAGCTGCGCAAATCGAGGCCGCCATCCGCTCCATCGGCTCGCGCTATCCCTATGATGACATTGAGCACAAGGAAGTCACCTTGCGCGGCAATCATGACGAGGTCGGCGCGGAGCTGCGTATCGCGTTGACGGAAAGGCTCGCCGTCGCCGGCATTTCGGTGGATGAATGCGGGCTCACACATCTTGCCTATGCTCAGGAAATCGCCGGCGCCATGCTGCGCCGCCAGCAGGCGCAAGCCGTCGTCGCCGCCCGCGCCACGCTGGTCGAAGGCGCAGTCGGCATGGTCGAAATGGCGCTGGATCTTTTGGCGAAGAAGGACGTTGTGGAACTCGACGACGAGCGCAAGGCGGCAATGGTGTCGAACCTGATGGTCGTCCTGTGCAGCGAGCGCGACACCCAGCCCGTGGTCAACGCCGGCACTCTGTATCAATAGGTGTCTCATGCCGGGTCCGGCCAAGAAAGCTTTCCCGCTCCGGCTGGACCCGGCCCTGTTCGCCGCGATCGAGCGTGCAGCGGCAGGCGATTTCCGCAGTGTCAATGGTGAAGTCGAAGTTCTGCTGCGCGAAGCCCTTGCCAGACGCGGCGTCAAGGTCGCCATCAGCCAAGCGCCGAAAAGAGGGCGGCCGGCAAAGGAATAAAGTTTGTGCTGCTGATCAGCAGCTGGCTCAAAACCCCTGAAACAGCATGTCGAGCGCTTCGGTGATGGTGTTGTCATGGGCTCGGAGCGTCCCGGTCCTCGCGCCAAAATCAGATACCGGCATTGCCGCGAGATATTGTGTGACCATCAAATGCTGCCTCCCTTCGATTTCAAAGGCGGGATTGAGCCGGCGGGCGGGAAGCGGCGCACCCTCTGGCAGCATCAATGGCACAACCACGCGGATATTCAGATCATCCAGAAGATCGTTTTGCACATCAAGCAAATAGCCAGCGCCCGAACGGTTCTTGAAAACCTCATAACGGGCCATCGCCGATCAGAACCGCCGGTATTTGGCCAGCGGCAGGCCGTTTTTCTCCACCCAGGCATTGGAGCTTTCCAGCGCCTCGCGATTTTCCTCCAGCCAGCGGCGGCCTTTCTCCGCGCGCACGGCCTCGGCAATACCCGTTTCGGCGGCGCGTGAGACGTTGATATCCAATGACTTCGCGTCGGCGAGGACATTGGCGTCAATCGACAGGTTTGCCGCTTTGCGGCTCGCGGTTTCGTTCCTGGCAAGCATGGCTCATTCTCCCTGCACACACTATATGCGTATAAAGCTGCGCATGCAACACCCGTCCTTGCCTTTCACCTCCCCTTCTGCGAAACCTTCGGCCATGTCCGCCACCCCCGTTCGCTTATCCACACGGGCGTACTTACTTGGGGATGCCGAACATTTATGCCGGGAGGGACTGTGTAGAGCCATGGTGTCTCATGCTATTTTTCACCAGCGAGTTCGTTTCGCTCCATTTAAAGCCTTGTTGTTGATTCTTTCGCTTCTCGCTTCTTGCCCAACAGCTCCGGCGGCATGGCAGTATCAAGAGTTTGAAAGTGCATTCAACGACGTTAAAGCTGCTGGAATTTTTGCTGAAAAGGACGGGTTGGAGCTCTCGGTCACGTGCCTTAGCATCGGCGTAATGGTTACCTACGTCACGTCCACTCCTTGGAGTGAAGCGCTGAACGAGGAAATGTCCGGCGCGCCAGAATCGGCTTTGCTACTGCGCGTCGACGATGGCGATACACGAGAATTCGGCTTCGACGTGCAGGAGAATGCAGGGCAGGTCGCACTAGTTTCACTCGCTGACCGTCAATTAGTTCAAATGCTGCAAGCAGCGTTGTCTCGGGTCGCAATAGCTTATCGTCTGCGTGGACGCGTATTTGAGGAGGCGCAGTTCGATACCAAAGGCGTTTCTGAAGCGGCTGTGCGCCTTCTCAGAAAGTGCGGATGAATACCGCAAGCCCGCCCAGCCTTGCCTTTCCCCCGCCTCGCCGCTAAACGCGCGCCCATGACCTTCCCCCTCTCCCATATCCGCAATTTCTCCATCGTCGCCCATATCGACCATGGCAAATCGACGCTTGCTGACCGGCTGATCCAGACCACGGGCGGCCTTGAGGCCCGCGAGATGACCGAGCAGGTGCTCGATTCGATGGACATCGAAAAAGAGCGCGGCATCACCATCAAGGCGCAGACCGTGCGGCTGAATTACAAGGCCAATAATGGCGAGGATTATGTCCTGAACCTGATGGACACGCCCGGCCATGTCGATTTCGCCTATGAGGTCTCGCGCTCGCTGGCGGCCTGCGAGGGCTCGCTCCTCGTCGTCGATGCGTCACAGGGCGTCGAGGCGCAGACGCTGGCCAATGTCTATCAGGCCATCGACAACAACCACGAGATCGTCGTCGTCCTCAACAAGATCGATCTTCCCGCCGCCGAGCCGGAGCGCATCCGCGAGCAGGTCGAGGAAGTCATCGGGCTGGACGCCGCCAGGCCGTGCTGATCTCCGCCAAATCCGGCATCGGCATTCCGGACGTGCTGGAAGCCATCGTCCACCAGCTGCCGCCGCCAAAGTCAGGCGATCCCGCCGCGCCGCTCAAAGCCATGCTGGTCGATAGCTGGTACGATCCCTATCTCGGCGTCATCGTCCTCGTGCGCGTCATCGACGGCGTGCTGAAAAAGGGCATGACCATCCGCATGATGGAGGCGGGCGCGAAATATCTGGTGGACCGCACCGGCGTCTTCACCCCGAAAATTCTCAACGTCGATGATCTCGGCCCCGGCGAGGTCGGCTTCATCACCGCGCAGATCAAGGAAGTCGCCGACACAAGCGTGGGCGACACGATCACCGAGGACCGCCGCCCGACCGAACATGCGCTGCCCGGCTTCAAGCCCGCGCAGCCCGTCGTCTTCTGCGGCCTGTTCCCGGTCGATGCCGCCGATTTCGAGGATCTGCGCGCCGCCATGGGCAAGCTGCGGCTCAACGATGCCAGCTTCTCCTACGAGATGGAGACCAGCGCCGCGCTCGGCTTCGGCTTCCGCTGCGGGTTTCTCGGCCTCCTGCATCTGGAAATCATTCAGGAGCGGCTGGAGCGCGAGTTCAATCTCGACCTCATCGCCACCGCCCCCAGCGTCATCTACAAGATCGACCAGATCGACGGCACGACGATTGAGCTGCACAATCCCGCCGACATGCCGGACACGATGAAAATCACCGCCATCCGCGAGCCGTGGATCAAGGCGACGATCCTGACCCCCGACGAATATCTCGGCGCGATCCTCAAACTCTGCCAGGACCGGCGCGGCCTGCAGGCGGACCTGAACTATGTCGGCAAGCGCGCCATGCTCACCTATGATCTGCCGCTCAACGAGGTGGTGTTCGATTTCTACGACCGGCTGAAATCCATCTCGCGCGGCTACGCCTCGTTCGATTACACCCTCACCGACTACAAGGAGGGCGACCTCGTCAAAATGTCGATCCTCGTCAATGACGAGCCGGTCGACGCGCTCTCCATGCTCGTCCACCGCAACGCCGCCGACAAACGCGGCCGCCTCATGTGCGAAAAGCTGAAAGAGCTGATCCCCAACCACATGTTCAAAATCCCGATCCAGGCGGCCATAGGCGGCCGCATCATCGCCCGCGAAACCATCTCGGCCCTGCGCAAAGACGTCACCGCCAAATGCTACGGCGGCGACGCCTCGCGCAAACGCAAGCTGCTCGACAAGCAGAAAGAGGGCAAGAAGCGGATGCGGCAGTTCGGCAAGGTGGATATTCCGCAGGAGGCGTTTATTGAGGCGCTGAAGATGGGCGACTGACGCCACGGCTAACCTCCCCCTTTTGGTGGGGGAGGACGCGATTTCTTAGGTTTGGCCCTTGCCAAGCCTTAGAAATCGCTGGAGAGGGGGAGCCGCCGGTGCAGGCACAGGAACTCATTATGAGCACCCTCAGCAAGGAACTGATCGAAAGCGCGGAAGAAGCCCTCGCCATTGCGGAAGGCCGGCTTCAGCCGGCAAAGTCCTTCGCGCCGGAAGTGATCGACGTCGCCGCCATCCGCAAGCGGCTGAATTTGTCCCAGGACAAATTCGCCGCCCGCTTCGGCCTCTCGCCCGCCACCCTGCGCGACTGGGAACAAAAACGCCGCCACCCAGACCGGATCGCCACAAACCTCCTCAAAGTCATCGCCCATGCCCCGGAAACGGTGGAGCGGGCGCTGGCGAAGGACTGAGACACTTTCCATGATCGGGGTAACGATGCGGTTTTGTGTTGTATTCGTCGCTGGCGAAATGATCGAGTAAATCATTTCGAGTGTGAAACGCGAAGGGCAAGCCCGCAGGAAGCGTTCATCCAGGTGTTGAAGGTCAGCGATTAAGCCTAGCCCCAGACACTTGCCGAAGCCGCGTCAAAATAATCGACCTTTAGTGCGGATAAGCCTGCGGTCGCAGCCCGACGATGTGATCAACATTGGCACGGATTGTCTGGTTTTGTCTTGCTGGCCGGATCGCCATAGAGGCTGACAAATAGATGAGCGATCTTTCCATACCGATCATGTTCAGGACGTGTGCGTCATTCTTCGCAAATGAATGGCCATAGACAAAAAGGCCGTGCCTTCCCTCGACTTCGTCTGGCAAACGTCCAGCGAAGCTCTTGAAATTGTGGTGCAGATAGGCGCTGTGCTGAATCTTCGTCAGCTTGCTCTTGCTGTCGCCTTCGGCCACGAAACACCGGAAATAAGTTCTTCTTTAAGCGCTTCGTTCGCCTGATCGACCAGCGCCTTGCCAGTGTTCACCCACGTGTACTTCTGAAGTTGGTAACCGGCATCGAACAGATGGAGCGCGCCGTGCAGATAGTGGATGTTTTGGCCATGTGCGGCTCCTTCGCCCTGCCATTCAACATAGGGTGCGTCGTAGTCCCCTTGATCCTTTGCGGAAGCCATCATCGTGGTTCAACTCGATGCGCGCTAACACATCGTCTTCTTCATGCATCAACGCCCAGTAGAGCAGCAGGTCGTAGTTCATCGTATAGATTTTGCCGTTCGCTCCCTCGCCCACGAAGTTTGAGAGAAAGGTCCGGCAAGCGGTATAGCGCTCATCTGAAATGTCGTTTGGCCGCGCCGGATGGCGACCCGCAACGGCCTGGATAAGGTCGGTCTTGAGCTTCTCGGCATCGGCCAATAGCAGGCCCTTTGTCGTTACGAATTTAGGCCGATACACACTGACGATCGCAGCGGCGTGCTGAAGCGCACGAATGACTTCCTCGAAGTCCTGTGTGCCCATCGCCGCAAAGATAGCGGCTAGTTCTTTGGACATGGTCTTCTTCGCCTCTTCAAAGAGAGACCCATAGGCAAAGATATCCGGCTTGCAGGCGATGCTGAAACCGTTTCCAAGAAGGAGGTGCTTCTTCCCGTAGGCAGCGTCGGCTTTTGTGAGTGCCTGGCCGAAGTCGAGAAGTTTGACAGTCATGCCACTTTCCCCTCCACAACCGCTTTGAGAAAGCTGACGACAAGTTTGTCGCCTCGGGCTTGCTGAGGTTTTTGT
Organism: uncultured Alphaproteobacteria bacterium; assembly: GCA_963792485.1. Taxonomy (GTDB): domain Bacteria; phylum Pseudomonadota; class Alphaproteobacteria; order Rhizobiales; family Rhizobiaceae; genus JANOYJ01. The sequence continues at coordinate 121,103 of CAWBWL010000011.1, forward strand.
TGGTGAACTGGAGAAATGCGCGTTTCGCGGCCGGATGCCCTGTTCGTCTTGAATGCGGCAACGGAAGCGTTCGACCCTGCCGCAGGTGTGTGCTCAAACCGATAGGTGTGGCGGGCATCTTCACCGCACAGTGCGCCTGTCGCGTCGACCGTCCAATGTCCTGCAAACGACAGTTTTTCGAGCGCCGCCGCAAGCCAACGGCGACTGAAAGCGATTGGCCGGATTAGGGTCGATGGACGTCATGACCGCACGGCAAACCGCGTTGGAATGAAGGGCGGAAAGTCTGCGCGGGTGATAGCGATCCCTTTGCAAGGGCATCAGCATAGGCACGCCGCCAAGCGTGTTGAATTCGCTTCAAGGGCGGTGAGGCCAACCAGCAATCCGAAAGAGCGTAAGGCCAGTCTGAGATGTCCGTACGCGCTTCAATGCCGTTGCCTGCGACTGTCTCTGGCGCGGCGTGAAGCACATACCAACTCGATGGTTGAACAGGTGCCCCATTGGCCGAAATCCAACGATCCCGTAGTCGGCGAGTTTTTGCTTGGCCCTCCGCACCCCGCAGAATGTTCTGCGGTTTCACGTCATTGTGGAAGAAGTTGTGCAGGTGCAAATGCTCCAACCCGTAGCATGTCGATGACGGTGCGCACTGCGATCGGCAGGGGGAGGAAGTTTCTCGGGATTTCCGAGGGTCGTAATCGAGCCGTCCGGAAAATAGTCCATCGCAATCACGACTTTGCCGTCGGTCGCGACATCCGCCTGATGCGCCCGTACTAAGATTGTTGTGCGTGAAGGCGTGCCCGACCTGAGCCTCCTGCAAGCGCTGATCGATGCCGTCCCGGCATTCAGAATCTTGATCGCATATTCGTTGTTTACCGCCTGATCCTGCGCCAACCAGACCTCACCGAACGAACCACTGCCTATGGGCCGCAGAGGCGATACTTGTTGTAAAAGGAGGTACCTTGGTGATGGGCAGGACGACAGGGGTAAGGCTCATGGATTGGTTGTCCCCACCACGCCGCCACGACGGCATCGGCCTATTTCTATTCCAATACCGCGTGGTCTGGCCAACGCGCCCCACAGCATGCGCTCGGACGGAGGGGTGTTGGTTCCCAACGAGGCGTATATCTTGGTAGTGACCGGCTTGTGGTAGAGCCCGCAATAAAGCAGCAATGCAGCCTCCTAATAGGAGGCCATGCCCTTGGCATTATTGTCGCCTTGGGTAAGTACGCTTCTTGATGACCACTGGTCGTCTCCGGATGGCATGAAAAATGCGCTCGAATTCTCGATACAGCCAAGTGACCTTTGCAGCGTCTTCAGTGCAGTGAGCCGGAAAGCAAAGCCTGCTCTCGTCAGCGGCATTAAGCAGTGACAGCGGATCGGCGGTGCCATCACCAGTGCATAACGCGGCGTGGCCGGGTCGCTTCGGAAGCCTAATACAATCATTTTCCACCCAAATCATAAAGCCTTGAATTGCGCGTCAAAATACTTCCACTTAAGTAGTTGAACATCAACTAATGATTGCCAATTAAGGGTACATCTCCCGCTCCGTCCTTCGCCACCCATCGCACTCTCAGATCCTCGACACCCCCACCCGCATCTGCTATCCTCCGCCCGAAGCGCAAAACAGTGCCGCCATCGGTCGTGGTCAATCATAAAGCCCGAAGGGCTGCGTAAACCTGCGTGAGCGTACCGAAATCTGAACATATGCATGAAGTGCGGAAGCCGCTTGCGGCCTTCCGCTTGGGTCCGAAACCGTTTGCCGCCCTTTGCGGGCGGCGCCGGGCGGGCGGGCATTTTTGTTAGGATGTGACCCATGGCCAAAGTGAAACTCATGCCCGAACAGTTGAAGCGGGCAAAACAGCACCTCTATTACCACATAACTGCAAGCAGATGCGCGAGGTCTCGATCAAGCTGACCGAAAGGGCCGCGCGATCCGAATTCCTACGCGCTGATCGCCCTGTCGTCGAAGACACGATCGGCGCAGGGTTGAAGGCGGTGATGCCTCGCCGTTCAAAACCGTGTTTCTCATGGTGACAAGAGCGGCGCGGTCATGTTTGCGCTCTCAAAGAACCCGCAATATGTGGCGGCCGCCAAGAAGAAGGATCGTCCCTACCCGCCGGATTTCCCGCCCGTGGCGAGTGCTGCCAGCTTTGCTACAATATGGGCGGCACCAGCTGCCAGCCGTCAGCGACGGCAGCTGCATCTGCTTCGGCGCAACGCGCACGCCAGGAGAATCAGCACTGGCCATCGAACTGGGCACGCTCGGCGACTGAGCCGCTGCTAATGATTTCGATCCAACGGCTTGCCCTCTCAGGCAAGCCGACGGAGAGAAAATAGAGACGACACGTCGCGAACAGACCATCTTGCTGTAGGCGCGGGGATGGATTTCTGCATACGGCGATAACTGAAGAATATATTGTCGCCTTTTCAATAGCTTATACGATTTCCG
>CAWBWL010000012.1:0-100733 GCA_963792485.1 uncultured Alphaproteobacteria bacterium
CTGTAGCGGGCCAGAATCGATTCCGCCACCCCCTAAATCGGGCTTTCCGGGTTTTCCACCGCCCTCGTCAGATAACGATCACCGGCGCGCCGTATTTCACGCGGCTGTACAGGTCGATGATGTGCTCATTGACCATACGGAAACAGCCATTGGAGGCCGCCTGGCCGATTGTCCAAGGCTGTGTGGTGCCGTGAATGCGGATCTGAGTGTCGCGCTTGCCCTGATAAAGATACATGGCCCGTGCGCCGAGCGGGTTTCCATCGCCGCCTTTCATGCCGTCTTTGTAGCGTGCATATTTTTCCGGCGCGCGCTTGATCATGTCCGGCGTCGGCTTCCAGCTTGGCCATTCGACCTTGCCTTTGATCTTGGCGGTGCCCTTCCAGCCAAGACCTTCCATGCCAATCGCCACGCCATAGCGGCGCGCCTTCTGGCCGGGTTCAACGAGATACAGGAATTTCTGCTGCGAGTTGACAACTATGGTGCCTGGAAGGAATAGCGTATAAAAATCAACCTGTTGCGGTTCATACATCGGGTCAATTGTGAACGGCTTCTTCGAAGACTTCTTCGCCTTCTTGCGCGGTTTGGAGATCGACGCCGTCTTGATCCGCTTGTCGGGCAGCTGGCTTCGCCCGAACCACCCGCCCGTTGGCAGCGGAGCGCGCGGCGCACGATTGGCTCGACACCCGGAAGATCGGCAAATTGCGCGGAAGCAGTGGCGGGCAGGCCAGCAAGTACCACTGGCAAACCCAGAACCAAACATCTGCGCGACAGCATTCAAACCCCCAAGCCCGGAATGAAGGCCAACCTAAATTGCGATCGTTAGATAACCGTTACTTTTGTGCCGACCGGCACCCTCGAAAACAGATCGATCACATGTTCGTTGACCATGCGGAAGCAGCCGTTTGATGCAGCCGTTCCGATCGTCCATGGCTGCGTCGTGCCGTGGATACGCAGATAGGTGTCTTTCGGGCCGTCATAGAGATAGATGGCGCGGGCGCCGAGCGGGTTGTTCGGCCCGCCATCCATACCCTCAGCATATTGCGCATATTTGTCAGGATCGCGCTCGATCATCTCCTTCGTCGGGATCCAGCGCGGCCATTCCTGCTTGTCGCCAACGGTGACGCTGCCCTTGAATGCGAGGCCTTCCTTGCCGACGGCAACACCATACCGGCGGGCGCTGAATGGTGATTCCATCAGATACAGGAACTTTTCGCGTGAATCGATCACTATGGAGCCAGCGGGGAAACCTGAAAAGGCGACTTCCTGCGGCTCAAACTTGGCGTCGATCGTGTAGGTCTTCTTGCCGATCTTCTTGACGATTTTCTTCGTCTCGACGCGGGCGACATTTACTTCTTCTTCAACAATTTTCGGCTTGCGCCGCTTCTGCTGCCGGTCGAATGAAGCTGCGGCGCGCGCGTCGTCTTCCGCCTGCAGGCGCGCAAGCTCGCGCTTGCTGACACGCGTGACTTCGACATCGTTCTTCACAACGACTTTTTTCTGAACCGGCTTGCCCTTGGCAAGCGCAAGGCGTTGGGCCTCTTTTTTCTTCAGGTCATCAAGCCGGGCTAAATCGGCTGCAGACAGCTTTTTGCCCTTCTTCTTGGATTGACGCAGGCTGCGCTTGAGAGCCTTGAGCTCATCGGCTTCCGCCACAGCTTCGGCTTCGCGCTCTGCCTTGGACTTGAAACCGAGAAATCCGGCATGAGACTGCGCGGTCATTGCAAGTGCTGCAATACCGGAAAGAAGAAGGCGGCGAGATATCATTTTTTTGGTTCCATGTCAGCGCGGTCGCAAGGTCACCGCGTCTTGGGAGGAAATGTGACCTTATCGCGGCTTGAATACTGCAAACAGGCCACACCGCTCAAGTGGATGCACGCAAATGTGACACACCGATGCGCAATGGCAACAGATTGCACGTGTGCAGGCTCATGCGCATCCCCCATTTGAGTGATGCGAACGTCAGTTGTTAGGGACGCCTGGCGCCGGTGCGGGGTCTGTCACCGAGGCAGGCGCTTCCGGCGTGACTGGCAACGTCGCGGCAGGCGCGGCGGGGCAGCGGCGGCGCTGCGGCATCGGGAGCGGCAGGTGTAGCTGCCGCCGGCGCGGCGGGCGCTGTTGCCGCGGGCGCGGCTGGTGTCTCAGCCGCAGGCGCAGCGGGTTCGGGCGCAGGAATGTCCTTGCCGCCGAGCTGGTTCAAAACGCCGCCCTCGCCCTGCTGCGTCTGTGCGGCTGGCACGCGGTCGAGAACGTCAGTGGCCTTGTCGCCATAGCGGGCGATCAGGGAAAGCGCGATGGACGTGCAGAAGAACGCTGCCGCAAGAATGGCGGTGGCGCGTGTTAGCGCATTGGCAGTGCTGCGCGCCGACATGAATCCTGAGCCGCCGCCAATCCCGAGCCCGCCACCCTCGGATCGCTGTAGCAGCACAACGCCGACAAGCGCGAGAACGACCATGAGATGAATGACGATGACGACGTTTTGCATAGGATTCTCTGAGCCTGACGAAACGGGCGCATCACGCCCTTGAAACAAAGTTGCCGCCCCATACACGCCAAATCCGCGCAAAGGAAGCCCGCCGGAACGGATCTGCGGTCAAATGGTGGTCCTTGCGGCGCTGCGCAACAGCAAGCGGTCAGATTGCGCGGTAAGCGTCGCAAATGCCAAGGAAATCGGCCGCCTTCAGGCTGGCGCCCCCGACCAGCGCCCCGTCCACATTGTCAACCGACAGCAATTCCCTGGCATTGGACGGCTTGACCGAACCGCCATAGAGAATGCGCATTTTTGCCGAACCCGAAACCCCCAAGGCTGCGAGCTCCGCCCGGATATGCGCATGCGCATCCTCGACATTGGCGATAGTGGGCGTCAATCCGGTGCCAATCGCCCAGACCGGCTCATAGGCGACAATCGTGTTCCCCGCGTCCGCGCCGGCCGGAATGGAGCCTTTGAGCTGGGTCGATAATACCTGATTGGTGACACCGGACTTGCGCTCGGCTTCGGTTTCACCGACGCAAATGATCGCAACAAGGCCTGCGCGCCACGCGGCCTGAGCCTTGGCGTTCACGGTCGCATCGCTTTCCTTGTGGTCCGTGCGGCGCTCTGAATGGCCCACGATCACGTGGCTCGCGCCCGCGTCCTTGAGCATGGCGGACGAAACATCACCCGTATGCGCGCCCGAATCCTTTGCGTGGCAGTCCTGTCCGCCCACTTTGACCGGGCTGTTCTCAACGATATCTTTCGCGCGGAACAAGAGCGTTGCCGGAACGCAGATCAGCGCGTCGCAGTCTGCGTCGAGGCCCGACATGAAACCATTGGCGATCTGGCGCAGTTCGCCCAGCTGTTCCGCGACGCCGTTCATTTTCCAATTGCCCGCCACCAGCGGCTTGATCCCGGATGTCATGTCAGTTCCCCGTTCGAATGTGTCTTGGCGCGGCTCGTATCAAATTCCGCCGCTTTCGCAACTGTTTGAGCGCTCAATTCGCCTTGCTTGAAACGCATCGGCTCAATAAAAGACGCGCCAAGATCTCAATTTGCTCAATGGAACTGATTACATGCTCGATTCACTGCGCGGCGCGGCTCAAAGCTGGGTAGCCAAAATACTGCTCGGCATTCTGGCGGTCAGTTTTGTCGCCTGGGGCATTGGAGATGTGTTTCGCAGCGGCTTTACCGGCAACGCGGTCTTGAGCTCCGGCAACACGCGCGTGTCTCCCACCGAATACCGCCTCGCCTATAACCGCCAGATTGAGGCCTACCGCCAGCAGCTGAACCAGACGCTTTCGCGCGAACAGGCCAAGGCGCTTGGCGTTGAAGACCAGATCATGGCGCAGCTGGTGGCGGGTGTCGTGCTTGACGAGCAGGCCAGCGCCATGAATTTGGGTCTGTCACAGGACCGATTGGCAAATCTGACGGCGGATGATCCGGCATTCCGCGATTCCTCTGGCAAATTTTCGCGCACAAACTTCGACGCCGTGCTGCGCAATGTCGGCATGCGTCCGGAAGATTATCTGAAAAGCCGCGAGCGCGTCGCCGTGCGCCAGCAGATCGTTGAAGCAGTCGCCGATGGCGCAAAGCTCCCGGATGTCTATCTGCAGGCCATGGCCGTCCATTCCGGCGAAAGCCGCGATGTGGATTATGTCAAGCTGCCGGTTTCGCTGGTTCAGCCCATCAATGAGCCCACGGATGCTGAACTCACGAAATTTTTCGATGAACGCAAGGATTCCTACAAGGCGCCGGAATACCGCAAGTTTTCCTATGTGAAACTGGCGCCGGAAGACATCGCCGACACTGCTGCGGTCGACGACGCCGCCGTTCGCGCGGACTATGACAAGAACATCGCTCGCTACACAAAAGCCGAGACGCGCAAGGTTGAACAGCTGGTCTTTGCAAACAAGGACGCGGCCGCCGCCGCCAAGGCAAAAATTGCATCCGGGGCCACATTTGAGGATCTGGTGAAGGCCGAGAACAAGACCATGACCGATGTTCTGCTGGGTGATGTGCGCAAGGCGGACCTTCCCGATGCAAAGATCGCAGATGCCGCCTTTGCGCTTGCCGCCAATGTGGTGAGCGAAGCGGTGGACGGGCAATTCGGCCCCGTGCTGCTGCGCGTGACGCAAATCACACCGCAGGCCGTGGAGAGCTTTGACAGCGTCAAGGAGCAGATCCGCAAGGACATGGCGCTCAACGAAGCCAATAACGTGCTGCTTGAATCGCATGATGCGTATGAAGACGCGCGCGGCGGCGGCGACTCCATGGAGGCGGCAGCGGCGAAGACCAAGCTCAAAATGGTCACGATCGATGCCATTGACGCATCAGGGGCGACCCCGGACGGTGTGCTTGTCAAGGACCTGCCGGAATCCGCGCCCCTGCTTGCCGCCGTTTTCGCATCCGATCAAGGCGTCGAGAACACTCCCATCAATGCCGGTTCAAACGGCTTTCTGTGGTATGAAGTAGGTGGCATCACGCCAGAGCGCGAGCGCCCGCTGTCCGAGGTCAAGGTCAAAGTCATCGCCGACTGGAAAACCGCACAGGGCGCCGAGCGACTCGCGGCGAAGGCTGCCGAGCTTCTGAAGGCCGTTCAGGGTGGCAAGACACTGGACGCCATCGCAACAGAGCTGAAACTCACCAAGGAAACCAAACGCGGCCTCAAGCGTAATGTGGACGATCCGGATTTTGACGGCCCAACCATTGAAGCGGCTTTCGGCGGCGGCAAGGACCATGCAACGCTCGCCGCAGGCGGCTCCGGCGATCTGCAGATCCTGATGAAGGTCGTTGAAACCTATGATCCGGCTGATGCCACTGCGGCTTCTGTCGCAGAGGCCGAGAAGAAACAAATGGCTTCAAAGCTTTCGGACGATCTTCTCGACCAGCTCGTCTCGCGTCTGCAAGGCCAGTATCCGGTGACCGTGAACCAGCCGCTCATCAACCAGTCGATTGCTGCGAACTGACATGGCCGAGTTCAAATCCTACGTCCAAAAGATCGCCACGGGCGCCACCCTCACCCGGGCGGAATCAAATGACGCGTTCGACGCCATGCTCTCCGGCGGCGCGACCCCGGCGCAGATCGGGGCGTTTCTGATGGCCCTGCGCATACGCGGGGAGACAGTTGATGAAATATCCGGCGCCGTCGCTTCGCTGCGCAGCAAGGTCATCCCCGTAACAGCCCCAGATGGCGCCATGGACATTGTTGGAACGGGCGGCGACGGCTCCGGCTCCTACAACGTCTCGACCGCTGCGGCGCTGATTGTCGCGGGATGCGGCGTCAAGGTCGCCAAACACGGCAATCGCGGCATGTCGTCAAAATCCGGCACTGCCGACACACTGGCCGCGCTTGGCGTCAAGCTCGATGTGACGCCCGAAATCATCGCCCAATGCGTCAGCGAGGCAGGCATCGGCTTCATGTTCGCGCAAGGCCATCACCCCGCCATGAAACATGTCGGCCCCTTCCGCGTGGAAATGGGCACGCCCACCATTTTCAACCTGATGGGCCCGCTCTCCAATCCGGCTGGCGTCAAAAAGCAATTGCTCGGCGTCTATGCGCCGAAATGGGTCGAGCCACTGGCGCATGTGCTCGGTGAGCTTGGTTCCACCGATGTTTGGGTCGTCCATGGCAGCGGGCTGGACGAGATCACGCTCACAGGCACCACCAAAGTCGCGCAGCTGAAAGACGGCAAAGTCACCACATTTGAACTATCTCCCGAGGATGCTGGCCTGCAGCGCTGCACGCCCGAAGCGCTGAAGGGCGGCGAAGCGCCTGAAAACGCCGCGGCGCTGCGCAAGGTTCTCCAAGGCAAAACGAGCGCATATTCTGACATTGCCAAGCTGAACGCCGCCGCCGCGCTGATCGTCGCCGGACGTGCGCAGGACCTTAAAGACGGGCTTGCCAAGGCTTCCAGCGCCATCAAGTCCGGCGCGGCGCACGCAGCGCTCGAAAAGCTGGTGGCCGTCTCGAATGGCTGACATCCTGCGCCAGATCGAAGTCCTACAAACGCGAGGAGATCGCGCTCGCCAAGTCGCGTGTGCCGCTCGTGGAAATTATGTCTCGCGCCAAGGACGCCGATGCACCGCGCGGTTTCCTGCGCGCGCTTGAGGCCAAGCGTGCCCTGGGCGAGTTTGCCCTGATTGCCGAGATCAAGAAGGCAAGCCCGTCCAAGGGCCTGATCCGCGCTGATTTCAACCCGCCGCTGCTTGCCAAGGAATATGAAGCCGGCGGCGCGGCGTGCCTTTCGGTGCTGACAGATACCCCTTCCTTCCAGGGCGCGCCCGAATTCCTCACCGCCGCCCGCGCCGCAACAAGCCTTCCGGCGCTGCGCAAGGACTTCATGTTCGATCCCTATCAAGTCTACGAAGCGCGCGCCTGGGGTGCCGACGCCATCTTGATCATCATGGCAAGCGTCGATGACGGGCTTGCTTCGGAGCTCGAAGAAACTGCGTTTGACCTTGGCATGGATGCGCTCATCGAAGTGCATGACGAGGAAGAGACCACGCGCGCGCTCAAGCTCAAATCCCGCCTGATCGGCGTCAACAACCGCAATCTACGCACATTTGACGTCAGCCTCGATACGTCCGAGCGCCTCTCCCGCCTTGTTCCCGCAGACCGGCACCTCGTCGGCGAAAGCGGCATTTTCACCTTCGCCGATTGCCAACGCCTCGAAAAATCCGGCATCGGCACATTTCTCGTCGGCGAAAGCCTGATGCGGCAAGCCGACGTTGCCAACGCCACCCGCGCGCTGTTAACAGGAAGACTTGCCGCATGAGTTCCGCCAAACTCACCCATATCGACGCAGCCGGCGCCGCCCGCATGGTCGATGTCGGCGAGAAGGCAAACACTGCTCGTGAAGCCACCGCCGAGGGCGCGGTTGCCATGCAGGCCGAAACGCTGCAACTGATCGTCTCCGGTAATGCCAAGAAGGGCGATGTCATCGGCGTTGCCCGCCTTGCCGGAATCATGGCCGCCAAGCGCACGCATGAACTCATCCCGCTCTGCCATCCACTGCTCCTGACCGGCGTCACCGTCGATATCGCACCCGACAGCGCCCTGCCCGGCCTGCGTGTTTGCGCCACCGTCAAAGTCAGCGGTCAGACCGGCGTTGAGATGGAGGCGCTGACCGCTGTCTCAGTCGCATGCCTGACGATCTATGACATGGCTAAAGCCGTTGACCGCGGGATGGAGATCACGGGCGTGCGCCTCATCGCCAAATCCGGCGGCAAATCTGGCGATTTCCGCCGGGAACCGCGCTGATATGGCGCTGATTTCAGTCGAAGAGGCAACCGCCCGCCTGCTGGACGGCGCAGCGCCGCTCGAAAGCGAAACCGTCCCGCTCGACCAAGCCGCCTGGCGGGCGCTGGCCGCGCCCGTCACCGCCCTGCGCACCCAGCCGCCCTTCCCCGCATCTGCGATGGATGGCTATGCCGTCAATCCGGGTTCCGACCCGGAGCATTTCACCGTCATCGGAGAATCCGCCGCCGGACGCGGCTTTTCAGGATCAATCGCGCCGGGGCAAGCCGTTCGCATCTTCACCGGCGCGCCAGTGCCGGAGGGCGCGGCTGCCATCGTCATTCAGGAGAATACTGAACGCCAGACTGACGGTTCGATCCGGCTTGACCGCTCCAGCCGTTGCCGGCAAACACATTCGCAAACGCGGCCTTGATTTCACCGAAGGGCAAACGGTTCTGCCCTCTGGCCGCGCGCTCGACCCCGCCGCCCTGTCGCTTGCTGCCGCCTGCGGGCACGCAAGGCTTAGTGTTGTGCGCCGTCCGCGCCTGTTTCTCCTGGCAACCGGCGATGAGCTTGTCGCGCCCGGCTCAGTGTCTGGGACCAGACCAGATCGTCGCCTCAAACGGCTATGGCACCGCCGCCTTGGCCCGCAAGCACGGCGCTGATGTCACTGATCTCGGCATCATTCCCGACGACCAGGCACAGATCAAAGCGGCAATCGAGCAGGCCATGGCCAACGGCGCCGACATTATCGTCACGCTCGGCGGCGCTTCGGTCGGCGACCACGACCTGATCCGCCCGGTGCTTGCGAGCCTTGGTGTCAATCTTGATTTCTGGCAGATCGCCATGCGTCCCGGAAAGCCGCTGATGTATGGCAAGCACGGCAAGACCCATATTCTCGGCCTGCCCGGCAATCCGGTGTCGAGCCTGGTATGCGGCCAATTATTCCTGGCGCCGCTGATCGCCGCATTGAGCGGGACAGCGTTCAAGCAAGACATAAGGCAAGCGCGCCTCGCCGCACCCATGCCGGCCAATGACCATCGGCAGGATTATGTGCGCGCGAGCGTCGAATTTTCGGAAGGAGAACAAGTGGTAACGCCTTTCCCGATCCAGGACTCCTCCATGCTCACCACCCTCGCCAACGCCAATGCCCTCATCATCCGCCCGCCCGACGCTCCTGCGGCAAAAAGCGGTGAAAGTGCTGACGTCCTGATGCTGAGAGCCTGACCCAAAATTGGGTCTGGTGAGTCAAATGGCGTAGTTATTCGAGAACCGGAGCGCAGTGGACGTTAAGTCCATGAGCACCGGAAGCGCAGAAGATCGTATCAGATGGCCACCAGAGACAATTTACGGTCTAGCGCGCGGTTGCGGAACACAAATAGAACATATACGATATGTTCAGGTTTTGTATTTAGTTGATTCTGCGAGGAGATCGCCATGCTGACACGCAAACAACATGAATTGCTCTTGTTTATCCATGAGCGCCTGCGCGAATCAGGCATTCCGCCATCCTTTGATGAAATGAAGGATGCGCTGGACCTTGCCTCAAAATCCGGCATTCACCGCTTGATCACCGCGCTTGAAGAGCGCGGCTTCATCCGCCGCCTGCCCAACCGGGCGCGGGCGCTGGAAGTGATCAAGCTTCCGGATTCACTGTCCCAGTCGCCGGTTGCTCAGCGCCGTTTCTCGCCCAGCATTATTGAGGGCAGTCTTGGCCGCAATGCGCCGCAAGCCCGCCCTGCTGTCCGCAGCGATAATGACGACGACGCAAGCCGCTCCATCGGCGTGCCGATGATGGGGCGGATCGCCGCCGGTGTGCCCATCTCCGCCATCCAGCACCAGACGAGCACCATCGCCTGCCCGCCGGACATGCTCGGCGCTGGCGATCATTACGCATTGGAAGTCAAAGGCGACTCCATGATTGAGGCCGGTATTTTTGACGGCGACACCGTGCTCATCAAGCGTTCCGACACGTGCAACACCGGCGACATTATTGTCGCGCTGGTGGATGATGAGGAAGCAACGCTCAAGCGCTTCCGCCGCAAGGGTGCGTCCGTTGCGCTCGAAGCGGCCAATCCCGCCTATGAGACCCGGATATTCGGGCCGGACCGTGTGCGTGTTCAGGGCAAGCTCGTCGGTCTGATGCGCCGCTACAACTGAATTTTCACCGATGCCATAGCAAAGGGCGGCTCAATGGCCGCCCTTTTTGATTCAAAACACAATAAAATCAGGGCGTTGCGGCCTTGGCCTTGTCCTGCTCATCCTTCAGCTTCTTCTCAAGCTCAGCCTTGCGCTTGGTGATCTCTTCCTGAAGCTTCTTGTTGCGCGCTTCCAGATCCGACGGCTGCATGCCCGGACCATCGAGCGCAGCGGCAAAGCCGGTCAGCGACACTTTGATCGGGTTCGGCTTGTTCTGGAAGTTGATTGAGGTCAGCGTCAATTCACCGCCCTTCTTCAATTGCGCGACCAGCGCGTCGGTCAGCGGCGCCTCGGCGATGCAGCGGTCGGGGAAACATATGCCGTATTCCACCTTGGTGGGCTTGTTCTTGTCGATCTGCAGTCCGACGCCCGGAGGAATGAGACGGCCTGACGGAACGGAAATCTGGAAGATCTTTCGGTTGATCTTGCCCTTCACGTCAATCAGGCTGATGGCGGTCAGGAGTTGGCCGGAATCGGCTGTTGCCACATATTGCGTGTTGCAAATGTCATTCTCTTCCTGCTTGGCGCATATCTTGAACCAACCCTGCGGCGGCTGTGCGCCTGCCTGCTGCGCGCCGGCGCCGTTGACGCCCAGTACCGATCCGGCAAAGGCGGCAAGCATGAGTGCCTTCGTTGCGCCAATGGTTGCTCTCGACATTCATCAATCCTTTTCTGAACACATCGGCCTCAAGCCGTGATCGCGGCGGTTCCTGTTGCCCAAATACGGCAACAGCATGACGCCGCTAAGCCCCTCCGCCTGATATACCGCGAAGCGCCGCAAATCCAGTGGCTTGCCAGAAATTGCAGAGAATTTGGATAACGCGCGGTGGCGAAGCGGTTCAAAGGACGTGTTCCATGGCTTTGCCGCAATTGCGGTTTTCCCTCTTCCGCGCAGGTGCTAGGTTTCGCGCCTCAATCGAATCGGGCCTTGCCACGCGGCCCCCCGGGAACAGGAACATCCCATGCTCAACCTGTTGAAGACTGCCCTCCTTGGCGCCACCTTGCTTACGCTGACCGCATCATTCGGTTTCGCCGAACCAAAACACGGCATCTCCATGCACGGTGAGCCTGCTCTCCCGGCGGATTTCAAGAATTTTCCCTATGTGAACCCGGACGCGCCCAAGGGCGGTGCGATTTCTTACGGCGTGATCGGCACGTTCGACAATCTCAACCCGTTCATCCTCAAAAGCATGCGCACCACCGCCCGCGGCGTCATTGATACGGCTTTCGGTAATCTCGTCTTCGAATCCCTGATGCACCGTTCGGCGGACGAGCCATTCACGCTCTATCCCCTCCTTGCAGAGAGCGTCGACACGGACGCCGAGCGCACATTTGTCGAGTTTCAGCTCAATCCCAACGCCAAATGGTCGGATGGAACGCCCGTCACGCCGGAAGACGTGATTTTCACCTACGAAACCTTCACCGCCAAAGGCCGCCCGCCCTACTCCGCGCGCATGGACAAGATCGCCAAGATCGAAAAAACTGGCGAGCACGGCGTGAAGTTCACGCTCAATGAGAAGTCCGACCGCGAATTCCCGCTCATACTCGGCCTGACGCCCATCATTCCCAAACACGCCAGCAATGCGGAAAATTTCGACGAAACCGTCATGACGCCGCTGATTGGTTCGGGCCCCTACAAGATCGAGACAGTCACGCCGGGCGAGCGTATCGTCTACAAGCGCAATCCGGACTATTGGGGCAAGGATTTGCCGACAAAGAAGGGACTGGACAATTACGACACGGTCACCGTCGACTACTTTCGCAATGAGCAGGCACAGTTCGAGGCGTTCAAAAAGGGCCTCTTCGACGTATTGCCGGAAAGTGACCCTGCCAAATGGGAAACCAATTTCAACTTCCCTGCGGTAACCGAGGGCAAAGTCAAGAAAGAGGCTTTCACCTCCGGCACGCCCGCCAACATGTATGGCTTTGTGTTCAACACACGCCGCCCGATCTTCGCTGACGCCAAAGTCCGCGCCGGCTTGTCCATGCTGTATGATTTTGAATGGACAAACAAAAACCTCTTCGCCGGCAAATACGCGCGCACCGGCTCCTATTGGCAGAATTCCGAACTCTCCGCGCTCGGCAAACCCGCAAGCGAGGCCGAGAAAGCCTTGCTTGGCGCAGACGCCTCCAAAGTCCTGCCCGAAGTCATGGACGGCACCTACAAACCGTCTCAGACGGACGGCTCCGGCCGCGACCGCGCCGTCATCATGAAGGCGGTTGGCCTGTTGAAGGAAGCGGGCTATTCGGTGGGCGGCGGCAAGTTGGTGGGCGCTGACGGCAAGCCGCTCAGCTTCGAGATATTGACGGCCAATGAGGGCGAAGAAAAGCTGGCGCTGGTCTATCAGCGCACGCTCGGCAAAATCGGCATAGATGCGCAGATTCGCACCGTTGACGACGTGCAATTTCAGCAGCGCCGTCAGACATTCGACTATGACATTCTGCTCGCCACTTTCTCGGCGTCGCTCTCGCCCGGTATCGAGCAGTCCGGTCGCTGGTCCTCAACCTCGAAGGACACGGAAGGCTCGTTCAACTATGCGGGCGTCGCCGACCCCGCCATTGACCGGATCATCGGCGAGATCGGCAAGGCGCGGGCGCGCGAGGATTTTGTCACCGCCGTGCGCGCCCTCGACCGGCTGCTGATTTCCGGCCAGTATTTCGTGCCGCTGCATCATCTGCCGGAGCAATGGCTGGCGCGGTGGGAGAAGATCGAGCGGCCCGAAAAGACTCCGCTGTTCGGCTATCAACTCGCCACCTGGTGGGCGAAGCCACAATGACCGGCGCCAGGCAATCCGTTCGCATCGACATCATCTCCGATGTCGTCTGCCCTTGGTGCTATCTCGGCAAGGCGCGGCTGGAGGCTGCGCTGAACGATTTGCCGGACATCGAGGCGGACATCCACTGGCGGCCCTATCAGCTTGATCCCACCATCCCGCGCAGCGGCGTTGACCGCAAAGCTTATATGGAAGCGAAGTTCGGACCGGGACCGGGCCTTGCCGAGGCGCATGCCCGCCTCACCGCGTTCGGCAAGGAACTCGGCCTCGCCTTTGCCTTCGACACTATCCAAGTCTCGCCCAACACCATGAATGCCCACCGTCTCATCCGCTGGGCCGCGCAGGCCGGCCCCGGCATCCAGAACAAGGCTGTTGACCTGTTGTTCAAGGCCTATTTCGAAGACGGCAAAGACATTGGCGACACCGACATACTCACAGAAATCGCCAAATCCGCAGGCATGGACCCGGACATCGTCACCACGCTTCTCCCGACAGACGCCGAGGAAGCCGGCGTTGTCGGCGAAATCGCCCAAGCCAAACAGCTCGGCATCTCAGGCGTGCCCTGTTTCATCATTGATCAGAAATACGCTGTCTCCGGCGCGCAGACGCCGGAAATTCTGGCGGATGCGATTAGAAATGCGGTGACCCAAACGGCATGAGCCCGCACCTTCACCCCCGCCGGACTCCCGATATCCCCCGTCACTGTCTTTCTTCGTCTTCGCGCCTGAGTCTGTCAGGCTCGCCGGCATCCGGGGTGGGCGACCTTTTTTCCATCTGGTGTTCCATAAAGTGGAACAAGCTGTTTCCCAGAACCACAAGCGCCGTCGCGCCTGCGGCAAGCGGCAGCCGCCCCATTCCGGCGAGACCGCCAATGGCGGCGACGCACCAGACGGTCGCTGCAGTATTCAGTCCGCGCACGCGCAAACCGTCGCGCAAAATGACGCCGCCGGCCAGAAAGCCGATGCCGGTGGCCACTTGCGACAACGCCCGCGCTGCGCCTTCGCCGCCCAGAGCCTGTCCGGCCACGACAAAGATCGCCGCACCGCAGGCCACGAGCGCATTTGTGTGCGGCCCCGCCGCGTGCCCGCGCCAGCGGCGCTCAAGCCCGATCACCCCACCCAAGAGGAGTGCGAGAGTGAGCCGGAGGAGGATGTCGAGGTCGGTCATCGGGTGTTCTTCAGCGGGAGGCCTGATCAAGCCGCATGTACCATTCTTGCCAACTGCGTCATAATCACGGCTGAGCCCGCCAGCCGCTTGTCCGGCGTTGGCCAGTCGCGCATGAAGACGATGCCTTGGTCGGGGCGGATTTTTGCGAGACTGCCCTGCTCGCCAATATATTTGATCAGCGCCGCAGGGTTGGCAAACTCCTTCTTGCGGAACTGGATGACAACGCCCTTTGGCCCAGCATCGAGTTTCTCAACATTGGCGGTGCGGCACAGCACCTTGATGTAGACAATTTTCAAAAGATGCTGAACTTCCTCCGGCAGCGGGCCGAAGCGGTCGATCATTTCCGCTCCGAACGCATCAATGTCGGCGATATCCGCCAAATCCGCCAGCCGCCGGTAAAGCGCGAGGCGCAGCTGCAAGTCCGCGACATAGCTCTCCGGAATCATTACCGCCGCGCCGATTGTGATCAGCGGCGACCATTGCCCTGAATCCGCAACACCCTGCCCGCGCTGTTCGGCGACCGCCTCTTCCAGCATGTCCTGGTACAGCTCAAATCCCACTTCCTTGATATGGCCGGACTGTTCTTCGCCCAGAATATTGCCCGCGCCGCGTATGTCCATGTCATGGCTGGCCAGCTGAAAGCCCGCGCCAAGCGTGTCGAGCGATTGCAGCACTTTCAGCCGCCGCTCGGCCATTCCGGTCAGCGTCTTGTTGGCGGGCAGCGTGAACAGGGCAAATGCCCGCAGCTTCGAGCGCCCCACCCTGCCCCGCAGCTGGTACAGCTGCGCCAGCCCAAACATGTCGGCGCGGTGAATGATCATCGTGTTGGCGGTCGGAATATCAAGCCCGGATTCCACAATCGTCGTCGAGAGCAGCACGTCGTACTGCCCCTCGTAAAACGCGTTCATGATGTCGTCGAGTTCGCCCGGCGGCATCTGCCCATGCGCCACCGCGACCTTCAGCTCCGGCACATCATGGGTCAGAAACTCATGCACTTCCGTCAGATCGGCGATGCGCGGGCACACATAAAAGCTCTGCCCGCCCCGGTATCTCTCGCGCAAGAGCGTCTCGCGCACAACTAGCGGATCAAACGGCGAAATAAATGTGCGCACTGCCATCCGGTCCACCGGCGGCGTGGCGATCAGCGACAGTTCGCGCACGCCCGTCAGCGCCAGTTGCAGCGTGCGCGGAATGGGCGTTGCCGAGAGCGTCAGCACATGCACATCGCTCTTTAACTCTTTCAGCCGCTCCTTGTGCTTGACGCCGAAATGCTGCTCCTCATCGATGATGAGCAGGCCCAAATTCTTGAACTGAATGCCCGCGCCGAGCAGCGCATGTGTGCCAACCGCAATATCCACCGTCCCGTCCGCAACGCCTGCCTTGGCGGCGGCCAGATCCTTCGCCCCCACCAGCCGCGAGGCCTGCGCCAGTTTGATCGGCAGGCCATGGAACCGGTCGGAAAATGTCTTGAAATGCTGGCGCGAGAGCAGCGTCGTCGGCACCACCACCGCCACCTGCAGCCCGTTCATCGCCGCCACAAACGCCGCCCGCAGCGCCACTTCCGTCTTGCCAAAGCCGACATCACCGCAGATCAGCCGGTCCATCGGTCGTCCCTGGCCAAGATCATCAATGACCGCGTCAATCGCCCCCATCTGGTCGTCAGTCTCGTCATAGGGAAAGCGCGCGGCAAATTCGCCATAGAGCCCGTCCGGCGGCACAAGCGCCGGCGCCGTGCGCATTTGCCGCTCGGCGGCGATGCGGATCAGCTGGCCTGCAATGTCGAGCAGCCGCTTTTTCAGCTTGGCCTTGCGCGCCTGCCACGCCCCGCCGCCCAGCCGGTCGAGCGGAACATCCGCGCCCTCGCCGCCAAAGCGCGACAAAAGCTCAATGTTCTCAACGGGGAGAAACAGCCGCGCCTCGTCCGCATAGCGGATTTCCAGGCAGTCATGCGGCGCCCCCGCCGCCTCAATCGTCTTCAACCCGACAAACCGGCCAATGCCGTGATCGACATGCACGACAATGTCGCCGGAGGTCAGCCCCGTCGCTTCGGTGATAAAGTCCGCGGCGCGCTTCTTGCGCTTGGATCGCCGGATCAGCCGGTCGCCGAGAATGTCCTGTTCGGCAACCACCACCAGATCATCTGTCTCAAACCCGTTCTCAAGCGACAGCACCCCCGCCGTCACCTTGTCGCGCGCCAGCGCCCGCACCATGGACAGCGAGGCCACGCTCTCCACATTGCCCAGCCCATGTTCGGCCAGCACCTGCATCATCCGGTCGAGCGATCCCGCCGACCAGGCGCCAAGCAAGACCTTGCGCCCCTCCTTGCGCGCATCGCCGATGTAAGAGACGGCCGCGTCAAACACATTGACATCGCCCGCCTGCCGCTCCGCCTCAAACGAGCGCCCGCGCTTGGCCCCGGCATGATGAATCGCCTTGCGCGGGTCCTCCGGCGCGTCTGGAAGGGGTTGAGATCAATCACCGCCCGCCCGCTTGCCGCCTCCATCACTTCATTGGCAGAGAGATAGAGTTCGCCCGGCGCCACCGGCTTGTAGGGCACTGATCCGCCCGCGCCACTTGCACCCGGCGCATCCAGCGCCCGCCGCCTGGCGTCATAATGATCGAGGATCAGCGTATGCCGCTCAGCCATCGCCTCATGCGCCAGATGCTCGAACACCACCGGCATATCCGGCGCATAGTCAAACACGGTCGCGAGCCTGTCATAGAAAAACGGCAGCCAATGCTCCATGCCGGCAAAGCGGCGGCTCTCGCTTACCGCCTGATAGAGCGCATCATCGCGCGTCGCCGCGCCGAATGTCTGAAGATAGCGCGTGCGGAACCGGCTGACCGTTTCAGCCGACAGCGTCACCTCGCTCATTGGCGCGAGCTCAAAATTCTTGCGCTGCCCGGTCGTGCGCTGGCTTGCCGGGTCAAAGGCGCGGATCGATTCCAGCGTATCGCCAAAAAAATCCAGCCGCAGCGGCTCGTCCGTCCCCGGCGCGAAAATATCGACAATGCCGCCGCGCACCGCGAACTCGCCGACATCGCGCACCGTGCCGGTCCGCTCAAACCCGTTCAGCTCGAGCCGGCGCGCCAGATCATTCATGTCGATCCGGTTGCCCGGCGCAGCCATAATCGTTTGCTGCCCGATAAACTGCGGCGGCGGAACCTTTTGCATCAGCGCATTGGCGCTCGTCAAAATCACCGCCGGATGCGGCGCCTTCCGCAGCGCCAGCATGGAAGCAGAGCGCCGACAGCCGCCGCGCCGATGTGTCTGTCGCAGGCGATACCCGGTCATAAGGCAGGCAGTCCCAGCCCGGAAACTTCAGAACCGGCAGCGAGCGGTTCGATAAAGCCCAGCACCTGCTCAAAATCCCCCATACGCTGCCCGTCGCGCAAAACGAACAGCACCGGCCCTTTGGTCTCCTCCACCACCCGCGCCAGCACAAACGCCTCATACCCGTCCGCAACGCCGTCAATGATGGCGGGGGCGTTGGGCATCAGGCGGAAGGATGGAAGGAGTTTCGACATGGTGCGCGTAATGGCGGGGCGGCGCGGCAAGGTCAACGGGGAGAGTGGACCGGGGTGGCGAAATTGGGGAAGATGGCAGAACTATACAGAGTCGGGCAGTCTTGTCCGGCTCAATGCGCCCGCGAGATACAAAACTCGATCACCTCCAGCATCGCCGCCTTTTCGGGGGATGAGGGCAGCGGCGCGAGGGCGTCGGAGGCGATCTCGCCGAAATGGCGGGCGCGTTGAATGGTGTCGCTGAT
The DNA here is from genome assembly GCA_963792485.1 of uncultured Alphaproteobacteria bacterium. GTDB lineage: Bacteria > Pseudomonadota > Alphaproteobacteria > Rhizobiales > Rhizobiaceae > JANOYJ01. Next base: position 17,620 of record CAWBWL010000012.1, read on the forward strand.
GGTCCCGTAGCGCAGCATCAGCGACCGGGCGCGCTCCAGCGCCTCGTCCGACGCCTCTCCCGCCTCGATTGCGCCGCGCCAGAAGGCCCGCTCCGTGTCGGTGCCGCGCCGGTAAGCCAGGATGACCGGCAGCGTGATCTTGCCTTCGCGGAAGTCATCGCCGGTGTTCTTGCCAAGGTCGCGGGCATTGCCGCCATAGTCGAGCGCGTCGTCGACCAGCTGGAAGGCGAGACCGAGATTGAGCCCATAAGAGCGCAGCGCGGCGCGCTCGGGCTTGCCGGTCTTGGCGATGATGGGGCCGACTTCGCAGGCCGCCGAAAAGAGCGCGGCAGTCTTTGCCTTGATCACCGACAAATATTCATCCTCGGTGGTCTCGAGATTCTTGGCCGCCGATAGCTGCATGACTTCGCCTTCGGCAATCACCGAAGCGGCGGAGGACAACACATCCAGCGCTTCGAGCGAACCCACTTCAACCATCATCTTGAAGGCCTGACCCAAGAGAAAATCGCCGACCAGGACGCTCGCCTGATTACCCCAGATCATGCGGGCGGTCTTGCGGCCGCGGCGCAGATCGCTTTCATCAACCACATCATCGTGCAGCAACGTCGCCGTGTGCATGAACTCGACGCTGGTCGCAAGTTTCACATGGCCGTCCGCGCCATAACCGAACATTTTTGCCGCCGCCAGCGTCAGCATCGGGCGCAGCCGCTTGCCGCCTGACGAGATGAGATGATTGGCGATTTGCGGGATCATTTCAACATTGGAGCCGGCCTTGGACAGGATCAGCTCGTTGACCCGGCGCATTTCGCCAGCGGTTAAATCCATCAAAGGCTTGACCGACCCGCCAGACCGTTTGCTTTCCTCAAGCGATAAGACAACGCCCACAATCTTGCTCCTTCACATGGCGCACCATAGAAAACCCGCACCCCTCTCTCAAGCGGCGAATTGGCGCGGGCTGGAGACAGTGTGTTTGTCCCCGCTTGCATTTGCCGCCCGCCATTGCGACATGGCGGACATGATCGAACTTCTGCGCACAAATGATGCAGTTCTGATTTCCTATGTCGAGGCGCTGCTGCGCAATTCCGGCATCGGACATTTTGTGGCCGACCAGAATATGAGCATTCTTGACGGCTCGATCGGCATTCTGCCCCGCCGCGTGCTCATTGATGCGGACATGGAAGACGCGGCGCGCAAGCTGATGCGGGACGCCGGGCTCGGGGATCATCTCAAGTGACCGGCTCGACGGTTGACGCGTTTCACAGGGGACGCTTTGTCGTCGTTCAGCCGGAAAAGGCCGGGCACAGGTCAGGCGTGGATGCAATGATTCTGGCAGCCGCCGTGCCATCGGAATTTGCTGGCGCGCTGGCGGATTTCGGTGCGGGCGCGGGCGCGGCAGGCATGGCGGTTGCCGCAAGGTGCGCGAAAGCGATGGTGACGCTGGTCGAATATGACCCCGTCATGGCGGATTTTGCCCGCCGCACCATCGGACATGAAAGCAACGCCGCCTTTTCTTCCCGGCTGTCCGTTATCCAGGCGGACGTTTCGCTTTCAGGAAATGCACGAATGAATTCAGGCCTTTGCGACCGGTCCTTTGACTGTGTCATCATGAATCCGCCGTTCAACTCGCTCCGAGACCGCGCAACGCCGGATGCGCTGAAGGCAAGGGCGCATGTGATGGCGCAAGGAATGTTTCAGACTTGGCTGCGCACGGCCGCCGCAGTGCTGCGGCCGCGCGGCGCAATGGCTCTCATAGCCCGGCCGCAGTCCCTACAAGAGGTTCTGCAAGCCTGCGGAGGGCGTTTTGGGGCGCTGCAGATCCTCCCAATCTTGCCGCGGCCACAGGAGCCCGCCATCCGCGTTATTGTGCGCGGGATCAAGGCAAGCCGGGCGGCGCTGGCGCTCTTGCCGCCGCTTGTCCTGCACGGTCCCGCCGGTCATTCATACCTGCCCGAGGCCGAGGCAACGATCAACGGCCTTAGGGCATTATCCGTTGCTCCATTGCAGCGCGGCAAATAGTTCTTACATCCGCCTCTGTTGTATCAGGATCATTTCATTGAAACGCCTCCTCGCCAAACTCCTCCCCCGCCGTTTCCGCAAAGGCACAGTCGAAATCCCCGTTGTGAGGCTTTCCGGCACAATCGCCTCCGGCGGCGGGCTGCGGCCATCGCTGTCGCTGGCCAGCGCCGCGCCGCTTTTGGAGAAGGCGTTTGCCGACAAGTCCGCGCCCTGCGTGGCGATTTCCGTCAATTCGCCCGGCGGCTCACCGGTCCAGTCGCGGCTGATATTCAGGCGCATCCGCGATTTGGCCGACGAGAACAACAAGCCGGTGTTCATGTTTCTCGAAGATGTCGCGGCGTCCGGCGGCTATATGATTGCCATTGCCGGCGACGAGATCATTGCCGACCCGTCAACCATTGTCGGCTCAATCGGCGTTGTGGCGGCAACATTCGGCTTTCCTGAGCTCTTGAAAAAGCTCGGCGTCGAGCGGCGCGTGTATACGGCAGGGACAAACAAGAGCACGCTGGACCCGTTCCAGCCGGAGAAAAAGTCCGATGTGGCGCATCTGAAGGCGTTGCAGCTCGAAGTGCACCAGACCTTCATCGACATGGTCAAGGAACGGCGCGGCGCAAAGCTTGCAAACAATCCGGACCTGTTCACCGGCCTGTTCTGGACCGGCGTAAAGGGCAAGGAGCTTGGCCTAGTCGATCATCTTGGCGACATGCGCTCTTTCCTGAAAGGCCGGTTTGGCGAAAAGGCGAAACTGCGCTTGATCACGCAGCCGCGCAGCATGTTTGGCCTGCGCCAGGGCGGCACGCCGGGGGTGAGCGCGGCGGAGCGCGCGGCGATAGCGGCAACTGACAATGTGATCTGCGCAATTGAGGAACGCGCGCTTTGGTCGCGCTTCGGGCTTTGACTTTCGGCGGGCACGGCGTAAAATCGCGTCGTCCGTATTGATTTGAAGGAGGGACGCATGCCGCAAATTCTTTTCTTCGGACTTATCGGGGCCTTGGCAGTTTTTGGCTACCGGTCCTTCAAGCGCGAGGCAAACCGCGTGCATCAGAAAGTGCGCCGGGCCGAGCGCGAGCAGCAGAATCATGCCAATGGCACTTTGGAATATGATCCCAAGTCCGGTGAATATGTCGTGAAGCGCGATTGACGCTCACCATTGGCGCGCCTGCCAAAATCAATCTGGCCCTGCATGTCACCGGACAGCGCGCTGACGGTTACCATCTGCTCGACAGTCTTGTGGTCTTCACCGCGCTCGGCGACGCGCTTGCGTTTGAGGCGGCGGACGAAGACGCGCTGCTGATTGACGGTCCATATGCCGGAGCGCTCGCTGCGCAGGAGCCCGAAGCAAACCTTGTGATCAAGGCCAGACAGGCGCTGCGCGCGCACTACGCGTCGGCGGGATACCCCTGCCCTCCCGTGCACATCAAACTGACGAAAAACCTGCCCATCGCCTCAGGCATTGGCGGCGGGTCGAGCGATGCGGCGGCCGCTCTTTCGGGACTGGCAGAATTCTGGAAGATCAAGATCGCACCCAGCAGTCTTGGCGTTGTCGGGCTTGGCCTTGGGGCTGATGTTCCCATGTGCCTGTCGGGCAAGCCATTGTTCGCCAAGGGCATTGGCGACGAAATTAGCCTTGCTTCACCCTTTCCCGCGCTGCAACTGGTTCTGGTAAACCCCGGTGTCGAGATTTCAACACCAGCTGTGTTCAGCGCTCTTTCAAACAAGACCAACAAGCCGCTGAGCCTGCATGCCAATCTTTCGTCCATTCAGGGCCTCTGCCAATGGCTCTCGGCGCAGCGCAATGATCTGCAATATCCGGCGCTGATCATGCAGCCGGTGATACGCGATGCGATTTATGCGCTGAGCGAGACGGGCGCCCTGGTGGCGCGCATGTCAGGCTCGGGCGCGACATGTTTTGGGATATACCCCAGCGCTGCAGCAACTGCCTCTGCTGCCCGGCAGATAAGCGGGCGTCATCCGGACTGGTTTGTCAAAGCAACGCACAGCGGCGGCGGTTAGACCGCCGGCGCGATCTCGGCAATCAGCCGTTTGGCGGCAAGCCCGCGCGCCAGCGCCTCGCCATCCATCCCGCTGCGCGCAAGCGCCAGGGCCTGGCGTTTTGAAATGAGAAGACCTTCCGCCAGTGCATTCCGGCTGCGGCCAATGCGGGCGAACAGGCTGAGCCTGTGCGCGCGCGAGCGGGTGAATCGCGCGGGCATGGTCTGCTTTTGCATATGGATGGCGACAGGCTCGATCCAGCCCTCCATCAGCCGCGCGCCAGGCGCGAGCAGCAATATCCACTCGGAGCGTGTCTGTTTGACGGCATGGGCAACATCGCCAATCTCCAGCCATCGGACACCGGCATGCTCGCAGACCTTGCGGGTCTCATCGCTCGAACCATGGTCGCGCACCGTCACATCGCGCACCACGCCTTCGACCGCTGCCGGCACAAGGCTCGCCAGCGTGCGCGCCAAATCCTCAGCATGATTTTTTGTCTCAATGATAACTGACAGCATGACCAGTCCCGCGCCTGTCACTTCCCCGCGCCTGCCACTTCATTGACATGTTTGCACGAAATTCATCAAGAACTGATTCAAGCCGGCAGGCCAACTCATTGATTTATTTCATCAATGGTTTTCTGAAGTTCGCCCAGATGTTTGATGGACCGGTATCGGGGCGCCTCATGCGGCGCCTCCGCATGGTCCAGCTCCCAAACGAGCCGGTGCGGCACATGCACGCCCCAGGAGCCGCTTTCGATGGCCGGAACAATGTCCGACTTCATTGAATTGCCGACCATCATGGCCTGTTCCGGCCCCGGCCCATGCAGGGCAAAGACACGTGAATAGGTCGCCGGGGATTTCTCCGATACGATCTCGACGGCGTTGAAATACTCGCCCAATCCCGACTGCGCCACCTTGCGCTCCTGATCGAACAGATCGCCCTTGGTGATCAAGACGAGACGGTATTGCCCCGCCAGCGCATCAAGCGTCTCCTTAACATAGGGCAACGTTTCAATCGGATGGGTGAGCATTTCGCGCCCGGCGGCAAGAATGGCGGCGATGACATCGGCGGGAACTTTTCCGGCTGTGATGGTGATCGCCGTATCGATCATCGACAGCGTGAAGCCCTTGATGCCATAGCCATAGAATTGCAGGTTCTTGCGCTCAGCTTCGAGCAGCCGCGCGGAGATATTAGTGCCTTCCGCGAAGGGCGACAAAAGCTCCATCAGACGCGACTCGGACGCGCGGAAAAACTGCTCGTTTTCCCAGAGCGTGTCGTCAGCGTCGAAGCCGATTGTAGCGAGCATTTGCGCCAAGGTCATTCCCTCAGTTTGACGGGGCTTATAGCCAAATGAGTTGGCCTGACAAGGCGGAACAATCAAGGTGGAACAAAATTGTTCTTGCTATGTTCTACATGTTGAAATAGGAATTCATTCAACACAAAAACAAATCGTTCGACAGGAGCGGCAAATGGAGATGGTCAATCAGGCAGATCGCGCTGCGTTTTCCCATGGCGCTGCTTTTGCAAACGGCATTCTCGCCGATGCGCGGCTGCGTGAAGGAGCAGGTGCGCGGACGTGGCGCTGCGCTTAACCCGGCACCGCGCTTTGACCGCTATCAGCGCGAGGCGCTGGACGATGGCTGGCAGGCATTTGAGGAATTGCCGCCGTTTTCGACTGAAGTGCAGATCGACAAGACGCGCAGCATCATCACGCGCAATGATTCCCCGGATATTCCCTTTGACCAGTCGGTGAACCCGTATCGCGGCTGCGAGCATGGCTGCATTTACTGCTTTGCGCGCCCGACGCACTCTTATCTCGGCCTCTCGGCAGGGGTGGATTTTGAGACCAAGCTGTTTGCCAAGCCCGATGCGGCAAAGCTTCTGGAGCGGGAGATCGCCAAGCCCGGCTATGAGGTGAAGACGCTGGCGATTGGAACCAACACCGATCCGTATCAGCCGATCGAGAAGAAATACCGCATCATGCGCGAGATTCTCGAAGTGCTGGAAGCGGCGGCGCATCCGGTGACGATCGTGACCAAGTCGGCGCTGGTGACACGCGACATTGATATTCTGGCGCGCATGTCGGAGCGCGGGCTGGCGCGGGTGGCCATGTCGGTCACCACGATGGACAAGGTTCTGGCGCGGCGGATGGAGCCGCGCGCCTCCACAACAAGCCGCCGGCTTGAGGCGATGCGCGAACTCAGCGAGGCGGGCGTGCACACATCCGTGATGGTAGCGCCGATTGTGCCGGGGCTGAACGATCATGAGATCGAGCGCGTGCTGGATGCGGCTGCGGCGCAGGGCGCGAAGGAAGCGGGGCATGTTCTCTTGCGCCTGCCGTTCGAAGTCGCGCCCTTGTTCAAGGAGTGGCTGTTGCGTCATTACCCCGACCGCTACCGGCATGTGATGTCGCTGCTCCGCTCCATGCGCGGCGGCAAGGATTATGACGCTGAATGGGGCACGCGGATGAAGGGCTCCGGACCCTATGCATGGCAAATCGGCAAGCGTTTTGAAATGGCGGCGAAACGGCTTGGTCTGAATGTTGAGCGCAAGCGTTTGCGCGATGATCTGTTCACCCCGCCCTCGCGCATGGCGGATCAGCTGTCAGTTACTTGTTCTTAGAAAGCTTCCTGCCGGCCTCTTCCCCTGCCGGCGGCTGTGCCCTCCCCGCCCCGAATCCGGGAGGGCTTTTTGGAGAATCGGAACCGGTGTAGGGATGCCGCAACATGACCTCCCGTGCTTTCCGATTCTCCATATCTTTTTGATTTGCCGCTCAAGCCCGACTTCAGCGTCGAGCTTAAGCTGATGAAAACCGGGCATCACATCATCGCCGGGACAGACGAAGCCGGACGCGGACCGCTGGCCGGGCCGGTGGTAGCAGCGGCTGTTGTGCTCGATCCGGACAATCTGCCGCTGGGCATTGATGATTCCAAGCGCCTCAGCAAACCGCAGCGTGAAGCGGCTCTCACCGAAGTCTTGAGCAAGGCAAGAGCCGTCGCCTTTGCCTCTTGCTGCTCGGATGAAATAGATGCGGTCAACATTCTGCGCGCAAGCCTCACTGCGATGACACGGGCGGTGCAGGCCTTGAGTATTGCGAGCGATCATGTTCTCGCCGATGGGCGCGATGTTCCTCCCGGCCTGCCCTGCCCCGCATCCGCGCTAGTCAAAGGCGATCAGCGCAGCCTGTCGATTGCGGCGGCTTCCATCGTCGCGAAAGTCATGCGCGACCGGATGATGGCAGTCTCACATGAAGCGTCGCCACATTACGGTTTCGGAACAAATCAGGGCTATGGCGCTGCGGCGCATATGCACGCAATTACCAGTCACGGACCAGTGGCGCGGCTGCACCGGATGACGTTTTCGCCTTTGAAGCCCCGCTGAAAGCAAAAAACCGCCGGGATACGGCGGCTTTTGAGCGAATGGAACGAAACTCAGTTCAAACGCGACTTCACATCGCCAAGGGATTGCCTGAACAACTCCGCCTGAAGCTTCGGATCCGCCTTGCCGCCGAGTATTTTTCCTGCCGCAGCAATGGCAATCTCAACAGCTGAGGAGCGGACGGCGTTCACTGCATCGGACTCAGCCTGCGCGATCTTCTGCTCGGCCATTGCCGTGCGGCGCTTGACGAATTCTTCGGTTTTCGCCTTCGCGTCGGCCGTCATTGTCTCGGCATCGCGCTTGGCGGCGGCAAGAATATCCTGCGCATCGGCCTCAGCCTGTATCCGCCGCTTCTTGTATTCTTCCAGCAGCGCCGCCGCTTCGTCGCGCAGGCGCTTGGCTTCATCCAGATCAGCGCGGACCTTGTCACCGCGCGCATCAAGACCCTTGGCCATCATGCCCGGCACCTTCATGTAGACCATGATGGCGAGGAATATCAGGAGGCCAACAAAGGCCCAGAATGTGTTGTCCATGGCGCCTTAACCCTTCACAGACTTGACGGCGGCGGCAATGTCGGAGGCTGACGCCGATGCGCCGGTGAGCTGTTTGATGATTGCCGATGCCGTGTCTTCAGCGATCCTGCCGACTTCTTTCATGCCGGCCGCCTTGATGCTGGCAATCTTGCCTTCAGCTTCCGCCAGTTTCTTGTCGAGTGCCGCTTCCGCGCTCTTGCGCTTGGAGGCGGCGTCTTCTTTGGCGGAATTCGCGGCCTTGGTCGCAATTTCAGCGGATTTGGCTTTGGCCGAAGCCAGCTCCTGCTCATAGGCAGCGACAGACGCGTCAGCCTCAAGCTTCATCTTTTCGGCATCCGCCAGATCTTTGGCGATCCGGCTTTCGCGTGTCGACAATATGTCACCGAGGCGCGGCAGGATGACCTTCTTCAGAAACCAGTAGAAAAAGCCGAATGTCAGCGCAAGCCAGAGGAGCTGCGAGGCATAGGTCGAGGAATCGAAAGGCGGAAAGGCGCCGCCATGCTCTCCCTCGCCGGCAACACCCACTTCCGAATGGGTCGCATCGCCCGCCGCAGCAGGCGCAGCATGGCCATCCGTTCCCTCAGCACCGGCTGCGGGTTTGACGTCCTCGGCAAATGCCTCGGTCACAAACATGAAAAACCCCTCAAAAGAGATTTCCGGCCGCAAACCTGCGACCGGCCAACATCAACGTGACAATTTATACCGCGAACAGCAGCAGCAGCGCGATGAGCAGCGAGAAAATGCCCAGAGCTTCCGTCACCGCAAAGCCGAAAATCAAGCGGCCGAACTGGCCGTCGGCGGCGGATGGATTGCGCAGCGCGCCGGCAAGGTAGTTGCCGAAAATTGTGCCGAGGCCAATGCCCGCGCCGCCCATGCCCAGACATGCAATGCCCGCGCCGATGTATTTTGCTGCTTCTGCTTCCATTTTTAAGCTCCTTTGGATCGTGATTGGCAGAGTAGAAGGGTGTAAAATCAATGTCCCGGATGTATCGCGTCGTTGAGATACATGCAGGTCAGGACGGTAAAGACGTAGGCCTGAAGGAAGGCCACCAGGAATTCGAGGCCGGTCAGCGCCACAGTCATGGCGAGCGGCAGGATCGCTCCCAAGACACCCGTGAAGCCGAGAGCGGACAGAGAAACAACGAAGCCCGAGAAGACTTTCAACGTGATGTGCCCGGCAAGCATGTTGGCAAACAAACGGACAGACAGGCTGATGGGGCGGGACAGGAACGAGATGACCTCAATCATCACCACCAGCGGCACCAATATGCCCGGCACACCTTGTGGAACAAACAGTTTCAGGAATTTGAAGCCGTGCTTGTAAAAGCCGTAGCCAACCACGGTCAAGATCACCAGCATCGCCATGGCGAAAGTGACAATCAGATGACTGGTGACAGTGAAGAAATAGGGGATCATGCCCAAGAGGTTCGCGACCAGCACAAACATGAACAGCGAGAAGACCAGCGGGAAGAATTTCATCCCCGCCGTTCCCGCGCTGTCTTTCAGGGTCGAGGCGACAAACTCATAAGCCATTTCGGACATGGACTGCAGGCGGCCCGGGATCAGGCTGCGTCCGGCGGTGGCGAAATAGAGGAAAGCAGAGGCGAGCGCGACAGTCGCTACCATGAAGAGCGAGGAGTTGGTGAACGACAAATCATAGCCGCCGATTTCAATCGGAACAATTCTGTTGATCTGGAATTGATGGATAGGATCGGTTCCGGCCACGTCTTCAGTCCCCTTCATCGTCCTTCCACGCATTGCCCTTGGGCGTCGTGTCTTGTGCGGACGGCTTATAATCCACCCCTCTCTCCGATTTGCTCACGGCAATCAAGCCCGCAGTGCGCAAAACATTCAAAACTCCTGCACAAAATCCGAGGAGAAGAAAGACAATAAGGCCCCAGGGCGATGTTCCGGCCATTTTGTCGACAAGCCAGCCAATCGCGGCGCCCACAACAACACCGGCAATGAACTCGCTGGAGATTTTGACGGCATAGGCCATGCCGTTCGCATTCTCTCTGCGCCGCCCTGCTGCATCGCGCTCCAGCCGCTCGTCAGTGTCCTTTTGCGACAGCGCCTCGCCAAGCCGCTGACGGCGCGTCTCAAGGCCGGGTTCATCTTGTGTTGGAGGGTTGGCCATGGAAGACATCCTGTCTGGGCGGCATTCTACGTTCGCTCAAACAGGATAGGTAGGCGGGGTTAGCGCGTCAACAATCAGCCGCAGAGCTGAAATCAGCTCCAGCCGCCGCCTCTTGGTGCGATAGAAGATATGGCGGCCGATCTTCTTCATCTTCTTCATCGAGCGCGCCCAGCCGGGGCTGACATAATCGGCATAGTAATGCGTGGATGAGCCGACTTCCGGCAGCCAGATCGTGCCGTCGGTGACAGCTTGCGCCACTTCCTGCGCCTTTCGCCAATGACGCGGCTCGGTGATCCGGTCTTTGATGCCATCGCAGGCAAAAGAGAACTGGCAGCGGTTGCGCCAATTGTCGTTCTGATAGACCACGCCACAGATCGAGTTCGGATAGGCCGGGTTCTTGACGCGGTTCAGGATAACCTGCGCAACGGCAGCCTGACCTTTGACGCTCTCGCCGCGCGCCTCGAAATAGATGCCGGTGGCAAGACAGCGCTGCTCCTTGGCGCTGTTGACGGATGCGGGCAGCAGCTTTGCCGCCCAGGAATGACCGCCCGGCTCCACCGGTATGGCGCTCTCAAGCTTTTGCGGCTCAAGTTTCAACAGGCTCTCAAACGGCGAGTCAGTCGCGTAATCCGGCTCAGCCGGCGCATAGGCGTTTGCCGATATCTTGACCGATTTGTCGTCCGCCAGTTCCGCAATCATGGTTGAAAGCTTGGGCTTGGCCGGCTTTTTGATCTCTTTCTTGTAGAAGACCTGCGCGACCTTTATCTCATTGCCCTCAAACCGCGCTTTTGTGAAGGCCATTTTGATGTCGCCCGGAAGCGTCGGCCGCAAGATCATGCTCTGACGCTCAAGAACAGAGCCTGCGGTAAATGCCTTGGGCGGCGCTGTCGGCGAGACGGAGACAATGCGTCCGCGTTTTTCAGTGCGATTGATGCGCTCTTCATCCGGGCGCACGTCAAGGCGCGCGGACTTGCCAGTCAAAGCGACCGTGCCGATGCCGGGTTTGTCAACGCCAGCGCCCGCGATCGAGCTGGTTGTCAGATGATCGCCGGCAAATTGCATTTCGGCCTGATGCACTGAACCTGCGGCGGCCGGTTTCAAAAAAGCATGCCAGCGCGAGGCGCCCGCTTCCGAGCCGGAAATGAGGCTCGTCATGTCCTGGAATGCGGTTGCCGTCGGGAAGGAGATGAAAACGGCGGCCCCGATGAGCACAGGGGCGGCGAAGCTGCGGCGCGAACGGACAAGCCGCTTAGAAGACTCAAGGATCAACACCAACCTACTCCGCAAACGCTTACTCAACACACACGTAAAAAATGAAGCATTAACCTTGACGGAGAGTTAATCCGGCCCGCTCTGTGCAAAGATTTATTCGGGAGAGATTTGCAGTTTGCCATCCCTCGGCGCGGCGCGAGCGGACAGGCGTGCGCGCATGAAGTCCGTCGCGCCAGGACCGGCCAGAACATCAATGTCAGCTGGTTCCAGGAGAGATCCATCCTGAGCGGTGAGGAGGACTTTTCGGATCGGCTCGCGGGTCTCGCGGTCGACAAGCACGATCGGGGCGCCCGCGTCTTGGTTGATCCAGGCGTCGCCCCAATGCATCAAGGCAGCCAGCACGGGCAGAATTTCCTGCCCTTTCCGGGTCAGGCGGTAGTGGTGGATTCGCGCATTGCCGGGCGAAGGCGCGCGCAGCAATACACCGTGCCGGACCAGCGCCGACAGCCGGTCGCTCAGAATATTGCGCGCCACACCGAGGTTTTGATGAAATTCCTCAAAGCGCGCCGATCCCATCATCGCCTCGCGAATGATCAGCAGGCTCCAGCGTTCGCCAATCTCGCCAAGAGCGCCGGCGATTGAGCAGTTCTCAAAAACGTTAGTGGTCAAAGCGCCTCATTCCTTTTTTGAAGTTGCAATTCAAAACTTCAATGTTATAGTTTCATTATGCAACTCCAATCGCCGATATGCAATACGGCGCTCGGGAAGGATCAGGCCATGTATGGATCAATCGTGAAGAGGCGGGTGCGGTCTTTGTTCGCACAGGCCAACAAAGGCAATTGGCAAGCGATTGTCGATGCCCTGGGCAGCCGGTTTGTCTATCGCTTCGTCGGCGACACGCCGCTTGGCGGCACGCGCACATCCAAGCCCGCAATGCAGGAATGGTTCAGGCGGATTTACCGGCTTGTTCCGGACGCCCAGCTCGTTCCGGAAGTCATTCTGGTTGAGGGTTTCCCCTGGAACACGAAGGTCATGACTTACGTGAAATTCCGGGGGACTTTGCCCGCGGCATCGAATGCTGCCGGCGCTCCGTATGAGAATGAGGTCATGCAGCTGATGCAGATCAAATGGGGGCGCATCACATCGGTGCTGACGCTCGAAGACACGCAGCGCTTTGTCAACATTTTGCCGCTGCTCGCTGCTGCCGGCATAAAGGACGCCACCGCCGCTCCAATCACCGATCAAGCGCCAGTCAGGGCCAGATTGGCGGCGTAGGCCGTCTCGCTATGTCTTCGCAAAAGGATTGTCCGAGGCCCGGTAGACCATGCGGATGGGAACGCCGGTTAGCTTGAATTCCTCGCGCAGATTATTTGTCAAGTAGCGCGTGTAGGACTCAGGAACGGATTCAGGCCGCGTGCAGGACAGCATGAAGCCGGGCGGGCGGGCTTTGACTTGCGTCATATATTTGATCTTGAGACGGCGTCCCGAAACGGCGGGCGGCGGATGATGCGCCAATATGCCCTCCAGCCAGCGGTTCAGCTTGGCTGTGGAGACGCGCAAGTTCCACACGCGGTGCGTCTCGATCACCGCTTCCAAAAGCTTTTGCAGCCCCTCGCCGGTCTCGCCTGAAACCGGAACGGCGCGGATGCCCTTGATCTGCGGCAGGAGCCGCGCGGTCTTTTCGCGCAGATCAGCAAGCACCGCCTGGCGGTCCTCGATCAAATCCCATTTGTTGAAGGCAATCACAGGCGCCCTGCCCTCGCGCACGATGAGGTCCACGATCTGCAGATCCTGTTTCTCAAACGGAATGGTCGCGTCAAAGACAATCACCACGACTTCGGCAAACCGGATCGAGCGCAGCGCATCGCCCACCGACAGTTTCTCAAGCTTCTCTTCAATGCGCGATTTGCGCCGCAGGCCCGCCGTATCATACAGGCGCAGCACCCGGCCTTTATATTCCCAATCCACCGAAATGGAATCGCGCGTGATGCCGGCCTCCGGGCCGGTCAGAAGACGGTCCTCGCCGAGCAGCGTGTTGATCAAAGTCGATTTGCCGGCGTTCGGACGTCCAACAATGGCGATGCGCAAAGGCTTGGTGTCGTCATATGGCATTCTCAGCCTCAGCCTCCGCATCGACAACATCAACACCGGTCGCGGCTTCCTCGACGTCCTCATATGCGCCTTCGCGGAAGGCCCGGTCTTCGCCCATGGCGGCGATGATCGCTTCGCGCAGATCCGGCATGCCCTGGCCGTGCTCGGCGGAGATCGGGCATGGCTCGCCGAGCCCGAGCCGGTAAGTGTCGTGAAATCCCTGGTCCGAGCCCTTGGCCTCGGATTTGTTGGCGACCAGGAGCACCTTCTTGCCGGATTTGCGCACGACATTGGCAAACGTCTGGTCGAGCGGGGTGACGCCGTTCTTGGCGTCGGTCATGAACAGGATGAGGTCCGCCTCGCTGATCGCCGCCTCGGTCTGGGCGCGCATGCGCCCTTCCAGTGATGATTCCGCCGCTTCCTCCAAGCCTGCGGTATCTATGACTTTAAAGCGCAGATCATACAGCTTTGCGTCATGCATGCGCCGGTCGCGCGTGACGCCCGGCAGATCATCAACAAGCGCCAGCTTCTTGCCGACCAGCCGGTTGAACAGGGTGGATTTGCCGACATTCGGGCGGCCGATTATGGCGATTGTGAAGCTCACGGCCTATCCGGCCGCTTTTGGCGTGGATTTGCCGGAGGATTTGATCACGGCCAGCATCAGCTCGGCGCGCTCGCCCAAGTTCCGGGGGGCCTCATCATCATCAGCGATCTGCTTGAAAAACCCTTCCGCCTCCGCCGCCTTGCCGGCTTTCCATGCGGCTAGCCCCAGAGCTTCGCGCGCCGAGTGACGCAGCGGATTGCCGTCGGTTGACAGCACCTCGACCTGTTTGGCGACATCTTCATAGCTGCCCGCATCTACCAGCAGCAGCCCGGCGCGCAGGCGGGCCATATCGCGGATCGCCGCGTCGACGCTTGAATCGCCCGCAATGGTCTCAAAGGCGGAAACCGCCTTGGCGGCATCACCCTTGGCCGCCTCGACCGTTGCGGCGCGCATCCGGGCCAGCACCGGATAAGCCCCATAGCCCGATTGTTCCAGCGTCGTGAGTTCAGCCAGAGCGCCGTCATTGTCACCGGAATTGGCCTTGGTCAGCGCTGACAGGAAGGCGTCGCCCGAAGCGCCCGCCTTGCTCTCGCGCCAATATTCATAGCCGCGCCACCCCGCCGTCGCGAGCACAATGGCGACCGCCGCGCTGATGACCAGAATGCCATAGCGGTCCCACAATGATTTGAACTGGTCGGATCGGATTTCATCGTCAACTTCGCGGACGAAATGATCGTCGGACATAGAGCGGGCCTTATGCAAATGGATGTTCGGCGCGCTTCTATAGGGAAAGTGGCGGGAAGCATAGGGCTGTCCACTGCGCGGGGAGGCAAATCTCCAACCACCGGCGCTGCCCCTTCGGCGCACAAGTAATTTCGGTGACAGTTTACTTAATTCTTCCAGCTGCGCGGACAACTGGCCATAGTAGTCGGAAGAATTAAGTAAACTGTCACCGAAATTACTTGTGCGCCGAAGGGTCGGATGGGGCAGCGCCGAGGGTCGACGCCAAGGCCCGGCCTACATCAGCGACACCCCAAACAGCCATTCATGCGCCTTCCAGACAAACAGCACATACACCGCCACGCCAACCGCCACCGCAATCACATCATTCGCCACCGGTCCGGCGACAATCTCCGCGCCCTCCCCCGCCGCCTCGCGCCGCTTCACCGAAATCCGGTCAATCACCGCCCAGGCGAGCAGCGAGAGGAACAGGACGAGCGAGGCGGCGTCGCCATTGGCGAGGAGATGGGCGAAGGCCCAGATTTTCACCGCCAGCAGCAGCGGATGGCGCACCCATGGCTTGATCCGCCCGGCAGGCAGCTGCGACACCGCCCAGAACACAAACGAAAACAGCATCAGCGTCAGCGTGACATGTTTCATCCAGACCGGCGGCTCATAAATAAACGCCGCCTCCGGCCGCGCCAGCGCATAGCCCCAGATGATGAGGACTAAGGCCGATGAGCGAGGCGGCGGAATAGAGGCCCTTCCATGCATTAAGGCCCATGGCGGCGATCCGGGCCTCGCGCCAGTCCGGGGGCGAGGATGCGGACGGAGTGGATGCCGAGGAAGAGGATGAGGCCGAGGAGGAGGATGGACATGGGGCGGGGGCCTGTGTGAGCGGATGGCGGGAGGGTATGGCGGATGTGGCGGGGTGGCAAGCGGCTGTCGGCCATGCAACGTTTGTTGCATTTTGCGCAACATCCCTTTATATAGTCTGTGTGAGCATTGCTCCGGGGTTCGCGTAGCGAGCCGCACCTAAAAGGGCCTGGCGAAAGTCAGGCCTTTGCTTTTTCGCCGTCAAAACAGCTGTATTTTACGCCAAGCAGGGGCCGCTGCTCCGGTGTGAGCAGGGCGTCGATGACCTTTCCGGCATCAAGCATATTCCGCCACGGCGCATAGGCGGGGTCATAACCGGCTTTGACCATCGGATACAGATAGAGGTCGGCGATCTGGATCGCAGGCAAATCCTTGGTCAGGCGCTGCGGGTCGCCTTCGACAATGCGTCTGTAGTCCTCCGCCCCCAATGCGCCGTATTGCCGGGAATTTTCCGGATCAAACGGCGCGCCGTAGCGCTTCATGTCCTTGCCATAGCCGATGAGCGCCCGGTCTTCGGCCTTGCCGGTCTGCTCAAAGCGGATGGAGAGCGTGCTGCCTTGAGCATCAACATATTTGCAGACGCGCTCGATGAGGATGTTGAAGGCGGCCTTGCACATCCACCAGCGCTGGTCGCCATATCGCTCCTTGTAGCGCAGATTATAGCCCGGCCTGTCGATGACGACTGCGAAGGCAAGCACCGGAAGCGAAAGGAGGAAATGTTCGAGGTCAGTGAGGAACTCCGCCTCAACCGCAGGGTCCGCGCCCAGCCAGGCGAAATTACCGCGCCGCCCGCGTATTGCCGTCGAATGGAGCGGGTAGGAGATGTTCCAGCGCTGGCAGAACGCCGCATGCGCCGCCTGAAGCGCCGCCCGGTCGCGGTCGGCAATCAGAATTCCGCCGAGCGCAAAACAGTCAATGCCGTCACGGCGAGGGTCCGGGTTCCTGTCGGGAAAGCGGGAGCCGGAATCGTCGGCGTAGAAGTAGAAGCGGGTGGTGGGGGATGACATGAGGAGATTCCACGATATGCACTCTGAGATTGCCAAAGAGCGAGATTATCAATTCCGAAACCGAAATTCAAACTGATCCAGTGCCCAACCCTCGACAGCGGGCCAGTTTCAAAATTCCACCATGAGCCGAGAGCTGCCGTTGAAACGAATTCGCAATTGGGCGGTTGTTCTACATATTCAGATCATGCCACAACAGGG
Organism: uncultured Alphaproteobacteria bacterium; assembly: GCA_963792485.1. Lineage (GTDB taxonomy): Bacteria > Pseudomonadota > Alphaproteobacteria > Rhizobiales > Rhizobiaceae > JANOYJ01. The sequence continues at coordinate 34,327 of CAWBWL010000012.1, forward strand.
TGTAGCGGCCAAACAATTACGCAACATTTCAGCTAATTAGAAAAACGACAGTCCAAGGCTTCATCTCCGCGCATCTTTCGAGGACCGACATGGAAATCTTCACTTGGACCGGTTTCGGCGTCTCAATTCTCCAAACTGCAATCGGTTCCGGGCTGGGCTTCGTGTTCGAACTCGTTGCCTTCCACTACCAGCACAAGTGGGAGCAGAAGGCAGAGGCCAAGGAGGCTAGGGATGGCGCGCTTGATGCTCTTAACCGTGTCACCCAAACAGCTGCGCCTCAACATCGAAGCGCTAGCCAATATCAAGCTCCAAATCATCAATGACCTCGGCCCTGAGGTTACAAAAATGAAAGAATTATGTCGAATCGTACTTCGACGCTGACAACGCTGGGCGCGAGAAGTGCTTTCATGAAATGAAGGCGATCTCGGAGGAGCTTAAATCCTTTTACAAAACTTTCACGCCTCTACCTGTCATGCCAGCGCCAGATTTTCGAGAGTTCTCTTTAGTGTCACAAGAGATGCCAGCTCTTACCACTTTCCTACATCGTGCGATGAGCACGATGCATGAAATAAACGAACACCTCCGCGAACGGAACGCGCTAATTTCCGGCCATGCCCGTGAAGGTGCGGCGGGTATGACGCCGGCGCGTTTCGTATATTACAACTCGATGATTTCCGGGATCGGTGATTACCTGTGTCAGTCGATAGATAATGACCTAGAATTTTTTAGCCTGACGATGGAGCAAGTGGAGCGGTACATGGAGGCGAAAAATAAGGGAGGGAAACACCTAAAATTTGTTGTTGCTGATAAAGCAAAGGACGAACTTCCAACAAAAGAGCTATTCCCAGCGCTCCGCAAGCAGATGGCTATGTTTGGCGAGCAAAGCTGACCTCACGGCGGCCTAGGCATGGCGGTCTCAAATTTGACGTGCAACGCGCTGGGTAAAGGTGGAAACTCAAACTGCCCAATCTTGCTCCGCCTTTACAATTCCCCCCATCCCCGCCCTAAATCCCCCCGAGCCGCTCCCCCAACACCCCCGCGAGGCTCCCATGAAAAGCCCCTACTTCATCTACGGCGAGCGCAAGTCCTCGCGCCCCGAACCCGCCGCCCCCGCGCCGCGGACCCGGGCGCTCGTCCCGCTTCCGCCGCTGCCGTCCATTCCCGGCGCCACCATGGTCACACCGTCGCATCCGGATTATGCGGCGCTGAACGTGCTGCATAACAAGCGCAACTATCTCCAGCCGGCTTCCGCGCCGGCGCTGCGGATCATGTGCACGTCGACGCAAGCCGTGGCGGACAGCGTCAACTGGGTGCGCAGCAACAATCTGCCGCTGGCGCTGCGCTCGGGCGGGCATTGTTATGAGGGGTTTTCGCGCGGGGACGGCGTGGTGATCGACATACGGAAGATGGGGCTGGTGACGGTGGATGCGGCCAGCGCCAGCGTGCAGGTGAGCGCCGGGGCTTCGCTCGGGAAAATCTACAATGCGGTCGCCGCCGCCGGGTTCGCCTTTGCGGGCGGCTCGTGCCCGACGGTGGGGATCGCCGGGCATGCGCTGGGCGGCGGAATGGGGCTGCTTGGGCCGGCGCTATGGCCTCGCCTGCGACAATATGCTGGGCGCGCGGGTGGTGAAGGCGGACGGGAGCATTGTGGAGGCGGACGCTTCGAACGCGCCGGACCTGTATTGGGCCTGCCGGGGCGGCGGGGGCGGCTCGTTCGGCGTGGTGACGCGGTTCAAGTTCAAGATCCATGCGCTGAGCCATGTGAAGACGTTCAGCATCACCTGGAACTTCGCCAACACATCCGCCGAACTCGCCAAGGCGCGGAGCGTGTTCAGCGCCTGGCAGAGCTGGGCGCCGAACGCGCCGAACGACATCACGGCGATCATGACCGTTCAAAGAGTGGCCGGGAACATGCTGCGGCTGCGCTGCATCGGGCAGACGACCGCATCCAGCGGCACCAACGCGGCGCTTCTGGCGCAGCTGGCGAACCTCACATCCATTGCCCCGCCCGCTTCCGGGCCGGCGGTCGTCAAGCGGACGTTCATCGGCGCGGTATCAGCGTTTGCGGGCGGGTCGGAATATGAGACGATCTATATGGACGCCAAGTCCGACTTCGTGCTGATCGCCGCTGCCCAACGCCGCCATCAGCCAGCTGTTCGCCTCCATCATGAGCTGGCCCGCCGGCAATGTCGCGGCTCTGTGCGACGCCTATGGCGGGGCGATTTCCACGCTGGCGGGCAACGCCACGGCGTTTGCCCACCGCTCGGCCGGGGCTTATTCGATCCAGTATTATTCGCGCTGGACGAGCGGGGCGGATTCGGCGACGCGCGTGGCGCGGCTGAAACAGGTGTATGATTCCATGGCCCCGTGGCGGCCGGCCTCCAAGCCCGCCTATGTGAATTATTGCGATCTGGGGCTTGGGGCGGGATATGCGGGGTCGTATTGGGGCGGGAATGTTGCGCAGCTGCATGCGGTGAAGGCGGCGCATGATCCGGGGAATTTGTTTCAGCATGGGCAAAGCGTGGTGTAATTTCGGTGACAGTTTACTTAATTCAAAATGAATGGCGATACTCCAAGCATCGCCATTCATTTTGAATTAAGTAAACTGTCACCGAAATTACTCCACCCACAAACTCGCCACATTCCATGCTAAGACACTCCGCAATGCGCGGCGTTGAAAACATGAGATGTGTCCGAGTGCTCCTGGCCGCTGCTGGGACTCTGTCCGCTGGCGGGGCGCTGGCGCAAGAGGCGCAATATGTGCTGATTTCGTTCGACGGCGCTGGTCCCCTGCCGCAATGGGAGCGCAGTCTGGCTCTCGCCGCCAAATCAGGCGCGCGCTTCACCTACTTTCTCTCCTGCGTCAACGCCCTGCCCCGCGAGCTCTCCGCCAATTACCGCATGCCAGACGGGCAGGCGGGCAAATCCAATGTCGGCTTTGGCGGATCGAAAACGGAGGTCGAAGCAAGGCTTTTGACCATCTGGCGCGCGAAAAGCTCCGGCCATGAGATCGCCAACCACGCCTGCGGGCATTTTGACGGCAAGGATTGGACGAAGGCTGACTGGCTTGCCGAGTTTAATGCCTTCGATGCGATCATGACCAACGCCTTTGCCGCCATTGGCTCCGCCCAGGAGCCGCAAGGCTGGCGCGCCTTTGTTAAGAGCGGCATCAAGGGTTTCCGCGCGCCCTATCTGTCGGTCAACAAGGCGCTGTATGAGGCGCTCGCCGCGCATGGCTTTGCCTATGATGCGAGCGGCACGGAGCGGGAGATTTCCATGCCGCGCCCCAGCCGCGTCACAAAATTCGCATTGCCTTTCATCCCCGAAGGCCCGGCCCAGCGCCGCATCATCGCCATGGACTACAATCTGTTCGTCCGCCACTCCGGCGGCTTCGAGCGGGCGGGCGGCAGCGCCGAATTCGAAGAGCGCAGCTTTGCCGCGTTCCGCCAGGCCTTTGACCGTCAATACAATGGCGCCCGCAAACCGCTGCAGATTGGCATGCATTTCACGCTGATGAATGGCGGGGCATACTGGCGCGCGGTTGAGCGGTTGGCCACAGATGTCTGCGGCAAGCCGGATGTGCGCTGCGTGAGTTATGCGCAATATCTCAAAGACACCGCGCCGCTTCCGGCGGGCGTGGCGAAGGCGCAGACGGAGCCGCACAAGGGCGGCTCCTGAGCGGTCAGGCAGCAGGGGCGCCCTGCTCTTCCAGCCATTTCTGGTCGATTTCGGGCAGTTTCTCCTCGTCGATCACGGCCTCGAACGCGCGCAGACGGCGATAGATGGAGATCATTTCGATGATCGTCGTCCAGGAATTGATAAGGTATTGGAATGAATTCTTGACCTGATCAAACGCGTTGAGAATCTGGTTGAACAGACCGAAGGTGATTTTTCCGGCGATGATGGTTGGGGCGAGCACAACATAGGCGAAGATATTGTCGGACTGGAGATAAAAATACCTGCCGACATTGAAATACATATAGTTGGCGTAAAGCTTGAAATAGTTCTTCCGGACATTTTCAAACAGTTCTTTCACGGTTGGAGGCTCGGCGCGTTGGGCGTCGTCCTCGCCGAGGACCAGTTCCTTGCGGTAGGCGGCCTCGACCCGCTGGTTCTTGAATTCCAGGCCCGGAAGCCGGATACCGATCAGCATAAAAAAAACGGTGCCCAAGAGCGCCCAGAAGACAGAGGCGTAAACCAGAGAATGTTTGATCTCGCCAAAAAAGGGTAGCTCGCTGGCGCTGACTGAGTATTTTGCAAGGATTGGAAGAAAGGCGACCAGCGTCAGGATGGCGTCAACGAAGGCAACGCCCAAGCCCTCCATAATACCGGCAAAGCGCATTGTGTCCTCCTGTACACGCTGCGAGGCGCCTTCAATGTGCCGGACCTTCTGCCAATTTTCCATGTAGTAATTGTTCATTGCGGTGCGCCAGCGGAAGACGAAATGGCTGACGAAGAACCGGTTCAGCACGGCCACAAACACCGCGACAAAAGCGATGCCCGCGAAAATCCACAGGCTGCCGATATAGTCCCCCGCTGTGATCGCTGGCGGCTTTGGCGCGGCGGGGACAGCGGGAGCTGCGCCGTCGGCTGCGGGCATGGCGATCGACAGCGCCTTCTGGATCAGGTCATAAAACGGCCCGTACCAGTCATTGATCGCCACAGAAACCTGCACCTGAAACGAGGTGACAAACAGGATCAGCGCTGCGCCCAAAATTGACCAGACCGACCAGGGATGCGGCCGGAAAACGCGCCAGAAAGCATAGAAAATCAGCGTGGCTGCAAGGTAGTAGATATAGAACCACACAAACGGTTTGGTGAGGAACTTGCCGACGCCAATCACCGGCTCCTGCGCCCCGCCCAGCCCGATCCATCCCGCCACTGTATCGCCAACCGTATACCAGCCTGTGATGCACACTACGCCCCAGATGGCGAGGGAGGCGAAGAACAATCTCGGTTCTGGAAAAAACGAACGGAACATCGGCAGCTGCCTTTCGGGGTGTTTGATTCGTGGCGGAAGCTAACGCATTCCAACCGGTTTGACAGCGCCGGTCGCGCGCCGCTCACGCGCTTGTGCACCTGGCGCTGGCGGGCGGCAGGGCCGCCTGCCCTTCACTCTGAGCCAATCGCCACCAGGCATGTCCGCGCGCCTGCGTCCCGGGCAGTTCTACAATTGCGCGCCTCCCCATTCCCCCCGATACCCCTGCCCGCCCCAATGCCTGATCGCCGCGCTCCTGGCCGGAGCCGGCGGGTTGTAGTGCCGGTCAAGGCTTGCCAGTGCCGTCTTGAGCATGAGTTTGGCCGAGCGCACCGGCCATTGCCGCTCCATCTCGACCTGTTCGAGGCCCTTGAGATAGCAGCAGATGTCGATGAGGGCGCCGGAGAGCTCGGGGCCGACAGCGGCGAGCGCGCGCTCCAGCCTTTGCCGCGCAGCCAGCGCCGCATCGGTGAGATTGGCAAGGCTGTCCTGCGCGCCGCGCCGGCCGGAGGAGACCGCCGCGCTCCAGTTTGCCGATACGCGCTGCATGATCAGGCCGCGGGTGAAGTCGGCGCGCAGCCGCTCGCCGGCGTTGAACTCGTCAATCGACAGATACGCGCTGCCATCCTTGCCCTTGCGGCGCATGAGCGAGGCGAGCGGAGATTCGTCAAGATTGACTGCGGCTTTGCGTGCCGCGCCATCGATCATGAACTCGGCAAAGCCGGTCCGGCGTCCGGTGCTGCGGTCATGGCCGCGCAGTGCTGCTGCTGTTTTCATGGCGGTCACCGGCGCGCGCCGCGCCCGAAGGCGACATCAATGATCTTCTCGATCATGAGCAGGACTTCTTCAAATTCCTCATCGTCGCGCAAATCCTCGATGACGTGGCAGGCATGGGCAACTGTCGAGCGTTCGCGCTGAAATCCGTCGCCGACTTCCTGCAGCGACAGGCCGACGACGACATGAGCGAGATACATGCCCATCTGGCGGGCGCGGGAAATCTCGGTGCGCGAGCGTTCGGGGCTGCGCATGTCGCGGCCGGAAATGGCAAAGCAGGCGCACAATATATCCTGCACGCGCTCGCACAGTTCCATCACCTCCTCCCGGCGCGAAGAGCCGCGCGGCGTCACGCGGAAACTTGACGGAACGCTGACATTTGTGCTTGCTTTGTTCCGCGCAACGGCAAGAGTTGTCTGCAAATTGTTCACGATGCTGCCCCTTCTCAGACTTAGGAATAAATTCTTTTACTCTCTGGGGCAAGCTGTAGGATGAGATTTTTGGCGAGGCGTTCCAACCCTCTGTTTTTCCAGCAATAAATCTTTTCTCACTGCGATTTTATCCCCGCCCCGCAGCGCGCCCTTATCCTCAGGCTTTTCGCAGGAGGCGTGATGGACAAGTCAATACTGCTACGCGAGGTTGCGGCATTCCGCAAAAACCGTGATCGGGAGATTCAGGATCTGCGCCGCGCGGCGCTGCTGCAAAGGTTTGGAGTTTCCGCTGCGGGCGAGCTCGCGCAATCAACCCCGGTGCGCCTGGCGCAATTGGTGCGCACCGTCCGTCAGGCCATCGCCAGAGAGCGCATGCGCGGCATTGCCCGTCACCATCGATATGATCTCAACCGGCACATCGCCTTGAAGGAGTTGCTGGATGAATTGCTGAAGCTGCCGCAAATACAAAACGGCGCCGAAGCGCCGTTCCGTAAAGTTACCCGAAGACGAAGATCAGGCGGCCTTGCGCTTGCGGCCGAGGCCCATGGTGCGGGCGAGGTTTGAACGCGCCTTGGCGTAGTTCGGGGCCACCATCGGGTAGCTGGCATCAAGGCCCCACTTCTCGCGATACTCATCCGGCGTCAGCCCGTAATGGGTCATCAAGTGCCGCTTCAGCGATTTGAAGTGCTTTCCGTCTTCCAGGCACACAATATAGGCGTCGGTGACAGACTTCTTCGGGTTGACTGCCGGCTTCTGCTTCTCAACAACCGGCTCAGGCTCCGGCAATGCGCCCATTTTGGCAAATGTGGAATGCACATTGCCGATCAGGGTCGCTAGTTCCGAGAGCGGCACAGAATTGTTGGATACATAGGCAGAAACGACATCCGCTGTCAGGCTGATGATCATTTCCTGACGCTCACTGGCGTCTTGCGCTAAATCAGACATTATTTTTCTCGCTTTTGTTGATTTGACCGTTTTGCATCGTTGCTGATTTTGCAAACGAAATCCGGACCGCGGACACTATTGAAAATCAACTATTGTTCTCTTTTTACTTTTCCGGTCAAAAGTCAAATTAATTGTCGTTAAAAATTGTCACATGTCAACAAACGTATGGATGGTGGAGTTGGCGTTGCTTTCGACCGGCGGAAATTCTCCTTTTTGGAATTCAATACAGTTTTCAGCAAGATTACAAAGGCGCTCACTATTGTTTTGCGGGATATATTGCCGTTGCGTAACCTATCCTTGGTTGTCACTATGCAGCGTGTCCCTGTGGCGGCGCCGGGGTGCCGCCCCTGCCAAGTCCTTGTCCAATGCGGCCTCAGCGCATATTTCTGGGTCACGAACACACACGCGAGAGGATGAGGCGATGACACTGAAAGTGGCGAAATCCGATGCCGAATGGCGCGAGCAGCTGACGCCGGAGCAATATCAGGTCGCGCGCAAGCACGGCACAGAGCGTGCCTTCACCGGTCCGAACTGGGACAATCACGAGGCGGGAACATATAGCTGCGTCTGCTGCGGCAAGCCGCTGTTTTCGTCTGACACCAAATTCAACTCCGGCACTGGCTGGCCAAGCTTTTACGCCCCGGTTGAGCCCGGCGCTGTCGCCGAGCACGCGGACCGCGGCTTTTTCATGACCCGCACCGAAATCCGCTGCGCCGATTGCGACGCCCATCTTGGCCATGTCTTCAATGACGGGCCAAAGCCCACGGGCCTCAGATATTGCATGAACGGGACGGCGATGGGGTTTGAAAGAACCAAATCATGACACGCTTGGCATGCATCGCTGGGCTGGCTGGCGCGCTCGCCCTGTTTCCCGGCCACTCACCCGCCGCTGCGCAGATCAAGCATGTCATTGTCATCGTCATGGAAAATACCGACGCCGGGAAAGCGGGCGGCGACCGCTATATTTACGGTAATGTGGAAGAGGCGCCGTATATCAACAAGACGCTGATGCCCGCTCACGCCCACGCTGCGAACTTCATGGATATTCTCAGCCTGTCCACGCCGAGCGAGCCGCACTACATTTTGATGGAAGCGGGAACCACCGTGTTTCCCGATATCACCTTCGGCGACACGGACGACGCCAATTTTGACCCTTCCGCCAAGCGCAGCACCGCATCGAAGGATCATCTTGTCAGCCAGATGGAGGCGACGGGCGGACGGGTTACATGGATGAGTTATCAGGAGGGCCTGTCGGCGCAGACCGGCGCCTGCCCCATCAATTCCAGCAAAGAGAATGGCTACGCCGCCAAGCACAATCCATTCGTTTTCTTTCAGGACGTGTCCGGCAATCCGCCATCGAAGGACAATGAATACTGCGCGGCGCATCACAAGCCCTATTCCGCCCTCGCCGGCGACCTTTCCAGCAATACCGTCGCCAGCTACGTCTTCATCACGCCCAATATGTGCAATGACATGCATGACGATTGTGAAGGCGGCCGCGTGCGCCAGGGCGATGATTGGCTGCAATCAGAGCTTCCCCCAATGATGGAATGGGCGCAGAGCAATGACGGCGTGATCTTCCTCGCCTGGGACGAGGGCAAGGAGACGCAGAATCTGCCGTTCCTGGCGATCGGTGCCCAAGTAAAAAAGGGCTTTGCGGGCGCGCAGACCTATGATCACCGCTCAATCATCAAGTCGGTTGAGAAGATATTTGGGCTGCCCGTGCTTGAGGCGGTAAAGGACAGTAATGATCTTGGGGATTTGTTTGAGGACGGGCTGGAATAGGACTGCCGCCTTCTCGCCCGGCGGCGCCTGTCAAATCTCCACGCCATAATACCCCAGCGCCTCTTCAAGCTCGCCTTGCTCATAGCCGAAATGCGAAATCACAAACGCTTCCAGCGTCTTGAACGTGGCGCGCAGCGCGTTGGCGTTTATTGAGCCGGGATCAGTGATCAGCGCGACTGCCGCGCCCTCGAGCCTCTCCAGAAGATCATGGATGACAAGATGCTCCGCCCGCAGCCGCGCGACCACTTTGCTCAGCCCATCGGTCCGCCCTTCAAGCGCGGGAAACACATACTGATCTTCAATCATGTGATGCCCGGTCAGCATGTCGCATGTCGCGCCGCACAGATTGCCGAACTGGCGCATATTGGCCACCATCTGCATAGCGGAAATCGTCACCAGCAATTGCTCCGCGCTCCCCTCGCCCGCAAACACCTGCCCCATCGCCCGGTTGACCCGCGCCATCTCGCGCAAATGCATCGCATGAAACAAAGCCAACCGCCCGCCACTGCGACGCTGGGCATCGGTCACGCCGGGGATTTTTGGAGCGCTGGGGCGCGTGGTGTCGTCGGGGAGAGTAATGGGGGAATTCATGAAGGAGTCCATGTGGCTCGCCCTTTTACATGCGATTGCACAAATTGCAGCAAGCTGTCTCGCTCTGACCGTCTGGCAATCATGCCAGGCCACCGCCAGGCGCGAGCCGCCAAGGATTCCTGCTCCTTGAAATCGCCCAACTGTGGGATGAGAACACGAATTTTCTCAATAAATTCAATCCGCCGAAAAAATACTTATCCCACCCCTTTCATCCTGCCCCATAATCCGCCGCGTGTGTGGAAGGGCAGGGCATGTCGGATATTGACTGGAAAGGGGTGATTGAGCGGCAGTCGCGGGACTTGTTCTTTGTCATGACAGAGATGTTCTTCATGGCCGGTCTCAACAAGGGTGTGCCGGTGACGGTGCTGACGCGGCGGGTTTACCGGCGTATCTTGATCCTGCTGCGCCCGGCGGAAGCGGCGCTGCGCCGGCTGATCATCATCGCCGCGCGCGGCATTGTGCTGAAGGTCACGCCCAGCGGTCCGTTTCCGAAGGAACTGGCGGCGAAGCTGAAGAAGATGGAGCGCGCTTCAGATGCGGCTTCGGATACGGCGTTGGATAAAGCGGGGCGCATTCCGGTGTTCAATCTGATCGAGCCGCTCAAGCATTTCGCCCGGCCCGGCGGACGCAAGCCGTTTCAGGGCAGGCCCACCTCGTTTCCGCGCATCAGCGTGCCCGGCTGGTCCACGCCGTATTTTCCGCCCGAACCGGTTCCCCTCACCGGCGAGGACCCGATCAATGCCGCGCGGCTCATCCGGCGCATTACAGCGTTCAAACACGCGCTGGCAACGCTGCCCAAACAGGCGCGGCGCTATGTGCGCTGGCGCGGCAAGATGCTTCTCGAAATCCGCAAACTCACCGCGCGCAAACGCGGCTCGCGCATCTCGACCATCCGTCCCGGCTATCCGCTGGGTCATCGCAAGAAACAGATCCATGAGGTTGACAGGGTCCTCAGCGACTGCTGCTATTTTCTGCGCGAGCTGCGCAAGGAGCAGGATACGTCGTAAGGGGGTCACCTCCGCTTGCATCCACGCGAATAACCGGAAGGCATGCGCCTGTCCGGCCATTCGGCTTGCCCGTATGTTTCAAAGCGGCCGCATGAACTTCATCCGAACCCAGCCTGCCTTGAAATTCCCGTTTCCGGCCGGGTCGTGCCACAACTGGCACCAGACCCCTTTGACGATCAGCCGCTGTTTCCATTTCGGCAGGCCCTGAATGTCCTGCAGATCAACGCCGCCGGTGCAGGAGCCGGTCATCGACAGCACTGTGCGATTCGGATAGGCGGCCTGTTTCTGCGAATTGGGCGAGGGATATTTGCGCACATTGAGCACATCGCCCCACGGCACATCCGTAATTTTCCAGGCGACAAACGCCGAGGCATTGCCTGCAGACGGCAGGGCGGCAGCTGTTAGGAGCGCGGCAAGCGGCAGTATTTTGACGAGTTTCAGCATTTCAGCAATTCCTTGTTTTGCGTTGCGCTCCACTGATGCGGACCCTATGTCTGGCTGACTGAACTTTTGCTGATCCCCACATTCATTTCAGGTTCACCCCTTGACCAAGACACGTCTTCATTTCGATCCCGCCCTCCCCGCGCCGCGCGCCGCCAAGAAGCCGCTTGCCAACACGCGCCATGGTATCACCCGCACGGATGATTATGCCTGGCTGCGGGCTGACAACTGGCAGGACGTGTTCCGCGACACGTCAGTTTTGGACGCGGACATCCGTGCCCATCTTGAGGCCGAGAACGCCTATCAAGACGCGCAGATGGCCGACACGGTCGAGCTTCAGAAGACAGCTCTTTGCCGAGATGAAGGGCCGCATCAAGGAGGATGATTCCTCCGTGCCGATGAAGGACGGGCCCTTTGCCTATGGCACGCGGTTTGTCGCCGGCGGGCAGCATGCGCACTATCTCCGCGTGCCGCGCGAGGGCGGCGCTGAGGAGACAATTCTGGACGGCGACAAGGAAGCTGCAGGCCATGCCTATTTCCGCATCGCGTCCGTCGGCCACGCGCCGGATCATGCCAGGCTCCTCTGGTCCTATGATGATTCCGGCTCGGAATTCTTCACCATCAAGATCCGCGACCTCGCCGCAGGAACGGACTTGACCGAAACGGTCACCGACACCGGCGGCGGCACATGGGACGGCGCGTCCAAGGGGTTCTTCTACACCCGCCTCGACGCCAACCACCGCCCGGTCGCCATCCACTATCATGCCATTGGCGCGTCAGACCCCGACCCGCTCATCTATGAGGAAAAAGACCCCGGCTTCTTCATGGATGTCGGCGGCTCGCGCCTGAATGACTTCATTTTCATCGGCATAAACGACCATGAGACCAGCGAATACCGCATTCTGCCCGCAGACCGGCCCGACGCCGAGCCGCTGCTCATCGCGCCGCGCGTGCCGGGCGTGCAGTATGATTTGTCCGAGGGCGGTGATGTGTTCTTCGTGCTGACCAATGACGGCGCCAAGGATTTCAAGATCATGCAGACGCCGGTCGCCGCGCCGGGAAAGGAAAACTGGACGGAAGTAGTCCCGCATGTGCCGGGCCGGCTCATCCTGTCAGTCATGGCTTTCAAAAACTATCTGGTCCGCCTCGAGCGCGAGGATGGCCTGCCCCGCATCGTCATCCGTGACCGGTCAACCGGGGAAGAACATGCCATCGCCTTTGACGAAGAAGCCTTCTCGCTCGGCCTTGGCGGTTCCTATGAATACGACACGGACGTCATCCGCTTCTCCTATTCCTCAATGACCACGCCAGCCCAGCTTTACGACTACGACATGGGCAGCCGCGAACGCACATTGCTCAAGACGCAGGAAGTCCCCAGCGGCCACACCGCCTCCGATTATGTCACCCGCCGCGTGATGGCGCAGGCGCATGACGGCGAGCGCGTGCCGGTCTCTCTGCTCTATCGCAAAGACACGCCACTCGACGGCTCCGCCCCCTGCCTGCTCTATGGCTATGGTGCATACGGCATCGCCATCCCAGCCTCGTTCAACACCAATTGCCTTTCATTGGTGGACCGCGGCTTTGTCTATGCCATTGCCCATATCCGGGGCGGCAAGGATCGCGGCTATCGCTGGTACGATGAGGGCAAGCGCGAGAAGAAGACCAATACTTTCAATGATTTCATCTCATCTGCTCAACATTTGATTCAAGCCGGCTTCACCTCCCAAGGCCGCATCATCGCCCAAGGCGGCTCGGCCGGCGGCATGTTGATGGGCGCGGCGGCAAACATGGCACCCGAGATCTTCGGCGGCATCATCGCCGAAGTGCCGTTCGTTGATGTCCTCAACACCATGCTCGATGATACCCTCCCCCTCACTCCGCCCGAATGGCCCGAATGGGGCAATCCGGTCACGTCCGAGGCCGACTACAAAATCATCGCGTCATACTCGCCATATGACAATGTCACTGAACAAGCCTACCCGCCTCTCCTCGCAATTGCGGGCCTCACCGATCCGCGCGTCACTTATTGGGAACCAGCCAAATGGCTCGCCAGACTGCGCGAGCTGAAAACCGACACCAACCCGGCTCTCTTCAAAGTCCATATGACCTCTGGCCATGGCGGCGCATCGGGCCGCTTCTCCCGGCTGGAGGAAGTGGCGTTCAGCTATGCATTTGCGGTGAAGGCGGCGGGCGATCAGGATATTGTCAGGGAGGGTGTTTGAATTTCCTTCGCTTTTACGGCGCTCTGATGTCATTGACATTATAGTGATTTCACTATATTTTCTGATCTTGCAATGCCTGACCTCCTTAAGCCGCTTATCTGGATTGGCTCCAGCCGCAAGGATTTCACAGCCTTTCCGGATGACGTAAAGTCGCAGATGGGATACGGCCTGTTTCAGGCGCAGCAGGGATTTAGGCACCGTAAGGCAAAGCCGCTCGCAGGTTTTGGCGGCGCGGGCGTGGTTGAGATCGTGGGTGATTATCGGGGTGATGCGTTTAGAACCGTATACACTGTTCGTTTTGCCGCGACGGTCTACGTACTGCACGCGTTTCAGAAGAAGTCGAAGACGGGCATTGCCACGCCGCAGAGCCACATAAATCTTATTCGCCAGCGCTTGCGTGACGCGGAGCGGTTGGAACAAGGAGGCGGATCATGAGCCGAAACGTCAGCTATGAAAAAAGCACTGGCAATGTGTTTGAGGATATCGGGCTTGCCGATGCAGGAGAACATCTGGTGAAGGCCAAGCTGGTTCTAAAAATCGATGTGCTCATGCGTGATCGCGGCTTGAAACAAGTGGAGGCTGCCGCGCTTCTGGGCGTAAAGCAGCCTGATGTTTCGAAAATGCTTCGGGGTGATTTTCGCCAGTTTTCGGTCGAGCGGCTGATGCGCTTTCTTGTGGCTCTCGGGCAAGATGTGGAGATAGCCGTCAGGCCCCACAAAAGCAGCGCCACAGCCGCCGCGCTGCATGTGGCTTGAGGAAGTGGCGTTCAGCTATGCATTTGCGGTGAAGGCGGCACAGATCAAGACACTGTCAACTTCCGCCTGAACGATATCTCCTCCCCTTGCGGCGCAGCGGCATTCGGCGCTTAATGCGGGACGGCAGAGGAGGTTCGCATCATGGCGTCCTGGCGGTGTTTCGCGGCTCCGGTTCTGGCGGCCTTCCTCATGGCGGCGGCAAGTGAAGCCGCAGAAAGCAATGACAAACCGGCCGCAGCGGTCGAGGCAGGCGAGAGTAAGCCCAGCCTCTACGAAACGGACCAGTTTTCCTTCAGCCATCCCGCCGCTGTCACAGTCAAGTTGATGAATTTCCACCCCACCTTGACGCGCCATGATGGCGGCACCGCGCGCGGCACACACATCATCGTCGAGCGCCATCAAGAGGTCGGTGATGAGGACCTGATCGCGGTCCGCGATATTTTCATCAACAACTTGCTTGCCGGGCCCATTTCAGACGGCGTCCGCATCGCGCGCAAGGACGTTTCCCGCAAGCTGCATGACGGCACGGAAATCAAAGGCGTCCGCGCCATGGCTGCCAATGCCGGCAACGATCTCATCATCGCGGTCTACACGCTGCGGCTCGGCAAGGGCGCGCTGATGTTCGCCACTCTTTTCAACAAAACCGCCGCGCCGGATGAGGGTGCGATTATCGACCAGTTCTGGGAAACGCTGCGGGTGAAACGTTAAAGGGGCGGCGCGGCGACAGCTGACATCCCCCGATTGACCTGCCCCAAGGGAAGTATACAGTTCCTGCGCGCGGTCCATTTGCATGGGAGACAGTTCATGCCCAAAGTTCCAACCCCTCCGCAGTTTGTCTGCCTTGCGTTTGACGGTTCCAATGAACCGGAGTTCTGGCAGGCGTCGCGGAAATTTGCGGCGAGCGCCGGCGTGCGCTTCACCTATTTCATCAGCGGCGTTTATTTCCTGCTCACCGCCGACAAGAATGATTACATCGATGCCCTGGGCCGCCCGGGCAAGAGCAATATCGGGTTCGGCGGCACGCTGGACATGATGAAGCAGCGCCTCGAGCAGGTGCGGCTCGCCATGAAGGAGGGCCACGAGATCGGCTCCCACGCCATCGGCCATTTCGATGGCGCCAAATACACATTCGCGCAATGGGACAAGGAGTTCGCGCAGTTCACCAGCATCCTGACAAATGTCTGGCAGCGCTACAACAAGACAGCCGAGCCGGCTGGCTGGAAGAACTATTTCGCCAAGGAAGTGTCCGGCTTCCGCGCGCCCTATCTTGCCGTCGGCGATCAGAAGGCCCTGAGGCAAACGTTCAAAAAGCACGGCATGGATTACGACACGAGCCTTGTGAACAACATGAACTATTGGCCGCGCCAGATCGACGGCGTCTGGAATTTTCCGCTGGCAATGATCCCGGTTTCGGGCACCTCCAAGAAGACGCTGAGCATGGACTACAACTTCCTGGTCACCCAGACGGGCGGCAAGGATGGCCCCAAGGAAAAGCAAAAGGAATACGAAGACCAGATGGTCCAGAGCTATGTCACCTACTTCCACAACAACTATTTCGGCAACCGCGCGCCGGTTCATATCGGGCATCACTTTTCACAGATGCAGGGCGGCGCCTATTGGCGGGCGCTGCAGCGGATTGCCATATATGTGAAGAAGAAGCCCGACGTCATTTGCGGGACTTACAAGGAACTCATGGCTTTTGTCGCAAAGAACAAAAGTCTTCTGGACGATTACCAGGCAGGTAATTTTGACAAAGCTGTGCCCACCGCAGCGCCAAGGACGCGCGGCGATTTCGTGGCAATGGCCATGCCACCTGTCACAATGAAGCCGCTAAGCCAGATGCAGCTCGACAAGGTGCAGACGAAAAAGAAGACGAGCAAATCGACCGGGTGCTGCCAGCCTGGATCCCTGCACATTTAAAGCGCTGAATTGACGGTCCCTTCCCCGCCGGGGAAGGGATTGTGTTTTCCAGTCACAGAAGAGAAATCTCTAAAAGTCGGACGGCACGCAGATCAATCCTGAGCGGTATTTGAGTGACGCGGTCCAGCGCGGCCCGCCACCCGGCGCGAGCGGATTGAACTTTGAGAATTCGATGTTTTCGATCGAATTCATTTGCCGCATGGAATGCGCCTCGATGACATCGCCGGTCCGGCCGGGAAATACGTGATAGCCAGCATGTGCGGTCGCAACCCAGATCGGCACGGTCTTGAAGGCAGCAGGCGGCGTCTTCTTGAAGCCCACCAGCTTGGTGGCGTTATCCACCGCCACATCGTAATACATGCCTTTGTTGACGGAACTCGCATAGCGAAGTGCGTGGCCGCCCCATTCGGGCCTCCAGCTGCCGCTTGACTTGGGCGGATTGAGCCGCCTGTCTTCCGCATCCCATTCCGCGTTCTTGCTGGGATCAGGGTTCCAATAATAGACTTTCCAGCCAAGCTGCCGCATCATGCTTTGCAGATCGGTGCCGTAGAATTTCTGGCCGATCCTGAGCTGGTCGTTGATCTTCCTCCACGTGTTGGGCATGCCGGTGGCGTCGAAGCCGCGCGCCAGAGCCTGCATGGCCAGAGTCACACAGGCTGTCGCCACCTGCTGATCCGCCAGAAAGGCAGGTTTTCCAAATTTCTGCAGCTGCTCAATGCGCAGCGCCTTGGTTCTGTGCTCGGGTTTGCGGTTTCCGTAATATTTCGAGACGCCCCATTGCCTGAAGAACTTGATGTGGTCGTCAAAGGTGAAATCAAGAAACCCCGCTGCCGCTGCGGCGAAGGCCGGGAGCGAGTTGCGATGTTGGGTTTTCTCCGCCGGCGTAAACATGTTGCTGGGCACAGCCATGGCATCCCTCCAGAAGTATCTTCACCCCGAAGTGACTATACGTCAGCTTCTGCAATTCTCAAGGGCCAAGAGTTGCGCGCCTTGCGGCCGGAATGGATGGCAAACGGTCAACGGAGACTGGCCGGTCCTACCCCTCCAAATT
This sequence comes from uncultured Alphaproteobacteria bacterium, assembly GCA_963792485.1. GTDB lineage: Bacteria > Pseudomonadota > Alphaproteobacteria > Rhizobiales > Rhizobiaceae > JANOYJ01. Next base: position 51,227 of record CAWBWL010000012.1, read on the forward strand.
CAGCCAGGCCACCTCATCCGCGCTCAGCGTCACACCCAATCCTGGCAGGGTCGAGACAATCTCCCCCGGCGACCGCGGCCCGATAATCGCCAGCGAGGGGAAGCTTTGGGCGAGGACCCAGGCGGTGGCGATGTTGTGGGTGGAGACGCCGTGTTTCTTCGCCATTTGTTCCGCCCGGTTGCGGCGCTCCGCGTTGGCGGGCGAGCCGAAGCAGGTTTCCGGGCCGATATCGGCGGGGAGACGGTCGCGCAGCTCGGCGGGCAGGAAATAGCCGCGCGCCTGTGACGACCAGCTGATATGGGTGACATTGTTCTGGCGCATGAAGCCGAGCGTCTCCGCATTGTTGGAGGTGACGCAGCCGTCCCAGATCGGCTTTTCCATGACCGCCAGCGACAGGTTGTTGTTGAGCAGCGAGAGCCCCATCAGCCCGTGTTTCGCCGCATATTCATTGGCCTCCTTGAACCGCGCCACGGACCAGTTCGAGCCGCCGAAAATGCCGATCTTCCCGGCCTCATGCAACCGGTTCAGCGCATCGACAAACTCGCCGACAGGAACATCCAGATTGTCACGGTGCATGATGTAGATCGGCGCATGGGAAATGCCGAGCCGCTCCAGCGAGATATCCAGCTGCGCCCCGATGGCGCGCGGCGTGCAATAGGGTGTGTGCGCGCCCTTGACGATGACATTGATATCCTTCTCGACGCCGCGCGCGCCGATCCACTCGCCGAGCACCACTTCATGATGCCCGCCGCCATAGACGAAGCCGGTGTCGAACGCGTTGCCTCCGGCCTCAATGAACGCGTCCCAGACAATGGCGCCCTGCCCCGATATCGTTCTTGTTGTCGCAGCCAATGGCAAGGCGCGAGACCGGCAGTTTGACGCCGTCGAGCTTCACCTTTGGAATGGACGGAAGGCCGGACGGGATGACGCCTTTGAGCGCGCGGTTGGTCTTCGGCCGTTCGGCGAAGGTCACATAGCCCACCTCCTGCCGCCAGCGGTCGAGCGTGTCGGCATTGCCGAGCGAATCGCCATGGCTCATGGCCGGAGAGACGGCCTGCTTCTTGCCCTCGGCGATCAGGCGGCTGGCGAGATCGGCCTCGAAGGCGAAGAGGTGGTGATGCGATTTTATTTCCTCCACACGGCTCTTGCCGCCAACAGTCACTTCAATCGTTGCATCAGACGGCCCGGCATTGCGGCCCGGAACCCAAGGATTGCCGAGCCGGACGGAGCCCTTGTCGCCGGTGGCGATGACGGCGTTTTCCATTTCATTCCGCACCGAGCAGGCGATTTCGGCGGTGATGCCGCTCTTGAAGGTGAGCAGGCCATAGGCGGTCTCGTCCACACCTGTCGGCCCCATGACCGCAACACCTTTGACCGTCACCGGATTGTCGAACCCCGCGCCAATGGCAGCGCCCGCAATCAGCCGCGAGGCGGAGACCGGATAACAGCCGACATCGAGAATGCCGCCGCCGCCGAGCAATGGATCATAAAGGCGGGAGGCCGGATTGCGCTGCGAGGAAAAGCCGAATGTCGCCTTGATGTGGCGGACCTGCCCGATCTCGCCGGACTTGATGATGTCCACCAGCCGCGCGATCTGCGGGTGGCAGCGGTACATGAAGGCTTCCATGAAGAACACGCTCGCCTGCGCCGCGGCTTCCGTGACGGCGGCGGCCTCGCCCGCGTTCATGCCCATCGGCTTCTCGCAAACCACCGCCTTGCCATGGCGCATGGCCATGATCGACAGTTCGGCATGCCAGGGATGCGGGGTGGAAACATAGATGGCGTCGATGTCCGGGGCGGAGGCGAGCGCCTTATAGCTGTCAAACCGCATATCTGCGGTGATGGCGTATTGATCGCCAAATTCCTGCCGCCGCTTGGCATCGCGGCTGGCGATGGCCACGAGCTTTCCGGCATCGGTCTCTTTCAGCCCGTCAGCAAAATTATGCGCGATGTCGCCCGGTCCGATGATACCCCAGTTTGTTACAGCCATTTGAAATCCGTCCCGTTTGCGTGGAAACTCACGATAGCCGCCAACGGGTCGAAGCGACAAGAGGGATAACGATTGGCGCGCTCAGGCCAAGGCTTTTTCGCGCATCTCGATCGTCCACAATCCGGCAATTCCGGCGAGCGCCATTGCAACCGCGATCCACGCCGTTCCCGAATAGCCAAAGTAAAGCGCGCCGAGCGCAAACGCTGGCGCAGTCAGGCCATTTCCGAGAAAGGTATTGATCGGATGCAAAGAAGTGCCAAGTCCCGGCCTGTCCGGAAACAGGTCCTGAAAATAGGACAGCGGCATCGACAAAAGCGCCGCCGCGCCGGCCGCGCCCGGAATGATCAGCACATAAATCTGCCAGTTTGCTGTCGCGAAACTGAGCCCGGCCATGTAAACGCCATAGATTAGCCCCGCCGCAACCAGGATCGCGAGAATTCCGGCGCGTTTGAGAAGGGCAGCCCACATCAGCATGAAGGGTATTTCGAGAAGCGCGATCAGGCCGGCGATAATGCCGACATCGGCGGTGGAGCCGCCAAGATTGACCGTGACGATCAGCGGCCACAGCATGCTCGACAGGCGGACGGTTCCGGTGAGCGAGGCCATGGACAACATCCGGGCTATCATTATTGGCGAGGCAATTTCCTTGAGCGAGTCCGCAAATCCGGGTCCCGAATTGCTTGTGGGCGCAGCGCCGCCGGGTTTCTGCATCAGGAACAGGCACGCCAGAAACACTAGAAAAGCACAAAATCCCGCCATCCCCCAAGCGCCCAGCATGCTTTTCGAGCCAGCAAGCGCAAAGCCCATGGCGGCAGGCATCACAACCCAGGCCGCCGACATAAAGGCGCGAAGCGTTGCGTTGATTGAGGCGGCCTCGCGGCCCGGCAAGGCCGTTGTGCGCACCCGCGCCGATGCAAACAAGAGCGGGCCCAAAGCCTGAAAGAACGGAATGACACACACCGTCGCAAGGACAAAAACCGGAACGAATGGAAAGAAAAAGATCGCGCCATAGCCGGCGGCGCCGGTCAGGGCCATGACGATCATCATTTTGCGCCTGTCCCCAATCAGATCAGACAGAACGCCCATTGAAACGCCAATTGTCACCGCCGTCAGAGAGGCTGCAAAGACGAGCAGGGAGAAAGCCTGATCGCTGAGGCCCAGCTCATTGATCGCCGTCACGGACAGATAGGGTATCGTCGAGCCGATGGCCGAGCCCTGAACAAACACCATCAAGGCCAGCAGAGCGAGCTGCGGCTGGGCAAAGATCTGGCGCAATGATTGGAACATGGAGGCTGTCAGTCTGCGATTAAGCTCGGCGGCGCAAGGGAAGGAGCATGTCAAACCTCGCGAAGTCCGTCATTTGAAAATCCCGCATCGAAAGCTTAGATTGAGTGAGCAAGGTTTCGCGCCGAATTGCGTTAATTACAATGGCTGAACCGCAATCCCGTTCGGACCGGAAGGGTTTGATCATGAAACTTCTCCCCGTAATCTCCGCCGCCGCCCTCGCATTTTCACTCGCCATCCCCGCCGTAATCGCGCCCACTGAGGCCGCGCCGAAGCGCGTCAAGGGCTCCTATTGCCATTTCCCGGTCGCCAAAGGCACTTGGGTCGGGTTTCTGGACGGATCCTACGAGGAGACAAGTTTTATGGGACGCGATGTCATCCGGCGCATCACCCTCTGGCGCTGCTTCCGCACCAAGGCGGACTGCACGGCATGGAAATATTGGGCGCAGACCGATTACGGCCGCCTGCCGCCGACCGCCTGGTGCCGGAAGAAATGAGGGAAAGGGACCTTGAGCGGTCCTGCGCAGGCTGCAGTTGGAGGCTATTCCCAAAACCATTTCCCCGCCTCACGCTCTGCCTCATGGCGCGACACGCCAATGTCGCGAAGCTGATCGTCGGTGAGGCTGGAGAGATCGTCACGCTGCTTGGCGCGGTCGAGAAAGCGCATGAGCGATTTGGCGAGCCCCGGGGCTGAGACATGCGGAACCTTGCCGTTGAACGCGGCGGGAGCGGCTGATTGATGCAAATTCTGGCGCATTTTGCGTCTCCTGGCTTGTATCAGGCTCAAATTACGCCCCGCGCCGCCTTGCGCACAAACCATGCTTTCTCTACCGTCCATTAGAATAACTAATGAGGATCAAGGAATTTGCCGCGCAATCTGCCTCCCTTGAATGCGCTGCGGGCTTTCGAAGCGGCCGCGCGCCATGGCAGTTTCACCCGCGCGGCGGACGAACTGTGCGTCACGCAAGGCGCGGTGAGCCAGCAGGTCAAGGCATTGGAAACCGATCTGAAACTGCGTCTCTTCAACCGCGCTCCGGGCGGGCTGGAACTGACGGAGTCCGGCCGCGATTATCTCGGCGTAGTCCGGGATGCGCTCGACCGCATCGCCATTGGAACAGAGCGGCTGCGCCAGCGGCAGGGATCCGGTTCGCTGACCGTCAGCGTCTCGCCGGATTTCGCCGCCAAGTTCCTCGTGCACCGTCTGGGCCGCTTCTCGCAGGCGCATCCGGACATTTCGCTGCGGATTTCCGTTGACATGCATCATGTGGATTTCGCCCGCGAGGATGTGGACATGGCTGTGCGGCACGGCGACGGAAGCTGGCAGGGGCTGCAGGCCGTGCGGCTTTGCGCCGAGCATTTGTTCGCCGTCTGCAGCCCCGGCCTTGTCGCGGGAACAGACTGCCCGCTCGCACCGCAAGACTTGCTGACATTGCCGCTCCTGCATCCCGACAGGCGCGAGACATGGCAGGAGTGGTTTCAGGCAGCGGGCGTTGAGGGCGCGGATGTGTCGCGCGGCCCGGTGATGAACCGCGCCGCCATTCTGATCGACGCGGCGATCAACGGTCAAGGAGCGGCGCTCGCCTGCACCACGCTCGCGGCAGCCGACCTCCTCAGCGTACGCTTGATACGGCCAGTCGAATTCTCCATGCCGCTGTCGAATTCCTACTGGATCGTATGCCCGAAAGCCGCTGCAGGCATGCCCAAGATAAAAATCTTCAGGGAATGGCTGATGGCGGAGGCGGCGGAAGATTTGCGGCGGCTGGAAACGGCGGGATAGTCCGCGCTACTGCGCCGGAACGATGGTCGCCGCCGGATAGCCATTGGGCTCAGCAGGGATCGCCTTCAAGTAAGCCGCCACAGCCGCCCGGTCTTCGCCGCTCACATGCGACCAGTTGCGCACCACGGCGGCCATGGAGCCGCCGAGCGAGTCGAAGTCCGGCGTTATGCCATCGCCAAGCGATGAGGCGATTTCAGTTTCTTTCCAGGCTTCAATTCCGCCCGCGCCGCGTGTGATGTTTGGAATGACCCCCTCGCCTTCCGGATTGACTGCCCCTGCGAGCCATTGCGAGAGCTTGGCGCCGCCGAGCAGATTGCGCGGCGTGTGGCATTCGCCGCAATGGCCGGGTCCTTCGACCAGATATTGCCCGCGCTTCACGGCTTCGCTGGCGTCCGCAATTTCGACCGCCGGTCCTTGCCGGAAAAACAGGAACTTCCAGCCGCCAAGCGAGCGGCGGATGTTGAACGGAAACGGCAGTTCATGGTCAGGCTGCACGCCTTTCACTTCCGGCAGGGTCTTGAAATAGGCCCACAAATCCGCGACATCCGAAAGCTCCATGCGGGCGTAGGAGCCGTAAGGGAACGCCGGATAGTAGTGCTCCCCCTCGGGCGAGACGCCGCGCTGCATGGCGTTGGCGAAATCGATAAATCCCCAGGCGCCGATGCCGTCATCCATATCCATGGAAATGTTGGGCGCATGAAAGTCTCCGAAGGGAGATTTCAGCACCAAGCCGCCGCCGAGCTTCAAAAGGTCGCCGCCCTGGGATTTCGGCGCCGCATGACACGCCGCGCATCCCGCCTGCCAGAATACAAGCTCACCCTTGACCGGGTCGCCCTCGCCTGCCTGCGCCACCAATCGCGGGTCGAGCCGCTGCGGCTCGGTGACAAGCCAAAAAACAAGCCCGCCCAAGACGCCCAGAACAAGTGCGGCCAGAGCGAGCTTCTTGATCATGTGTTCGTCTGATCAGCTGTGGCTGGTCAGCTCTTCTTCAAGCGGTAGGTTTCGTGGCAAGCGCCACATGCCTTTCCTATCTCGCCGAGCGTCGCGCCCAAAGCCGCAACATCGGCTGGATTGGCTGCGGCAGCTGCGGCAGCTGCGGTCTTATAGTCCTCCACGGTCTTGGCAAACCCAGCAGCGTCCTCCCAAATCTTCGGCAGGGACTCAGTGCCTTCTCCGCCGGAGCCTTCCGGGAACAAGGCGGCGGCGTCGAACTTGGCAGCGTGGTCGCCAAACTCTTTCAGCGTCGCGGCAACAGTGGCGGCGTCAAATGGCTTCTCGCCCTTGGCGATTGGCCCCAGCGTGCCGAACACGAGCTTGCCGTTCGTTTTCATATAGGCTTCGCGGTCTTCCTTTACGTCCGCAAATGCTGTGGCGATGGACAGGCCCACGGCGACCGCCAGTAGACCGGTTACAATCTTTTTCATGCAAAGCTCCTCAAGTCGGTTTCCAGGATGCCGTCCCATATGCAGACTGCAACGCGCGGGTGAGGGTTTCACCTCACAGTTTCGTGAACAGCGTCTTCTCTCGCTTGACGCACCGTCAACAAAAAAGCCCCAAACGCTTGCGTCCAGGGCTTTGGTAGATTTTTTCAGGCCGTCGCTTCCTCATACATTTCGAGAACATGATCCCAATTGATCAAGCTGTCCACGAACGCTTCGAGATATTTCGGGCGGGCGTTGCGGTAGTCGATATAATAGGAATGCTCCCACACATCGACACCGAGAATAGGCTTGGCCGCATGCACCAGCGGACTTTCGCCGTTCGGAGTCTTCGAGATTTCAAGCTTGCCATTCTTGACCGAAAGCCAGGCCCAGCCTGAGCCGAACTGCGTCGTGCCCGCCGCGATGAAGTCAGCCTTGAACTTGTCATAGCCGCCAAGATCGGACTCGACCGCTGCCGCGAGCTTGCCAGGAAGCCGGTTGCCGCCCCCGCCCTTTTTCATCCATTTCCAGAAATGAATGTGGTTGTAGTGTTGACCGGCATTGTTGAACAGCGGAGCGTTCTTGCCAAACGACTGCTTGACGATTTCCTCAAGCGACAGGCCATCCATCCCGGCTTCCGCCGCCAGCTTGTTGCCATTGTCAACATAGGCCTTGTGATGCTTGTCATGATGATATTCCAGCGTCTCGCGCGACATGAAGGGCGCGAGCGCATCGTAATCATAAGGAAGATCGGGAAGGGAAAACGCCATGACTGTCTCCTTGGACAAATGAAGGAAGTGCTCTTGTTCCGAGCTTGTCTGAGTTACATAGTGGCAGTTCGACGCGGCGGCAATGCGGCAAACTCCGGGACTGGTGTATGAAGCCCTTTTATGTTTTCGACGCTTACGGCACGTTGTTTGATGTGGCCTCGCCCGTTCGCCGTCACGCCGAAGCGATCGGTCCGGCAGCGGAGCGGCTGGCGGAGCTCTGGCGTCTGAAGCAACTCGAATACACCTGGGTTCGTTCCATGTCCGACACCTATCAGGATTTCGAGGTGCTCACCGAGGCTGCGCTCGACTATTCGATGGCAAGCCTCGGCCTCAGCGATGCGGCCCTGCGCGGCAAGCTTCTTGAGGCCTATCAGGCGCCTGACTGCTATGAAGAAGTTCCGGCCGCGCTCGCTGCCCTCAATGCCTCCGGCGCAAAAATCGCCATCCTGTCCAATGGCACGCCCGCCATGCTGGACGCTGCAGTGACGGCCGCTGAAATCGGCCACCACATGCACGCGATCCTCTCTGTCGAACTCGGTGCGCGTGTTCAAGACCAATCCGGAAGCCTACCGCCTCGTCACACGCTATTTCGACTGCGCGCCAAGCGAGGTCTCGTTCCAGTCCTCCAATCGCTGGGACATCGCCGGCGCCGCCGCCTTCGGCTTTCACACCGTCTGGATCAACCGCCGCCGCGGCCCGCCGGAATATCAGGGCCTCGGACCAGACCGGGAGATCAGCGATTTGTCGAGGCTTTGAGTTTTTGATCATGACAGCTGAAAGCGACAAGACGCACAAACCAATGAACCGGGTGGAGGGTTTGGGCCGGCGAGCTTTTCTAACGGTCCTCGCCGGCTGCGCCGCGCTTGCCAGCTGCACGACAACGGAAGTGATTGACGAGGCGGCGCTCAAGACTTTTCCGGAACAGCCTCCCGCCCCGCCTCAGCCGCCAAGGCTGCTTCCGATCAACACCGACCCGTCGTTGATCTATGCAGGCCTGGAAGACGGCGAATTTTTCATTCCGCCCGTCCCCTATACAAAGATCAATCCGAAATACCATCGCCAGGTCGTGGACGATCCGACCGGCGAGCCTCCCGGCACCATCGTCGTTGAAACCGCAAACCGGTTTCTCTATTTCACCCTGCCCTTCGGCAAGGCGCTGCGCTATGGCGTATCCATCGGGCGCGAGGGTTTTGCATGGGCTGGCAATGCGCAGGTGGAATGGAAAGGCCGCTGGCCGACATGGACGCCGCCCAAGGAAATGATCGAGCGCGACCCGAAGCTTGAGAAGTATTCCGCCGAAAACGGCGGCATGAAGCCCGGCCTCGACAATCCGCTCGGCGCGCGGGCGCTCTACATTTTCCAGGACGGCGTCGACACCCTCTACCGCATCCACGGCTCGCCCGAATGGAAAAGCATCGGTAAAAAGGCTTCGTCGGGATGCGTGCGGCTGCTCAATCAGGACATTATCGACCTGTGGGAGCGCGTACCGAAAAAATCGCCGATTGTGGTGTTCGGGGAAGATGCGCCGCTGGCGTTTTCATGAGGACCGCCTGCGCCATTTTCCAAACTTAACGCACTAGCGCCCTATCGCCGCAAACTCCCCAATATCCCCCGCACCAACGCCCGGCCAAGCGACGACGCAACCGACCGCACCACGGACTTCATCGCCGCCTCCGCCACCGTCTGGCGTCCCGATGAACGAGGAGCGCTCGTGCGCTCTGCGGGCGCGGGCTTCTTTGCGCCGAAATCCGGCAGCTTCCAGCCGCCGCCATTGGCTTGGCTTTCTGGCAGACACATCTTGCTCCTACTTGGCGATCAGCCCAACAAAAAACTTGCGGATGTCCTCCGCCAGCAGATCGGGCGCTTCGGAAGCGGCGAAGTGCCCGCCCCTCGGCATTTCCGTCCAGTGCACGATATTGTTGGCACGCTCCGCGAAGCTGCGGACAGAGCGGAAATCGTTCGGGAACACCGCCACACCGGTCCGCGTCGAATTCTTCTCTTCGCGGTATCCGGCCCCGGTCTGCGTGTCCTCGAAGTAAACATTCGCCGCTGAACCGCTGGTCCCGGTGAACCAGAAGATCGAGTTGATGGTCAGATAGAGTTCCCGGTCCACGTGATCTGCGCCTTGGCCCTCAAACCCGAACCACAGCTCCGCGTTCCAAGCCAGTTGTCCAACAGGCGAGTCCACCAAGGCAAAGGCAAGCGTGCCCGGCCGTTTTGACTGAATGGCCTGGTAGCCGCCGTATTTCTCGAACGAAGCCAGATTTGCCATGCCTTCCATCTCGAAAGGCGACAGCTTCTCCATCTCGCCCGGCGCACCTGCGGGGAACGCGAATATCTGGAGCAGATGTGTGCCGACCAGACCCTTCGGCGCCAGAATTCCAAGCTCACGGCTGACAAGCGCACCCGCATCGCCGCCATGCGCGCCGTAACGCTCATAGCCAAGCCCGGTCATCAAAGTGTCCCACGCCTTTGCCGTTCTGGCGCTGTCCCAGCCTGGGGCGGACAGCGGGCTTGAGAAACCGAACCCCGGAAGCGACGGAATGACCAGATCGAAGGCGATTGACTCATCGAGCCCGTGCGACTTCGGATCAGTCAGCGGTCCGATGAGATCAAGGAACTCGACAAAGCTGCCCGGCCAGCCATGGCTCAAAATGAGCGGAAAGGCTTTGGGGACTTTTGACTTGATGTGCATGAAGTGGATCGGTTGAGCATCGATTTCCGTCATGAAATGCGGGTAGCGGTTAAGTTCAACCTCGCGCTCGCGCCAGTCAAACTTGTTCTGCCATTGATCAGCGAGTTCCTTGATCAAGCTTGCCGGCTGCCCGCGCGACCAGTCATTGGTAATGGCATGCGGCCAGCGCGTTTGTCCAAGCCGAGCTTTCAGGTCAGCGATGGCTGCGTCGCTGATGTCGATCTTGAAGGGCTTCACATTCAGCATCTGGTTCTCCTTTGAGGTTTGTGTATGGGCGGAGTTGATTGCGCCGGAGGCGATGAGCGCCAGCGCGCCGCCATTGAAGGCGCGGCGGGTGAATGTCATTTCGGGCATGTCGGCTGGTCCTTGCCTCGCGGGAGCGCCGCTTGCGTCTAAAGATGGCGGGTTTCTGCTGGAGTTTGCATGTGATGGTCAGTGATCCCATCCTCGAAGATCACCGGCGCCGCGATGATCTCTTCAGGCGTGACATCGTCCAGGCAGTTCACATTGACAGCGTGAAACCATCCATTGAATGGCTGCATGTCGAGGTAGCCCTTTGAAAATCCGCGCACGCCGCAGCTCTTGCAGAAATAGTGATGAATATGCCCTTCGGGCCAGCTTGATTCCTGCGACCGGTAGTCACCGAGATTGTCGGCCCCCTGCGTGACCACAAGCCCGTCTGCGTAAGAAAAAGTCTTCCAGTATTTTGTCTTGACGCAGAACGTGCAGTTGCACTTGCGGATGCCTTCGTAAAGATCAATCCGCGCCGTGAAACGCACGGCTCCACAATGGCAACTACCTGTATATTTCTTCTGTGCCATTCCAAATCTCCTCAATGACGCTGGCGGCAATTATTCTAGACAACGCTCGCGGCACGGATTGGTTGCCGCTCAAGATATCGCGTGCCGGACCCTTTCGGGACTGCTTGACCATAGAGTTCGAATGCTGCCAAATCCTGTCAGTATTCGACTGATAAGGTCAGATTCAAAGAGGCAGAAAATGGCAAAATCCGACCGCGTCATGCGGCTCCTCACTCTGATGCGCCAGCTGCCGCAGCCGGTTACCGCCGGGAGGCTGGCGCAGGAAGCAGAGGTCAGCCAGCGTACGGTTTACCGCGATATTGAAACGCTGCGCGCAAGCGGCTTCATGATCGATGGCGCGCCGCGTTATGGTTACACGCTCACCGAAGACCCCGCGCTGCCGCCGCTCATGTTCAACCGGCTTGAAGTCGAGGCGCTCATGCTGGCGCTTGGTGCAGCTGAGTCCTTTTTGCCAATGGATTCCGCTCTTGCAAATGCCCTCCAAGAGGCCCGCACAAAGATCGTAGCGTCAATGCCCGATCGTGTTCAAAGGCAGGCCCAGCATGCCGTGGGGCGTGCCTACCGCTATCCGCCCAAACGGCAGGCGCCACATTCTCTTGTGTTGTTGCGAGAGGCAGCATGGGACGAGGTTGCAGTCGATATCGCGTATGAGGATCGAGCCGGAAGCAATAGTTCTCGCCGCATCCTGCCCCTTGCCATCGTTGCAACAGATGCGGGCTTCAGCTGCCTCGCCTGGTGCTGCCTCAGGCAAGACTTCCGCACCTTCCGGCTGGACGCCATCACCCAAACGCAACGGACCAAAGAGAGCTTTCGCCCCCGGCGCGCCGCCTTACTGCGCGAACACTTGGCACACTTGGCAGCGCGGCACGATTGAACTTGAAGAACAGCCGCCCTACCGCCGCAAACTCCCCAATATCCCCCTTACCAGCGCCCGGCCGAGCGACGAGGCAACCGACCTTGCCACGGACTTCATCGCCGCCTCCGCCACCGTCTGGCGTCCCGATGAACGAGGAGCGCTTGTGCGCTCTGCGGGCGCGGGCTTCTTTGCGCCGAAATCCGGCAGCGTCCAGCCGCCGCCATTGGCGGGTTTCTGGGCCGGGGCCTCCGCCGCTTCCAGCGGACCCTCGGCGGCGCGTTTGTGCAGCATTTCGAAGGCGGATTCGCGGTCGACTGTCTCGTCATACTCGCCCGCCACCGGGCTGCGGGACATGACCTCTTTGCGCTCCTCAGCCGTCAGCGGGCCGAGCCTTGAGGCCGGCGGGCGGATCAGCGTGCGCTGGACCATGGACGGCACGCCCTTTTCCTCCAGCGTCGAAACCAGCGCCTCGCCGGTGCCGAGTTTGGTGATTGTCTCGTAGCAGTCAAAGTCCGGATTGGGCCGGAATGTCTCGGAGGATGCTTTCACCGCCTTGACCTCGCGCGGCGTGTAGGCGCGCAGCGCATGCTGGAAGCGGTTGCCAAGCTGCGCCAGAACGGTCTCCGGCACATCGAGCGGATTTTGCGTGACGAAATAGACGCCGACGCCCTTTGAGCGGATCAGCCGCACCACCTGCTCGACGCGCTCGGTGAGGTATTTCGGCGCTTCGTCGAACAGAAGATGCGCCTCATCGAAGAAGAAGACCAGTTTCGGCTTTTCCGGATCGCCAATCTCCGGTAGCGCCTCGAACAACTCCGACAGCATCCAGAGGAGGAACGTCGCATAGAGCCGCGGGTTCATCATCAGCTTGTCGGCGGCGAGGATGTTGATCGCCCCTCGCCCATCCGGCGTGGTGCGCATCAGATCGGAGATTTTCAGCGCCGGTTCCCCGAAGAAGTGCTCCGCGCCCTGCTGTTCAAGCATTAACAGTGAACGCTGAATAGCGCCGACCGAGTCGCGGTTGACATTGCCGTAGCGCGACTGCAATTCCTTCGCCTTGTCAGCGACATACGCCAGCTGCGCGCTCAGATCCTTCATGTCGAGCAGCAGCAGCCCCTCTTCATCCGCTATCTTGAAGGCAATGTTCAACACGCCTTCCTGCGCCTCGGTCAGATTCATCATGCGTGAGAGCAGCAGCGGGCCCATTTCCGAAACCGTGGCGCGGATCGGGTGGCCCTGCTCGCCGAACAAATCCCAGAAGATCACCGGAAATTCGGCATTCTCATAAGGCGTCAATCCGATCTGTTCGGCGCGTTTCAAAAGGAAATCCTTCTGCTCGCCCATGGCGCCCACGCCGGAAAGATCGCCTTTGATGTCGGCGGCGAAAACGGGAACGCCGGCGTTTGAAAAGGCTTCCGCCAATATCTGCAAGGTCACGGTCTTGCCGGTGCCGGTCGCGCCGGTCACAAGCCCGTGCCGGTTGCCGTATTTCAGCGCCAGATATTCGCCCCTCTGCATCGTGTCATCGGGTTTACGGCTCGCGCCAATAAACAGCTTGCCGTCTTGTTCTACGCCCATCTTGTTCTATCTCCGAAATTGTAAAGAGCGCTCTGCGCCGCCGGCGCTTGGTATAGTGTCCGCAGCGGGCGCATACAATGGCTGGCGGCAAATGGCATTCACAGGCTTTTCACCACACCTGCGATTGCACTTGTGTTCCCGTATGGCTTGTGCATATGACGTTTACGTCAATTAATGGCCTGGAGATTCTGAATGGAAGAGCTGATTAACCGCATTGTTGCCCATGTCGGGCTGGATGCTCCTGTTGCCCGCAAATCTGTCGGCATGATGCTGGGATTTTTGCAACAAAGCGGCGACACAGAAAAGGTCTCAGCCCTGATCGCCTCCATGCCAGGCGCCACCGAAGCAGTTGCCGAGGCGAATTTTCAACCCGGCTTCATGCCCGGCGTCATGGGCCTCGGCTCACAATTGATGCAAAACGGCCTCGGCATGGGCGAGATCACCGGCGTTGCCAAGGAAACCATCCGCTACGGTCGCGAGAAGATCGGCAATGCTGAGATTGACGAACTCGTGGCGTCGGTTCCGGGGCTGGGTCAGTTTATCTGATTGGCCGCGCAATTGGCGGGCTCAATACGGGCTCGCCACATCCCCCGACTCCACATAAACCGTCTTGACCTGGCTGTAGTGCCGCAGCGCCTCCAGCGAGTTCTCCCGGCCCATGCCTGACATTTTGAACCCGCCGAACGGGATTTCGGAGGGGGCGAGATTGTAGTTGTTAATCCAGCACGACCCCGCCTTCAGCTGCCCGATCACCCGGTGCGCGCGCGCAAGGTCGCGCGTGAACACGCCGGCTGACAGGCCGAATTCGGTGTCATTGGCGCGGGCAACTGCCTCGTCTTCGTCGTCAAATGTCAGCACTGCCATAACCGGGCCGAAAATCTCCTCGCGCGCAATGCGCATGGTGTCGGTCACGCCAGTGAAGACTGTCGGCTCGATCCAGGCACCGCCCTCAAAGCCCTGCAGCTTCGGAATGCCGCCGCCATAGGCAAGATGCGCGCCCTCCCCCTTGCCGATCCCGATATAGCCTGCCACCTTGTCGCGCTGGGCAAGGCTGACCATCGGGCCCATCTGCGTGTCGGGGTCCATCGGGTCGCCGATCCTGATGGCTTTCGTCCGCTCCACAAGGCGCTCAACGAACCGGTCATGCAGGCCGCTCTGGACGTAGACGCGCGTCCCGTTTGAGCACACTTGTCCGGTCGAGTAAAAATTCCCCAGCATGGCACCGCCAATGGCGTTTTCGAGGTCAGCATCATCAAAAATCACCAACGGCGACTTGCCGCCGAGTTCCATCGTCGCATGCTTCATCTGCGCACCCGCCATGGCGAGCACTTTCTTGCCGGTGGGCACGGACCCCGTGAGCGAAATCTTGTCGATCAGCGGGTGATTGACCAGCATCGCGCCGACATCACCCCTGCCCTGCACCACCTGGAACAGTCCGGCGGGAAGCCCCGCCTCCTCATAGACTTCAGCAAGGGCAAGCGCCGAAAGCGGCGTGTTCTCCGACGGCTTGAAGATGAAGGCATTGCCCATGGCAAGCGCTGGCGCGCTTTTCCACGCCGCGCCCTGGATTGGATAGTTCCACGCGCCAATCCCGGCGCATACGCCAATCGCCTCGCGCCTCGTATAGGCAAACGGGCCGCCAAGATCGACAAGCTCGCCATTGAACGCCGCTATCGCGCCGCCCATGAACTCCAGCGTGTCGGCGGCCGAGGCGGGGTCGGCCACCGTCGTTTCCTGAATGGCCTTGCCGGTGTCGAGCGTTTCAATCTCCGAAATTTCCTGATTGCGCGCGCGCAGAATATCCGCCGCCTTCCGCAATATCCGTCCCCGCTCGACAGGCTTCAGCGCTGCCCAAGCCGGCCGCGCCGCGCTGGCGGCATCAACGGCCTGATCGATGAGGGCGGGGGTGGCGCAATGCAGGCGCGCGATGACCTCGCCGGTGGCGGGGTAGACGCTGTCGAGCACAGCGCCGGAGGTGTCCTCGGTGAATTTGCCGGCGATGTAGTGTGAGGCTTTGGGTTGGGCGCGCATGTGTTTCTCCGGTCTAAATTGTGTGGCTCCAGCCTTCCCCCTTGCGGGGAAGGTGGCCGCGTGAGCGGTCGGATGGGGGTGGTGCGGGAAGTGCTGAAGATGAAGGAAAGGCTTTGACACTATTCTGCACCGTCAGCATCATCCTCGCCACCCCCATCCGTCAGCTTCGCTGACACCTTCCCCGCAAGTGGGAAGGCTGACGCCTTACCTATCGCTCACTTCCCACCTCGGATTAACCCAAGGCTCCAGATTCGACCGCGCCAATGGCTGCTTGCCGAGTATATGATCCGCCGCCTTCTCACCTGTCATGATCGAGGGCGCGTTCAGATTGCCGTTGGTCACTTGCGGGAAGATCGATGAGTCTGCGACGCGCAATCCATCCACCCCGATCACGCGGCACTCAGGATCGACCACGGCCATCTTGTCTTTCACCGACCCCATCCTGGCCGAGCCGCAAGGATGGTATGCGCTCTCGATATGCGCGCGCAGGAAAGCGTCGATCTCATCGTCGCTCTGCACGCTCTTTCCAGGCTGGATTTCCTCGCCGCGATAGGGATCAAACGCCGCCTGCCCGAAAATCTCCCGCGTCAGGCGCACGCAGTGGCGGAAGTCTTTCCAGTCATCGGGATGCGACATGTAATTGAACTGAATGCGCGGCGGCTCGTTCGGGTCGGCGGATTTGAGCGTGATTTCGCCGCGCGATTTGGAGCGCATCGGCCCGACATGCGCCTGAAACCCATGCCCCTTCACCGCCGCTTTTCCGTCATAGCGCACAGCCGCCGGGATGAAGTGGAACTGAATATCCGGATAGTCGACGCCCGCGGCGGAGCGCACGAAGGCGCAGGATTCAAAATGATTGGTCGCGCCAAGCCCGCTTTTGAAGAACAGCCATTCCGCGCCGATCAGGCCTTTGGAAAACAGATTGAGCTTGGCGTTGAGCGACAGCGGCTGGGTGCTGCGCTGCTGGATATACACTTCCAGATGATCCTGCAGATTCTTGCCGACGCCTGGCCGGTCCGCCATGACCCCGATGCCAAACCTTGCCAGATCCGCTGCAGGTCCAATGCCTGAGAGCAGCAGCAGCTTGGGCGAGTTGATCGAGGATGCTGCCAGCACGACCTCCCGCCGCGCCTTGACGATCTGCACCTGCCCGTTCGCTTCAATCTCGACACCCGCCGCCCGTTGATTTTCAATCACAACACGCCGGGCGAAGCCCTTGATTAAACTGGTGTTCCGCCGCTTGAGCGCCGGCTTCAGATAGGCATTTGCCGCAGACCAGCGGCGGCCCTGATAGATCGTCTGCTCCATGGCGGCGAAGCCTTCCTGCTTCGCGCCGTTATAGTCGGATGTGGTCTCAAACCCCGCCTGTCGCCCTGCCTCGACAAAGGCTTTGTAGAGCGGGTTTTTCTGCGCACCCTTTTTCACGAACAGCGGCCCGGCGCGCCCGCGCCAGCCTTCGTCGCCGCCCTCGACGTTTTCCATGCGCTGAAAATAGGGAAGCACGTCGGCATGCGACCAGCCCTGCGCACCCATCTCGTCCCATGTGTCGAAATCGCGCGCATGACCGCGCACATAGACCATGCCGTTGATTGAGGACGAGCCGCCAATCACCTTGCCGCGCGGCGTCGCCAGCCGCCGTCCGTTCAGATGCGGCTCAGGTTCTGTCTCAAAGCCCCAGTTATACGTGCTCAGATTCATCGGGATCGACAGCGCCGACGGCATCTGGATCAGCGGCCCCATATCCGTGCCGCCATATTCAATCACTGCGACAGTGTGCTT
Source organism: uncultured Alphaproteobacteria bacterium (assembly GCA_963792485.1). Classification (GTDB taxonomy): domain Bacteria; phylum Pseudomonadota; class Alphaproteobacteria; order Rhizobiales; family Rhizobiaceae; genus JANOYJ01. The sequence continues at coordinate 68,229 of CAWBWL010000012.1, forward strand.
GCCGTCCTCGGACAGACGATACGCCAGCGCCGAACCGGCCGAGCCCGAGCCGACAATCACATAGTCAGCCTCAAGCGTCACGGGCGCATCGGGAAAGTGTTTGCCGGCTGACATTATTCGCCCCTTGGAAAACGTGCGTTTTCTTCCAGCACGTTCAAATCCATATGGTTGCGCATATAGCGTTCCGAGGCCTTTTGCAGCGGCTGGTAATCCCACGGATAGTAGGCGCCATTGCGCAAGGCTTCGTAAACGACCCAGCGCCGCGCCTGGCTTTCGCGCACCGCCTTGTCGAAGTCTTCCATGTTCCAGTGCGGGCGCACCTTGTTGATGAAGCCGGTGACGAGCAGGGCGTAAGTCGTGTCTTCGGCGAGATTGACCAGTTCATCGGGGTCGGTTTCAAGATTGAACAGTTGCGGCGGGTCCAATTCGCAGTGGACGAATTTATACGGCCCTTCACGCAATGCGACCAGCGGCGCGATCGAGCCTTCTGCGGCATATTCCATCGGCACAAATGCTGTCCGCTTCTGGCCGCGCATGACCGGCAGAAGGCTTTCGCCATCCGTCCAGGGTTCAATCTCGGCAATATCGATCCCGGCCAACGCCGCAAGCGTCGGGTTCACATCCAGCGTCGATACCGGCTCCGTCACCAGCCCTGGCTTTATTCCCGGACCGCAGAACATCAGCGGCACCCGCGCCGAGCCTTCAAAGAAGTTCATCTTGAACCACAGCCCGCGCTCGCCCAGCATGTCGCCATGGTCGGAGGTGAACAGGATGATTGTGTCATCCAGCATCCGCGTGGCGCGCAGCGTCTCAATCAGCTCCCCGACCTTGTCATCCAGATAGGAGATGTTGGCGAAATAGCCCTGCCGGGCGCGCCGCACATCTGCGCGCTTGATGTCGAAATTTGTGTGGTCGCACGCATCCATCAGCCGTTTCGAATGCTTGTCCTGATCGGCATACGCGATTTCGCCGATCTTCGGCTCCAGTTCGGCACAGTCCTCGTACAAGTCCCAATATTTTCGCCGCGCCACATAGGGGTCATGCGGATGAGAAAACGAGACCGTCAGGCACCAGGGCCGCTTGCCCATGCCGGTTTCACGCGCAAGCTGGTAGAGCCTCTGGTTGGCGTGGAATGCGACTTCGTCGTCATATTCCATCTGGTTGGTGATTTCGGCGATCCCCGCGCCGGTCACTGAACCGAGATTATGATACCACCAGTCAATCCGCTCACCCTGCCGCCGGTAGTCCGGCGTCCAGCCGAAATCAGCCGGATAGATATCCGTCGTCAGCCGCTCCTCAAAGCCATGCAGCTGGTCAGGGCCGACAAAATGCATTTTGCCCGACAGGCAGGTGTAATAGCCCGCCCGGCGCAGATGGTGCGCATATGTCGGAATGTCCGAGGCAAACTCCGCCGCATTGTCATAAACCCGCGTGCGCGACGGCAGCTGCCCCGACATGAACGAGGCGCGCGCCGGAGCGCAGAGCGGCGAGGCGGTGTAAGTATTGGCAAACCGCGCCGAGCGCGCGCTGAGCGCCTTCAGATGCGGCGCATGCAGAAACTCTGCGGGCCCGTTGGCAAACAGGGTTCCGTTAAACTGATCGGCCATGACGATCAGAATGTTGGGCTGGCTCTTTTTCACAATATGAATTTTCTTGTTCCCGCGCTGGACAGATTAGGCAATTAAAGCCAACCTGCCCGCCATGCAAACCGGCAATGCCTGTCGCGTCTGCGTCAATCAAGAAGTGTCGGGAGCGCCTATGTCCAATCCGGTTCTGGTCGAAGTCATCCGGGGATCGGAGGTCGAGAGCCGCCATCGCGGCGCGGTCGCTGTCTGCGATCCGTTCGGCAAGGCGGTCATGTCGCTGGGCGACATCGAGCTGCCAATCTTCCCGCGCTCCTCGGTCAAGGCCATTCAGGCGCTGCCCCTGATCGAAAGCGGCGCGGCGGAGGCGTATGGCTTTGGCAATAAGGAACTCGCCCTCGCCTGCGCCTCGCACAACGGCGAAGAAGCCCATGTCGCGACCGCGCTCGCCATGCTCAAGAAGGCGGGCCGCGAGGCGGGAGATCTGGAATGCGGCGCACATTGGCCGTTCGACCAGAAAGTGCTGATCGCCATGGCCGCGTCCGGACAAAAGCCCGCCGCCATCCACAACAACTGTTCGGGCAAACACGCCGGCTTCATCTGCACCGCCTGCCATGAGGGCGTTGATCCCGCCGGCTATGTAGGACAGGGCCACAAGGCGCAGCAGAATGTGCGCCTCGCCATGCAGGAAGTCACCGGCTTCCCGCATGAGGTCGACCATTACGGCACCGACGGCTGCTCGATCCCGACCTATTCGGTCCCCTTGAAAAACCTCGCCCAGGGCTTTGCCAAAATGGCCACCGGCAAGGGCCTCGCCCCCGCCCGCGCCAAAGCCGCCAAACGCCTGATGACAGCCTGCATGACTGAGCCCTGGCATGTCGCCGGCACCGGCAAACCTGACACCGCCATGCTCGAAGCCGGCGCCGGCCGCGTCTTCGTCAAATACGGCGCCGAAGCCGTCTATTGCGGCGCTATCCCCGAGCTAGGCCTCGGCTTCGCGCTGAAATGCGACGACGGCTCGGAGCGGGCCGCAGTCTCGATGGTAGCAGCGCTGGTGGCAAAGCTGATGAAGGCGGATGGCGAGATTGCCGGAAAGTTCAGCGAGATATCGCGGCACCGGAACCGGAACTGGAACGGGATGGTGGTGGGGAAAGTGAAGGCGGCGGGGGAATTGGGCGGGTAAACCCTAATTCTTGCGACTCGCCCCAATCTGAATTACCCTTCCATCCGTGGGGCATTGGAGGTGGATCATGAATTCATTCCCGTCGGCCTTGTCCCGTCTCGCACTCACAGCCCTGATCGCATGCGCGCCGCTGGCGACCCTTGCTATGGCGCAAGGCGCAAGCGAGCCTTCCACTGTAGAGGAAGGCGGCGCGCCTGCCCTCACTGAGAGCGCCAGCGTGCTTGTTGGGCATTGGAAAAAAACCCTCATTCAGCTCGAACAGCCTTTCGACTATCATCTTGTTCTCAATGACGACGGCACGTTTCAAGAGTGGGTTGCGTCCGCGGCCGGAACGGACGCCCCAACATCCGGCAGCTGGCAGGCGAGTGACACCATGCTGATGTTCCAAACGGATGGAAACGGACCTGTCGAAGCGCCCTGGACCATTTATGAAGGCCGGCTGATCTATCCGAACATTGACGGAAGACGCGGGGATTGGGAACGGATGGAGTGAGCCTGAGCCCTTGGAATGTGGGCCGGGTGCTTCGGTTAGCTCCTATTCCGTCCGCTGCACCCGCCGCGCCCTCCGCTCTTTCATCAGCGCAAGCAATCTCTGGGTCGCCTGATTTAAAAGCCTCGGCGGGAGAACGCCATAGGCGACCGAGGAATCGTCTGCATTCGGCAACCGCCGCAGATCGGGACCTGGCCAAAGAAATTCGTTCCACTCGACGCAAATGATCCATGACCTTTCGGCGTCGAGCCCGAGCATGGCCTTCACCCTTTGAGGAATTTCAATTGCGAGTTCCGGATGCTTCGGCTGGGAATGGGTGATTGGAAGAACGATGGTCCGGAGTTTGCCTGACTGGTCGCCCCGTATGGCGGCGACTATCGCGCAGGGCCGGTCCTTTTGCCCTTCCTCCGCACCCTTCTGGTGATCAGCATGCCATAGATAGGAATAGCGGATGACAAGCCCCGGGACCGGTTTGGGAAGCGCCACGGCCGCGGCGCTCATTCCATCAGCTCATCCAGATGCGCATATTCGTCCGGCACTTTCGCCTCGCGTATCGCTTCAATCCATTCGTCCGGCAAATCTTCGACAAGCCCAACCTTCCGGTCCCGCCGCTTCAGCCTGTCAAACTCCTCGGCGGCCATAATGACCAATTGCGGCCGCCCATGTTTGGTGATGGTCACAGGTTCGCGCAGGGCCTTGGCCGTATAAGCGCCAAAAGCCTGTTGAAACTCGCTTGCTGTCGCCTGGTTTTTCATCGCAAATTCTCCGATTTGGCGAATATAGCGAAAATCAGGATTTTAGACAAGAGTTTGCGGCGTGACCGCTCACCCCGCCCGGTTCCGCTCCACCGTCAAATGCCCGAACCCCTGCGCCCCATGCAGCGCCATGTCGCCTGAGACGATCTCTGCCCAATGATGCCCCATAACGGCGCCCTTTTTCGCGCCCTGGATCACATTGTCCGAAATCACCGCCGGCCCTGCCCCGTCGACAACGCTGACGGCTATGCCCTCGCCCGCATTGCGGATGATGTTGCCGGTCGCCGTCACATTGCGCAGATAGGGGCCCCAGCCGAGATTGATGCCGAACAGCGGGGCGTTTTCGATGACGTTGGAGGACACAGCCGTCTCCGCTTCGACGTGAATGCCGATGCCGAAGCCCGGCGGATCGGCTTCGTAGGGGCCTTTGGACGACAGGTCGCGCACCAGATTGCCGCTGACGATGGAAAGCCGTCCGCCCTCGTTGAAATTTGCAACTGAAATCCCGTTCGCCGCGCCTTGAATCACGTTGCTGGCGATCACCGCGCCTTCAAAAATGAACTCCGAATAGATCGCCGTCTCGCCGGAACGGGCGCAGTTGTTGCCGAGAATCTGGACATTGCTGCCGCCATTCGAGCGGATCGCGGAGAAGGCGCAGTCGCTCACCTGATTGCCGGAAATCTGCACATTGCCGGCGCGGAACACATTGATGCCATTGCCATATTGCCCGGTGCCGCCATTGCTGGCCCGGATGCGGGCAACGCGGTTACCGGACACGATCGTCCCATCCTCGCCCGCCTGCCAGCGGTGCACCAGAATGCCGCCATTGGCGCAGTCCTCGACCGTATTGCCCGATATCGCCAGCCCTGCGCCTTCGACCGAATAGATCCCGGCATCGTTGGCGCCGGAGATCCGGTTCCGCTCGATCCGGCCCTTTGCGTTTTCAAGGTTCACCGCATTCTTCGAACTGCCGATTACCTCGCATTCGTCCATCAGCAGATGCGCCACGCGGCGGCAGTCGACGAGACCGCCGGTGTAGTCGGCAAGCGCCCGGTTCTGGCCGTCAATGACGAGATTGGTCAGCTCCAATATCTCGGCGTCTTCAGCGACCAGCAAGTGCCCCTCGCCGCCATAGATAATGCGCGATGCCCCCGTCACGCCGTTCAGCCGCACGCGCCTCGGCAGCTTCAGATTAGAGACCACATAAGTGCCCGGCGGCAGGAACACCGCCTGGTCGCTCGCCGCCGCATCGTTCAATATCCGCTCAAACACACGCGACTGGTCATCAAACGCGCCCGGGCGGAAGCCAAGGTCAGCCGCATTGATCGAGCCGCGCATATCGGCTGAGACGAGCTGTGCCGCTGCCTGCGCCGGAAATGCCGCCGCTGCGCCCAGCCCCGCCAAGAAATGCCGCCTGTTCATCGCTGTCTTCCATTATTCTGGAGACGCGATGCACAGGCCGTGCCAGAATGTGCGTGCCGTTTCGGCGCAGGTCCGCAATCGTGGAAAGAGCTCCTTGCCCGGCCAGTGGCTTGTCAAACCGGGCAAAGCCGGATTTGGCCAGTCTATTCTTTGATGACGTGCCAGACGCCGCCCATGCCGTCGCCGGTCATATCGCCCTTTTTCTTGTCGCCCTGGTAAAAATAGACCGGTTTGCCGTCATAGGCCCATTGCATCTTGCCGCCAGTGCGCTTCACCATGGTCCAGCCCTTGGCCATCTTGGCCTGAGCCTTGCCAAGATATGGTGGCCACATTGTCGCGCAATCGGCGTAACAGCTTGATACACCACCCTTATCCTTGTCGAATGTGTAGAGCATCATGCCGTTTTTCGCCGTCACCATTCCGGCAGCGTGGGCTGCGCTGGCGAGCAGCAGGACAGCCGCCATCGCTCCGGCGGCGCGTTTGATCAAGGTTTTCATGACTATGTCTCCGTGGCCGTTCAGGCCCTTTTGCGGGCAGCCGCCGTTCCGTGAGGCTTTCCGGCTCTTATTCTCCCGCAACACTGATATGGTCTTCAATTGGGGCGGAATGGCGCAAAAAGTCTGCGGCTCACGCAGTCGTGTTGTTGTTGACAGATTGCCACCCGCTTGGGCCTGCCTCGCGGCAGCGGCACTTGGCTCTTGTATTGCCCGCGCGGCGCGCCTAGCTTCCATTCATGAGCAGCGCATTCACCAAAGACCCCGATGATGGCGGCGCGCTTCCGGAACCCGGAGAGCGACATGTCAGCACGCACCGCAATCTTGTGACGAAAAATGGCCTGACCATGATCGACACCGAGATCGCGGTTCTGCGCGAGGATATGAAAAAAGCTGAAGCTGACGGCAACCGCGAGAAGATCGCGCTGGTCGCCCGCGATCTGCGCTATTGGACCGCCCGGCGCGAGACGGCGGAGATCTCCCTGCCCGATGATGACAGCGGCACGATCCGCTTCGGCATGACCGTGACGCTACGCGACGATCATGACAAGGAACACTCTTGGAAAATCGTCGGCGAAGACGAGGCTGACGCCAAGCACGGCACGATTTCGCATGTCTCGCCGATGGCGCTGGCGCTGTTTGGCAAGCAGGCGGGAGAGTCCGCAACTGTCAATGGCCGCGAATGGGAAATCGTTTCGGTCGATGCGGTGGACTGATTTCATTCAGCGAGCATAAACGCCAGGTCCCGCACGGTTTTCGCACGGCAGAAGCGTTTGCGGTCAATCTCGCGACCGAGGAAGTCTTCCATCTCCATCACGATAACCTCACCAACAAGGCTGTCTTCGATCAGCTCGTCCAGCGCCTGGTTGTCGTCAATCTCAGACCGGGCGCGGCCAAGCGCGTTCGCCAGCAAGTGCCGCATGGTGGTGCAATCGATCAAGAGCGCATTTGCACTCCGCGCGGAGATGGCTGCCCCGTCAATGGCGGGCGCATGCGCAATTCCGGACACAGGCATTTTCATTGCCATTCACCGCAGTCTCGAATTGTGCCCCAACTCTCCTAAAACCATACACTAGTTTACGTAAGGTGAACTCATTAATGTTGGTGAAAGGGTAAACTTTTCCTCGGAGCCGGTGTTCGCCCCAAGGCCCTGAGGGAGTGCCTGATTCACAGCCAGCCCTTGTACCGGAAAAACGCGAGCGGCAGCAGGGCCGAAACGATCATCAGGACAATCGCGAACGGATAACCGGCGAGCCATTCCAGTTCGGGCATGTGTTTGAAATTCATGCCGTAGATCGAGGCGACGAGCGTTGGCGGCATGAAGCCGACGGCGGCGACGGAGAATATTTTGATGATGCCGTTCTGCTCGACCGAGACGAGGCCGATGATCGTGTCCAGAAGAAACGTGATCTTGTTTTGCAGAAATTCGACGTGGTCCGTCAGCGATTTTGCGTCGCGCTCGATGGATTTGATCCGCGCGCTTGCCCTCGCCTTCGGCTTTTCGGCGCGCTGCAGCGCCTCGACATAGACGACGAGGCGCGAAAGCCCGGCCAAAGCCTCCAGCAGTTTGGACAAGAGCGCGCCTTCACGGCCAAGATGGCGCATCGTTTTGCGGAAGGCCGGGGTAGATAGCCCCTGATTGCGCGGATTTGAGCGAAACAGCGGCTCGGATTCCTCGTCAAGCCGCACAGAGATGCCCTCCAATATGTCCGCTGCGCGGTCGGCCACAGATTCCAATATGCCGAGAAAGATCGAGAAACCCTCGCAGCCTGGCGTGATGAAGCTGTTGCCGGGTTTGGTGGCGTAGCGTTCGAACAAAGTGAAGGATTTCGGTCGGCAATAGCGCACGGTGATGAGGCGTTTCCCGCTCAAAATGAATGTGATCGGCTGGATGCCAGGCTGGTCGGTGTCCACGGAATGCAACAGCGGCGTTGTCATGTAGTGCGCGCTGTTCTCCACGTAGAACCGGCTCAACTCCTCGATTTCCTTCATGTCCTCGCGGGTCGGAATCGCGACTTTGGTCAATTCCTCGACGCGTTTGTCGTCATCTTTCGTTGGCTCCAGAAGGTCGATCCACAGCGCGCCCCCGGGCAAATCCTCATGCTCGCCAAGCTCGCGCATCGCAAGGTGATCTCCATCAAGCGTAAAGATACGGATCATGCGGGATTCCGGATATCGGAGTGAACACGCCGCCGGTTAGCATGAACAAAGCGCGCCGTCACCGACCCGCCAGCCGCGCGGTGAGAAAATTGGCTGACATAAAGCCCTCCTTCAGATATGCCTCGGGCATCCCGAAGGAAGGCTTTGAAGGCTCGCCATCCCCTACAGCGTATATTCGATCTGCGTTGTCAACTGCGCCACTGTCGTGCCGTAGACCGCGATCGCCGCTGTCTGACCGCCGCCGAGCGCCACGGTGATGTAGACGCTGGCAACCGTGTTCAGCGGATTGGCGTCATATTGCAGCACGGTGTCTTGAAGCGTCAGGGCGCCGCTGAGCGAGGCGCTGAACAGCAGATCATCGGCGGCGTCGACGAAGTAGACAATGTCGGAATTTCCACTGACGAAATCGGCCTGGTAGAACAGGAAGTCGTCGCCGCCAAGATCGCCATACATGTAGTCATTGCCGGTTCCGCCGCGCAGGATGTCCGCCAGCAGGCCGCCATAGAAAATATCCGCGCCGTCCGCCCCATCCATATAGGCGTTGCCGCCAAGGCCGACGAACATCGTATCCGCGCCGCCGCCGCCATAGAGTCCGTCATTGCCCGCGACATTGGTAGCGTAGTCGTTACCAACCAGCGAGTCATTGTCGCTGCCGCCATAGAGATTGTCATTACCGCCATAACCCCAGAGCAGATCATTGCCTCCATCGCCATGGCCGGTGTCGTTGCCGATTGTCGCGGCGGGGTTGGTGTAGTCGTCCATCAAGAGCGTGTCGCCTTGGGCGCCGCCGAAGATCAGGTCATTGCCCGTCCCGCCGACCAGCGCGTCAATGCCGCTGCCGCCATAGACGTCGTCATTGCCTGCGCCGGCGTTCAGGAAATTGACCCCGCTTGTGCCAGTGATGATGTCGCGGTTGGCGGTGCCGATCAGGTTCTCGAAATTGACCATCGTCTCGACATTGGCTGCCGTGTCGGTGGCGGTGCCGAGAGCAAGGTTAAACGTCGCGCCGGTCTCGGCGACCGCTGACCAGTTGATCGTGTCGTTCGCGCCCGCGCCGCCGTCGAAGAGATCAGTTCCAATGAATGTTGTGACGTTGATCGTGTCATTGCCCGCGTCGCCGAATATCTGCGACGTGACCGCGCCGCCGCCCTCGGTGATCACATCATTGCCGTCCCAGCCATGGACGATCTCAGCGCCGCCATTGGCGGTGAACACATCGGCGTCAACCGTGCCAACCTGCCACTGGTCCGGCGTGTAGACGCCCGGATTGTTGACGACATCGCGCGTGTCGAGAATCTCCATTTGAATCTCGCCGCCGGAGTTAGCCCAGGAAACCGCGAAGCGGCCATCGGCAAGCCCGACAGCCGAAATGCTCTCGGCGTTGTTCGCGGACACGGTGAAGTCGCCGCCCAGCGCTGCGCCGGCGGCGCTGAAGTGCTGCACGTCGACGCCGGTGGAGCCGGCCTCGTCATTGTCCCAGACGATGACGAAACTGCCGTCGGCGAGCGCGATGACCTTCGATTCATTATTGTTGTCCGTCGCGCCGTTGCTGCCAGCAAAACCAGAATTGGTCTCGGCTCCGGTGTTGTCGTAGACGCGGAACAAAATATCCGTGTCGCTCGCATCCGTGTTCGTCCAGGCGATGACAAAGCCGCCGCCGGTCAGCGCCGTCACCGTCGCCTCGCGGTCGTACTCGCCGTTGGTGTTGGTGCCGGTGACGAAGGTGGACGGGCCTCCAACGCCCGCGCTATTGACAACCCGGTAAGTGAGCGAATAGTCAGCGTCGCCGCGATTGGCAACGATTACATAACTGCCATTGGACAGAACGGCGACATCTGGATTTGTCGTCCCGCCCGAGCCGCCGCCAGTCATGAACGCGAGCTGAGCGCTGTAGGTATTGGTCGTCGGGATCGTAGATTTTCCCATAAATGCCCGAGGCGCCGGCAGTCACCTCCTCGTAGAGTATCAGCACGGAGGTCGCGCTTGAGGCGGCGATGACAGGGTTGCGATAAGCGGGATCGGCCGCTGCGCCATCGCTGACGACGGTGAACCCCGAGAGGACCGGCGCACCGGACGCGTCGTATTCCTGCAGCCGGATGCTGGTGACACCCGCTTCCGTATCTTCGTACACCGAGATGAAGCCGCCGCCCGGCAGCGCGGCGAGTTCCATGTCCTGCTCGTCATGGAGGAAGAAAGTATCGTTGAGCCGGAATTCGCCGCCAATGGCGTTGCCGAGCGGATCGTACAATTGTCCGATGACGTCGAGGAGGGGATCGGAGCCCGCGCCCGTGTCATTGGTGCTTGTCCATGAGACGAGGATATTGCCGTTGGCGAGCTGAATGATGTCGGGATCGGTTTGGCTGCCGATTGCTGTTGTGTTGACTTGAAATTGGCTGCGCCATGTTTCGGGGGTGTTGGGCATGATAAATTCTCCTGTCTGTTCGCCGCATCCGCGGAAAGCGCCCACGCCGCCATGATAGTCCCGCCGGCGCGCGCGCTTGAGTCGCCCCCGGACAAAGAGAGGTCGCGGTAAGAAAAGCGTGAGGTCAGCCCGCCGCCTTCATTCTTGCGGCGATGGGAGTTTCGCCGAAGCGGACGCGGAAGGCGCGGCTGAAATAGGCCGGGTTGACGAATCCGGCGCTGAGCGCAATGTCAGCGATTTTTCCGCCCGCGCAGGCGGGATCGGCAAGAAGCTGCCGCGCCCGCTGCAGGCGGCATTCCAGCACCTGCTCATGGAAGGTTTTTGGGTTCTCCTCCAGCAGCCGGTGCACCTGACGGCCGGTGATGCCAAGCTCCCGGCCTACGGCCTCCGCGCGCAGGCTTGGGTCGGCGTGGAGCCTTTCGATGGCCCGCATCACTGCCTCGCATCGCGCCGCCTTAAGCCCGCGCCCCTGAAGCAATTCGCGCTGATAGCTCATGAACGCTCTCCATCGGCCTATTAAACTGAACCCTTGTCCGGCGGGCCCGTTCCCCGCAGTGTCGGTGTGTGTGACACTCGGCGCCAATTTGGTTCATAAGGCAGTCCGGCGTTTCATCCGGCCGACCGCATCCTTGCGGCGATGGGCGTTTCGCCGAAGCGGACGCGGAAGGCGCGGCTGAAATAGGCCGGGCTGACGAATCCGGCGCTGCGCGCAATGTCAGCGATTTTCTCGCCCGCGCATAAAGGATCGGCAAGCAGCTGACGCGCCCGCTGCAGGCGGCATTCAAGCACCTGCTCATGGAACGTCTTGGGGTTCTCCTCCATCAGCCGGTGCACCTGGCGGCCGGTGACGCCGATCGCCTGCCCGGCGCGCTCCGGACTGAGGAGCGGGTCGGCGAAACGCCGTTCGATCTCCCGCATCAGCGCCTGTATGCGCGCCGCCTTCACCCCGCGCCCCAGCACGGCCCGCTCACCGTCGCCGCCGGCGCTGATCGCATGCGCGACAAGATCGGCGACATGCGCGCCGGCGGTCCGGCGCAGCTCTGCGTCAGCCGTCCCGCTCACGTCCCATATCGCGCTCAGATAGGAAATGAGAAGCCGTGTCGGGGCGTCGCCCGCCAGAAGCGCGCGCGGCTGGACTTCCCTGCCGGGCTTCAGAAATCCTCTGAGAACATCGCTTGGAATCTTCACGGTCCAGACTTCGACATCGCCGGGCACTTCGGTCGCGGATTCCGCATCGGAGCGGATCAGCATGCCGGAGCCCCTGCCATACTCGTATTCCACCGCCCCCTGCCGCGACACGAGCCTGCCGCTGCGGCCAAGATAGATGACAGCGCCGTCATCGTCCTCGCCGAGCAGCCGCCCCTTGCGCCGATAGAGAGTGGGGCTGGCGGCCATCCTGCCAATAACGATGCCGCCGGCCTCGTGGAACTCCAGCTTCGCCCGGAAGGCGTCCGAACCCCGCTTTTCGACATCGACCTTCAAATGCTGCAGACACAGCCCGTCCCGGTAGGCGTCAAACCTGTCGCGCTGAGGCAGCGCTTCGGTTGAGAAGACAAATCGGTCCGGCGGACCGGCTGAGGTTTCATGCGACGCAAAGTCGGGCATCGGCATGCTCCATTGAAGAAGTGCCCCGCGCTCCTGACATTAGAGCCAGATTTTACCCCGGCCTGGCAAGAAGCGCATTACCAAGATTGGTGAAGCGCGGCGGCCTTCGGGGCCGCCGCTCCTTCCTGGCTCAGAGCGTATATTCAATCTGCGGCGTCAGGCTCGCCACCGTCGTCCCATACACCGCGATCTGCGATGTCAGCCCGCCACCGAGATCGACGGTGATGATGACGCTGTCCACCAGATGTGTCGGGTCGGAATCATATTGCAGCACCGTGTCGGTGAGCGTCAGATCGCCATTGAGGCTGGAGCTGAACAGGAGGTCGTCACCGGCATCGACGAAGTAGACGATATCGGCGTCGCCGCTGACGAAGTCGGCCTGAAAGAACTGAAAGTCGTCGTCGCCGAGATCGCCGTATAGAAAGTCTTTCCCGGTCCCGCCGCGCAATATGTCGGCGAGCAGTCCGCCGAAAAACGTATCGTTGCCGATGCCGCCATCCATATAGGCGTTGCCGCCGAGGCCGACGAACAGCGTGTCCGTGCCGTCGCCGCCATAAAGCTGGTCGTTGCCTGCCACGTTGGTGCCATAGTCATTGCCGACCAGCGCGTCGGCGTTGTCGCCGCCATAGAGCGTGTCGTTGCCGCCATAGCCCCAGAGCAGGTCGTCACCGCCATCGCCATGGCCGGTGTCGTTGCCGTTAGTCGCTGCGGGGTTGGTGTAGTCGTCCATCAACAGCGTGTCGCCGAGCGCGCCGCCAAACATCAAATCGCTGCCAACGCCGCCGACTATGGCGTCGATGCCGCCGCCGCCATAGACATCGTCACCGCCCGCGCCCGCGTCGAGATAGTTCGCGCCGCCGGTGCCGATGATGATGTCGCGGTTGGCGGTGCCAATCAGATTTTCGAAATTGACCATAGTCTCGACATTGGCGTTCACATCTGTCACCGTCCCTGCGGCCAGATCGAAGGTGGCGCCAAACTCATTGCAAGCCGCCCAGTTGATCGTGTCGCCGCTGCCAGCGCCGCCGTCCCACAAGTCACCGCCAATGATTGAGGTCACGACAATCGTGTCATTGCCAGCATCGCCGAAAATCTGCACATTGGTGCCAACGTCCACTTCGGTTATGACATCGGCGCCGTCATGGCCGTGGATTATTTCGGCTGTGGCGCTCGTGCTGAAAACGTCGGCATTGACCGTGCCGACCTGCCAGGCGTCCGGAGTGTAGACAGCCGGGTTGTTGACAACGTCGCGCGTATCGAGAATCTCCATGAGGATTTCGTCGCCGCTCCCATCCCAGACAAGTGCGAGGCGGCCATCGGCAAGCCCGACGCCCGAAATGTTGTTGGCGTTGTCCGCAGACACGGTGAAGATGCTTCCCAGCGCCGCGCCCGTGGCGCTGAAGTGCTGGACGTCGACACCGGTGGAGCCGGCTTCGTCATTGTCCCAGGCGATGACAAAGGAGCCGTCGGCCAGTGCGATGACTTTCGATTCATTCTTGTTGTCCGTGGAGCCTTCATTGCCGGCGAAGCCGGAGCCAATCTGGCCTCCTGCGTTGTTGTAGACGCGGAACTCGATATCGATGTCGGCTGAATCCGTGATCGTCCAGGCGATGACGAAACCGCCGCCGGTCAGCGCCGTCACCGTCGCCTCGCGGTCGTCCTGCGCATTGGTTTGGGTGCCGCTGACGAAGCTGGAGACGAGCACATTTGCGCCCGCGCTGTCCACAATGCGGTAGACGATCGAGTTATCGGCACCGCTGCGATCGGCAGCGATGACATAATTGCCGTTGCTCAGAACGGCGACATCCGCATCTCTCGTGTCGTTTCCGGCGGCGTTTAAGATCAGCTCGATCTCCGCGCCGTAGGTGTTCGTGGTCGGGTTGTAGATTTTCCCGAAAATGCCGGGGAAGCCGTCAAATTTTTCATAGACGATCAGCACCGAGGTCGCGCTCGAAACGGCCACGGCGGGGTCGCGGAAGATGGGGTCAGCCGCCGAGGCGTCCGAGACGACCGTGTTGCTGCCGCTGACCAGATCACCGTCCGCGTCATATTCATTCAGCCGGATGCTGGTTCCGGTGGCGCTGTTGTCCTCGAACACGGAGATGAAGCCGCCGCCCGGCAGTGCGGCCAACTCCATGTCCTGCTCGTCATCACCGAAAAAGGAATTGTTGAGCCGGAACTCGCCGCCAATGGCGTTGCCGATCGGATCATACAATTGGCCGATGACGTCGGTCCCGGGATCCGAGCCCGCGCCGGTGTCTTCGTCGCTCGTCCAGGAGACGAGAATATTGCCATTGTCGAGCTGGATGATGTTGGGATCGGCCTGCAGGCCGGCTGTGGTCGTGTTGACCGTGAACTGGTTGCGCCAGGTTACTGGAGTGTTGGGCATAGCGTTGTTCCTTTGGTTCGCCTGCCCCACAGACGGATGATTCATGCCCCGAACCATTCGGGACATTCTTGCAGCCGGGATAACAAATGTCTGGCGGCTGCGAAGACAGGTTATGCGGCGGGCGGCGCGGAGTCTTTCGGGTTTTCTTGAGATTTTCTTGAGATTTCAGATTTTCTGGCGCATGATCCGCCGGGGCGCTCCGGGCGGAGTTGCCATATGATCTACGCTTTCGACGGGTTTGAAATCGACACCGAGCGCATTGAACTGCGCAGCGAGGGCCAGGCGGTCGCCGTCGAGCCGCAGGTCTTCGACCTTCTCCATTATCTTATTCTGCACCGCGAACGCATTGTCAGCATCGATGAATTGTTCGAGAATCTATGGGCTGGCCGCATTGTCTCGCTGTCCACGCTGACCAGCCGGATCAATGCGGTCCGGCAGGCGCTTGGCGATTCCGGCGCAGCGCAGCGCTTCATCAAGACCTCGCACAAACGCGGCTACCGGTTTACGGTCAGCGTCTCAACGCGCTCGTCCCACAAGGCCGGCAACGGGCATGCCATGCCCAGGCAGGACATAAAGTTCTGCACGTCCAGCGACGGCACATCCATCGCCTATGCCCGCGCCGGCTCCGGCCCTCCCATCGTCAAAACCGGCAATTGGATGAACCATCTCGAATATGATTGGGAGAGCCCGGTCTGGTCGCATCTTCTGCGCTCGCTCGCAGACGGGCGCGAACTCGTCCGCTACGACGCGCGCGGGAACGGTTTGTCGGACTGGGATGTTGCAGACATCTCCTTTGATGCTTTCGTGCGCGATCTCGAGGCTGTGGTGGACGCGGCGGGCCTTGAGCGCTTTTCGCTCTTCGGCGCTTCGCAAGGCTGCGCCTTCTCCATTGCCTATGCGGTGAAACATCCGCATCGCGTTGACAAGATGGTGCTCTATGGCGGCTTCGCGCGCGGGCGGCGCATGCGCGGCTCGCCCGTGGACGAGGCGCAGGCGGAAGCCATGATCACGCTGATGCGCACCGGCTGGGGCCAGGAGAATCCGGCATTCCGGCAGGTGTTCACCTCGCTGTTCGTGCCCGGCGGCACGGCGGAGCAGATGGACTGGTTCAACGAGCTGCAGCGCAAAACGACATCGCCGGAAAACGCAGTGCGCATCCGTCTGATCTCCGACTATATGAATGTCGTCGAACTCTTGCCGCGCGTGCAGCCGCCAACTCTGGTGCTTCATTGCCGGGACGACGCGATCCAGCCCTTCGAGGAGGGCCGCTTTCTCGCGGCCAACATTCCAGGCGCCCGTTTTGTAGGCCTTGAGGGGCGCAACCATTTGATCCTCGAAAACGACCCCGGCTGGCCGGTGTTCAAACAGGAAGTCGGCGCTTTTCTCGCAGCATAGCCGCCCCCTACAGCGTATACTCCACCATCGGCGTCAGGCTCGCCACGGTCGTCCCATACACAGTGATCGTTGCTGTCTGTCCTCCGCCGAGAAACGCCGTTATGTAGACGCCCGTGGTAAACTGGCCGGGGGCGTATTCGAGGCTGGCGAGGTTCTGGAAGAACAGCGAGCCGTTCATGGAAGAGCTGAATTGCAGCCGGTCGCCCGGATCGACGAAATAGACGATGTCGGCGTCGCCATTGCTGAAGTCGGCGTGATAGAATTGAACATGGTCCGCGCCTATTTTGCCGTAGAGAAAGTCACTGCCCGCGCCTCCGCGGAGCGTGTCGCTGATCGCGCCTCCATAAAGTGTATCGTTTCCGGCCCCGCCGTCCAGATAGGCGTTGCCGCCTAGGCCGACGAAAAGAGTGTCGGCGCCAGCGCCGCCATATAAGGCGTCCAATCCCGTAACATTTGAGCTGTAGTCGTTGCCAACGAGTGTATCATTCTCAGCTCCGCCAAACAGCGTGTCATTGCCGCCATAGCCCCAGAGTAAATCAATGCCCGCCTCGCCGTACCCCGTGTCTGCGCCCCCGAGGGCGGATGGATTGATGAAGTCGTCCATCAGCAGATGGTCATTGCCACCGCCGCCATAGGCGGTGTCGCCGCCGGCACCGCCGACCAGCGCGTCGTTATTTGCGAACCCGAACAGCGTGTCTGCCCCGTCATTTCCGAATATGACATCAACGAAGTCATCACCGTTGATTGTGTCCGCTGAACCGTCGCCAATTGAAGTGCGCACGCCCTGCAAAGCCTCTCCCTGAACGTCATTATCGGTAAGGTTGGTGTGCAACACCGCAAGCTGACCAAGGCCGAAGCCGGTGGCGGAGAGGTCGATTGCTTCGTCTGATATGCTTTGGCCGGCGGTGATTGTGCGCGTTGCCAACACTGCGCCGGTATGGGAATCGACGAGGCTGATGGAAGTGTCACTGGCCCCCGCCATGGTCTGCATGCCCACCGCAAGCATGCCGTTTGACAGGCGTGTGAGAGAAGGATTGCCTTCGGCGCTGGCATTCTGGGATACATCGGTTACGCCAAGCGGAATGCCGGTCGCGGAAAAGCGCGCTAACGTGACATCACCATCATTGTTCCATCGGGTATCTTGAAATGCCAACGCAAAGCCGCCGCCATCCATTGCGGTGATGCTGACATTTCCGATGCCCGGCGCAAGACCAATGGGCACAATATCACTGATTAGGTCGCCTTTTGCACTATACACCGCGTAAAGCACGTGCCCATCAACTGTTGACCAAGCCACCGCAAGGTTACCGCCGTCAAGTGCGGCGACGCTGGGACTGTTGTCTGAACCAAACGTTATTATGAAATCGGGATTTGCAATCCCTGTTTTCGAACCATCGTTGTTCCGGATGTGGACCTGGACCGCATACATCACTGGACCTGGACCAGCCAAGGCGATTCGGTTGACAATCCAAAATCCGCCGCCCGCGAGCGCCGTGACGTCCACATCACCGCTGCCTGTGTTTCCGATATCGATGGTTGCAACGACATCGTCGCCTGTGAGGCTGCTAACCACTTTGAAGAGGGTTGAATTTCCGTCTTGGCCGACAATTACCAAATTGCCGTCCGAAAGCTGATCCAGAGCGCCGTTGACGCCAACACTGCCGGCCCAGCCATCAATCAGCACACCATGAGAGTTGAAGATCGTTCCGTTGGTCAGACCGCCATTGTTACCAATACCGGCAAAACCGCCGTTGGCCAGGCTCGTCACTTCGCTAGCCGAAAATGTGGAATCAAGATCGATTTCCCGTAGGTAGCTCCAAGAGTAGTCCACGGTTGCTGCCATTTCGCGCTCCTGCTGCGTGAATTCACTTGTCGAGGCCACTACTTGAACAAGCTGGCGTTGAATTTATTGATTTGATTCGCGTTAATAATTCCTTTGCGTGGTGGCGTTGGCCCAAAGCGTTGCTGACCCTTGAAGCTTGCCGCCCCCTACAGCGTATACTCCACCATCGGCGTCAGGCTCGCCACGGTCGTCCCATACACAGTGATCGTTGCTGTCTGTCCTCCGCCGAGAAACGCCGTTATGTAGACGCCCGTGGTGAACTGGCCGGGGGCGTATTCGAGGCTGGCGAGGTTCTGAAAGAACAGATCGCCATTCAGGCTGGCGCTGAACTGCAGCCGGTCGGTTCCATCCACAAAGTAGACAATGTCGGAATTTCCATTGGCGAAATCGGCTTGGTAAAACTGGAAAAAGTCGCCGCCGGTGTTGCCATAGAGATAATCATTGCCGGTGCCGCCGCGCAGAATGTCGGCGAGCAGGCCGCCATAGAAAATGTCTGCGCCGGTGCCGCCGTCCATATAGGCGTTGCCGCCAAGTCCGACGAACATGGTGTCCGCGCCATCGCCGCCGTAGAGCCCGTCATTGCCCGCGACACTGGAGCCGTAGTCATTGCCGACAAGAGCGTCATCATCCGCCCCGCCATAGAGATTGTCATTGCCGCCATAGCCCCAGAGCAGATCATTGCCCGCATCGCCATGGCCAGTGTCGAAGCCATTGGTCGCCGCGGGATTGGTGTAGTCGTCCATCAGCAGCGTGTCGACATTGGCGCCGCCATACACAGTGTCCCCACCCGCGCCGCCGACCATGGCGTCCCCGCCAGCGCCGCCATACATTGTGTCAATCCCAGCGCCGCCGTCGAGGAAATTGGCAAGGCCGTCGCCGGTGATTGTGTCGTTGAAGGCGGAACCGACGACATTCTCGACGCCCTGCACCTCATAGATGCCGCTTGCCCCGGACGCATTTGGCAGAAACTGGTATATCTGCGTAGTGAGATTGACGTCGAACGCGATGGCGCTGTTGGTCCAGGAACTCAAATGCAGCGTGTCCGTGTTGGCGCCGCCATAGACATTGTCGCCAATCTCACTGCCGGTGACAAAGAACTGGTCATTGCCGTCCTCGCCATAGCAAAAATCCTCGCCGTCGCCGCCGTTCAGCGCATCATTGCCGGTGCCGCCGTACAGGCTGTCAACGCCACCGCCGCCATTGATGCTATCACCGCCGCGCATGCCATACAGTAAATTTGCCGCGCTGTTGCCGATGATCGTATCGATCCCGTCGCCGCCTATGGCGTTTTCGACATTGGCAAATGTGACGCTGACGCCATCAATCGTTCCCGCAACTCCGTCAAGGCGGATGGTCGAGCCCGTGCTGACGGCCGAGGCGTTGACCGTATCGGCACCGCCATTGGCATCATTTATCGCGGTCAAATGGCCGGCGACACCGTCATAATCGGAGTATTCATTGGTGAATACATAGCGGTCGTTTGTGCTTGCTTCGCCAAACGTGCGAATGACGATGTCGGAGACGGTGAGGACGTCGCCGCCCGCATCATCGACAACCCGCACTGTCCAGGTTCCGGCTGCCCGCTCGCCGCGGAACGCCTGGCTCTCGAAAGTCCATGTGCCGTTGAAATCATTGCCGCCGCCGGTGTCGGCGATCAGCTGGCTGACGGTGCCGTCCGGCGAGGTCAGATAGACCTCAAGGTCGCCCGTGAATGTTGTGCTGAAGGTCATCTGCACGGTGACGCGGTCGACAATGTCGTTGAACGCGGCGTTGCCGGTGAAGCTCAGACCTGTCGCATTGCTGTCCGGTATCACCGTAGCGGCGTTGAGCACATCCACTGTGTTGCTGAATTCATTGGTGTTGCTCTGCGCTGCCGCGCCGCCGAGCAGCCAAGTCTCCGCCAGCCGCACCGCCGCGAGCGCATCCACGAGGCCGTAGCCGTAGTCATTGGAAAAGTGCATGCCGCCGCCGTTCCAGGTGTTGGAGCCGTTCCAGCCCCAGGCGAAGCGCTCCGACCCGGCTGCCGCGGCGCCCATTTCGCTGCCGACCTGGCGGGCCGAGACCGCCAATATGCTCTGCACATCGCGCCAGCCGAGCCCGGCATTGGCGTCATACATCAGCGCCACGACGCCGGCGACCATCGGCGCGGCGGCGGATGTGCCGTTGAAGGTTTCGGTGAAATTGTCAGCATCATAGCCTGCCGCGCCGACCCGGTCGGTCGTCACCACCTCGCCCGGCGTGCCAAACGCCGAGACGAGAAGCGCCGAGCCATAGCTGGAATAGCTCGACACAAATCCATCCTGGTTCACTGCGCCGACCACGACCTGGCGCGTGTCGTTGGTCCAGTCGTCGGCGTTGACATCATAATTGTCGGCACGCGAATTGCCGGCGGCTTTGACGATGGTCATGCCAAGTCCGCCGCGGCCGCTGCCTACTGCCGTGCCGATGGCCGTTTCGATTTCATCAAATCGCAGGGGGTCGTACCCTACGCCAAACTCCGAGGCCGCGTCATTGGCGATGCTCTGACTGATATTGGCAACGTCTGCCAGCGCACTGGTTGCGCCGAAGGCGATGGAATCTCTGATGTCCCGCAGCCATCCATCGGAGATGAGGCCTGCTGTGCGGTAGCCCACCAAACTGGTGCCAAACGCCACGCCGACCGCGCCTGCGCCATCCGCCGCCGCCCCGATAATGCCCGCCACCGCCGTGCCGTGCGCATCTCCCGCAAGACCGAACGGATCTAAATCATGGTCGCCATTGCTGCCATTGTTGAGCGCGTCAAAGTCAAAGTCGAGGCTCTGATCGTAATTGTCGAAGTCGGGATGGGTGTAGTCAAATCCGTCATCGACCACCAGAGTGCGGATGCCCGCGCCGGTATAGGCCGGCCCTTCCGCCGGGTTCCAGACGCCGCGGACGTTGAGATCATAAAGTCCGGCGACGGAGTTTCCAAGGTGCCATTGGCTGTTGAGAAGCGGATCTGTTGGTAGGGGCATGATTTTCTTTCCCTGCTGCCGAGCGGACCCTTGGATTGGGCCGCCCCCGGTTATCTACCGCCAAGAGGGCGGGCGCTCTTAGTCCGGCGGGCTTTCAAGCCCTTCCGTTTGCCGGTCATTCCGCTTTCCGCCGCGCCCCGGCGAATAACGGGCAATCTGGTTTTTCCTGCTACCTCGCCTCCTCGACGAAAAGCACCCTGCCCCGGCAGGACGTTGTCACCGCCATGTAGCCGGTCAAATCGACCCGGTCGCCAATGCCAATTGTGGGTGCCAGATAGGATACGGGAATAATCCGCCCGTCATCCGTGCGCACCTGCGGGCAATCCACGGCGTTGCCTTTCGTCAGCCGCACGCCAGTGATTGTCAGTTTTTGATTGTCTGCTGCCAAAGTGGGCCCCCCAACTTCGATCCTGGCGGTTTCGCCGTCTGCCGGGCGCATAACGCCCGCCTGGCTGCAGCCGCTGATCAACGCAGCCGAAACCGTCAGTGCAGTGCACAGAGCCATCATCGGCTGACTCGCAAGAACCCGCATCCCGCTCCCTCCCCTGCGCGCCAGATTTGAGGCTCGCATCGCGTCGAGTCAGCCGCATGGAGCCTAAAGCACCCGCCGCCTGAACCAGACGAGGAAGTGTTGCGGCATATTGGAGCGGTCCGCATCACCCAAATGAGTTATGCGCCCAAAATAAAATCTGAACTACGCGTGAACAATTGAAAGAGATCCATGCCTCGATTTGACGCTACAGCGTATACTCCACCATCGGCGTCAGGCTCGCCACGGTCGTCCCATACACAGTGATCGTTGCTGTCTGTCCTCCGCCGAGAAACGCCGTTATGTAGACGCCCGTGGTGAACTGGCCGGGGGCGTATTCGAGGCTGGCGAGGTTCTGGAAGAACAGATCGCCATTCAGGCTGGCGCTGAACTGCAGCCGGTCGGTTCCATCCACAAAGTAGACAATGTCGGAATTGCCATTGGCGAAATCGGCTTGGTAAAACTGGAAAAAGTCGCCGCCGGTGTTGCCATAGAGATAATCATTGCCGGTGCCGCCGCGCAGAATGTCGGCGAGCAGGCCGCCATAGAAAATGTCTGCGCCGGTGCCGCCATCCATATAGGCGTTGCCGCCCGCGCCAACGAACAACGTGTCATCGCCCGCACCGCCATAAAGTCCGTCTGTGCCGGCGACAGCCACGCTGAAATCATTGCCGACAATCGCATCATTGCCCGCGCCGCCGTTGAGCGTGTCGTTGCCGCCATAGCCCCAAAGAAGATCATTGCCTGCGTCGCCATTGCCGGTGTCATTGCCGATTGTGGCGGCGGGCGCAGTGGAATCGTCCATCAGCAGCGTGTCATTGCCCACGCCGCCTGACATTGTGTCGTTGCCCGTTCCGCCGACCATTGCGTCGGCGTCGCCGCCGCCATCCATCGTGTCATTGCCGGCGCCGCCAAACAGCGCGTCATTGCCAGCGCCGCCATAAAGCGCATCGTCGCCGCCCGCGCCGTCAACACGGTCATTTCCGCCGCCCTGCGAGATAATGTCGGCGAAGCCGCTGCCGAAATAGTCGTCAGCCCCACTCGTGCCCGCGATGTTAATGCCTTGCTCGCGCGGATCGAAGATAGTGGTGAAGATCGTCGCCGTCGCGCCGGCGCCGCTTTCCCAGGAGACGGCGAAGCGCCCGTCGGCGAGTGCCGCGACGGTCGGCCGCCCCTTATTGCCTGTGCCGTCGCTGTTGACGGCGAAGGCGGCGCCGTCCGGCGTGCCGTTGGCGAACATCATCTGGCCTTCGATGTTGCCGGCGACGTTGCGCCAGACCGTGACGAAGCGTCCGTCCTGCAATGCGGCGCTCTGCACCTGCTGGTTCAACGCATTGGCGGCGTCGGTCGTGATGGTGAACGGACCGGCCGAGGGCGTACCATTCGCCTCGTAGATGCGACCGCGCACCGTGTTGATACTGTATTGCTCGTAGGTCACAAGGAAGCGCCCGTCGGCAAGCGCGGTCACGTCCGGGAATGTGGCGACGCCGCCGCCCGGTTCGATTTCGATGAGGCCCGTCTGGGCCACGCCGGTCGGCGAATAGACGCGGGCCCAGATGTCGAAAGAAGTGTCGTCGGTCCAGGTCACAACGTAGTTGTTGTTGGTCAGCACCGTAACTTCGACGTCCCGGTAATCGTCTTCGCTGCCCCCAGGCGTGTTGACGCCTTCCGGATCGTCTGCATCGGTGACGGTCGTGATCAGCCCGCCAGCGGCGTTGTAGAACTTAAGAATAAGCTGTCCGCCCGCCACCGAATCGTCGGCCAGCGCGACCACGAAGCCTGCAGCGCTCGCCGCCACGACCGGGTCATGCTGGATGCCCGCCCCGCCGGAGACGAGGAAGCGCGGCACGATGACGAGCTGCCCGACATAGATAGAGGCATAGACGTCCTCTTGATTGCCGCCGCCCGCGTTTGGCTCCTCGGTCCAGACATAGACGTTGCGGCCGTCCGGGAAGTAGGCGGTGGCAGCCTGGTGGTCGGTGGTGGTGGCGGAGAAGGTGGGCGCCGGGCCGAGGCCTGTGTCGAGGCCCGCCGCGCTGTAGAGTCGCGTTTCGATGTCGGTATAGGCGGGCGAAGCCGTTGGAAAGGATTCGAAGAAGGTCAGATTAAAGCGCCCGTCTGGCGTAGCGGCAAGCCAAGGCTCGCCCTCGGGGCTCTCCGAATTGATGAGTTCGAAATCGGCTGTCCATTTGATTGGTGCAGGCATGGGTCCCCCTCGCCAGCCTTGCTGGCAGTGACTTTGGCGCGCCCGCTGGTGCAATGATACTGCTTTGCCGGGGCCGCCTCAATAGGATTATCGCCAGCGGGAGACAGGCAACGCCCGCCCCTACAGCGTGTATTCCACCTGCCCCGTCAGCGCCGCCGTGGTCGTCCCATACACTGCGATTTGCGCCGTCTGGCCGCCGCCGAGGCTGACTGTCAGCAGCACGCTCGCAACGGTGTGGGCGGGGTCGGCGTCGAACTGCAGGACCGTGTCGAAAAACGACACCTGGCCGCTCATCCCGGCGCTGAAGCGGAGCTTGTCTGCGGCATCGACGAAATAGACAATGTCCGAGTTTCCCGCCGAAAAGTCCGCGAGGAAGAACTGGAAAACATCCGCGCCTGTCGAGCCGAACATGAAGTCATTGCCCAGCCCGCCGCGCATCGTGTCGGCGAGCGCGCCGCCGAAGAATGTGTCAGTGTCCGCCCCGCCGTCCATGAAAGCGCTGCCGCCGAGGCCGACGAAGAACTGGTCGTTGCCAGCGCCGCCATACATCGTGTCGGTCCCGGCCACGTTCGAGGCGAAGTCATTGCCGACGAGGGAGTCATTGTCTGCCCCGCCGAATAGCTGGTCATTGCCGCCATAGCCCCAGAGCAGGTCATTGCCCGCATCGCCATTGCCAATGTCGTCGCCGATCGTCGCGCCGGGGTTGGTGTAGTCGTCCATCAACAGCGTGTCGTCGTTCGCGCCACCGTTCGCCGTATCGTCGCCCGCGCCTGCAGCCAGCGCGTCATTGCCGATGCCGCCAAACAGCGTGTCGCCGCCATCGCCGCCGAACAGGCCGTCAACCCCGAAATTGCCGGTGATGACGTTGCCAAGATCGTTGCCGAAGCCTAAGAAGTTGATGCCGCTTGTGACTGTCAAATCCTCGAAGTCCGCGCCGAGCGCAAATGTTGACAACAGCGTCCGCACCGTATCGCGCCCGCTGCCACCAACCTCGGACACCGTATCGCCTGCACTGACGCGGTAAGTGTCGTCGCCCGCCCCGCCAAACATCGAATCCGCGCCCGCGCCGCCATCCAGCATATCAGCCCCGCCGCCGCCATTGAGCGTATCGGCGCCGTCGCCGCCATTGATGGTGTCGCCGCGCGAGGAGCCGGTGATCACATTGGCCGCAGCCGTGCCGTTGATCGTGATTGTGTCGGTTCCGTCGGTCCAAGTGTTGAAGCCGAGAGCGGCGATGGTGAAGTTCGTCGACGTGACATTAAACACTATCGCGTCAACGGCGCCTGCAAAGCCGACAATAAAGCCGCCGCTGCCCGCGTTCTGATTGGCGCTGGTCACGAGAAGGGTTTTGCCGCCAAGCCGTATCTCACCGGTTCCGCTCAGCGAAAGGTCTCGCACACTGGCAGTGAGGCCGGATATGGCCGAAACATCGAGCGCACCGCCGGAATTAACCTGAATAACACTTGAGTTTGCTATTGACCCCGCGCCCGTGAGCGTCAGCGTGCCGCCGTTGATTATTGTGCTGTCCACATAGGAGTTAATTCCCGACAGCTGCAGTGTTCCTATGCCCGACTTTGTCAGGCTGATGAGACCGGAAATCACGCCGTTGAAAGCTGTGGTTCCAGTATTGGTCTCAATCAGATTTGCGCCCGTACCCGAGTTGACGATGCTGCCTGCACCTGACAACGCGCCGATGGCTTGGTTGAAGCCGCCAAGATCAAGATTGGCCCCGGCGAAAATTTGCACTGAATGGTTCGCGCCGAAAGCGTTGGAATCACCGCCCCTTACCGTGCCACTGAAAATGCGGAACTGGCCCGTGTGCCCGTCCAGATTGCCGGTAAGCGTCACCGTGCCGGAGGCGAGCTTATCCAAGGTGCCAGCGCCGCTGACATCGTTTGTGAAACTGAACGCGCCTGTTTTCTGGAATGTGAGGTTTCCTCCTGCGTTGATCGTTACCGCGCCCGTGCCGATGGACCCCGTCGCGCCGCCGTCGCCAATTGACAGGAAGCCGCCATCGATGACGGTCGTGCCTGTATAGCTGTTGCCATTGCCGGTAAGGAACAGCGTGCCCGCGCTGGTCTTGACGAGGTTTACCGCTGCCGCGCCCGGATTTTGAATTGCGCCGCTGAAACTGCCGCTGCCGACCGTCAGATCCGACGAGAACCCGGCGTCAGTGTTCTCGACAATGCCCGCTCCAGACAGCGATTTGATCGTGTTGTTGTATCCGAAGAGATCCAGCCTTGCGCCGGAACTGACGGTGAAGGCGCTGCTGGCGGAAAGTGCGCCCGCATTGCCAGCCTGCAATATGCCACCGAACACAGTTGTCGCGCCTGAATAGTTGTTGCCTGGATTTAGAAGCGTCACCGTGCCGCTGCCCTTGACCTCAACCGAGCCGATATCGGAAATTCTCGAGCCGAAGACCCTGTTGTCGATCGTGTTGAAAATCAGTTTCGATCCGGCTGTCTCCAGCGTGATCCCGCCCGTGGCGTCCACCGCGCCGCCAATCCCCGCCACGCCGAACTCCGTGCCGCCGATAACCAGTCTGCCGTCAACCCCGTTCAAGCTGTTGCCGACGAAGAGAAAATTGCAGCTCACCGTGCCTAACAACGAGACTTGCAGCGTCGAGGCCGCTAATCTGCCAACCTCAATATTGCCGGCGATGGTCAGCGTGCCAACACTGACGGTCACAAGACCCTGCCCGCCGCTGCCTTGCCCGATCAGCAAATTGGCGGCGGTGACTGAGCCGCTCACGTTCAGCTGCGAAACACCCGATACATTGCCGAGCGACAGTTGCCCGCCGACGGCAAGCACGCCTCCAGCCTGCACGTTCAGCGCATTGCCGCGCGCGATGGTGACTGTGTTGGCCGCTTGGTTTGAATCGACGATGCAGGGCGTGCCGACGGTGGATGTTTGGTTGATGAAAACATTATCGGCAGCGCCGGGGGTGCTGAAAAAAGCGTCCCATGAAGGGCCGAGGCCCCAGTTCTGCGTGCCGAGATCCGCAACGAATGTATAAGTCGCCATGATTTCCTCCCGCCGTGCCCCGGCATCAGGCTATCACTTCTGCAAGGCTGCACAAGCGCGTTTGGCGGGAAGAGAGGAGGCGCGGCGGCGCTACAGCGTATACTCCACCAGCGGCGTCAGGCTCGCCACGGTCGTCCCATACACCGTAATCACCGCCATCTGCCCGCCGCCGAGAAACGCCGTGATGTAGACGCCGGTAGTGAACTGGCCGGGAGCGTATTCGAGGCTGGCGAGGTTTTGGAAGAACAGGGAGCCGTTCATGTCCGCGCTGAATTTCAGCCGGTCGCCCGCATCGAGGAAGTAGACAATATCGCGGTCGCCATTGGCGAAGTCAGTCCGATGAAACTGAAAGAAATCCGCGCCCGCATTGCCATACAGATAGTCATTGCCCGCGCCGCCGCGCAGAATGTCCGCGTTTGGTCCTGCGTAGAAAATGTCATTGCCCGCCCCGCCCTCCATGTAGGCGTTGCCGCCAAGCCCGACGAAGAATGTGTCATTGCCCGCGCCGCCGATAAGGCTGTCATTACCCGTGACATTGGAGCCGTAATCATTGCCGACCAGCGAGTCATTGCCGTCGCCGCCAAACAGAATGTCATTGCCGCCATAACCCCACAGGAGGTCATTGCCCGCATCGCCATGGCCGGTGTCATTGCCGATTGTCGCAGCAGGGGCGGTGTAATCATCCATCAAAAGCGTGTCGTTGTTCAGGCCGCCGTACAGCGTGTCATTGCCCGTCCCGCCAACCAGCGCGTCATCGCCCGCGCCGCCATGGATCGTGTCCGCCCCGCCGCCGCCAGCGAGAAAGTCATTGCCGTCGCCTGCCGCCGCGCTGAAGTCCAGCCGGAAGACGCCGCTCGAATAGGTGACCACATAGAGCGCGCCGTCGCTGCCCTGGCCGAAGGAGGAGATGGAGTTGATTGAAATTCCCGCGCTGTTTATGCGCGCGGTGATGTCCACAAGCTCCGTCCCGCCATTCTGCTGCAAGAGCGCCCAGATCTTGCCCGTGACAAAATCGCCGAAAATATAGTCGCCCTGCAGGCCCGGCCCGGGTCCGCGGTTGACATAGCCGCCGGTGATCGAGCGGGCGTCATCGCGGCCCAAGGTTTCAACCGGAGCTTCGAACGGTCCGGGACCCGTGCCGATGTTTGGCAGCGTGCCCTCAAAAATCCGCCAGCCGAAATTCAGCCCGCTGGCAACGCCTGCCCGGTGAACATCAATCTCTTCCTGCGCGCCCTGCCCGACATCGCCGATCCACAGATCGCCGGTCAGGCTGTCAAAGGAGATGCGCCAGGGATTGCGCACGCCGTAATCATAAATCTCGTCCGCTCCGGCAGTGCTCGCGAACACATTGCCGGCGGGAATGGCGTAGTTGCGGTTTGGGTCCGACGGAAAGGCATCGCCATTGATATCGAGCCGCAGGATTTTGCCGAGCAGCACATTGATGTTCTGCGCATTGTTCTCCGGATCATTGCCGCTGCCGCCGTCGCCGGTGGAAATATACAGATAGCCGTCCGGGCCGAAGGCGAGCGAGCCGCCATTATGGTTGGAATAAGTCGAGTGCGGGATGGTGATGATGGTCTTGACCGGGTTGGGATCGGAGACCAGCGGATTGGCATTGGAGCGGTGGTATTCCACCACCTGCAAATCGCCATTCGGCGCGGTGACAAACACGAAGTACCGCCCGTTCGTGGCGTAATCCGGGTGGAAGGCCAGCCCCAGCAGGCCGCGCTCGCCATCCGAAGAGAAGTTTGCGTTTGGAATGTCGAGAAAGGTCGACTGCGTCCCGGTCGCAAGGTTCGTGCGCGTGATCGTGCCGTCGGTCTTGTTGAGCGTATAAAGCCCGCCCGCATCACCCGGCGCCGAGCCCGCAAACACCAGCCCCGCGCTTGGCGAAACGACGCGCGTGGCGATGATCTGCCCGGACAGCGGATTGAGATCGGCGCTGGAGTGCCCGTAGATGACGTCGTCACCCGCTGTGCCAAGATAAGTCTGCGCCCCATCGCCGCCTGAAAAAACCGCCATTTCACACTCCGGACCATAGCGGGCCATGAGGATTGGCGCGCAGCTTCTGATGCGCCGGAGGCTACAGTCAGGCCGGCCCCGCGCGCAACGCCCGGGGCCGGCTGGAAGGCTTCACTTTTTGCGACGATTGATTTCGCTGTGAGCAGGCTACAGCGTATATTCCACCATCGGCGTCAGGCTCGCGACCGTCGTGCCATACACCGTAATAGTCGCGCTCCCGCCGCCCGCGAGAAACGCCGTGATGTAGACCCCGGTCGTGGTCGCCCCGGTGCCCGCGTCATAGACCAGACCGGTAAGATCCTGAAAGAACAACGCGCCGTTCATGGAAGAGCTGAATTTCAGCCGGTCGCCTGGATCGATGAAGTAGACGATGTCAGCATTTCCGGCGGAAAAGTCCGTCGAATAAAACTGGAAGAAGTCCACCCCCGAACTGCCGAACATGTAGTCATTGCCGAGCCCGCCGCGCAGTGTGTCCGATCCTGTGTAGCCGAACAGCGTGTCATTGCCAGCGCCACCGTCGAGATAGGCCGTTCCGTTCAAGCCGAGATAGAGATTGTCATTGCCATCGCCGCCATAGAGCTGGTCAAAGCCGATAGGCGCAGCGCTGAAATCATTGCCGACCAGCGTGTCATTATCCGCGCCGCCATAGAGAATGTCATTGCCGCCATAGCCCCAGAGCAAATCATTGCCCGCGTCGCCATAGCCGGTGTCCGCTCCGCCTGATGCGGTTGGGCTGATATAGTCGTCCATCAGCAGCGTGTCGATTTCAGAGCCGCCATAGAGCGTGTCGCCGCCAGCCCCGCCGACCAGGGCATCGTTCCCGGCATCGCCGAAAAGCGTGTCCGCGCCATCGCCGCCATACATCCCATCCGCCCCGCCATGGCCGCGCAGCCTGTCGCCGAACGCGGTGCCGGTGATGAGGTCATCGCCGCCGAGCAAAAGCTGGAACGCCAGCGTCGTGTTATTGGCGACATAGGCATCGAAGAGCGCCGGCGCAGAAGTGTTTGCGCCCGTGATCGACATGATTGCCGCAGCGTTGTTGACATAGTCCACCGACGTCACAACACCGGAGGTGATGTCTAAAATCTGGCCGGTTGGCGCAAATGTGTAGGTGACGCCCGAACCGCGGAAATCGGTGTAATTGAATGCATCGTCAAAGAGCAGCAGCCGCGTGCTGGAAGCGTTGTAAGCGCCATAAGTGAACAGTTCAGCGATTGTCAGAGCGTCGATGTCAAACCCCAGCCCCGCGCCCATTCCAGACACAGTCATTGTCGCCATGATGTTGCCTCCCCGGCTATTGACAGGCAAATCCTAGGACAATTCAATACGCCTTGCAATTGCGCGCAGAAGCAAATTCGCGCCCGCACGGCGCGAGCAGATTTGCGCCGAGCGTCACGGCATCAGAGCGTATATTCCACCAGCGGCATCAAGCTCGCCACGGTCGTCCCATACACCGTGATCGTCGCCGTCGCGCCGCCGCCCAGAAACGCCGTGATGTAGACGCCGGTGGTGAACAGGCCGGGCGCGTATTCGAGGCTGGCGAGGTTTTGGAAGAACAGCGAGCCATTCAGATCGGCGCTGAAACGCAGACGGTCTCCGGCATCGACGAAGTAGACTATGTCGGCGTTTCCGGCGCCAAGGTCTGCCCGGAAAAACTGGAACACGTCGGTTCCCGCATTGCCATACATGTAGTCATTGCCAAGCCCGCCCCGCAGCGTATCGGAGCCTGTGTAACCGAACAGCGCGTCATTGCCCGCGCCGCCGTCAAGTTGTCCCGTGCCGCCAAATCCTAGATAGAGCGTGTCGTTGCCGTCGCCGCCATACAGCTGGTCGTTGCCAACCGGTCCCGTCTTAAAATCATTGCCGACCAGCGTATCATTGTCCGCGCCGCCATAAAGATCGTCATTGCCGCCGAAGCCCCAGACAAGATCATCGCCCTCGCCGCCCTCGGCATAGTCGTCGCCATTGCTGATCAGCCGTCCAGCCTCCGAGTAGTCATCCAAGAGGAGGATATCCGCGCCAGTGCCGCCAAAAGCGTCGTCGCTTCCTGTGCCCCCGGCAAGCGCGTCCGCGCCGTCATTTCCTTCCAGATAGTCATCGCCTCCGCCGCCATAGAGACCGTCTGCGCCCAAGTCTCCCACGAGGTCGTTCGCGGTCGCATTGCCGAAACCGGTGAACGGCGTGCTGCCCTCAGCCCGCAACTGCTCAAGACCAATGCCAAGCGTGTAGGTGTTCAAAGTCGTGCCAACCGTGTCGTAGCCATCGCCGCCAGCCTCAGAGACAAGATCACCAGCGGAGTCCACGTAATAGTAATCATCGCCGATGCCGCCGAACATCTGGTCATCGCCACCGCCCCCATTGAGATTGTCCGCCCCGCCATTGCCGCGCAGAATGTCAACGCCGCCGTACCCCTCAATGTCGTTGTTGGCATCGTTTCCGACAACGATGTCGTTGTAATCGGTTGCCTCAACGCGCTCGATGTCAACCAGCGTGTCGATATAGTTGCGCGTGTCAATCGCTGTGCCCGCGGCAACATTAGTCAGCGGAATGCCTGTCACCGTAACGCCGATCAGGGCGGAAGCCGAAAGATTGACTATGACGCCATGGGTTGCGTCGTCCCCCGTAAACACTGTTTCAAGATCATAGCCGACTGAATCAAAATCAGCGCCACCATCCATATAGTCCGCACCGGCACCGCCCTTAAAGTCGTCAGAGCCAGCACCTCCGTAGAGGTAGTCATTTCCCTGATTGATATTGCCGCCTTCGTCGCCGCGCAGTTGGTCGTCGCCTACACCGCCGAAGATAACGTCGGAGCCGTCTCCACCTTCGAGCCGGTCGCGCAGGCCGCTGCCAACCATATAGTCGTAAAACGAGGTGCCCCTAACCTCCTCGAAATTGCTGATAGTGTCGGTAGTGCCAAACGAGTCCCTGATCCGCCCAGTCAGCACGGTTTCATTGCCATTTCCTATGTTGACGGTGATTGACGCGCTTGAGAGGTTTACAATCACTCCCCGCGTGCCACCGTCTTCTATGTCTTCTTCACAAGAGGCGGTGTCATAGCCATTGCCTCCATCCAGAAAATCAGCTCCGGCGCCACCGACAACATAGTCGTCGCCATCACCAGCGCTTACGATATCTGTGCCACCAAGTGCATTGAAGGTTTCGTCCGTGGTGCCTCCGACTAGCCAGTCATTGTAACCCGTGGCCTGCACGCCCTCGATTGAGACGAGAGTGTCGATATAATTGCGGGTATCAACTGCCGTGCCCGCTGCGACATTTGTAAGCGCGATGCCCGCCACCGAAACGCCGGTAAGTGTGACATTCGACAAATTGACTATCACGCCATGCGTTGCATCATCGCCGGTAAAGGTCGTTTCAAGGTCGTACTCCATGCGGTCAAATCCGTTGTCGCCGCCTACGAAGTCGTTGCCAGCACCGCCCTTGAAACTGTCGTCCCCATCGCCGCCATAGAGA
The DNA here is from genome assembly GCA_963792485.1 of uncultured Alphaproteobacteria bacterium. Taxonomy (GTDB): domain Bacteria; phylum Pseudomonadota; class Alphaproteobacteria; order Rhizobiales; family Rhizobiaceae; genus JANOYJ01. Next base: position 100,218 of record CAWBWL010000012.1, read on the forward strand.
ACATCATTTCCCTGATTGAAATTGCCGCCTTCATCGCCGCGCAGATTGTCATCGCCAGCGCCCCCGAACAGCGCGTCGGAGCCGTCGCCGCCGTTCAGTTCATTGTCCAATGCGCTCCCTACAATATAGTCGGAATACTGCGTCCCGCGCACCTGTTCGACATCGGTCAGTATGTCCGTATTGCTAAACGTATCCAGTGCACGCCCAGCTTGAACGATGGAAGCACCAAATCCGATATTGGCTGTAACGGCTATGAGCCCCATATTGACAATAACGCCCCGCGTTGTGCCAGCATCGCGCTCGTTCTCATAAGTGACCTGGTCCCAGCCGGCGCCCATGTCGAATGTGTCGTTGCCGCCCATACCCTCGGCGCGGTTATCCTCCGCGTTGCCGTTGAAAACATCAGCGCGCGCGCTGCCTTTGACCTCCTCAATGTGAAAGCCGGAATCGTTGTTGCCGAACGTGTCAATGACGAAGATGGTGCCGCCCGCCAGATAGGTTACCGCAATTCCCTGC
>CAWBWL010000013.1:0-357500 GCA_963792485.1 uncultured Alphaproteobacteria bacterium
CGGGGGTGCAATAGGGGAAGCTTTGGGTGAAGTCAACGCAGGATGTCAAACTTGCTTTGCCGATGGGGTATTTTTGCACTGTCGCTCTCCGAAAGCAGGTTGCCGAAAACATTGTATACAAAATATCTGTTTTTTGTTGACGATCTTTGCTGAATGAACTTCACTGCCCTCCGTACGCGCCTTTCCCTCCCCCGTCCCGCGCGATCCATAGGAGACAATCATGCTGACACGACGCTCTGCCTTCAAATCCGTCCTGCTTTTGGCCGTTTCGACCGTCGCAATTGCAACTGCGGGCACCAATTTCGCCTATTCCGCCAACGATGTCCTGAAAATCGGCTTTGTCGGCGTCACGTCCGGCCCGGCCGCCGCTTGGGGCACATCCAATGTCCGCTCGATGCAGACGCTTGAGGCCATGTACAATGAGGCCGGCGGCGTGAAGATCGGCGACAAGACCTATGACATCAAGGTCGTCACCTTCGATGACCAGAAAGATCCGAAGCGCGCCGTGGAAGGTATGGAAAAGATGGCGCAGGAGGGGATCCACTATGTGGTCGGCCCCAATGTCGATGACGGCGCCGCGGCCGTGCGCCCGGTCGCCGAGAAGAACAACATCATGTATTTCCCGTACGCCTTCCCGAAGGAACTCTACACCGCTCCGGCCTCCAACGCCGTGCTCGGTATGATCGCCAACTACCAGTCGGGACCTGCGATCTACAAATATCTGATGGACAACAAGGGCGTGAAGAAGGTCGCCTTCGTCGCCGCCAATGAATCCGATCCGCTGTCGCAGCGTGACGGGGGCGTGGCTGCCGCCAAGGCGCTTGGCCTTGAAGTGGTCGCCGACAAGGACACGTACCAGAACGACACCCGCGACTTCACGCCGGTTCTTACCCCGATTGTCGCGTTGAAGCCGGACCTTCTGGTCCTTTCCGGCGTCGCCCCAGCCAACGCGCCGCTGCTCATCCGCTCGGCACGCGAGCTGGGCTATGAGGGCCTGATCTCCACCGAGACCGCGCAGGACGCGAAGGTCTTGGAAGAAGGCGCGGGCGAGCTTGCCAACGGCTTCATCTCGGTCGGCGGCGCGTCTACGCCGGAGATCGCCTCGGACAAGATGAAGGCCTTCGTCGAGCGCTACACCAAAATGTTCGGCGAATATAATGACGAGTCCAACACCAAGGTCTACGCGCTCGACTATATTCTCGAGACGATCAAGGCAAACCCCGCGGCCATCGACAATATCGACGAGTTCAAGAAGACAATGGACACATTCTCCGCGCCGAATCCCTATCTGAAGGGCGACGCCAAACTGACCTATGTCGGCTCGACCTCGTTCGGCCAGAAGCGGCAGGTTGCCGTGCCGATGGTGGTCAATGAATACAAGGATGGCGCATTCCAGACCCTGTTTGTCGGCAACGTCGACTAAGCTGATCTGACTGGTAGCAGCATGGGGCCGGCATCTGCCGGACCCCTTGCTGTGCCCTGCCGAACAAAGGCTGGCTGATGGAACAAGTCATTGCAAACGGGCTGTATCTGGGCGCCCAGTACGCGTTGATCGCGCTGGGGCTCACGCTGATATTCGGCCTGATGAACGTTCTGAATTTCGCCCATGGCCAGATGTATGTGCTGGGCGGGTTCATCAGCTATGCCGTCTACGGCCAGCTCGGCCTGCCGTTCCCGCTTGCCGTGCTCGCCTCGGGCGTGACGCTGGCCGTCATCGGCGCTTTTATGGAGCGGTACCTGTTCCGCACCGTCATAAGGCGCAGCCACCGCGAGGAGAGCACCATGCTGCTCGCCGCCGCGACCGCCTTTTTCTTTGACGCAGTGATCCTTTTGATCTTCGGCGAAAAGCAGCGTGGCGTGCCGAAAATCGTCAAGGGCGTGTTCAATGATTTCGGCATCATCCTGCCCTATGACCGCATTCTCGTTGCCGTCATCGCCGCCTTCATGATCGCCGCCTTCATCCTGTTCATGAAATACACCAAGACCGGCCGCGCCATGAGGGCGCTGGCGCAGGACCGCGTCGCCGCCCAGCTGATGGGCGTTAAGGTTGACCGCTATACGATGATCGGCTTTGCCCTTGGCGCGATGCTGGCGGGCGTGGTCGGCGGACTGTTGGTTTCGATCACCGGCGTCAATGCGGGCATTGGCGGGCCGATCTCGATCAAGGCCTTCATGATGATCATGATCGGCGGCGCGGGCGTGGTCGGCGGCGCAATCGCCGGCGGCTTCATCCTCGGCATGATGGAATCGGTCGGCCTGACTGTGCTGCGCGAGTATGGCGATGTCACGTATCTCGCCATCTTCGCCGCGCTGATGGTGTTTCTGGCAATCAGGCCGAATGGCCTGATGGGCAAGCCATGGGGTTGATGATGGGCAGGTCCGCAAAAATCATCGGCATAGCCGTTTTCCTTCTGGCCGTCTTCGTCATCATCCCGGCTTTGATCGGCATGACCGGGCGCAAGGATCTTTACTACACGCTGACGTCAGTGGCGCTTCTGTCGATCGCCAGCGCTGGCGTGTGGCTGACCTTCTTCATTGGCCGCATCAACATCGGCCAAGGGGCGTTCGCGCTGATGGGAGCGTATGTGTCGGCGGTGCTCACCATGAACTACGGCGTCTCGTTCTGGTGGACGATCCCCGCCGCCGGCATTTTCGCAGCCGTCGCGAGCATTCTGGTCGGCCTGCCGATCCTGCGGCTGCGTGGCGTCTATTTCGCTATGGTCAGCCTTGTGCTCACCGAAGTCGTCCGGCTCCTGGCGTTGGCGCTGCCGGTCACCAGCGGCGCGAAGGGCATCACCAACATCCCGCTTCCGACCGGCATTTCCATTTTCGGCCTCACCATTGTGCCGGATTTCAACACGATGGCAAACCCGCGAATCGCATTCTATTATCTGGCGGCGATCCTCATGGTCCTCGCTTTCGCCGGCATGTACCGCCTCGTCCATTCGCGCATCGGCCATATCTGCATGTCGCTGCAGCAGAACGAGGAGCTGGCCTCGTCCATCGGCGTCAACATCGCAAACTTGCGGCTGATCGCCTTTGCCATCTCCTCTTTCCTCGGCGGCGTCAGCGGCGCGGTGTTCGCGGCGGTCACGCAGTCGGTCTATCCGTCGAGCTTCACCACGACCGACTCGGTCAACTTCATGCTGAACTGCTTCCTCGGCGGCCTCGGCTATGTGTTCGGGCCGATGCTCGGCACACTGACACTGTATTTCGGCTGGAACCTGTTGTTTGAAACCGGCCGCTTCCAGCTGCTGATCTATTCGAGCCTGATGATCATCCTGATGCTGGTCTTGCCCAACGGCATGCTCAGCCTCGGCGAAGGTCGCAGGAAGGCTTGAGCGATGGAATCCATTCTCGAGATCAAGGGCCTCACCAAACGCTTCGGCGGATTGACGGCGGTCAACAATGTGTCGTTCGATGTGCGGGAAAAGGAAATCCTCTCCGTCATCGGGCCGAACGGCGCGGGCAAGTCCACCCTGTTCAAACTGATCGCCTCGTTCCTCAATCCGACGTCCGGCGAAGTCATCTACAAGGGTGAAAAAATCTCCGGCCTCGCGCCGCACATCGCCGCCCGCAAGGGCGTGGTGCGCACATTCCAGGAAACCACGATCTTCAAAAACATGAGCGTGCGCGACAATGTCATTGTCGCCCATCACCTGCGCTCAAAGGCCTCGCTGCTCGGCTTCTTCCTCGGCACAAAAGCCGCGCGCTTGGACGAAGCGGAATTCGGCGCGTCCGCCGACGAAATCCTATCATTCCTCAATCTCGGCGGCATCGGCAATGAGATCGCCAAGAACCTGCCGCACGGCCATCTGCGCGCGCTCGGCATCGCCATTGGCCTTGCCACCAACCCGTCCATCCTTTTGCTCGACGAGCCGTTCGCGGGCATGAACCATGACGAGACCAACAAGGCCATCGCCATGGTGCGCAAGCTGCGCGAGCGCGGGCTGACCGTGCTTCTGGTCGAGCATGACATGCCTGCCGTAATGAAAATCTCCGACCGGATCGTCGTCATCAATTTCGGCGAAAAGATCGCGGAAGGCACGCCGGCCGAAATCCAGAAAAATGCGCGGGTGATCGAAGCGTATCTGGGCAGTGAAGATGAGGCGATCGGGCTATGAGCAATCAGATCCTCAGCTTCGCCAATGTCGAGATGTATTACGACCATGTCTATGCGCTGAAGGGCGTGTCGCTCACCGTCAATGAGGGCGAGACCGTGGCGCTGATCGGCGCGAACGGCGCGGGCAAATCCTCAATCCTGCGCGCCATCACTGGATTGCGTAAGATCAAGTCTGGAGAAATCCACTATCTGGACAAGCGCCTTGACGGCACGGCGCCGGACGAGATCGTCAGGATGGGCATCGCCATGGTGCCGGAAGGGCGCCGCGTTTTCCCATTCATGACCGTCGCCGACAATCTCGCCATGGGCGCCTTCACCCGCGCGGACAAGGCGGAAATCGCCGCCACGCTCGACATGGTTCTGACCCGCTTTCCGCGCCTGAAAGAGCGCTACAGCCAGCAGGCCGGCACCATGTCCGGCGGCGAGCAGCAGATGCTTGTCATCGGCCGCGCGCTGATGTCGAAGCCAAAACTGCTTCTTCTGGACGAGCCCTCGCTCGGCGTCGCGCCAAAGCTGGTGCAGGACATCGCCCGCTCCATCGTCGCCATCAACCGCGACGAAAAAGTCTCCGTGCTGCTGGTCGAGCAGAACTCCCGCATGGCGCTGCGCATCTCGCAGCGCGCCTATGCGCTCTCGACCGGCTCTGTTGCGCTCAGCGGCAGATCTGCCGAACTGCTCAATGATGACCGGGTAAAGGCGCTTTATCTGGGCGGGGAATTGTAAGGTGCGGGCATGAAGATCCTGGTCGTCAATCCAAACACCACAGCGTCGATGACCCGGAAGATCGGCGCTGCGGCTGCGGCTGCGGCTTCAAGCGGAACCGAGATCATCGCCGTCAGTCCAGATGACGGGCCCGAAAGCATCGAAGGCTATTACGACGAGGCATTTTCCGTTCCCGGCCTGATTGGCGAGATCCGCAATCATGCGCAAGCCGACGCAATCGTGCTCGCTTGTTTTGATGATTCAGGTCTCGATGCGGCGCGCTGCATCGGACCTGCGCCGGTGATCGGCATTGGCGAGGCGGCGTTTCACATTGCCTCGCTCATCTGCGTCCGGTTCGGCGTGGTCACGACGCTCAACCGCTCGGTGCCGGCCATTGAACACAACCTTTTGCGCTACGGGCTTGCTGGGCGCTGCGCCGGAGTGCGGGCCAGCGAAGTTCCGGTGCTGGAGCTTGAGGTTCCCGGCTCTGCCGCACGGGCGCGCATCTCGCAGGAAATTCGCGTCTCCATTGAGGTGGATAAAGCCGAGGCCATCGTCCTTGGTTGCGCCGGGATGGCGGACTTGGCACATTCGCTGTCTGCCGAGCATGGCGTGCCGGTGCTGGACGGCGTCAGCTGTGCGGTCAAGCTTGCAGAATCGCTCGTGGCGCTCGGCCTGACAACGTCTTCGGCAGGCGGTTACGCACGCCCGCGCTCAAAACTTTACAAAGGCATGTTTGCCCCTTACGCGCCACAATAGGAACCGCCGGTGAGCCGGTTTCTTGGCAGGAACTTGAAATGACAATAGCCGCTTTCATCAACGAGACCGAGGCAGAGCGTTCCACGGCGCGCTGGGTGCCGGTTTTCACCGGTCTGCGCGACGCCATTGTCTCACACAAGATCGCACCCGGAACCAAGCTGCCCGAAGATGAGTTGTCCGCCATTTATGGCGTGAGCCGGACGCTGGTGCGCGCGGCGCTGCAGGCGCTGGCCCATGCGCGGCTGATCAATCTTGAGCCCAACCGCGGCGCTTTTGTCGCCCAGCCATCCAAACGTGAAGCGCGCGAAGTGTTTGAAGCGCGCTCGCTGGTTGAGCCGCATGTGGCGGCGCTCGCCGCTGACGTTGCAAAACCTGTCCAGATCGCCGAACTGCGCCAGCATCTGGAGCGCGAGCACCAAGCACTGCGCGAGGGCCGCGATAGCGACGCCATCGCCCTGTCGGCCCGGTTTCATCTCGGCATAGCCGAGGTTGCGGACCACGCCATCCTGACCGAATTCGTCCGCGACCTCGTCACCCGCTCGTCGCTGATCATTGCGCTGTATTGGCGCAGGCGTGATACGACTTGCGAAAGCCACGCGCACCATGCACTCGTTGACGCAATCGAAAATCATCAGGCCCGCGAGGCCTCCGACTTGATGCGCAGCCATTTGGTGGACCTTTTGTCCGGCCTTGATTTGCTACCGCCGCCGGAAGGTGCCGAACTCAGTCTGTCAGCTATTCTAAAGCGCGTCTGAGAGCGCGGCACGGAGACGGTGCGCGCTCAGCCCTGCATCTGTTTCCCGCTTGCCAGCATGCCGGACACGCGATATGAACCCCGCGCCTTGACCGGCGGCTTCTTTTGGAGAGGTGGCAGAGTGGTCGAATGCACCGCACTCGAAATGCGGCATGCTCGCAAGGGCATCGGGGGTTCAAATCCCTCCCTCTCCGCCAGATTTTTGTTTGCACATACCGGAGACATGGGCGCTTCGCGCCTTGCCGTGAACGTCACCGCGAGAGCACCAGCGTCAGAACTGGGCCAGCGGCGCCCGCGCCATCTGCCGCGGTATTCTGAACATAGCCGCGCTGGCAGAGCCAGTGTTCTGGATGACCTATCGTAACAACGGGCTTCATACCTCAGTTTTGAGTTGGCAAAGCGTTTTGAAACGCGCCGCGTGCCTGTTGGTTCGGCGGTAGTTTACAGCGCCATTTTCGGCTCGACAGCTTGGGTGAATTCAGTCAAGAACATATGATAATCGGACACGCCGGAGAGCTCAATGATGAAACGGATGACAACGTCAGAGCTGCGCGGTTACCAGCAGATTTGCGGCAGGAACGGCGCGATCATGGTTATCGCCTGCGATCAGCGCGGCGGCATCCGCAAGCTCCTGGCGGACACGCCGGAAGCGCAGAAGACAATCAGCGATGACACGCTCGGCGACACGAAGTCTGACGTTGTCCGCTATCTCGCCGCCCATGCGCCCTGTGTGCTCCTGGACCCGATCTGCGCAGTGCCGCGCGTTGTCGAGGAAGGCTCGCTCGCCCGGGATACCGCGCTGCTGATAGGTCTTGATGCGTCGGGGTATGATGTCGATGCGCAAGGGCATTGGCTCTCCAAACTCGTGCCGGGCGTCACTGCCCGGCGCGTGCGCGAACTCGGCGGCACGGGCGGAAAGCTGATGGTGTATCTGCGCTCGGATGAGAAAACCGGCAATGAGCAGAACATCCAGATCATCAAGGATTGCATCGCCGATTTTGCCGCCGAGGACTTGCTGCTGGTCGTGGAGTTCCTCACCTATCCGATGCCGGGCGAGAGCGCGGAAGATTACAAGGCGAAGTTTCCGTCATTGATCGAAGGCGGTTCGCGTATGTGTCTCGAGCTTGGTTCCAAGGTCTTGAAAATCCCTTATCCCGGCACGCCCGAGGCCTGCGCGAATATTACGGCGATGGCAGGGCCTGTGCCGTGGTCGGTTCTGTCCGCCGGGGTCGATCATGCCACGTTCATCGGCCAGGTGGAAATTGCCATGGCGAATGGCGCGTCTGGCGTGATCGCCGGACGGTCCTTGTGGAAGGATTGCGTATCGCTGGACCGGGCCAAGCAGAAACAGCTCCTGACCGACCGCGCCCTTCCCCGCCTGCGCGAAATCCAGGCCATACTCGCGCGCTATCCGCAGCCGCTGACCCACCGCGCCTGATCCCGGCATGCGGACGGCCATCGGCATAGACATTGGCGGGACCAACATCCGGGCGGCGCGGATATCGTCGGATGGCCGCATTCTTGAGCGTCTGTCCAACGCCACTCCTGGATCGGCATCCGCCATCCTTGCCGATCTTGAGACATGTGTGACGGCTCTGAGAGACGCCTCAACGGCTGCGATCGGCATTGGCATTCCCGGACGCGTCGACGCAGGGACTGGGCGTGTCTTGTCAGGCGGGTTTGTTGATTTGTCCGGCATTGACATTGCAGACCGGCTTCACTCGCTGACCGGCATTGCAGCTTTCTGCGATAATGACGCGAATATGGCGCTGGCCGCCGAGGCGCGCATCGGCGCGGCGCGCGGCATCGGCGATGTGATCATGCTGACTATCGGGACAGGGATTGGCGGGGCGGTTTTGGCGGGGGGCCGCATGTTCCACGGCGGCGGAACGGCGGGCCAGCTTGGGCATGTCACGGTTTCGTTTGACGGCGCGGCCTGCAAGTGCGGACGCAGGGGCTGTCTTGAAACTGAGAGTTCAGGCACTGCCTTGCAACGGCATATGGCCGAGGCGGGGTTTGCGCCGGGGACGGGCATAGATGAGATTTTGAGCTTGGATTCCGTTGAGGCGCAGCGCGCCATCGTGGCTTGGGCTGCGCCGCTGCGGGCCGGGCTGGACAGCCTGTCCGCTGCCTTCTCGCCGCAGCTGTTTGTCCTGGGCGGCGGGCTGGGCGCGGCTGCGTGCCGGGCGCTGGAGCGGTTTCCGGCTGTTTCGCCATGGTTCCAGTACCAGGTGACGCCCGCGCAGCTGGGGGATGAGGCGGGCGTCATCGGCGCGGGACTGTCGGCGCTGGAGCGGTTCGCGTGAAGCGGCTCGTTCTGGTCAATGGCGTGCCAGCCTCGGGCAAGAGCACAGTGGCGCATGCAATTGCGGATCAGGGTCCATGGCCGCTGCTGGCGCTTGATACCATCAAGGAGGCGCTGTTCGCGCATCTCGGCACGGGTGACCGCGAATACAACCGCCTGATGGGCCGTGCCAGCTATCAGGCGATGTTTGCGCTGGCCGCCGATTTTCCTGACGGGGTGACGGTGGTGATGGACGCGTGGTTCGGCTTTCAATCTGAAGAGGTGCTTGCCTCGCACGTCAAGAGTGTTGGCCAGCCGCGAATGATCCAAGTTTGGTGCCATGCGCCGCCTGCGGACATCGGCACGCGTTATGCGGCGCGCGTGGAAACGCGGAGCGGCGGGCATCTGGGGCTGGATTATGTGCCGGAGCTTGTTGCGCTGGCGGAGCGGGCGAAACCGCTCGGACAAATTCCAACCTATGAGGCTGACACGACTCAGCCCTTTGGCGCGGAAGATTTCATGCGCTGGCTTCAGACCTTGCCCTGACCGCCCCTGCGGCTGCGAGATATTTGCGCGCCACGCTGCCGACTTTCGAATCGATGATGCGGCGCGACAGCGGCTGGCCGGGCTGGTCCAGACAGTCTGCGCCGGCATATTGCAGAACAAGGCCGCGTGGGACCGGCTGCCGGTCAATATTTTCCTGAAGCAGCTCTATGGCCTTCGCGATCTCTGCATTGGGCCAGTAATAGCGGACACGATCGCTGAGGCCGAAGAGCTTTGCGATCCGCTGCTGTCCGCCCGCCGGAACATAGGGACGCCAGTTGCGGTCGTCGCGGTTCATCACATCATCGATGACCTCAATGATGTTTGACCGCGTTTGCGGCGCGAGCTGATCTTCAATCGCCGCCATCGCAAAAATGGCCTCGCGATAGGCGAAGGTGAGCTCCGGCCCAACTTTGAGGATAGGGAAACGGCCGGCGACCAGATCGGCGAGGCAGGGCTCCGTCTGATAATCGGTGGAGTGCGCCTCGAACGCCGCTCCCGGAATATGTTCGGCTGCCGCAGTCAGATCGCGCGCCTTCGCGGCGTCAAACAGCGTGACGCTTGCGTTGTCAAAATCGACACCCGGCTGCACCACCAGTGCGATGACGCGGGACAGCGCTGCGCCAAGTCCGCGTTTCTTGAAGGCCTGTGCGTGCAGGTCATATGTCCGCCGCACCGCCTCTGGCTTGGTCGCGGAAATGGCATCCAGCGCATCTGTCTCACCGCCGGGTATCGGAACTTCGGTGCCGATGATGTAGGCTGGGGGAGAGCTGGCGGCGGCCTCCGCAACGGCGCAGAGCTCGGTGGCGCGTTCGGCCATTGTGTCCTCGGCAAGCAGACCGTCATCCGCGCAGGCCATGCTGGCGTCGAGATGGATCTTTTCAAACCCGGCTTCCGCATAGGCCTTGACCATCTGCTTTGCTGCATCCATTGCTTCAGCGGCAGGAAAATGTTTCCACGGGTTTGGGCCAAGGTGATCGCCGCCCAGAACGAGGCGCTGCGGATCAATGCCCTCGTCCCGTGCCAGCCCTTCAACAAAGCTCCGGAACATGACCGGCGTCATGCCGGTGTAGCCGCCGTCCTGATTCACCTGATTGCAGGTCGCTTCAATCAGGATAGGCCCGCTGACATCCAGATGGGCGCGCAGGATCGCCCGCAGCGTGTCCGGATGCGCGGTGCACCAGGATGCAATGCCGCGCCGCGCGCCAGCGCGGTTTGCGAGGACTATTTCCCGCAGGGACTCAAGGCCATTCACGGACGGGACGCCAGAAATTTCTCGATCTCCGCAAGGGTGCCGCTGCCTTCCATCGGGCCGAGCTTGGTGACCGCAAGCGCGCCGGCAGCGTTTGCGCGTGCCAGAACATCGGGAAAACTGAGCAGCCCGCCCGCTGTCAATGTAACAAACGTGGCGCAGAAACTATCGCCGGCGCCAGTCGGGTCGAGGGCCTCGACTTTGTGTGAGGGCAGGCTGAGACACTGCCCGGTTTTGTCCATCGCCTCGCAACCGTGATCACCCTTTTTGAGTACGACATAGTCCATGTGCGCGGCGAGCAGCGGCGTGGCGAACTCAGCGAATGACTTGCCCGGAAAAAGGGCTGCCGCGTCGTCTTCGCTGGGAAGGAAAATACTGGTCAGGCTTATCATCTCATTGACTGCCGCGAGATATCCGGCGTTGCCCATCAATTCCTTGCGCACATTTGGATCGAAGGAGATCTTCGCGCCGTCAACATGCAGCGCACGGCAGACTTGGAGCGTGGCAGCGCACATGGCTTCGTTGCTCAGCGCGGTTCCTGAAACGTGAAGATAGTCCAGTTTGAATGAGAGCAGCGCACTGATTACCGCCTGACCGCCGTCAAACAGGGCAGCGGCGGAGTTGGTGATGTTGAAGACAAAGTCGCGGCTGCCATCGTCATTATAGCTGACAAAGGCGGTGCCCGTGGGAACGCCGCTCGCAACCCTGATCAGGCTTGTGTCAACGCCGTCCTGTCGCAGCCGGTTGAGGATAACCTGTCCAAAGGCGTCGTCGCCGACAGCGCCGACAAAGATACAATCGCCGCCAACCCGCGCCGCTTGACCGATAAAGATGCCTGGCGATCCTGAGGGGTAAGGCCCCTTATAGGTTCCTACTTGAAGATGACGGCTGTTCTTGCCGGTAGCCATGATTTCCACGAGCAGATCGCCGATGCTGCCGATGCGCGGATTCGCCATCTCACTTGCCGACCATAAGCCGGACGATTTCATCGGAACTGGTCTGATTAGGCAAGCGCTCGCCAGCGTTTTCGCCGCGGCGGAACACGACGATGCGGTCGGCGACTTCAAAAATGTCGCGCAGATTATGCGAGATGAAAATAATGCCTTTGCCCTCTGCCTTCAGTGACTGGATCAGCGACATGACCTTGCGCTGCTCCGGCACTCCGAGCGCGGCGGTCGGTTCGTCCATGATGACGAGCCGCGCATTCCAGTACATGGCGCGACCAATGGCGACCGCCTGCCGCTGGCCGCCGGAAAAAGCGGCGACCGGCGCATCGAGCCGCTCAACGTGAAAGTCAAGGCGCTGCATGGTTTCGCGCGCCACATCCGCCATCTTCTGCCGGTCAATCACCGGCAGGAAGCCAAACAGTTTTTTCATCGGCTCGCGGCCAAGGAAAATGTTTGCGCCGATGCTGAGATTATCGGCAAGCGCCAAATCCTGATAGATGGTCTCAATGCCGTTGTCGCGCGCCTCCTGAGGAGTTGAAAACGCGATGCGTTTTCCATCCAGCGTAATGTCGCCGCCCTCATAGGCGAACACGCCTGAGATCGCCTTGATCACCGTGGATTTTCCCGCGCCATTGTCGCCCGCCAGCGCCACCACCTCGCCAGGGAACACATCCAGCGAAACCTTGTCGAGCGCCTGGACACCGCCGAAATGTTTGGAGACGTTTTTGACGGAGAGAATGGGGGCCTGGTCACTCAACTTGACGCCCTCCAAGGAAGCGGCGCTGCGCCTGATCGACAAGCACCGAAACGATGATGACGAGGCCGACGGCGATAAACTGCCAGAACGGCTCGACATCGACAAAGACCAGCCCGTAATCAATGACGGCGATGACCAGCGCGCCGGCGACCGTGCCCCAGATCGTGCCGGAGCCGCCGAACAGGCTCGCGCCGCCGATCACGACTGCGGCGATTGACAAGAGCAGCAGCGGCTCGCCCGCCTGCGGCGCGCCCGCTGAAAAGCGGCCCGTGTAGAGCACACCCGCAATGCCGGCCATGACGGCGGAGAGGACGTAAATCTTGATCGTCAGCCGCCTGATGTTGATGCCAGCCCGGCTTGCCGCCGCCTGGCTGGCGCCCATGGCATAGGTGTGCTGGCCGAACTTTGTCTGCGACAGAAGGTAGTGCAAAACGATGCAGCAGATGGCCGCGAGGATGACCAGCACAGGCACGCCGAGGACGCGGTCATTGCCGACGGAACTGTACCATGGATTGCTGATGGCAATCGTCATGCCGCCAGCGAAGAGATAGGCCGAACCGCGCGCCACGCCATACATGCCGAGCGTGCCGATGAAGGGCGGGACTTTCAGCTGCGCAATCAGCCAGCCGTTCACCAGCCCGGGAATAAGCGCCATGCCGACACCGGACGCAACGCCCACCATCATCGCCGCTATGGGCGGCAGACCGAGCTGCGCGGCGGCGTAATTGGCAAGATGCGCGGCGACCACTGAAGCAAGGCCCATGACGAAGCCGAGCGACAGATCAATGCCTGCGGAAATGATGACGAAGGTCTGGCCAAGCGCCAGAACCAGCGGCGCTGTCGCGGCGACTGCGATCGCCCGCATGTTATAGGTGTTGAAAACGAAGGTCGCGCCATAGGCGAGCTGCGCCCAGACCTCAAAAAACACCAGCAGAAAAATCAGAAACACCCAGGCGCGCAGTTCGGCAATCCGCATCAGAAGCGGCTTGCCCTGAACCGGGCTTACGGGCGTTGCGTTCATGGGTTTCGTCCGACAGCGAGAGACAAGTGGGCCGCCAGCTTATCATTGCCAGCGGCCCTGACCACAATTGGTCGCGATTATTCGCTCTTGTAGAGGTAGCGGTTGATCGCCGGATCATCAATATTGGCGGCGGTCATGACAGTGAAGCCCGTGCCGATAGCAGTTGGCACCGGATTGCCGGTGACAAACGCATGCGCGGCGGCGAGGCCGAAATAGCCGATTTCCGCAGGATGCTGCGCGATGGTCAGCTCAAACGTGCCGTCCTTCAATTGCGCGACGATGGATTCCGGCGCGTCGAAGCCCGCCATTTTCACCTTGCCCGCAACGCCCGCCTGCTTGGCGCCATTGGCCGCGCCTGCTGCGGAGAACAGGTTCGCGCCGAACACGCCGGCCAAATCCGGCACACGGCCGAGCACTGCCTGGAACTGCGAGGCCGCCTTGTTGGCGTCGTCGTCATTGAACTGGGTCTCGAGCACTTCAATGTCTTTCCAGTTGGCGATTTCGAGCTTGAAGCCCTCTTCGCGCTGGTCGGTGGTGGAGATGCCGGGCTTGACGTTGGCGATATAGACCTTGCCCTTTTCGCCGATGGCCTTGGCGAGCGCCCGCGCCGCCATGCGCCCGCCGAGCACGTTGTCGGACGCAACGTAAGAGATGGGGAAATCCGCATCTCCCGCGCCGGTCTGGAACACGCCGGTGCCAATAAAAGTATCGACGCACACGACCTGGATGCCGGCTTCAAAGGCCTTGCGCAGCGGCTCGATCATCTGCGTCTTGTCGTTCGGCGCGATCAGGATCGCGGCCGGCTTCTTGGCGATGATCGCTTCAAGGATCGGGACCTGCAGCGACACATTCCATTCCGCCGCGCCTTGATACAGGAGATTGACGCCGAGCGCCTTGGCGGCGGCTTCCGCGCCCTTGTGCATGGTGACATAAAATCCGTCGGCGGTCAGGCCTGGAATAAGCGCGATGGTGACGGCATCCTGCGCATGGGCGCTGGTGGTGAACAGTCCGGTTCCGGCCGTGGCTGTCGCCGCGCCCATCATCTTCATAAGTGATCGACGATTCATGAAATCCTCCCAAAGTTAAGATGTGGCGGTGTGGTCCTTCCCGCCTGCGTGTGTTCTGTCTTTCAAGCCTGGACGCAATGAAAGTTACGCAGCGCCAATGGGGCTTGTCAATAATAGTATTGAAAAGAAACAAATGTCTGATATCCGCGCAGTTGGAACTGCTGCAGACCGAAGTCCTTTGCAATTCACGGCATACCGGACCAAAAAAATGGCCGATCAGAACTCTCGCAAAGTTCGTCAATGAGCTGAGAATACTGACGCTGTTGCGGACGCAAGGGCACGCGACGCGCGCTGACATTGCTCGGCGCCTCAAACTCACGCCCGCCACCATCACAAGGCTGATAAGCAGCCTCGCCAAGCGTCAATTGGTGCGCGACATTCAGGACGCTCCGGACCTGAGCCAGCCCAGGGAAGCCGGACGTCCCGGCGTCAGCGTGGCACTCAATGCGGAAGGCGCCTATTTCGCCGGAGTTGAGATTGGCGTGGGCGTGATGCGCTTTGTGTTGGTGGATTTGCGCACCGAGGTTGTTGAGTCGACCGAACTCAACGTCAAGGCATCACTGAGGCCGAAACGGGCGGTTGCGGCCATCGCGTTGTATCTCGAAGGGCTCATGAAAGACCAGCGGTATCGCGGCAAGATAAGGAGTCTCGGCGTTACCGTGCCGGGCCTCGTCAACAGTCAGGGCCATGTCGTTCATTTGCCCATTCTTGGTTGGCGCAATGTCAATCTGCTTGATCAGCTAGAAGCAGCGATCTCCATTCCTGCCTATGTAGAGAACAATGCCGATGCCGCTGCCTTTGGCTCGGTCTACACACATCCGCCTGCGTCCAATTCCTCCATCATTTACCTGAAGCTCGGCACGGGATGCGGCGGCGCGGCGATTGTAGACGGGCGGCTCCTGCGCGGCGCGGCGGGCATGGCTGCGGAGTTTGGCCATATCCGCATCTCGGACGGCGGCGAACGCTGTTATTGCGGCCAGAAAGGATGCCTTGAAACCTACGTCAATTTGCGGGCGCTGGCGCGCAGCTGGCATGGAACCGAAAATCTCGACGAAACGGCATTTGCCGGTTTGCCGGAGAAAATTGTGCAAGCGGCGGAGGCCGGGGACGCCGCAGCGCGCCGCTCATTGGAACTATTGGGGCAAAACCTTACCAAGGGCATTGTTTCGCTCGTCAACATTTTCAATCCTGCAACCATCATGCTGGGAGGGCAATTGCGGCCTGCGCTCGCTGGCCAGCTGGAGGAAATCAGGCGGCAGACCGCGAGCGCCATTGTGCCCGGCATGACGGTTCCGGTGATCGGCCTTTCGGGCCACGGCAATTTTGAATGCGCCATCGGCGCCGCTTCGGTGGCCCATCATCACTCATTCGATGTGCCATGGAGCGACCTGACCACTGACAGAGTTGATCTTGAAATGCGCTAGGGCGGGATTGTGCCACGCTCTGCGCCATTTCTCGATGTGATTCAGTTCACCACAATTCGTCACCGCTAGCAAATCCAAATTTGCCTATTTTTTATGCAAAAAAGAAACATGATGAAAAAATATGCTGTCGTGCGCATAATTCTTGCATTTTCTTAATTAGGGATTCTTGTTGGTCGCCGATAACCAATTGTAAACAAAAGATTAAATGCGTGACGAGCCTCCTGAATCGATTCTGGCACAGGCTTTGCTCTCCTTATGCTCCGGTGCAACACAACACTTTGGAGGCGTTACATGAGCATCTTTTCCAGACGGACTTTTCTATCAGCTTCTGCCGCATTGATGATGACTTCCGCCCTTTGCGCTCCGGCGCTGGCGCAGGAGGAGACGATCAAGGTTGGAGTTCTGCATTCGCTGTCAGGCACGATGGCGATTTCCGAGACTACGCTGAAAGACGCGATGCTCATGCTTATTGACGAGCAGAACAAAAAGGGCGGGCTGCTTGGCAAGAAACTGGAGGCAGTTGTGGTTGATCCCGCCTCCGACTGGCCGCTGTTCGCCGAGAAGGCACGCGAACTGGTCGAGAAGGAAAAGGTCGCGGCGGTGTTCGGCTGCTGGACCTCGGTGTCGCGCAAGTCCGTGCTGCCGGTGTTCAAGGAATTGAACAACATCCTGTTCTATCCGGTTCAATATGAGGGCGAGGAATCCGAGCGCAATGTGTTCTACACCGGTGCAGCCCCTAATCAGCAGGCCATTCCGGCGGTCGATTATCTGATGTCGGACGAGGGCGGCGCGGTGAAGCGCTGGGTGCTGGCGGGCACGGACTATGTCTATCCGAGGACGACCAACAAGATTCTCGAGGCCTATCTCCTGGCCAAGGGCGTCGCCAAGGAAGACATCATGATCAACTACACGCCGTTCGGTCACTCCGACTGGCAGACGATTGTGGCTGACATCAAGAAGTTCGGCTCCGAAGGCAAGAAGACCGCCGTTGTCTCGACCATCAATGGCGACGCGAATGTGCCGTTCTATAAGGAGCTGGGCAATGCGGGCGTGAAAGCCGAGGACATTCCGGTCGTTGCGTTCTCCGTCGGCGAGGAAGAACTGGCCGGCCTCGACACCGCGCCGCTGGTCGGGCATCTCGCCGCCTGGAACTATTTCCAGTCCGCCGACGCGCCGGCCAATGCCGAGTTCATCAAGACCTGGAAGGCTTACACGAAGAACGACAAGCGCGTGACCAACGATCCGATGGAGGCGCATTATGTCGGCTTCAACATGTGGATCAAGGCAGTCGAAAAAGCCGGCACGATTGATCCGGACAAGGTGATCGACGCGCTGCCCGGCATTGAGGCGCCGAACCTGACCGGCGGCATGTCGAAAATGCTGCCGAACCACCACATCACCAAGCCGGTGCTGATCGGCGAAATCCAGGCTGACGGCCAGTTCGAAACCGTCTGGAAGACGCCAGACCTTGTGGCGGGCGATGCATGGACGGACTTCCTGCCGGAATCCAAGCCGCTCGAAGCCGACTGGGTCACGCTGAAATGCGGCAATTACAACACCGAGACCAAGGCCTGCCTCGGCGCAACGGCCGCAAACTGAAGCGATGAAATCACTCCGGGCGGCAAAGGCCGCCGCCCGGAATTTTCTTTGTTGGAAAGCCAGAAATGCCTCTTAGCTTCTTGCGCCAAGCGGCGCTTGCATTTGTTCTCCTGCTGACTTGCCTGATCCCGGCAGCGGCGGACGAAGCTGCGGTGCGCGCAGCGCTCGGCAAGCTCGGCGCCGACACAAGCTACCCGGCCGTTGAGGCGATGATCGGCGAGCTTGCGGCGACCGGCGATCCGCTGGCCGCGCCTGCGCTGAAGGCGTTGTCCGACGGCAGGCTCGTCGTGCGCAAAAGCGATGGCGGTGTCTTTGTGATGGATGGTGCCAAACTCCTCGACCCGTTGACAGGGGAAGAGGCTGGGGCTGCCGCAGACGCGCCAGTTGAGAAGGTCAAGATCAAGAACTCGATCCGCCGCAAGATCGCCGCCGCCATGTCCAGCCTCACTTTGACGGCGAAGGACCGGGCCGTGCGGCTGCGCGCAGTCGACACTATTTTCACCACGTCCGATGTAGGCCAACTGGAAGCGCTGACGGCGGCGCTCGCGGCGGAGACGGACCCGCTGGTGAAGACGCGCATGGAAGAGGCGAAGGCTGTGCTGACGCTCGCCTCGCCATCCGATGAGGCCGCGCGCATGGCCGCAGTCAGAACCATTGCCGGGCGCGGCGACCGGGCGGCGCTGTCCGTGCTGATGAATTTCCGCGGCAAGCTGGAAGGCGGCGCGGCATCGGCCTTGGAAAGCGCCATCTCGGTCGCCGAGCAGAATTTGAGATTCTGGAACATCGGCCAGAATGTCTGGTACGGCCTGTCGCTTGGCTCGGTGCTGCTGCTTGCCGCCATCGGCCTTGCCATCACCTTCGGCGTCATGGGCGTCATCAACATGGCGCATGGCGAGATGGTCATGCTGGGAGCTTACACGACATTCGTCACGCAGAACCTCATCCGCCAGTCCGCCCCCGGCCTCGTTGAATGGTCGCTGCTGATCGCGCTGCCGCTTGCCTTCCTGTTCACGGCGCTGGTCGGCATTCTGATAGAGCGCGGCATCATCAAACATCTTTATGGACGTCCGCTGGAAACGCTGCTCGCGACCTGGGGCGTGTCGCTTATCCTGCAGCAGGCGGTGCGCACGATTTTCGGGCCGACCAACCAGGAAGTTTCCAACCCGTCCTGGATGTCCGGCGCCATCGAAATCGGCCAGCTGGCGATCACATGGAATCGGCTGTGGATCATCGTGTTTTCGCTGACTGTTTTTGCCGTCCTCCTGTTCGCCTTCAACCGCACGCCGATGGGCCTTCAGATGCGCGCCGTCACGCAGAACCGGCGCATGGCGTCGGCCATGGGCATCCGTACGCCGTTTGTCGATTCCATGACCTTCGGCCTCGGCTCCGGCATCGCCGGCATTGCGGGCGTCGCGCTTTCGCAGATCGACAATGTCTCGCCCAATCTTGGGCAAAGCTACATTATTGACAGTTTCATGGTCGTCGTTTTCGGCGGCGTCGGCAATCTCTGGGGCACATTGGTCGGGGCCATGTCACTGGGCATTGTCAACAAGCTGCTGGAGCCGTTCGCGGGCGCGGTGCTCGGCAAAATCCTCGTTCTCGTCCTCATCATCCTCTTCATCCAGAAGCGCCCGCGCGGCCTGTTCGCGCTTAAGGGGCGGGCGGTGGAAGCATGATCCTGACGCGGTTTTTCATGGGCGGTTTCGACCGGCGGATCAGCAATCATGATCGGCCTGATCCTTGCGGCGGCAATTCTCGTTCCGGCGCTGCATCTTCTCGTTCCCGCAAGCTCGGCGTTCCATGTGCCGACCTATGTGGTGGCTCTTACCGGCAAATATCTCTGCTATGCGCTGCTGGCGCTGTCACTTGATCTTGTCTGGGGCTATTGCGGGATTCTGTCGCTCGGCCATGGCGCGTTCTTCGCGCTCGGCGGCTATGCGATGGGCATGTATCTGATGCGCCAGATCGGTTCGCGCGGCTCCTATGGAAACGCCGAACTGCCGGATTTCATGGTGTTTCTCAATTGGAAGGAGCTGCCCTGGTTCTGGCACGGCTTCGACAATTTCGCCTTCGCCATGCTGATGGTGATGCTGGTTCCGGGGCTGCTCGCCTTCATCTTCGGCTGGTTTGCCTTCCGCTCGCGCGTGTCAGGCGTCTATCTCTCGATCATCACGCAGGCGCTCACCTATGCGCTGCTGCTTGCCTTCTTCCGCAACAATTTCGGATTTGGCGGCAATAACGGCCTCACCGATTTCAAGGATATTCTCGGCTTCAGCGTGCAGGCCGGCGGCACGCGGGCGGCGCTGTTTTCGGCAAGCGCCATCGCCCTTGCGCTTGGGCATTCTGGTGACCTCGGCGCTGGTCAATTCGAAATATGGCAAGCTGATGATCGGCGTGCGCGACGCGGAAAGCCGGCTGCGGTTTCTCGGCTACCGGCCGGAGAACATCAAGCTCGTCGCTTTCACGGTTTCGGCGGTGATGGCGGGCATTGCGGGCGCGCTCTATGTGCCGCAGGTCGGTATCATCAATCCGGGCGAGTTCGATCCGGGCAATTCGATTGAAGTTGTGATCTGGACCGCCGTCGGCGGGCGCGGCACAATCATCGGCCCGGTGATCGGGCGCATTGCTGGTCAATGCCGGGCAAGAGCTGGTTCACCGGCGTGCTGCCGGAATTCTGGCTGTTCGCGCTCGGCGGGCTGTTTGTCTTCGTCACGCTGTTCATGCCGAAAGGCGTTGTCGGTCTTTGGGAGAAATATCTGCCGCGCCGTTCCAAGGAGAAGCGCGTCGATCCCGAGCCCGACCTTGCCCGCAGCAGCGGAGGCGGCGTCATGAGCTCCGCCGCGACGCTGCTTTATCTTGACGGCGTGTCTGTCTCCTTCGACGGTTTCCGCGCCATCAACAATCTGTCGCTGGCGCTTGGCCAAGGGCGAAATGCGCGCCATTATCGGGCCGAACGGCGCGGGTAAAACCACGATGATGGACATCATCACCGGCAAGACCAAGCCGGACGCGGGGGAGGTGTTTTTCGATCATGGCAAGGTGGACCTGACCAAACATGACGAGGCCGACATCGCAACCATGGGCATCGGGCGCAAGTTTCAAAAGCCGACAGTGTTCGAGAGCCAGTCGGTTGAAGACAATATCACTGCTGGCGATGAAGGGAAAGCGCGGCGCGGTGTTTTCGCTGTTCCACCGCTCGACACAGTACGAGACAAAACGCATCAGCTGAAATTCTCGACACGGTGCGCCTCTCCGCCAAGCGCCATCTCCTCGCCGCCAATCTGTCGCATGGGCAGAAGCAATGGCTCGAAATCGGCATGCTGCTTGGCTCAGGACCCGATGCTGCTTCTTGGTCGATGAGCCGGTGGCCGGGATGACCGATGCCGAAACGGAGGAGACGGCCAAGCTGCTCAGGCAGATCGCAGAAACCCATTCCGTCATCGTCGTCGAGCATGACATGCATTTTGTCCGCGAACTCGGTGTCAAGGTCACCTGCCTGCACGAAGGGTCGGTGCTCGCCGAGGGACCACTGGATTTTGTCAGCGCGGATCCGCGCGTTATTGAAGTCTATCTGGGGCGCTGAGCATGCTGACCATTGAAAACGCTAATCTGCACTACGGTGCCGCGCAGGCCTTGCGCGGGGTGAGCCTGAAAGCCGATCAGGCGAAGATCACCTGCGTGCTCGGCCGCAACGGCGTTGGCAAATCGAGCCTGCTGCGCGCCATTGTCGGTCACCAGCCGCTCTCGTCCGGCGCGATCCTGTTCGAGGGGAAGGACTTCGGCAAGAGCGCCGCCTATGAGCGTTCGCGCGCGGGCGTCGCTTATGTGCCGCAGGGGCGGGAGATATTTCCGCTGTTGTCGGTGCGCGAAAATCTGGAGACAGGTTATGCGCCGCTGAAGCGCTCCATGCGTGAAATACCGGACCATGTGTTCGAGCTGTTTCCTGTGCTCAAAGACATGCTGCACCGGCGCGGCGGCGATCTGTCCGGCGGCCAGCAGCAGCAGCTGGCGATCGGCCGGGCGCTGGTGACGCGGCCGAAGCTTCTGGTCCTCGACGAGCCGACCGAAGGCATCCAGCCGTCGATCATCAAGGACATAGGCCGCGCCATCCGCTTCCTGCGCGACACGGCGGGGATCACCATTCTGCTTGTCGAGCAATATCTGGACTTCTGCCGCGAGCTGGCGGATCAGGTGTTCATCATGGACCGGGGCGAAATTGTGCATGCGGGTCCCGCATCAGACCTTGACCGCAAGGACGTGCGCAAACATCTGACTGTTTGATCTCAAGAGAATGGGCCGGGACAGGTCCCGGCCCGACGCAAGCGCAAGATTACTTCTTCATTTCCGTTGCCTTCATGGCGGCGTCCATGTGTTTCATGCAATCATCGGCCTTGTTTTCCTTCATGGCCATTTTGGCCATTTCGACCTCTTTCATGGCCATTTCCATTGATTCCTTCATCGCCGGATCGTTCATTGCCTTCGCGCCTTCCTCGAGCTTCATGATGGTCGCGTCGTCGCAAGCCATCTTGTCTTCGGCGCTGGCGAAGGAAACGGACAGCAGAAGGGCTGCGGCAGTCAGAAGTGTTTTAGTCATGAGGTTATCCTCCAAAAATTGGTTGTGGCGTTGTGCCAATCCGTTATTGGGGCCGTGACGTAGACACCTGCAAAACACGAAAACGCGAAGCACGCGGCTGTGAGAATCCCCGTCTCAAATCTCACCATTGCGTGATGGGTTTGCGCTAGCGCCAAAATGTGGTTGAGTTGTTCCGGGGAGGCTCGATGCAGCCCTTTTGACAAAAAGAAACGGGAACGAAAACCATGGTCCAAATCAATCGCCGCAGCGCTATCGCCTCGGCACTTCTGGCTGCGCTGGCATTATCACTGCCAGCACAAGCACTTGAGAAAACTTACACGATCGGCACGGAAGGCGCTTATCCGCCATTCAACATGATCGATGCCTCCGGCAAGATCGGCGGGTTCGATGTTGAGATTGGGCTCGCGCTTTGCGCTGAGATGAAGGTCACCTGCGATGTAGTGGCGCAGGATTGGGACGGCATCATTCCGGGGCTTGTCGCTGATAAATACGACATGATCATCGCGTCCATGTTCATCACCGAAGAGCGCAAGAAAACCGTGTCCTTCACCGATCCCTACTACAAAGCGGCGATGACGCATGTCGCCAAAAAGGGCTCCGGCATCACCGACTTTTCTGATGCCGGCATGAAGGGCAAGACAATCGGCGTGCAGAGCGGCACGACGCAGGCGACGTTCGCGGAAAAGACCTACCCGTCTGCCGAGATCAAATCCTATCCGACGCAGGACGAGGTCAATCTCGACATGGCGTCCGGGCGGCTTGACCTGCAGGTCGGCGACATGATTCCAATGCTGGACTGGGTGAAGAAGACCAAGGATGGCGAGGGCTTTGAACTGATCGGCACGCCAATCACTGATCCGGCCTTTGTCGGCGACGGCGTCGGCATTGCTGTGCGGCAGGCCGACACTGAGCTGCGCGAGGCGCTCAATGCGGCGCTGAAGGCCATTATTGCCAACGGCACTTACAAGGCGATCAATAACAGATATTTCGCCATCGACATCTATACGATGAAATAGCGCTGGTCGTGAGCCGCATTCGCAAGGGCGACCAGGCTTTCGACCGCGACAGCCTGCTCGGCACAGAAACTGAGATGCCTTTTTCCGGCGCGCGATCATTCATGCGCCGGAAATACACGCGCGATTTGACAGGCGCGGACTGGGCGGTGATGGGCATTCCCTATGATTTGTCGACGTCGGGCCGCCCCGGCGCGCGGCTTGGACCCAACGCCATCCGCAACGCCTCTTCGCAGTTGGCTTGGGGCAAAGTCTGGCCCTGGGGGTTCGACCCGTTCGATCATCTGGCGGTGGTTGATTACGGCGACGTGCTTTACCGGCGCGGACAGCCGGAGGAAATGCTGAAGGCGGCGCGCGAACAGGCGAAGGCTGTCTTGGACTGCAGGCGTCAAACTCGTCACGCTGGGCGGTGATCACTTGGTCACGTATCCGCTTCTGAAAGCCCATGCCGAGATGCTGGGGCCGCTCGCTCTTATCCAATTTGATGCGCATCGCGACACGGCAGATTCGGATTTTCTCGATCACGGCACTTTCGTTCATCACGCCATAGAGAACGGCTACATTGACGCAGCGCATTCGATCCAGATCGGCATCCGCACCTATTATGAACATGATGATCCGATGCGAGTTCTATACCGCCCGGATGTGCGCCAAATGGGCGCGGCGGGGGTTGCAGATGAGATCAGGCGCGTCACTGCGGGGCGGCCGGTGTATCTGACTTTTGACATCGACTGTTTCGATCCGGCCTTTGCGCCGGGAACCGGAACGCCGGTCGTGGACGGGCTGTTTCCGGGCGAGGTTTTTGATATCATCAGGGCGCTCAAGGATATTGAAATTGCCGGCATGGATGTCGTTGAAGTCTGCCCGGCTTACGATCCGGCTGAAACAACGGCGCTGCTGGCGGCGAGCGTGGTGCTTGAGTTTTTGTGCGGGCGAGCGGCGCAATCTGCGCATGCCTGACTGATACCGCGCGCGCAAGCTGCCAACTATCCCCCAAATGGGTGATGACGCGCGCTGGTTGCGCTGGTCTATTGAATTGCCGCCTCTGCAGTATCTATACTTCACGGGAATTACGGGTATCATCCCTGCCAGGGCGCGCATCGGGGAGACATTCCATGGCTACTGCTGTGCCCAAGAAGATGTTCAGCCCAGTCGAGATCAAGAAACACCGCGACACGCTGGACACATTCACCGATGCGGCGGCGGATTTTCTGGACTGGATTTATGACGACCATTTGAAATTTTTCGCCAAATGGGGTGTTTCCAAATATTACGGCGACCGCAAGCCTGAGCACAAAACCCGCGAGCTGCGCGTCAAGCAGCTGAAGAAATTCGGCAAGCCCGAGTTTCTCGCCGATCAGCAAGTGGCGACGGCCTGCATTCTGCTTGCGATGCAGGCCTGCGAACGCGGCTTCAATGCCACCGGCATGGCGAACACTTGGAAGAAAATCGACAGCCAGCTGAGGATCGACGAGAAGTTATATGGCACGGACCTGCAGATCATGCTGCAGCAGCTTGGCTGGAAACTCTATTACTGGAATCCGGACCCGAGCCAGAACGCGGCCTGGGATGCGGAGGACCAGCAGATCAACCCCTTGAAGCCCGGGCGCAAATGGATGCCGGTCTGGGGCGGTCATGCGCTGCGCCATGCGAGCGCGGTGAACAAGGGCGCTTATTTCGACGCCATGGTCGATAATGTCACGAAGCTGGTGGGCTTCAAGAAGACGCCGCCTGCGAGCTTCAAGACTTTGCCATTTTTTGTCGGAATCGCCCATGCGGGCTATCATGTGTTTCCCGGACGGCGGGGCGGTGTCATTGAGGCGCATTCGATGCGCGAGATGACCGCCAAGGACAATATCGAAGTTGCGCCGTTCAATCCGCTGGCGGCTGGCGGCGCGCCGCGCTGGACCAATTCGGAGAAATACCGGTCCGGCGTCATTGCCGTTCCGCAGGACTTCTAAACCTGCTGCTAAACAGAGCCATTAACCGGAGGCCAAGATGCAAAAACGCGGAATTATGATGGTCCAGACCCATCTGAAAAAGCTGGGACACTTCGGCGGTAATGCCGATGGCGTCACCGGGCCGATTACGCAGACGGCGGTCGATAAAGGCCTCGGCGCCCGGCAGGCCGAATTGCCTGCGGGCGCGATGGGCTTTCCTGCCGACCGCAAGCTCGTTTTGATGCTGCAGCTCATTGCCAAGGACAAGGGCATCGAGGTTGAGCCGCTTGACGGGTTCTGGGGGCCTGTCACCCAGCATGCTTATGAATCGCTGGTGCATCTACAGAACACCGGCAATTTGCCACCCAATTGGCGCGATGATGAACCGTCGGACGCAAATCCACATGTGTGGCCGCGCGACCGCGGCAATCAGGCTGAGATGAAAGCGTTCTACGGTCAGCCGGGCAGACCGCCGATCACCAAGGTGCGCTGCCCCTGGACGCTGAAGCTTGCCTGGGACAAGGGCACGACCATGACCCATGTCGGTGTTCATACGAAGGTCGCCGACAGCGTCGGTGACGTGTTTGAGAAGGTGCATGCACATTATGGTGCGGCGGAGCTCAAGCGGCTCAGGCTCGACCTTTACGGCGGCTCATTCTTCGCCCGCAAGAAGCGCGGCGGCTCGACCTGGTCCACCCATGCTTGGGCGATCGCGATGGATTGGGACCCGGAGCGCAACCAGCTGAAATGGGGCCGTGACCGCGCCTCGCTTGACGCCAGCGCCTATGATTTCTGGTGGCGCGCATGGGAGGCGGAAGGCTGGGTGAGCCTTGGCCGGACGCGCAATTTTGACTGGATGCATGTTCAGGCCGCCCGGCTCTAAGGAAGGACGGGCCATGCCGCAAACATCAGCCCTGAAGCCAATAGTTCCAAGCTACAAGGCGGCGGGAGCCAAAGAGATATGGCTGACATTTGATGACGGGCCGCATCCAACGAACACGAAAAAGACTGTTGCGACACTTGCGGCGCATCAGATCAGCGCGGTTTTTTTCGTGGTCGGACGCAATTGCGCCCTCTATCCGCAGACCCTCAAACTGGTCGCTGACGGGGGGCACCGCATAGCCAATCATACCTATACCCATCCAAATCTCACCACGCTCAGCAGGGCGAAGATCAAGGAGGAACTCCTGAAAACAGAGAGGATCATTGCGCCTTTCATGGATGGCCGGAAGCTGTTTCGCCCGCCCTATGGCGCGCACAATGCGGCTGTGGATGATGTTGCGGCGGATCTCGGCTACCGGCTTGTGCTGTGGAACGTGGACACTGTGGACTGGAGCGCGAAATTCAAACCCGACAAATGGGTGCAGCATGGGGTCAACCAGATCAAGGCGCGGCAAAGCTCAGTCGTGCTCAATCACGACATTCACCGCACGACTGCCGGAAATCTCGATCTGTTCATCCGGAAGATCAAGGCGATAAAGGGCGCGAAGTTCAAACCGGCGGCGATCTTATAGAACCTTCATAAGGTAAAACGGACGGGGCGAAATTCCGTGCCATCCAGACCGGCATTTAGTAAGCGGTCACTTAATTTATCGCGCTGGAGCAAGTCCGCTGCATATTGACCCAAAGCCGGCGAAGATTGGATTCCATAGCCGCCTTGGCCCGCGAGCCAAAAGAAGTTGGGCTGATTTTGATAAAATCCCACCACAGGAAGCCGATCCGGCGCGAAGGTGCGCAGGCCTGCCCATTTCGATGCGATGGCGGGAACCTTCAATGTCGTCGCTTCCTCCAGGTAATGCATTGCGTAAGCTATGTCTAACTCTTCCGGCTGCGCGTCGCAGGGTTCGGACGGGGTGGCGTCGGCGGGGGAGACAAGCAGGCGGCCGGCTTCGGGTTTGAGGTACCAGACTTCGTCGATTTCGTTGACTTCAGGCAATCCGGCGGCGTCGATGCCGGACGGAAGGTCAACGGTGATCGCCGTGCGCCGGTAAGGTATCAGGCCAAGCGGGGCGACACCGGCGCGCCGCGCGATGACATCCGCCCACGCGCCCGCCGCATTGACCAGAACGCGAGCGGAAAATGCGCCGAGCGTTGTTTCGATCTGCCAGCGAAAGCCATTATAGCTTGCTGAGACGAGTTCGCAGCCGGTCTTGATGTCAGCGCCGGAATTGCGCGCCGACTTTATGAAGCTTTGCAGAAGGGTTTCGGCTTCCACGTCGTAGCAATCCGGATCGAAGAATGCGGCCCTGACATAGTCCGGGTTGAGGAACGGGACGCGGAACAGGGCTTCTTCGACGCTCTGGGGCAATATTTCAGAACCGGCCTGCGCCTCGCGTTCGAAGACCTCGCGCAGATGAGCCGCCTTTTCTTCATTTGCCACGAGAAGATTACCACGCGGGATAAGGAGGGGCACTTCTGTGAAACCTTGCGGCGGGTTCATCAGGAAATCCGCACTGGCGACGGCGAGTTTGCCGACAAGCTGGGCGTGAAAGCGGCGGGTGAACTCGGCGGCGGAGCGGCCGGAGGCGTGATAACCGTGGAAGGTCTCCTGCTCGAGCATGAGTAAGGACCTTTGAGCGCCGAGAAAGTGCGCCAGCGAAGCTCCGGCTATGCCACCGCCAATGATCGCAATGTCATAGATCATCAAAATGAACTCCCATTCAATTAAATATGGCTTTGTCGCGCTCAACGATCTCGGCAATGAATTGCGTGACTGCGGTGATGCGGCGCAGCGTGCGCATGGATTCATGATAGACGATGTAATAGGCGCGACGAATGTCCTTTTGTGGCAAAACTGGGACCAGGTTTGGATGCGCGCGGGCGATGAAGCGGTGGAGGATGCCAATGCCGGCGCCGGAACGCACAGCCTCCAACTGACCGAGTGCGCTTGAGACGGAAAAGCCCGGCTTGACCGCGCCGAACAGCTCCGGCCCGTAGTTGAGCGACTGCGCCGCCACGAGATCCTCGACATAGCCGATGAGGCTGTGCGATCCGAGATCGGCCTCCGTCTGCGGCGTTCCGTTCGTTTCCAGATAATCTCGCGAAGCATAAAGGCCGAGCGCATAATCTACCAGCCGCGCGGCAACCAAGCGGCCATGGTCGGGGCGCTCCACTGTGATCGCGACGTCAGCCTCGCGTCTCGACAATGAAAACGATCTTGGAACGGGCACCAGTTCGATGGAAAGCTCAGGATGGCGGCGGATCAGTTCGCCGAGGCGCGGGGCGAGGAATGCGACACCAAAGCCGTCCGGCGCGCCGATGCGCACGGTGCCGGAGATCGAGACAGAGGCGTCGCCGACCAGAGCCCGCGCGCCCAGCATCTCCGCTTCCATGCGTTCAGCGGCCAGCAAGAACTCCTCGCCGGCGCGGGTCAGCTCGGTGCCGGACGGGCGGCGGGTCAGAAGCTGCGCCCGCAGATCAGTCTCAAGCGCCGTCAGGCGGCGGGCCACCGTCGCATGGTTCAGCCCGAGCCGCCGCGCCGCGCCAAGGATCTGCCCAGCGCGGGCGACGGCGAGGAAGATGCGGATGTCGTCCCAGTTCAAAGAAAATTCCAAACTTTAATTTTTGCACAATAGATGCGCTTTTGTGCGCGTTGCAATGCATTTTTTATAGGGCATAATCCCTCCATAAATCTGGAGGAGCTGACATGCGCGATTATGGACATTTCATCGGCGGCAAACATGTCGCCGGCATTTCGGGCCGCAAGGCCGACGTTTTCATGCCGATGACCGGCGAAGTGCAGGGGCGGGTTGATCTTGCCAGCGCAGCGGAAGTGCGCACCGCCGTGGAAGTGGCGAAAGCCGCGCATCCAGGCTGGGCCTCGACCAATCCGCAGCGCCGGGCGCGGATTTTGATGAAGTTCCTCGATCTCGTCCATGCCGAATATGACGAACTGGCGCTGATGCTGGCCAAGGAGCATGGCAAAACCATTCCCGACGCCAAGGGCGACATTCAGCGCGGGCTCGAAGTGGTCGAGTTCTGCATCGGCTCCCCGCATCTGCTCAAGGGCGAGTTCACCGATGGCGCGGGGCCGAACATTGACGTCTATTCGCTGCGCCAATCATTGGGCGTGGTCGCGGGCATCACACCGTTCAACTTCCCGGCCATGATACCCTTGTGGAAAATCGCCCCGGCGCTGGCTTGCGGCAACAGCTATGTTCTCAAGCCCTCCGAGCGTGATCCGGGCGTGCCGCTGCGCATCGCCGAACTGTTCATGGAGGCCGGTCTTCCCGCGGGCGTGCTGAATGTCGTCAACGGCGACAAGGAGGCGGTGGACGCCATTCTCGACGACCGCGACATCAAGGCCATCGGCTTTGTCGGCTCGACGCCGATCGCGCATTATATCTACTCGCGCGGCTGCGCGACGGGCAAGCGCGTGCAATGCTTCGGCGGCGCGAAGAACCATATGGTCATCATGCCCGACGCCGACATGGACCAGACGGTCGATGCGCTGATCGGCGCGGGCTACGGCTCGGCCGGCGAGCGCTGCATGGCGATTTCGGTGGCTGTGCCGGTCGGCGAGGACACGGCCAACCGGCTGATGGCCAAGCTGACGCCGCGCGTTGAGAGCCTGAAAGTCGGGCCTTCGACCGACAAGGACGCGGATTTCGGCCCGCTGGTCACCAAGGCGCATCTCGACAAGGTCAAGGGCTATGTGGACATCGGCATCGCCGAGGGCGCCGACCTTGTGGTCGACGGGCGCGGCTTCACCATGCAGGGCTATGAGAACGGCTATTACATGGGCGGCTGCCTGTTCGACAATGTGACGACGGACATGCGCATCTACAAGGAGGAGATCTTCGGCCCGGTCCTCGCCGTCGTGCGCGCCAAGACCTACGAAGAAGCGCTGAAAATGACCAATGAGCACGAATATGGCAACGGCACCGCGATCTTCACCAGAGACGGCGACGCCGCCCGCGACTTCGCCTCGAAAGTCCAGGTCGGCATGGTCGGCATCAACGTGCCGATCCCGGTTCCGATCGCCTATTACACATTCGGCGGCTGGAAAGGCTCCGGCTTCGGCGACCTCAACCAGCACGGCCCGGACGCGTTCAAGTTTTATACGAAGACCAAGACCGTGACGAGCCGCTGGCCGTCGGGGATAAAGGACGGGGCGGAGTTTGTGATACCGACGATGCGGTGAAAACAGCTGCCGCCGCGCTTCCACACCCACTTGCGCCTTCCAGTCCTCGTAGATAGCTTGCCCGCGCAGCCGGGGGGTTGAACGTCACGCTCTGGAGAGGGAAATGGCGCAGATCAAGTTTGTTACCGAGACTGGCATGTTTCATGTCGCCTGTCGCTGTGAGATCAGGGGCCGGGTTGAATGGTATGGGTTTAAGCCGGCAAAGAGTATGGCGCCGGCCTATCGGGGATATATCGATACGTCAGACCGCACGGCGCTGATCAATCATTGGATCACATTCGGCATCGCAGATTCGGTCTTGCAAAGCGCCATTACGTCTGTGCGCGCGAGTTACAGCGGCGACCTCTATGTCATCGGCGTGAAGGATTGTGTCAGCTTTGCTGCCGATATGGCCCGCAAGGCCGGGCTGCGCGTGCCGCTCGTCAACATGACGCCTTACGGGTTCATCAAAATCCTCGATGTTCACAACAAGGCTGTTGAAAGCGCTTGAGCAGACACAGCGTCTTGCCGGTGACGGCAAATCCGCTAAGAGTGCAGGCGACGAGTTGAGAGTTGTCCCATGCACGCACAAAAAGTTCTGACCGGCGTTCTGCCGGTCGCCCCCACCCCTTTTGCCGACACTGGCGCGCTCGACATTGACGGTCAGAAGCGGGTGATCGATTGCATGATCGACCAAGGGGTCGACGGCATATGCATTCTGGCCAACTATTCCGAACAGTTCCTGCTGTCGGATGAGGAGCGGGTGACGCTGACGGATGTATGCCTTTCCCACAATGCGGGACGGGTTCCCATCGTCGTGACCTGCAGCCATTTCTCCACCGCGATTGCGGCCGAACGCGGCAAGCGCGCGGCGGACAAGGGGGCGTTCATGCTGATGCTGATGCCGCCCTATCATGGCGTGGGGCTGCAGGCCGATGAGGACTATATGATCGAGCATTTCGCGGCGGTGGCGAAGGCCGCCAACTTGCCGATCATGGTTCAGGATGCGCCGCTGTCGGGCGTCAAACTCTCCGTGCCGTTCCTGGTGCGGCTCGCGAAAGAAGTGCCGGGGGTTTCGTATTTCAAGATCGAGGTGCCGTTTGCCGCCGCCAAGCTGCGCGATCTGATTGCGGCGGGCGGGGAGCTCATCACCGGTCCGTTTGACGGCGAGGAATCGATCACGCTGATGGCCGATCTTGATGCCGGGGCGGTCGGCACAATGTGCAGCGCCTTGTTGCCGGATTTGATCCGGCATGTGGTGGATGCGCACCGGGCGGGTGACCGCAAGGGCGCGGCGGCGGCCTATCAGCGCATCTTGCCGCTGATCAATTATGAGAACCGGCAATGTGGCTTGCGCGCGGCAAAGACCGTGATGGCGGCGGGCGGGGTGATCAAGAGCGATCATGTGCGCCATCCGATGCGGCCCATGCATCCAGCGACAAAGGCCGGGCTGCTCGAGCTTGTGCGTGAAGTTTCGCCGCTGGCGCTGAACTGGAGCAAGTAGGGATGGAACAGACAGCGATTGTTACCGGGGCGGGGACGGGCATTGGCAAGGCCGTTGCGCTGGCCCTCGCCGCGGCGGGTTGGAACACGGTGTTTTGCGGGCGGCGGAAGGACGTTCTCGATCAGGCAGTCAGCGAAGCGGGCGGAAGCGGCAAGGCGCTCACGGTCGCGGCTGATGTGACAAAGCCGGGGGATGTTGACCGGCTGTTTGATGAAACTGTCGCTCGGTTTGGGCGGGTCGATCTTTTGTTCAACAATGCGGGTCGCGGGTTCAGTCCGGCGACGATTGACGAGACGCCGGTCGAGGTTTGGAACGATGTGGTAGCGGTGAATTTGACCGGTGCGTTTCTGTGCGCCCGCGCGGCGTTTCGTGTGATGCGCAGTCAGACGCCTATGGGCGGTCGGATCATCAACAACGGCTCGGTGTCGGCGCAGGCGCCGCGTCCGGGCTCTGTCGCCTACACAGCGACGAAACACGCGATCACGGGCCTGACCAAATCGCTGCAACTTGACGGGCGGGCTTTCGACATCGCTTGCGGGCAGATCGATATAGGCAATGCGCTGACCGATATGGCGGTGGCGATGACCAAGGGCGTGCCGCAGGCGAACGGCACCATGGCTGTGGAGGCGGTGATGGATGTGCGGCATGTCGCCGAGACAATCCTCTACATGGCGGGCCTGCCGCTTGAGGCGAATGTGCCGTTTCTGACCGTGATGGCAACGAAAATGCCGCTGGTCGGGCGGGGCTGAACCAGCGACGGCGGACGCAGGCTCAAGTCTCCTCGTCGTGCTGCCCCTCCCGCCATTCCAGCAAATCCCCCGGCTGGCATTGCAGCTCCTTGCAGATCGCCGACAGTGTTTCGAAGCGGACGCCGCGCACCTTGCCAGATTTGAGCAGCGACAGGTTCTGCTCGGTGATGCCGATTTTTTCGGCGAGCTCTTTGGAGCGCATTTTGCGCTTGGCGAGCACGACGTCGAGATTAACGATGATAGCCATCAAACGATCTGCCTGTTGTCGTCGGCGATTTCGGCGGCGAGCGACAGAACGTGGCCCAAGGTGATGAGGACAGCGGACAAAAGAACCGCAAGCAGGTGCTGAGTTTCAAATCCCACAGAAAGAAAGCGCTGACCCGGCTGCGCGCCAATGCTGGCGATGAGCGACATGAGGGGCGATGCCAGAACCAAGATGAGCGCAGTAAACGCAAAACGGATACCGGCACTGCGCACATGAAGGGCGGTTGTCTGGTTCACACCGCCAGTCCTGGAAATTTCCGCGAACACCCGGCCCAGCGATACCAGCGCCAACAAAAGCGGGATTGTCTGCAGCGCAACAAAAAGATCAAACAGGAACACCTGAAGGCCGGAGACCGATGGCGGCGCGAAAGCGCCAAATTTGGTCTTGAGCGCGGCTGGC
Source organism: uncultured Alphaproteobacteria bacterium (assembly GCA_963792485.1). Classification (GTDB taxonomy): domain Bacteria; phylum Pseudomonadota; class Alphaproteobacteria; order Rhizobiales; family Rhizobiaceae; genus JANOYJ01. The sequence goes on from CAWBWL010000013.1 coordinate 32,819, forward strand.
AGGAAGGCCGGGTCGAGGACTGCAAAAACGGCGGCCCATAGTGAAACGGCCGCGACGATGACACCCAGCGCCAGCACCGCACGCTGCAACAATCTGCTCATTGATTTCGCCCTCTCGACCGCGTCAGTCATTTTGTCCTCTTTTTACTTGCATAAATTACTGTAAAACAATAATTCATTATCGTCAAACAGTTTTGGAGTTTCTCATGTTCGCCAAGTCACCCATGTCTAAATTCGTCTCAATTGTCCTCATGGCAAGCATTTCCGCCTGCGCTTCAGTCAATCCGGTTGGATTGGCGAAGCTTGCGGCACTGGACCCGCTCTCCGCTGATCCGGCGCAGATATCGGTCGCCGCGCGTTTGCCGGAAGCGCTGAAGCTGCGGACAGGCGATCTGGTGATGATCGTGAAAACCAATGGCGTTGAAGGTCCGGAAGCGATTGACGAGACATTCTCTCTGGCTGTTACCGAGGCAGTGGCGGGTGATGCTGGAGTGATTGTGCCGACGGATGGCGAGAGGCTGCAGACTGCACGGGTTGCGCCGGATGATATGGAGCGGCTGCGCGCCACACAGGCCAAGGCGCGGGCCATGAAGGCAGCCGGAAAACACAAGGGCAAAGGTTCGCTGACGGTTTCGGCCAAGGGCGGCTGCAAGACCTCGGAGCTGGGCGATGGGGCGCTGAAGATGAACCTTTACATGAAGACTGAAACCAGTGGCGAATGGTTTCCCATAGTCAGCGCGCTTGATCTGCGACGGGCGCTGGGCGAGGAGATGCTGGCGAAAATTCCGCCTTGCTAGAATTATCGCTGCGGCGGACCGGCAGACTTCGGCCAAGCAAACACGGTGGCGGTGCAATACTAGATTGGCTAAGCTGGCATGATGTCCGCACCAATCATCTCCATAATCCCCGCGGCAGCCGCGCATGTCGAGCGGTTTCATGCGACGCTTGATGCCGTCGCGCGGGAGGGGCTTTATCTGGCGAGCACCGAAGCGAAGCCGGTTGAGGAACTGCGGGCCTTTGTGCTTGGGTCCATTGAAAAGCGGAACCCGATGGTCTTCGCCATGGATGAGGAGAGGCTTGTTGGCTGGTGCGACATTACACGTTCATCCGACGATATGAGCGGACATTCCGGGCATCTGGGCATGGGGGTTTTGCCGGACTATCGCGGGCTGGGCATTGGCAGGCGTCTGATCGAGGCGGCGCTGGCGGCGGCCAAGGCAGAGAATATTCCGCGTGTGGAGCTGACCGTCTACGCGTCCAACGCTGCGGCGATCGGGCTTTACCGCAAGACAGGTTTTGCCGACGAGGGCCGCATGCGGTCCTATGTGATTCTGAGAGGGCAGTATGTTGATGCGCTCAACATGGCGCGGGTCGACGAAGAAGGGCTTGCGCGGTTTCTTGCGGGGCGGGAAGCGCCGGCACGTCCTAACGCTGCAGGTGGCCAATGAGCCTCTCGGCGGCTGCCTCGGCTGCGTCGGGGTCGCGGTCCGTGATGGCATCGATGATTGCAAGGTGGTGCATGACCGCGCTTTCAAGCCCGGTATTGCGGCGCAGGCGGTACCAAAACCGGCGCGAATGCGTCTGCAGCGGGGCGGCGAGGCGCGCGGCGTAGGAATTGGCGCAGGCTTCGCCCAGCACCAGGTCAAACGCCTTGTCGGCGTCGAGGAAGGCTTCAATGTCGTTTGCGGCAAGGGCCGCCTGCATCAGGGAACGCACGTCTTCGAACATCACATCATGTTCGGCGTGCGCATAGGAGGCGGCGCCCCAGCACATGAGCATTTCGACGCTTTTGCGCACGGCCAGAATTTTCGGGAACTCGGCCGGATCAAGCGCTGATATCTCAATGCCGGATCGCGGGCGGATGAAGACAGAGACCTTCCCACTCAAGCCGCTGCAGCGCCTCGCGGACGGGGGTGCGGCCAAGCCCGGCCAGGTCAATCAGCGCCGCCTCGGTCAGCGACTGTCCCGGCTTCAGCTTCAAGGTGACAATCAGCCGCTCCAGCCGCCTGTAAGCGAGTTCTGACTGGGATAGTCTGCTGTTGCCAAGTTCCTGTAACTGCGCCACCATCTGATCAAACCGCATTGTTGACTGCGGTTGTGCTTACAGATATATCACTGATATATCAATGGGAGTTCTATCATGTGGAAGGGTGTTTTTCCGGCTGTCACGACCAAGTTTCATGGCGGATGACTGCACTGGATCACCGCGAGATGGAGCGGTGTTTCGGGCTGCAGGCCGAGGCGGGCGTTGACGGGATTATTGTCGCCGGCTCGCTTGGCGAAGGGCCGATGCTGAACCTTGATGAGAAGCTCGCCGTGATGCAGACCGCCAAGTCCGCGGCAGGCAAACTGCCGGTGCTGATGACGATCAATGAGGCCGGGACGCGCGAAGCGGAACACGCGGCGCGGGCGGCGGCGAAAGCGGGGGCGGACGGGCTGATGGTGGTGCCGTCCATGGTGTATCACACCAATCCCGCCGAGACGATTGCGGCGCTGAATGATGTGGCCAATGCCGGCGGGTTGCCCGTCATGGTCTATTCCAACAAGATTGCCTACCGGGTTGATGTGACCTGCGACATCATGGAGGAACTGGCTGCCAATCCGCTGATCGTGGCGGTCAAGGAATCTTCCGACGACATCCGCCGCTCCACCGACATCATCAACCGGTTTGGCGAGCGGTTTGACCTGTTCACCGGCGTGGACAATCTGGCATTCGAAGCACTGGCGGTGGGCGCTGACCGGCTGGGTGGCGGGACTGGTTGTGGCGTTTCCGAAAGAGACGGTGGCGATTTACCGGCTGATGCGCGCCGGGCGCACGGCGGAGGCGCTGGAGCTTTACCGCTGGTTCCGGCCGCTGCTGGATCTCGATGTTTCGACCTATCTTGTGCAGAACATCAAGCTCGCCGAAGCGATTGCCATCGGCTCGACGGAAGCCGTGCGGCGGCCGCGCAAGCCGCTCGAAGGGGCAGCGCGCGAGCGGGCGGAGAAGACCATCCGGGACGCCATTGCCGCTCGCGAAGAGCTGGCGGCCTGAGGCATGAGCAGAACCGCGCTCGTCATCGGCGGCGGGATCATCGGCGTCAGCGCAGCCGTGTATCTGGCGGAGGCGGGGCTCTCCGTCACCCTCGTTGACCGGACAGGCATTTGCGAGGAGACCAGCGCGGGCAACGCCGCGGCGCTGGCGTTTTCTGATATTCTGCCCATGGCGCATAAAGGGTTTCTTGCCAAAGTGCCGGGCTGGATGCTGGACCCGCTCGGGCCGCTCAGCATTGCGCCAAACTATGCACTAAAGATTGCTCCTTGGCTGATCCGTGTCGCCAAAGAGGGCCAGGCGAAGCGGCGGGATGCGGCGGTGGCGGCGCAGGCGGATCTGATGCGGCTGGCGGAGGCCGAAATGCTGGCGCTGATCAAGCGGGCGGGCGCCGGGCGATTGCTGCGCGAGGACGGCTCGCTTGAGCTTTATGACAGCGATGCGGCGTTTCAGTCTTCCTTGCCGGGATGGGAATTGCGCGCGCGCCACGGGGTGCCGTTCGAGCATGTGCGCGGGGAGCGGCTGGCGGAACTGCAGCCGGGTCTTTCGGATAAAATCAAGGCGGCGACCTATTCGCCTTCCTGGAAGACGGTGAGCGACCCGAAGGATTTTGGCAAGGCGCTGTGGGCCTATGCGGAGCGGTTTGGCGCGCGGTTCGTCAAGGGCGATGTCGCGCTCGTGCGCGGCGGCGGGCATGCGGTGCTCAAGGACGGGACGGAGCTTTCGGGCGATGAGCTCGTCATCGCTGCGGGGGCGTGGTCGCACAAGCTGGCTCGGCAGCTCGGCGATGAGATTCCGCTGGAGACGGAGCGCGGCTACAACACCACACTGCCAAAGAACGCGTTTGACGCCAAGCGCATGCTGATCTTTTCCGCCGACGCCTTTGTGCTGACGCCGCTGGACAACGGCATCCGCATTGGCGGGGCGGTGGAACTCGCAGGGCTCGACAATCCGCCGAATTTCAAGCGCGCCAAAGCGATGCTGACCAAGGCCAAGCGCTATCTGCCGGGGCTGAACACGGAAGGCGGGACCGAATGGATGGGGTTCCGGCCCTCGCTGCCCGACACGCTGCCCGCCATTGGCCGCGCCAGGGCGACATGGCAATGTGATCTATGCCTTCGGGCACGGGCACCTCGGACTGACGCAGTCGGCGGCGACGGGGCGGCTGGTGCGGGATCTGGCTTTGGATGAAAAACCTGCGCTTGATCTGACGCCATTTTTACCGCAGCGCTTTGGCTGAAGGGCGGATTGTCCTGACCCTGTCTGCGTGTGCATTCAGGGCTTTACGTCCGCCTTCCCGCGCCTGCATACTGCGCGCATGCTCGAGGTGGGAACATGGACGCTCGTCGGCGGGAATCGCTTCTGAAAGAATATGGCGAAGTCTCAAGCAGCTTCCGGCTGCTGACGGACATAAGGTTCAAGCTGCTGGCGTTCCTGCCGACGGTCGCCGCCGCCGGCGCCATCTTCAAGGGCGACAGCGCCAGCCTCACCGGTGTGGCGCTTTCCCTGTTCGGGCTGGCGGCGACATTGGGTCTGGTGACTTACAATGCCCGCAACAACCAGCTTTATAATGAACTGGTGGCGCGGGCCGCCTCCATCGAGCGGAGTCTCGGCCTCCCAGACGGGGCGTTCGCCAACCGGCCGGCCGCTTGGCTGACCATCCGCTTTCCGTGGCCGCGTCGTGCAGCCTCCAAAGACCCGTCAGGGCGCGCGGGATGGCGCACGCTTCGCCTGCGGTATGAGAACTGGAAAGTGGATCACGGAACCGGCGTCCAGACTATTTATGCCGCGACAATCATTTTCTGGGTGTTTGGGCTGCTGGCGCAGGTTCTCGAAGGCGCGCGGCAAGCGTGGCTATATTTCGAACTGCGGCATTTCGCCGTGCCGGGCGCTGCGTTGTGGACCCAGATTATCGCCTTGGCGCTGGCGGTCCTCGCCACGGTCCTTTGCATCAACGTGTTGAGCCGGCAGAAAAAGCAGCGCGAGAAAGAGATGAGGGCGGACGCCCTTCTTGCGGTCGAAAGGGCGATTTCCACCGGGATTGCCGACGCCGCCAAGGATGCGGGGCTAATGGAGGCGTGCTCCAGACTCTCCGGTGCGGATGCCAACAAGATTCGCGCGAGAGCGGAGTATTATGCGGCGGTTGCGCCGGAGTCGCGTGGCTATTATCTGCTGCGCGGCTCGCCTGAGCAGACGGCATGCCATCTTGTCGCGCTTTTGACGGATTTGCCGCCGCAATGGCTTTTCGATTGTTTTACAAACCGGAGAGGAGCGCGGTAGAGGCTCCCGGCAACTGATCTTCAAGCGGACTTAAAAATGGCGCGGCACACCTTCTTTTGCATTGACGGACACACTTGCGGCAATCCGGTGCGGCTGGTGGCGGGCGGGGGGCCGAACCTGTCCGGTTCGACCATGATGGAAAAGCGCGCGCATTTTCTGGAAGAGTTTGACTGGGTGCGCAACGGGCTGATGTTCGAGCCGCGCGGGCATGACATCATGTCGGGATCGATCCTCTATCCGCCGACGCGGCCGGACTGCGATGTTGCGATCCTGTTCATCGAAACATCGGGGTGTTTGCCGATGTGCGGGCATGGGACGATCGGCACGGTGACGATGGCGCTGGAAGAGGGGCTGGTCAGCCCGAAGACGCCGGGCGTGCTGCGGCTGGATACGCCCGCGGGGCTGGTGATTGCCGAGTACCGGCAGGAGGGCCGGTATGTCGAGGAGGTGCGGATCACCAATGTGCCGTCATTTCTCTACAAGCAAGGGCTGGAAGTGGAGTGTCCGGACCTTGGGATGCTGAAGGTCGATGTCGCCTATGGCGGGAATTTTTATGCGATTGTCGATCCTCAGGAAAACTACCGCGATATGGCGGACCACACCGCGCTCGACTTTGTCAAATGGTCGCCAGTGATGCGCCAGCGGCTGAATGACACATACACATTCGCGCATCCGGAAAATCCGTCAATCAACCGGCTGTCGCATCTCTTGTGGACCGGCAAGCCGACGCAGCCGGAGGCGCATGCGCGCAATGCAGTGTTCTATGGCGAGAAGGCGATTGACCGCTCGCCCTGCGGCACCGGCACATCCTCGCGCATGGCGCAGCTTCACGCCAAGGGACTGTTGAAGACCGGCGGGGAGTTCGCGCATGAATCGATTATCGGCTCGATTTTCAAGGGACGGGTCGAAAGCGAGACGCAGGTCCGGGACTATCCGGCCATCATTCCCTCGATCACCGGATGGGCGCGGATGACTGGATACAATACGATTTTCATCGATGACCGCGACCCGTTCGCGCATGGGTTCACGGTGCGCTAAGCGCAGAATCCGCGTTGTGCCGCAGCGGAAATGATTTAGTTTTCACGCCGAAACCACACTTTTTCCGAATGATCGCCGGTGATTGTTTTTGTTGATAGCGATATTCTCTAAAAACCGATTGAAGCAGAGTCAATTCGACGGGACGGGCGCAATTGCGGTTGCTTTCCTTGCGCGGCTCGCTAGTCTTTGGAAAAAATTTGGGAACAGGCCGCGCAACGCCGCAGCATAGTTGGGGGTCCGATACCGCATGGAATATTTTTTCCAGCAGGTCATCAATGGATTTACGCTGGGATCGATCTACGGTCTCATCGCCATTGGCTACACCATGGTCTATGGCATTATCGGCATGATCAATTTCGCCCATGGCGACATATTCATGCTTGGGGCGTTCATCGCGCTGATCATGTTCATGATTGTGGCGCCGATCCTCGGCACCGGGGCGGTGGCGATTGCGCTGACGATTATCATCATGATGGTGGTGGCGATGCTTTTGACCAGTCTGTGGAACTGGTCAATCGAGCGGATCGCTTACCGGCCCCTGCGCGGGTCGTTCCGCCTCGCGCCGCTGATCACTGCCATCGGCATGTCGATTGCATTGTCAAACTTCATCCAAGTTGCACAAGGTCCGCGCAACAAGCCGATCCCGGCGCTGGTGACCGGCAATTACATTGTCCCGGGAACAAATGTGGTGATCTCGCTGAAGCAGATACTCATTTTCCTTGTCACGGCGGTTTTGCTCTATGCCTTCTGGTATATTGTGAACCGCACGCCGCTTGGCCGCGCGCAACGGGCCTGCGAGCAGGACCGCAAGATGGCGGCGCTGATGGGTGTGGATGTTGACCGGACAATTTCGATCACCTTCATCATGGGCGCGGCGCTCGCGGCTGTCGCGGGAACGCTATACTTGTCCTATTATGGCGTGGTGGTGTTTACAGACGGGTTCGTGCCGGGCGTCAAGGCATTCACGGCTGCGGTGCTGGGCGGCATCGGCTCACTGCCGGGTGCGGTGTTCGGTGGCTTGCTGATCGGGATGATCGAGGCGCTGTGGTCCGCCTATTTCTCCATCGACTACAAGGATGTGGCGGCATTCTCGATCCTTGCCATTGTCCTCATATTCCTGCCCTCCGGAATTCTGGGGCGGCCCGAAGTGGAGAAGGTCTAGATCCATGGCGGCAAGTTCTTCCACAGCGCCCGGCGCAAATCACGTCCGTGACGCGCTGTTCACCGGGCTGATCGCCTTCGGGCTGTTTGTGCTGCTGATCGGGTTCAAGACCGACCAGAACATCCGCAATGAGCTGATCCTGATCCCACGCCCGTGGCTGCTGGTGATCTTTGTTGTTGCGGCAATTGCGCTTCGGTATTTTATCGACACGGTTGCCAGGCCCTATTTTGCGGGCAAGAGCGCAGAGCGCGCGGTGGTCAAAGCACGCGAAGTGGCGGCGGTTCCAAAATCATCCATCCGCGCGACCCAGTATGGATTGTTGCTCTATCCCGTTTTGCTGGCTTTAAACCTGTTACTGCAGCGTGATGCGGTCGCGGCTTCTGGCGACACCCTACTCAAAATCCTGCGGATCGGACATTCCGGTCCTTTAGACATTTTTGTGGGGCCGAGTGGTCTGCTCGCGTTTTCGATATTGATCCTTGCCGTTGTTCGCACTGTTTTTCAGGTGCTGGGAATTGGGCAATTGGCGCCTTCTGGCAGCTTCTGGGGGCACGTCTTTCGTTGGAAACTGCGCGATATCGGCCTGATCGCCCTTGTGATCTATCCGCCTTACATACTTTACAGCCTTGGCCTTTCAGGCGCGCTGAAGTGGGTGGACAATTTCGGCATCCAGATTCTGATCTATGTGATGCTGGCCTGGGGCTTGAATATCGTCGTTGGCCTGGCGGGGCTGCTTGATCTTGGCTATGTCGCATTTTATGCGGTTGGCGCTTACTCCTATGCGTTGCTGTCGAGTTATTTCGGCCTGTCGTTCTGGGTGCTCTTGCCTCTTGCCGGGATTCTCGCCGGATTCTGGGGCGTCCTGCTCGGGTTTCCAGTGCTGCGGCTACGGGGCGATTACCTGGCGATTGTGACATTGGCATTCGGCGAGATCATCCGGCTGGTGCTCATCAACTGGACGGCTGTGACCAAGGGCACGTTTGGCATTTCCGGCATTGCCAAGGCCACCCTGTTCGGCATGAAGTTTGACGCGACGCCGACCGGTTTTGCCGCGACATTCGGACTTTCGCAATCCGGGGCCTACTACAAAATCTTCCTGTATTATCTGATCCTGCTTCTGGCCCTGCTGACCGCGTTTGTCACAATCCGGATGCGGCGCATGCCGATCGGACGGGCGTGGGAAGCGCTGCGCGAGGACGAGATTGCCTGCAAATCGCTCGGCATAAACACGACGACAACCAAGCTGACGGCTTTTGCGACGGGGGCGATGTTTGGCGGGTTTGCCGGGGCCTTCTTTGCCGTGCGGCAGGGCTTTGTGTCGCCCGAGAGTTTTGTTTTCCTGGAGTCTGCCATCATTTTGGCAATTGTGGTTCTTGGCGGCATGGGGTCGCTTGTCGGTATAGCAGTAGCCGCAGTGGTCATGATCGGCGGCACCGAGATTTTGCGTGAGCTTCCGACAATTCTTGAGAAGATACATTCGCTGCTCGTCTATTTCGGCGCGGGCGATGCCGTATCGGGTTCGTTCATTGACCCTGCGGGCGCGCAGAAGTTTGATCCGGGACTCTACCGCATGCTGATCTTCGGCCTCGCGATGGTGGCGGTCATGCTGTACAAGCCGCGCGGTTTTGTCGGCACGCGCGAACCCACGGCGTTTCTTCATGAGCGGAAAATGGTTTCAGGCGAATTCACCAAAGAGGGTCATGGCTGATGGCCGGTAGCAAGATGTCCGACCCGATCCTCTCGCTTGAGCATGTATCGATGAAATTCGGCGGCCTTGTCGCCGTCAATGATCTGTCATTTTCCGCCGAGCGCGGCGAGATCACCGCGCTGATCGGCCCCAACGGGGCGGGCAAAACGACGGTGTTCAACTGCATCACCGGCTTTTACAAGCCGACCGAAGGCATGATGACGCTGAGGCGCCAGAACGGGGAAACGCACCTTCTCGAGCGGATGCAGGATCATACTGTTCCAAAGCTGGCAAAGGTGGCGCGCACCTTTCAGAATATACGGCTGTTCTCCGGCATGACGGTTCTCGAGAACCTTTTGGTCGCGCAGCACAACGGGCTGATGAAGGCCTCTGGATACACCATTCTCGGCCTGCTTGGTTTCAAGACATATCGTGATGCGGCCAAGGTCTCCGTCGAGAAGGCGCGGGGGTGGATTGAGAAGATTGGGCTCATCGACCGGGCGGACGATCCGGCGGGCGATCTGCCCTATGGGGCGCAGCGGCGTCTCGAAATCGCGCGCGCCATGTGCACGGATCCGGAGTTGCTGTGTCTCGATGAGCCGGCGGCAGGCCTCAATCCGAAAGAGTCGGCGGATCTCAACGCCTTGCTGCGCTCCATCCGCGATGAAACCGGCACGTCCATCCTGCTCATTGAGCACGACATGTCGGTGGTCATGGGCATTTCCGACCATGTCGTCGTTCTGGAATATGGCACCAAGATCTCCGATGGCTCACCCGCCCATGTGCGCAGCGATCCGAAGGTTATCGCCGCCTATCTCGGCGTGGAGGATGACGAGGTCGGCGAGGTTCTGACGGCGGTTGGCGATGAACAGGTTCTGCAGCGCCTTGACGGCCAGCCGGACGCGGCGCATGGCCCAGCGGCTTCGGCATCGCTGATGGCTGGCCCGGTTGCAGATACTATCGGCCATAGCAATGGCGGCGGCGAGACTGTGAAGGTTTCGCCAGGTGCGTCTCGCGCGTCGCTTGTCTCGAAGAAGGCGCGCTCGGCGTCCGCCCGCTCGGCAGGGTCGCCCAAGCCGAAATCTGCGGCAAAGGCTGCGCCGAAGCCGGTGATCTCAGCGCGTGCAGCCGCCAAGCCTGTGGCAAAACCGCAAAAGCCAGCAGCGGCAGCCTCGTCCGCGCCTGACAACCTTCTGCTGATCAAGGGCATTGGCCCGGTCAATGACCGCAAGCTGCGCCAGCATGGCATAACGACATTTGCGCAGATTGCGGCGTGGAAGAAGGCAGATGTTATCGCAGTCGAGAAATATCTCGAGTTTGACGGGCGCATTGCACGCGAGGACTGGATCGGGCAGGCGAGGGCGCTGGGCAAATCCCGCAAGGTCCTTGCGGCTGTGAAGCCAAGCTCGAAGGCGCCGAGCGCGATGGCAAAGCCTTCCGCCGCCGCGCCCGTGAAGGCTGTTTCGAAGCGAGGCACAAAATCTGCGGCACCTCAGCCGGCTGTTGCCAAGGCTCCACCCAAGGCGAAAATTGTGGCTAAGCCTGCAGTAAAAGCCGCTGGAAAATCTGCGCCCGCCGCAAGGCCAGCGCCTGTCAAAGCCGCAGCCAAGGCACCCGCGCCCAAGCCAAGCGCTGCCAAGCCTGCCGTGAAGGCTGCGGCGCCAAAGCTGCTGGATGACCTCTTGATCATCAAGGGCATTGGCCCGGTCAATCTGCGCAAACTCAATGCGCATGGCGTGTCCACCTTTGCCCAGATCGCCGCGTGGAAGAAGGCGGACATCATCGAGGCCGAGAAATATCTTGAGTTCGATGGCCGCATTGCCCGGGAGGACTGGGTCGGACAGGCCAGGAAATTTGCCAAGGGGATTGGTCTTCCCAAGCCGAAGGCGGGAGGGCGTAAATAATGGCGCAGGAACCGCTTCTGAAAGTCCGAGGCGTCGAGACATATTATGGCAATATCCGCGCCTTGAAGGGCGTGGATATGGATGTGTTTTCCGGCGAAGTCGTCACGCTGATCGGCGCCAATGGCGCGGGCAAATCGACGCTGATGATGACGATTTGCGGCTCACCGCAAGCGCGGCACGGAACTGTCACCTTCGACGGCACCGACATCACGCGCATGCCGACGCACGAGATCGCCCGGATGCGGATTTCGCAGTCGCCTGAGGGACGGCGGATTTTTGCACGCATGAGCGTGCAGGAAAATCTGCAGATGGGCGCGAGCCTTGATAACCTCCAGTATTTTGACGAAGATGTGCGCAAGGTCTTCGACCTGTTCCCGCGCCTGAAGGAGCGCATCAACCAGCGCGGCGGCACTCTGTCGGGCGGCGAGCAGCAGATGCTGTCGATTGCGCGCGCGCTGATGGCGCGTCCCAAACTTTTGCTTCTTGACGAGCCCTCGCTCGGCTTGGCGCCGCTGATCGTCAAGCAGATTTTCGATGCCATCCGCGAGCTCAACAGACAAGAGAAACTGACCGTTTTCCTGGTCGAACAGAATGCGTTTGGCGCGCTGAAACTGGCCTCGCGCGGCTATGTGATGGTCAATGGCTCGATAACTTTGAGCGGTTCTGGCAAAGAGCTTCTTGCCAATCCGGAAGTGCGCGCCGCGTATCTGGAAGGCGGACATCACTGATGGGGAAACGTCATGCTGCTTGATATTCTGACCGGCAAGGTGTTTGCGGGCGAATACGCCTTCTTTCTGCTCGCCTGCGCGGCGGCGTGGATCACCGGAAAATCCTGCGCGCAGACTTGGCGGGGCCTGCCGGTTCTTGTGGTCTATGGCCTGCTCTTGGGGCTTGGCGTGCGGTTTCTGCATTTTGCGCTCTATGCCGCGCCGATGTTCTCGTTCAAGCACTACATTCTCGACACTTTGGTGCTGATCGCCGTTGCGAGTTTCGGCTACCAGTTCAAACGCACCAACCAAATGACCAGCCAATATCATTGGCTGTATGAAAAGACGTCGCCGCTGACGTGGAGAAACCGCTGAATTAAGAATAATCGCTGATTGCGCGGGTGGAGCCTGAAATCCCGTGTGATTCAACGTGACATTTGCCGCGAAATCGGCAAACTTCGCCTCCAAGCGGCAAGCCACTGCCGCCGGGGTGAACAAACCCTCCAGAAAAAACCAATGGGAGCTACCATATGAAAAAGTCTCTACTTTCCGGCGTTGCGCTTGCGGCCATGATGGCGTTCAGCGGCGCGGCCTGGGCGGACATTCTGATTGGCGTGGCCGGTCCGATCACCGGCCCGAACGCCGCTTTCGGCGCGCAGCTGCAGAAGGGCGCCGAGCAGGCGGCCGCTGACATCAACGCAGCCGGCGGCATCAATGGCGAAATGATCAAGCTGACCATCGGCGACGACGTTTCCGATCCGAAGCAGGGCATTTCCGTCGCCAACAAGTTCGTCGCGGACGGCGTGAAATACGTCGTCGGCCACTTCAACTCGGGCGTGACAATTCCGGCTTCCGACGTTTATGCCGAGAACGGCATTCTGGTCATGACCCCTTCGGCCACCAACCCGCAGCTGACAGAGCGCGGCCTGTGGAACACGTTCCGCACCTGCGGACGCGACGATCAGCAGGGCGCAGTCGCCGGCGGCTATCTGGCGGCCAATTTCAAGGACGCCAAGATCGCTGTCGTTCACGACAAGACACCTTACGGCCAAGGCCTTGCCGACGAAACCAAGAAGGCCGCGAATGCCGCCGGCGTGACTGAAGTCATGTATGAAGGCGTCAACATTGGCGACAAGGACTTCTCCTCCCTCATCACGAAGATGAAGGACAGCGGCGTCAGCGTTGTCTACTGGGGTGGCCTCCATACGGAAGCCGGTCTGTTGATGCGTCAGGCGGCTGACCAGGGCCTGAAGGCGCAGTTCATGTCTGGCGACGGCATTGTGTCCAATGAACTGTCCTCGATCGCAGGTCCTGCTGTTGAAGGCACGCTGATGACGTTTGCTCCGGATCCTCGCAAGAACCCGGCTTCAAAGGAACTCGTCGAGAAGTTCCGCGCAGCCGGTTTTGAGCCGGAAGCCTACACGCTGTATTCCTATGCCGCTTTGCAGATCATCGCTGCTGCCGCCAACAAGGTCGGCAAGTCGGATGACGCGCAGGCCGTCGCTTCCGCCATCAAGGCCAGCGGCCCTTGGGCAACGGCAATCGGCGAAATCGGCTACAACGAAAAGGGCGACATCACCCGTCCGGATTACGTCATGTACACTTGGAAGAAGCAGGATGACGGCACGTTCACGTATATCGAGAACGCCAAGTAATCATTTGCCGACTTAAGCTGGAATGGTTTGAGACGCCCGCCCGGAGCGATCCGGGCGGGTTTTTTCTGATGCATTTATGAGCAATGCTGCAATGCGACCAATCTATTTGCACTGCAGCAAAATGCGCGATATGGACTGGATAAAAGTTCAGCCGGATGCGCCTGATCGGGCAGTCTGACCGGCTCGCGTTTGAGGGTTCACCGGTGCCGATTTCCAAGATTCTCGTTGCCAACCGTTCAGAAATAGCCATCCGCGTGTTCCGCGCGGCCAATGAGCTCGGGCTCAAGACCGTCGCGATCTGGGCCGAGGAAGACAAGCTCGCACTTCACCGCTTCAAGGCGGACGAGAGCTATCAGGTTGGGCGCGGGCCGCATCTGGCGAAGGATATGGGGCCGATCGAGAGCTATCTGTCGATCCCGGAAATCATCCGCGTCGCCAAGCTCTCCGGCGCGGACGCCATTCATCCGGGGTATGGGCTCTTGTCGGAAAGCCCGGAATTTGCCGAAGCCTGCGCCGAGGCGGGGATCACCTTCATTGGACCATCCCCGGATACCATGCGGCGGCTTGGCAACAAGGTGGCGGCGCGCAATCTGGCGATTTCAATCAATGTGCCGGTGATCCCGGCGACCGAACCGCTGCCGGACAATATTGGCGAGGTCAAGAAGCTGGCGGCGAAGATCGGCTATCCGCTGATGCTGAAAGCCTCATGGGGCGGCGGCGGGCGCGGCATGCGCACAATCCGGGCTGAGGCTGACCTCGAGCGCGAAGTGACCGAGGGCAAGCGCGAGGCAAGGGCGGCTTTCGGCAAGGACGAGGTCTATCTCGAAAAGCTGATCGAGAGGGCGCGCCATGTCGAGGTGCAGGTGCTTGGCGACAAGCATGGCACTGTCGTGCATCTGTTCGAGCGCGACTGTTCAATTCAGCGGCGGAACCAGAAGGTCGTCGAGCGGGCACCTGCGCCGTATCTGACCGAAAAGCAGCGGCAGGAAGTGTGCGGCTATGCGCTGAAAATCGCGCGCGAGACGAATTATCTGGCGGCGGGAACGGTCGAGTTCCTGATGAATGCGGACACGCAAGAGTTCTACTTCATCGAGGTCAATCCGCGCATCCAGGTCGAACATACGGTCACTGAAGAGGTGACCGGGATCGACATCGTCAAGGCGCAGATTCATGTGGTTGAAGGCGCGAAAATCGGCACGCCGGAATCTGGTGTTCCGGCGCAAAAGGACATTCAACTGAACGGCCACGCGCTGCAGTGCCGGATCACGACGGAAGACCCCGAGCAGAATTTCATTCCGGACTATGGCCGCATCACCGCCTATCGCGGGGCGACGGGGTTTGGCATCAGGCTCGACGGGGGCACGGCCTATTCGGGCGCTGTGATCACGCGGTTTTATGATCCGCTGCTCGAAAAAGTCACCGCCTGGGCGCCGACGCCGCAGGAGACGATTGCGCGCATGGACCGGGCGCTGCGCGAATTCCGCATCAGGGGCGTGGCGACCAATTTGACGTTCCTGGAAGCGATCATCGGCCACCAGAGTTTCCGGGACAATTCCTATACGACGAAGTTCATCGACACGACGCCCGAGCTGTTCGAGCAGGTCAAACGCAAGGACCGCGCGACGAAGGTGATGAACTATATCGCTGACGTGACCGTCAATGGCCACCCGGAAGCGAAGGGCAGGGCAAAGCCGACCAAGGATGCAGCGCTGCCTCAGGTTCCTTACATGAATGGCGCGATCATTCCGGACGGCACCAAGCAGCTTCTGGATACACTGGGGCCGAAGAAGTTCGGCGAATGGATGCGTAGCCAGCGGCGCGTGCTTGTCACCGATACGACGATGCGCGACGGCCACCAATCGCTTCTCGCCACCCGCATCCGCACACGAGATATCGCCGATATTGCCGGCGCCTATGCGCGGGCGCTGCCGCAGCTCTTGTCGCTCGAATGCTGGGGCGGCGCGACGTTTGACGTGGCCATGCGGTTCCTCACCGAAGACCCATGGGAGCGGCTGGCGCTGATCCGCGAAGGCGCGCCAAACCTTCTCTTGCAAATGCTACTGCGCGGCGCGAACGGCGTCGGCTATACGAATTATGCGGACAATGTCGTCAAATATTTCGTGCGCGAGGCGGCGAAAGGCGGGGTTGATCTGTTCCGCGTGTTCGACTGCCTGAACTGGGTCGAGAACATGCGCGTGTCGATGGACGCGGTGCTGGAAGAGAACAGGCTGCTCGAAGCAGCGATCTGTTACACGGGCGATATTCTCAATTCCGCCCGGCCGAAATACGACCTCAAATATTACACCGGCATCACGAAGGATCTGGAAAAGGCCGGGGCACATATCATTGCGGTCAAGGACATGGCCGGGCTCTTGAAGCCTGCGGCGGCGAAAGTTCTGTTCCGCGCCATGCGCGACACGACGGATCTGCCGATCCACTTCCATACGCATGACACGTCCGGCGTTGGCGCGGCGACTGTGCTTGCCGCTGCGGAGGCCGGGGTTGATGTGATCGACGCGGCGATGGATGCGCTGTCCGGCAACACGTCGCAGCCTTGCCTTGGCTCGATTGTCGAAGCCTTGCGCGGCACCGAACGCGATACTGGCCTCGACCCGGTCTGGATCCGCAAGATATCGTTTTACTGGGAGGCTGTGCGCACGCAATATGCGGCGTTTGAGAGCGACCTCAAAGGTCCTGCCTCCGAAGTTTACCTGCACGAAATGCCGGGCGGGCAGTTTACCAATCTGAAGGAACAGGCGCGCTCGCTCGGGCTGGAGATGCGCTGGCATGAAGTGGCGCAGGCCTATGCGGACGCCAACCAGATGTTTGGCGACATCGTCAAGGTGACGCCGTCCTCCAAGGTTGTCGGCGACATGGCGCTGATGATGGTGAGCCAGGATCTGACGGTTGCCGATGTCGAGAATCCGGACAAGGACATCGCGTTTCCAGAGTCTGTCGTCTCCATGCTGCGCGGCGATTTGGGTCAGCCGCCGGCTGGCTGGCCGAAAGGGCTGCAGAAGAAGGTGTTGAAGGGCGCGAAGCCGATCACGGTGCGCCCAGGTTCGCTGATTGCCGAGGCTGACCTTTCCCAGGAGCGCAAGGCGATTGAGACGAAGCTCGGGCGCATAATTTCCGACCAGGAGTTCGCCTCCTTTCTGATGTATCCGAAAGTCTTCACGGACTTCGCCAATGCCAGCGAGACTTACGGGCCGGTCTCGATCCTGCCGACACAGGTCTATTTCTACGGGCTGAAATCCGAGGAGGAAGTCTTCGTCGACATGGAGCGCGGCAAGACGCTGGTGATCCGCTGCCTTGCCATTGGCGATGCGGATGATCAGGGCATGATCACGGTGTTCTTCGAAATGAACGGCCAGCCGCGCCGCATCAAGGTGCCGGACCGGGCGCACGGGGCAAAGGGCGGCGGCGCGCGGCGTAAGGCCGAGCCCGGAAACTCCGCCCATGTCGGCGCGCCGATGCCGGGCGTCATCTCCACGATTGCCGTGCAGGCGGGGCAGGGTGTTTTGGCGGGCGACGTGCTGGTGTCGATTGAGGCGATGAAGATGGAGACGGCGCTGCATGCCGAGCGGGACGGGAAAGTTGCCGAGGTGCTGGTCAAGGCAGGGGACCAGATAGACGCGAAGGATTTGCTTGTGGTGTTTGGTTAGCTGTGGCGGCTTGTGCTTCATTATCGCTTCTGCGCCCGTCGACTATTTTCATCTCTTCATTGTGATTGTTCTCGACGGTAAATCTCGTTTCAATCAATTGACAATCCATTCGAAACGTGCATAAACGTGCATAATCACGTTCAAACACGGCTGTGCCATCTTTGACCACTGACCTATTCCTCGCTGAACGACATTCCGAAATCCTTGAGCGGCTCCGATCGTCCGGGAAGGTGATTTCGGTTGAGCTGGCGCGCGAGTTTGATGTTTCTGAGGACACGATCCGGCGTGATTTGCGCGACTTGGCCGCTGCGGGCGAATGTGTTCGCGTTTATGGTGGCGCTTTGCCGGTTCATGCGCGCGATGTGCCGCTTGCCGAGCGTCTTGGAGACAGTATTGAACGCAAGCGAAAACTCGCCGCAATAATGGTCTCGATCATTGAGCCACATAGCATGTTGTTTCTGGACGCAGGTTCGACAAATGTGGCGGTGGCCAACTGCCTCCCGGATCACCTTGATCTCACCGTAGTCACGCATGCACCGCATGTTGCTGCGGCAGTGTGTGGCCGCCCGGGCGCCCGCCTCATGATGATTGGCGGGAAAGTCGACGAGAAAGTCGGAGCGGCGACGGGCGTTCATGCGCTTCGTCAACTTGAGAATATCCGTCCGGATTTGTGTTTCGTCGGCGTCTGCGCGATTGACGGGGAACTCGGAGCGTCAGCCTTTGATCAGGATGACGCCGAATTCAAGCGGCAACTTCTCGCGCAGAGCCGCAGATCATTGGTCGGTGTGCTCAACGAAAAAATTCCTACGCAAGCGCCATTCATGTTCGCGCCGCTTTCCAAGTTCGACGTCATCGCTGTCGAACGCGATATTGACGCGCCAAAACTGGCCAACCTGAAGATTTTACCCAGCGCATTGTTGCGGGCCTAGGAGCAATCGCGAATGACGATTACCGCCGTGTCTTCTGACTTGTCCTTCTCCATTCGCGGGCGCTGGGCTGTTGCGGCCATGTTTCTTGTCAACGGCTTTATCTTCGGCTCCTGGGCGCCGCAGATTCCGTTCATGCTGCCGCGGCATGACATCACCGAGTTCACGCTCGGGCTGATGATTTTCATGATCGGCGTCGGCTCGGTTGGCGCGATGAGTTGGGCGGGGTGGCTGATCAATCATTTTGGCTCGCGCAAAGTGGTGATTGCTTTTGCGATTGGCGCGTGCCTGTCGCTTCCCGCCATTGTGCTCTCCCCGAGCATCCCGCTAGCCTGCATCGCTTTGGTCGCGATTGGCGGCTTTGGCGGGTCGATGGATGTAGCGATGAACGCCAACGCCGTTGAAGTCGAGTCACGGCTCAATCGCGCGATCATGTCATCCTCGCACGGATTCTGGAGCCTTGGCGGCTTTGTGGGCGGACTGGCAGGCGGGCCAATAATCCAGAAGTTCGGGGCCGAATGGCATTCATTGCTCGCTTGCGGCGCGGCTCTCGCGGTCGTTGCAGCTGCCGCGCCGTTTCTGATTGTCGAGCCTGTGCATGCGGCAGATTCGCCTGACAAGCAGAAGTACAAATGGCCGTCCGATCCAGCAGTCTACATTCTGGGGCTGATGGCGCTGTTCTGCATGGTGCCGGAAGGCGCGGTGCTGGATTGGGCGGCGCTCTATTTGCAGAAGACCTTTGAGGCGCCGATCTCCGTTGCAGGTCTCGCCTTCGCATTCTTTGCCGGCACCATGGCCGTCATGCGCTTTTTGGGCGACGGAGTGCGCAACCGCTTCGGTGCGGTGCGGACCATGCGCGTCTCGTGCCTCATCGCGGCCGCCGGTATGGTGGGCGGCGCGCTGGCGCCAAATGAATGGGTGGCGATTGCCGCGTTTGCGTTTGCAGGGCTTGGCATTGCCAACACAGTCCCAATCGCTTTTTCGGCAGCGGGCAACCATCCGGGTGTGTCGCCGGGCGCGGGCATTTCGACTGTCACGATGATGGGCTATTCCGGCATCTTGTTTGCGCCTTCGCTGATCGGCTTTGTCGCCGAATCCATCGGCTATCGGGTAACTTATTTCGTACTGGCGGCGCTGCTGGTGATTGTGGCGCTGCTGGCGCAGAGGGCGTCGGCGGCGGAGCGGGCTCTGCCCGCCGCATAGCGCTTCAATGCCGGGTGCAGGAAATCCAGCACGCGGCGGATGCGGGCGGAGGTGCGCAAGTCTTCATGGATCGCCAGCCATAGCGGCAGGGACGGGAGCGGCAGGTCCGGCAGCAGCGGCTCGACGCTTGGCTCGCGGGCGATAAGGGAGGCCTGCGCGAAGCCTACGCCAAGGCCGGCCTTGACTGCTTCCCAGGCGACGAACTGATTGTCGGTGCGAAAAGCGAAAGCGTGCCGGTCTATGCGCACGCCGAACTGCGCGAAGCCTTTGATGATCTCGTCACTGCGGTCCCATCCGATCAGCCGGTGCCCAACGAGGTCAGGCGGCTCGACGGGCCTTCCAGCAACGATCAAGATAGGTGATGCTGCGCAGACAGCGAGCGGCAGGTCGGCGACATGGCGCGCCACAAGGTCATTTTGAACAGGCCGCACCATACGCACGGCAATGTCGGCGTCGCGCGCAAGGAGATTGCCGATCTGGTTTGAGGCGACGAGTTCGATCTCGATGTCCGGCTCTTCGTCCGCGAAATCCGCGAGAATTGAAGGTAGGACATAAGCGGCGACCACCTCGCTTGCGGTGATCCGCACTGTGCCTGCAATCTTGTTTGCCGAGCCTGCGGCCAAGCGTGCGAAGCCTATTGCTGACTCAGCCATTGGTTCGGCGCGCTCGAACAGGGCAGCACCCTTTTCGGTAAGCTGGAAGCCATCGCGACCGCGTTGGAACAGAATGACGTCAAGGCTCGCTTCAAGCTCGTTGATGTGTCTGCCAATAGTTGGCTGCGTCGTCGCCAGGGCGCGGGCGGCCGCCGAGAGCGAGCCTTGACGCGCGACGGCGAGAAAGCTGCGGATCAGGGCCCAGTCAGGTTCGACAGTTTCTGGCATATTCATAAATGTATATCAAACATGCACATCTTAGCAATCGTCATGTGTTTTTGAACGTCATATTCTGATGTGGAAACTTGGAAAGGAGTTCAAAATGCAGACGATTGTCATTCTTGGAGCGGCGGGGCGCATCGGCGACGCCGCCGCAAAGGCGTTTCTCGCCGCCGGCTGGCGGGTCCGGGGTGTCGCCCGCAATGCGAAAGCTGCTACCTTGCGGAGCGGTGTTGAAGCGATCGAGGCGGACGCAAATGACCGGCAGTCGCTCATCCGGGCAGTGGAAGGCGCCGATGTCATTCTCAATGCGCTCAACCCGAAATACACCGAATGGGAGACCATCGTCATGCCGCTTGCCGAAAATGTCATGGCGGCGACGGAAGCCTCGGGCGCGCTGCATCTGTTTCCTGGCAATGTCTATAACTTCGGACGCGAGATCGGCGTTGGCATGAGAGAAGATGCACTGCAGATTGCCTCGACGGCGAAGGCGCGCATCCGGATTGCAGCCGAAGACTTGTTCCGAGAGCGCGCTGAAACGCGCGGCGTGCGCACGGCAATCCTGCGCGGCGGCGACTATTTTGGCGGCGTGAAGCCAGAATCCTGGCTCGACCTTTTCATCTTGAAGGATTTGAAGAAGGACGTCTTCACCTGGCCTGGCCTATCCGATATTCCGCACGCCTTTGCCTATCTTCCGGATTTTGCCGAAGCGTTTGTTGCCGTGGCTGAAAAGCGTGCGGCGCTGGCGCCATTCGAGACATTCCATTTCGCCGGTCACACATTGACGGGGCTGGATATGCACACAGCGGCAGAGGCAGCGGCGGGCCGGGCGCTGCGCTTCAAGACCATGGGCTGGACGATGATCAGGGTAGCTGGTCTGGTTGTTCCGATTGCCCGTGAGGTGGCGGTCATGTCCTATCTCTGGCGCACGCCGCATTCGCTGGACGGGTCAAAGCTTGAGCGCTTCGCCGGGCCGTTGCGCTCAACGCCGCCTGCCGAGGCTCTGCGTCAGGCGATTGAAGATTTGCGGCTTGATGCGCCGCAGAAGCTCGCCGCCTGATTACTCGGCTGCTTGTGGCAGAACGGTTCCAGTTTCGTCATTGGCCGCGGCCGGCGCGGGTTTGGTATTGCGCCGGAACAGGCGTGCGATGAGGCCGGGACGCTCGTCTTTTTTGTGCGAGCGGGTGAAGATCATCAGCATGGATGGCGTGACGATCAGGGTGAGGACGGTCGAGAAGGCGAGGCCGAAGACGATAGCGCTGGACAGCGCGATCCACCACTGCGTTGAAGGCGCGCCGATGGTTGTGTCATGGGCCATCAGCTCAAGATTGATGCCAAAGGCAATCGGGAACACGCCGAGAATGGCGGTAGCGGCGGTGAGCACGACCGGGCGGGCCCGCTCGCGGCAGGTCTTCAGGATGGCGTCAAACTTGTCCATGCCTTCATGGCGCAGCGTGTCGTAAGTGTCGATCAGGACGATGTTGTTGTTCACCACAACACCCGCCAGCGCGATGACGCCGATGCCGGTCATGACGATGGAGAAAGGCTGACCCATGATGAGCAGGCCGAGGAAGACGCCGATGGTGGACATGACGACGGCGGACAGCACCAGCCAGACCGAGGTGAATTTGTTGAACTGGGCAAGCAGAACGATGAAAATCAGGAAAATGGCAGTGCCGAAGGCCTTTGAGAGGAAGGCGCTCGCCTCGGCCTGTTCCTTATCCTCGCCGACCAGCGTCCATTTGATGCCGCCAAGGTCCTTGGCGCCGAGCGCTGCCTTCACCTTTTCCTGGACGTTCGCGTTCTGAACACCCTCGCGGATACCGGCCTGGACGGTGATCGTCCGTTCGCCGTCGATGCGGTTTAGGACGCCGAGGCTGCGGGTTGGCTCGCGCTTCATGAAATTGGAGATCGGGACGGAGCCCAGCGCGGTTTCGACACGCAGCTGGTCGAGCGTTGCCAGCGTGCGGCTTTCCTCCGGCAGGCGCAGGCGGATATCGACCGAATCGTCTGAACCGGCCGGGCGGTAGTCGGAGAGTTTCAGACCGGTGGTGACGAGCTGCACTACGGTTCCGACGGAGCCGGGGCCGATGCCGTATTTGGCGGCTTCGGTGCGGTCCACTTTCAGCTCCCAGTCAATGCCGGGAACGGGCAGGCCGTCATTGATATCAATAACGTCCGGTGTCTGCCCTAGCATTTTGGCGACATCTGATGCTGTGGCGTTGAGATTGGTTGGATCTGCGGCGGACAGACGGATCTGGATCGCCTTGCCGGTCGGCGGGCCTGCGGCGGGGACGGACACTTCGATATCAACGCCCGGGAGTCCCTTCATGGCCTGGCGCAGATCGGCGAGGATTTCATCGGCTTTCTTGCGCTCGCGCCAGTTGACGAATTCGTACTGAATGACGCCGATCACGTCCTCAGCGACCTCATTGCCGCCGCCGCCAGCCTTGCCGACACGGGTGTAGACATTCTTGACCCCTGGCCAGCCGAGAATTTTTTCTTCCGCCATGCGCACGCTGGCGTCTTTTTCGGCAAGCGAGAGATTGCCGCGCGCCTTGACGTAGAGGAGGCCGTAATCCGGTTCGACATTGGGGAAGAATTCGACGCCGGAGCCATATTTTCCGTAGGCGTACGGCACAGAGACCAGAAGGCCTATCGCCATTGCCATGATGATGAACGGATGATGCACCGCCTTGTTGACGACCCACATGTAAGCGCCGTCCTTGTGCGTCTCTTCATAACGGGGCTTCTTGCCAAACATCGCTCCAAGCGTGGGGACAAAGACAAGCGCGTAGAGGAGCGAGGCGGAGAGCGTCGCGATCAGCGTGATCGGCATGTATTTCATGAACTCGCCGACAATGCCGGGCCAAAACAGGAGCGGCGAGAAGGCTGCGATGCGGGTGAGCGTTGCGGCGGCGACCGGCCCCGTCATGCGCTTGGCGGCCATCGAAAACGCTTCGACCTTGCCCATGCCTTCCGACATGCGCCGTTCGGCATATTCCACCACTATGATTGCATCATCCACCAGCATGCCGACGGCAAGGATCAGCGAGAACAGAACCACGAGGTTCACCGTGTAGCCGGCAAAGGACAGGAACAGGATTCCCATCAGGAAGGAGACGGGAATTGCAAAGCCGATGAACAGGGATGCGCGCCCGGACAGGGCCCAGAGGATGACGATGAAGACGAGGATGACGGCGGTCAGGACCGAATTCTGAAGATCGTGCAGAAGCTGGCGGATGGTCTCGGACTTGTCTTGGCTAAACGTAATGACACCGCCTGCGGGCATGAGCGGTTTGAATTCCTCCGCCGCCGCTTTGACTGCGTCCACTGTATTGATCAGGTTTGCGCCGGTGCGCTTGGAGATTTCGACGGCGATGGCCGGCTTGCCGTCCAGGCGCGTGATGGTTTCGGCATCCTTGAAAGTCGAGCGGATAGTGGCAAGATCGCGGGCGCGCACGACGGCGTTCGGTCCTGCCACGATGGGCAGGTTTGCGACATCCTCGATGGTCTCTATGAGCGAGGGCACTTTGACAGCGTATTTGCCGGCGCTGCCTTCAATCGTTCCAGCGGCCACCAGCGAATTGCCCGCCGCGACGCCGCCGACCAATTGGTCGAGCTTCAATCCATAGGATGACAGTTTCATCGGATCGATGACAACTTCGACCAGATCGTCACGCGCACCCTGAAGCTTGGCGTCGAGCACGCCGTCCACGTCTTTCAACTTGTCGCGAAGGTCACGCGCGGTTTTTACCAGAACACGCTCCGACACGTCACCGGACAGGGTGGCGACCAGCACCGGAAATTCCGACAGGTTCACTTCATTGATGGTCGGCTCGTCCGAGCCTTGCGGCAAATCGCGCTTGGCGTCCGACACTTTTGAGCGCACATCGTCGAGCGCGTCGGACAGATTTGCCCCGGCCTGAAACTCCACCAGAACAAACCCGCCGCCCTGAAAGGCGGAGGAGCGCATTTCCTTGATGTCCTTGATGTTTTTCAGCTGCGATTCCATTGGCCGCAGGAGCAGGCGCTCGGAATCTTCCGGCGAAATGCCGTTAAAGCCCAAGGACACATAAATGATCGGAATCTGGATGTCCGGCTCGGCCTCTTTCGGAATCGATTGATAGGCGAGAGCGCCTGCGAGCAGGAAGAACAGCAGAACCGAAATCGTCAGCCGGGCATTCTTGATTGCAAGGTCGATAAGGCCGGACATCATCGCACCTATTGCGTTGTGGTGACTTCACCGACGAGTTTTTTCAATAGCGCCTCGTCGGCGGCAACCGGATTGACCACTTCGCCTTCAGTGACCAGATCCTGACCGGAGACGATGACGCGCGTGCCTTCCGGGACACCGGTCAGCACCAGCGCGTTGGTGGCATCATCAATCAGATTGACGGGCAGGAAGAAGGCCTTGTTGTCCTTGTCGATGCCGCGCACGCCAAAGTCGCCGCTCTCGCTCAATGTCACCACAGAGCGCGGCACCTGAACGGCTTTGACTGGTTCGGCCCAGAGCATGACTTCAGTGGTCATGCCAGAGGGGATCGAGTTGTCCTTGTTCTCGATGGCGACTTCGACGCGATAGGTGCGGGTCTGGGCGCTGGCCTCTTTGCTGATATAGCGGATCGTTCCCTCGCGGGTGCGCCCGTCAACGAGGCGGGCTTGCGCCTTGCCGCCGATTTTCACCGATCCAAGGCTGCGCTCGGAAATCTCGCCGACCGCGATGATCGGGTCGAGCGACAAAAGCGTTGCCACCGGCGCGCCTTGCTGGACCGAGCTTCCATTTTGCACATCGACCTTGTCAAGAACACCATCGAAAGGCGCAATCACCTGCAGGCGATTGAGTTCGGCCCTGGCAGATTCGAGTTGTGACTGGGCAGACACCAGCGCAGTGCGCGCTTCATCCAGCGCACGTTTGGCGAGATTGCCGCGTTTTGCCAATGCTTCGGAGGAGGCCATTTCCGCTTTGCGCTGCGTGAGCGTCTGTTCCGCAGTGTTCACCATGGATTTCTTGTCTTCAGCATCAAGTGACAGGATCACGTCGCCTGACTTGACTGCATCGCCCTGCTTGACCGCGAGCTCGGTGATGATGCCGCCGCCGCGCGTGGCAAGCGCGACGCGCTTGTCGGCCTCGGTAACGCCGGAAATGCGGATGCTGACGGCATGATCCTGCAGGGGAGGCGCGACAACGGAAACGGTGCGCAGCGCCTTCTTGACCTCAGCCACCGGCTCATTGGTCGCGGCTTCCGCCTTTTCCTGCGCCTGGCTGCCGACGGACGAAAACTCGCCGCTCAGCACCCACGTGCCTGCGGCAATCGTAACGACAATAGAAGCCAAGCGATGAAATCTGAACTTTGCCATTTGGCGCCTTGCTGATTTTGAAGTCCCGCATTTGGGTCCGATTGACCCCGGGCGGATGTGCCGCTCTCCGGAGTCAGGTCGGTGTTCAAGCCCTACAATTCAAGACTTTTCATTGCAATGCGGCAAATCGAAGGATTGCGGCATTTTTTGACCAAAAGGACAATTCTCATGACAAGAAATGTCAGTTGACTATTTTGCCACCCGCCGCAGCGCGGTCACTTCGATTTCGATTTTCATTTCCGGGCGGATGAGGCCGCAGACGATCATGGTTGCGGCAGGGCGGATTTCGCCGAAAGTTTCGCCGAGTATAGGAAACACAATGTCCGCATAGGAAGCATCGGTGATGTAATAATGCGCGCGAACGACGTCGCTCATATCGAATCCGCCATCTGCGAGAGCCTGTTTGATTGTTGAGAGGCAATTGCGCGTCTGGCATTTCACGCCATCCGGCATTTCCATCGTAGTGTAATCGTAGCCTGTGGTACCGGAGACGAAACACCAATTGCCTTGCACCACTGCGCGCGAATAGCCAGCGGTGCGCTCAAAGGGGGAGCCGGTGGAGATAAGGCGGCGGGTCATTCTCGTCCTTCACAGATTATGACAGGCATTTGGGGAGAGTGTTGCATGACAAACTGGCCGGAGCTTTCTGAGCCGAAACGCAGGCTGTTCACGCCGCCAATACAATCCGCTTCAATACCCGGCGCACCAAGGGCGCAACGACAAGAACCGTCGGAAAAGCGAAGGCCCATGCCGTCAGCCATGATTTGACCCAAACTCCGAAAAAGCCGGGGCTGGACACGCCAACGGCCATGGTATTGGCGATGAATGAGACAATGAACGACATCAGGCAAGACAGCAGCAAGCCGAATGCGATTCCTTCAAAGCGTTTGGGGATGAATGGCTTCATGCCCAGGGGCGGCTTTCGGCGTTCGACTTTTCAAACCGGTCGATGCTCGCGGTCTTTTCCAGCGTCAGGCCAATGTCGTCGAGCCCGTTGAGCAGGCAGTGGCGCTTGAAGGCGTCGAGATCGAACTTGATCACACCGCCGTCGGGGCCGCGGATTTCGAGCGTTTCAAGGTCAACCGTGACGGTGGCATTCGCGCCGCGCTGGGCATCATCCATCAGCTTGTCGAGGTCTTCCGGCGAGACAGTGATCGGCAGGATGCCGTTCTTGAAGCAGTTGTTGTAGAAAATGTCGGCGAACGAGGTTGAGATCACGCATTTGATGCCGAAGTCGAGTAGAGCCCAAGGCGCATGTTCGCGGCTTGAGCCGCAGCCGAAATTATCTCCGGCCACCAGAATTTCCGCCCTGCGCCACGCGGCTTTGTTCAAAACAAAATCCGGATTTTCCGTGCCGTCATCAAGATAGCGCATTTCCGCGAACAGGCCGACGCCAAGGCCGGTGCGCTTGATCGTCTTCAGATAGTCCTTCGGAATGATCATGTCCGTGTCGATATTGATGATCGGCAAGGGCGCGGCGACGCCGGTGAGCTTGGTGAATTTCTGCATCTTGTTCTCTCAGGGAAAAGGTTGGCGCGTCATTACAAGAGAATGACCGCCAAGCAAAGGCCTCACCAGTCCTTCATGTGCTTGGTTTTGTGGTCGCCGATCTTGCGGACCATTTTGCCAAACGCCTTGTCGCGGGCATGGGCCTGATGGGCGGCCTCGCTGTTATGCCGCTCTTCGCGCTGCAGCTTCTTGAACCGCTCCAGCCGCTCCGGCTCCAACTCGCCGCACTCAATGGCGGCGCGCACCGCGCAGCCGGGTTCGGAGCCATGGGCGCAGTCGGAGAAGCGGCATTGGGCGATAAACGCGGTGATGTCGTCGAACACCGTGTCAATGCCGTCGGCAACATCCACCACCTGCAATTCGCGCATGCCAGGCGTGTCGATCAGCCATGCGCCGGACGGCAGGAGATGCAGCGAGCGGCCGGACGTGGTGTGGCGGCCTTTGGCGTCGTCTTCGCGGATGCCGCCCGTGTCCTGAACGCTCTCGCCCATCAGTGCATTGACGAGTGTGGACTTGCCAACGCCGGAGGAGCCCATCAGCGCAATGGTCTGTCCCTTGACCAGCCAGGGCGCGAGTTGGCCTGCCACATCGGCGCTGCGGGCATTGAGTGTCAGCGCTGCAAGATCAGGCCGGATGGCGCGGGCGGTTTCAGCGTAGGTTTCCGCGTCCTCGGCAAGGTCAGCTTTGGTAATGACGATGACGGGCGTCACCCCCGCCTCGAAGGCCAGCGCCAGATAGCGCTCCAGCCTTGCGACATTGAAGTCGAGATTGGCCGAGGTGACGATCAGGACCGTGTCGACATTGGCGAGGATGGACTGGGAGCGCGATGTGTTGCCGGCGTTGCGGCGCTTAAACAGGCTGGTGCGCGGATAGAGCGCGGCGAGCCGCATCGTGGTCCGGTCGAGCGCGATCCAGTCGCCGACGGTTGGATTATCATCACCGCCGGGCTTCAAATAGGCGAGCTGGATGCGGCCGGAAAACTCCGGGCCCGCCACATCCAGCGCGTCGCGATGCACGGCGGCGACACGCACGGGCATTGTGTTGTCAAGTTTGAGCGCGTCAGCGGCGCGTTGAAAATGTTCCGACCAGCCATAGGCGACCAGTGTCAGCGGTTGTTCTGTTGGAGTGTCCAATTGTTTCATCCCGAAATCAGCATGAGAGTAGCGCAATGCGGAAGCATGGCGGGTTAAGGTCAATGGCTGACGGGAAAGATCGGTTCCGAAGAATGACTGCCACACTCAAGCGGCTAGACGCCAAACATCCGGTCAGCCGGAAGGCTGTTTTTGACAATGGCCATTTGACAATCCTCCTCAGCTGAATGGTTTCGGCGCGCCAGACCTAGCGTCTTGATTTCAGAGCGTCAAATCACATTCAATTCAAAGAAGGGCCGGTTTTCAAAGATCCGCGTGATAGAAAAGGCCGTGCAGTCAATTGTCCGGTACCGCCCAAACATGATCATCTCCGCCACAGCGCGCCCGGCGGCCGGGGCCTGTTGCACGCCATGGCCGGAAAAGCCGGTGATGAAATGCAGGTTGGGAATGTCCGGGTGCGGTCCGATAATCCCGTTCTGGTCAAACGCATTATAGTCATAATGCCCGACCCAGGCGCCGGTCTGGCGGATCGCTTCAAAGGCGGGAATACGGTTAGCGAGCGCTGGCCAGAGAACTTCCTCAAATTCATTCCAGTTCGGGTCGAAATCATCGTCCCGGGCCCGCCCATCGTCTTCCTCAGGCGGCGACCAGCCGGTGATATAGCCGGCGCCTTCCGGGCGGACATAAATGCCTGTCGGGTCGACAACCAGGGGCATGTCAGGCACATGCGTTTCGGCTTTGAAATTGAACACTGTGCGCTTGCGCGGCTCGACCGGCAGATTGATGCCGGCAAGTTTGGCAACGCCGCCGGACTGCGGCCCTGCGGCAATGACAACATGGCCGGCGGCAAGCTGGGAGCCGTCTGCCAAGGTCACATGTGAGACACGCCCGCTTTCGCGGCGGATCGAGGCAACTGCGCCGTTGATCAGGGTTGCGCCTTTCGCTTTCACGCCGCTGCGAAAAAGCTGCATCAGGCCGACGGCATCGAACCAGCCTTCATTGGCAAGTCCGACCGCGCCAGCCGCCACGCCGTCTGTGTTGAGCCATGGGAACCGGCGCGACAACGCCGCCGCGCCCTCCAGAGCGATTGCAGAACCTTCGCTGCGCTGGGTGGCAAAGTTGTTTTCAAGGATCGGCAGGCCTGCTGGCGAGGCGAGCGTCAGATAGCCGTTTTCGCGAAACGAAATGAGCGGCGTTTCCTGCTCCGCATTGATCTTGCGGATCATCGCCAGCGTGCCCATCGACAGCTGAATGTTCTCAGCGGCGCTGAATTGCTGGCGGATGCCAGCACAGGAGAGGGCGGTGGCGGAGTATTTGAACGATGGGTCGCGTTCGATCAGCGCGATGGAGCCATCAAAGCCCATAAGCAGCAAATGCCAGGCGACGGCGCTGCCCGAAATCGCCCCGCCAATGATTGCCACGTCGAAGTTTTGCATGCTGGACTGCAAACCAGTTTTTGCCGCGCTTCACAAGCGGCACACTTGCGTTTTCGCCGCGCATTCGAAACAAGAAACGCATGATCCATCCGGTCCTCCTGCGCTCTGTGCTTTATGTTCCCGCGTCCAATGAGCGGGCGCTGGAAAAGCTTGCTTTCCTTGATATGGACGCGGTGATCCTTGATCTTGAAGATGCAGTCGCGCCGGACACGAAAGATGCGGCGCGCGAGAATGTGCGGCGGTTTTTCAAGGCGAAGCCTCAGTCCAATGTGAAGTTTGCCATCCGCATGAACGGATTTGGCACACAATGGGGCAGCGAGGATTTGCTGGCTGCGCGCGCCTGCAAGCCTGACGCGATCGTTTTGCCGAAGGTCGAGAGCCCGCAGGACATTTTGACCGCTTCCGATGCGCTGTCGGAAACGGATGCGCCGGACAGTATCAAGCTCTGGGCGATGATCGAGACCCCGCGGGGGATCATGAACCTTGCGGCGATCGCGGCGCTTGGCGCGCATGGCAAATCCCGGCTGGAATGCCTTGTGGCTGGTAACAATGATTTGATGCTGGCGACGGGCGCGAGAACGCAGACCGCAATGGGACCTTGGCTGGCGCAGATACTGATTGCCGCGCGGGCTGGTGGATTGGCGGCGCTGGACGGCGTGTTCAATGATTTCAGGAACAGCGCGGGATTTGAAGCCGCGTGCGCAGATGCGCGCGATTTGGGGTTTGACGGCAAGACGCTGATTCATCCGAGCCAGATCGCAGCGGCAAACCGCGTATTTGCGCCGACTGGGGAGGAAGTGGCGCACGCCATTACGCTTGTGCAGGCGTTTGAAAGACCCGAAGCAGCAGGGCAGAACGTGCTTGCGCTGAATGGCAAAATGGCAGAGCGGCTGCACTTGGATATCGCGCAAGCGACACTCGCCAGAGCGCGCGCAATTGGGGAGAAAGAGACATGATCCTGTACCGCTATCTCACAGGCTTTGACGATTCCGCATTCTGCCACAAGGTGACGGCTGCGCTGAACAAAGGCTGGCTGTTGCAAGGGCCGTCGTCCCTCACATTTGACGCGGCGCAGGGCCGGGTTATTTGCGGGCAGGGGGTGATGAAGGAAGTGGCGGGCGTGGAGTATTCGCCAGACATGAGGCTGAGCGATTATTGAGGCTCACGCGTCCATTTCGATCCGCTCCATGTCAGCGTCGCTCAGGCCGAAGTGATGGCCAATTTCGTGGATGAGGACATGGGTGACGATCTCGCCCAGCGTCTCTTCATTTTCGGCCCAGTAATCCAGGATAGGCCGCCGGTAGAGTGTGACGCGGTTGGCTTGTTCTCCGGTTTGAGGCACAAGCTGCTCGCCAATAGGACGGCCCTCAAACAGGCCGAGCAGGTCGAACTCGCTTTCAAGCGCAAGGTCTTCGGCAATATCCTCGGTCGGGAAATCCTCCACGCGGATCAGGATGTCGCCCGACAGCCTGCGGAATTCCTCCGGCAGATGCGCGAAGGCCTCAATGACCAGAGCTTCCATTTCGGCGAGCGAAGGCGAGAACCGTCCGCTCCAATCACCCGTCAAGTCACTGCGCGCCATGAATGCCTATCCGTCTGAGTTTGGAATATAGGCAGTTGGCGCAGAGCTTGCTATCCCTCAATCTCCCGCGCCTCCGACGGCAGCAGGATCGGAATGCCGTCGCGGATGGGGAAGGCGAGTTTGGCGACTTTGGAAATCAGCTCATTTTTGTCGCGGTCGTAGCGGAGCGTGTTCTTGGTCAGCGGGCAGACGAGCAGGTCCAGAAGCTTGGGGTCGATAGCAGTAGTTTTGCGCTCTTCCATCCCCGCCTACTGCAGATTTGAGCCGGCGTCGCCCTTGCGGGCAAGGTTGATCTCAGTGATCGCGACGAGGGTGTCGGCGCGGGTCTTCAGATCGGGCGCTTCGAGCAGCGCCTGCTTTTCGGCAGGGCCGTAGGGCGACATCATCGACAGCGCGTTGACGAGCACAGCCGTGTTGGCGCGACTGACGCTCTCCCAGTCCGCTTCCATGCCATGGGCATCGAGATAGTCCCGGAACGCCTTCAGAAGCTGGTGGCGATCAACCTGATCGGCGCCCGTCTCCGGCTCAAGATCACCCATGAATGGCGAGATGCGGCATTGGCGGAATGGCGTGTTGGCCTTGATTTCTTCCTCAACGGTGAAGCGGGCCACGCCGGTCAGCGTGACAAGATAGCGCCCGTCATCGACTTCCGCGAACTGGGTGATCCGGCCAAGGCATCCGATCTTGCACAAAGCCGGCAGGTCCTGCGGGCTTTCATTGTCCGCAAAGGATGGCTGCACCATGCCGATGACGCGGCTGCCGGCCATGGCTTCGTCAATCATGGCGAGATAACGCGGCTCGAATATGTTGAGCGGCATTTGTCCGCCGGGCAGAAGCAAAGCCGAAGAGAGCGGAAACACCGGCACCACTTCCGGAAAGTCCGCCTTCTTAACATAGGAGCGAATACCAACGCGCATCTTAGAAAATCCTGTCATGCCCCCTAAATGGCGTTCGGCGTGTTTATCTCAATAGCGTCAGGAAAACAAAGCCGAGGACAGGCCGCGCCGGGCGGTCAAGGTTGCCTCGTCCCCCGGTCCCCAGGCATCGAAAAACACCAGCAGCTGCTTGCGCGCGCCGTCATCGTTCCATGTCCGGTCCGTGCGGATGATGTGCAGGAGATGATCCGCAGCTGCGTTGCGGTTGCTCCTGGCGTTTTCGACCATGGCAAGGTCAAAGCGGGCCTCGTGGTCTTTGGGGTCGGCCTCGAGCCGGCGCTCAAACTCGCGCGGATCGCCAAGTGTCGCGACCTGCTCTGCCATGGTGATTTTGGCCTGCAAGGCCGTATAGGCGGGGAGTTTCTTGGCTGCTTCAGTCAGTTTTTCGGCGATAGCTTTGGCGCCTTCAACATCGTTCATATCGACGAGGCACTCCGCAACGCCAAGCAGCGCTTCCTGATTGTCCGGATCCTGTTCGGCGAGCGTGGAGAAAATCTCCAGCGCGGCCTCCGTCTCGCCAGCGCCGAGCCGTTCCCTGGCGAGTTTGAGATATTCGGCAATCTGCAGCTCCGCCTCATCCGGACCGGCGACGCGGTTGATGAATTCGACGATCTTGCCCTCCGGCTGCGCGCCCATGAAGCCGTCCACCGGCTTGCCGTTCTTGAACGCGATAACGGCGGGGATTGATTGGATGCCTAGCTGGCCGGGAATGGACGGGTGGTCGTCAATGTTCATCTTGACGAGCGCCACGCGCCCGGCCGAATCGCGCACCGCCTTTTCCAGATAGGGAGCCAGTTGCTTGCACGGGCCGCACCATGGCGCCCAGAAATCGACCAGAACCGGCATCTGGCGTGAGGCGGCGATCACCTCGGTCGCAAAGCTTGCCGTCGTGACGTCCTTGAAGTCCACGTTCGCCTCAGCTTGCGCGGGCGCGGATGTGTAGTTTACCCCGGCGTCGTAGCCGCTGCCTTGCGTTGCATAGGGATTGTCGCCACCCATGGCTCTCTCCAGTCATTTTCAAAAGTCGTTGCCCGCCACATCGGCCTTTATGCGGTCAATTTCAAGATGCGCGGCTCGTGTCCGGTGGCGCGCAGGAATGTGACGAGGTCATCACGGCCGATGGATGTGGTCGCGTCATTGACCAGAGGATGGCCGTTTATGGTGTCATTCATCATCAAATCCGCGTCCAGGAATACGGAAACCTTGCCGCTCACATCATTCAAAGCCCCGAACACGGTGACTGCGCCGGGCGTGACGCCGAGGCGTTCGAGCATGGCTTCGGGCTTGCCGAACGATACCTTGCTGGCCGCGCCGATTACATGGTGGATGGTTTTCAGGTCAACAATAGCGTCCTCGTCAACCGTGAGCAGGAAGAATTGGTCTTTCTTGTCTTTCACAAACAGGTTTTTGGTATGCCCGCCGGAAATCTCGCCGCGCAGCGCCTTGGAATCGGCGACTGTATGGAGGGATGGGTGCTGGATTGTGGTGGTCTTGATGCCCAGATTTTCAAGATAAACCATGAGTTCCTGCGGGGATTTCGGCATTTTTCCTCACCTTTTCTCGTCGTATGCGGCGTTGGCACTAGCGTTCCCAACGACCCATCTCAACTAAATTCGGCATGAAAAGCAGGCTGGATTTGTTGTTGCAATCTCCCGTCTCTTCCGCCATATAGCAGCCGCTGCGGCTGATGCCGTGTCGAGCGGGTGTAGCTCAGGGGTAGAGCATAACCTTGCCAAGGTTAGGGTCGAGGGTTCGAATCCCTTCGCCCGCTCCAAATTCTCAAAAGGAATTCAGCACTGCCAATCAAGCCCTCCGGGGCTTTTTTGTTGTCTGGCCGGAATTTTGCAGCCGGGAGCTACTTCACCGCACCTGCAGTCATGCCCTTGATGAGATAGCGCTCGAGCGCGATGCCCAGAACCAGAAGCGGCGCGATGGCGGCTGTGGCGAGAGCGGCCATGGTCCACCAGTTGATGCCTTGCGAGCCGGTCTGGCTGGCGACCATGACGGGGAGCGTTCTGGCGTCCGCCGAGGTCAGGAGCGCAGCGAAGAAATATTCGTTCCAGCACAGCACCAGCGCCAGGATGAACGCGGCCACCATGCCAGGCAGCGCGATCGGCAGGACGATCTGAAAGAAGGCGCCCCAGATCGACAGCCCGTCCACCATCGCTGCCTCTTCAAGCTCGACGGGAATTGAATTGAACTGGTCGCGCATGATCCAGATGACGATGGGCAGAACAGTGAGCGTGTAAAGCAAGATCAGCCCGATGCGGCTGTCGAGCATATCCACCTCTTTGTAGAGCACCAGCATGGGCAGGGCCAAGACCACAGGCGGCAGGATCAGCTGCGACAGAAAAAAGAAGGAGATGTCTTCGTTTTTGAACCTGCCGAATTGGTAGCGGAACCGGGTCAGGCCGTAAGCCGCCAGAGAGCCGATCATGATCGCCAGGAGCGATGCGCCAATCGACGTAATCAGCGAATTGTAAAAGCGCTTGAGGAACTCCTCGCGAACGGTCGAGACTTCGCCAATTGTGTCAGGCGAGAGCCCGAGCGAACGCCAGCCCTTCCAGTCCGGCTGAAAATCAACGAGTGGGATCAAATGTCCCTGCGTGACATTGACCGCTGATTTCATGGAGGTGGTCACCGTCCAATAGATCGGAAACAGGCAAATGAAGGCCCAAGTCAGGAGAGCGCCGTAGATGAAAACGCGCTTGCCCCAGAAGGCCAAGCCACCTTTCTCGACCGGGGAACTATCGGGCTCGATTGCTTGAACGCTCATATCCGCCTCACGTCACGTTCCGGATGAACCGGTTTGCAATCTTCAGAAGCCAGGTTACGAAAACGATGATGATGACGAGATAGACCATGGCCAGCATTGTGCCGTAGCCGACATTGGAGCGGTCGCGGTATTCGCGAAAAATGAATGAAGTGACCGAATCCGTTGCGCCGCCGGGGCCGCCGGAGGTGACGGTGATGATGATGTCGGCAAGCTTGAGCTTGAAGATGATGCGCAGGATGACGGCTGTGATCGACACGGGCAGCATAAGCGGGAAGGTCACCTGCCAGAAGGATTGCCAGGGCGTCGCGCCGTCAACTTTGGCAGCCTCCAGAATTTCCTTGGACATCGCCTGCAGACCGGCGAGCAGCATGATCATGAGGAATGGGATGTACGTCCATGCGTCCATCACCATGATCGACAGCCGCGCTATGCCGGGGCTGGTGAAGAAGGCCGGATTTTCCCAGCCGAGCCAGCGGGCGAGCGTGGCCGCGGGGCCAAAGCGGTATTCCATCAGCGATTTTCCGATCATCCAGGACACGGCGACCGGCGAGAGCATGAGCGGCAGAAGGAAGACGACGCGGAAGAATTTTCGCGCCCGGATCTGCGCGTTGAGGAGGAGCGCGAGGCCAAAGGCGATGGCGTATTCAACAATCACCGCCAGCACATAGTAGACCATGTTGAGCATGGCGTTCCAATAATAGGGATCGCCCAGCATCTGCCAGACATTATCGAGGCCATTGAATTTGCGGCCCGAGAACGAGGACAGGTTCCAGTCGGTCAGCGCGATGTAGAAGCCGAAAAGGGTCGGGAATATCACCATGGCGATGGTGAACAGGAGAGCGGGAAGGAGGAACAGGAGCTTGTAGCCTTCAACGCCGCGCATCAGGATTTGACCTGCGGCAAGGCCTGCGCCCCAAACTAGATAGGCGTAGGCAAGCGGTCGCCACGTCTCGAAACCGAATGAGATCGCACCCGATTTGTAAAGTATCTGCAGGAGCGCGACAGCTGCCAGCAATGTGGTGACGGCAATGATCAAAGTCCGTCCCGCAGCGCGGCGCGCCGCAGGCATGGAACCGTCCGGTATCTCAAATTCGCCAGCGTCTGAAACGGACACGCTTTCATCCTGATCGTTCTATCAGCAGATGCAGAGGCCCGGCGGAGCGTGCCGCCGGGCACCTTATGATCAGACCTTACAGCCCAAGCGAAGCCTTGTAGAGCTTGATCTGGCTTTCACGACCGATCTGGTCGGTGATCTTCTCCCAAGCCGCCGCGATGGCATCCGCGCCGGCCTGCGCGGTCGCCTGTCCGGCGTAGATCTTTGCAAGCTCGTCTTCTGCAACGGAGTAATATTGGAAGATGCCCGGAATGCGGGGTTCGATGGCCGCGTTCGGATGGTTGTAGGAATCGGCTTCCGAGGCGAGATAGGATTTGATGAAGGCCTCGTCATAGCCTGCGGCCACCCATTCAGCCGTGTCGAAATGGCTCTGCCGGTAGGGCTGGAAGCCGGACGGATAGGCGGCGCACCAAAGCGACAGGTCCTTGCCACCCAGATGGGCAGCAGCAGACCATGCGGCCTTCTTCTTTTTCTCGTCCGCATCGACACGGGCCATCACGTAAACGCCCCAGCCGATATAGGCCATGTTCGGCGCATAGTTTGGTCCCGAGGCGAGCTTGTCCCACGCGCCGGTCTTGGCGTTATACACATCATCCGAGCCGGGCAGGATCGAGAAGCCGATCGTGTCGCCGATGACCGAGGAATCATTGGTCTTGGCGTTAGAGCCGATATCACCCCACCAGGACAGCATCGAGCCGGTGCCGGCGAGGAATTGCTGGAAGCCGGTGGTGCCGGGGTCGGCGTTCAGCTGGTCGTTTGGCTGCATCGGGATGACGTCGAGCACATCCTGAATGGCGCGCACGAAGGCGGGGTTGTTGACGCGCGGCTTCATCGTGTCGGCGTCGAACAGCCAAGCCTTGTCGTCCGGGTGCTTGGCATAGGCTGTGGCGCGGCTCTCGAGGAAGTAGAAGCCGAACCCGCCCCAGCCCTTGAGCGGGTCGAGATAGCCATAGGCGTCCTGGCCATTGATTTTCTGGCCCTTGAGGAATTTGGTGACGGCCTGCACCTGCTGCCAAGTTGTCGGCACGGCCCAAGGCGTTGTGTTGCCTGCGGCCTTCCATGCTTCGGCAAGGCCGGCGTCAGCGAAATAGTCGGTGCGGTAGTTGAAGTTGTGGCAGTCCCCGTCACAGGAAATGCGGTAGGTTTTGCCATCCCATGTTCCGACGGGCGCCTTCAAGTAAGCGACGTAGTCGTCCATGTCGATCTGGGCCTTGACCCAGTCCGGCATTTCGGAAGCCAAGCCCTTGCCGCAGACATCGCCTTCGAACGGTGCGCCCATTTCGGCGATGTCAAAGTCCACCGTGCCGGTGGCGATCGACTGCTGCAGGCGGGCATTATAGTCAGCCTGCGCCAGATCGATCCAGTTGATTTTGGCTCCGGTGTAAGCCTCCCATGGCTTCAAAAAGCCGCGGAACAGGAAATTGTGCTGGTTCTGGTTGTTGAGCCCAAGGAATGTCAGCTCGACGCCAGCGAATTCGCCTTCCTTGACGCTGGCTTTTGTGGCGGCAAGGCATAACTCGCCAACCTTTTGGTAATCTGCATCCGTCGGCGAACCTTTGCCGACGCCCGGAATCTTCAAGATTTCCGCACGCAGGCTTGCCTGGGCTGATGCCGCTGATGTCAGTGCGCCCAGCATGCCGCCCGAGGTCGCCGCCAGCGCCGCGACGCTTGCCGCACCCTTTAACAGTTCCCGGCGCGTTGCTCCCATCCGCACCAGATTCTCGTATATGCCGACTTTCATAACCGCTCTCTCCCATTTGCTTTTCGTTGGTTCTTTAGCCTCGGAACATGTGGTTTTTTCCGTTTGCTCCTCCAAGGGTAAGGGACTATCCTTACCGCCAACACCCTGATTTCAGGGCTAAATCCGGCTGCGAACACACTTACCCAAAGAGAGTATTTACTTTACCAACTTTGCTGTCAACGTGAATTATCTGGCCTTTCTTGGACGATTTCCGAGATGGACATGAAGGTTTCCAGCGGCTAAATTTCCAGAAAAAAGTGAAGTGATGAAGTTTGCGGGGGATAAGTGGCTCAAGTCAAAATCAGCAAGGTAGGCAAGTCCTTCGGCGCCGTCAGCGTGTTGCGTGGCGTATCGGTTGACATCAAGGACGGTGAGTTTGTTGTGCTTGTCGGCCCGTCCGGATGCGGAAAATCCACATTGCTGCGGATTATTGCGGGTCTTGAATCGATCTCTGGCGGCGCCATAGTCATCGGTGACAAGGTTGTGAACCATCTGCCGCCCGCCGAGCGCGATATTGCCATGGTATTTCAATCCTACGCGCTTTATCCGCACAAGACCGTGGCGCAGAACATGGCGTTTGCGCTGAAGCTGCGCAAAACCGATCCCAAGATCATGAAGGAGCGGGTGGACAAGGCCGCATCCATTCTGGGCCTCAACAATCTGCTCGACCGCTATCCCAGGCAATTGTCCGGCGGGCAGCGGCAGCGCGTGGCGATGGGCCGCGCCATTGTGCGCAATCCGCAGGTTTTCCTGTTTGATGAGCCGCTTTCCAATCTTGACGCCAAGCTGCGCGTGCAGATGCGCACCGAAATCAAGGAACTTCACCAGCGGCTGAAAACCACCACGATTTATGTGACGCATGACCAGATTGAGGCGATGACCATGGCCGACAAGATCGTGGTCATGCAGGACGGCGTTATCGAGCAGACCGGGACGCCGCTGGAGCTGTTCGACACGCCGGCCAACCGCTTCGTCGCCGGTTTTATCGGCTCGCCCGCCATGAACCTGCTCGAAGGCGTGGTTGAGAAGAAGTCCATCAATATCGGCGGACAAGCGTTTGCAGCGCCTCGGGACGCAAAATACTCGCCCGGCCAGTCTGTCACATACGGGATACGTCCCGAGCATCTCGACCTGTCCGACAAGGGCTTTCCGGTGCGCATCGCGGTCATTGAACCTACCGGGTCTGAAACAATGGTGGTCGCCCGTTTCGGGCACAATGACGCGCAGGAAATCATGGCGCTGTTCCGCGAGCGCCATGATTTCAAGCCGGGACAGGTCATCAAGTTGCTGCCGCGCATTGAAAATGCGCATCTGTTCGACCGCGAGACGGGCAAGACGGATTTAATCAACTTTTAGACTTTACAAAAGTATCACTTGTCGTAAAGTTATGAAGCTGCCGCTCTGAATGGGCCCGGCGCATGTCAATTTATCTAGGCCGCATTGCATGTCCTCTCCTCTCTTTGCAGCACGTCTGAACTCCTTTCGCGGAAACGCGAAGGCGTTTTGGCCGGGATTGAACAGGGAGATCACCACGCTGGATCTGTTTGAGCGGGCAAGCACCGTACCGGGCCTGACATCGGTCGACCTCAATTACCCGGACCATATCAACGGACTGTCCGAGCGCGACATTACGGACAGGCTGGCGGCCTTGAACATGCAGCTCAATGGCTATGCCATGCGCTACTATACCGAGTCCGGCTTCAAGCTTGGCGCATTTACCAATCCTGAGCCTTCCGTGCGGCGCGCCGCCATTGATCTGACCAAACGCGGGCTTGACTCGCTGTCTGCAGCCGGCGGCAAACTGATGACGCTTTGGCTTGGCCAGGACGGGTTCGACTACTCGTTCCAGGCTGATTACCTGAAAATGTGGGACGACACAGTTTCAGCCATTATTGAGGTTGCGGACCATAATCGGTCCATCGACATCAGCATAGAGTACAAGCCGAATGAGCCGCGCTCGTTCAGCCTGATGCCGGATGCGGCGACGACGCTGCTGGCGATCAAGGACATCAACAGGCCCAATCTCGGCGTGACGCTTGATTTCGCGCATGTGCTTTATGCCGATGAGATGCCAGCGTTCGCCGCAGCGCTTGTCGCGCGGCATTCGCGGTTGCTGGGCGTGCATCTGAACGATGGCTACGCCAAGCGCGAT
Organism: uncultured Alphaproteobacteria bacterium; assembly: GCA_963792485.1. Classification (GTDB taxonomy): domain Bacteria; phylum Pseudomonadota; class Alphaproteobacteria; order Rhizobiales; family Rhizobiaceae; genus JANOYJ01. The sequence goes on from CAWBWL010000013.1 coordinate 72,645, forward strand.
GACGGGCTGATGGTCGCATCAGTTCATCCAGTGCAGACAATCGAGCTTCTCTATGTGCTTGATCAAATTGGCTACAGCGGCGCGATTTATTTCGACACATTTCCCGACACGACCGGCCTTGATCCGGTGAGCGAGTGCGCGACAAATATTTCAACAGTGAAAGCGCTGCGCCGCGTCACTGACAAACTCAGATCCAACCAATCACTGGCTGCGGCCATCCAGAAACAGGATGCCGTCGCCAGTCAAGCCATCGTGCAAGCTGCGATGTTCGGCCCGTAAGCGCCGAGCAGCCGGACGATATATCAGAAACATGGGAGAGAGACATGAAACGTGCATTATTGAAATCGGCCATGCTGGGTTTCGGCCTTGCTGCCGCACTCACATTCAATTCCTACGCACAGGAGCTTGCGCCGCTGAATTCCGACGCAGAACCTGACCGCATGGATTGGTCTGAACTCGACGCCAAGTTTGGCCCATTGCCGAAGATCGAGCCCGGAATTTCCGTCGGCGCTGTCGCAAAGGCGCTGACCAATGAATATTGGCGCAGCCTCGGCGAAGGCTATGTCAAGTTTGGCAGCACTGTCGGCGTTACGGTCGATCTGCAGGCCGGACAGGGCGAGGCAGATCAGCTTGGCCAGCTGGCAATTGCCGAAAACATGCTGTCGAAGGGCTACAAGATTTTGCTCGTGTCGCCGCAGACAGACGCCAATCTGCAGCCGGCCGTCGAGGCTGCCGAGAAGGCAGGTGTTCCGGTAATCAATGTGAACGATGCGGTCATTCCGGGCGCCAAAAATTACATTGGCAACGTCCAGAAGGACAATGGCGTGCGCGCTGCCAAGTGGTTCATCCAGAACAAGGCGGATGGCGGCAAGGTTGCTGTGATCGAGGGCATGGCGGGTGTTTATGCCGCTGTTCAGCGGACGGCTGGCTTCAAGGAGACGATGGCGGCTGACGGCGCAGAAATTCAATGTCGTCGCCAGCGTTCCCGGCAATTGGGACCGGCAGCTTTCCTTTGATGCCGCGACCAATATCATCCAGCAGCATCCGGACATTGTCGGCTTCTATTGCAACAATGACGGCATGGCGCTCGGTGTTGTTGAAGCGGTGAAAGCGGCGGGCAAGCTTGAACAGATCAAGGTCATCGGCACAGACGGCATCAGCGATGCGTACAAGTCCATCAAGGATGGCGAACTGACCGCGACGGTTGACTCCTTCCCGGTCCTGACCGGTGAAGTCGCGATGGAGGTGGCGCTGCGCCTGCATGCAGGCCAGAAATTGCCGCGTGTCGTCGCGACGCCTCAGGCGCTGGTCACCAAGGAGAACATGGACCGCTATTCCGGCGATCCGGCCATGGTGCGCAAGAACCTGATTGAAGACGCAGCTGCGAAATAGACTCCTGTCGGATCAATTGATACCGTTGGCCGGTTTACTCCGGCCAACGGTTTTGTTGTGAAAGCCATTCATGCCGACGTTTGAAACCATTCAAAACACACCGGTTCTCTCACTTGAGAACGTCAGTAAGGCGTTTCCTGGTGTGCGGGCGCTCAATGATGTCAGCCTTGCCGTGCATGCGGGGCAAGTGCATGCGCTGATCGGTGAGAACGGCGCAGGAAAATCGACGCTGTTGAAAATTCTCTCAGGAATTTATCACGCAGATACCGGTGCGATCCTTATTGATGGCAGGAAGGTTGAACTGTCTTCGCCAAAGGCGGCGCGGCTGGCCGGCATTGCGATGATCCATCAGGAGCTCCAGCAAGTGCCGGAACTCGATGTGGCGCAAAACATGTTCCTCGGGACCCCACTCACCAATTTCGGGCTGTTCACCAACAAGCGCATCATGCGTGAAAAGGCGCGGGAGGCGTTGAAACTTCTTGATCCGTCGATCAATCCGGCCGCGAAGATTCGCGATCTGCGGGTTGCCCAGCGCCAGATTGTGGAGATCGCCAAGGCGCTGCTGTCCAATGCCCGTGTCATCGCGATGGATGAGCCGACATCGAGCCTGACGCCGCGCGAGTTTGAAAGCCTGGCGTTGATTATTGAATCGCTGAGCGCGCGCGGGGTCGCGGTCATATATGTCTCGCACAAACTGGAAGAGGTTTTCCGCGTCGCCTCGATTGCGACCGTGTTGCGTGACGGAACCAAGGTCGGGGCAGCTGATCTTTCGAAAATCACCGAACCGCAGCTTGTCACAATGATGGTTGGACGCGCCATTGAAGCGCGGGCGCACCAATCTCGGGCGACGGAGAAGACCGTGCTGACCGTCAGCGGTTTGAGCCGCGGCAAGGCAGTGCGCAATGTCAGCTTTGACCTGCGCAAGGGCGAGGTGCTCGGCATTGCCGGACTTGTCGGGGCAGGCCGCACCGAACTTGTGCGGCTGATTTCGGGCGTTGATCATCCAACGTCCGGCAGCATCCGTGTCAATGGACAAGAGCGCCGGTTTTCATCACCCCGCGAGGCGATAGCCGAGGGCATCGCGCTTCTGCCGGAAGAGCGCAAGAAGGACGGCATTGTTCCCCTCCGCTCCATCACGTCCAATGTGTCACTGCCGGTGCTCTCGCGTGAGCGGCGCTTCGGGCTCGTCGACGGCAAGGACGTGCGCAAGAAGGTGACGGCGCTGACGAAGAGCGTCAGCCTGCGGCCAGCGGACATCTCCCGTGCCATCCGCCTGTTCAGCGGCGGTAACCAGCAAAAGGCCATCCTCTGCCGCTGGCTGCTGGCGCAGTCGCAGATTCTGATTTTCGACGAGCCGACGCGCGGGATCGATGTTGGCGCCAAGGGCGAAATCTACCGGCTGATTGATGAACTGGCCCAGCAAGGACGGTCGATCATCGTGGTCTCCTCCGAACTGCCGGAAGTGCTGCGCCTCTCCGACCGGGTGCTCGTCATGCGGCGCGGCGCGGCTGAGGGCATATTGGGGCGCTCGGAGCTTTCGGAAGAATCGATCATGCGGCTTGCGGTGTCCGGAGCGGGACTGGTCGAGAAAGCCGCATGAGGGAATTGGGACAGGGTGCGATGGATTTCAGAAAGGTAAGGCCGTTCGTCAACCAGTTCGGCATGCGCGACATGGGCACGCTGCTTGGACTTGTCATCATGTGCGTGGTGTTCGCCAGTCTCACCGATGTGTTCATGACCAACCGCAATCTTGTGAACATTTTGCAGCAATCGAGCATCAATGCATGCATCGCCATCGGCATGACTCTGGTGATCATTTCGGGCGGCATTGATCTGTCCGTCGGGCCGATCGCGGCGCTGTCGGCGATCCTGTCCGCCACGATGCTGGTCGCGGGCTACCCGATTGCCCTTTGCATCGCGGTTGCGCTGATGGTTGGCTCGCTGTGTGGAGCCTTGAACGGCGTTTTGATCGCCTATTTCGGCTTGCAGCCCTTTATCGTGACGCTTGGGACGCTGAGCATTTTCCGCGCGCTGGCGCTGCTCTATACGGGTGGAAGTCCGGTGCTCGGCGTGCCGGCAGGGTTCCGGACATTGTTCGCATCCGAGATATGGATTTTTCCAGTGCCGGTTATCATTGTCGCCGTTCTGGGCGTTGTTGCGTCCATACTGCTCGCAAAGACGCCGATTGGCGAATATATACTCGCCGTCGGCGGCAATGAGGAAGCGGCGCGGATCAGCGGCGTGCCCATCGCCCGCACCAAGATCACCGCCTACATGATTTCCGGGTTTCTGGCATCGCTCGCCGCCGTCATTCTGGTGGCGCGGCTGGGCGCGGCGGAACCAACGCTCGGCAATCTCTGGGAACTGGAAGCCATCGCCGCTGCCGCAATTGGCGGGGCCTCGCTGATGGGCGGGAAGGGATCCATCATCGGCACGATATTGGGCGCCATTGTGCTTGGAGCGATGCGCAACGGGCTGACGCTTCTCAACGTGCAGGCCTTCTATCAATTGCTTGCCACCGGCATTATCATCATCATGGCCATGCTGGTTGACCGGTTGACGCGGGGCAAGGAATGAACACGCATTTTGATCCAAGGACCGTTGGCCCGCGCATCCGCATGATGCTGCGCGAGATGACGCCGTCCGAGGCTCGGATCACCGAGATATTGCTGCGCAGCGCCGCCGATGACGCCATGCCGCTGCGGCGAGTTGCGGATGAGGCCGAGACGTCGGAAGCCATGGTGGTCAAGACCGCCAAGCGGCTCGGCTTTGCAGGATACCGCGATCTGCGCACCGCGCTCATGGCTTACAAGAGCCAGCCCAATGTGGATTTGCATCAGGAGGTCGAGCCAGAAGACACGCTTGAAACCATCGTGCAAAAGGTATTCCGCACCTCAATCCAGGCGCTCGAGGAAACACTCGCTATTCTCGACATGGATGCCTTTGGCCACGCTGCGGAGCTGCTGCATGGCGCGCGGCAGCGCGACTTCTACGGGCTTGGCGGCTCGGCGCAGATCGCACGGGACGTGTCGCACAAGTTCCTGCGCATCGGCATTCGCACGCAGGTGTTCGACGACACGCACATGATGGCCATGTCCGCCTCGCTCTTGCGGGCCGGCGATGTGGTTGTCGCCTTTTCGCATTCGGGCAGCACAGTGGCGGTTTTGGAGGCCGTGCAGATTGCCCGCACCAACCGCGCCAGCATTATCGCGGTGACCAATTACGAATCCTCACCGCTTGCCGAACTCAGCGATGTGATCTTGTGCTCGACGGCGCAGGGTTCGTATCTGACAAGCGAAAACGCCGCCGCGCGCATTGCCCAGCTGAACATCATGGACGCGATATTCATCGCCGTTGCGCAGAAGGGATATCAGGCGGCGGAGAACAGCCTTTCGCGGACCATGGCGGCCGTGAAGACCAAGCGACGATCGTAAGTTCGTTATGGACAGCCCTAACTTCGATGTCATCGTCTGCGGCAGCCTGCATCTGGATATCGTCGTCGATTCCACGCATCTGCCACAGCTGGACGAAACAGTCGTTGGCTCACAATGGCGCATGGTCTGCGGCGGCAAGGGCGGCAATCAGGCAGTGATGTCGGCGCGGCTGGGCGCAAAGACCGCGATGATCGGCAGCGTCGGACGCGACGATTTCGGCACCCGGCTCCTGTCAAATCTGCAAGCGTCGCAAGTGGATTGCGCGGCAGATGGAAGTTCAGAGAGACTGGCGGGTCCGGCATGAGCGTGGCGATCATGACGGCAGGCGGCGATTATGGCGCGGTCATCGTGTCGGGCACAAATCTTGCGTTGGTTCCGGAAGATTGCGCAAAACAGTTCGCGGCGCTCGGCAGCGCTTCGATCTTGATATTGCAGAATGAAGTGCCGGAGGCGGTCAATATTGCCATGGCTGCTGAAGGGCGCAAGGCCGGCGCGCAGGTGATCCTCAACGCAGCCCCGGCGCGCGCGGCCAATCCGGCTTTGCTGGACATGTCGATGTTCTGGTGGTCAACCGAGTGGAAGCGGAAATGATGTCGGGATTGAAGGTCTCCGACGAGGCGGGCGCGAGGGCCGCTCATCGCCGCGCTGAGTTCCGCAACGCGCAACGTGATCGTCACGCTCGGGGGCGAAGGGTTGGTTGTTCAAACACGGCATGGAGAAGTCTCGGCGCTCGCGCCGCACAAGGCTCAGGTCCAATCCACCCATGGCGCAGGCGATTGCTTCATCGGCGCGTTGGCTGCCCGCCTTGCAAGCGGCGACGCACTGCTTGACGCCTGCGCATACGCCAACCGGGCAGCGGCGCTTTATGTTTCACTGCCACTCGATGGGCGCGACAAGATCAAGGACCATTTGGAAGGCTGACATGCTGAAGCACATCGACCCGCTGCTCAGCGCCGAGCTGTTGTTTGTGCTCAAATCCATGGGCCATGGCGATGATCTCCTGATCTGCGACCGCAACCATCCGGCGGCGTCTATTGCCAAGCATACAGTCCACGGACGGGTGGTTCCCATGTCTGGCGCGGATTTGCCAACGCTCACCAAGGCGTTGCTGCACCATTTCCCGCTCGACACATTTGTTGAAGCGCCCATCTTTCGCATGGAGGTGGTTGGCGATCCCGGCAAGCTCGTGCCGGCGCATATTTCCATGCAAGAACTCTCAGATCTGGCACATGGCGCTCCCGTCAAGATTCAGGCACTGGAGCGGTTTGCTTTTTATGAGGCGGCGCGCAAATGTTTCGCTGTGGTGCAGACCACGGACGCCGGACCTTATGGCTGCTTTATCCTGCGCATGGGCGTCATTTGAGGTCAGGGCGCGGCGGGACTGATTATTCCTTGTCCAATCGAGTTCCGCCCTGCTAATCCCCCGCCATGGCTCAGAAAAAAGCCCATGAAGTCGATGCGTTTCTGAAAAATCCCGGCAAAGGTTGGGCGGTTACGCTTGTGTACGGACCCGACCGCGGCATGGTGTCCGAGCGCGCGGCTTTGATCGCCAAAGCATCAGGCGTAGATCTGTCCGATCCGTTTTCAGTCATCACTACTGATGGCGGACGCAATCGAGGAGGATCCGGGGCGGCTTCTGGATGAAGCCAATACGGTCTCCATGTTCGGCGGCGACCGGCTGATCTGGATCAAGGACGGTGGCAACGGCCGCAAATTTGTCGAGGCGGTCAAGGCGCTGTGCGAAGCGCCGCCGCAAGCTTGCACAGTGCTCATCGAAGCGGATGATCTGAAAAAGACGGCAACGCTGCGCACGACAATTGAGGCGGCCGCGCAAGCGATGGCGCTGCCATGCTATGCGGATGATGCCCGCGCGCTCGACCGGCTGATTGATGAGGAGCTCGGCCGCGAAGGCAAGACGATCAGTCTCGACGCGCGGGCTCTCCTCAAGCAGAGCCTTGGCGGCGACCGCATGTCATCGCGTCAGGAATTGCACAAGCTCATGCTCTATTGCCGCGATGAGAAGACCATTGAGCGGGTGCATGTGAGCGAAGCGGTGGCTGAGGCGGCGGGGTCTTCGGTGGACGATGCGGTGGATGCTGTCATTTCCGGCAATGTCGCCGCTTTCGAGCGCGAGTTCGCCAAGCTGATCGCCAACGGCACAGCGCCCTATCAGTTTATCCGCACTGCGATGAGACAGTTTTACCTGCTCGCCAATTTGCGCAAGCAAGTGGATCAGGACGGCAAAAGTGTGGCCGCCGCCGTGGCGGGCGCAAGGCCGCCGCTGTTTTTCGGGCGCAAGGCGCTGATCGAGAATGCGCTCGGCAAGGTGCGGCTGGGGTGGATTGTCGAGACGCTGGACAGACTGCAGATGGCAAATCTGGAGAGCCGGAAGATGTCCGGCCTGAGCGCCATCATCGTGCACCGCGCGCTGCTGGGGATCGCGATTGAGCGGGCGCGGGCAAGATAATCACTGCGCCGGGCAGGGCGCTCCCGCCGCCGCCCAGGCTTCGAGCGCCGCGAACGTCTGCTCCACCGATCCCGGCGCAGGCTCGCGGCCCGGTCCCGGCGTCCAGCCCCAAGCGACCAGCGCGTCATTTTTCACATGCTCGGCAATGTCGGCCAGCGTGCGGTTTCCGTTCCTTGCCGGATCCTTGATCTGCGCGCAGGTCTGCGCCGATGTCTGGCCAAACCAAACCATTTCCACCGGAGCCAAATGCCAATTAGGCGCGCCGGGCGGGGCGTGTTCTTTCGCAGCATTGGTTTCGCCATGGCAGGTCGAGCAGCGCATGCCGGGATTGCCCATGCCGTCCGGCCCGCGCATCACATTCATGGCGTGGAACTTCGCGCTGTCTCCCGCGCCCCAGCGTGGATGATCGTCCGGCGTGTGGCAGTTGGCGCAGCGGGGATGCGAGAGGACGGCGTGGATTTTCTCCCAAGTCTTTGAACCATCGTCCTGGGCAAAAGAGGGTATGGAAGAAAGAAGAAGAGTGGCGAGGACGGTCCCGGTTTTCATGCGAACTTCACCTCCCTGTTCAAGGGCAGCGTGCGGATGCGCTTGCCGGTGAGGGCGAAGATGGCGTTGGCGAGTGCGGGGCCGCGCCGGGCGTCGAAATTTCTCCCGCGCCACCCATGTCTTCGGCGTTTTCCAGAAATCTCGATCTGCATGTCCGGGCACTGCCAGATGCGCATGGCGTCATAATCGTGGAAATTGCTTTGCTCAACCTTGCCGTCCGCAAAGGTGATCTCTCCATTCATTGCCGCCGATAGACCATAAACCGCGCCGGACATGATCTGCGCTTTGAGATTATCCGGATCGAGCGCAATTCCGACATCCGCCGCGACATAAAGCTTTTCCAGTTTGATGCCGTCCGGCGTGTCAGCAATCTCAATGACTTGCGCCACCCAGCCGCCGAAAGCGAGCGTGAAGGCGAAGCCTTTGGCCTTGCCGGGCTCAGTCTTGCCCCAGCCGGACATTTCGGCAACTTTTTCCACGACTTTCACCGCAGCTGGCCAAGGCTGCATCAGTTTCAGCCGCATGGCGACCGGGTCGAGCTTTCCGGAATGCGCCGCCTCGTCCATGAAGCTTTCCATGAAGAAGCCATTGTGTGAATTACCCACCGAGCGCCAGAAGCCGACGGGCACGCCCAAGGGCGTGTCGATGCCGCTCATGCGGAAATCGGCGATGTCATAGGGCTGGTTGAACGCGCCGTCGGTGATGGCCTTGTCAGCGCCAAGCGGCATGCCGTTCATGGAAGGCATGGTCCTGCCGATAACGCTGGCCATGATGGAAGGCGTTGCGATCATGCCATCCAGCGCGGTGGGAATGCCGTCACTGCCGAGCCGCGCCTTGAAGCGCGCGACAGCGACCGGACGGTAGGTGTCGTGTGTCATGTCCTCTTCGCGCGACCAGATCACTTTCACAGGCTTGCCGTCGGCTTGCATGGCGATGAGCGTGGCATAGATGGAGAAATCCGTCTCGATGCGCCGTCCGAATCCGCCGCCCATCATTGGTCGTGTGGACGGTGACCTTGTCCTGCTCAATCCCGGCAATGCCTGCGCAGACATAGCGCACGACCGTCGGCGCCTGATTGGGGGACCAAAGCGTCAGCTTGCCGTCGGCGAACTGCGCCGTTGCGTTCATCGGCTCCATTGTCGCGTGGGCAAGGAAGGGGACCAGATATTCGGCTTCGACCACGCGCTCGGCAGGCGCATCGGCAAAGGCTAGTGTCAACGTCTCCCAACGTGCGCAACGACGATCCCGCGCCCGGTTTCAGCGCACCTTTCAGCACACTGAGCATTTCGGCGGAGGATTGCGGATAGGGTGCCTTGTCCCATTCGACTTTGACCGCGTCGGCCGCCTTGAAAGCCGCCCATGTATTTTTCGCAATCACGCCGACGCCGTGGCCGCTTTGACAGTTGATCTCGAAAATCTTGACGACGCCCGGAATTTTCAACGCGTCGGCAGCGTCGAAACTCTTCATGCGCCCGGTCAAATTGGGGTTCATCTTCACCGTGCCGAACAGCATGTCCGGAGGCATGACATCAACGCCGAAGATAGGCGCGCCGGTGACCTTGGCGCGCATATCAACGCGCTTCTGCGACTTGCCAAGCAGCTTCCAGTCCTTGCGGTCCTTCAGCTTGATTTCTGAAGGCGGCCTCAGCTTGGCGGCCTCCAGCGCCAGTTCGCCATAGGTCAGGGATTTGCCGGATGCCGGATCGGTGATCTTGCCGTTTTCAGCCTTCAGCGTTTCCGCCGCCACACTGAGCCGCGCCGCGGCTGCCGCTTTGAGCATTTCGCGCGCCGCCGCGCCCGCAAGACGCATCTTTTCATAACCGTCGATCGTAGACGAGGAGCCGCCCGTGGCCTGCAGGCTGGCCGCCCTGATTGCGCCGCCCATGATCGCCCGCATGGTCTGCGCCATTGCGCTGTGGTCAAAGGAAGGGAATGGGGCGCCGTCCTGCGCCGCGCCGCTGTTGTAATAGGCGCCAGAAGCCGGGCCATGCTGCACTTCGACCTGGTTGAGCGCGACTTCCAGTTCTTCGGCAACCAGCGCGGCGAGTGTCGTGTGCACGCCCTGGCCCATTTCGGCGCGCGGGGCGATGAGGATGATCTTGCCGGAGGCCTCAATCATCACATAGGGGTTGAATGTGGTCCAATCGCCCTTGACCAGAGTTTCAAGCGGGTTGCCCTTGGGCCGTGCGTAGAAATAATAGCCGACGGCCATGCCGCCGCCTATGGCGGCTGCGCCGATAAGGAAGGTGCGGCGGGCGATTTTTGCGATGCTCGCCATGTCATGCCACTCCATTTGCGGCGGCGCGGTGGATGGCGGCGCGGATTTTCGGATATGTGCCGCAGCGGCAGAGGTTTCCGCCCATAGCTTCATCGATCTGCTTGTCGTCCGGGTTGGGAATGGCGTTGAGCAGCGCAACAGCGCTCATGATCTGCCCGGCCTGGCAGTAGCCGCACTGTGACACCTGCTCGTCCATCCATGCCTGCTGCACGGGGTGCAGCTTGCCGTCTTTCTCCAGCCCTTCAATAGTGACAACCGGCCCGGTGATTTCGCTCACCGCGCGCGAGCAGGACCGGATCGGCTCGCCATCGACAAACACCGTGCAGGCCCCGCACATGGCGATGCCGCAGCCGAATTTCGGGCCAAGAATTCCGGCCAGGTCGCGCAAGGCCCAAAGCAAAGGCATGTCCGGCTCGGCGTCGAGCTCGTAGTCTTTTCCATTGACGTTGAGGCGGACCATGGCAAACTCCTGAATGCGTCGTTTTCTGACGTATTGACAATATGTGGAAAAATGTCAGAACGTCAATCATGAATCTTGAAGTCAAGAAGAGTAGCGTTGCAGGCGGCGACGCCAAGCGGCAACTGATCCTGGACGGCGCTATGGCCGTGGTGCTGCGTTATGGCTTCCAACGCGCGACAATGGACGACGTGGCTAAAGAAGCCGGCATTTCGCGTCCCGCACTGTATCTGGTCTTCAAGAACAAGACTGATATTTATCGCGCGCTGGCGGAATCGATCTTGGGAAATGCACTCGACGCCGCGCGCGCCGCCTTGGAAAGGGGTGGTCCCATCGAAGCGCGGCTGTTTCAGGCGATCAAGGCGGGCATTCTTGATCCAACGGATTTCATGATGGCTACGGCGCATGGGGCCGAACTTCTCGACATGAAGCATGCAATGGCGGCGGAGGCGCTCAGCGCGTGGCGCACCCAAAAGGCGGCGCTGATTGCGAAGGCGCTTGAAAGCTCTGGAGTTGCGAAGGCCAAGGATATGAGCGGGGCAGTGCTTGCGGACATTCTGCTCGACGGGATTGAAGGGCTGAAGCTGCGGGCAAAGACCAGCGCAGAGCGCGAAGCGGGCGCGCGGGCGCTGGTGAAACTCGTGGCCGGATGAGCGCTGCCGCGCCGGTAATTCCAAGATAGTTCACCGGGCTCAATAGTGATATTGTTTCACCGCCAAACTGGAGATCGCTGTCATGCGCCGCATCCTTCCCGGTCTGTTGTTGAGCCTGTTTGCATCGGTTGCGCTTGCCGACGCGATTGACGGGGATTGGTGCAATGAAGATGGCAGCCATGTGCGTATTGACGGATCCAAGATCGAGCTTGGCTCCGGCCAAATCGTGGAGGGCACTTATTCGCGCCATGCTTTCAGCTATGTGGCGCCGCCGGGCGATTCGGAAGCAGGTGTCGAGATCAGATTTGCGCTCAGCTCCGAGGAACTGATGCGGCGGTTGCGCAATCCGGATGTGATGCCGGAACATGCGGACCTGTGGCGGCGCTGCCAGACGACGAGCTGACGTGATCCGTTCAGGGACAGGTTGTTCCGGACGCTTCGGTTATATTAATCTTTGGACCTGCCGGCGCTGAGCTCATCCGTTGCGTTCTAGCCATGCATTCAAATCCTGACACCAGATGTTGTGTGAACAAGCGAAGAACAATGCTGAAAGGCTGATTCGTCGGCGATTCGTTCCGCTTCCGGTCTGAAGGTTAACAGCAGGACGGCCAAGACCGGTTGACCTGTTAAGCGAGCAGTGAGAATTGCAGCTGAAATTGCAATATTTTCAACAGGTTGAATCGAGGGAAATCTCTCACGCGGCCAATCGTTAACGGAATCACGCTGGAGTCTGACCAAGTCCAATTTTCCGATTCATCATGTCGTGCGCACGCTCTGTTTCAACACAACATCTAGCCGTGAACAAATCCTGAATCTGTTGAAAGCAGCGATTCGTCGCTGATTCGTTCCGTTCGCGTTCCGTTTCTTAACCGCAACGGCATTCAAGCTGACTGACGGCTTGGCAAAGCCGTTCTGCCGGTGCTAACGCGAGGGTCCGATTCAAGACTGTGCGGCTTCATGGCCTTTGGCTCCTCCGAACTTTCCCCGCTGATACTCTCCGGCCGTGACGTCACCGCCATTCTGGGTCCCACCAATACGGGCAAGACTCATATGGCGATTGAGCGGATGCTGACGCATCACACCGGCGTCATTGGCCTGCCGCTGCGGCTTCTGGCGCGCGAGGTTTACACGCGGGTCTGCGAGAAGGTTGGCACTGAGCGTGTCTCGCTGATCACCGGCGAGGAAAAGATCACGCCGCGTTTTGCGCGCTATTCGGTGTGCACGGTGGAAGCCATGCCACGCGAGACGGATGCTGATTTTGTGGCGATCGACGAGGTGCAGCTCGCGGGTGATCTTGAGCGCGGGCATGTGTTCACCGACCGCATCCTGCATCTGCGCGGCAAGAAAGAAACATTGCTGCTCGGCGCGGCGACCATGCGCGGCATTCTCGAAAAGCTGCTGCGCGGCGTTAACATCATCACCCGCCCGCGCCTGTCGCAGCTTTTATATGCCGGGCAAAAGAAGATCATGCGCCTGCCGCACCGCACGGCGATTGTCGCGTTTTCCACGGATGAAGTTTACGCCATTGCCGAACTCATCCGCCGCCAGCGCGGCGGGGCGGCTGTGGTGCTCGGCGCGCTGTCTCCCAGAACCAGAAACGCGCAAGTCGAGCTCTTCCAGTCCGGCGATGTCGATTATCTGGTTGCCACTGATGCCATCGGCATGGGGCTCAATCTGGGTGTGGACCATGTCGCCTTTGCGCAGGACCGCAAATTTGACGGCTACCAATACCGCAATCTCAATCCAGCTGAACTTGCACAGATCGCCGGGCGGGCGGGGCGGCACGTCAAGGACGGCACCTTTGGCGTGACCTCGCAGGTCGAGCCCTTCGAGGATGAATTGGTTCGGCGCATTGAGGCGCATGAGTTTGACCCTGTGCGCGTGCTGCAATGGCGCACGAACCAGTTTGACTTTTCCTCGCTCAACCACCTCATCCAGTCGATCGATACAATCGCGCCCGTGGAAGGACTGACCCGCGCGCTTCCAGCGGTGGACGTTGAAGCGCTGCATTTTCTGGCGCGAGATGAAGACATCAGCAGGCTGGCAACCACGCCGGAGCGGGTGGAAATGCTGTGGGACGCGTGTTCGCTCCCCGATTACCGCAAGATCGCTCCCGCCCAGCATGCCGAACTCATCAGCGCGGTCTACAAGGATATCGTCAAACGCGGCTGCGTGGACGAGGGCTATATGGCCGAGCAGGTCAAACTCGCCGACCGCACGGAAGGCGAAATCGACACGCTGTCGCAGCGCATTGCGCAGATCCGCACGTGGACATTTGTGGCAAATCACCCGGGCTGGCTTGCCAATCCGACACACTGGCAGCAAAAGACGCGCGAAATTGAAGACCGGCTTTCTGACGCCTTGCATGAACGGTTGACGAAACGCTTTGTAGATCGCAGGACAAGCGTGCTCATGAAGCGCTTGAGAGAGAATGAAATGCTTGAAGCCGAAATCAGCGTCAACGGGGATGTGCTTGTGGCGGGCCACCATGTGGGTGAGCTGCAAGGGTTCCGTTTTTCGGCGGATTCAACTGCCGAAGGCGAGGACGCCAAGGCTATACGCGCCGCTGCGCTGAAGGCGCTTGCGCTCGAATATGACGCACGCGCCTACCGGTTTTCCGCCGCTGCCAATGGCGATATTGCGCTCGCGCAAGACGGCACGATCCGCTGGCTCGGCGCGCCGGTGGCGACCTTGGCCGCAACCGAGGATGTTCTGAAGCCGCGCGCGATCATTCTTGCCGACGAACAGCTCACCGGACCCTCGCTTGAGATGGTGCAGACGCGGGTGGAGCGGTTTCGTCGCCTGGCAAATTGAGCAGCATTTGAAGCCGCTGTCGGACCTGTCCGTCGGCGATGGACTTCTCGGGCCGGCAAAGGGCCTTGCCTACCGGCTCTACGAGGCGCTGGGTATCATCAAGCGCAAGGATGTGGCGGAGGAGGCCAAGGCGCTGGATCAGGATGCGCGGGCTGCCTTGCGCAAAATGGGCGTGCGCTTCGGCGCCTATCACATTTTCCTGCCAGCGCTCTTGAAACCCGCACCGGCGCAACTGTCGACTATGCTCTGGGCGCTGAAAAACGACGCCAAGGACCGTCCGGGCTATGGCGATATCGTCGCCGCGCTCGCCGCCGGACGCACATCGGTGATTGCCGATGCGACATTTGAGCGGGAATTTTACCGGCTCGCGGGCTTTCGTGTTTTGGGAAAGCGCGCTGTGCGCATTGATATCCTTGAACGGCTGGCGGATCTGATCCGGCCTGCGCTTGCCTGGAAACCGGGCTCGGGCGCGCGGCCTGCTGGCGGATATGATGGCGACCGATTTGTTGTCACCCCGGCAATGATGTCCATTCTCGGGGCCACCGCCGACGACATGTCAGAAATCCTGCGCGGCCTCGGCTACCGGTCTGACGTGTTGTCGTCTGAGTTTGTTGATGCACATCTGGCTGAACTTGATGCGGCCAATCCTGCCGAAGCCAAGACCGGCGATGCGCCCGAAGCGCCGCAGGTTGAAGTTGTTATCAAGAAGAGCTTTGCGAACGCTGCGGCGGAAGCGCAGGCTTCGGCAGCGCCATCCGAAGCTACGGAAGGCACAGACACTGGTGCCGAGCCTGCGTCATCGGAGGGCGCCGCAGCGGTTGAGGCCGCCGCAGAAGCTGCTCCTGCAGAACCAAAAGTCACGCTGGTCTGGCGTCTCGTGCGCCATGACGAGAAGCGCCCGGAGCGCAGTGCGCGTCCGGTTCGCCGGGGCGTGCCTTCAGGCGAGGCGGCAAAGGCGGGCGAGGGCAAGCCGCGCTTTGACCGTGATGCCAATCGCGGCCAGAAACCGCGCATCGAAGGCCGTGGCAAACCGGAGTTTGCCCGCAAGCGCGAAGAAGGTAACGCGCCGCGACCCGAGGGAAAGCGCGACAATAACCGCAAACCGCAGCATCAGAACAAACCGAGGGAGGAGCGTCCGGCGAAGTTCGACCCGGATTCGCCCTTTGCCAAGCTTGCGGCGTTGCGTGACCAATTGAAGAAGTAAGACTTGAGCGGCGAAAAACAGCGACTGGACAAATGGCTGTTTTTCGCGCGCGCCGTCAAATCCAGATCGCTGGCGGCAAAACTCGCCAGTGGCGGGCATGTCAAGATCAATGAACGGACCAGCGACGGCGGGGATAATCCGGTGCGCATCGGCGATGTGCTGACCATCCAGATCGAGCGGCAAGCGCTCGTCTGGAAGGTGCTGGCGCTTGGCGAGCGGCGCGGACCCGCGCCAGAGGCGCAGACTTCTTTATGAGGACTTGACGCCCGCGCAGCCAGCTCGATTGCCGGATGTCGCCCAGCGCAATGCGGGCTCCGGGCGTCCTGAGAAGAAAGAACGCCGGGCCTTGGAAAAGCTTCGGGCATCGATTTTTGGTGGTGGCGAGGATGGCGGGCATGAATAGAAATTTCGTTTAAACTGCGGGCAGTTGCCGCAAGACGCATCCCTTGTCAGCGCTCATCAAAGCCGCTAATCCACGCCGCCTAGCCATTTTTGAGAATTCAAATGACCTATGTCGTCACCGACAACTGCATCAAATGCAAATACATGGACTGCGTGGAAGTCTGCCCGGTGGATTGCTTCTATGAGGGCGAGAACATGCTCGTCATTCATCCGGATGAATGCATTGACTGCGGCGTGTGCGAGCCGGAATGCCCTGCGGATGCGATCAAGCCGGACACCAAATCCGGGCTGGACAAATGGCTGAAGGTTAATGCGGAATACTCGCCGCTGTGGCCAAATATCACCGTCAAGCGCGATGGCCCGGCGGACGGCAAGGAGTTTGACGGCGTGGAAGGCAAGTTTGAGAAATATTTCTCAGCCGAGCCGGGCGAGGGCGATTAGGTCCCTGTTAACCTGCCGCGTTAACCAATTTCCGTCAGTTCTGCGTGCCCGTCCGTTCGCTATCGCAGCAAATTCTTGATTTCGCCGGTTTTTTATGCTAGGGACGAAATAAGTGCCGATGGCAAACGTTAATCTTTGCGCGACAGCGTCAATCATTGAAGGACTGATCTAGACTTTCCAGACTAAGCACGGTTCTGGAGCGGGCTTCCTGCTGCATCGGTGGGAAGGCTGCCCTGTGATTTTGCGGGGAAGTTGGACATTCACGTTTTCCGGGGCTCAAGGGATCGTCGCCAAGGCGAAAAACAACCGCGTCAAAGCGGGGCATGACAGGAGTTGCGGATTAAATGACAGCAGCACAGCAGAAGAAGACGGCAACGCGTAACGGCTTCAAGACGGGCGAATACATCGTTTACCCGGCGCATGGCGTCGGCCAGATTTTCGCCATTGAAGAGCAGGTTGTCGCCGGGCACAAGCTGGAGCTGTTCGTGATCGACTTCCTGAAGGACAAGATGCGCCTGAAGGTGCCTGTTGCCAAGGCGCAGGCGATTGGCATGCGCAAACTGTCCGAGCCTGATTTCATCGAACGCGGCCTCCGCGTTGTGCAGGGCCGGGCCCGGGTCAAGCGCACCATGTGGTCGCGCCGTGCGCAGGAATATGACGCGAAGATCAATTCGGGTGACTTGATCGCGATTGCTGAAGTTGTCCGCGATCTCTACCGCGCCGACAATCAGCCGGAGCAGTCTTATTCCGAACGTCAGTTGTATGAAGCTGCGCTCGACCGCCTGGCGCGCGAAATCGCTGCCGTCAACAAGATGTCGGATACGGAAGCCGTGCGTGTGATTGAGGCAAACCTCGCCAAGGGTCCCAAGCGCGGCGCCAAGACCGAGCCGGAAGTCGATAACGACACCGAAGAGCAGGAAGTCGCCGCCTGAAAGGACGCTGATATTTCAGATTAACCAAAGACCCGGCTTTGTCCGGGTCTTTTTCATTATGTTCATTAGAGCGCCGAACGTTCAAATGAAATCACCCGGACTTGTCCTTCCGCGCCCCGGACTTTGTCGCGCGATACTCACGGTGCTCGCACCGCATCGCATCACGCTCCGCGCCGGGACGTGGAATTCCGGCGTCCGGACGATTCCATTTGAACGTTCGGCGCTCTAATTCCAATCCGAATCCTCAGACCCCCCGTAAACGCTTTCGAAGCCTGCCTTACGGAGCCGTGTCATGGGAGCTCGTCAGTCACAGAATGAAATGGTTCGCGTGGCCATGCGCGTGCCGCTGCTCGAGCGCGCGGAGGAACACGACCTTGCGGTTCGCTGGAAAGAGTTCAACGACCAGCAGGCGATGAACAAGATCGTCACCGCGCATATGCGGCTGGTTATCTCAATGGCGTCCAAGTTCCGCAATTTCGGGCTTCCGATCAGTGACATCATCCAGGAGGGCCATATTGGTTTGCTGGAAGCTGTCAGCCGGTTTGAGCCGGAGCGCGATGTGCGGTTTTCGACTTACGCCACCTGGTGGATACGCGCCTCAATCCAGGATTATGTGCTGCGCAACTGGTCGATCGTGCGGGGTGGGACGAGTTCGACGCAGAAGGCCCTGTTCTTCAATCTGCGCCGTCTGCGCGCCCGTCTGGCAAACGGACACGAGCAGCTCTCTGAGCACGTGATCTTCAAGAACATTTCCGAGACTCTCGGAGTGTCGCAGAAAGACGTGGAGCTGATGAACCACCGGCTCTCAGCGCCGGACACATCCTTGCAGGCGCCTGTCGGAAATGATGACGACAATGGCGCGGCCAAGATGGATTTCCTCGTCGATAATGCACCATTGCCAGACAAAATCGCGGCGGACGCCATTGATGATGAGCGCCGCCATAATTGGGTTTCCAGCGCGCTGGGCGTTTTGGACCATCGTGAGCTGTTCATCATCAAGGAGCGGCGGCTGAGCGAAGACGGGGCAACGCTTGAGGATTTGGGCACAAAGCTCGGAATATCAAAGGAGCGGGTGCGTCAGCTTGAAGGCCGCGCGCTTGAGAAGCTTAAGAGCGCATTGGTTAAAGCCGATCACCAACTTGCTCTGGATGCTGCCGGCGCGTGACGGCGCTATTTGTCGGTGACGATCTTGACCTGAGAGCCGACTGACACCGTGCCGCCTGCTGACAATCCATTGAGCAAGCGGAACAATTCCTGCGGCCGCTCTGTTCCCACCATCTGTGCGGAGAGCGAGCCAATTGTATCGCCAGGCTGAACCGAAATCACCCGAATTCGCGTCGGTTTAAGCGCGCGGCGCTCCGCGTCTGACAGTGCTGTGAAACTCGACGTGACGGCGCTCGCCACCTCCGCAACGCCCTTGGCTGTTGCGGGCGCGGCGGTGAGGAAACGGTAGACGCGCCCGTCCACGCGCAAAACGGTGATGTGGAACTGCCAGCGTTCGGCCTGGGCAGAGCCCATCGCCGCTTCAATGCCGTTGACGGTCGTCGCAATCACGCTGGCTTCTATGAGCCCTGCCACCCAGCCGGATTTGACGTAGTCGGTCAGCGGCAAGGTGCGGTCGACATCAACGCCGTCAAAACGGATGGCGAACTCGTTCGGCCCGGCGGCAAGCACCGCATCCTTGTTGTTTTCAATTGTATAGCCGGCCGGAACCTGGAACTTGATGCCAAGGCCCGGGTGCAGGAATTGCCGGGCGCGCACGAAACCTTCCTCGGCGCTGTCACCGAACAACAGCCCGTCAATGCCGCGCAGATAGGCCTCGCGGTCCGTCTCGCCAATACCAGGCGCGCCGAACAGGCGGGCATGGTTCTTGGCGAGTTCAACGCGCTGCGGCGCGGCCGGGTGCGTGGCCAGAAAGTCGAGACTCATATCGTCATTGGTGTTGGCGGCGCGGAAGTCCGTATAGGCGCCGAGCGACTGCAAAAAGCGCGAGGCGGCAAACGGATCATAGCCCGAGCGGCCAAGCGCCTTTATGCCGATGGCATCGGATTCCAGCTCCTGCTGGCGGGAGAACTGCGCAAGGCTGAGTTTGCCGCGGATCAGCGCCTGACGCCCGGCCTCTTCGTTCTGCAAAACCTCAGTCACAACCTGGCTTGCAAGCTTGGCGTCGGCTTCCTTCTTCTGCCGGGCTACGCCATGACGCGCGGTGACATGCGCCATTTCATGCGCGACGACGGCTGCGAGCTCGGCTGAATCATTGGCAAGCGCAAGCAGCCCGCGCGTCACATAGACATAGCCGCCAGGCAGAGCAAAAGCGTTGACGCTTGGCGAGTTGAGGATTGTGATCTGGAAGGTCTGATTTGGATCATCGGTGGCCGTCGTCAGCCGCCCGATTGCGCGGGCGATCATGCGCTCCACCTTGGGATCGCTGAATTCGCCGCCATAGGTGGCAAGGATTTTTGGATGCTGCGCAGCGGCTAGCTTGGCGAAGCGGTCGCCGCGGGCAATCGTGCCGACGACCATGGGATTGTCGGATGGGCGCAGGTTTGACGCGATTTCGGGCTGCGGTTTGGCGTCCTCGCCAAGATCCAGCACCTGGCAGCCCGACAGCGCAAGCGCGAGCACTGGACCCGTTGTGCTTAACAGGGTCTTGCGAAAGAAACCGCTCCGGAATGCCAAATTGCCTGCCTCTTTAGCCACTATAAATCAGGCCGCATCGCATGAGATCATGGCCAAGTTCGGACCTGACTATCTGATTTGCCCCTGCTCGCCAAGATAGGCGCTGAGCGATGCAAGCTCCTTTCCTTCTAGTAGGGACTTCAACGGACCGAGCGCCTTGATGGTTCCTTCATCGACAAAGCAAAGATTGGGAGCAATGCGCACCATCTCGACGGGGTGATGGGTGACGATCAGCACCGTCATGCGCCGCTCCGCCTGCAGTTCACCGACAAGTTCCGTCATCTCCTGCCGCAGGCCGGGGCCGAGCGAGGCAAACGGCTCGTCCAAGAGCAGAATTGGCCGGTCTTGCACCAGGACCCGCGCCAAAGCCACCCGCTGGCGCTCGCCGCCGGACAGCTCTTCGGGCAGACGTCTCAGTTTGTCCGCCATGCCGACACGCGCGAGGCTCGCCTGGATACGCGCCTCACCATCCGGCGCGATCTTGAGGGAGGGCGATATGCCGAGCGCGACATTGTCACGCACTGACAGATGCGCGAACAGATTGTGCTCCTGAAACAGGAAGGACACGGGCCGCTGCGAAGGGGGCAGATTTGTCACATCTTTTCCAAGAAGGTGAATTGAGCCGCTTTCAGGCGCTTCAAAACCGGCAATCAGATTGAGAAGCGTTGTCTTGCCTGAGCCGCTTGGCCCGGTCACAGCGGTAATGGACGCTGCCGCAAACGCTGCGTCAAACTGCACGCGTGTCTCGGCATAGCCAAACGAGACGTTTCTCAAGCGGATGCCGGGGGCTGCTTCACTCATTAGCGTTCTTGCCTTGCAGCCACTGGAACACAAAAGTCAGCAGCATTGTCAAAATGAGAAGATAAAGCGCAATCGCTGACGCATCTGCGCTGCGGTATGCGCCCATTTTGGCGAATAGCAGAGCCGGCAAGGTCTGCACCGCGTCGCTGCCGAACAGTGCGATAACGCCGAGATCACCGAGCGACAGAACCATGGCAAACAAGAATGCCATGAAAAGCGGACGTTTGAGCGCGGGCAGGTCGATCAGCCGCATCTTGTGGAAGCCACGCATGCCAAGCGACTGCGCCAGCCGGTCATTGCGCTTTGCGGAAGCGGCGATTGACGGCTCCAGGATGCGAACGCAGAACGGAAGCGCCATCAGGACATTGGCGGCCACCACGACCAGCGCTGCGGCCTGATACGGATTGCCGAATTTTGATGCGAGAATGAACCAGCCGACTCCCAGCACGAGAGGTGGGAAAGCGAGAGACAGATTGGGCGCTAATGTGAAAACGCCTTGATGTCCGCGCGCAACCTTTGCTGCGAAGGCTCCGTAAGTTTGGGCGGCCGCGCACATGCAGGCGATGCTCGCGCTCAAGATTGAGACCCAGAGACTGGTGAAGAGCGTCTGCATGAATATGGGTGACATCAATATTGCCATATGCTCTGCGTTGGCCCCGCTGACAAACACGGCGGCAATCGGCGCCGCGATGAAAAGCGCGGCGGCGCTGATCAGGAGAATTGCCGGCAGTCTCCAGATTGCCGCCAGCTTTCCATAGCGGCGGCGGCGCAAGTTGTGCATCAATGGTGACGCTGGATCGGTGCCAAACCGGTTCAGCGCCAACAATAAGGTGATGACCACGCCAAGCTGAACGAGAGTCAGCGCCGCAGCAAGGCCCGGATCAAAATCATAGGTGAGCGCCTGATAGATTGCCACTTCAATGGTCGTTGCGGACGGCCCGCCGCCAAGCACCAGCACGATTGAGAAAGACGTGACGCACAGCATGAAAACAAGGCCCGCAATGCCCGGAAGCGCCTGGCGGGTGACCGGCCAGAACAAGAGCCTGAAATGACCAAAAACAGACATGCGCAAAGATTCCGCCAGTTTCCAATGCGCTTCGGGAATTTGGTCAGTCACGTTGATGATCAGCCGTATGGCGAGCGGCATGTTGAAAAACACATGCGCCAGCAAGATGCCGCCAAGACCGTAAATGTCCGGTGACCAAGACAAGCCTGTTGCGCCAAGGACATGCGTCAGAAGCCCGTTGCGGCCGAACAGTGACAGCAGAGCCATCACCCCGATGATGGCCGGCACAGAAAGCGGCAGAGCAAAGAGTGCCAAAATAAATTTGCGCCCTGCGAACGCTCCGAGCTGATCAAGGGCGAATGCCACTGGCACGGCAAGCGCAACAGACAAAAGAGTGGACAACCCGGCTTGCAGCAGCGTGAACCGCAACACGCTCCAGAGCCGGTCCAGCTCGACCGAGCTGATCGAACTGAAGCCTGATGCAAGAACCGTCAGCAGTGCGGCGCCAGCAACAAGCGCAATGAGCCCAAGCGCGGCATAGCCGCGCGAGAGTCTACCGCTGTTGTAGAAATTCGGACTCATCGCACCTGGATCACTTACCGAGTGCCATCAGCCATTCGTCGATCCACGCTTTGCGCTTTGCCGCCACTTCCTGGGGGGAAAAGAGAAACGTTTTTGACGGCGATACCAGTTTGTCAAAGGCCGCATTTAGCGCAGCCGAAGTTTTTGCTGCCGGCAGCATCCAGTTGGTTTCTGGAATGATGTCCTGAAAGGCCGGGCTGATCATGAAAGCCAGGAACTGTTCGGCAAGCGGATTGGCCGCGCCCTTTTTGGTCTGCGCCGCGACCTCGATCTGAAGATAGTGGCCTTCAGAAAACGCCGCTGCTTTATAGCGCTCCGTGTTTTCGGCGACCATGTGGTAGGTGGGCGATGTCGTGTAGGACAGGACCATCTCCGCCTCGCCCTTGGTGAACAGGCCGTAGCTCTCGCTCCAGCCAGGCGTCACGGTCAGAATGCGCGGCCGCAGCTGTTTCCATGCGTCTCCAGCCTTGTCGCCATAAACCGACTTCATCCAGAGCATAAGCCCAAGCCCAGGCGTCGAGGTGCGCGGGTCCTGGATGACGATCTTCTGCGCCGGATCGCCCTCGACTAGCTCCTTGAGGCTGGCAGGCGGAGTTTTGACTTTCTCGCTGTCGTAGATGACGGCGAAATGGGCGTAGTCGAACGGCACAAAAACACTGTCTTTGTAGTCTGCGGGAACGCTGAGGCTCGAAAGATCCAGCCCGTGCGGCGCGAAAAGCCCCGTGGCATTGGCTTCCGCCGTCAAGTTCGTGTCAAGGCCGAGCACGATGTCCGCGTCTGCCTTCTCGCCTTCAAGCTTCAGCCGGTTGAGAATGGCGACGCCGTCGGCGACGGAGACAAATTCGAGGTCGCACTTGCACTCAACCTCAAACGCGGCCTCGACTTTCGGTCCTGGCCCCCAGTCGGCGGTGAAGCTTTCATAGGTGTAGACGGTGAGCTTGCCCGCCGCGAGCGCGGGCGAAAGAAGCGCAATGGATGACAATAGTCCGAGCATGATGGTCCGCATTCAGTCCTCCTTTTGTCACAGGTGAAGGGGACAGGGCCATCATGGCGTTCTGCCTCTAATCCCTCCGCCGGTATGAGCCGGATCAGGTTCAGCGGGTTGGCGTCGTGAAACTCACTTTGCCTCTCAGCGCCGCCGGTGAAGGCGGGGCACCCCGTTAGAGCGAGAGAATCATAAGACAGGAGGGGCGCAGGCGCAAGCTGCGGGCTGCGTTGCAAAATCCGCATGGCGCACATACACAGCCGCATGTCCGTCTTCCTCATCCTCCTCGCCGGCGAACTGACCGTGACATCCCGCCTCAAGCGCCAAATCTTCGGCGCGCGGGTGATCGCGGCGGATTCCGGCATGAAGCACGCAGCCGCGCTGGGCGTCGAGCCGGAACTGTGGGTCGGCGATTTTGATTCGAGCGATGCCGCCTTGCAGTCGCAGCATCCACATATTCCGCGCCTAGCCTTCCCGGCGGACAAGGCTTCCACCGATGGCGACCTGGCCATTGAGGAAGCGTTGCAGCGCGGGGCGACCCGTCTGGTTCTGGTCGGCGCGCTGGGTGGGCGGCGCAGCGACCATGCGGCGCATCACCAGATGAAAATGCTTGCGCTGGCGCAGCGCGGGATTGATGTCCTTCTGACCAGCGGCGATGAGGAGGCGTGGCCGCTCAGACAAGGGCGTCAGGCTCTCGATCTA
Organism: uncultured Alphaproteobacteria bacterium; assembly: GCA_963792485.1. Classification (GTDB taxonomy): domain Bacteria; phylum Pseudomonadota; class Alphaproteobacteria; order Rhizobiales; family Rhizobiaceae; genus JANOYJ01. The sequence continues at coordinate 96,420 of CAWBWL010000013.1, forward strand.
CCAAATGGAACCATATTCAGTGTTATCGCATTTGAGACCTTGAAGGGATTGTCACTGGAGGGCGTGCGCTGGCAGCTCGACAATGCGGATGTGGATTTTGGATCGTCGCTCACAGTCTCCAACGAAGTGACGGGAGCGTTTTTTGCCTCAATTCGGACGGGTAGAGCGGCGATATTGGCTCGTCCGCCCGTGTCTTGACAGGTCGCGAAGTTACCACTGTGCGGCCACAAATTATGTGTTACAAAACGCCATAGGGGCGTGAAACATCGGAGAGTACCATATGAAAAAGATTGCAATTGCCACTTTTGCCGCAGTGCTTGCCTTTGGCGCTGCCGGCTGCACAACAACTGAACAGCGCGCCGCGGGCGGCGGTCTCGCCGGTGCCGGCGCTGGCGCCTTGATTGGCGGTCTGGCGACAGGAACGACCAAGGGTGCGCTCGTTGGCGCAGCCATAGGCGGTGCGACTGGCGTTCTCATCGGTGTTGCAACCACGCCCGGCTATTGCCGTTATCGCGACTCGCGCGGCCGCATCTATGAAGCGCGCGGAAATTGTTGACGCTTGACCCGGCGCGTGTGCTGGTTCAATCAGGCTGCACTTGTAATGATGTGCACACTGAATGGCCCCGCCGCTTCTTAAACTTGACCAGATTCAACTGACATTTGGCGGAACTCCGCTCCTTGAAGGAGCGGAGTTTTCCGTTTCAAGCGGCGACAGGATCGCGCTTGTCGGGCGCAACGGATCGGGCAAGTCAACCCTCTTGAAAATCGCCGCCGGTTTTATTGAGCCGGCCAGCGGCGACGTGTTCAAACATCCGGGCGCGACGGTGCGTTATCTGCCGCAGGCGCCGGACTTCAACGGGTTCGCGAGCGTGCGCGCCTATGTTGAGGCGGGGCTCGGGCCCACGGACGACATCCACCGCGTCACGCATCTTCTTGAAAACCTCAAACTCTCCGGCGATGAAGACCCCGCCACCTTGTCAGGCGGCGAGGCGCGGCGCGCGGCGCTGGCCAAAGTGCTGGCGCCGGAGCCGGACATTCTGCTGCTGGATGAGCCGACCAATCATCTTGATCTTCCGACAATCGAATGGCTGGAAAGCGAGATTGCCGGGCTGCGCTCTGCCGTCGTTCTCATTTCGCATGACCGCCGCTTCCTTGAAAACGTCACCAACACTACAGTCTGGCTCGACCGGGGCGCCACACGCCGCCTGAGCAAGGGCTTCGCCGCATTTGAGGAATGGCGCGACAAACTTCTGGAAGATGAAGAACTTGAACTGCACAAGCTTGGCCGCCAAATCCTGCGCGAGGAGCATTGGGTGCGCTACGGAGTCACCGCGCGGCGCAAGCGCAACATGCGGCGCATGGGGGAACTTGCGGATCTGCGCCAAAAACTGAAGTCGCACCGCCGCGTTCAAGGCAATGTCGAACTTGCCGCCGCCGATTCGCGCGAGTCGGGGCGCCTCGTGATCGAAGCGAAAAAGATCAGCAAATCCTATGGCGGGCCGCAGCTCGTCCGCGAGTTTTTCACGCGCATCCAGCGCGGCGACCGCATCGGCATTGTCGGTGAAAACGGCGCAGGCAAGACGACGCTCTTGAAAATGCTCATCGGTGAACTCGCGCCGGATTCCGGCACAGTCCGGCACGGCGTCAATCTTGACATTGCGGTCCTTGACCAGAAGAAGGAGGCGCTTGATCCGGAAGAGACCGTCAGCCATTTTCTCACCGGGGGTCGCGGTGACAATCTCGTCATCAATGGCGAGGAGCGCCATGTCGTCTCCGTCATGAAAGACTTCCTGTTCCAGCCCGAACAGGCGCGCACGCCGATCCGCGCGCTGTCCGGCGGTGAAAAGGCCCGGCTGTTATTGGCGCGCATTTTGTCCAAGCCTGCGAACCTGCTGATCCTCGATGAGCCGACGAACGATCTCGACATGGAGACACTCGACCTGTTGCAGGAGCTGGTCTCCGGCTTTCCCGGCACGGTGATCCTCATCAGCCATGACCGCGATTTCCTCGACCGCACAGTCACCTCAACGATCGCGCCGGATGGCGCGGGCCGATGGATCGAGTATGCAGGCGGATACGCCGACATGCTGGCGCAGCGGCGGGAGAGCGCGAAGGAAGCGCAGAAAATAAAGTCAACAGGGGCTTCGCCAGCCGCCAAACTGGAAGCCTCGAAAACCTCAGCCGCAAAACTCTCCTACAAACAGAAATACGCCCTTGAAACCCTGCCGGCCAAGATCGAAGCGGTGACTTCCGAGGCTGCCGCGCTTGAAGAAAAACTCCACGATCCGTCGTTTTTCAACCGGGACCCGAAGGGCTTTGAAAAGGCCACCCAGTCCCTCGAAAAGCTGCGCCATTCCATTGAGGCAATGGAGCATGAATGGCTGGAGCTGGAGATGCTGAAAGCGGAGTTGGAGGGCGGATAGGACCAAGTCTCCCCATCCGCCGAGTCCGCGTCTTGCAGATTCGCGCCGCAAGGAGGAAAGTCGTAGCGTTGAAATTTATCGGCAGCGAGATTTTCATGCCGCTTCAAACCATCAAAACCGCCTCTGGCGAAGAACTCGTCGTTCTGTCGCGCCGCGAATATGACGCGCTGATGGGGCAGCTTGGGGATGAGGAAGCTGAAGACCGGATGACGCTTCTGATCGCCGCCGAGCTACGCGGCGAGACCGCATTGCCCGCGCCTGTCTCTCAAGCCGTCCTGGGCGGCGACAGCTTGTTGAAGTCACTTCGCCAGTGGCGGGGTCTCACTCAAGCGGAAGTGTCAAAAGCCGCTGGGCTTGGACAATGCTTTTTGAGCGAGTTGGAAGCAGGCGCAAAGTCTGGTTCAGCCGAGACGATAGAAAAGCTCGCCCTTGCCTTGGACGTCCCAAAAGGCTGGATCGGCTGATGTCAGCGGTCAGTTAACCGCCGCCGCCTCAGACCAGGCTCCCCACCGCCGGCTGCAGCTTGATGGCCAGCTTCTCAATCCGTTCGGTGACTTCGCCGAGCACTGTGGTCAGGGCAATATCATTGCGGTCGGCCTTTGACAGCGCCTCGTCACGGGTCTTGCGCAAGGTCTCTACTTCGCTTTCAAGGCCCTTCAGCTTCTTCTGCTGCTCGGTCAGCTCGTCCATCACCATGATGCCGGCCATGACGACGAGGCGCTGGTCGCCGATTTCGCCGAAGGAGGATTTGAGATGCGTCACATAGCGGTCAAAGCGGGTGGCGAGGTCTTCGAGGTGCTGCTCCTGCCCCTCGTCGCAGGCCATGCGGTAGACCTTGCCATCAATTGAAACGCTGACCTGGGCCATTGCCTATCCTATCTGTCGAGAACTGCGCGGATTGTTTCCATGGCCGTCACAAGGCGGCGGGAGACTTCATGATTGGCGTTGGAAAGCCGTTCGCCCCGCGTCTCGGAATTGTCGAGCTCCTGCGCCAGGCGTGAGCGGTCGGAATTGAGCCGCTGCACTTCCTCTTCCGCCTCGGCATAAACCTGGTCATGCTCCATGCGCAATTCAGCGGCTTTTTCGAGCGCGGCGAGCGCCTTGCCCATGCGTTCGAGCACTTGTTTGAGTGTGAGCGGTTCGGCCATGTCCCCTCAGCCTTTGTCGTTGAATGCAAACGAATCGCAGGAACTTGAACGCGTTACTGCGATGACCTTACAGAACAGTCGAATGCGGCGTCAATAAAGCGATTTGGGTGATTTTTCTCGCTCGTTTTGTTGACTCGCACCCTTCACCTGCTATGTGTCGCGCGTTTTTGAATTCACTGCCATCAGCCGGTTTTCAAACCTCGTTTGCCTCCAACAGAACGGGACGCTCATGACTTCTCATGCCCAGCACACACTCATGGCCAACGCAGTCCGCTCGCTGTCAATTGACGGCGTGGACAAAGCCAATTCCGGCCATCCAGGCCTGCCGCTTGGCGCGGCGGATGTGGCGACCGTTCTGTTTTCGAAATACCTCAAGTTTGACGCTTCCGATCCGCATTGGCCTGACCGCGACCGGTTTGTTCTGTCTGCCGGGCACGGCTCGATGCTGATTTATTCGCTGTTGCACCTGACCGGGTATGATGGTGTGACGCTCGATCAGCTGAAGCGTTTCCGCCAGCTTGGCTCCAACACTGCCGGGCATCCCGAATATGGCCACACGCCGGGCGTTGAGACCACGACCGGGCCGCTTGGGCAGGGCTTGGCGACATCGGTGGGGATGGCGCTGGCGGAGAAGATGCTGGCGGCTGAATTCGGCAAGAAGGTCGTCGATCACTTCACTTACGTGCTCGCCTCCGACGGCGATCTGATGGAGGGCGTAAGTCAGGAAGCCATCGCCATTGCCGGGCACTACAAGCTGAGCAAGCTGGTTGTGTTCTGGGACGATAATGGCATATCCATTGACGGGCCGCTGTCGATCTCCGACTCCGTTGATCAGGTCAAGCGCTTCCAGTCGGCAGGCTGGCGCTCTGAGCGGGTTGACGGCCATGATCCCGACGCCATTGCCGCCGCCATTGAGCGGGCGCAGAAATCCGGCAAACCGTCCATGATCGCCTGCAAGACCGTCATCGGCTTTGGCTCGCCCAAGCGCGCGGGCACATCCAAGGCGCATGGCGAACCGCTTGGCGCAGAAGAGACCGCTGCCACGAAAGCCAAGCTCGGACTTCCTTCCGAAGCGTTCGCGATTGATCCGGCAGCGCTGAAAGCGTGGCGCGCAGCGGGCAGCCGCGGCGGCGCGGCTCGCAAAGATTGGGCCGGACGCTTCGCAACGCTCTCTTCCACAAAACAAAGCGAGTTCATCCGCCGTATGAAGGGCGAGCGGACGGGCAAGATCGCCAAGGCAATTGCAGCGCACAAGAAGGCGCTGATCGCCGCGCCGGTCAATGTCGCGACACGCAAGGCGTCTGAGCTTTCGCTGGACGTGATCAAGGCGGTGATGCCGGAGCTGGTGTCCGGCTCGGCGGACCTGACGCCGTCCAATAACACCAAAGCCAAGGGCTTTGACGATTTCACCGTCAAGACGCCGAAGGGGCGCTATATCCGCTGGGGCATCCGCGAGCATGGCATGTGCGCAGGCGATGTCCGGCATCGCCCTGCATGGCGGCTTTGCCCCTGTTGGCGGCACGTTCATGGTGTTCACCGACTATGCCCGCCCCGCCATCCGCCTCGCCTCGCTGATGGGCGTTCCCGTCACCTACGTGATGACGCATGACAGCATCGGCCTTGGCGAAGACGGGCCGACGCATCAGCCGGTCGAACATCTGGCGGCCCTGCGTTGCATTCCGAACCTGCGCACCTTCCGGCCCTGCGATGCGGTGGAGACCGCCGAATGCTGGCAGGCGGCATTGGAGCGCACCGACGGGCCGACGGTTCTGTGCCTGACGCGGCAGAACCTTGTTCAGTCCCGGACCAAGAACAGCACTGAGAATCTGTCCGCCCAAGGCGGCTACGAGCTTCTGCCCGCCGAGGGCGGCAAGGCGCAGGTCTCCATATTTGCCTCCGGCTCGGAAGTCGAGATTGCGGTCAATGCCCGCAAACTTCTGATGGAGAAGGGCGTGCATGCCCGCGTCGTGTCGGTTCCCTCGATGGAATTGCTCTTGTCTCAGGACGAGGCGACGAGGAAAGCCGTCATCGGCACTGCGCCGGTGCGCATCGCCGTCGAGGCCGGATTGCGCTTCGGCTGGGACGCCATCATCGGCGATCACGGTCTGTTTGTCGGCATGACCGGCTTCGGCGCGTCAGCCCCCGCAAAAGACCTCTACAAACATTTCGGAATCACTGCGGAAGCTGTTGCAGATTTGGTCATGACGCGGCATAACCACTAACTAATCGATTTAAATTCAGGAGAGAACCATGGCAAAGATACGCGTCGCAATCAATGGCTTCGGCCGCATCGGCCGCAACATCGTTCGGGCGATCTACAAATCCGGCCGCACCGACATTGACGTCGTGGCGGTCAATGATCTCGGCCCGGTCGAGACCAACGCGCATCTTCTGCGCTACAATTCCGTCCATGGCCGCTTCCCGCATGAAGTGACGGTCAAAGGCGATTCCATTTCCATCGGCTCAGACACATTCAAGGTCACCGCCGTGAAGGACCCCAGCCAGCTGCCGCACAAAGATCTCGGCGTGGACATCGTCCTTGAATGCACCGGCATTTTCACATCCAAGGAAAAGGCCTCGGCCCATCTTGACGGCCGGCGCCAAGCGCGTCATCGTCTCGGCTCCCTGCGACGCAGCAGATGCGACAATCGTTTATGGGGTGAACCACGAGACGCTGACGAAAGACGATATGGTCATTTCGAACGCCTCCTGCACCACCAACTGCCTCGCGCCCGTGGTCAAAGTGCTGAACGATTCCGTTGGCATCAGCCACGGCTTCATGACCACCATCCACGCCTATACCGGCGACCAGCCGACGCTCGACACGATGCACAAGGATCTCTACCGCGCCCGCGCTGCGGCCATGTCGATGATCCCGACCTCGACGGGCGCGGCCAAGGCCATCGGCCTTGTCATTCCCGAACTCAAGGGCAAGCTCGACGGCACCTCCATCCGCGTGCCGGTGCCGAACGTGTCGGTTGTCGATTTCAAGTTCGTCGCCAAGCGCGCGACCAGCATGGAAGAGATCAACGCCGCGATCAAGGCCGCAGCCGATGCAGGCCCGCTGAAGGGCATTCTCGGCTATACCAATGATCCAAACGTCTCGATCGACTTCAACCACAACCCGCATTCGTCCAACTTCCACATGGACCAGACCAAGGTCGTCGAAGGCACTTTGGTGCGCATTCTCACCTGGTACGACAATGAATGGGGCTTTTCCAACCGCATGGGCGACACGGCTGTGCATTTCGGCAAGGTGATTGGGTGACGCCATACAAACCGCTTCTGGGACTGCTGATCTTGGCGGTTCCGGTTTTGGTGATTTGGTGGCTGATGCGCAAATCGAAAATGCCGCGCGCTGAAGATAACAATCATGAGAAATGGATAGACCCGGACAGGCATACTGGCCATGACGCTGACTAGGGTGAATGCCTGATTTCTTTCAGCTGATCGCCACAATTCCGCCCGCTGCCCGCCGCAACATTCTCCGCGCGGAGGGCAGATACGAACCCATCATGAGGTCAGCAACATGAAGAAAATTCTCGCAGCATCCATGATCCTCTTCTCGCTCTCTGGCGCGGCCATGGCCGGTCAGTGCCCCGGCCTTTGGGCCAAGGCCGAGGAGGCCATGAAAACCGCCACGCTCGATGATGCAGGCAAAGCGCAGGTCACCGAACTCATCGCCAAGGGCAAGACAGAGCACGAGGCCGGCGACCATGCCGCCTCCGAGGCGACATTGGGCGAGGCCCTGAAGCTTCTCGGCGTTTGAGCCGCACTCGCTCTGATTGGAGACGCCCGGCATGTCCGGGCGTTTGCTCCATAGCTATTGCTGATCGTCGTCCTTCGCCTCGCCCTTGAGCGCGGAGAGCTTGGCGAAGACCTTGTCCGCATCCAGCTCCTGATCATCGCGTCCGGCGAAGATCGAGGGGTCAAGGTCCTGCGTGGTTGCGGCGGGCAGCAGTGTGTCGCCGCTCTCGGCCGGCAGCGGCTTGCCTTTGTTGGCGCGCTCGATTTCAATATCGAGGTCAATCTGCGAACAAATGCCGAGCGTCACCGGATCCATCGGGGCAAGGTTGGACGAGTTCCAATGCGTGCGGTTGCGCACCTGCTCGATAGTGGACTTCGTAGTGCCGACAAGACGGGAAATCTGCGCGTCTTTCAGTTCCGCGTGGTTGCGCACCAGCCACAGGATGGCGTTTGGGCGGTCCTGACGCTTGGACAAAGGCGTGTAGCGCGCGCCCTTGCGCTTGGCTTCCGGCACGCGCACCTTCGCGTCCGCCATTTTCAGCTTGTGCTCCGGATCCTTCTCGGCTGCGGAGATCTCGTCGCGCGTCAGCTGGCCGGTGTTGATGGGATCCATGCCCTTGATCCCCTGCGCGGCGTCGCCATCGGCGATCGCTTTGACTTCGAGCGGGTGCAGGCGGCAGAAACCGGCGATTTGGTCGAAGGAAAGCGCGGTGTTGTCGACCAGCCACACGGCGGTGGCTTTGGGCATGAGCAGTTGCGTTGACATGAAGACAAATCCTTTTCGTCGCCCGCCTCTCCCGTGGCGGGCGGTGGGCAGGCCACCGTAATTATGGGAATGAGTGGGCTATAGCCATATTTGAGGGAAAGGGCAAGAATGGAGATTGTTGGGAGACTGAGTGACCCTGTGGACATAATCGAAGTTGTTGAATGGTCTTCTGAATGGCCGGTAAAATTCGGTGCGTTCGCCGCGCGGATCCGAGACGTGATGGGTCGCAGGCTTTGCGGATTGATCACATAGGTTCAACTTCAGTAGCTGGGTTAGCAGCCAAGCCAGTGATCGATATCCAAGTTTCAGTCGCCAGTTTTGAACCTCTTGAGCCCCTCATTACTTCGATGGCGCGAATTGGGTGTGTTTTCAGGCCCGAGAACCCGCATTTGACCAAACTCTACTTCCGGGAACCGCCCGGCAGCGAGCGCACGCACATTCATGCCCGCATTCATGGCAGCTGGCATGGGCAGCAGGCCCTGTTGTTTCGAGACTTTCTTCGGAGTCATCCGGACGAACATGTGCCCTACGCCGAAATTAAACACTCGCTTGCCGCTCAGTTTCGCGAAAATCATGCGGCCTACACTGAGGGCAAGGACGAATACATTTGGGGGATATTGCGCCGGGCCGACCACTGGGCGCTACTCACGGGGTGGACGTCCAACTCCCCGGATGCTTGAGTTCGCTCAGACAAACCTGTTGCCTTTTCCTGCCGAAACGACAATTTGCATGAACACCACACTCAAGCATGTTCCATGGCCAAGCAAAAGAAAATCCTGATCCTTTTCGCCCATCCGCGCCTCTCCACATCCGTTGTGCAGCGGGCCATGCTCAACGCCATCGAGGGGCTTGAGCACGTGACTTTCCACGACCTTTACGCTTCCTATCCCGACTTCATCATCGACGTGAAGCGCGAGCAGGAGCTTTTGCTGGCGCACGACATCATCACTTTTCAGCATCCGTTCTATTGGTATTCGTGCCCCGCCATCATCAAAGAATGGCTCGATCTCGTGCTGGAGAATGGTTGGGCTTATGGGACTGGCGGGTCGAAGCTGCACCGCAAGTTCTTGATGAACGCCATTTCGACCGGCGGCAGCAAGGATGCCTACCGAGCGGACGGGCGCAACCGGTTTGAGATCGTCAAGCTGCTGGCGCCATTTGACCAGAGCGCGCATTTGTGTGGCATGGCTTATCTTGCGCCTTTCGTCATTCACACCGGGCGGCACATGGCCGAGGCGGAGCTGTCGGGTGCGGCGGAGAATTACCGCGAACTGCTCGCAGACTTGCGGGATGGCAGAATTGATCCTTTGGCGCGGCTCGCGAAGGGGTATGACCTTCCCAAGGCATTCGGTGCGCTGAAGGCGAGGGCTGCCCATGCATCTTGAGGATTTTCTCTTAGGTGCCTTTGTCTATCTTGCCGCCGCGGTCATTGCGGCGCCCATCGCCATGCGGCTCGGCCTCGGCTCCGTGCTTGGCTATCTCATTGCAGGCATCGCCATCGGTCCTTCCGTCTTCGGGTTGATCGGCGGCAGTCAAGGCGAGAGTGTCATGCATTTCGCCGAGTTCGGCGTTATCGTCATGCTGTTCCTCGTCGGCCTCGAATTGCAGCCGTCAAAGCTGTGGGACTTGCGCAGGCCCATCTTGGGACTTGGCGGCTTGCAGGTGGCGGGCACGGCGGCGATGATCGGCGGGGCGGCATTGCTGCTTGGCTATGAATGGAGGACTGCGCTGACTGTCGGGCTGGTTTTGGCGCTGTCGTCCACCGCCATCGTCCTGCAAAGCATGCAGGAGCGTGGGCTGATGAAGACATCGGTCGGGCAGTCGACATTCTCGGTGCTGCTGTTTCAGGATATTTCGGTCATCCCGATGCTCGCCTTGTTGCCGCTTCTGGCCGTGCAGGGCGCAAGCGGGACGGAAAACCACAGCCTGATCGCGGGCCTTCCCGCCTGGGCGCAGACGCTCGCCGTGCTGGGCGCGGTGGCGGCGATCATCCTTGCGGGGCGCTATCTGATGCGGCCTTTGTTCCGCATCGTGGCGGGCGCGAATATCCGGGAAATATTCGTGGCCTTCGCCTTACTCATCGTTGTCGGCATCACGCTGCTGATGCAGCTGGTCGGCCTGTCGGCGGCGCTTGGCACTTTCCTCGCGGGCGTCGTTCTGGCGGAAAGTGAATACCGGCACGAGCTTGAGCAGGATCTCGACCCGTTCAAGGGCCTGCTCTTGGCGGTGTTTTTCATCGCGGTCGGCGCGGGCATCGACTTTGGCCTCCTGATGAGCGAGCCGGTGAGGATCATCTCCTATGTGCTCGGCTTCGTCCTCATCAAGCTCATCGTTCATTTTATTCTCGCCCGCCTGTTCCGCATCCCAACGCCCGACGCGTCGCGTTTCTCCTTCATGCTGGCGCAGGGCGGTGAGTTTGCCTTTGTGTTGATTTCGTTTGTGGCAGGGCTTGGCCTGTCTCGGCGTTGCTGATGCCGGGATGCTGGTTGCGGTCGTGGCGATCTCCATGGCGCTGGCGCCGCTCATGATTATCTTTGAGGAGAAGGTGGTCCAGCCGCTCTTCGCGCGCGGCGGGGTTGCTGCGCGAGCCGGATGTGATTGACGAGAGCGAGGCGAAAGTCATCATCGCCGGCTATGGCCGTTTCGGCATGACAGTCGGGCGGCTGTTGATGGCGAACGGCTTCAAGTCCGTGGTGCTGGAGCATGACACGGAGCAGATCGACGCGCTGCGCCGCTTTGGCATCAAGCTGTTTTACGGCGACGCCTCGCGCATCGACCTGCTGGAGGCGGCCGGGGCGCGGGAGGCGGAGGTAATGATCCTTGCCGTGGACGAACGGGACAAGGCCAACGAGATCGCCGCAGCCGTGCAGAAAAATTTCCCGAACCTGCGCATCTTCGCCCGCGTCTTCGACCGAGTGCATGCCTATGAGATGGTCAATGCCGGGGTGAGGGATTTTTACCGCGAGGTGTTCGACGCCTCGGTGCAGATGGGCGAGGACGCGCTGGTGGCGCTTGGCAAACACCCCTACGAGGCGCACCGCGCCGCGCTGCTGTTCAAGGCGCATGACAGGGAACTGCTGCTTCAGTCCGCCGCGCATCAGGGCGACAGCGCCGCGCAGATGGACATCGCGCGCAAGGGGCGGGCGGAGATTTCCAACGTGCTCGATGCGGACCGGACTGGAAAGCCGGTCAGTTCGGAAGAGGCGTGGATTGCGAAAGAGCGGCCGGATCAGTGAGGACAGATCATTTCCGCGAGCGTTCTGACTTGTAGTCGTAATTCGGGTCCCAATCGACTTTTCCGATGAGGTCGAGAAGGCGTTTGCCGTTTCGCCGCGCAATGAATTCTTCCAGCGCGGTCTTGATGACGGCAGCGGCAGTCTGGCTACCACTCAGGGCAATGGCCGGGTCAAGAAGCGTTTGATCGATGTCGAGTTCAGTTATCATGCGCGCCTCCTCCTTTTCCAGTATTGTGCTGCGGTGTTGAAGAATGGGAAGCCAAATTTGGACCCTCGGAGCTGTCCCTCATCCGACCCTTCGGGCCACCTTCTCCCCGTTCTCACGGGGAGAAGGTGGCCCGAAGGGTCGGATGAGGGACAGCTCCGAGGGTCCGGAAGTTATCTGAAACTCACCGCTATGCCGCTACTCCCCCAGCACCATCAAACTCTCCCGGTCAAATGCCACTGTCACCGTGTCGCCCTGTTTCGGCGGTGGGCTGGTTGGGTCGTTGAATGTGTCGAAGGCGATTGTTGCGCCGCCTGCATTGACCTTCATGCGCAGCACCGAGCCGAGAAACTCGATGCCGGTGATTGCTCCGGTCATTTTCACATCGCCCTTTTCGCTTTTCAGGCTGACGGTTTCGGGGCGGAGCGCGAAGGTCAGGCTTGAGCCTTTCGCTGCGGCAGCGGGGAGTTTGAGGCCGGAAATTTTCACGCCGTGGAGGTCAATCCCTCCCTTGGCCGGATCAGTCACCGTTCCGGTCAGCATGGACAGCGTGCCGACAAACTGCGCCACGAATCTTGTCGCCGGGCGGTTGTAGATTTCAAATGGCGTGCCGATCTGGTCGGCGACGCCCTGATGCATGACGACGACGCGGTCGGAGATGGACAGCGCCTCCTCCTGATCGTGCGTGACAAATATGGCGGTTATGCCGAGCCGTTGCTGGATGGCGCGCATTTCCTCGCGCAGCGAAACGCGGATTTTGGCGTCGAGCGCCGACAGCGGCTCGTCAAGCAAGAGCACGCGCGGACGCACGGCGAGCGCACGGGCGAGAGCCACGCGCTGCTGCTGGCCGCCGGAGAGCTGGAACGGGTAGCGGCCGCCCAATTGCTCCAGTCCGATGAGTTTCAGCATTTCCGTGACGCGCGCATCAATATCCGCGCGGTTTTCGCCCGCGACCTTCAGGCCGAAGCCGACATTTTGTGCGACAGTCAGGTTCGGAAACAGCGCATATGCCTGAAACATCATGCCGATATTGCGCTGGTTGGTTTTCAATCCAAGCACATCCTTGCCGTCAATGCGGATATCGCCGGCAGTCGGCGTCTCAAACCCGGCGACCATGCGCAGCACCGTTGTCTTACCACAGCCGGACGGGCCGAGCAGGGAGACGAACTCGCCTTTGCCGATGTCGAGGGAAAAATCCTTGACCACCCGGTTCGCGCCAAAGGATTTCTCCAGATGCTCGATTTCAAGAAAAGCCATCAGCGCTGCGCCTCGGTGTGTTTGGAAAATCGTGTGACGAGCTGGATGAGGCCCATGCAGGCCCAGGTGATCGCAAAAGAAATGACGGCGAGCGCGGCGGGTTCATAGGCGCGGTTGGCCCCGAGCTGCTGCAGGTAGGGACCAAAAGCCGGACGGTCGAGGAGCGCGGCCATGGTGAACTCGCCGATGACAATGGCGAAGGTCAGGAACGCGCCGGACAGGACCGCCACCATGACATTGGGCAGGATGATCCGGCCAAGGATCGTCGTCCAGCCCGCGCCAAGACTTTGCGCGGCTTCCGTCAGCGTTGCGACATCGATGGTGCGCAGGCCCGTATCGACCGAGCGGTACATGTAAGGCAGCGCCAGTGTCGCATAGCCGAACATGAGAAGGATGTTGGTTCCCATGGCCGACCCGGTCAGCGGCAGCCAGCTTGAAGTGTTGTAGAGCCGGATATAGCCGAACACGATGACGATGGCCGGGATCACCAGCGGCAGCAGCGTGACGAACTCGATATAGGGCCGGGCGCGCGGCAAGCGCAGCCGCACCCAATAGGCGGTGGGCACAATCAAAAGCACGCCGAAGACAATGGTGAACAGCGCCATCAGCACCGAATAGCCGAAGGTCTCCTGAAAGCGCGGATCGCCCAGCACCTTGGCATAGGCGTCAAGCGAATAGACGCCGCGCCGCATTTTCAGCGAAAACTCCGTCATGCCAATCAGCGGCAAAGCGAAGAAAAGCGCGCCGGTCAAGAACGCGCCCCATGCCCAAAGACGAGTCACTTCAGCCACCGTTCGGAGCGGGCGCGCAGCCAGATATAGATGGCGTTGGCAATGCCGGTGATGACGATCATGCCGAAGGCGAGCGCGTATCCGAGATGCGGGTCGCCCAGCACGTCGCCGCGAATCTGAGCGAAGAGCTTGATCGGAACGATGTTCAGCTGCGGGCCGGTCAGCGCAAACGCGGTGGCGACCGCGCCGAATGAATTGGCGAACAGCAGCGCGAATGTGCCGAGCAGCGCTGGAAACAGGATCGGCAGCGCCACCAAACGCCAATATTGAAATCCTGTCGCGCCCAGCACATTTGCGGCTTCTTTCCACTCCTTCTTCAAGCCATCAAGCGCAGGCGTGATGATCAGGATCATCAGGGGAATCTGGAAAAACAGATAGGTCAGCGTCAGGCCCCAGAAGCTGAGCAGATTAAACCCGAGCGAACGCAGATCAATGCCAAGCGAATTGCGCAGGTAAACCGTCACCAATCCTACGGGGCCGAGCGTCGCTATATAGGCAAAGGCCAGTGGCACGCCGGCGAAGTTGGAGGCGACGCCGGAGAAAGTGAGCAGCGGGCCGCGCAGGGCTTTCGGCAAATTGCCCAGCACAATCGCCGCCGCCGTGGCAAATCCGATCAAGCAGCCGAGCAGCGCCGTGAGGAGGCTCAGCTTGATGGACACCCAATAGGCCGAGCGGATCGAGCCGGTATTGAGGGCGCGTATGTTGTCGAGTGTGAACGCGCTGTCTGGCGATTGAAATGCGCCGACGACTATTTTCAACGTCGGCAGGATGAGAAATAGCAGCGCGAATAGCGCGAAGGGCATGAGCCCGAGCCAATTGAGCGGCAATGTGCTCCGCCTTCGCCGTGCGCCAATCGCTTGCTGTTCGCTCATTTGCTCCGTCCCCTCAATGAGCAATCCCCGCCCCGGCATGAAGTGCGAGGGCGGGAAAAAGTCAATGCAAGATCGGGCCTACTGAACGTTGGCTCCGACGGTGGCGTCCCAGTCCTTGGTCACGGCAGCCTTGTTGGCTTCCTGCTCTTCGACGGTCGGGAAGACCGCTGCCTCGTAGGATGCGGCGGGCGGCAGCTTGTCGAGAAGCTCTTGCGGGATTTTGCCAGCCTTTGACATGGCGTTGAAGCGGATCGGGTGGCAATAACCCTTCAGCCAGGCAAGCTGGCCTTCGTCGGAATAGAGATATTCCATCCAGAGCTTGGCAGCGTTTGGATGCGGCGCATAGGCGCTGATCGCCTGCACATAGACGCCGGCCAGAACGCCGGACTTCGGCACGATGACTTCCACCGGCGGATTGCCTGCGAGCGTGTCGCGGGCGGAAAGCGCATTATAATCCCACATGGCGATGATGGGCGTTGCGCCCTGCGCCAGCGTGCCGGCTTTGCCGATGACCGGAACGAAATTGCCCGCCTTGTTGAGCTCGGCGAAATATTTCAGCCCTGCGTCGCCGGATTCCTTGCCCGGCTTGCCGCCATTGGCCATGCCTGCGGCGAGCACTGCAAGGATGGCCTGGTTGGATGCGCGCGGATCACCCGCAAGCGCGACCTGGCCCTTATAGTCCGGCTTTAGGAGATCGGCCCAGTCGGCGGGCATGGTCTTGACGAGGTCCTTGTTCACCATGAAGGACATGACGCCGTAATAGTCGCCATACCAATGGCCGTCGGCATCCTTCACATTGTCTGGAATCTCCGCCCAGGTGGCAACCTTGTAAGGCATGGGTCAGGCCCTCTGCCTTCGAGGACTTGGGCCAATGGCGAGGCCGACATCGATGACGTCCGGCGCCTGCGGACCCTTATTGTCCTTGTTGGCCTTGATGGCTTCGATCTTCATCGGCGGAGCCGGCGTCCGGGTTCAGCTCATTGACTGTGATCTCCGGATATTTCTTCTTGAAGCCCTCAATCACCCCGCCATAACCGCACCACTCATGCGGCAGAGCAATCGTTGTGAGCTGGCCTTCGGCCTTTGCGGCGGCGACAAGTTCATCCATGGACTGCGCGAAGGCTGGCGATAATGCCGAGAGTGTGGACGATGCGACGAGCGCCGCAAAGAAGGTCTTGGTGATTTTCATTCTTAGCTCCCTGTTTCCCGCTCTTATCCATGCGGACGGGCCGCTGATTAGCCGGGTTATCTGACAGTCCTGTGACAGATTTTGCTGCGCCACGGACAGGATTGGCAGCAAAGCGCCAATTGAGGGAAAAGGCAACGGGGCGCAGGGGCTGAAATCAACCAATTGGTCAAATTAATTGTTAGCCGACATCCAGCACGATCTTCCCGATATGCAGGCTCTCCTCCATGCGCTCATGCGCGCGCCAGGCGTCGCGCAGCGGGTAGATCATGTCGATCACCGGCACCACACTGCGCTTTTGCAGGAGCGGCCAGACCTTGGCCTCGAGCTCGGCAGCCAGATGCGCCTTGAACTCGACGGAGCGGGGCCGGAGCGTGGAGCCGGTGTGGGTGAGCCGTTTCATCATGAGGCGGGAGAAGTCCGCCTCGGTCCGCGCGCCTTCGAGGAATGCGATCTGGACAATCCGTCCGTCCATCGCGGCAGCCTCGTAATTACGCGAAATATACGTGCCGCCGACCATGTCGAGAATGACGTCCGCCCCGCGACCCTCAGTGGCTTCCTTTGTGGCGGCGACGAAATCCTGGTTTCTGTAGTTGACGGCCCTGTCGGCGCCGAGCTCTATTAGCGCGGCGCATTTTTCGTCCGACCCTGCAGTGGTGATGACGTAGGCGCTGGATTTTGCCGCAAGCTGTATGGCGGTGGTGCCAATGCCTGATGCGCCGCCATGGACAAGCAGGGTCTCGCCCTTGCGCAGAGCGCCGCGCTCAAACACATTGTGCCAGACTGTGAAATAGGTTTCCGGGATTGCCGCCGCCTCGACCATGGTCAGCGCAGACGGCACGGGCAGGGCGTTCGTTTCATCCACCACGCAATATTGCGCGTAACCGCCGCCTGGAACCAGCGCGCAAACCCGGTCGCCAATGCGGTAGCGCAGGGCATCCGGCCCATGCGCCGCGACTTCGCCGGAGATTTCCAAGCCCGGAACCGGACTTGCGCCGTGGGGCGGAGCGTATTTGCCCTCGCGCTGCAAAATGTCCGGCCGGTTCACCCCGGCTGCGATTACCCTCACCAGAATTTCGCGGCCCTTGGTTTCGGGCACCGGCGTCTGCATCGGTTGCAGGACGCGCGGCCCGCCAGCTGCTGTGATCTGAACGGCGGTCATGTAAGTCGGCAGCTTCATTGTAACATTTCCTGGGAGGCAGGTGCTTGAACACAGGCTGATTCGCGGTAGGCTTGGACACTAAGACAAGTTCGGAGGCGGTATCATGGCACTGTTTGAAGACGACAAGCCCAAACGCAAACTTGCACATGAACTGGGTCAGGACCTTTCGCTCCTGTCTGTCGGCGATCTTGAGGAGCGCATTGAGCTTCTGAAAAGCGAGATCAGGCGGCTGGAGGAAGACATGGTTGCAAAGAAAGCATCCAGATCAGCTGCCGACTCGCTTTTCAAGCTCTGAACCCGAGGCTCAAATAAAGTTGTGAGCCAGGCCGCGATGCCGGAAGTCTGCCATAGTCTTCGCACAAGGGCGCGGCAATCAATTTCCAACCCAAGGCGCAATCGATGTACCGCTCGCTGCTCGCCGTATTCGCGCTCCTCATGGGCACAGCCTTTCTGCAGGCGGCGAGCGGGCTGCAGGGCCTGATCATGCCGATGCGTGGACAGTTTGAGGGGTTCTCGACCAACCAGCTTGGCCTGTTCGGCACAGCTTGGGCTGCGGGTTTTGTGATCGGCTGCGCTTTGTCGCCGCGCCTTGTCGGGCGCGTCGGCCACATCCGCGCATTCGGCGTCTTTGCGGCCTTGGGCGCAGCGGTGGCGCTTATCTCCGGCATTATTGTCAATCCGCTCACCTGGATGGGCCTGAGGTTCTTCACCGGCTTCACCATGGCCGGGGCCTTCATGATCATTGAGAGCTGGCTGAACGAGAAGGCCAGCAATGAGAACCGCGGCACGATTTTCGGCCTCTACACGATGGTTTCGCTTGCCGCCGTCACCTTTGGCCAATTGGGCGCTGCTTGGGGCGACGTCGCAACGCCGACCTTGTTCGTGATCGTCGGCATTCTCTATTGCTTCGCGCTGCTGCCGACCGCCATTTCCACCGCAGAGACACCGCAGCCTATCGAAAGCGTGTCGCTGGATCTGGGCGCGATTTGGCGCAATTCGCCGATTGCGGCGGCGGCTTGTTTCCTCATTGGCGTTGCAAACGGCGCGTTTGGCACGCTTGGCGCGGTTTATGGCGCGCGGATCGGACTGTCGAATGCCAATATCGCTTACATGATGAGCGTGCCGGTCGTTGCCGGCGCGTTGATGCAGCTGCCGTTCGGGCGGCTGTCAGACCGGATGGACCGCCGTTATGTTCTGGCCGGAATTGCGGCGCTGGGCGTTGTGCTCGGAGCGGTGATGTTCGGGATACGGCCAACCCAGCCGAGCTTGATCATCGCGCTTGTTGGGATTTACGGCGGTGCGGCGTACTCACTCTATGCGATCGCTGTTGCGCATGCCAATGACCACGCCAACTCCTCCAATTTCATCAAAGTCTCCGGAGGGCTGCTCATTCTATTCGGACTTGGAACGGTGGTCGGGCCGATCTTCGGCGCTTGGGCAATGAGCGCCTTTGGGCCGGAGGGGATATTCCTCGTCACCGCCTGTTCGCACTTGCTGATCATCGTATACGCCATCCAGCGCACCTATCGCCGCGCTTCGGTGCCATTACTGGGCCGGCAATTGTTCAAGACCATATTCGGCGAACGCGCCATCACGCCGGAGGCGGTGCGGCTTGATCCGCGCAGCGCGGAGGTGGCAAACTGATCACCGATATTGCTTGGAAGAGTTCCATCATGACCACATATGACGCCTTTGCCGCCATCGCTGATCCGGGCCGCCGCATACTTCTGGAAGAGCTGCGCAGGGGGCCTCGCAGCGTCAATCAACTCGCGGCCTTGCTGCCGGACATCTCGCGTCCTGCGGTTTCGCAGCATTTGAAGGCGTTGCTCGATTGCGGGCTGGTCAATTTCCGACCGGAAGGCACAAGCCGAATCTATTTCCTGGCCCCGGACGGCATGACTCCTGTGAGCCTGTGGGTCGACCAGTTCTGGAATGCTTGAAAAATAGCCTTCGTACGAGCGGACGATCACGCCCGCTCTGGCTCACGAAATGAGTGTGAAAGTCTGTTAGTGGGTTGTCGTTCGCAGCTTTTCAATTTCGTCTTTGATGACCAGCTTGCGGCGTTTCAATTCGGCTATTTCCAGATCATCTACGGATGGGTGCTGTATCGCTTCTGCCAGTTCCAACTCCAGCGCATAGTGTTTCTTCTGCAGCTGAGAGAGATGGGACTCAATCGTCATGGATAGTTCTCCTTCGGTTTGAAATAGACACTAACCCTCCCGTCAAAAAAGCCTACGTGACGGGATGATGACAGTGTGCCATGAGATGGCTGATTTGTCGAATATTCTCTAGTAGCATTTCCAAGACGTTAAATTTGTGCTAATGCGCCTTCTGCAATCCGGCTCCTTGCGGGACGATTGTCTGGCCACCCGGAAAGCGAACGAAAATCAATCACAGGTAAGCAATGCCCGAACAGGAACAGGCCGAAATCCGCCTTGCCCTCGCGCGGCTTCGGCAAGACCATGCGGACTTCGACGCCGCAATCGCCGCCATGGTGCATACGGGCTGCGATCCGCTGCAAATCCAGCGGATGAAGAAGAAAAAGCTGACAATAAAAGACCAACTGCAGCGGATCGAAGACCAGCTCATCCCGGACATAATCGCCTAGGCCCTGACCTTAGGATTGCCGCCCGCGGCCAATTCAGCTAGACGCGCTCTCTTCAACTCCGGGCCAATCATGAATGAAACCAAGCCAGACGTTGCGATAATCATGGGAAGCCAGTCGGATTGGCTCACCATGCGCAATTCCGCCGAGACATTGGACGCGCTCGGGGTTTCCTATCGCTCGCTGATCATATCGGCCCATCGCACGCCGGACCGGCTCTATAAATTTGCCAAAGGCGCAAAGGAAAATGGCTTCAAGGTCGTCATAGCGGGCGCGGGTGGCGCGGCGCATCTGCCCGGAATGACGGCATCCATGACCGTGCTGCCCGTCTTCGGCGTTCCGGTTGAATCTAAAGCCTTGTCCGGTCAAGACTCGCTTCTTTCAATTGTGCAAATGCCCGCCGGCGTTCCGGTCGGCACGCTCGCCATCGGCAAGGCAGGTGCAGTCAATGCGGCTCTGCTCGCCGCTTCCGTCCTCGCGCTCTCAGATGCCGCCCTGTCCGGGCGGCTTCAGGCCTGGCGCGCGGCGCAGACATCGAAAGTTGCCGAGCATCCGGTCGATGAGGCGCAGCCGTGACGTCTCTGGCTGCCGGATCCACCATTGGCATTCTGGGTGGTGGGCAATTAGGCCGCATGCTGGCCATGGCCGCAGCGCGCCTTGCCTTTAAAGTCGTGATCTACGATCCCGATCCCGAAGCACCCGCTGCGCAGGTTGCGAACCGTCACATCATTGCCGGCTATGATGACAGCGCGGCGCTGTCCGGGTTTGCCAAAGGCTGCGACACTGTCACCTATGAGTTTGAGAATGTCCCAGTCGCGGCCGCCGCTCTTATTGCCACAATAACGCCAGTCTATCCCAAACCTAATGCGCTCGACGCTGCGCAGGACCGGCTTACGGAGAAAGATTTCCTCAACCGGATCGGCGTTGCGACCGCTCCGTTTCAGGCTGTCGAACGCTTTTCAGAGCTTTCCGGCGCGCTGCAGGCCTTTCAAGGCGCTGGCATTCTGAAAACCCGCCGTCTGGGCTATGATGGCAAGGGGCAGGCGGTTTTGAATGGCGCGGATGCGCGGCAGGTGGCGGCGGCGTTTGCGGCGCTTGGCGGCAAGGCGCTGATCCTTGAGGGGTACGTGCCGTTCACAGCTGAAATCTCCGTAATTGCCGCGCGCTCGCGCGATGGCGGGTTTCAAGCGTTTGATCCAGCGCGTAACACGCATGACGGCGGGATACTTGCGCAGTCCGTGGTACCGTCCGGGTTGCCGCCGCATGTTGAAACGGCAGCCATTGCCACTGCGAAATCCATCATGGACGCCCTGGATTATGTCGGCGTGATCGGCGTGGAGTTCTTTGTTCTCGATGACTGGACGCTTCTGGTGAACGAAATCGCCCCACGCGTTCACAATTCGGGCCATTGGACAGAAGCGGCATGCGTGATTTCCCAGTTCGAACAGCATATTCGCGCCGTTACAGGACTGCCGCTTGGGAATTCGGCGCGCCATTCGGACTGCGTCATGGAAAATCTGATAGGCGCGGATGTTAACCTCGCAAACAAACTCGCTGGCGAGCCGGATGTCGTCATCCACCTTTACGGCAAGGCCGAGCCGCGCCCGGGCCGGAAGATGGGGCATTTTACGCGAATCGCCCCAAAATCTTGAATCACCATGCGCGGCGGTTGACAGGAAAGACGCCGTTCTTTATGGCACCTCACACATTCCAGCGCGCCTATGGGCGCGTTTTTCATGGGCTTGAAGCCCAGCAAGCAAGAACGGTTACGTCATGAAGATCAAGAATTCGCTCAAGGCGCTGAAGGCCCGCCACCGCGACAACCAGCTTGTCCGCCGCAAGGGCCGCGTTTACATCATCAACAAGACCGCCCCGCGTTTCAAGGCGCGCCAGGGCTGAGCTTGTTTGCAGGCGCAAAGCGCCTCACGATAAATTGCGATTGACGCCAAGCGCATGAAGGCTAGTTTCGCCGTCATGCGCTTCGTTGTTTTGGCTTTGGCATTGCTTGTGTCGCCCGCGTCCCCCGGGATTGCGGCGGACGAGCCCGTTCCTGCCGCTAAAGAGCCGGTCAAAGTTCTCAGCAAACCAGAGCGTCTTGATGCGCTGTTTGCCGATCTCAAGAAAGCCAAGAGCCCCGCTGCCGCCGAGGGCATTGCGGGACGCATCAGCCGCGAATGGGCCGACAGCGGCAGCGCGTCGGTCAATGTGATGATGAAGTGGGCCGATGAGGCCATGGACGCCAAGAATTACGCGGTCGCACTGGACTTTCTCGACCAGATTGTTGTCCTGCAGCCGGGTTACGCCGAAGGCTGGAACCGGCGGGCGACCTTGCATTTCATGATGGACAATTATGCCAAGTCCATGGCCGACATTGAAAAGACGCTCGAACTGGAGCCTCGGCATTATGGTGCGCTGTCAGGGATGGGGCAGATATTTCTGGCTGTTGATAACAAACAGCTGGCGCTCAGGTCCTATGAGCGCGCGCTGGAAATCTACCCGATGATGCGCAATCTGCAGCAGCAGGTCGGCGACCTTGCCGATGAACTGTCCGGGAGCCGGATCTGAAACTCCTTGCCATCGCCCTTGCCGCCCTGGTTGCAATCTTGGTGATCTTGTTCGTGCTGACCCGTCTTGGGGCAATGAAGATAGCGCGGGATCATCCGTCAACGGGCGCGTTTGTTGAAGCAAATGGCGTGAAGCTGCATTATGTGCATGTGCCCGCCGGGCCGAAGTCCGATCTTCCGCCGCTCGTATTCATCCATGGCGCCAGCGCCAATCTCAACGACCAGATGATCCCGTTTCGCCCTTTGCTTGAGGGACGTGCGGAAATGCTGTTCTTTGACCGTCCGGGCCATGGCTGGTCGGAACGCGGCTTGAACAATTTCACCCAAGGACGGCAAGCCAAGACGCTTACGGCCCTGATGGACAGGCTGAACATCAAGGACGCCATCATCGTCGCGCACTCGTTTGGCAGCTCCGTCGCCATGGGCATGACGCTCGACCACCCGGAGCGCGTGCGCGGCATTGTGCTGCTCGCCCCCGCCACGCATCCATGGCCGAACAAGAAAACTCAATGGTATTATGATGTCGCCTCGATCCCGGTTCTCGGGCGCCTGTTCACCGAGACGCTGACGCTGCCGGTCGGGCGGCTCAGCATTGATGGCGCGTCATCGACCGTGTTCTGCCCAAATCCGGTTCCGGACAATTACACCGCCAAAGCGCAGATCCCGCTTGTCCTGCGCCCCTCCGCCTTCCACGCCAATGCGCAGGATGTCGCCGGGCTGCACGCCTATGTCACAGCGGCGTCCAAACGCTATGGCGAGATCAACAAGCCGGTTGTCATCATCACGGGCGACGAGGATTCGGTCGTCGCCGAGGAAATCCACTCCAAGGGCATCGAGCGCGATATTGCCGGTTCCGAGCTTGTCTGGATCAAGGGCATCGGCCACAAGCCGGATTATGTCGCGGCTGAGATCGCGGTTGCGGCGATTGAAAAGATCAACGGCATGCCGCGCGACTTGCAGGCCGCAGCGCGGGATTTGGAAGCGGTGCTTGCGGCGTCACGCGCGGCGAATTGCGAGTAATTCAGCGGTTTCACGTAAAATACTGCCCGCCATTGGCTGAAATCGTCGAGCCGGTGATGAAGCCCGCATCGTCCGACGCCAGAAACACGACGCAGCGCGCGATTTCCGCCGGCGTGCCGAGGCGGCCGACGGGGATTTGCGGAATTATACGCTCGTTCAATACTTTCTCGTCAATGGCCATCACCATTTCCGTGCCGATATAGCCGGGGCAGATGACGTTGACCGTGATGCCCGCCCGCGCGCCTTCCTGAGCCAATGCGCGGGAGAAGCCGATGTCGCCGGCTTTGGCGGCGGAATAGTTGGCCTGGCCAGCCTGGCCCTTCTGGCCGTTGATCGAGGAGATGGAGATGACCCGCCCGAACTTGCGGTCGCGCATGCCGCCCCAGACCGGATGCGTCATGTTGAACAGGCCGGTCAGGTTGGTGTTGATGACGGCGTTCCACTGGTCCGGCGTCATCTTGTGGAACATGGCGTCTTTGGTGATTCCGGCATTGTTCACAAGCACTTCGACCGGGCCAAGGTCGGCCTCAACCTGTTTGATCCCCGCCGCGCAGGCATCGTAGCTTCCGACATCCCATTTGTAGGTCTTGATGCCGGTCTCGGCGGTGAATTTTGCCGCCGCCTCGTCATTGCCTGCGTAAGTGGCGGCCACTTTGTAACCCGCCGCTTTCAAAGCGATGGAAATCGCCGCCCCAATGCCGCGCGAGCCGCCGGTGACGAGTGCTGTTCTGCTCATGGAATGTCCTCCCAGACTGATAAAGAAGCGAGTAGCGAGTAGGGAAGAGCAGGGATTTGCGAAAAGAAGCGCGTCCTATTCGCTACTCCCTCTTCGCTCCTATCAATATACCTCAACACACAGCGCCACACCCATGCCGCCGCCGATGCACAGTGTCGCGAGGCCCTTGCCGCCGCCGCGCCGCTTCAGTTCGAACAGCAGCGTATTGAGAATGCGCGCGCCGGATGCGCCGACCGGATGGCCTATGGCGATGGCGCCGCCATTGACGTTGACGATGTCGGGGTTCCAGCCCATGTCCTTGTTGACCGCGCAGGCCTGCGCCGCGAAGGCCTCGTTGGCCTCGACCAGATCAAGATCGCCGATGCTCCAGCCCGCCTTTTCCAAAGCGCGGCGCGAGGACGGAATCGGTCCGGTGCCCATGATCGCCGGATCAACGCCCGCCGTCGCCCATGAAACGATGCGCGCCAGCGGCTTGACGCCGCGCCGCGAGGCTTCCGCCTCGCTCATCAGCACGGCAACCGCCGCGCCATCATTGATGCCGGAGGCATTGCCCGCTGTGACCGTGCCTTCCTTGTCGAAGGCGGGGCGCAGCTTGGTCATGCAGTCCATCGTCGCGCCGTGGCGGATATATTCATCGTCGGAAACGATCACGTCGCCCTTGCGGCCCTTGACCGTGACGGCGACAATCTCGTCCTTGAATTTGCCGGCCTTTTGCGCCGCTTCCGCCTTGTTCTGCGAGGCGAGCGCGAATGTGTCCTGCTCGTCGCGGGTCAGCTGCCATTGGCGGGCGACGTTCTCAGCGGTCTTGCCCATATGGTAGCCGAAAAAAGCGTCGGTGAGCCCGTCCTTGATCATCGAGTCGACAAAGGAAAGATCGCCCATTTTCTGGCCGTTGCGCAGATGCGCGACGTGCGGGGCGAGCGACATGGATTCCTGGCCGCCTGCGACAATGATCTTTGCGTCGCCCATGGCAATCTGCTGCATGCCGATGCGCAACGGCGCGCAGGCCGGA
This sequence comes from uncultured Alphaproteobacteria bacterium, assembly GCA_963792485.1. Classification (GTDB taxonomy): domain Bacteria; phylum Pseudomonadota; class Alphaproteobacteria; order Rhizobiales; family Rhizobiaceae; genus JANOYJ01. The sequence continues at coordinate 121,150 of CAWBWL010000013.1, forward strand.
GCCGCACAGCTGGTTGAGGCCCCAGGCTGTGGCTTCTTTCGGAATGCCTGCATTCATCGCCGCCTGCCGCGCCGGGTTCTGACCCTGGCCGGCGGTGAGGATCTGCCCCATGATGACTTCATCGACTTCAGCGGCGTCCACCGAGGCGCGCGACAGCGCTTCCTTGATGGCGATGGAGCCGAGATCATGCGCGGCAACAGAGGCCAGCGCGCCGTTAAATGAGCCAACCGGCGTGCGGGCGGCGCTGGCGATGACGATGGAGGCCTGGCTCATGGTTTCTTCCCGTTTCTATGTTTTGGATTTGTTGATTTCATTTGTTTCACTCCGGTATGCCCAAGTCAAACCGGAATTTTTGCAGGGCAGCCATTAATCCTGTTCAAAGCTCGCGCTTTTCGCGCTGCACAATTTGCTTGGCGCATGTTCGCTTTTGCGTTTAGTGTGCATCTGCGAAGGCGGATTTGGCGACAGAAGCGGAACAGCGTTCCTCTGTCACGCGGAGGCGAGTTATGGCGGCGGCTGCAAAAGAAATCGTGATCAAGAAATACGCCAACCGGCGGCTCTATAACACCGGCACGTCCACCTATGTGACGCTCGAGGATCTGGCCGACATGGTCAAGAAGGGCGAGGAGTTTCAGGTGCAGGACGCCAAGAGCGGCGAGGACATCACTCACTCTGTCCTGACGCAGATCATTTTCGAGCTGGAGAACAAGGACGGGCAGACCATGCTGCCAATCCCGTTCCTGCGCCAGCTCATCGCCTTTTACGGCGACCAGATGCAGATGGTGGTCCCGACATTCCTGGAACAGTCGCTGAAAGCCTTCTCCCTCGAACAGGACCGCATCCGCGAACAGATCACCTCCGTCATCGGCAAGACTCCCATCGGCATGATGGGCCTCGACGCGCCGATGAAGGCCATGGAAGAGACGGTGCGGCGCAACACGGAGCTTTTCCAGAACGCGCTGAAAATGTTCACGCCCTTCCCGGCCATGGGCGTCAAGCCCGCCGAGCCTGTGAAAGACGAGGATGACGGTCTGTCAGAACTCAAAGAACAAATAGCCGCCATGCAGCGGAAGATCGAGACGCTGGGGAAGAAGTAGGCGAGACTGAGCTCTCGAGGCTCAGTTCAAATTCACATCCCGTCCGGCCGAGCGGATCGACACCGAGAAGCCGGCGAGCACATCCACCAGCGCCATGATCATCAGCAGGAAGAACACCGGCGTGGCGGCGGATTTGACCAGCAGGAACTCGATCAGGAACGCCACGAACACCAGTGTCGACAGGAGATGATCGATCACCGAGGCGTTGGAGGTGCGGGAGGATTTGATGATCTCGAAAAACATCAGAACCAGTGAGATCAAGAGCAGCAAATGGCCGAGCGACAGCGTGAAAACGCCGCCGGACATCATGTTCATCGAGAACACCTGCGCATCAAAGGGCGTTGCGCCATCGGCGCGGATAAAGCCGAAGGCAATCAGATTATAGAGCACAAATGGCACTAAAAGCAGCGGGATAAGGCTTAACATTATCATTGGTCTCGCTTTCAGTTTTCGGGCGCATCATTCTATCACAGCAAAAAGGCCGGTGAACCACCAGCCTTCAAATAAGGATAACACGCGAGACTTTTAAGACTTGGCGTCAAGCACCTGACGGCCGCGATACATGCCGGTCTTCAGGTCGATGTGATGCGGGCGGCGCAGTTCGCCGGAATTCTTGTCCTCGACATAGGTCGGCGCCTTCAGGGCGTCCGCCGAACGGCGCATGCCGCGCTTGGATGGCGAGGTTTTACGTTTAGGAACAGCCATTGCTTCTACTCACTTCGTTCAACGGCCATCACTGCGGCAGAGCCGCGAGGCCGTCATTCTGCTTGGAAAGTTGCGGGTCTATACACAGCGGCTGAGGTTTTGACCAGCCCATTGCGGGCATTTTTTCAAGCGCGCGGTGTCACGCATTCCACATAGCCGCCCGCCTGCATCGCCCGCCTTTCAATGACCCGCGCCAGCCGGTTCAAGCCCCGCGACGGCTTGCCGGGTTTGCGCAGGATAGGATTTGGCAGCGAAACCGCCAGAAGCGCGGCCTGGCGGCGGCTCAAGTTTTTGGCCGAAACGCCGAAATGATGCTGCGCGGCGGCCTCTATGCCGTAAATGCCGGGTCCCCACTCGGCTATGTTGAGGTAAATCTCCATCAGGCGGCGCTTCGACCAGACAAGATCAATCATCAACGCATAGGGCAGCTCCAGCCCTTTGCGCACAAAAGAGCGGCTGTTCCACAGATAAAGGTTCTTCACGGTCTGCATGGAAATGGTCGAAGCCCCGCGCGAACCTTCGCCTTCCATCGCATCGTCGATCACCTGATTGATCTCTTTCCAGTCAACGCCTGAATGGGCGCAGAACTGCCCGTCTTCCGACATCATGACCGAATGAATGAGCGCCGGGGCGATGTCGTCAATTCCGACCCATTGCCGGTCGTATCCCTTCAGCGAAACGGCATCCTTGAGCATCAAGGTCGAAACTGGATGAACGAAAGACGGCAAATAAACAACCGTCAGCCCCACCGGAATCAGCGCAAGCGCTGCGGCGAAAAAGATTACGCGCCTGACGAGCCGCCCCAGTCGGCTTCCCCGCAAAAGAGCACGCACCCGCGAAGAGGGTTTGCTTGCGCTCACTGACATCTATACTTCCGGACATGAAACCCGCTTTGCCTTACCGGCAGCGCGGATTATGTGCAATGCCGTGCATGGGGAATGACTTGGCAGGAACGGGCGAAGGCGCAGGATTTGATGAACTGCTCACCGCACATGCGGCGGCGGTGGAATCAGCGCTGCGAGATATTTTGTCTGACCGATTGCAGGAAGGCGAGATTGCGCGGCCCGCGCGGCTGATGGCGGCGATAAGGCATGGCGTGTTGAATGGCGGCAAGCGGCTGCGGCCCTTTCTGGTGATGGAAAGCGCAGCTCTGTTCGACGGCAACCCCGCTGCGGCTCTGCGCGCCGCGGCGGCGCTTGAATGCGTGCATTGCTATTCGCTGATCCATGATGACCTTCCGGCTATGGACAATGACGATCTGCGCCGGGGGCAGCCAACCGTGCACAGGGCGTTCGATGAAGCGGCGGCAATATTGGCGGGGGACGGGCTGCTGACCTTGGCCTTCGACATACTGGCGGACCCTGAAACGGAACTGCCTGACAGGGCGCGCCTTAATCTCATTCTCGCCCTTTCCCGCGCAGCTGGATTGGGCGGCATGGCGGGCGGGCAGGCGCTTGACCTTGAGGCAGAACATGACCAGCTCGACGAAGCCGGGATCATCCGGCTGCAAGCCATGAAAACCGGCGCGCTGATCCGCTTCGCCTGTGAAGCTGGGCCGATTCTCGCCAATGCGCCAGATACAGACCGCCGGCGCCTGGCGGAATTCGGCAGCGCCATCGGCCTTGCGTTTCAGCTCGCCGACGATCTCCTCGACCACACGTCCGACGCAATGACGCTGGGCAAAGCCGCGGGCAAGGACGCCGCCGCCGGTAAGGCGACATTGGTGTCACTGCACGGTTCGGTCTGGGCGCAAAAGCAGCTGAGGGGGCTGGTGGATCAGGCGGCGGACTTGCTTTCGCCTTATGGCGGGAAGGCGCAGACGCTGGTCGCGGCGGCGCGGTTTGTGGCGGAGAGAAGGAATTGAGCTCTACGTCCTTCCCCCTTGCGGGGAAGGTGGCCGCGGAGCGGTCGGATGGGGGTGGTGAGGAAGACGCCTAAATTGCAGAAAGAAGATCGAACCGTTTCCTTAAATCTCGGCATTTCCCGCGCCACTCCATCCGTCGCCTCCAGCGCTGATCGCGGCGGCGCGTCAGCCCGTCACCCGCCAGATCACATCGCCCACATCGTCTGCGACCAATATCCCGCCGCCGGGAGCGAGGCTGACGCCGACAGGGCGGCCGTAGGAATGGCGCTCGTCCGGCGACAGGAAACCCCAGAGAATGTCGCGCGGCGGGCCGGCCGGTTTTCCGTTTGCAAAAGGCACGAACACGACTTTGTAACCGGACAGCGTCGAGCGGTTCCAGGAGCCGTGCTGGCCGATGGCCATGCCCTCGCCGAAGCCGGGCAGCGTGCCGGCTGGCAGCCAGCAGAGGCCGAGCGAGGCCGTGTGGCCGCCGAGCGCATAATCCGGGCGGATCGCCTTGGCGACCAGCGCCGCATCCTGCGGCACACGCGCATCCACCGTCTGCCCCCAATAGCAATAGGGCCATCCGTAGAAGCCGCCATCCTGAACGCTGGTGAGATAATCGGGCGGCGTCTCGTCGCCAATGCCGTCGCGCTCGTTCACAACAGTCCACAGCGCACCTGTCTCAGGCTCCCAGGCGAGCCCGACGGGGTTGCGCAGGCCGCTGGCGAAGATCCGCGAACTGCCGGTCTTGAGATCGACCTCGTAAATGCAAGCGCGGCCTTTTTCGGCCTCCATGCCGTCATCCGCAATGTTAGAGAGCGAGCCGACGCCGGCATAAATCTTGGTGCGGTCCGTGCTGAGCAGCAGGCTGCGCGTCCAATGGCCGCCGGGCTTGAAGTCCACGAGCTTGCGCTTGTTTCTTTCGAGCTTTGTATCGCCAAGCGCATAATCAAATGCGAGGAGCGCATCGGCGTTGCCGACGTAGAATGTGCCGTCCAGAAGCGCCATGCCAAAGGGCTGCTGCTGGTTTTCCAGAAACATGAAGCGCTCTTCGGCAACTCCATCGCCGTCGCGGTCGCGCAAAAGCGTGATGCGGTTCGGGCTGTCGCCTAGAGGCGGCGGCGCGGCGCATGGTGCTTTGTATGGCGAATTCGAACAGCGACGTGGCGGGCCCCCCCGGCTCAAAGCGCGCCTCGGACACTGCGACATCCCCGTTCGGCAGCACTTCCATCCAGCGCGGATGTTTGAGGCCCGAGGCGAAGGCGCTGATTTTCAGACCCGGCGCGGCGCTCGGCTTGTGGCCGTCCTCCCAGCCCCTTGCCGTCGGCATTTTCAGCGACGGGAATGATCCCTGCGGTTTCGCGGCGGGGATTGACGGCGCGCCGCCGATGGCCTGTGCCGGTTTGGGCGTTGAGGACCTGCGCCAAAGGATCATCAGCGATCCAATGAGCGCGACAAGGCGGGCGAAGAGTGCGGAAATCATCTGGGCTCCGAAACTAATTTTGTCAGATTGTATAGGGCGAAACGCGCGACGTGTCAGTTGCTTTTCGGGATTGCAATTGAAGATGGAACGCAAACTCAGCTTCCGTGAAAAGCCGGATGAAATTCAAGCACGCAAGCGGGTTCAGCTGCGCCCATCGGCAGGATCATGAAATAGTCTGCGGGCTCACTTTCCGGCGCAAACTGTGGAAACGACCGGAACCCAAATCGCGGATAATAGGCTGGGTCACCGAGAACGATGCAGCCTGCGGCATCCATCTGGCGAAGCCGCGCGACGCCCTCCCCGATCAGCCTGCCTCCTATTCCCCGCCTCTGAAGAACAGGTTCAACCGAAACCGGCCCCAGCGCGAACCAGCCTTGCGATCCGTCCTTTGCAAGCGCTGGCGAGAACGCCACATGCCCCGCAACTTTGCCATCGAGCTCCGCCACCAGCGAAATTGTCAGCGCACCGGCGTCGCGCAGTTTGCCAATCAGCGACTGCTCGTCACCCGCCGCAAATGGCATGGGGGCGAAGGCGCGCTGTGTCAGGTCAATGACTGCGCCAAAATCTTCCGGCCGCTCGTCCCGGATGAGGACGGCCCCGCCGAGCTTGTTCACCGCCCAAACCTTCTCTCAATATACTCCGCCACCATGCCTTGAAACTCCGCCGCAATATTGCCGCCCTTCAAGGTCGCCGCCTTCTTGCCGTCGACGAACACTGGGGCGCTCGGTGTCTCGCCTGTGCCGGGGAGCGAGATGCCGATGTCGGCGTGTTTCGACTCGCCCGGTCCGTTGACGATGCAGCCCATAACGGCGACGTTGAGCGCCTCGACGCCTGGATATTTCTCCTTCCAGAGAGGCATGTTTTTGCGCAAGTCGTCCTGGATATTCTGCGCCAGTTCCTGAAACACGGTGGAAGTCGTGCGACCGCAGCCGGGACAGGCGGCGACAATGGGGACGAACTGGCGGAAGCCCATCACCTGCAGCAGCTCCTGCGCCACCTGCACCTCGCGCGTCCGGTCGCCGTTGGGCTCCGGCGTGAGAGAGATGCGGATCGTGTCGCCGATGCCTTGCTGTAGGAGAAGCCCGATGGCGGCGGACGAGGCGACGATGCCTTTGGTGCCCATGCCGGCCTCGGTCAGGCCGAGATGCAGCGCATGATCTGAGCGCGCGGCGAGCATTGTGTAGACTGCGATCAGGTCCTGCACCTGGCTGACTTTGGCGGAGAGAATGATTTTCGAACGCGGCAGCCCGATTTCCTCCGCAAGCTCCGCCGAGATCAGCGCCGACTGCACTACGGCTTCATGCATGACGTGCCGCGCTGACAGCGGCGAGCCCTTGGCGCTGTTCTGGTCCATCAGGCGCGTCAGCAGGTCCTGATCAAGCGAACCCCAGTTGACGCCGATGCGCACCGGTTTGTCATATTTGATCGCCAGCTCGATGATTTCAGAAAACTGCTTGTCGCGCTTGTCCTTGAAGCCGACATTGCCGGGATTGATCCGGTATTTGGCGAGCGCCGCCGCGCAATCCGGATTGTCCTTGAGCAGTGTGTGGCCGATATAGTGGAAATCCCCGACAATCGGCACATCGCAGCCGAGCCTGTCCAGCCGTTCCCTAATGCGCGGCACCGCTTTTGCCGCCTCGTCCCGGTCCACGGTGATTCGGACGATCTCCGAGCCGGCCCGGTGCAAAGCCGCGACTTGCGCGACCGTTCCATCAACGTCCGCCGTGTCGGTATTGGTCATTGACTGTACAATAACAGGAGCGGGGCCGCCAACCACGACGCCGCCGACATTCACTGAAACTGTCAACCGGCGCGGTTTTGGATCGGTAAATACTTCAGCTGTCATTCAAATGCGTCCTGGCGCTTGTTCTGGCCCTCATATAGCGGCGTTGACCTGCCGCACAACAAGAGTTCATCGCCGGACTGCAATTGCGGTGACCGGGCCCTGAACTCTCCGGAAGCGGCCGCAGGAAGTTCCAATGCAGGCCTCTATTCTTCCTTTGGCCTGAACTCCCGATAAAAATCTGCAAGCAGTTTTCCCCGCTCCGGCTTGAACACGCCACCCGTCGGCCCGGCAGACTGGATGCGGTCAATGCGAAACACCCGGAAATCATTGCGCAATTCGCACCAGCCGACCAGCGTCCAAACCTTTCCCCAGTACCAGAGCCCGAGTGGACGGACATTGCGGCGCGAGGCTTTGCCTTCAACGTCCGAATAATCGAGTTCCAGCACTTTGCGCGTCTCTACCGCCTTTTCGGCAAGATCAATCATGTTCTTGTCGCGGTCGGGAATCTGCCGGTCCGGCACATGGATTTCGACGGATTTCAGCTGCGTCTGCAGGCTTGGCGGCAGGACGGATTCGATCTTGATCAGCGCCTCGACAGCGGCTTTGGCCATCGACGCGCCGCCCATGGAGCGCACCATGCGCGCGCCCGCCACCAGCGCGACAATCTCCTCGCGCGTGAACATCAGCGGCGGCAGGTCAAAACCTTCGCGCAATATATACCCGACGCCCGCCTCGCCATCGACCGGAACGCCGGTGGACTGAAGATCGGCGATGTCCCGGTAGATGGTCCGCTCGGACACTTCGAGCCGCTCGCCCAGCATTTTGGCGGTGACCAGCCGGCCGCCGCGCAGATGCTGGACGATTTGGAACAGGCGGTCAGCGCGGCGCATCAGATATGCTCTCGCGCCCGCATGGTGCGGATCAGATCCGGCGCGCCGCGCGCTTTTTTCGCGGTCATGTCGTCTTCGCCAATCAGCCGCCAAAACGGGACCGGCTGAGCGCCACTGGCATTTTCCCGCATAGCAGTCTCGCAAATTTCCTCCAAGTGAAGGCGCACGGTGACCGGACAGGTGAGATCAGCGTCCGCCGCAATGGCGAACGCCTTCTTCATGGCTGCAATGTCAGAGGAGTGTCCGGAGGCGATGCCCCGCGCATAGTCTTCAAGCATCGCCAGCGTTGGAATGAGGACCTTGCGGGTTTTTCCGTTCGCGCCGGCGCGCAGCTTTACGAAAGCCTCTGCCATGGGTTTTGCTCCTTTAACGCGCGAACAGCCCAATCGAATTGCCATCCGGGTCAAGACAATAAGCAAAACGGCCCGCAGGTATCTCAATTACCGGCGAGACAACCTGTCCGCCCTGCGCCGCGAACCGCGCCAATGAGTCCTCGAGCGGCTGTGGCGCGGCCAGGTGGATGGTGTTGCCTGTGCCGGAGGCGGGAGGCTTGCCGACATAGAGATGGCCGGAAACGCCGCCGCCTTGGGACGGACTGAACACGACGGTCTTGTTCGGCCCCATGTCTTGGTCCTCCAGATCGCTCTGAAGGACGGCTCCGTAGAAAGCTTTGGCTTTAACAAGGTCCATGACCGGAATTTCAAACCAGACTGCGGCGTTTTGCGGGGTGAATGTTGACATGTTTGTTCTCCTTTCGATGTGAATGAAGACATACTGTCATATCCCTCCTGACAGCATTGTGTCAGGAGCTTTTGCCGCCGATGACCCGCCAGATGGCCCAGGCTATCAACGCGATGGAGGGGAAAAAGAACGCCAGATGAGCGCCATAATATCCCAAGGCGGAGGGCATAAAGGGAAAGGCCACGTCAAACGGCCAGTAGAGGACCAGAAAGCCGATCAGGGTCGTCGGCAGGGTCCAGACCACCATGGGCAGCGACGCCGCATCATCCGGCGGCATGAGCACGAAAGACGCGAGGACGCCCACAGCGCCGAGCAGATAGAGCAGCACCAGCGTCTTGGCGATCCTGCGGCGCATCAGTCTTCCTTGACCGGTACAACGTAGTTGAGCGGCAGCCGCCCGCCATCGGCGTAAATGGTCTGGCCAGTAATGTAGCTGGCGTCATCGGAGGCGAGGAATGCTGCGATGGAGGCAATCTCCTCTGGCTGTCCGATCCGCCCCATCGGCGTGCGCGACAGAATTCGGTTTTTCGCAGCCGGGTCATTGTTCACTGAGGCCAGCATATCCGTCATGATCGAACCGGGACCGATGGCATTGACCCTTATGCCGTGCGGCGCCAGCGAGAGGGCCATCACCTTCGTTAACTGGTTCACACCACCCTTGGAGACCGAATAGGGCACTTGGTTGGCAATGGCGAATACGGCGTTGACCGACGACATGTTGATGATCGCCCCTGCAGGCCTTCCCGCCTTGACGCGTTCGACCATATGGCGGGCGACAGCCTGGGCGAGCAAGAAAGACCCGCGCAGATTGACATTCAAGACCCTGTCAAAATCTTCGATCTTCAGATCCAGGAAATCCGCCGCATGGACGATGCCGGCATTGTTGACGAGGATGTCAATTTTGCCGAAGGCCGAGATCGTTTGCTCCACAAGCGCTGCAACATCTTCAGCCTTTGAGGCATCGGCAGCCACGAATCGCGCTCCGCTGCCAAGCCGGGCGGCAAGGGCCTTGCCTTTCTCCACGCTGACATCGCCGATGACGACGCTCGCGCCGTCTGCGAGGAACCGTTCCACAATTGCCTTGCCGATGCCGCTGGCGCCGCCTGTCACGATGGCAATCCTATCCTTCAGCTTCATGGCGGTCCCCAAATTGATGGAAAAGACTTCTGGACCGCCGCCCCGCCGCCGTCAACACAAGGTCCGGTCTTGTCTGGGGCAGGATTTGCGGCGGAAACCATGCTTCTTAACCCTAGGTAAAATTTTACCTATCCTGCGAGATTTCCCCTCCACAATCACCAAAAAATACAGTAGTTTACAAGATGCATGGGGTCCGAGCCGTGCTTCCAAAACGATCGCAGCGAAGAATCTGCGACGGGAGCATTGAATGCGTGAAGTCGACCAGAAGTCCAAGGCCGAAATAATTGACCGTCTTTATGATGTGGCGCTTGATCCAGAGCGGCTCGAATCGCTGCTTGAGGTCTGGGAAAATCGTATCGCGCCCCTGAGGGTTGAGGCAAATCCAGCCGCTGGTGAAGTTCCAGATACTGTCAATGATGCCGATTTGGAGGCACATGCAAACCGCGCCGGAATTTTTCTCGACCGGCTGAAAGAAGATGACGGGGTCAACGAACAGTCGGTACTCGATTTCGAGGTAGCGGCTGCATTTCTTGTTGCGCCTGATTACACGATTGCCGGAGTGAACAAACCCGCCGCTGACATATTAGGTCTGGAACAGGGCGATCCCCTGTCGCGGCTCGGAATTGATGAGCAAAGCCATCGTGAACTGCGCACGGCCATAGCCACGGCAACAGGCCGTATTGCGGCAAAGCCGTCGCTTTTGCGATTCATGTCCGAGCATTCCGACCGTCCCATGCTGTTTCATGTCACACAGCTTTCCGGTCCGCCGTTCAAGCACGCTTTTGCACTTGTCCGGTCAACCGAACTTGGCTGGCCGGATAATCTTTCAGTGACTATTCGCGATGCGTTTCAGCTGACCAATGCAGAAATCGACGTCGTGCGCGCTCTGGCTGAAGGCAAGAGCTTGAAAGCGATCGCCGCAGAGCGCGGGCGCTCCTTTGAAACGGTTCGCTCGCAAGTGCGCTCAATTCTGGCAAAGACCGAGACGCGCTCGCAGGGTGAATTGATCCGCATCACGCTTGGTCTGATGGAAGTGGTTTCGGGCACGTCGCAGACAGATCATGCAAGGAAATCCCCACCGCAATCGCTGAAACCAATTCCATTTGAAACGATGCGCATGCCGGACGGGCGGCGCTATGACTATATCGAATTCGGTGACAAGCAGGGGGGGCGTCCCGTCCTGTTCTTTCCACTCGACTACGGCCTTATCCGGTGGTCGCGCGCGGCAGAAAAGGCGGCGGAGACGGGCGGCCTGCGCGTCATCGCTCCGGTCAGGGCCGGCTTTGGCCACTCGTCGCAACTTCCACAGGGCGTCGATTATGCGGGTGAAACTGCGGCGGATGCCGAGCGCCTATTGTCGCATCTGAAAATCAAGCGCTGTGCGGTCATCGCGTTGGGTGCCGACCTTCGTTTTGCCATGCGCCTCGCCATCGCCCATCCGGACCGGGTGACCGGCATATTGGGCTGCTCGGCCGCGCTGCCAGCCATGACTGCGGCGCAATATGAGCGCATGCATAAATGGCACCGCTTCATTCTGGCCAATGCCCGTTACGCGCCGAAGATTCTGCCCTTTCTGGTGAAGTCGGGATTTTCGCTGGCCAAGCGGATTGGCAGCGCAAGCTTCTTTGAATCGGTCAATGAGGGATCACCCGCCGACATGCGCACATTTGCGGACCCACAGGTGCGAGAGGCAATTTTGATGGGATCAGAAATATGCCTCAGTGAGTGGCACACGGCGCATTTGGCATTTGCGCGGGAATGCATCGATTCGGAAACAAACTGGGCGGCAACCGTGCGCGCCTGCAAAGTTCCGGTCCGTCTGTTGCAAGGCGGGCAGGACCCGCAATCGCCAACCGAGACAATCCGGGAACTCGCGATCGAATTTCCGCATCTTGATATCGAAATCATCGAAGATGCAGGCCAGCTCCTGTTCTTTCAGGAGTGGCCGCGTGTGTTGAAGGAACTCGAACGGTTTTTGCCTGCAGGTTAGACCTTCAGCACTTCAACGCCCGGCAGCGGCTTGCCCTCCATCCATTCGAGAAATGCGCCGCCTGCTGTCGATACATAGGTGAAGTCATCTGCCGAGCCGGCATGGTTGAGCGCCGACACCGTATCGCCGCCGCCCGCCACGGATGTCAGCTTCCCGGCCTTGGTGCACGCCGCGGCATGACGCGCGGCAGCCACCGTGGCGCGGTCGAACGGTTCGATTTCAAAAGCGCCGAGCGGGCCGTTCCAGACCAGAGTGGCGGCCTTTGAGACCCAGGCATTGATGGCATCAATGGATTTGGGGCCGACATCCAGCACCATTCCGTCCGCAGGAATGGCGTCGATATCGACGATTTGGAAGTCAGCGCCTGCCTTGAACTCCTTGGCCACAACGCCATCAACCGGCAGCACAATATCGCAGCCGGCTGTCTTGGCAGTTTTCATGATCTCACGTGCGGTGTCCGCCAGATCGTGTTCGCAGAGCGACTTGCCGACATTGATGCCTTGGGCTGCCAGAAAGGTGTTGGCCATGCCGCCGCCGATCACCAGCGCATCAACCTTCTTGACGAGATTGCCGAGTAGATCGAGCTTGGAGGAGACTTTGGCTCCACCGACAATGGCGACGACGGGCTTGACTGGTTTGCCGAGGCCCTTTTCAAGCGCCTCCAGCTCGGCCTGCATGGTCCGTCCTGCAAATGCGGGCAGAAGGTGCGCCAGACCCTCGGTTGAGGAATGCGCGCGGTGGGCGGAGGAGAAAGCGTCGTTGACAAACATGTCGCCATTGTTTGCGAGCGCTTTGGTGAACTGCGGGTCGTTCTTTTCTTCCATTTTGTGAAAGCGAGTGTTCTCAAAACATGATGATATCGCCGTCTTTCATCGCAGCAACCGCCGCAGCCGCATCGGGACCGATGCAATCCTTGGCAAAGCCAACTGGCCGCCCAAGGATTTTGGCCGTCGCATCCGCCACAAGCTTCAATGACATTGACGGATCGGGGCCGTCTTTCGGGCGGCCGAAATGGGCGAGCAAAATGACCTTTGCGCCCTTGTCTGAAAGTTCAGTAATTGTCGGCGCGACGCGCTCGATCCGGGTTGCGTCACTGACTTTGCCGTCCTGCACCGGGACATTCAGATCAACGCGCAGCAGAACGCGCTTGCCCTTGATATTGCCGATATCGTCCAATGTGCGGAAGCTGCCCATGTCACTCTCTCCTTGACGCGAAACTGCGATTTAAATCGATTTACTTCGGTGCCCGCAAGCTTGGCAATCGAGGACAATACATAATCCTTCAGTTCTCCCGGCGACATGAAAACCGGTATGCGCGGGCCTGCGTCTGCGGTTCAAAAGACAGGCCAATTTCCGTGATCGCCGCCTTCGTCGCTGACATCGCGCACAATCAGCTCAACCTCGCCGATAGTCACCCGGTCGGCATATTCAGCGCGCCCGCCAAGGCGTTCGATCATCAATTCGGCAATCGACCGCCGCCTGTCGGTCTCACTGAGAAAAACACCATAAGCGAGCGTCAGATCAGAGGCAGGGCGAAGCGGGTCAACGGCGAATGATCCGAAAAAATCGGCATCGTCTGCGGCCACCGTCGCGCGGCTTGCAAAGAGGCGGTCGAGGAGGCGGGGGTATTTGTCAGGCACGAAGATATAGACATGATCGTCAGCCTTGAGCCGTCCCGCGTATTGAAAAGCCATGGACCGCCCGTCACGCACTACAAGGGAAGGCCGCGCCCAACGCGGGATCCGGCCCGTTCGCGCCACAGGGCTGCCTTCCACAATGCGATAGGCGAGGAGCTCATGGTGGGCCGCGCCGGGCAGCTCAAGCTCAACCTTGTCCAGCGGGCCGGTGCGCTGCGGCACGACCAGGCCAAGGCGCTTGGCGAGCGGCAAAACCGTCCAGCCTTGAACAAGCAGCGAGACGAGCACGATGATGAAGGCGATGTTGAATATCTCGCGGCTGTTCGGCAGACCTGCGAGAATGGGCGTCAGCGCGAGCAGGATCGACACCGCGCCGCGCAGGCCCACCCATGACAGGAAATGCGGTTTCGGCGCGTGGGAAGCGAAAGGGCAATAGTGTTAATCGTCACAGCGATCGGGCCGGGCGACGAAAATCAGAAACAGCGCCAGGATGACCGCTGGAACAAGGATGACGCCGAACTGGCTTGGCGTCGCATACAGGCCGAGCACCAGAAACATGATGATCTGGGCAAGCCAAGACATGCCATCCTGAAATCGTTTGAGTGAAGCGTAGGAGCGGATATTGCGGTTTCCGGCATAAATGCCCGCCACATAAACGGCGAGGAAGCCGGAGCCGTGCGCCGCACCCGCAAGGCCGAAGACCAGCAGAGACAGCGCGATGACGAAAATGGGGAGAAGTCCGCGGTCCAGCTCCAGCCGCTCGACCAGCCGCACAATGACCCAGCCGCCGAGAAGCCCACCGCCGCGCCGATACCCATTTCGCGCAGAAACCCGATGGCAATCTCCAAAGCGGTTTCGCTCAAGTTTTCGGCTTCGCCCATGGCCGCGACGCCGACCAATGACAGCGTCATGAAAATCGCGATCGGATCATTAGAGCCGGACTCGATTTCCAGTGTCGAACGGACGCGGTCGCGGATGGCAGTATTGCCGACGCGCAGCAGGAAGAAGACCGCAGCGGCATCGGTGGAGCCAACAATGGCGCCAAGCAGAAAGGACTCGGTCCAGGATAGTCCGGTCAAGTAATGCGTGGCGGTGCCGAAAATCGCGACGGTCAAGCACGACGCCAATGGTCGCGAGGGACAGCGCCGGGAGAGCCGCCTGCCGCAGTGCTTGCAGCGGCGTGCCGAAGCCGGATTCAAACAGGATCACTGCGAGCGCGACTCGAACCGACAAAATAGGACAGGCCCGCATTGTCAAACTCAATACCGAGCCCATCAACGCCGGTCGCAAGTCCGATCAAGAGGAAGAGAAGCAAAAGCGGCGCGCCGAAGCGGAAGGCGATCAGGCTCGAAAACCCCGCTGTGAGCACCAGCGCGGTTCCGACAAGCGTGTAGAGATAAATGCCCTGTTCCAAAAAGCCCGTCCCAAATCAGCCGCACACTCCCCTTGCGGCAGAGTGCGGCGAAGGCAAGGCGGGTTGCAAGGCCGCAGTCCGAAAATCTGGCAGTTTTGTTTACGCCGTGAGTCTTGGATGATATGATTGCGCGCGGTCCGCCCTTTTTTCGTGCAACGAAAAGGAGTGACACAGCATGTCCGAACAATCCAACAGCCAGTCGCCCCCGACATCGGCGCTGGGCACCTTCAAGGATGTTTTCACAGTTTTACGAAAACGGCAAGGGCCGGCGCTACGGACTGCTTTTTGCTGTGAACGGCGGCGCGCTGGCCATAGTCAAGGGCATTGGCGAAGCAGCAACTATCGCCGCTGCGGCAAATGGTGTCGAAAGCCGACAGCGCCGCCGCTGTGGCATTCAAGCAAGAGGCGGCGCAGAGCTTTAGCATTGCGAGCATCGGCATGATTGTCTTTGTGCTGATCATGACCGTTGACATCTGGAAATTCGGCGGGCTGATGCGCGCCGAAGCGCTGAAGTTTCGGATCGACGATGCGCCTATACCGTTCGGCAATGTTGGCAAGACAGTTCTTATCGCGAATGCGGCGCTCCTCGCTGCCGCTTGGTGGTTCGCCGCCAAGATATGAAGCTTGTCAGTCCTTGTCGCGTTCAAGCCCGGCAACGCAGTTTGCTTTGAAGCTTGGCACTCAGCCCTTGTGCGAACCGTCCTCCCGGCCGACATAGGCGATGCGCAGCATGTTAGTGGAGCCGGGTGTGCGCAGGGGAACGCCTGCCGTGATGATGATGCGGTCGCCGGGCTTGGCAAAGCCTTCCTCCTCGGCAATGCGCCCGGCGCGGGCGACCATGTCGTCAAGGTCATATGCGTCTTCGGTGACCACGCTGTGCGTGCCCCAGACCAGCGCCAGGCGGCGGGCGGTTTTCAGGATCGGCGAGAGTGCAATGACAGGGACGCTGGAGCGCTCCCGCGCGGCGCGAAGGCCTGTTGTTCCTGAAGCGGTGTAAGCGACAATGGCCGAGACGCCCAATGATTCGCCAATCTGGCGCGCGGCGGTGGCGATGCCGTCGGCGGCTGTGGCTTCGGGCTCGGACCGCTGCGCATGGATGATGCCGGGATAGAGCGGGTCGCGCTCGACCTTCTCGGCGATCTTGCCCATGGTGGCGACCGCTTCGACAGGATAGGCGCCGGAGGCGGATTCGGCTGAGAGCATGACGGCGTCAGCGCCTTCAAACACCGCAGTTGCCACATCCGAAACCTCGGCGCGGGTCGGCACGGCCGCTGTGATCATCGATTCCAGCATTTGCGTGGCCACCACCACCGGCTTTCCGGCGCGGCGTGCGGCGCGGGTGATCTGTTTCTGGATACCGGGCACGGATTCGAGCGGCATTTCAACACCCAGATCGCCGCGCGCGACCATGAGAGCGTCGGAGATTTCGATGATTTCGGCCGAGACGCTCAATGGCCTGCGGCTTTTCAAGCTTCGACATGACGGCGGCGCGGCCAGCCGCGATCTTGCGCACTTCGGCGACATCTTCAGGGCGCTGCACGAAGGAAAGCGCGATCCAGTCGACATTTTCCGCAAGACAGGCGTCAAGGTCGGCGCGGTCCTTGTCTGTCAGAGCGCCCACAGGAAGGGTGGTGTCGGGCAAGCTCACGCCTTTTTTGTCGGAGATGGATGTGCCGGAGATGACTTTGCAGCGGATCGATTTGCCGTCAGAAGCTTCCGCCAAAAGACTTAGTTTGCCATCGTCAATCAGAAGCCGGTGACCCGGCTCAACGGATTGGAGGATTTCCGGATGCGGCAGATGGACGCGTGTGGCGTTGCCGGGTGTGGGGTCGTCATCAAGCGTGAACGATTGGCCTTCCTTCAGCTCGACCTTGACGTTTTCGAACTTGCCGACGCGCAGTTTCGGGCCCTGAAGGTCACACAAAATGCCGATGGGCCGCTTAACCGCTTCCTCAACCGCGCGGATGCGGCGCACGAGCTCGCGCATCAGCTCATGCGAGGAGTGGCTCATATTGATGCGGAACACGTCGGCGCCTGCCTCGAACAATGCTCTCAGCATATGCTCTTCGGAAGAAGCCGGTCCCACAGTGGCGAGTATCTTGACCTTGCGGTTGCGTCTCATGGATTGGGTGTTCCCGGATGGCGTCACTGCGCCCGTTTGCGGCCCGTCGGTGAGCTGAACCATCCAGCTGGACTGTTGGCCTGTGTCATATTCCTGAAATCCGGCGCGCTGATAGCCGCGCGCGAAACAGTCATTGGTGCCTGCGATTTTGAATTCCTTCTCGGCGATGCACATTTTCACCGGGCCTTCCCAGAGCGCGCCGCGCTCGGCATCTTCGGCAAAAAGATAATAGTAGCGGGACGCAAGCGGGCCTTCGACCAGCGTTTTGCACGTCGAGCCTTCGACGATCCACCAGCCTTCGGTGATCCAGCCTGATTTGGCGCGATAGCCGATGGCAACGCCGACAATGACTGTGTGGCGTTGCAAACGCGGAAATCAGCCAGCGAAGGGGCTGAAAAAAAGAGTGAAAGCGCCACTGCAGCCATGGGAACGGCGAACAGCGAACGTAATAATGACCGCCCGTTCCGCAAGCTCATCATTTTGCCTTGAGCCAAAGTTTCCATTCGGGGATTGAATTTTCCGCCTCCTTTTCAAGAAGTTCCCAGCCGATGTCAACGCATCATTCAACCGATTTGACCACGCTGGCCCATGGTCAACAGGCAAATGCGCTGTGCTGAAATAGTGCGGGAGACTTGAGTTCTGCGGGATTGCTGTTCATTCAATCGCTTATGAGCGCGTCAGACTTTGTTCCCGTTGAGTTGGTCGAGGGTGACCGGAAGGCCGGTCTTCTCCTTATTGCTGACCACGCCATGCGGCATTTGCCGGAAAAATACGGCACGCTCGGGCTCGAACCGTCCGAGTTTGAGCGTCACATCGCCTATGACATTGGCGCGGAGGCGCTGACGCGGGAACTTGCCGGAAAGCTTGCCTGCCCCGCCGTCATGGCGCGTTTCTCGCGGCTGCTGATTGACCCCAACCGGGGTGTGGACGATCCGACCCTAGTGCGCCAGCTCTATGACGGGTCGGTCATTCCGGGAAATTACCCTTTGAGCGGCGCGGAACTCAGCTGCCGCCTTGAGAATTTCTATCAGCCCTTCAGGAAGGCAGTGCGGGACCTGATTGCCGATATGTGGGGGTCGGCGGGCCGGCCGCCGCTCGTTGTCTCCATTCACTCGTTTACCCCTTCAATGGGGGGCAAGGTCCGGCCCTGGCATGCCGGCGTGCTGTGGGATGCGGACCCGCGCGCGGCAAAACCTCTCATTGAAATGCTGGAGGGCGAGCCGGGGCTGATTGCCGGGGACAACGAGCCGTATGACGGCGCGCTGCATGGCGACACGCTCCATGAGATTTGCACTGCTGAAGGCATCTGCAATCTCCTCCTCGAAGTGCGTCAGGATCTCATCTCCGATACCGCAGGCGTGCGGGAATGGACGGAAAGGCTTGCACCCATGATGGCGCGGTTGAACGCGCTTCCGGATGTCCATGAGGCCCGGCACTTTGCCAGCCGGGCCAAGGCTTGACCATGCCCGGCCGTTCGGGCAACGAGCGCTCAATGGCGCTGCGAGTCGCCGGTTCGAGAAATTCCAGGAGTTCAGACGATGGCCGATGAAGTGATGGGCGAAAGCGGGCAGACAGTTGCGGCAGGACAGCTGCGCGCCTTCATCGAGCGCATTGAGCGGCTTGAAGAAGACAAGAAAACCATCGCCGAGGACATCAAGGAAGTCTATGCGGAGCTGAGGGGCACCGGGTTTGACACCAAAGCCGTGCGCACCATTGTGCGCCTGCGCAAGAAGGATCAGGCGGAGCGTCAGGAGGAGGAGACGATCCTCGATCTGTACATGAATGCGCTCGGGATGGCTTGAGTCTGCCACAGCTTATTCCGGGTCACGGAATTTTCCCCTTGCTATCTCTTCATTATACATTATATGAAATCATATATTGAATAATGAGTGAGAGAAAACATGTCGTTTATCCGGATTACCGAAGCCTTTGCAGTCAGCGGACAGCCAGAACTGCACGCGATTGAAACGTTTGCGGTTCACGGTTTCACCTCAATGATCAACAACCGTCCGGATTTTGAAGATCCGGCACAGGCGAGCCATGCGGCAGAGGCTGCCGCATGCGAGCGTGCCGGGCTCCGCTACACCCATATTCCGGTATCGATGGCTTCTATTTCGGAGGGTGACGTGCGCGCGTTCCAAGCGGTTCTAGCCTCCGCGAACGGTCCGGTGCTGGCCCACTGCAAATCAGGCACGCGCGCATTGACGCTTTTTGCGCTTGGCGAAGTGCTGGAGGGGCGAATGCAGGAGCGGCATGTAGCGGCTTTCGGTGCGCGGCATGGATTTGATCTCAGCTCCGCCAGCGCTTGGCTTGCGGCGCGGCCTTCGTCTGCGAAGCCTGATGTGAAAGGCTTCTTCGACCCGCGCACATGGAGCGTACAGTATGTCGTTTCCGACCCTGAAACGAAAATGTGCGCCATTATTGATCCGGTTCTGGATTTCGACGAGAAATCGGGTTCGACCAGCACAGCCAGCGCCGACGCAATTCTGGACTATATCGCCGGGCAGGATCTGACTGTGGAATGGATTCTCGATACCCACCCGCACGCGGACCACTTTTCAGCTGCCAATTACTTGAAGAACAAGACTGGTGCGCCGACGGCTATAGGCGCGCATGTCACTGACGTGCAGCGGCTCTGGAGAGAGCTGTATAACTGGCCAGACCTTCGGGCAGACGGCTCGCAATGGGACCGATTGTTCCATGACGGCGACCGCTTCAAGATTGGCGGCCTTGAAGGTTCGGTGATTTTCTCGCCAGGGCACACAATGGCGTCCGTCACTTATGTCATTGGCGATGCCGCCTTTGTGCATGACACTCTCTTCATGCCGGACAGCGGCACGGCGCGGGCGGACTTTCCGGGCGGCAGCGCGAAGGCGCTCTGGGACTCCATACAGCGGATCCTTGCGCTGCCAGATGACACCCGCCTTTTCACCGGCCATGACTATCAGCCTGACGAAAGGGAGCCAAAATGGGAAAGCACGGTTGCCGAGCAAAAACTCTCCAATCCCCATATCGCGCATATTGACGAGGCGCAGTTCATCAAACTGCGGCAAGCGCGTGACAAGACTTTGCCGATGCCCAAACTCATCCTGCATGCCCTGCAAGTGAATGTGCGCGGCGGACGGTTGCCGGAGCCAGAATCGAACGGACGGCGTTATCTCAAACTGCCTTTGGACACTTTGACAGGAGCGGCATGGTGAGTGTGACTGAAACGATTGCCGAAAATGCGCATACGCATACCGCAATGAGCGGACGCGCGGAGGAAGTGGCGGTGCTTTTGAAGACATTGTCGCATCCGGCGCGGCTCATGCTGGCCTGCACGCTTGCCGAGGGCGAGTTTTCTGTCGGCCAGCTCGAGGCCGAGCTCGGCATAACGCAGCCGACGCTTTCGCAACAGCTCACAGTGCTGCGCGAGGCGGGAATTGTGACAACGCGACGTGAGGCAAAGCAGATTTTCTACCGGCTCACGCAGGACAAGGCGGCGAGACTTATTGAGGCCATGTACGGCATATTCTGCGAGACGGAGACACGCGTTTGACACCGTATCACATGTCTTTGCTGGGTGGCGCGGTGATAGGTTTTTCAGCTGTGCTGCTCCTTTTGATCAATGGCAGGATTGCCGGCATCAGCGGGATCCTCGGCCGCTTGGCACAAGGCGCGCACTTGTCGACAAATGCGGCCTTCACCATTGGCTTGATTGCGGGCCCCGCGCTGCTGGCCGCTGTCTCCGGCTATTGGCCGGCCTCAACAGTCACTGCGCCGCCCGCACTCCTCGCGGTCTCCGGACTGCTCGTCGGGTTCGGCACGCGCATGGGTTCGGGTTGCACGTCTGGCCACGGCATTATCGGACTGGCACGCCTGTCGCCGCGCTCAATCGCCGCCACTGCGGCATTTCTTGGCTCCGGCATCGCCGCCGCCGTTCTCTCAAGGCACATCGGATAATGAAATCACAGTATTTTCACGCGCTCTCGGCGCTCACCGCCGGAGCGGTTTTCGGCGCGGGCCTCGCTCTCTCGGGCATGCTTGACCCTTCCCGTGTCACCGGCTTTCTCGACATCGGCAGTGGGCGATGGGACCCAAGCCTTGCGTTGGTTCTTGGCGGGGCGGTACTGGTCGCCTTTGCCGGCGTCGCAGTCATGCGCAAGATGGGAAAGCCGCTGCTGGACGAGCGTTTCCATTTGCCCGGTCATCACAAGGTTGATGCGCCGCTTCTGTTCGGCTCCGTTCTGTTCGGGGTCGGCTGGGGCCTTTCGGGCTACTGCCCGGGGCCTGCGATCGCCTCGCTCTCGCTGGGCGTGCTTCCGGTCCTGACATTCACGGCGCCCATGATCGCCGGGATGATCATTCATGACCGGATTGCCGCGAGGGTGTCAAAGTGAGTTTTCAAACACTGTCCGCACTTCTTTCCGGCGGCCTTGTCGGATTCATGCTGGGGCTGATCGGTGGCGGCGGCTCCATTCTGGCGACACCACTTCTCCTCTATGCAGTTGGCGTTGCGAGTCCGCATGCGGCGATTGGCACAGGCGCGCTGGCAGTCTCGGCAAATGCCCTGCTTGGCCTTGCGGCTCACGCAAAGCGCGGCCATGTCTGGTGGCGCTGCGCGGCAGTGTTTGCATTCGTGGGAGTGACGGGCGCACTTGCAGGATCGACGCTCGGCAAGCTCTTTGACGGCGGCAAGCTGCTGTTCTTGTTCAGCCTGGTTATGTTCGCAGTCGGACTACTGATGCTGAAGCCGCGCGCGGTGGCGCTTGGCGCCCTGCGGCCGGTTGACCTTCGCATGTGCGGCGCAACGGGAGCGACCGCGCTGTTCACCGGCGCAGCATCCGGATTCTTCGGCATAGGCGGCGGTTTCCTGATCGTGCCGGGCCTGATACTGGCGACCGGCATGCCAACCATCAATGCTGTGGGGTCGTCGCTTCTGGCTGTAAGCGTTTTCGGTCTTGCGACAGCTGGAAATTATGCTTTGTCTGGGTTGGTCGATTGGCCAATCGCAGCTTTGTTCATTGCCGGGGGAGCTGCGGGAAGTTTTGCCGGCACGCAGCTGTCGGCGCATCTTGGTGTGTCTCCGCGCATTTTGAACCGCGTATTTGCAGTGGTCGTCTTCGCCGCTGCTGCCTATGTCATGGCCAAGAACATCCACGCGTTCCTGCCGTAAATTTTCGTTGCGGGAGTGATTGCGGCAACTGGCGCAATGGCCCAGGAAGCAGTATATAGACAGCGGACGTTCTGTGCTTCCCGGCAGAGGCTACATATCCCCGGGGCCTTATCGATCTCTCAGGGAGCTGTCCCTGTTCAGGCCCGTGGGCTTGAGCATATGGCGCCCACCTACTCTGTAGGCACCCGGGATCGACCGCTTTCACCGGTTGTGTGGATCGTCCGCCTTGAATTTGGTCTGCGCCTTGTCCGACATCAAATCTCTGAAAAAACAGCTTAGGCTTGACGCGCTGGCGCGGCGCGATGCGCTTGATCCGGAGTTCCGCATCGAGGCGGGCCTTGGCATGGCGGATGCGGCGGGTTTGCTGGTCATCGAGCCAGGTCAGACAGTTTCCGGCTTCTGGCCGATGCGTTCTGAGGCCGACATCAGGCCGCTGATGTTTGCGCTGCGCGAACAGGGCGCGCGGCTGGCGCTGCCAGCGATTCTCGACAAGACGACGATTGTGTTCCGCGAACTCGTGCGCGGCGGGCAGATGATTGACATGGGGTTCGGCACAGCCGGGCCGGGGCCGGATGCAGCAGTTTTGGACCCGTCGCTGATGCTCGTGCCGCTTGCCGCCTTTGATGGGCGCGGGCACCGGATCGGCTATGGCGCCGGCTATTACGACCGAGCGATTGCGCGGCTTGTTGAGCGCGGCATGAAGCCAAAGCTGATTGGCATTGCCTTTGACTGCCAGCGTGTGGAGGCCGTTCCTGAGGAAGCACATGACGTGCCGCTCGACGCAATCCTGACCGAAAGCGGCTTGCGGGCGTTTCCGATTTGATAGCGGGAATGGCTGCTGCTTTGGCGGATTTTAGGGTGCCAGATTTCCGAATTGCGGCGCGCTAGGTTACAATCTGCGGAGGTTTGAATTGCAATCTGCGGAGATTTGACTTTCAATCTGCGGAGATCGTGACCATGACCGCGTAACGCCCTTTGGCGAGAAGCTGCACGCCATGCCGGTTTCGCGGCTGTGGACGATGTAGGACAGCGCTCGTAACTGTTTGAAATTGACCGCAGCGCGTTCAACCGATTAAGACGATTCTCATGCGGTTTCTTTTCTTAGGCGACATGGTGGGCCGGTCGGGCCGAACGGCGGTTTGGCAGGCCCTTCCGGGGCTTGTTTCCGACTTGAAGCTCGATTTTGTGGTTGTGAACGGCGAAAACGCCGCTGGCGGGTTCGGCATTACCGAAGAGATTTTTCTCGAGACAATCCGCGCGGGCGCTGACGCAGTGACAACCGGCAATCATGTGTGGGACCAGAAGGAGGCTCTGGAGTTTGCGCCCCGGCAAGACCGGTTCATCCGTCCGGCGAACTATCCGGCGGGAACGCCCGGCAGGGGAGCGAGCCTCATTCAGGCAAAAAACGGCGCGCGGGTGCTTGTCGCCAACATTATGGGCCGGGTGTTCATGCATCCCGAGCTGGATGATCCGTTTCAGTGCGGCGAGAAAATCCTTGAGGCCTGTCCTTTGGGCGAGCAGGCGGACGCAGTGTTTTTCGACTTTCACGCCGAGGCGACATCGGAAAAAATGTGCTTCGGCCATTTTGTCGACGGCAAGGCGAGCGCCGTGATCGGCACGCACACGCATCAGCCGACGGCGGACCACCAGATACTGAATTCCGGAACCGCCTATGTCACCGACAGCGGCATGTGCGGCGATTATGATTCCTCGCTTGGCATGGTGAAAGACGAGCCGCTGAACCGGTTCCTCTCCAAAGTGCCGAAAGGGCGGATGGAAGCGGCGCAGGGTCCGGCGACCATTTGTGGGATTGGCATTGATATTTCGGACCGGACGGGTCTTGCCGAGCGCATCGCGCCGCTCAGGATCGGACCGAGGCTGGAGGAGACTGTGCCGGCGTTTTGGCGGTGACCTATAGTCCTTCCAGCACCATGATTGTTGGCCTCGGCGGCAGCGTCCGCAGTGACACCATGATTTCGCGTGATCCCGGATAACGCACGTCAAATGCTCCCGACACCCGTGCCAAAAACTCGCTGGCAGGGGTGAAGCGGCGGTGCATGGGCAGGACGATTGAGGCGCGCAGGCGTTTGACGATTTCGCTCATGCCTTCATAGCTCAGGGTCAACCCGCCATCGACCGGCACCATCACCACGTCCAGACGACCTATGGCGCCATAATCCTCATCGGTAAGCATGTGATGCAGATGGCCAAGATGGCCGATGCACAGGTCGGCGACCTCGAAAATGAAGATCGAGTTCCCGTCCGCCTCCATCATCCCGCCCGCGCGGATATCGGTGGTCACATTGCGGATAAAGACGTCATCCACCACCAGACGGTGTTCGGCAGGTCCTCCCTGCGGGTTCCACCCTCGCAGGACATGCTCAATGCCGGGGTCGGGCGCAGCGGTGTAATGCGAGGAATGCGCTTTGTTCATTGTGATGACGCGGGGCAGGGGATCGGCCCCGTAAAAGCCTGAAAAATCGGTGGCGATGCGCACGCCCGCCACAGATTCGATGATGAAGGTGGAATGTCCGGCATAGGTGATTTTCACTTCGCCACCAGCGGGCATTGCGGCGTTGGTGAACGCTGCGGGAATGACCACGGGCCGCAGCGTGTCCGGCATTTGCTGCGCCACCGCCATGCACTGGCTGGCAAATCTGGCGCTGTCTTGGGCAGTGGCTTGCAGCGGCAATAAAATCAAAACAGCGAGAAGCGAAAGGCGAAGCACTCCAGGCCTCCATGAGGGCGAAACTTTACCGTTTCCAACAATCTGCCCTGTCGCAGGGCAAAGGCAAGGGTTGTTCGGTTTTTACGCAATCATTTTATGGTGAAGCGGGCTAAGTTGTGGAATGATCGCGCAATGGTGACCTCTGCGGGATTTCAGGGAGGAGACGGAGATGAAAACCGGGATTCTCGTGCTGAGCTTGTCTGCTTCGCTCTCGGCCGACGCGGCGCATCAAGGGCAACAGAACTTTCTATTGCAAGACGGCGTGATCTCCTTTTCCACACCAACCGGCAATATTGGTTGCACCTACATCCCGGCGGGCGGCACGGATGTTTATGCCCCCAAAGATGGCGGGCCGGAGCTGATCTGCGACCGGGTGGAGCCGGCCTATCTTCGATTTTTCCTCTACAAAGCCGGCCCGGCCAAGCGTTTCAGATATGTCGGCGATACCAGCTGCTGCTCAGCGGACAATGTGCTTGTTTATGGAAACAGCTGGAAGAAAGGCGCATTTACCTGCACGTCCGAGCGTTCGGGGTTGACCTGCACACGCGGCGGGCACGGCTTTTTCGTCAGCCGGACCGGGACCAGGGTCTATTGAGGATCTGCCTTCCCGCTTCCCCTGTCTGGACGGCGCAAATTGATTTGCCTATAGAGGCGCCAATCCAAAAAGCTTTTCTATCGGGAGCAGCCATGGCTGGCCATTCACAATTCAAGAACATCATGCACCGCAAGGGCCGCCAGGACGCGGTGCGCTCGAAAATGTTTTCCAAGCTCGGCCGCGAGCTGACCGTCGCCGCCAAAATGGGCGTGCCGGACCCTGATATGAACCCGCGCCTGCGCCTTGCCATACAGGCGGCCAAAGCCGTGTCGATGCCGAAAGACAATATCGCCCGCGCCATCAACAAGGCGGCGGGAAGCGACACCGAGAATTATGACGAAGTGCGCTATGAGGGTTACGGCCCCGGCGGCGTCGCGATCATTGTCGAGGCGCTGACCGACAACCGCAACCGCACCGCCTCCAACGTCCGTGCGGCCTTCACCAAGGCTGGCGGGGCGCTGGGCGAAACCGGTTCCGTTGCCTTCATGTGGGACCGGGTTGGCGAGATCACCTACGCCTTGAAGGCCGGCACAGCCGACGCTGTGATGGAAGCGGCGATCATGGCGGGTGCCGACGATGTCTCATCCGATGAGGAAGGCCATTACATCATCTGCGCCTTTGAGAGCATCAATGAGGTATCCAAAGTGCTTGAGGAAGCGCTCGGCGAAGCGGAAACAGTGAAGATCATCTGGCAGCCGCAGAACAATATTCCGGTTGATGAAGACCGGGCGCAGTCGCTGATGAAGCTGGTCGCCGTGCTTGAAGACGACGATGATGTGCAGAACGTTTACGCCAACTTCGAAGTCGATGACGAGACAATGGCGCGTCTCTCCGCAGCCTGATCTTGAAACTAGCTGAAAACGAAATCCGTAACCATTCCTCCGAATTGCTTTCGGACGGCTGGTCTCTGCTGACAAAGCATACATTCGAGCTGAAGCGCCGCGATGGGGCTTGGGATGGCCAAGTCCGCGAGGTCTACAATCGTGGCCACGCGGCGGTGATCCTGCCTTATGATCCGGCGCGCGGCACAGTGCTGCTCGTGCGTCAGTTCCGTCTGCCGGTGTTTCTGCAGGGGCACCGCGAGCCGCTGATCGAGGCCTGCGCCGGGCTGCTTGACGACCTTGAGCCGGAGGCATGCATCCGCAAGGAGGCGGAGGAAGAGCTCGGATACCGGCTCGGCGCGGTGCGCAAAATCTACGATATCTATATGAGCCCCGGCAGCGTCACAGAGCGGCTGTCATTCTTCACGGCGGACTATTCGCCAAGCGATCGCATTTCGGACGGCGGCGGCGATGCGGGCGAGGGCGAGGATATCGAGGTGCTGGAGATGCCGCTTTCCGAGGCGATGGAGCTGGTGGAGAGCGGCGGGATTATTGACGCGAAGACGGTGATGCTGGTGCAGCATCTGGCGCTGCGGAGGCGCGCGGGCTAAGCTTTCGCCATAAGTTCAGCGATATTTTCGGGAAACACTGATTCTGCGGTTGCCGCCAGTTCCGCTACGCTCCACCAATGCCATCTTGAGATCACGCTCTTTTCTTCGTCGGACCAATTATTGTCTGTAATGGCGTCCCCGCCCACTCGCATCGCGAAGTAGCGCTCCTGAGCCTGAGCTGTTTAACCGTCCGAAAGCGTCAAATTGACCGTCCGGCGTCCCGCTTCGACCAGTGTGTCAAGGGCATCCAAGCCTGTTTCCTCGAGCAGCTCGCGCCGCGCCGCCTGTTCGTAGGTCTCGTCTTCTTCGACCGCCCCGCCCGGCGTGGCCCAATAGGATCGCCCAGAAAGAGCCCCGTCTTTGTGCTCGAAACGGAACAGCAAAGCCTCATTCTGCGGGTTGAGAATGATCCAGCGGGCAGCGGGGCGAATGCGCACAAATTACCTCACTTCAAGGGGTACCCAACAAAAAACCCGCCGAAGCGGGTTTTCCGAAATCTCTCTGCGCTGAAATTCAGCCGCCCAGGCCGCCGAAGCGGTTCTTGAACTTGGCGACGCGGCCGCCGCGGTCAACCATGCCGCCGTGGCCGCCGGTCCATGCCGGATGGGTACGCGGGTCGATGTCGAGGTTCAGCGTCGCGCCTTCCTGACCATAGGTCGAGCGGGTGAAATACTCGGTGCCGTCGGTCATCACCACTTTGATCTGGTGGTAATCAGGGTGGATTTTGTCTTTCATGTGCCTATCCTTCTCGCCAATGCCCAGCGCGCCCAAAGGACACTCACGCGGCAAAATTCATGTGTGACTGATGCCTGCGCATCCGGGCTTCAAAAACATTGAGCGGGCCTATACATGAGGCCCCGGCTGATAACAAGTCTGGCCGGATGGAATCATTGAGTGACCGATAGACAGCACAATCTGAAGGCGGACGCACAGAGCAGGGCGCCTCTCAAGCCTCTGCGGCCATTGGGCCGGATGCTGCCCTATCTTGGCCGGCACAAGGCGAACGTTGTGGCAGCAGTGCTGTTTCTTGCTGTGGCCGCCGGAACAACTTTGCTCCTGCCGCTCGCCGTGCGGCAGATGATTGATCACGGATTTTCTGCGGCAGACCGGACCTATATCAATTCCTATTTCCTGATGCTGCTCGGCCTTGCGGTCGTCCTCGCGCTGGCGTCGGCTGGGCGCTACTATTTTGTCATTACCATTGGAGAGCAGGTTGTCGCCGATATCCGCCGCGATCTGTTTACGCATCTGACACGCCTTTCGCCTGGATTCTACGATCAGGAAAAGTCCGGCGATATCGTTTCGCGCCTGACGGCGGATACGACGCAGATCAAGGCGGTGTTCGGCGCGACGGCCTCGATGGTGCTGCGCAATTCCATTCTGGGTATTGGCGCGCTGATCATG
The DNA here is from genome assembly GCA_963792485.1 of uncultured Alphaproteobacteria bacterium. GTDB lineage: Bacteria > Pseudomonadota > Alphaproteobacteria > Rhizobiales > Rhizobiaceae > JANOYJ01. The sequence continues at coordinate 149,312 of CAWBWL010000013.1, forward strand.
ATGATCGTCACAAGTCCGCGCTTGGCGAGCCTGGTAATTGTCGCCATTCCGCTTATCGTTCTGCCGCTGGTCATGTTCGGGCGCAAGGTGCGGCGCAGATCAAGGCAGGCGCAGGACCGCCTGGCGGATGCAACGGCTTACGCCAGCGAGGCGGTTTCCTCGATCCGCACACTGCAGGCCTTTGCCAATGAAAAGCTCGCCGCAGGCCGGTTTGCAGGGGCGGTGGATGATGCCTATGAAGCTGCGCGGGGGTCGATCAAGTCACGGGCAGTGCTGACGGCTTTTGCGATCTTCATGGTTTTCGGCTCCGTCGTGGCGGTGCTCTGGTTTGGCGCGCACAGCGTTCTGGATGGCTCGATCACACCCGGAACGCTCAGCCAGTTTCTCCTGTATTCGGTGTTTTCAGCAAGCGCCCTTGCAACGCTTTCCGAGGCTTGGAGCGAGGTTTCGCAAGCTGCGGGCGCGGCGGAGCGGATTGCCGAGATTCTGGATGAGCGGCCAGCCATCCAGGCGCCCGCCCATCCGGCACCGCTTCCGGTCAAGCCGTTGGGTTCGCTGGCGTTTGAGAATGTCACCTTTGCCTACCCGGCGCGCCCGGATACAGGCGCGGTGCGGGCGCTCAGCTTTGCCGTGAAAGCCGGCGAAACGGTCGCCATTGTCGGGCCCTCAGGCGCGGGCAAGAGCACGCTGTATTCCCTGCTGCTGCGCTTTTATGATCCACAGCAGGGCCGGATACTGGTCGATGGTATCGACATCAAAACGGCAGACCCTGAACAGGTGCGCCAGCGCCTGGCGCTTGTCTCGCAGGACGTCACGGTATTTGCCGCCAGCGCGCGCGAAAATATCGCCTTCGGCAAGGCCGGCGCCAGCGATGCCGAGATCCAGGCGGCTGCGGCCGCTGCTTCCGCGGACGAGTTTATCGAGCGGCTTGAGCGCGGCTACGAAACCGAGCTTGGCGAGCGCGGTGTGATGCTCTCCGGTGGGCAAAGACAGCGGATTGCCATTGCGCGGGCGATCCTGAAAGACGCGCCGATACTTCTTCTCGACGAGGCAACCTCGGCGCTGGATGCGGAAAGCGAGACGGCGGTGCAGGCGGCGCTGGAGATTTTGATGCAGGGGCGCACGACGCTGGTTATCGCGCACCGGCTGGCCACCATTTTGAAGGCCGACCGCATCTTGGTCATGGATCATGGTCGGATAGTCGAGGAAGGCACGCATAAATCTCTGGTGCGCAAAGGCGGGGTCTATGCGCGGCTTGCCAAACTGCAGTTTGATGCCGGAATGGATGCGTCGAGGCAGGCGGCGGAGTAGTTACCGCCCGTAACGCTCTTTCAAATGCGTGATAAAATATCCGGCATTCAACGGCTCGCCCGTCGCGGCTTCCAGAATTTCTGGCGTTGATCTTCCCGAAGCTGCTGACCATATGTGATCTTTGCGCCAGGCATTCAGCGTGCCGAAATTGCCATCCGCAAGTTCGGCATTCACATCCGGGTGCAGTTTGAGGATCGCGGCCCATTGCTGGGCGGCCATGATGGCGCCGAGGGTATAGGACGGGAAATAGCCGAACAGGCCGGCTGGCCAGTGCACGTCCTGCATGGGTCCGTCTCTTGGATTGTCGATTGTGGACAGGCCGAGGCTGTCCTGCATTTTGGCATCCCAGGCCTGCGGCAGATCGCGCACGTCCAGCCTTCCGGACACAAGTTCCTGTTCTAGCTCAAAGCGCAATATGACATGCAGCGGATACGTCACCTCGTCGGCGTCAACCCGGATGAGCCCGCGCCCGACCTGATGGATATGCGGCAGCAGATCGTCCAGTTCCCACGCCTCGCCAAGATGCGCCTCGACATGGGGCAGGGCAAAGCGCCAGAAGGCGGGGTTGCGGCCGATCTGCTTTTCGACGAACAGGCTCTGGCTTTCATGCAAGGCCATGCCGCGCGCTTTCGCTGACGGCCAGTGCGCCATGTCTTTCGGCAGGTTCTGCTCATACAGCCCGTGGCCGGTTTCGTGCAGAATGCCCATCAATGCCGAGAGAAACTCGTCTGTGCGGTAGCGCGTTGTCAGGCGCACATCGCTCGGCACGCCGCCGCAGAACGGGTGGTGCGCGACCGACAGGCTGCCATGCTCCATGTCAAAGCCGAGCGCGGTCATCATGGCGAGGCCCAGCGCGCGCTGGCTTTCGATGGAGTAGCTGCCGGTCACGGGCTTGACGGGCCGGCGTGAATGCCGCCCGGCCTGAGCTTCGAGCGCCTGTGGGACAAAATCCTTGAGAAAACGCTTCAGCTTGTCAAACACCGGCTCGACAGCGGCGGCGCGGGTGCCGGGATCATATTGCTCGATCAGCGCGTCATATGGGTCGAGCTTGAGCACATCCGCCCGCATCGCCGCTTCCTCGCGCATCAAAGCAACGACCTCACTGAGCGCGGGCGCGAATCCCGCCCAGTCGCCCGCCGGGCGCAGCTGCCGCCACAGCTGTTCGCACTGCATGCGCTGCCTGGTCTGGCGTTCGACAAAGTCGGAGGGCAGGCAGGTGAGGTTGAGATAGCTGCGCTCAAGCTCGCGCAGCGCCGCCGTCTGGTTCGCTTCAAGGCTTTCGGACTTTGCCGCCTCGATCCAGTCCCGCACTTCAGGCGCGCTTGCCTTGCGGTGCTGCATGCCCGCCAGCGCCGCCATCGCCTCAGCCCGCTTCTCGCCGCCCCCCGCCGCCATATGCGTTGCCTCGTCCGCGCCGAGAATGGCGAGTGCGTGGTCGAGCGCTTCAAGCGAGCGGCAATGGGCATCGAGTTGGGCGAAGGACATGGGCGGGGCCTGGTTTTTGACGATTAGCAGAGGTGGAGATTTGCGGCGGGTTCAGAATGTCTTGCCGATACCGGCGTCTTTCAGAATTCCGTTGGCAGTGTGGCGGCTATTCAGGTTCCGCGGGACAATGACCAGAACTCCGGTCTCCTCGCTCTGCCACTTTTCATGTGAGCCTTTTGCGTTTTCAAGGCATTTAAAACCGGCACCTGAAAGCAGTTTGGTGACTTGGTCGTAAAAGCCCTTCGCCATGATTCAGGCAACTGCGAGACTTTGCGCTGGCCGCTGCCAGAAAATTGCGGGTGCCCATTCCTTAATCGGTTTGGACACCATGTCCGGCGCGGAGATGTGATTTTGCAGGATCAGCTCCAAAGCGAATTCGTGCATGAGCGCTTCGAACTCATCAATCGTTTCCGCTTCGATGTGCAGGCCGATAATGTCACTTTCGGAAACGAAAACCTGCGCTTCTTCATCCCAAAGTGCCTTGACTGTGTAGGCCTGTTTCACTTTGTCTGCCTCCTTGACCGGCGGGATGCGCGCCAGCGTGAATTTCGAATGCTTATCATGTAAGGTATAAAAAGTGAATTCATAGTGAGTCTTGCCACAACGCCCAGCTTGGCGGATGCTAGGAGGAAGCCAGCCATGACCGCCAATATTCTCACCGCCCTCGTCGCCCTCATTCACATCTACATCCTGTATCTGGAAATGTTCGCCTGGGACAAACCGCAAGGCATGAAGGCGTTCGGTTCGACGCCGGAATTCGCCAAGGCATCGAAAGTGCTCGCGGCCAATCAGGGGCTCTATAACGGGTTTCTGGCAGCGGGGCTGATCTGGGGATTGTGGCAGGGCGCGGCAGGGATTGATGTGAAGGTATTCTTCCTTCTCTGCGTCATCATTGCCGGTCTCTATGGGGCGGCGACGGCGAGCCGGAAGATATTGTATGTGCAGGCCCTGCCGGCGGCGCTGGCGTTGACTGCAGTTTTCGCAGGAATTTAGGGCTACTTTTCCGTCAGCTTCAGCTCAATGCGCCGGTTCCGGCCCCGCGCCTCATCCGTGTCCGCTGAGTCCAGGGGCTGATATTCGCCGAAACCTGCGGCAACGAGCCGGTCGGCGGGGACGCCGTTGGCGATGAGGTATTTGACCACCGCCGTGGCGCGGCCGGAGGAAAGCTCCCAATTATCCGCATATTTTCCAGTGCCGGACAAAGCGACCGTGTCGGTGTGGCCGTCCACGCGCAAGACCCAATTGATCTCGGGCGGGATTTCCTTTTGCAGTTCGATGATGGCGTTGGCGAGTTTGAGCATTTCGCCCTTGCCGGCGTCGTTGATCACGGCGGCGCCGGACGGGAACAGGACTTCCGACTGGAACACAAACCGGTCGCCGACAATGCGGATATTGTCGCGGTCGGAGAGGATTTCGCGCAGGCGGCCGAAGAAATCGGAGCGGTAGCGGTTCAGTTCCTGCACGCGCTGCGCCAACGCAACGTTCAGCCGCTTGCCGAGGTCGGCGATTTTCGCGCCGGATTCCTTGTCGCGCGCTTCTGAGGCGTTCAGTGCTTCTTCCAGCGCGCCGATCTGCTTGCGCAGCGCGGCAAGCTGCTGGTTCAAGAGTTCGACCTGTGCCAGCGCCCGCTGGCTCACCTGACGCTCGGCGTCCAAAACCTTGGTTGCCTCGCCGAGTTTCAACTCGGCTTCCGCGCCCTTGCCGCTTCCCGCATCCAGAAGTTCCTGCAGGCGGGTCTTCTCTGTCTGCGAGGAGTCGAGCGAGGCCTGAAGGCTGATAAGCTGATCCTGCAAATCCTGCGCGCCGGTTTTTTCCAAGGCAAGCATGTTGGTCAGTTCGGCGATCTGCGAATTCAGCCGGTTCAGCACCTCATCCTTGCCGGAGATTTCGCGCGACAGGAGAAATTGCGCCAACATGAACACTGACAGCAGAAACATGAAGGTGAGCAGCAGCGTTGACAGCGCGTCAACGAAGCCCGGCCAGTAGTCAACACTCCGGTCACGCCGGTTTCGAGCCAGGGCCATGTCTAATATTTCTTCTCAAACGTCTTGGCGAGCCGCTCGAGCGTGGCGCGCATCAGTTTCTGCTCTTCGGCCTGCGCTTCGACCACATCGCGCATCAGCTGCTGCTCGGCGCGCATGTTCTTGACCAGACCCTGAATGCCTTCCGCCAGATTGGCCATGGCGGCGATGGAGCGCTGATTAGCGCCTGAGCTGTCACCAGTGTTCTTCAAGCGCTCAGCGAGGATTTTGAATTCGTCGGCATTGTTGTTCTGCGCGGGCGCGGCAGCTGGCGCTGGCGAAAGGTCAGTGACGGATGAGAGCCAGTTTTCAAGCTCGGTATAAAAACGCGTCTGCGCGCGCCCGGCCTGCAGATCGAGAAAGCCCAGGATCAGCGAGCCCGACAGGCCGAACAGCGAGGACGAAAACGCCGTGCCCATGCCGCTCAACGGAGCGGACAGGCCAGATTTCAACGCGCTGAGCACGGAGTTTGCATCGCCCGTTCCAGGGTCAAGCGTCTGGATCGTGTCGCCGATGGAGCGGATGGTTTCCAGAAGTCCCCAGAATGTGCCGAGCAGGCCGAGGAAGACCAGAAGGCCGGTGAGGTAACGCGAAATGTCGCGGGCTTCATCGAGGCGCGTTGCGATGGAATCGAGCAGCGAGCGCAGCGTCGAGGTGGACAGCGCCATGGATTGCCGGCGGCCAATCAGCGCTTTCATGGGCGCAAGGAGCTCCGGCTCGACGGTCCCGGGCCTGTCGCCCTCACCTCGCCTGAAGGCATTGACCCAGCGCACTTCGCGGAACAGGCGGACCACTTGGAGGAAGCTCAACAGGATGCCAACCACAAGAACAGCGACGATGAACCCATTCAGACCGGGATTGGTGACGAAGGCCTGCGAAACCTGCCGGTACAAGATGGCAATCACAAAGGCGGCGATGGCGAGGAAAACGAGCATGGACAGCAGGAAAACCTGCGGACTTGACAGCTTGTCAGGATCGTAGCTGCCGCCCGAACCCTCGCTCCTAGAGCCAAACCACGCCATGCGAACCTCGAATCCAACCAGAACCGGGCAAGCTAACCAAAAATGCGGCGGAAATGAAAGCGCGGATTGTATGTAGGGTTAGCGTGTCTAAAGCGGCTTGGCGAGTGTTCTGCTAAGCGCCTTGTGGATGATTTCGTTGCCCGCCACCACGGAGGAACCGTCCAAAGCGTCCATCTTGCCGTTCTTGTCAGTGATGAACCCGCCCGCCTCGCGAATAAGGAGAATGCCAGCGGCTATGTCCCAAAGCGCAATACCTTCCTGCCAATGCCCATCCAGCCGGCCCGCTGCAACATAGGCAAGGTCAAGGCTGGATGCGCCAAGTCCGCGCACGCCAGCTATTTCACCCATAACATTGCGCAGTTGCAGCAGGTAATTGCCGTGATGGCCATAGCCAAGATGCGGAATGCCGGTGCCAATGATACAATCGGAAAGAACGGTGCGACCGGCGACGCGCATGCGCCGGTCGTTCAGAAACGCGCCGCCGCCACGCTCGGCGGTATAGAGTTCGTCCATGGCTGGGTTATAGATGACGGCGGCTACTATCTGGCCCTGCCGTTCCAGGGCCAGTGATATCGCAAACAGAGGCACGCCGTGCAGGAAATTGGTCGTCCCGTCGAGCGGATCGATGATGAAGCGGTGCTGGCTGTCCGCGCCTTCAATAGCGCCACTCTCTTCCATCAGGAAGGAATAATCCGGACGGGCGTGCTTCAGCTCCTTGAACAGGATTTCCTCAGCGCGCTTGTCGGCCTGACTGACAAAATTGCCTGGCCCCTTGGCGGAGACCTGCAGGTTCTGCACCTCGCCGAAGTCGCGGGCGAGCGATTTTCCGGCCTTCAGCGCCGCGCCCACCATGACATTCATCAGCGCCGAACGGGCCATGAGACGATCCTAAACTCTAAAGCATGATGCCAAAAAGTTGCAGACTTTTTGGATAACATCATGCGCAAATACACAGACTTGGAGCAAAGTGACAATTCAAAGAATCGGCATTTTGCTCTAATAGAAGCGATCAATCGGCGCGGCGCATATAAGTCAGTTCAGCCGTGTCCACGACAACGCGTTCGCCTGCAGCAACGAAGGGCGGCACGAGGATGCGCACGCCATTTTCCAGGATTGCCGGCTTGTAGGACGAGGCGGCCGTCTGCCCCTTTACGACCGGATCAGCTTCGGCGATTGTCAGCGTCACATAGTCAGGAAGGGCAATGCCGATCGGGCGCTCATTGTGCAGTTCGACAGTGACCATCATGCCATCCTGAAGAAAGGCGGCGCGGTCGCCGACGAAGTCCTTTTGCAGTTCAAGCTGTTCATAGTTTTCGGTATCCATGAACACGAGTGCGTCACCCTGCTCATACAGGAACGAAAAATCCTTCTGCTCGAGCCGGATTTTCTCGACCGTCTCTGCGGAACGGAAACGCTCGTTCAGCTTGGTGCCATCAATCAGGTTCTTCAGTTCGACCTGGTTATATGCGCCACCCTTGCCGGGCTTGACATGATTGCACTTGACCGCCGCCCACAGGCCGCCCTGATGCTCGATAACATTGCCCGGACGGATTTCATTGCCGTTGATTTTCATAATGCGCTTTCAGATTTTTTGTGACGCGCCTTGAAGCGGCGCGAAATTCGGCGCCTCATCACCACAAATCGCCTGAAGAGGCAAGGGCGCGGGATTATTTCAGCGTATTGGCAAGGACGATGGCGCTCTGAATTTCCTCTTCGGTGAGGCCGTCCATGAAATCGTCGAGGTCCTTGTCCTTGAGGCCGGCGCGTTTGGCTTTGATGTACCAGGCGGCGGCAGACTGCCAGGACGGGTCGGTTCCGATGCCGTCACGGTAGAGTTTGGCAAGGCGGGCTGCGGCGGCGATATTGCCCCCGGATGCGGCGCGGCGCAGCCAGCCATAGGCTGCCTTGTAGTCCTTCGGCCCGCCAATGCCGTCAATCAGCCAGGCGGACAGGTCGATCTGTGCGGTGTCAAAGTTTTGCCGTGCGGCGCGTACCAGCCACTCGCGCGCCTTGGCTTCGTCCGGCTTCACGCCGGCTGCGCCGTTGTAAATGATCTGGCTCATGGCATACTGCGCGTCGGCAAGACCCTGTTCGGCGGCTTTCTCAAAAAAGGGCAAGGCCTTCTTGATCCCGGGTGCGCCGGGCGAAGCGTTTATCTGCATCTGAGCAAAATTGAACTGCGCAGTCGCATTGCCGCGGTCCGCTGCCTTTTTCATCAGCTCCGCCGCTTTTTGCGGGTCCTTTGCAAGATAACGCCCGTCCAGAAGGTAAAGCGCCGTCTGAAGCTGAGCCTCCAGCACGCCTTTGTCGGCTGCAAGCGCATAAAGCCGTGCTGCCTCCTTGTGGTTTTCGCGTGTGCCAAGTCCGCGCGCATAAATCTCCGCCGCCAGGGCCTGAGCGTTGGGATCGCCATCGTTTGCAAGTTTGAGAGCCATTTCAAGCGCGGTTTTGTAAAAGCCGCGCTGATATGCGCCGAAGGCATCATCCGCAGGCTTGTCGCCGAAACGGCCAGGATCAATCACCGGGCGAATGAGGGCTGGCTCAATCCGTCCGGTGGGCGTTTCGCCGGCAAAACCCGGCACGGCGAAAACGGCAAGAAGCGGCAGGGCGACCTGGAGAAGTCTAAAAGTCCGTTTGGAAACTCGGCTTGTCGAGTCATCTGTTATGGTTTTCGAGAACCGGAGCGGAGCGAACTCAAGTTCGTGAGCACCGGAAGCGCAGAAAATCGCATCAGATGGCCGCCCAGGCGAAGTTTCCAAACGAACTCTAAGCATTCGCCGCCTCCGCGAAGACGCCCTTCTCTTCGAGAAGCGCATTCACTTTGGCAACCTGTTCCTGCGGATCCCGGCCTTCTCCGAAGATTGCGGCTGAAAGTGCGGCAAATTCCGCTCCGGTCTCTGCAATGGCCGCAATACTTTCGAGCGCATACCCGCCCATCAGAATACAGGGCAGTTCAATCACCTGCGCCCACCATTCGCCCAGCTCGAGATTTTTCGGATGCGCGTCTGGTTGGGTATCGCCATCCAGTTTGCCGAAAAACACATAATCGGGGCGCTGCTCGCCTTTGTCGAGCGCGTCATCGCGCGTGCCGTTGCAGCCAGCGCCGACGATCAATCGCGGCGCGAGCTTCTCCACCGCCTCCTTCACAGCGGCAACCGGGCCGGTAACATGCACGCCATCGGCCTTTGCGCGTGATGCAATCTGAGTGCTGTCAGCCACCAATGCCGCTGCGCCTGCGGACTGGATAATGGGTGTGACGGTTTCGCACCAAATCTGAAAGTCCTTTTCGGCATTGCTGCCGCGATGCAGGATGACAGACGCCACATCGCCGCCTTTCAGCGCCTTGCCAATCTCGGTCACGGATATGGATGGCTCCGCCACAAGGACGAGGCGGCAACGGTTAAGGTGCGGTGCGGACATGGGCTCTCCAGACATGCCGGTGCTATCGGCAGCAATCATGATTGGAATAGGGCAAAGCGGGCGGTCAGCGCAATTGCATCAAAAAATAGTTTGACTGCGGGGTGATTTCGCTTTGCGCACCGCTTATGGACACTGCAAGGCATTCAGCCGTGAAATCTCCTGCCGAAGATGACCGATCTCATTTACAATCCATTGTTCTATGCCGCCGCCATTCCGGCGGTGTTGTTTGTCGGCTTGTCCAAAGGCGGGCTTGGCGGCGCGATGGGCCAGCTTGGCGTGCCGCTCCTGGCGCTCGTTGTTTCGCCGGTCCAAGGCGCCGCGATCATGCTGCCGATCCTGATCCTGATGGACATTGTCGCGCTGTGGTCATGGCGCGGTTATCGCGACGTCAATACACTTATATATATGCTGCCCGGTGCGATGATCGGCATTTTCATCGGCTATTTGACCGCAAAAATGGTGACTGACGATATGGTCAAGTTGCTGGTCGGCCTGCTCGGACTCTGGTTCATACTGCGCCACATCATAACCGCACGCCAGCGTATTATTGAAGCCAAGCCGCACAATGCGGCGGCCGGCGGCGTTTGGGGCATTGCCGCCGGGTTCACGAGTTTCGTCGCTCATGCAGGTGGCCCGCCTTATCAGATCTACACGCTTCCCTTGAAGCAGGACCCAAAAATCTACGCTGGCACAAGCACCGTCTTCTTTGCTGTGGTCAACGCGGTCAAACTCATTCCCTATTTTGCCCTTGGCCAGTTTGATTCCACAAATCTTGCGGCGTCCTTCGTCCTGTTTCCGCTCGCCCCGCTTGCCACAATCGCCGGCGCATGGCTGGTCAAGCGGATGAGTGCTGATTTCTTCTATCCGCTGATGATGGTGATGATGGCGATCGTCTCGGTAAAGCTGGTCTGGGATGGCGGGTTTGCGGTTTTTGGCTGAGGTTTAACCCCGCCTTAACCTTTACGGGTGTTAACTACGTGCATTCGGATTTTCCGGATTCACACTTTGCGGTGTCCAGCCGCTCTGTTTGACGCCTCCCTGTTAAACTCTTGAGAGCCGCCTTTGCGGCTCTTTTTTTGTCCGTTTTCATTAACCCTTTGTTAAACATAAGCTTGCGCCGAGCGGGCATAAGCTGCATTTTGACTTCGCGGCGATATTGCATTGCCCTTGGCTTTCGCCTTTATCGCCGCAAAAAAGAATGCCGCCATGGCGGCGCGTTGCGTACAGGGCAGTTGATGAGCGAGACCAATCCCACCAAATCTGCCCCGATCCGCCTGTCCGAGCATCGCGTCTATTCTGACAGCTTCAAACCGCTCTATTCGGACGGGATGAAGCTGGTGGAGGAGGCGGCTGCCTATCTTGACGGCGAGGGGCGGGCCGAGGCCAAGCGCATGTCCCGCCTTGCGGCGACGCTTTACGCCGCTGAATCCATGCGGCTGACCACGCGGCTGATGCAGGTGGCGTCATGGCTTCTCCTTCAACGCGCCGCCAATAATGGTGAAATGTCCCGCGCGCAGGTTGCCGATGAAAAATCCAAGGTGCGTCTCGACACACCCTCCGCTTCACTCAGTGTGCCCTCATGGGAAGAGCTGCCGGAAAAGTTCAAGGCAATCGTTGACCGGTCGCTGAAACTGCAGACGCTTGTCGCCAAGCTCGACAAGGATTTGTACGGCGCGCCCGCCGCGACAGTAGAGGCAGACAACCGCAATGCGGTCGTGGATCAGCTTGCGCTGTTGAAAACCGCCTTCGGTAGCCGGTAGTTCTTTCAGCCGATTTGTTTTCTGTTTGTTCACTTCTTGTAGGTGATGTAGAAAGCCGTGACACGGGCTTTCGAAATGAATTCAGCGATTCGCATTATTGGTATTGATCCAGGCCTGCGCCGCACCGGCTGGGGCGTCATTGAGACGCTTGGTAATTCGCTGAAGTTTGTGGCCGCCGGCACCGTGAAGTCCGATGAGAAGCTTGATCTCGCATCGCGTCTTTGCCAATTGTTTGACGGATTGTCTGAGGTCATTCACGCCCATATGCCGCATGAGGCGGCGGTGGAGAACACATTTGTCAATGTCGACGCCGTCGCGACGCTGAAGCTCGGCCAGGCGCGCGGCATTGCGATGCTGGTGCCGGCGCAGGCGGGGCTGCTCGTGGCCGAATATGCGCCCAATGCAGTGAAGAAGGCCGTGATCGGCGTCGGTCATGGGGACAAGGCGCAGATACAAATGATGGTGAAAGTGCTTTTACCCAAAAGCGTGGTGGATTCCGCCGACGCGGCGGATGCGCTGGCCATCGCCATCTGCCACGCGCATCATAGGCAGGGCGCGGCAATGAGGAGGGCTGTGGCGGGGTGACTGTTCTTGACATGTTCCGTTTGTAAGAGTATTTCTTACAAAGTTGGAGAAATTCGAACATGCGTGTGACGAGCAAAGGCCAAGTGACAATACCCCGCGACCTGCGTCAGCTGGCGGGCATCGAGCCGAACAGTGACGTTCTTTTCGGCATCGAGAACGGCAAGATCACCATTCAGCCGCGCGATGCCAAAGCCGAGAACGACAATCGAAAGCGGCTCGACCGTTTTCTGCAGTCGCTTAAAGCTCTCGAGGGGACAGGCAATCCCGCAATGAGCGCTGAGGATGTCATGGCTTTGACGCGGGACCGTTAGCCATGGCGTCGCTGGTCGATTCGAACATATTGATCGATATCGCCTTTCGCGATCCGGTTTGGCTCGATTGGTCGCGCAAGACGCTGGCGCGCGCCTCCGCCGAGGGGGGCCTTGTCATCAACCAGATCATTTTTTCAGAAATGTCCATGCGCTACGAGAGTTATGACGAGGTGGACAAGCTCCTTCCACCCGAAGATTTTCGCCGTGAGGAATTGCCATGGATGGCTGCGTTTGGCGCATCCAAGGCATTCATTGCCTACCGGAGGGCAGGCGGGACAAAATCGAGACCGCTGCCGGACTTTTATATTGGCGCTCACGCCGCCGTTTGCGGACACAGTTTGATCACACGTGATCCGTCCGGTTACAGGACTTATTTTCCGGATGTCGAACTGATTACGCCCGAAACCCACCCGCTTACGGGACCCACCAGATGATCGGAAAACTCAAAGGCGTCATCGACGAGATCGCCGAAGACCATGTGGTCGTGGATGTGCATGGCGTCGGCTATGTCGCCTTTTGCTCGATGCGCACGCTCGGCAATCTGCAAGGCGCGGGCGAGGCGGTGACGCTGTTTATCGAGACTTATGTGCGTGAGGACATGCTCCGGCTGTTTGGGTTTCAGACCCAGCTGGAGCGTGAATGGTTCCGCCTGTTGCAGAGCGTGCAGGGCGTCGGCGCGAAAGTGGCGCTGGCGGTTCTGTCCACTTTGACCGCGCCCGACCTTGCCAATGCCATCGCGCTGCGCGACATTGCCATGGTCTCGCGCGCGCCGGGCGTCGGCAAGAAGGTGGCGGAGCGGATTGTCACCGAGCTGAAGAACAAGGCGCCAGCCTTTGCAGGCTCGGCATCAGGAACAATCGGCCTCAAGCAGGAGCTAGGCGAAGGTGTAGCGCCTGCGCCAGTGATGGACGCGGTCTCGGCGCTGACAAACCTCGGCTATTCGCGCGATGTGGCGGCGAATGCCGTGGCGGCGGCGATGAAAACTGCGGGCGAGGGGGCGGATTCGGCGAAGCTCATACGGCTCGGGCTGAAGGAGCTGGCGCGGTGAAATTCCTTGCATTGTTTCATGTTCATTACCATATTATAAAAGTAAGGAGTTGAGGGCGAGTTAATGAACGTCAGGTCGAAAATAACGTCAAAGGGTCAGACGACAATTCCCGTCGAGGTGCGCGATTTGTTGGGGCTTAAGCCGGGGGACATAGTCAGCTATGAGATCAGGGACAAAACGGTGCGGATAGGCAAAGCGCGCAGCGCGCTGGAATTTGCCGGCATTTTGCATGACCCAAACCGCAAGCCGCTGACAATAGACGAGATGAGCTCCGCCTGGCCCGAGGCCGCCCTTGAAAGATATGAGCGAACTCTTGATCGGGATTGACACAAATATCATCATCCGGCTGCTGACGCGCGACGATGAAGTGCAATTCTCCCTGGCGCGTTCGCTGGTCGCGGGGGCTTCACTTGAAAAGCCGCTGTGCGTCAACATTGTGACCATGACGGAAAGCCTTTGGGTTCTGGAGAAGCGACTGAAAATGCTGACAGTGGATGCGCGCAGCTTGCTTGGCAGTTTTCTTGAGGCGCCTGAGATTGTCGTTCCCAGCACTATGCCATTTGCCGGCTGGCAATCGGCGCTCTCGTCGGCGCATCCAGGATGGACCGATGTTGTTGTGGCTGGCATCAATGCCGAGCTCGGCTGTGTCCACACGCTCACTTTTGACAAGCGTGCAGCGAAATCCGTCCCCGGCATGGAGCTTCTCGCATGAGCGGCACCCGCCCTCTCATCACGCCGGAAAAACTCGGCGAAGATGTGGACACAAACCTGCGCCCGCAGTCGCTTGCCGAGTTCATCGGCCAGAAGGCGGCGCGGGAAAATCTGAAAGTCTTCATCGATGCCGCGAAGTCGCGCGGCGAGGCGCTGGACCATGTGCTGTTTGTCGGCCCGCCCGGGCTTGGCAAGACGACGCTGGCGCAGATCATGGCGAAAGAGCTCGGCGTCAATTTCCGCTCCACGTCCGGCCCGGTCATTGCCAAGGCGGGCGACCTTGCGGCGCTTTTGACAAACCTTGAAGAAAACGACGTCCTGTTCATCGACGAAATCCACCGGCTCAATCCGGCGGTGGAGGAAATCCTCTATCCGGCGATGGAGGATTACCAGCTTGACCTCATCATCGGTGAGGGGCCGGCGGCGCGGTCGGTGAAGATCGACCTGTCAAAGTTCACGCTCGTGGCCGCGACAACGCGGCTCGGCCTGCTCACCAATCCGCTGCGCGACCGGTTCGGCATTCCGGTGCGGCTGAATTTCTACACGGTGGAGGAATTGGAGCTGATCGTGCGGCGCGGCGCGCGGATCATGGGGCTGCCCCTGAACGATGAAGGCGCCACCGAAATCGCCCGCCGCTCGCGCGGCACGCCCCGCATCGCCGGCCGGCTGCTCAGGCGCGTGCGCGACTTCGCCCATGCCGGCGGCGACGAGACGGTGAACCGCGCCATTGCCGACGCGGCGCTGACGAGGTTGGAAGTGGACGCGATGGGCCTCGACGCGCTCGACCGGCGGTACCTGAACATGATCGCCAACAATTTCGGCGGTGGCCCGGTCGGCGTCGAAACCATCGCTGCCGGCCTCTCCGAGCCGCGCGATGCGATTGAAGACATTATCGAGCCCTATCTCATCCAGCAGGGATTTTTGCAGCGAACACCGCGCGGGCGGGTGCTGGCGGCCAACGCCTGGCGGCATCTGGGACTGGAGCCGCCGAGGGACATGGCGCAGATGGGGATGCTGTTTGAGGAGGAGTGAAGTGACACGATTGGATATTTCATCTGTTGACTCTATATGATAAAATAAATTAGCTAGCTCAATTTTTGCAATAAAACGGGTAATATCATGAAAATAAGTGAAGTATTTACGCCGTTTGATACTCCGACAATAACATACGTTGACAGATCGGAGCACAAGTTAGAGCAACGATTGAAGGAGTACTACGATGCTCCAAATTTGGTCATATCAGTCTCCGGCCCTTCAAAGTCAGGCAAAACGGTGCTGATACGCAAAGTGATCACTCCTGATAATATGATTCCGGTAGTGGGCGTCGGCATAACAAGCGCAGACAACCTTTGGGAGCGTGTGTTGAATTGGATGGGTACTCCTGAAGAAGTCAGCACGCATCAAAATACTGCAACTGAATTGACAATCGAGGCTGAGGCCGGAGGAAAACTTAAAGTACCCCTAGTCGCTGAAGGTTCCACACGACTTGGCCTACGCGGCAGCCGAGGCTCTGAGAAAGGTTCGATAGAGCTCCGACGCGCGCAAGGAATTACCCAAGTGATAAAGGAGATTGGCGGCAGCGACTTTGTAGTTTTTATTGACGATTTTCACTACATAAAGCCAGAGTTTAGGGAGGAGATTGGTAGGCAAATCAAGGTAGCGGCCGAGAGCGGTGTCAAGATAATTACAGCCTCTGTTCCTCACAGGGCAGACGATGTTGTCAGAAGTAACCCGGAGCTCCGCGGACGTGTGGCGGCCATTGATCTGAGCTATTGGACTGAAAATGAACTGACGCAGATAGCAAGAAAGGGGTTTCACGCCCTAAACATTGACTTGGCACCAGATGTAGAACGTCGATTCGCTCTAGAATCGTTTGGGTCTCCACAATTAATGCAATCCGTTTGCCAGAATCTGTGTTTTGATCTTTCCATTGCAAGTGAACTTCCGGAGCAACGCCGGATCGACATATCCAGTGATCAAATTGAAGAAACATTACTTCGAACATCTACCACAGCGAATTTCTCTAAACTTTTAACTGCGCTGCATACTGGACCCCGGACGCGAGGAACTGAAAGGAAAATTCATCCTCTGGTCGACGGCACGCAAGGTGACGTATATCGCGCGGTTTTATTGGCAATAAAACAAAGTCCAGCGGTTTTGTCTTTTTCTTATGATAATATTCTCTCCCGCGTTAAATCTGTATGTAAGGACGAAGTTCCAGTCGGATCAAGTATCACCTCTTCTTTGGAGCAAATGACGCTCATCGGTGAAGAAATCCAGCCTGGTTCAAGTCCAATTTCTTGGGATATGGACAATCTTGACATTATAGACCCGTATTTTCTTTTCTATTTGCGTTGCTCTGAAAAATTGCAGGAATTAGGCGGTGCTTTTTAGTCCGCCAATTTCGAATTTCTTCTGCAAGTGTCGGTATCTATCATCTTAGTTGGACACAAGGCTAATCGTAGTCACATCCCCCGCACCACCTCCATCACATCCCCTTCCGCCTTCTCCCCGTCAAACCCGTCCACCAGCCCAAACGCGCCGCCATAGGACCAGACCGACCACATGAACCCGGCCGCCTCCGCGCGCTCCGCCATGGCTTCGACATAGGCGGCGCGGGTTTTGCCGGGGGTGACCAGCGGGTTGCCATATTCCTGGCGGATCATGCCGAATTCGCCGAGGAGGATATTGGAAGGATCGACGCCGTTGTCCTTCGCCCATTTGGCGACGATGGCGAAAGGCTTGTCCATTTCGCGGGAAAGGCCCTCTTTGGTGTAGATCTTGGCGATTTCCTCGTCGAGATAAGCAAGATGGCCGGCGCGGCGGGCTTTGGGCGCGTCTTTCTTGATGCGGGTGCGGATTTCGTCCAGCGCTTCGTCCAGCTCATCCTTGTCCGCCTCGTGCAGCGGGAAGGGGAGGTCGTAGACATGGGGCATGAAAT
Source organism: uncultured Alphaproteobacteria bacterium (assembly GCA_963792485.1). Taxonomy (GTDB): domain Bacteria; phylum Pseudomonadota; class Alphaproteobacteria; order Rhizobiales; family Rhizobiaceae; genus JANOYJ01. Next base: position 165,927 of record CAWBWL010000013.1, read on the forward strand.
CGCCGGTCCATGTCGCGCCCTGATGGGTGAGGATGAACGGGTCGTAGGAGTGGAACGACCAGATGATATTGTCATCGGCAAAGTCTTTCGGGTCCAGCTTCGCCAGCCCTTCCGCCCCGCCCCAACAGGCGCCTGAGAGGATGAGCGTAACCTTTGAGGTGACGCCGCGGGCGGCGGCGTGCAGGGTTTTGAGCTTGTCCGGCCAGTCGTTTGTGCCGTCATCCGGGCAGTCGATAGTCGGCTCGTTGAACAGTTCGAGCGCCACGCTTTCGGGGATGTGATCCGTCAGCATCTTCGCCAGGCGTTCAACCAGCGCCACATGGGCTTCAAACAGCTTGGCGTCTTTCAGGATTTCTGTTGTTCCGATTTTGCGATTGCCGCCAGCGGGGAGGGCGTGCAGGTCGAGGATGACTTTGAGGCCCGACCTGGTGACGAGATCGACGGATGCCGAGACCTCAGCGAACAACTCATCGCGCAGGGCCTCGGTCTTGCCGGACAGGAAGGGCGAGGGGTCGATGGGCATGCGGACAAAGTCGAAGCCGGCGGCTTTCAAATCGGCAAGTTCCTTCTCCCCGACATGTTTGCGCCATTCGGGGAAGGGCAGCATGACGCTTTTGTCGCCCCATTTCGACTCGTCCGGCCATGTTACCCAGATGTCGAGCGAGATGCCGCGTTTGGCCTGAAAGGTCGCGGCGCCGGCGGGCGCGGTCAATGCGATAATGAAGGCGGTGAGGGCGAGGAACAGTTTCATCTTTGCCATCCTGACTTTCATCGCGCATATAGTCTGCTTCCAATCCGGCGGAAATCTGAATGCGCGAACTTGGTAAAGGGCTGGCGGGAGAGCTGACGGCGGACGGCCACCGCCTGCTGCAGCGCGTCTATTACGAAGACACGGATTTTTCCGGGATTGTCTACCATGCCCGCTATCTGCATTTCCTCGAGCGCGGACGCACGGACTATCTGCGCCTTGCCGGCATTCATCACGCCGAAATAGGCTCGGGCGAAACCGGCGAGCGGCTCGCCTGGGTCGTGCGGCACATGGAGATCGATTTCCTCCGCCCCGCGCGGATTGATGATGTGCTGGAGATTGAGACCAAGCTTGCGGACCTCTCCGGCGCGCGGATTTTCATGGATCAGACGATTGAAACCGGCGGCAAGCGGCTGATTGAGGCGCGGGTTGAGGCTGCGCTCGTCAATGCGGATGGCAAGCCGAGGCGCTTTCCCAAGGATTGGATCGCCCGTTTGTCCGGCAATCCCGGGCCATCCTAACCAATCGTTAAGCATAAGTCGTCAAGAATGCCGGCAAGGGGCAGGCTGCGTTAACCACGCGCCTTCCTTTGACCAAAATCTGCGGAAAGAAGCGCCGCGACGGGAAATGCGCGCTTCTTCTGACAAAGCGAAGAGATGGACCGCCCGGCCCGAACAGCCGGGCGTTTGGATTCAAGGACGTAACTCATGGAAAATATCGCGGTTGCCGTGGACACGAGCCATTTGTCGCTCTGGGGCCTGTTCATGCAGGCCGGCTGGGTGGTCAAGCTGGTGATGATCGGCCTTGTGCTCGCCTCGGTCTGGTCATGGGCGATCGTCTTCGAAAAATTTGTCTCCTACCGCAAGATGCGAACCGCTATTGACCGGTTTGAGCAGAATTTCTGGTCTGGCCAGTCATTGGAAGAGCTTTACCGAACACTTGCCGACCGCAATACGCTCGGCATGGGCTCGATCTTCGTCGCGGCCATGCGCGAATGGAAAAAGTCCTTCGAGCGTGGCGCGCGCTCGCCCATTGGCCTGCAGATGCGCATTGAAAAATCCATGGATGTGGCGCTGACGCGCGAGATGGAATCGCTCGAAAGCCGGCTCGGCTTCCTCGCCACCGTTGGTTCATCGGCGCCGTTCGTCGGGCTTTTCGGCACGGTTATCGGCATTATGACGTCGTTTCAGGCAATCGCGGCTTCGAAGAACACGTCGCTCGCCGTCGTCGCGCCGGGCATTGCCGAGGCGCTGCTCGCCACCGCCATCGGTCTTCTGGCAGCCATTCCGGCGGTTATCGCGTACAACAAATTGTCGTCCGAGGCCTCGAAGATCGAGACCAAGCTCGAAGGCTTCGCCGATGAGTTCTCCGCCATACTCTCGCGGCAAATCGATGAGAAAATTGCCAAGCAGTAGGATCAGTTCATGGGCATGAGTGTTGGAGCCAAGGGCAGCAAGGGCGGCCGCCGCCATCGCCGCAAGGGCGCGTTGATGAGCGAGATCAATGTGACGCCGATGGTCGACGTCATGCTGGTGCTGCTGATCATTTTCATGGTCGCCGCGCCGCTGATGACGGTGGGCGTGCCAATCGACCTGCCGGAAACGCAGGCGAAAGCCATGAACGTCGATACGACACCGCTGACAATCTCCGTCGACAAGGATGGCGGTGTGTTCATCATGGAATCGCCGATCCCGATGGACGGACTTGTCCAGAAGCTTCAGGCCATCGCAGAACAGGGTTACGATCAGCGCATATTTGTTCAGGGAGACAAGGCCGCGGATTATGGCACGGTCATCAAGGTCATGGCACTGATATCGTCAGCTGGTTTCAAAAATCTGGGTCTGGTCTCACTTCCGGAGCAAGGCAGTTAGGCCGCGATGAACCGCAGTCTCGCCATATCGTTCGCGCTGCATCTGCTCTTCCTCGGGCTGGGTGTCGTGTCAATGTCGTCCCCGCGCGAAATGGCGGTGGCGAGCGTTGAGGCTTTGCCGATTGATATCGTGCCAATCGAAGAGCTGACGCAGGTGCAGGAAGGCGAGAAGTCGGCGGAGAAAGCTGACAAGCCCGCGCCGAAGCCGACCGAGAAGCCGCAAGTCACGCAAGACGCGGTCAATCCGGGTGAGACTGAAAATGACATCAAAGCGCCGCCGACGCCGGCTGAAAAGCCGAAGCCGGTAGAGACAGCTGCAGCGCCGGCTCCCGCTCCTGTTCCCGTGAAGAAGCCGGAACTCGACAAACCCGAGCCTGAAAAACCGGTCCGCGAGCTGAAGCCCACGCAAGAAGAAGACGTTGTGGCCAAGGCGATTGCCGAGGAAGAGGCGGCTGCAAAGGCGGCTGAGGCGAAGGCCGCAGAACAAGCCAAAGCCGCTGAGAAAGCGGCGGCGGCAAAGGCCGCTGAAGCAAAAACCGCTGCAGACGCAAAGGCGGAAGCGGAAGCCCAGAAGCAGGCTCAACTCGAGAAAGAGGCGATTGCCCGCGAAGCGGAGATCGCCAAGAAGGCCGAGGAGGAAGCCCGCGCCGCTGAGGCCAAGAAGCAGGCTGCCGCTGACAAGGCGGCGGCTGAGGAGAAAATTCAGAAGGAGATCGCCAAGGCGGATTCGGAAGCCAAGGCCGCCGAAGCTGAGGCCGCCAAGGAAAAGGCGGCTGCCGACGCAAAGGCAAAGGCTGATGCAAAAGCCGAGGCCAAAGCGCAGGCGGATGCGCAGGCCAAGGCTGAAGCCAAGGCGAAGGCCGCAGCTGAGGCGAAAGCCGCCGCGGACGCAGAGGCTGAAGCGGAGGCCCAAAAGGTTGCGGAAGCCAAAGCCGCCAAGGCCAAGAAAGCGGCTGAGGCCAAGAAGGCTGAGGCGGAAGCGGAGGCCAAAGCCGCCAAGGCTGCGAAGGCTTCGAAGGAAAAAGACTTCAACGAGGAAGAAATCGCCGCGCTTCTCAACAAGGAGAAGGGCGCGACCGGCAAGAAGGCGTCCAAGGACAAGGCTGCACTCGGTGCAAAGAAGGCAACCGGTGGTGCGAAGCTATCAGTCTCTGAAATGGATGCCCTTCGCGGACAGATCGAAAAGTGCTGGAACCCGCCCTCCGGCGTTGCTGATACGGCTGGCCAGAAAGTGTCGATCAAGATTTCACTCGACCAGTCGGGGAATGTGGTCGGCAGTCCAAAAATCATTTCAGGCGGCGGCGGCGATGGCGTTGGCCGTCTTGCCGCCGAAGCAGGCCGGCGCGCCGTGCTGCGCTGTCAGCCCTATAATCTGCCCGCCGAAAAATATGATACGTGGAGCGAAGTGATCTTCAACTTCGATCCGAGTGAAATGCTGCAATAGAAGGGTCTGTGACCGATGAAATTGAAACTGAAAAGCCTCGCCGCTGCGTTGTTCCTAGCGCTCAGCACCATAGCCGCCGCGCAGATTGCAGCCCGCGCTGAAGTCGTCGTTGATGTGACCAAGGGCAATGTCGAGCCGCTGCCCATCGCGATTACCGATTTTCTGGCGGGCAATGAGCTTGGCGCCAAGATCGCAGGCGTGGTCGCCGCTGATTTGAAGCGCTCAGGGCTCTTCGCGCCGATCGATCAGGGCGCTTTCATTGAGAAGATTTCAAACCCGGATGTCTCCCCACGTTTTGAAGACTGGAAAGTCATCAACGCGCAAGCGCTTGTGACCGGGCGGGTGACGCAAGAGGGCGACGGGCGGCTGCGCGCAGAGTTCCGCCTCTGGGATACGTTCGCCGGGCAGCAGATGGACGGCCAGCAATTCTATGCCAATCCGGATAATTGGCGGCGCATCGCGCATATCATCGCCGACGCCATTTACGAGCGGCTGACGGGAGAAAAGGGCTATTTCGACACGCGCATCGTCTTCGTTTCCGAATCTGGCCCGAAAGACAAGCGCATCAAAAAGCTGGCGATCATGGATCAGGACGGCGCGAATGTGCGCACACTGACCGGCGGCAAGGATCTGGTTCTGACGCCGCGCTTTTCGCCAAACAAGCAGGAAGTAACCTACATGTCGTTCGACGGCGACAAGCCGGCGATCTATCTGCTGCAGCTCGAAACCGGCCAGCGCGAAAAGGTCGGCGATTTTCCCGGCATTACCATTGCCCCAAGATTTTCGCCCGACGGTCAGAAGGTCGTGATGAGCCTTCTGCAGGATAATGGAAGCGCCAATCTCTACACAATGGATTTGCGCTCGCGGTCAGTGACGCGGCTCACCAATTCGGCGGCAATCGACACCGGCGCGTCCTATTCGCCCGATGGCAGCCAGATCGTGTTTGAATCCGACCGCGGCGGCAAGCAGCAGCTGTACGTCATGTCGGCAGGCGGCTCCGAACCGAACCGCATTTCCTTCGGCGATGGCGCGTATTCAACGCCTGTCTGGTCGCCGCGCGGCGATCTCATCGCCTTCACAAAACAGTCAGGTGGCCAGTTTTCGATTGGCGTCATGAAGACTGACGGCTCCGGCGAGCGGATATTGACCACGGGTTTCCACAATGAGGGACCAACCTGGGCGCCGAATGGGCGCGTCCTTGCTTTCTTCTCGCAGGCGTCCGGCGGCAATCCGAAACTCTATTCGATAGACCTCACCGGCTATAACAACCAGCCCATACCGACCCCTGCCGCCGCGTCAGACCCGGCCTGGTCGCCGATCTTGGAGTAATGCGGGGTGCGGCGTCAGCGCCGCGCTTTCGCCGCATTGAGTCCCAATAGCGGCTGGGAGACGGGGCGTGGGTGTCCCGATTCCTATGGCCGGGTTACTTGGCCGCGCATGGCAGTGAATTGTTAACCCTGTTTGTTGAACGGCGATTAACCCAAACGTGGTTACTCAATTTTCAACGAAAACATCATCAAGGAGTCCGGCCATGCGCCGTCTAGCCACGATTTCCCGCAATCCCGCCATGGTCGCCCTGTTTCTTGCTCTGGCCGTCACGGGCTGCGCTTCGAAGAAAAACAATCTACCCAATTCCGCAGGTGATCTTGGCCTTGGCGCCAATGGCGGCGCGGGTGCGGCAACGCCTGGCTCTCCGCAGGATTTCACCGTCAATGTTGGCGACCGCATATTCTTTGACACCGATTCCTCCGTCGTGCGCGCCGATGCGCAGCAGACGCTCGACAAGCAGGCGCAGTGGCTTGGCCAGTATCCGAACTACGCCATCACCGTTGAAGGCCATGCCGACGAGCGCGGCACGCGCGAATACAATATTGCGCTCGGCGCCCGCCGCGCCGCAGCCACCCGCGACTACCTCACTTCGCGCGGCGTTCCGAAGAACCGCATGAAGACAATCTCCTATGGCAAGGAGCGTCCGGTTGCTGTCTGCGACGACATCTCATGCTGGTCGCAGAACCGGCGTGCCGTCACGGTCCTCGGCGGCGCGGGCAGCTGATCGCGGCTAACGCATTGTTAATCATGAAAGCGGCCTTCCGGGGCCGCTTTTTTGTTGACGCCTTCCAAACAAAATTTGGCCGAAGTCTGCGCGTCATATAAGAGAGTGCGGTCAGGCCCCGGCTTGGCGCGGGGGCAAATTCGGAATCAAACTCATGGGCATTAAATCCACCACACTCGCGGCCTGCTTTCTGGCGGTTTCCGCGCTGCCGGCCTTGGCGTTTTCTTCCTCGAACGACGAGGTTGAACCCGCCGCCGTGCAGTTCATTCCGTTGCCGCAGACCGAAGTTCCCGGCGGTGCGCCGGTATTGGTCGCGCAGGATTCGACCGGGAACGTGCAGTTCGAAGAGCAGATCCGGCTTCTCAATGGCAAGGTTGAGGAACTGACCTTTCAGATACTGCAAATGCAGGAGCAGATGCGCAAGCTGCAGGAAGACAATGAGTTCCGCTTCCAGGAGCTCGAAAAGACCAAGCAAGGCCACGCGCAGCCTAAGACCGAAAACGCGGACGCGGCCACAGCTCAGCCCGAGGCTCCGGCGCAACAGCCCGCCGGAGAAGGCTCCGTCCGCGTTGTCACCACGGACAAGAACGGCGCAACCGACGACATTGCCGCTACGATTGAAGGATCAGATGGAGCAGGCGCGCCGCCCAAGGATCTGGGCGCAGTGAAGTTTGACGAAAACGGCAATCCGGTTGGCGGCACAATGGCTGACCCCGGACAGGTCGCCGCGCTTCCCGACGCAGATAATCCCGGTCAGCTCTACAAGACCGCCTATGAGCATATTCTGGCCGGTGAGTATCCAAGCGCCGAAGCTGGGTTTCGCCAGCACATCAAGAATTTTCCGGCCGATCCTCAATCAGCCGATGCGCGTTATTGGCTGGGCGAATCGCTCATTGGCCAGGACCGCTACCGCGATGCCGCAGAAGTGCTCCTGAAGGCGCAGAAGGAGTTTCCGAAGTCGAAAAAGGCGCCGGACATGCTGTTGAAGCTTGGCGTGTCGCTCGCAGCGCTCGACAACAAGGATGTGGCCTGCGCCACATTTGCGCAAGTGGGCAAGAAGTATCCGAAGGCTGCGCCCGCGCTCGTGGAACGCGTCTCGGCGGAGCAAGCCAAAGTCGGCTGCTAAGTTTCACTCATGGCCGGACCTGCGGATTGTTTTTCGGCCATAGACTTTGCGATAAATTCAACTGTCATTGCCGCCGTCTCCGGCGGGTCGGATTCAACCGCGCTGCTCGTACTTGCCCAAGAGCATCTGAGCGCTTGTGCGCCTGCGGCGAAGCTCTTGGCTGTCACGGTTGACCACGGTCTCAGACCTGAATCCGTGTCAGAAGCCAAAAAGGTCGCGCAATTGTGCGAGCGGTTAGGCGTCCAGCACATCATCAAGCGCTGGAGCGGCGTCAAACCGTCAAGCGGCATTCAGGCGGCCGCGCGGGAGGCGCGGTATGATCTGTTAAGCGAAGCCGCCGTTGAGCATGGCGCCCGGCTTGTTCTGGCAGGCCATACCCAGGATGACCAAGTCGAAACAGTCATGATGCGCCAAGAGCGCGGCGACGGGCCCGGCCTTGCGGGAATCGCGCCTGCGACACTCTCGTTCCGCAATGATGGGGCATCTCCTGTCTGGTTTGCCCGCCCATTGCTCGTATTGTCACGTGCGGCGCTGCGCGAGGAGCTGTCGCGCCGCGGCATTGGCTGGATTGATGATCCTTCGAACACGAACATGGATTTCGAACGGGCGCGCGCACGGCAGAAGCTTGCAGATCTGGATGCGCGGTCGGTCGCGGCTCTGCATGACACCCAGCTTCAATGGTCGCATTGCCGCCATGCGCTGTCACAGCGTGTTGGAGATTTCATTTCCGGTCATGTGACTAAAGCCGCACCGGGCCTTTACCTCATCGCGCCGGGGTTCTGGAGCGGGGATGACGCAGCGGCGGCACCAGCGGTTCTGCGCATCATGATGGCCTTTGCAGGCGGGGCAGACCGCATGATCGAGCAAGACGCAGCCCAGGAAATCCTGCGAAGACTGCGCGGCGGCGATTCTTTGCGGATGACAGGGTCACGCGCCTTGATCGACCGGCGCAAGCAGGGCCTGTTTGTTTTGAGGGAAAACAGGGACGTTCGCCCGCACGGCGCAGTCTTTGACGGCCGCTATGTTGCGCGCCCTGGTGCCTCCCGTCCACAAACTGACATGAAAAATCCTGACGCGCCGCCGGGCTTGGTCGCGCAGGCCAAGCAGCTGGAACCGCCGTCCGGATACGAAGTTATCCGGCATATTCTGAACCCGTGGCCGATGCGTCTGCCTCTCTTTGATCTCCCGGCCGCATCTGCCTTGGCCCGCCTTGCCGGGGAGCCGGAGCTTCCGCCCGCTCCCTGTTCACTTTAACGGCAATAATCGCCGCCTGCGGCGAGTTGCGCCTTGGCAAGGCCCCAGTTCGCACCTATCTTGCAATCAAATCGTGGTGACTGTGTTCACCTTCTTTCCGGGACAGGAACTGGGCATGAATCCGAACTATCGTAACTTTGCGCTTTGGGCGATCATCGCGCTCCTGCTCATTGCCCTGTTCAACCTGTTCCAAAGCCCGCAGCAGCGGGCCAATTCCACCGAGATCGAGTATTCACGATTCCTGCAGGATGTGACGAACGGCAAAGTCAAATCCGTGACCATTTCGGGCGACCGGATTTCGGGCACCTACACGGACAATGGCACTGCGTTCCAGACCTACTCGCCGGGCGATCCGCAGCTTGTAAGCCGCCTGCAGGAGAAGAATGTCGTCATTGCCGCGCGCCCGGAGACGGATGGTTCCACGTCACTGCTTGGCATCCTTTTGTCCTGGCTGCCCATGCTGGTGATTCTCGGTGTGTGGATTTTCTTTATGCGCCAGATGCAGGGCGGTTCGCGCGGGGCCATGGGGTTTGGCAAGTCCAAGGCAAAGCTTTTGACTGAGTCGCATGGCCGCGTGACATTTCAGGATGTTGCGGGCATTGACGAGGCCAAAGTTGACCTCGAAGAAATTGTCGAGTTCCTGAAGGATCCAACCAAGTTCCAGCGCCTTGGCGGGCGCATTCCGCGCGGTGTGCTGCTCGTCGGCCCTCCCGGCACTGGTAAGACACTTCTCGCCCGCGCCATCGCAGGCGAAGCTAATGTGCCGTTCTTCACCATTTCCGGCTCGGATTTTGTTGAAATGTTTGTCGGCGTCGGCGCGAGCCGCGTGCGCGACATGTTTGAACAGGCGAAGAAGAACGCGCCGTGCATCATCTTCATCGACGAAATCGACGCAGTTGGCCGTCACCGCGGCGCAGGGCTTGGCGGCGGCAATGACGAGCGCGAGCAAACGCTCAACCAGCTTCTGGTCGAGATGGACGGGTTTGAGGCCAATGAAGGCGTTATCCTGATCGCTGCAACCAACCGTCCCGACGTTCTTGATCCGGCGCTCTTGCGCCCGGGTCGCTTTGACCGGCAGGTTGTTGTGCCAAATCCGGATGTCATTGGCCGCGAAAAGATTCTCAAGGTCCACATCCGCAATGTGCCGTTGGCGCCGAATGTCGACCTTAAGGTCCTGGCGCGCGGCACGCCTGGTTTTTCCGGCGCCGATCTCATGAACCTCGTCAACGAGGCGGCGCTTCTGGCCGCCCGGCGCAACAAGCGCATAGTGACCATGGCCGAGTTCGAAGATGCCAAGGACAAGGTGATGATGGGCGCGGAGCGGCGCTCAACCGCCATGACGCAAGAGGAAAAGGCCCTGACAGCCTATCACGAGGCTGGTCATGCGATATTGGCGCTGAATGTTCCGGTCGCCGATCCGCTGCACAAGGCGACGATCATCCCGCGAGGCCGCGCGCTTGGCATGGTGATGCAGCTGCCGGAGGGCGACCGCTATTCCATGAGCTATAAGTGGATGATTGCACGCCTTGCCATCATGATGGGCGGGCGCGCAGCTGAAGAGCTCAAGTTCGGCAAAGAGAACATAACCTCCGGCGCTTCGTCCGACATTGACCAGGCAACGAAACTTGCCCGCGCCATGATCACGCGCTGGGGCTTCTCCGACAAACTCGGCCGCGTCTCCTATGGCGACAATCAGGAGGAGGTATTCCTCGGTCACTCGGTCGCGCGGACGCAGAATGTCTCGGAAGAGACCGCGCAGCTGATTGATGCGGAAGTTCGCCGCCTTGTCGATGATGCTTACGCAGAGGCGATCCGCATCTTGAAGGCCAAGAAAAAGGACTGGATTGCGCTGTCAGAAGGCCTGCTTGAGTACGAAACCTTGTCCGGCGACGAAATCAAGGCCCTTATCCAGGGCGTGAAGCCGACACGGGACGACGGCGATGACACGCCGGTTCGCGGCACGGCTGTTCCCAAGAGCGGCAAGTCACGCAAGCGCAAGGACGGCGAACCCGACACCGGCATGGAGCCGCAGCCGCAGGGCTGACCATTAACCGCACTCAGGGAAAGCGCTTGTCGGGGGCTTTCACACTTTGTAAGTAATTCCTTCATACACTCTTAAGACCTGCGGTTTGTCCTGTTGTGGACAATTACGCGCGCGAATATATTGTGAAGTGTGCGCTGCACAAAAATGTGGCATTGAGTACCCGGGCAGTTGCCGGGCGACGGGGTTCTTATGACACGCAAGTATTTTGGCACAGACGGCATTCGCGGCCGCGCCAACAAATTTCCAATGACTCCGGATATTGCGATGAAGGTCGGCATGGCTGTTGGCGTCGCGTTCCGCAATGGCGATCACCGCCACCGCGTGGTCATCGGCAAGGACACGCGGCTTTCCGGTTACATGATCGAGAATGCCATGGTCGCGGGTTTCACATCGGCCGGCATGGACGTGTTTCTTCTGGGACCGATCCCGACGCCTGCTGTCGCCATGCTTTCACGCTCTTTGCGTGCTGATGTCGGCGTCATGATCTCGGCCTCGCACAATGCCTATCATGACAATGGCATCAAGCTGTTCGGGCCGGACGGATACAAACTGTCTGACGAGCTTGAAATCGAAATCGAACGCCTGCTGGATCAGGATCTGTCAAAGACGCTTGCCGATAATGGCGAACTTGGCCGCGCCAAGCGCATTGACGGCATTCATGACCGCTATATCGAGTTCGCCAAGCGCACTTTGCCGCGCAACATGTCGCTGGAAGGTTTGCGCATCGTCATCGATTGCGCCAATGGCGCGGCATACAAGGTTGCCCCTGCGGCGCTTTGGGAACTCGGCGCGGAAGTCGTTACGATAAACAACACGCCGAACGGCACCAACATCAACGAAGAATGCGGCTCAACGCATCCGCTGGGCCTTATCAAAAAGGTCAAGGAAGTGCGCGCCGATATCGGCATTGCGCTTGACGGCGACGCGGATCGCGTTGTGCTGGTCGATGAGACCGGCGCGGTTGTCGACGGCGATCAGATCATGGCGGCCATCTCCGAGGACTGGATGGACACCGGCAGGCTTGCCGCAGGCGGCGTCGTCGCCACGGTGATGTCCAATCTTGGATTCGAGCGCTTTCTGAACGGCAAGGGCCTTAATCTCGCGCGCACCAAAGTCGGCGACCGCTATGTGGTCGAGCATATGCGCGAGCATGGCTATAATCTCGGCGGCGAGCAGTCCGGCCATCTTGTTCTTTCGGACTTTTCTACGACCGGCGACGGGCTCGTATCCGCGCTTCAGGTACTGGCCTGCGTCAAAAAGCAGGGCAAGCCCGTGTCCGAAGTCTGCAAGAAATTCGAGCCGGTGCCGCAGCTTCTGAAGAATGTCCGCTTTTCCGGCGGCAAGCCGCTTGATGACAAACATGTCATCAACGTCATTGAAGACGCGACGCAGCGGCTTGGCAAAGCCGGCCGTCTCGTCATCCGCCCCTCCGGCACCGAACCGCTGATCCGTGTCATGGCCGAAGGCGATGACAGGGAATTGGTTGAATCGGTGGTAAACGAGATCATCAGCGTCATCAGCGCGGTCAAGACGGCAGCTTGAGCGGTCGCAAACACTCACATCCAGCAAGGCGCCTACTGGGCGCCTTTTTCTTTGCCTCATCCGCAGTTCGCTAAAATTGCACGAAATCGCGGTTAATCCGTGTGGTGAATAATCAAAGTTAAGCCTCATTTAACTTTTCTGCCGCAAAGTCAGCCTCGAGTTACAACCAAGGCTCTGCGATTGGCGTTGTTGCGTTCGCTGCCAATGAGGAAACTAGACATGAAAAAGATTGCTCATCTGCTCCTGCTCGGCGCTTCGTTCGCAGCCACAGCTGCTCCTACATTCGCCGCCGATATCATTGAAGAGCCCCCGGTTGTTGTGGAAGCCCCGGAACCGCAGCCCGTCCTGGTGGAAGCCGCAGGCGGCTGGTACATCCGCGGCGATGTCGGTTATGCGCTCAATGGCGATCTGGAAGGTGAATATGTCACCTACGGCGCGCCTATTGGTGGCAGCAACACCATCGTTGGCGAGTTGGACAATTCTTTCTCCTTCGGGGCAGGCGCCGGCTACCAGATATCGAAACACCTTCGCGCTGATCTGACAGCCGATTACTTCTCCAGCGCCGATTTCAACGGCAGCACTGTCGGCGGGCCATGCAGCATCGGCGGCAATGTCGGTGGCAAACTGCGTTTCTACCGATACGTCCTCATTCAGCGCGCTGAGCGTGATGGCGAACGCTTACATTGACATTGGCACCTATGGCAGGGTCACACCTTATGTCGGCGCCGGTCTTGGCGTGACCCACATCAAGTGGGATACCTTGTCCAACAGCGAGTGTGATGCCTCAAACCCGGCCTCTTGCAATCCAGGCGTGACGCATGAAGGCGGCAAAGGCTGGCGCGCAAGCGCTGCGCTCATGGCCGGTGCTTCTATCGATATCACCTGCAATCTCAAAGCTGATGTCGGCTACCGGTTCCGCCATGTTGAAGGCGGCAGGATGTTTGAATTTGCCGGCTTCGGCGGCCCGGGCGATCATGGCAGCCTGAACTCGCATGAAGCCCGCGCCGGTCTGCGCTGGGCGATCGGCGGCAATGGCTGCGGCGGCGGTCACCATGACGGCGGAGGCTATGTCTCGAACGACAATGGCGGCCCGGTTTACAAATAAGTTTCTTCTGGGGACGAGAAGACAAGCCGCCCGGCCAAAAGCCGGGCGGTTTTGTTTCGTATTCAACTATGGTGAACAAGGAAATTTCTTAACCTTAACCTGCACTTAACACTTATGGTTAATTATCGGCACCAGTTCAGGTTGGCGTTTGCGCCATACTCTCTCTGGAGCGTTCAATGACTTCGAAATTCAAACTTCTTCCTATTTTGGCATCTCTTTTGTCATTGACCGCGCCAGCAATCGCTGCGGACGCAGATATGGTTATCGCCGCAGCCCAGCAGGATGAATACGTCCCGGTTGAGATCGGCTCCGGCTGGTATATTCGCGGCGACATCGGCGTCAATTTTGGCGGCCGGCATAATTCCGACCAGTATGATCTGGCGGCCGTGCAACTACAACAACAGCTATCGCGATGCTTTGAACGTTGGTGTCGGCGTTGGTTACCGCTTCAATGACATTTTCCGCGCGGATGCTGGCATAGACCACTTCTTCGACAGCAGCTTTGGCAGCCACACAGGTCGTTGCGCCTGTTGGTCCTTGCCTTGGCACAGGTGAATATATCAACGTCATCACCGGCGTAACGTTTTTCGACGATTACGCGATCAGCAATTGTTTGCGTGAAGACAAGTCGAGCTATACCGCGACCTTGTTCATGGCTAACCTCTACTCTGATTTCGGCACGATTTCCGGCTTCACCCCATTCCTCGGCGCGGGCCTTGGCATGGCGCGCGTCAGCTGGATCGAGGAGACCAGATTCGATCACCTGCGTGCCGGTTGACCGTCGATCCATCGCGAGGGTTGTAGCGCTGGCGGCACGGTCGCCCAGCCGCCATTGAACTCGATCTATACTGAACCCGGCGATCGTCAATAACGGCACTGACTGGCGCGTTGCGGTCTCGCTGAGCGCGGGCGTTGCCTACCAGCTGTCGAAAGAACCTGCTTCTCGACACCAGCTACCGCTTCACCAGCGTTGGCGGCGGCACGGGTTCGATCCCTTATGGCTCCACACCCGGTTCCAGCATGGCCGAGGACGGTTTCGGCCTTCATCAGGTCAAGATGGGTCTGCGCTACGAAATCTGGTGATCGCATCTCAAACGAATTTCGAAACTGGCGGGCTTGTCCCGCCATTTTCTTTTTGTTGACAACAAATGTCGTTTCCAAACAAATTTCTTGACTGTCTGCGCCGCCGTCCGCTAGTTGCCGCGGCGGGCCACCCCTCCCCAACGAGGGGCCACTATCTGGAAGGATAGCAGACATGACGACTCGCCAAGCCGGGCATCCGTCCCGCAAATCCCAATTTCTCCTCAGGTCCCTGCGCCAAGCGTCCCGGCTGGTCGCTGGATGCGTTGAAAGACGCCGCCCTCGGCCGCTCGCACCGCGCCAAGATCGGCAAGAACAAGCTGAAGCTCGCCATCGATCTCACCCGCGAAGTGCTGCAAGTTCCCGCCGATTACCGCATCGGCATCGTTCCCGCCTCCGACACCGGCGCCGTCGAGATGGCCATGTGGTCGCTGCTCGGCGATCGCGGCGTGGACATGGTGGCATGGGAAAGTTTCGGCGAAGGCTGGGTCACCGACTGTGGTGAAACAGCTGAAGCTCACTGATGCCCGCACTTTCATCGCGCCTTATGGCGAGATCGTTGATTTCTCGAAAGTGGATTTCGACCGCGACGTGGTCTTCACCTGGAACGGCACCACCTCCGGCGCGCGCGTGCCCAATGCGGATTTCATTCCAGAGGACCGCAAGGGTCTGACCATCTGCGACGCGACCTCGGCGGCATTTGCTCAAGGGTTGGATTTCTCCAAGCTCGATGTCGTCACCTTCTCCTGGCAGAAAGTGCTCGGCGGGGAGGGCGGGCATGGCATGCTGATCCTTTCGCCGCGCGCTGTCGCCCGGCTTGAAAGCTACAAGCCCGCCTGGCCGCTGCCGAAGATTTTCCGGCTCACATCCGGCGGCAAGCTGATCGAGGGCATATTCCAGGGCGAGACGATCAACACGCCATCCATGCTGTGCGTCGAAGATTATATCGACGCGCTGAACTGGGCGAAGTCGGTCGGCGGCTTGGCGGGGCTGATCGGGCGGGCGGATAAGAATGCCGAGGCACTGAACGCTTTTGTCGATAAGTCCTCATGGCTGTCGAATCTTTCCGTGAAGAAAGAAACGCGCTCGAACACTTCCGTGTGCCTTACCATTTCCGACTCGGATGTGCTGGGACTGGATGCCGAAGCGCAGGCGGAGTTTGCCAAGGGGCTTGTCTCGGCTCTGGAAAAAGAAGGCGTCGCCTTTGACACCGGGTCCTACCGTGACGCACCGGCGGGCCTGCGCATCTGGTGCGGCGCGACGGTGGAAACGTCGGACATCGAGGCATTGCTGCCTTGGCTGGACTGGGCGTTCCAAACTCAAAAGTCGGCACTGAAAAGCGCTGACTAAGCAATATCGAGCTTTATGAATTGCCCCTCACCCTGCCCTCTCCCCGTCCTTCCCAAGAGGAGGACGGGGAGAGGGGAAGTCAACCAAAGCGCCTCTCTCTCCCTTCTCCCCGCCACTTGCGGGGAGAAGGTGGCCCGAAGGGTCGGATGAGGGGCAGCGCCGAACTCAAAAGGATTATTTCCAATGGCCCCCCGCGTACTCGTTTCCGACAAACTCTCCCCCACCGCAGTGCAGATTTTCAAAGATCGCGGTGTTGAGGTTGATTACCTGCCTGACCTCGGCAAGGACAAGGACGCGCTACTTGCTGCGATCCCTCAATATGACGGCCTCGCCATCCGCTCGGCAACGAAAGTCACCGAAAAGCTGATCGCCGCCGCGACGAACCTCAAAGTCATCGGCCGGGCTGGCATTGGCGTGGACAATGTCGATATCCCCGCCGCCTCGCGGCGCGGTATTATCGTCATGAACACGCCGTTCGGCAATTCGATCACCACCGCCGAACACGCCATCGCCATGATGTTCGCCGTCGCCCGCGACCTGCCGGAGGCGGACGCCTCGACCAAGGCCGGCAAGTGGGAGAAGAACCGCTTCATGGGCGTTGAGATCACCGGCAAGACGCTCGGCGTTGTCGGCTGCGGCAATATCGGGTCGATCGTCGCCTCGCGCGGCGTTGGCCTGAAAATGCATGTGATCGCCTTCGACCCGTTCCTCTCCGAACAGCGCGCCGCCGACCTTGGCGTTGAGAAAGTCGAGCTGGACGAACTTTTCGCCCGCGCCGATTTCATCACGCTGCACACACCGCTGACCGAGAAAACCCGCAATGTGATTTCGGCCGAAGCCATCGCCAAAATGAAAAAGGGCGTGCGGATCATCAATTGCGCGCGCGGCGGCTTGGTGGACGAAGCGGCGCTTTTGGCCGCTTTACAGTCCGGCCATGTGGCTGGCGCTGGCCTCGATGTGTTCGAGACCGAGCCTGCGACCGACTCGCCTTTGTTCAAGCTGCCCAACGTCGTCTGCACGCCGCATCTTGGCGCATCCACATCGGAGGCGCAGGAGAATGTCGCGCTGCAGGTAGCCGAGCAGATGTCGGACTATTTGGTCAAGGGCGCGGTGTCGAACGCCATCAACATGCCCTCGATCAGCGCCGAGGAAGCGCCGCGCCTGCGCCCGTTCGTCAAGCTTGCCGAATGCCTCGGAGCGTTTGTCGGCCAGGCGACTGACGAGCCGATCAAGGAGGTCGAAATCCTCTTTGACGGCTCGACGGCGAACATGAACACCAAGGCGCTGATCTCAGCCGCGCTTGCCGGCCTCATCCGTCCGCAAATGCCGGAAGTCAACATGGTCTCTGCGCCGGTCATGGCCAAGGAGCGCGGCGTCATGCTGTCGGAAATCAAGCGCGACAAGTCGGGCGTGTTCGACGGCTATATCAAGCTGACTGTGAAAACCGAGCACAAGACGCGCACCATCGCCGGCACCTGTTTTTCCGACGGCAAGCCGCGCTTCATCCAGATCAAGGGCATCAACCTCGACGCCGAAGTCGGCCGCCACATGCTCTACACCACCAACGCCGACGCGCCGGGCATCATCGGCCTGCTCGGCACGCTCTGCGGCAAGAACGAAGTCAACATCGCCAACTTCCAGCTCGGCCGCAACAAACCCGGCGGCGACGCCATTGCGCTCCTGTATCTCGACGCGCCATTTCCGGAAAAGGCGCTGGCGGAGATCAGGGCCCATCCGGCGATTGAATCGGCGAAGAGACTGCAGTTTGATATTGAAGGGGTTTGAGGAAGCTGCCGCTTCGGCGGGCGGCGGGCGACGCACTTTGTTGACTTAGGTCAATGCAGGATTGACGGCAAAAGGGCAATTATTCCGCCTCTTGTTTACAATGGGCGAAGAACGTCCATGAGCAATTTTAACCACACCGATCCAGCCGAACGCGGCTTCTTTATGCGGCTGCTTTATCGTGACTGGCGGCCAACTCTCTTGGGCCGCTGGGTTGGCCGGCTGATGATCTGGTGGACGGGCTTGAGCCGGTCGCCGGGCATTGTGGGCATTCTCGAAGTCAATGGCCGCGCGCCAAACCAGAAAACCACGGTGCCAATGGTCGTCGCAACAGTCGATGGCGAGCAATATCTTGTCTCAATGCTCGGCGCGGGTTCGAACTGGGTCAAGAATGTCGAGGCGGCCAATGGCGAGGCTTTCCTGCGCCATGGACCTCCGCGTCCGGTTCACCTCGTGGCCATAGACGCGGACCAGAGAGCTCCCATTTTAAAAGAATATGTGCGCGTGGCCACCAGCGGCCGCAAACACTTCCCGCTCACCTCAGACGCGCCGCTGTCCGAGTTTGAGAAGATCGCGGACCGCTACCCGGTCTACCGGATTGATCCCGCCGCCGGGGGCGGGGCATGAAGATTTGCAGTGCCGCACAGAGCGTGGACGCTCTGTTTCCGGAGAAGGCGCTGGCGGAGATCCGGACCCATCCGGCGATTGAGCCGGCGCAGCGGTTGCAGTTTGATATTGACGGGGTTTGAGGGAGAGGTTCGAGCGAGGCACCCCCACCCCTAACCCCTCCCCACAAGGGGGAGGGGGACTCACTTGGCGCTCTTGAACCCCTCCCCCTTGTGGGGAGGGGTTAGGGGTGGGGGTGCCTCGCTCGGAAATCGGAGTTTGATCAGAGCGACTTATGGCAAGAATGAAAATCACAGTCCGAACGGCTTGGGACGATGAAGCCCAAGTCTGGGTCGTCGTCGCTGACGGACAGATTGGCCTTGCCACTGAGGCGGCCACGCTTGAGGCGCTGGCAAAGAAGTTGCCGATCATTGCTCTGGATTTGCTGGAAGACGAGATTTCGGAAGAGCCGGAAATCGAGCTGATCAAGCTCGACAGCATCGAGTTGCTTTTTGGTTGAATTCTGTCAGATAGTTAATATTTGGTGAACGAGTGTGAGTTAATGGCAAATTTTTATCGCGAATTGACGAAACTTCTCTCCGAAAACGGCTTCACCTTCTCCCGCTCTGGCAAAGGCGACCATGAGATTTGGCTGAACAAAGCGAAAACTGGCAAGTAAGGCAATCAGTTGATGTCGAGTATGACCTCGTGCCAATTTGCAAACGAAATTCTGAAAAAGGCAAGCCTTCCAACGGCATTGTAGCTGCGCGGGGATAGGCTGGAGAATTCACCAGCTCCACCAAAAACGGCCCCTGTCTCCCAAAACTCCCCCGCATGAGCGCCGCGCATCCTTCAAGCGTATCCGTCCGCGCCGCTTCAACTCCCATGCCGCCCGCCAACTTCACCCAGTCGAGATCGGGCCGCCCCAAGTCCAGCATGTCCATCGCCGTCTGCCCCGGCTCCGCGCCGACATTGGCGTATTCGGCGAGCAGGATTTGATATTTGCGGTTGGCGAGTATCACAATCGTGACCGGCAGGTTTTCGCGCGCCATCGTCCACAGCGCCTGCAGCGTGTACATGGCCGAGCCGTCCGCCTGAGCGCAGATGACGCGGCGGCCTTGTCCGGCGACGGCCGCCCCGGCGGCGCAGGGCAGGCCGTAGCCGATGGCGCCGCCGGTGACGTTCATCCAGTCATGCGGCGGGGCATTGTGGCTATGCTCATAGAAGGCGAAGCCGAACGAGATGCCTTCGTCCACGACGATGGACTCTTCCGGCATGATTGCGGCGAGCATCTGGCCGAAGCCTGCCGATGTCGGCTTGCCTGATGGCGCAGCGGGGCGCTCGCCGGATGTGATGGCGGCGGGGCCGCAGCCGAGTTCATCGGCGAGCGCGCCCAAGGCGGCTTCAGCGTCCTGATCGATGCGCGATAGCACTTTGACCTTCGCACCTTCCGGATAATGCAGGCTCGGCAGGCCGGGATAGGCGAAGAAGCCGACCGGCGCTTTGGCGTTCACGAGAATGAGATGCTCCACATCCCTGAGCGCCGCAATCGCCGGAAGCGGAGGGTAGGGGACGCGCTCCAGCGGCAGCCTTCCCCGCCCGCGCTGGTGCAGGCCGTTGAGGCATTCGGTGATGATGCGGCAGCCGGTCTTGTCCTGAATGCGCGCCGCCTGCATCTGCGCCTCGGCGCGCAGCGCTCTGCCGCCGAGAAGCAGCAGAACATTTTTGGCGTTCCGAAGCGTCTTGGCGATCTCGGCGATTGTGCTTTGGTCCGCCTGCTCAGGCGCGGGGACGGGAAGCACGCCGCCCGCAATGCCGCCCTCGTTCCACGCCGTGTCGGCAGGCAGGATCAGCGTGGCGATCTGGCCGGGGCTGGCCTTGGCCGCCTGCACAGCTGCGCTTGCGTCGCGCCCGACGATTTCAGCGCTCCTCGCCGTGCGCACCCACCCGGATACCGTTCCGGCCAAAGCCGCCGTGTCGGCGGCGAGCGGCGGGTCGTATTGGCTGTGATAGCTGGCATGGTCGCCGACTATGTTGAGAATACCTGAATGCGCCCGCTTGGCGTTGTGAAGATTGGCAATGCCGTTGGCGAGGCCCGGACCGCAGTGGAGCAGAGTTGCCGCCGGACTTTGCGCGATTCGGAAATAGCCGTCAGCCATGCCGGTCACGACATTTTCCTGCATGCCGGGAATGCAGCGCACGCCGGGGATCCGGTCAAGCGCGGCAACGAAATGCATCTCGCTTGTGCCGGGATTGGCGAAGCAGACATCAACGCCATTGGCGACAAGCGTGTGAACCAGACTTTCCGCGCCGTTCATGTCCGCGATCCCACCCTGTTTCGGGAGGGCATCTTACGGCGCTAACGCCGGCAATATCCACCCCTCACAGTGGAACGTGATGACGCGCCGCCCGCCGCTCCGCCAGCCATATCCCCGCGACCACCAGAACCAGCGCCGTGATGTGAAATGTCTCCAGCGGCTCGTCGAGGATGAGGATTGCAAGGCCGGTGCCGAAGATCGGGATGAGGTTGGTGAATATGCCCGCCCGGTTTGCGCCGATCAGCTCTACGCCTCGTATGAAAAAGACCTGGCTGAGGATGGAAGGGAAAATGCCGGTATAGGCGACGATCAGCCAGCCAGTTCCACCGGGAAGTATCAACCCGCCGCTATGCCATTCCCAGATGACGAAGGGAATTGAGGTAAGCGCCGCGCTCAGCGAAAGGGCTGCAATCAGGCTCTTCCAGCTGATCTGCGGTTTGAAGCGCAGGCACACCGTGTAGAGCGCGTAAATGACCACCGCTGCCAGAACCAGCGCGTCGCCCTCGTTCAAATCCAGCGAAGCCAGCCGCGCAAAGTCGCCATGCGCCGCCACAGTCATGACGCCCGCCAGCGTGACGGTGAAGCCCGCGATCTGCCAGAGGCTCGCTTTCACGCGGAAAATCAGAAAGTTCAAAATATAGACCGATGCCGGGATCGCCGCCTGGACGATGGACGAGGATACGGCGCTGGTCTTGGTCAGCGCCGTATAGAGGAGCACATTGAAGAGGGTGAAGCCCAGCGCGCCGAACAGGAACAGCTTTCCAAGGTTCCGCCGTATCACCAGCCAGTCGCGCCTCAAGTCCGGCATGGCAAAGGCAAAAACAATCAGCGCCGCCACAGCCCAGCGGGCAAAGGTCAGCAGCATCGGCGATATCTCGCCCGCCGCCATTTTCCCCGCGACGGAATTCCCGCCCCAGAACAGGGTGGTGAGGGTCAGCAGGAGGTAGGCTTGGCGGGTGAGGTGCTGGGGCAAGATGGTCTGTTGTAAGGCGCGGCGCGGCATTTGGAAATCGGGAGAGCAGCACCTTGGCTGATTTTGTCGCGACGGCCGCGCGGTCAGGCCAACCCCGTAAGGGGCAGGGGAAGCTGCACTGCCGCATAAATCCCCTCGCCACCTGTAAATTCCCCCGCTATAGAGTCGCGGGAAATCCTCCCCGCACATTTGAAGTTCTGATTCAGGAGACCTGAGTGGCAAACGTTGTTGTGGTCGGCTCGCAATGGGGCGATGAAGGCAAGGGCAAGATTGTCGATTGGCTCTCCGAGCGCGCCGATGTCGTCGTGCGCTTCCAGGGCGGCCACAATGCCGGGCACACGCTGGTCATTGACGGGTCAGCTACAAGCTGTCGCTGCTGCCCTCGGGCGTGGTGCGCGGCAAGCTGTCGGTTATCGGCAATGGCGTGGTCTTCGATCCGCATGCCTTTATCGCCGAAGTGGACAGGCTCGCGAAACAGGGCGTGTATCGATTACGCCGGATATTCTGAAGATCGCCGAGAACACGCCGCTGATCGTGTCGCTGCATGGCGAACTGGACCGCTTGCGCGAGGATGACCGCCAAATCCGGCACCAAGATCGGCACGACGCGTCGCGGCATCGGCCCGGCCTATGAGGACAAGGCCGGCCGCCGCTCGATCAAGCGTGATGGACCTTGCTGATGAAGAGCGCTTGCCCGCGAAAGATCGACCGGCGTTCTTGACCCATCACAATCCGCTGCGGCGCGGGCTTGGGCGACGAGAAGATCATCGCCGCAGGCGATCATGGAGGAACTGACATCCGTCGCGTCAAAGATTCTGCCCTTTATCGACCGGGTCTGGAGCATACTCGACACGCACCGCCGCGCCGGGCAATCGCATCCTGTTCGAAGGCGCGCAGGGCACGCTGCTCGACGTTGACCACGGCACCTATCCGTTCGTTACCTCGTCCAATGTGGTGGCGGGGCAGGCAGCGGCGGGGTCGGGCATGGGGCCGGGCGCCATCGGCTATGTGCTGGGCATCACCAAAGCCTACACGACACGGGTCGGTGAAGGCCCTTTCCCGACTGAGCAGCAGAACGAGGTCGGCGAATTCCTCGGCACGCGCGGCCATGAGTTTGGCACCGTGACGGGCCGCAAACGCCGCTGCGGCTGGTTTGACGCGGTGCTGGTGCGTCAGGCTGTGGCCGTCAACGGCATTAACGGCATTGCGCTGACCAAGCTCGACGTTCTGGACGGCCTTGACGAGATCAAGGTCTGCACCGGCTACAGACTGGATGGCGAGTTGATCGATTATCTGCCTGCCGCGCAGGCGGCGCAGGCCAATGTTGTGCCGGTTTACGAAACGCTGGAAGGCTGGAAAGACACGACCGCCGGCGCGCGTTCATGGGCGCAATTGCCTGCCCAAGCCATCAAATATGTCCGCTATATCGAGGAATTGATCGGCTGTCCGGTGGCGCTTTTGTCGACCAGCCCGGAGCGGGACGATACAATACTTGTGACAGACCCATTTCAGGACTAGTTTACGCGGGGCAAATCACTTCAAAACGCGCAGCGAATCAAGAGATAAGCTGCAAGGGTGGTACAAGGGCGCATGGCAGACTTTGTCGCGATACTGAAAAAGACCATCGAAAGCCAGGGCGTCAACACGCCTGAACTGCGGGCGCGGGTCTACGCCCGCGCGCGCCAGACGATCGAGCAAAAGCTCGATGCGCTGGTTCCTGCGCCAACAGCGGAACAAAAGGCGCGCCAGCTCAGATCGCTGGATGATGCGGTGACAACGGTCGAGTCCTCCTATGCCGGGCCGAATCCTGTTGCGGAGCAAAAACCTGCCGATCCGCTCGAAGCCTTCATTTCGGAGGCGGAAGCCGCCAACAAACCATTCGCGCCAAGAATGCCGGAGGTGCGGCCCTTCTCCGTGACGCCTGCGCCAGCTGCGCCGCCCGCAAACACCTGGTCGCGCACGACACCGACCACGGCAGTCCCGCCGCCGCCAGCGCCCAAACCATATGCGCCCGAAGCAAAGCCGGGCGGCCTGCCTGGGTCTGTGGCTCCGGCGGGCGAAAAGGAAAAACGGTCAGGCGGGCTTGTCTGGGCGCTTGCCGGGGCGGTGCTCGCCGCTGGCATTGGCTATGGTTATACGCAGCGCGACACGCTGATCGCTTATTACAACAATCTGACCGCGCCTTCCACGCAGCCTGAAGTCAAGAAAGTCGCCACCACAAGCGTCAAGCCCGCAGACCCGGCGCAGACGGCCGAAAAACCTGCAACGCCAGATGCCCCCGCCGCCACGACGGTGAAAGCCGAGCCCGGCGAGGAAAAGTTCACGCAGCGCCTGACGGAAGACGGCAAGGAAATTGATCCGGGTCCGGCCACGGCTGCTGCCGGCGTCGGTGAAGGCGAGTCGGTCGCTCAGGTCACGACGCCTCCGGACGCAGCGCCTGCGACGCCGGATGCGCCTGCCGCAACCGATCCCGCCGCACCGGCTGCTCCTGCGGCCCCCGCAGCGCCTGCAACTGTCGCCGTCGGCCAGAAGGCCGTCTTTTATGAAGAAAAGACCGGCACGGAAGAAGGCACGGTTGATCAGGGCGCGGTTGTCTGGTCCGCCGTCCAGGATTCACCTGGCGCCGATCAGCCGGAAGAACCAGCCATACGCGCCGAGATCGACATTCCTGAAAAGGGTGTGAAGCTGCGGCTGACGATCAAGCGCAATGGCGACAAAACGCTGCCGGCAAGCCACATTATCGAAATGGCTTTCTCTGTGCCCGAGGGCTTCCAGGGCGGCAGCATTGATGGCGTGCAGCGTGTGACGTTCAAGGACACTGAGCAGGCCCCCGGCAACCCGTTGGTTGGCGTTCCAGCCAATTTCGGCGATGGCTTCTTCCTGATTGCGCTGACGGATGAAAAGTCCGCCGTTGAGGCTAATCTCGCTTTGATGGCGCGTCAGAGCTGGATCGATATCCCGCTGACCTACAAATCCGGCCGCCGCGCGCTCATTTCAATTGAAAAAGGCATACCCGGCGACAAGGTTTTCCAGGAAGTGCTGAAGGCCTGGCAGGGTAAGGCGAGCGGGTGAGTGCCCGCTTACCCTGTTAATCAGATGGCAAAAACGAAGTCTCCCGCCCAATCGATCTGCGACAGCTGCAGCCCTTCAAGCAGGATCGAGCCCGAGCCAAGGTTCATCAACACGCCTGCAGCCGTTTGAACGGTGTTGGCCTGAAGTGCGGCACGCGTCATGTCCGTCCAGGTGAAATCGATTACATCGTTTCCGTTGCCGAAATCGCGGATTATGTCCGCGCCATTGCCATAGTCGAAGCGCACGCGATCATCGCCGAGGCCGAGGGTGAACTGGTCGTCGCCCGCGCCAAGCACGACAAAATCATTGCCCGCGCCCGCCTCAATTTGATCGTTGCCGGCCTCGCCCCAGATCACATCATTGCCATCGCCGCCAGACAAATAATCGCTGCCATTGCCGCCGTAGAGTGTGTCGGCTGCCTCTTCGCCAAACAACAAGTCATTGCCATCCCTGCCGAATGCAATGTCGCTGCCCTCGCCGCAGAATAGAGAATCGTTTCCGGCTTGGCCGTCCAGTGTGTCGTTGCCAGCCAGACCCAAGACCTGGTCGTCACCCAAATTGCCGTAGAGCGCATTGTTGACTGATGACCCGTAGATGAAGTCGTTGAACGCGGAGCCGTAGACATTCTCGATACTGACCAGCGTGTCGCCATCGGAGGCGGTGCCAGCGCCGAGATTGACCGTAACGCCCGCAGTCGAGTTGTCATAGTCGGCCCGGTCGATGCCCGCGCCGCCGTCCAGCAAGTCGGCGCCGGCATCGCCGCGAAGAATATCGTTTCCTGCCAAACCGAACAATTGATCGTTGCCGCTATTGCCATAGAGCGTGTTGCCTGCGGACGAGCCGGTCAGGACATCTGCGTAGGCCGACGCGTAGACGTTTTCGATGTTGATCAGCGTATCGCCGTCTGACGCCGCGCCAGTTGTAAGATTTACGGTAACTCCTGTCCCCGAGCTGTTGTAATCCACCCGGTCAATGCCCGCGCCGCCGTCGATTGCGTCGGCTCCCGCGTCGCCGCGCAGAATGTCATTGCCTTCCTCGCCGAACAGCTGGTCACGGCCGTCGCCGCCGAACGCAAGATCATTGCCTTCACCGCAGAACAGCATGTCATCGCCGTCCTGGCCGCTCAGATTGTCATCGCCTAACAGCCCAAGCAGCTGGTCGTTGCCGCCGCTGCCGTAAAGCACGTTCGCGCCCGCATTGCCCCAGAGAACATCATTGAGCCCCGAACCGTAAAGATTCTCAATCCCTGTCAGCGTGTCGCCATCGGACGCCGTGCCTGCAGTCAAGTTGACGGTGACGCCGGTGGTTGACGTCGTGTAGTCCGCCCGGTCGGTTCCGAGCCCGCCATTGATGATGTCCGCCCCGGCATCGCCTCGCAAAATGTCGTTTCCATCTTCGCCCCAGACTGTATCATTTCCAGAGCCGCCATACAGCCGGTCGTCGCCGCCGCCTCCATAAAGAGAATCGTTGTCCGCGCCGCCGTCAAGCAGATCGGAACCGCCGCCGCTGGTCAGAAGATCAAGGCCCGCCCCGCCGAACAGCTGGTTGGCACCGCCCTGCCCATGGAGCCTGTCATTGCCGCCATTGCCCTGGAAAACATTGTCTCCGTCGGTACCCACAATATAGTCGCCAAACTGGCTGCCGTTGATATTTTCTATCGAGACAAGTGAGTCGCCCTGCGCGTCACCGAAGCTGGCCGTTCCCGCTGATGAAAGGATCACATACACGCCGGCGGAGGCTGGGGAGGCGCTGTAGTCCGCCGTGTCAATCCCGTCGCCGCCATTCAGCACATCCGCTCCCGCGCCCCCGGTCAAAAGATCATTTCCCGCATCGCCAAACAGCTGGTCGTTGCCGCCAAGGCCTAAAATCGAATCCGCCCCTGCGCCGCCGTGCAGAATATTGTCGAAGTCATTGCCTACTATCGAATCATTCCCGGCGGTGATCATCGGCATGATGTCCGCCAGACCGGCAAGGAATGTATCACGAGGAATCGACAGGCCGGTCACAGTGAAAAGTTGTGGGATCGGGTTGCCCGTCCCGCTGTAATAGGTGATGCCCGTCACATTTCCTGCCAGGTCCCGGTAAGCGTTCAATTGTGTGCCTGGCGCGAGCCCAGCCGATGCAGGAGCGAAGAAAAGGTCAAAGAGAGCCAACGGCGGCAAGCCCGCCGCCACACGCGTCCAGCCTACAAGGGACAAAGAGACCGGCAGCGCGCCGGCGGCAATTATGCTGTCGTCCGAACCACGCACACCTACGCTAATTCTTGCCATGATAGCTCTCCGCCGCAAATTATGCAGCATCGATAACCACGCAAAAACCGCGGCGCAACCACAGGCTTAATTAATGGTAAATGTTAGGACGCCGGGGAAGCCTCAATCGTCCGCAGCGCCTTCTGCCGCCTGATCGCCGAGGCCTTCACCGCATCCTGCACCTTCTCAAACGCCCGCACCTCAATCTGGCGCACGCGTTCGCGGCTGATGTCGAATTCAGCCGACAAGTCCTCAAGCGTGATCGGGTCTTCCGCAAGCCGGCGCGCCTCAAAGATGCGGCGCTCGCGTTCGTTCAGAACCGCCATGCGCCTCGTCCAGCATGGCGCGGCGCTCGTCGAGTTCGTCCTGCTCGATCAGCACCTGCTCCTGGCTGTCATGGCCGTCCACCAGCCAGTCCTGCCATTCGCCGCTCTCGCCTTCGCTCGCCTTGATAGGCGCATTCAGCGAGGCGTCGCCCGACATGCGGCGGTTCATCGAGATGACTTCTTCCTTGGAGACGCCGAGCGTCGTGGCAATCGAATCCACCTGATCCGGCTTCAGATCGCCGTCGTCCAGCGCGCGGATGCGGCCCTTGAGCTTGCGCAGGTTGAAAAACAGCCGCTTCTGGTTGGCAGTGGTGCCCATTTTCACCAGGCTCCACGAGCGCAGGATGTATTCCTGGATCGAGGCCTTGATCCACCACATGGCATAGGTCGCAAGGCGGAAGCCGCGCTCCGGCTCGAATTTCTTCACCGCCTGCATCAGGCCGACATTGCCCTCGGACACCACTTCGCCGATCGGCAGGCCATAGCCGCGATAACCCATGGCGATCTTGGCGACGAGACGCAGATGGCTGGTGACCAGCCGGTGCGCGGCATCGCGGTCCTCATGCTCCAGAAACCGCTTGGCGAGCATGTACTCTTCCTGCGGCTCGAGCATCGGAAATTTGCGGATTTCATCGAGATAGCGGGAAAGACCGCCTTCTCCAGACATGATAGCAGGCAAACCACGGGCCATATGAGCACCCTCTCCTTCTCTTGCCACACCCCCGAACCTCGGCGGGCGCATCTGACCAACCGCGTCGCGCATTGGTCACGGCAGCTTCAGTATATAGGAATGATCCCGGCGAAAACACGGGGAAGCGCACACATTGCGAAGATTTAATGATGGAAAAATAAAGAAATCAGTGAGGCGGCGGATGAGATGCTGCCATCGGGCGCCATCCGCCGCCTCAATCCAGGAGGCTCGTCAGATTTTGGCGGGCGATGAGGCAATGGCCTCGGACAGGTCTTTGTACTCTTCGCACTTCTGACCGCAAATGGACTCGATTACCGCCAGCTGCGCGCTGGCAAGGTCGAGACGGCCTTTGATGACATAGGCCTCGCCGAGATATTCGCGAACCTTGGCGTATTGCGGGTCCAGTTTGACGGACTGAAGGTAGTAGAAAATGCCTTCATCTGTGCGTCCGAGCTTGCGGGTTGCATAGCCGCGGTAATTCAGGGCCTTGGCGGTGTTTGGGTTGTCCAGAAGATCAAGCTGCGCAATCGCCTCTTCATAGCGCCCTTCCTTGGCCAAGGCATATGCATAGCGCGTCCGCTCCTTGTCGTTCAAAAGACTGCTCTTTTCCGTGACGCACTTTTTTGCCTTCTTGTTCCATACCTGACCTTTGGGACAGGTCTCGGCGCCGCTCGTGTCTTCGCCGGCGGCATGTGCCGGAGCCGCGAGCAAGGCGGAGCCTATGACGGCGCTGGCAAGGATGCGGGTGATGTTTTGCCCGATGCGGGCTGGCGAGAAGAAAGTGTGTTTGACAGACTGCATGATGATTGATCCTCAGATGGTTTAAGTTGCCGCCATTAACGCCTGAGGCCCGCTCTTTATTCGGCAAGAAAATTCATTGTCTGAAAAAAGTTCGGCTGGCTGCATTTCCCGCTCCGTCCAGCCGCCAAAACAATGCGGCGCGAATTCGCCTCGAATAAAATCCTTGCTGGGCCGTTCACTGCCGCACGTCAAACTCAACACGGAAGGTCCACTATCATGAACCGCACTCTTCGCATGACACTGCCGCTGGCCGCAGCCCTGGTTATCGGCTTCGCGCCTTTGGCAAACGCTGAGATCATGAAATTCTCCGGCACACTTGCCGCCGAAGGCGTTGCCGCGCCAAAGGCGAGAGGCAAGCTGACCGGAACTTACGACACGGAATCGAACAAGATATCTTACAAGGTTTCCTGGTCCGGCTTGAGCGGTCCGGTCACAAATGCCCACTTCCACGGCCCGGCCGGCCCCGGCGGCAAAGCTGGAATCCTTATTCCTGTCAGCGGCGCTTACAAGAGCGGCATGAAAAAGTCCTCAGCGGTCAATGCAAAGACCGCAAAGGCGCTCCTGGCCGGCAGAACCTATCTGAACCTGCACACCGCCGCCAATCCCGGCGGGGAAATCCGCGCTCAGGTCATATTCCTGAAAAAGCCGGGCGCGTACAAGGCGGCCGCTGCTCATGAAAGCTCGGGCCCTTCCGGCGGTTCCAGCAGCTTCTGAACGCCTTGATCACTCTTGCGCAAGGGCGGGGCCGCTTTGGCCCCGCCCTTTCTGCGTCATCGCCTTATTCGCGGCACTTCCAAAAACATTCTTGCACGGTCGGTGAATAAAAAGGCCGGTCATCCGTTCACCGCATAACGACTGGTCATTCCGGCCGGACGGCAACTCGAAAGGCGCATCATGTCCGCTCTCTCACGCAGCATTCCCCGCCCGGCCAACGCGGCCATTTGCATGGCATCCGCCACGCTCGGCGTTCTGGCGGTCGCAATCATCCTTACCCCTTCAAGCGCGTCTTCCGCAGACGTTCCTGCTGCCGCTGCGGCGGACGGGAAGAGCGAAATCATGAAGCTTCACGCCGAGGGCCTGCAGATTTACGAATGCAAGGCTGAGGCAGGCAAAGCCGCCAACTGGCAGTTCCGCGAGCCGCTGGCCATTTTGACAAAAGACGGCAAGACGGTCGGGCGGCATTACGCCGGTCCGAGCTGGGAGCTTGCCGCAGGCGGCGCAATCGTCGGCAAGGTCGACGGGCAGGCTACCGGCGGCTCACCCGGAGATATTAAACTGCTCCGGCTGAATGTCATTGACCGGCTGGGTGAGGGCGAGCTTGCCAAAGCGAGCATGATTCAGCGGCTCGAAACGCGCGGCGGCGCATTCGCCGGCGCGTGCCAGACTCCCGGCGCCCTCCATCTTGAACCCTATTCCGCCGAATACGTCTTTCTCGGAGAGTGAAGGATGCGCCGGGCGCAAGTGTGGCCGGGGGCTATCATTCCACCCTCCACAATGACCGCCAGCAGGAAACTGGCTCAACCTTAGGAGACACGCATCATGAATACGCTTACCCGCCGAAACCTGCTGACCGCTGCAACCGGCCTCGCCGCTGTCGCGGCCACGTCCCGAATAGCGTTCGCGCAGCAGAGTGACAAAAAACAGGCTGCGAAGGACAATGGTCCGTTTTCCGTCGCGCCGCTGCCCTACGCGCCAAACGCGCTTGAGCCGCATATCGATGCGCAGACAATGCAGTTCCATCACGGCAAGCACCACGCCGCCGCTGTCACGAACTTGAACAATGCAGTCAAGGAGGCGCCGCAGATCGCGGATCATCCGGTCGAGCATGTCCTGGCCAATCTTGACAGCCTTCCTGAAAGCATCCGCAAGACTGTCCGCAACAACATGGGCAGCCACGCCAACCACACCATGTTCTGGCAGATCATGGGTCCCAATGGCGGCCCGCCGCAGGGCAATTTGCTGACGGCAATCGACCGCGATCTCGGCGGGCTTGAGAAATTCAAAGCCGACTTCAACGGCGAAGGCGGCAAGGTGTTCGGTTCAGGCTGGGTCTTTGTCACAGTGACAGAGCAAGGCAAGCTCGCACTTGAAACGCGGCCCAATCAGGATACGCCCCTCATGGACGGCAAGCGCGTCCTGTTCGGCAACGACGTCTGGGAGCACGCCTACTATCTAAACTACCAGAATAGCCGCGCCGACTATCTGAAAGCTTGGTGGAATGTCGTGGACTGGTCAAAGGTATCGGAGCGCTATACACAGGCAGGCAAGGGAACGCTGACGATCTGATCTGTCATCTCAAGAGCCAATTGGCTGAAGGAATGAGGTGATGCCGGATCTTGCAGCACGAGTCTTCGCGTCATGTATGCGATAGATGATCAGGGCGGTTTCTCAGGTGGCCGGCTGGCTTCGCGCCAGTCGGCATCTGCAAGCATGAGGAGCAAGCCGATAGCTTCGAGCGATGTTGATATCAGGGACCAGCTGGTTCCCCATCTTGGCCGGATGTGGCGGTATGCCTTGGTGCTGTCGCGGCAGCGTGATGTCGCCGAAGATCTTGTCCAGGCCGCTTGTGTGCGCGGTATTGAACGGGCTTCGCAGTTCCGTCCAGGCACCCGGCTAGACCGCTGGCTGTTTTCGATCCTTCACTCAATCTGGATCGACGAAGTGCGCTCGCGCAGGGTTCGGCTCGGCCAGGGATTTGTCGAGGCGGACACAGCGCTGGTTCTTGACGGAGAACATGATGTTCAAACGCGCGTTGACGCCAATCAGGTCTTGCGCCAGATCGACGCTTTGCCCGAAGCGCAGCGCACGGCGGTGTTTCTCGCTTAGTGAAGGTTATTCATACCGTGAAATCCCGATGTCTGGGCATACCGATCGGGACCGTCATGAGCCGGCTTGCCAGCGGACGGTCGAAACTGACCGGTGACCCGTCGCCGGAAAACCAGCCTCGTTTGGAGAAAGGGAGGTCATGATGTCTGAACATGTTATGCACAGCCTGTCCTCTGACGAGATGCTTGTGGCATTTCTTGACGGCGAGCTTGACGGCGCTGAGCAGAAGGCCATGGAAGAGCTGCTGGAGAAGGATCCGGCGTTGGCGGCGCGCCTCGAATTGCTCGCCGGCTCGCCGCCGCCTCTGCACGGCGCATTTGACGCGCTGCTGGAAGAGGCCCCGCTCGCCCGGATGGCGGAAAGGCTTGCCCAGAGCAGCACCCGGCCAAAAGCCGAGCCCATGTACACGCGCCGCAGTCTAATCGCCGCTTCCATTGGGCTGGTCGCTTTTGGCGTTGCCGCCGACCGCGGGGTTGGGGCCTTTCTGGCAAGCCGCCGGAAAAATGACGAGGAGGGCTGGCGCGGAGTGGTGGCCAATTACATGGCGCTTTACTCCGCCGAGACGCTGGAGAATCTCGCGGGGACCGGAACAGCGGAAGACGCGCAGATCGCGAGCGCCGGAAACGCTTTGGGATTGCCTTTGGAGCGGTCAAACATTGAATTGGCTGATATTCCGTTCAAGCGCGCCCAGATGCTGAAATTCAAGAACAAGCCGCTGGCCCAGATTGCCTATCTTGATCCGAAGGATGGTCCGGTCGCCCTGTGCATCATGGCCAACACCGCCGGGAAATCGGCGCCGCAGACAGAGCAGCGCCGCGGTCTCAATCTCGTCTTCTGGTCAAGCGCCACGCACGCTTTCCTGGTCATCCGGCCGCGCGCCGGCAGACAAGCTTGAGGACTTGGCTGGACGGCTGCGCCAGACCTTGCCTGCCTGAAACTGCTTGCTGCATTGCAATCTCGCTTCACTTAATCGCGCGAAACCCCTCAACCACCTCCCCCATATCTCCCGGCATTCCCGCCTCAAACCGCATCACCTTGCCCTTCGCCGGATGCTCGAACGCCAGCAGCCCCGCATGCAGCGCTTGGCGTCCAAACGCCTGAACCATGCTCCGGAACGGCTCAGGCAGCCTGTTGGCTTTGGTCTTGAACGCCGCGCCGTATTCGGCGTCGCCAATCAGCGGATGGCCGATATGGGCCATGTGGACGCGGATCTGGTGGGTGCGGCCGGTTTCGAGGCGGCATTCGATGAGGCTCGCAAAGGCGTCGCCGTTCTTTTGAGAACCGAAGCGCTCCAGCACCTGAAAATGCGTGACGGCGTGGCGCGCGTCGCTTTGGCTTTCCTTGACCACGGCCTGGCGCGTCCGATCCTTCTGCGAGCGTCCGAGCGGCGCGTCGATTGTACCGGTCACGCGCTCCGGCGCGCCCCAGACGAGCGCCAGATAAGCCCGTTCCAAACCGCCCGTCCGGCCATGGTCGGCGAAGGTGTCGGCAAGAGCGCGGTGGGCCTGGTCGTTTTTGGCAACAACCATGACGCCGGTCGTGTCCTTGTCGAGACGGTGGACAATGCCCGGCCGCTTGACCCCGCCAATACCAGACAAGGTGTCCGCGCAATGATGGATGAGGGCGTTGACGAGCGTGCCGGTCCAATTGCCATTGCCGGGATGGACGACAAGTCCGGCCGGCTTGTTGATGACGATCACATCCTTGTCTTCAAACAGGATGTCGAGCGCGATGTCCTCCGGCTCCGGTTCAGCGGGCTCCGGCTCGGGCAAAGCGAGCGCGATCCTGTCCCCACCTTTCAGCTTCAGCTTCGCCTCGAGAACGTGCTGGCTGTTGATGGTGACCGCGCCGGCTTCAATCAAACTCTTGATACGGCTGCGTGACAAGTCCGGCCCAAGCTCTCCGGCCAGCCATTGATCCAGCCGCCGGCCTGTCGCGTCCGCTCCGGCGGTCAGCACTTTCAATGCGTCATCGTCTTCGATATCAGGGTCGCGCACAGTTAAAGGAATCCTGAATGGCAAAAGCTCTGGTCGAAGAAGACGAAAAACCGCTCGATCCGGCCATGGAAAAAGTGCGCCGCAAGATGATCCGACTTCTGGGTGTGTCCATCGGCGTGATGATGGCAGGCCTTATGGCCGTGCTTTTTGCCATTGTCTACAAGATGAATGGCGGCGGCAAGGAGCCGTCCTCGATTGCGTCACCGGCTTCAGGTGCCTTGATTGCGGGCGCAGGCGAGATCGTATTGCCTGCCGGCGCCTACATGAACAGTCAAAGCCTGTCAGGCGACCGCTTGTCGCTGGACGTGACACTGAAGGGGGGCGCTCGCGAGATTCAAATATTCGATATGACCAGCCGGCAGATTGTGGCGCGATTTGCAGTGATTTCGAAATAGATGAGCATGAAGCTCGGCCTCGTGACCATTGTCGTGCGCGACTATGATGATGCGAAGGCGTTTTATCTTGAGAAACTTGGTTTTGCGCTGATTGAAGACAGTGATCTTGGCGGCGGCAAGCGCTGGCTGGTGGTTTCGCCCGGCGCGACGAGCGCGCGCCTCTTGCTTGCCAAGGCCAAGAACGAAGCGGAGCGCCGGCCATCGGAAATCAGACAGGCGGGCGCGTGGCGATGTTTCTTGAAACGGACGATTTCGTGCGTGATCACGCCTTGATGCTGGCGCGGGGCGTGAAGTTTCGCGAAGAGCCAAGGCATGAAGGCTATGGCATTGTCGCCGTGTTCGAAGACCTCTACGGCAACCTTTTCGATCTCATCGAAATGAAACTGCCGTGAGCGTAATTGCATTTGCCGCACGGGCGGATTATATCCCCACCGCCGCGCCCATCGTCTAGCGGTCAGGACACCGCCCTCTCACGGCGGGAACAGGGGTTCGATTCCCCTTGGGCGTACCATTTCCATCTAGTTTCCATGGTAGCGCTTGGTCCCTGCGCAACTGTTGCAATTGCGCCAATCCTTAGGGAAGAAGACCTTGAAATGCGTTGATTCGTCACCGCACTTGCTTGCAATCGATAGCTGCACGATTTAGGGATTTCTTAACGCCCGGGGCACTTGATAATGCAGAAATACAGACGCAACGGCCTCTTGAGAGGTATTTCTCAACGCCTCTCGGGGAATTTGGCAGCGGCTGCTCCGCAATGTCACTCGCCAGCGTGTGCGACCAAATTCTCGCTAACCAATTTGCGATAGCGGCGTGCCTGACTGTTCAGCCGGACAGTTCTCTCGCAGCCGACTACACATGGGATACGGTCGGAGCGCAATGTTCAAGGCGGGTCGGGAGACTGGAAACAATGACAACAAATGGACAACGGACAACGGCGCTAGAAATACGAACTGGCACAATGGCTCCACCGCAATTTTCGGCGGCAATAGCGGGAGAGTAACGCTGGCGGAAGTTGTAAATCGGGGGCATGGTGTTTAACTCCAACGGTTATGTCATCTGAAAGGGGTCGGGACCCAATAGCCTGGACATAGGCGCAGGCCCGGTCAATTTGACGTCCAATGCCGGCCAACAGCCACAATAGGCGCCGATTGCGGGGACCGGAGGCGTCAACGTAAACGGGGCGGGTATTCTCGCGTTGACCGGTACAAATACTTATTCGGGGATTACAAGTATTACTGGCGGCGGAACACTGCAGAACAATGGGACCATTGCCGGAGGGGTTAATGTTTCGGTTGGGTCTCTCAATAACCTTGGGACGGTCAGCGGTGGTGTGACGAACTCGGGGTTGGTCACGAACGGAGCTAGCGCGACTATCAATGGCGAACTCATCAATAATGGCGGGACCGTCAATGCGGGTGGAACGATTAATGGCGGCCTCAGCAATCAAGGCGCAGGCGTGGTCAACGCTGTTGGCGCGCTGAACATTAACGGCTTGCTGGACAACAACTCCAGCGCTCCAGTCGGCGTGTCGATAGGCCTGGGCACGTCACTCACAGCAACCAATATCAGCAACCAACTTGGCGCGAGCATTCTAAACGGCGGCATTCTTTCGTCCACCAATGCAATATCGAATCTTGGCACGCTGACGACAACCGGCACGGTGAACGCCGGGATCAACAATGGCGGTGTGGTGAATGCCCAGGGCTCCATGAGCGGTGCTTTGAACAATAGCGGGAACGGGATCATCAACACGACCGGCGCATTCGCGCTGGCGGGAACGCTGACGAACAGCTCGACAAACGCCAATGGTGTGCTGATTGAGGCAGGTAAGTCACTTTCGGCGACCAACATCAACAACCAGTCCGGCGCGTTCCTGGTGAACGGCGGCATTCTTTCGTCCACCAATGCAATATCGAATCTTGGCACGCTGACGACAACCGGCACGGTGAACGCCGGGATCAACAATGGCGGTGTGGTGAATGCCCAGGGCTCCATGAGCGGTGCTTTGAACAATAGCGGGAACGGGATCATCAACACGACCGGCGCATTCGCGCTGGCGGGAACGCTGACGAACAGCTCGACAAACGCCAATGGTGTGCTGATTGAGGCAGGTGAGTCACTTTCGGCGACCAACATTAACAACCAGTCCGGCGCGTTCCTGGTGAACGGCGGCATTCTTTCGTCCACCAATGCAATATCGAATCTTGGCACGCTGACGACAATCGGCACGGTGAACGCCGGGATCAACAATGGCGGTGTGGTGAATGCCCAGGGCTCCATGAGCGGTGCTTTGAACAATAGCGGGAACGGGATCATCAACACGACCGGCGCATTCGCGCTGGCGGGAACGCTGACGAACAGCTCGACAAACGCCAATGGTGTGCTGATTGAGGCAGGTGAGTCACTTTCGGCCACAAATATTATTAACGCGCTCGGCGCGAGCATGGTCAATGGCGGCCTGCTTTCCTCGGGGAGTGCCATCCAAAATTCGGGAAACCTGACAAACAGCGGGTCTGTTTTTGGTGGACTGGTTGTCAATGCCGGGCAAGTCAGCAATCTCGCTGGCGGCAGCATAAATGGTGGCACCACGATCAACGGCGGTGCGGTCACGTCAGTTGGTATGCTGTTGGGGAGTGTTACTCTGGGCGGCGGCAGCTTGACTGTCGCGGGGGCTGGAAACTCGGTGCTCGACGATGCCGGCTTGCTGACGGTCGATGGCGGCACGCTGTTTGTACAGAACAGCGAAGCAATCGGTAATCTCTCCGGCGTTGGGGGCCAGATCAATATTGCTGGCGGCCAGACATTGGCTGTGAATCAAACAACCAGTCAATCCTATGGCGGGACATTTGCAAACAGCGGCGCCCTCAGCCTCGGTGGTGCGGGCGGGCTTTTGACGCTGACAGGCAATAGCTCAAGTTTCGCAGGCAACACTGCAATTAACGGTTCGACTTTGTCACTCGCTTCTGGCGCAAGTCTTGGGGGAATAACCACCGTAAATGCTGGTGGGAGTATTGGTGGCACAGGAGGGTCGCTCGGAGAGCTTGTTCTCAATGGCGGCGACGCGTTGGCGAACGCGAATTTGATTGTCTCAGGTAACACAACCGTCCTTGGTGGCACTATGGCGGCCGCGATAGACGGCCAAGGCACTGGCGAGTTTGCCATAGGCGGCGGCACTTTCTCAGGCGCCGCGAATAATTTTCAAAGCTTCATCCATACTGGCGGCTCGCTCACCGCTGGTTCGTTGATAGACGCTTTCGCCTTTGGCCAAACCGGCGGTGCCGATGCAGGTGCTACAATAAACGCCGAACTCCGCGCTACCGCGATCGGTGGCGTCATAAACAGTCTTTCTGCTGCACAAACGGTCGTAACTAATAATGCAGGTGACGTGACCATCGTGTCGTCCGCAAATGTGCAATTGGGAGGGGCCGGCACAGCGATAAGCACCAATGCGTCAGGCGCGACGAACATTACTGTCAACGGCCCCATCGGTGGAGCACGGGGTATCACCGCCACTGGCACAGGCGCCGGCAGCAGTATTAATATATTGACGTTTGGGCCGATTGTGACGGATTCGACTGCGATCAGCATGACATCGGATCTGTCCGGAGGCGCTGCAGTTGCGCGCATTTTTGGTGACATCTCCGTCGGGCCTGGTGCTGCCGCGCTTGTCGGCAGCGGCAATGCCGAGTTCAATGTTGGAACTGGTGTTACTGTCAACGCACACAATCTGCTCAGCTCAATATCAGGGACGACCGCATTGAACAATGCGGGCACAATTTCCGGAGCGTTTCAGTCGGCTTCGGGAAATGTTGCCGTTAGAAATGCGTTGGACGCAGTTCTAAACCTTACCCCTTCCAGCGCTTCCTTCTTTGGCGGCGCCAATGATCAGTTCGTCAATTCAGGTGTGACAAATGCTTCCGGGACAACGACCCTTGGCGGGCTTGAACTGTTTACCAACACGGCAACCGGCTCGCTGGATATCGGCAACGGAGCTGGCGGTGATCACCTAATTCTTGGTGGCGGCATGGCAAATCTGGCCGGTTCGCAGATTTTCATGGATATTGATCTGAGCATGCCGTTCGCGCCGACCCGGAACGACGTGATCACCGTAATGGGCAATCTATCCTCAAGCGGCGGCGCCTTTGTCCTAAACAATATCGGCCCCGCTGGAGCGGTCGTGGACTTCAATGATTTGGTATTGATCGACGCAGTTTCAATTGATCCTAACGCGCAGTTTTCCGTGACGGGACTCGAAGGTCTTGGGCTTTTCTCCTATGACGCCGTTACGTCGGGAACAGATATCGTCCTTCGCAGCGTTTTGGATGCCCAAGCAGCTGGCGGTATCGTTTCGAACTTTATCACCGCTCAGAACTCCGTCTCGAACGCCTTCTTCAAGCCTGCCAGCGGATTTGTCTCATCGCCACTTGACCCTGCCCCCAACCAGCTCGGGTTTTCGCCTTGGTTCCGCACCAGCGGCGGCATTACAAGCCAGGGCAGCGCTGGTGCCGCCTTTGTTGGCGGTGTCGCGCAAGCCGTTGAGACGAAGGTGGATGTAGGTTTCGGTGGCTATCAGTTTGGACTTGACGGAGGGGTTTTCAATATCGGGGGCACGGGTGCCAGCGTTCATCTTGGGGCTGACTGCAGGCCAAATTTTCGGCTCGGCAACCCAAAAGGGCTTCAACAACAAAACCACGATGCAGGACACGTTTGTTGGCGCTTATGGCATATTTTCCAACGGCCCGTTCTTTCTGGATGCACAACTGCGGCAGGAGTTCATCGACTACAATGTGAACGTCAATGCTCGTGGGTTTCTCTATAGATAACGGCAAGGATATCCTCGGAGAGAATTTCCGCAGGCATTTCCGGCGGATATGCCTTCACGGCCGGAAGATTTTCGATCGTGCCCGGCGGCCGGCTACACGTTTGCAAGGACGACAACGGACGACCTGAACTTTTCCGTAAACAGCTCGAACGCAACGGTGCAATTTGATGATACAACCAGCCACCTTGCCTTTGCCGGCGTGTCAGCCTCCACAAACTTTCTGCTCTTTGATGATCAGCTACGCGTAACGCCCTTTGTCTCGGCGACCGCCTATCATGACTTTGGCAAAGATCAGTCTGGACGACTGATAGGCGCAACCCCAGACATCATCGACGTCACCAGCGGCTCTGGCAAGACCTATGGCGAGGTGAGCCTCGGCGCGAACTTCCTGACGCTCACGCCGGAGATCGCCGGCACGCAGCGGCTGCTCTCCGGCAATGTCCGCAGCGACGTTCAGTTTGGCAAGGACCGCTTGGGCGGCTCACTCAATGCCCAGCTCCGGTTGCAGTTCTGATGCTGCCGGCGCTGCTGCGGTAATTTCGATCGCCGCCAGCACAACGTTTCCGGACAGCCCCTTTATCGTTGCATTTTGCCAGGCGGACTTTGCCGCCTCGCCAATCGTGCGCGCGGCAAGAGCCTCGTAAATCTCTCCCGTGAGATAAGGCGTGTCAAAGAGAGGGCTGCAGATCAAGAGCCTGTCACCGGCTTCTGCCTGAATGACCACGCTCTTGCAAAAGCCCGCCTCATTCTGCCGGATGGTCGCGTCCTCAGCCACATGCAACGCGTCAAACACGCGCCGCACGCCTGATTTGCTCTTGTGCAGACACAAATAATTCCCTGCCGTGAAGAGCCGGATTGCCGTCGGATCATCGAGATAAGCGCACGCGAAACTGAAAGGCGTTCCCAGGATGGATCGCGGGCTGTTCGGGAACTTGGCCGACAGAAAAGCCTCGATCTTTTCCAGTTCGCCGTTTCCGCTTTCAGACATGGATCCCGTCTGTTCGGGCATCACCTCAGACGTGAACAGAGGCGGAATGACCTTGCCCAGCAGGCGGCTTGCCATGGCAAAATATCCGGTCCCAAAACGGCCGTCCGAGACAAACAGAGATTGCGATTGGCCTGAATAGACCGCTGCGGATGTGTTGGGCAATTCCGATCTTCCGGCATGCGAAATCAAATGAAACGCGACGGATGCGGCGATGTCTGAGAAATCAACTGGCGGGTTGTCAGTTTGTGAGGGCCCAAGATCGCGGGCAACGTCCCAGGCTGTTTCAAGCTCGCGAAAATGGTTGGGGTCGCGCAGAAAGGAGGCGAAGGCCGCATGGGCGGGCATGCCTTCATACAGCAATAGATCCGCCTGACGGTGGTCCGACCCCTCGGTCCACCAGATCGAGCCCTCATGGTTCCGCAACAGGGCGGCGTCCTGCGTTGCCGCGTCAAGGCCGCGAAAGCTGCTTGCGCCAGCCTCGACCGCCGGGACTGGTCTGTCGCCATATTTTCGCGCCGCAAGACCGACTTGATAGTCGAAATAGTCCTGGTCGAAGTCGTCCGACAGCGCGCCCATCAACAGGTCTTCGAACTCATTCAAAATCTTGTCGCAGGCGACCAGCGCATCGCGGTCGAGTTCGAGATCGGCTAGTTCTATCAGCACAGCGAGCGGAAAATAGCGCCCGACTTTGTCAACGCTCGGGATCATCACGCCCAGCACTGTTTTGGACGGGGCAAGCTGGTTGATCAGGAGAAAGCGCCAGATCGGCGCGGTCAAAAAACTGCCAAGCCAGCCGTCCTTCAGCTGTGCGCGGCTTTCGTTGATGCAGGCTTGAAGCCAGCGGTCAAATGCGTCCTTCGTCTGCGCATCCACGTTGCGCGAGACAAAGTCTCCCGCCTTCGGCATCTTGCCGAAATAGCCGATCCGCTTGACCTTGAAATCCGCCATCGCGGTCAGAGTCTCTCAGGGCAGCGGAACTTCGCGATCTCCGGCAGCGAGAAGGGATTGAGCACCGAGCCGGTCTGCACATCAAACGAAGCGCGGCGATTGCCAAGGATAAATGTCGCGCGGAATTTGTCATCGCTGACTTTTTCGCGCTTGGCCTTCTCGAACAGTTCAAACATCGCCCATGGTCCGGATACAGTGATGCTGGCATTGTCGCCTGGCGGCTGAAATGTGATCCGCGCCGTGCGGTTGCCATCGCCCGGCCATTTCAGCGATTTCGTCTGCACTGGTCCGTGATCGTAACTGACGGTTTGGTCGTTCAGCGAAATTATCACGGCCGTTGAATCATTATCGAGATCGACCGGCGTCACATCAAGCGTCACACTCAATTCATTGCCGCCGTTGAAGAAGGCCGACTGGATACGCTGGGCGTTTTCGAACTGCTCAAGCGCGTCACTTGCAATTTCTTCCGTGCCTGCGGGTCCCGTCCAGCGCCAAGGCGACTGCGACACATCGATGAAGGGCTTTAAATGCAATTGAAAGAAATTGGCGAATTCTCCGCTTGGTCCGAACATGCGAGTGAAGTCGTCTATCGCCACGCCATTATTGGCTTCCCGGTTAAAGGGCCGGCGGCCCTCAATGGCGGTCTTGCAGAAACGCCCGCCTGTTGTTTGCCAGAGCTGCGACAGAGAGCTGCGCGCGCCGCTTGCGGTCAGCCGCGCAATGTCCGTGGCGAGCGTTCCCAGCCAGCGGTCCATCGGCGAGGGCGCGCGCTGCGCTTCGGTCACCACCCGCTGATTGGCGCTCGCCAATGCGCTCTTGACGCCGAAAATTTCATTCACCTCGCCGGAGTTTGTGGCGGCGCGGCTAAGCTGGCGGAACAGCTCCTCAAAAATCTCCGAGAAGGCGTCGATGCCGGCGGCTTGCTCGCCCTCAGGCGTCACGAAATTGCGCATCTGTGAAAATGGCGCAAGATCATCGGCATCAAAGGCGTCGAGGAGATAGTCATCAGGGGAAGGCAAATAGGCGGCGAGCTGACCGGCTGCCGCTGCTCCAGCAACGCCCTCCACCAGTCCTTCAACCTTTGCTGCGGTGGAGCCGGCAGCGTCCTTCACCAATTCAGTCGCCGCGCCCTGCAGACCTTCGGCTGGCGTCTCCGCGCCTGCGGGTTTCGTCAGCGGGCGCTGGTTCGAACTCTGCTCCCGGCGCGCAGATCAGCGTCCGTTGAAACGCGTCTGGAAAGTGCGAGCAGCGGGTTGTTCTTGGTTGTCAGAATGCCCACTGCGGATGTCGCCTCCTGCAAGTCAGCGACCTTGCGGATATGGATGTCCTGGAGCATTCCGGTCCAGGACGATTTGAAATCCTGCAGATACTGCCTCAAAACATCGCGCTTCAGATCATCCAGCGGCTGCTCGGCGATATACCCTTCCCCCAGCACCCAAGGCTCTGACTGGAACTCACGCGAGATGCGGGAAATTTCCGGCAGGACTGCACTGTAAAAACCGGCGCGCGTAAAAACGCCCGCAATTCCCTCGCGCATGCTCTTGCCGCTGTCGCGCACGAGCAGAAGATCGCCGCCTGATCCCGCCTTGTCGGCAGGCCGCCATTCTGGAAGAGCGGCCGCTTTTGGATTGGAGCGGACAATTTCATACACACGCACCGACGGCAGTTTTGTGCGCAGCGCCGCGCGCGCCTCGTCGATGAGTTCCTGATCAAGTGTCAGCTGCTTGATCTGGTCGGATGATATCAGCGAGGTGAGATGCGTAACCAGATCCTTGCGCTGCTGCGCGCGGCCGGGACCCGGAAAACGCCTGGCAAAATCCGCATCGAGATACTGGCGGACATAGTCCTGATCGAGGGGCCCCAGCCCGCCCAGCATCAGGTAGATTTTGAGCTTGCTGTAAAGGTCGCCTGCGCTGACGCCCGGCTCTTGCATCGCCTCCTGAAGATAAACGAGCAAACGCGGCAGCATGAGGCCGTTCAGTCCACGCTGATACGCGCTTTCAACACCGGTGCGCAGCTTCACTTCCTGATCGATGCCGATATGGAACCAGCGGTCAGTACCTGGGATTTCCTGGTAAAGCGCAGCGCGCAGATTGTTCAGCGGCTCGACGAGCGCGACGATATCCGACGAGACAACGTCCTTCACCGGCATTGCCTCGACGTCTCTATTGTAGACCGCAATCCGCTGGTTGACCCGCACCAAGGTCTGCTTGTTTGTGTACCAGGCATGCGCCCATGCTCCCGCCAGCGCAGTCATGGCGATGAAGGGCACGAGATATAAAGCCCCGGTCAAAATCGCCTTGCGGCGGCGCACTTTCGGATCGGTCGTGACGAGATTGGCCTCTCCAAATATGACTTCGCTGAAGAGGCGGGTGAGAAAAAACGGCTTGTGTCCCGCCGGACCGGAGGCGGAGGCATCGGGCAGAAATGTGAACCGCTCAGACACTGCCGAGCGCGTGCGGTCATAGACGGGTCCGGGCTGCGTTGCCGAAACAAAGTATACGCCCCGAAGCAGCGGCGACTGGGCGAGTTTTGTCGAGGCCGTGAATTCTCCAACGAGTTCGACAAGCGCTGATTCAAGCGCCGCAAACTGGGCCGGGAAACGATAGACGCGGCTGCGTCGGATGTCGTCCGGCTCCTGCTGCAGCCGCTCGACCAAGAGACGGTTCAGCCGTTCCAGGATCAGACGGTACTGTGTGGCGAACGCGTCGGCGATCTTGCCCTTCGATTGGCTGACGCCGAGCGGGAATGTGGTGCCCAGAACCTGCTCGCGGTCAAACTTGTTGAAGCCGTCAAAGAACTCGGCAAAGCCGGCCACCATGTCCACTTTCGTGAAGATCAGATAGACGGGCAGGCGCACTTTGAGCTTCTCCTCAAGGTCGCGCAGCCGCTGGCGGACCGTGCGGATTTCCTTGACCCAGGCCTGCGGGCTCTTGGCCAGAACCTCCTCAATGCTCAGCGCGATGATGATGCCGTTGACCGGCTTGAGCGGCCGGTACTTCTTGAGAAGGTCCAGAAAGCCCTGCCAGCCGGTGCTGTCGACAATGGCGTCACTGTCATGGGTTGTGTACCGGCCGGCCGTGTCGATCAGGATGGCGTCGTCGCTGAACCACCAGTCGCAGTCGCGCGTGCCGGCGACGCCCTGGATCATGGCGTCGTTGACATCGTCGCCGAACGGAAATTTCAGCCCGGAGTTCAGCAATGTCGTGGTCTTGCCGGACCCGGGCGAGCCGATCACCATGTACCACGGGAAGTCATAAACGAAATTAAAGCGCTTCTTGCTGATGGTGCGCATGCGCAGCATCGCATCCTTGAGCTTGGTCTTCAGCTGCGCGACATCTTCGCGCGCAATGACTTCCGGGCCGATTTCGGCGTCATCCGTCAGCGCGTTGATGAGAGCCTTCTCCGCGCGGCGGCGGCGGAAGAAGGAGACAATGACATAAATCAGCCATCCAAGGACGACCACGCCCATGGCGACAAGGCGGTTATATTCCGGCCCAAGAGGGCGCCATGTGCCAAAATTGAAGGTGTCGCCGTAGAACCAGATGACAACGCAAATCGCGACCACCCAGATCAGCGACCAGAACCGGCTGCCCTTCAGAAAGCCGAGATAGCTGTCGATGTAGGAGCGGAGCGTGTAGATCCAGTTCAGCGCGTTCATGGCTTTTGCTCCGCGCCTTGCCCGGGCACCACAACGTTCTTCACCGTATCGCTTGTGTAGCGCACGAGCATCTCGATACGCCGGTTGCGTTCGCGTCCCTGCGCCGTGTCATTGGTGTCG
Source organism: uncultured Alphaproteobacteria bacterium (assembly GCA_963792485.1). Classification (GTDB taxonomy): domain Bacteria; phylum Pseudomonadota; class Alphaproteobacteria; order Rhizobiales; family Rhizobiaceae; genus JANOYJ01. The sequence goes on from CAWBWL010000013.1 coordinate 210,117, forward strand.
ATGGCCTCGACCTCGCCGCGCCCTTCGAATTTCACTCTGCTGTCAGGGACATGACGGATCACGATATCGTTGACCGCCTTTGCGCGCTGTTGCGAGAGCTCCCAATTGGACGGAAAGCGCACCGTGCGGATTGGGCGGTTATCGGTGTGCCCGGTAATCATCACGTCAAATCGCGCCTCACTGATCGCCTTGGCGACACGCACGAGAAGCGCTTCAAAGTTTTTGCTCACATCCGCGCTTCCCGCTTCGAACGCGCCGGTATTGCGGTAACGCACCAAAATCTCGCTGCCGTTGCGCGTGGCGGTCAACAGGCCGCGTTCAATTTCGGGTTTGAGAAACAACAGAAAATTGTCGATCACATCCACCTGTTCGACCACCTCTTGCACAGGCTGACTGACCTTGATGTTTGAGGGACCGAGAGGCGGCAGTTTGCTATAGGCAAGAACGGCTTCGTCCGAGCGGGTGCTGAGCAGTGTCAATATGCCGAAATAGCCGAGCGACACGCCCAGGAACATGAAGCCCAGGAAGACCGGGAGCCAGTGCTTGAAGCCTGAATTGGCGTTCCGCGCATTTATCCCGCGCCAGGCGGGTGAGAGCTCGCGCTCCATGTCGTCCATCGAGCCGCGCAGTGTCCGGTAGAGCCCGTCGCGAATTTGCGACAGCTCCAAGGCGCCGCGCGGGCTGACGCGCAGGCGGCCGCGAAAGCCGAGGGACAGGCAGAAATACATCAGCATCAAAATATCGCGGTTGCGGCCCGGATCCTTGTGCTGATGCTCGAGGAGCTCAAACACCCGCTCGCCGCCCTGGACGTCGCGGTGAAATGTCGAAACAATGCTGTTCGTGCCCCAGTCGCTGGCGGCACCCCAGGGCGTTGCTTGAACGACGTCGTCAATCGTGGCGCAGAGCACGTAATGGGCGATGCGGGCATGCTCCATATCGACGCCGCCATTGGCCAGACGCCGTTCATAGGAGCGCATTTCCTCAATCACCGCCGTGCGCAGTTGAAATGTGTCCGGCCCTTCCTGGAGGCTGCGCAGGCGCCCGAGCAGATTGAGCTGGGGCCTTGCGGCGGACACGATGAGCGGCATGCCGCTCGACCTGAAATCCAGATCGCCCAGCGCGTCGCCGGACTTCAGCGCGGTCAGGAGCGCCGTTCCCTCGCTGTCATCAGACTTGCGCCCGCGCCTGCCGCCCGGCATCGGCTTGATAACAGTCGGCTCGCTCTGCCAGGTTTCGTCCTTGCTCACGGGCTCACGCCTTTATTGCCCAGAGTTCGATTTCGATGGCTGGGAAATCGCCCGCCAGGTGGATCGCAATGCCGCCAATTGTGTTGAGCTGTTTCCAAAGCTGATTATCGCGTTCCAGCTCAAAATAGGTCGTGCCGGGCCGGAAGGGAAGCTGGCGCGGCGCGACCGGCAGCGGCGATGCCGCAATACCGGGCAGGGCGACGTTGACGAGTTCAGCGATACGCTCGACCGGGCCGATCTTGATCTGGCGCGGCAAGCGTCGTGCGCAATTGCTCCTGCGGCAGTCCGGAGCGGACGGCGAGCACAAAGCCGGCGCTTGCCAGCAGGCCGCGGTCGCTGACCATGCCGACCCGCACACCGTGCTTGCGTTCCTCAAGCGGAATCTCAATGGCGGAGCGCTCAAGCACTGTGGACAGCGACCTGCGTATGTCGGCAACAACCGGGTCAAACGAACTCTTCAGATCGTTGTGCCGGTAGCCGTCAAACACTGAACCGCGGCGGCGCTCCTTGGTGAAGGTCGATATCTCGCCGGCCAATTGCACAAACAGCCGGTAGAGCTGCTCCGGATGCAGCGAGGCCATGCTTTGCTGATGATGGCGAAGGATGGCTTCGTACCTGTTGAGCACCTGGAGAAACTGGAAGTCTGACACTTCCGCCGTGCCCCTCACAGACGGATCTCCCATCCGGTCGGCAATTGCTTCTGCCCGGTGCCCGATGATGCCCAGAACCTCGCTTGCCATGCTTTCAAGCGGCAGGGATGCCGAGCAAAAGAGCGCTGAGGCAATAAAGGTCTCGTCCAGAAGCACGAGTTGATCCTGCCGCACCTCCAGAACGCGTGCAATCGGGATGCGCTCAAAACCGGACAGGTCCTGGCCTTCGAGTTTGAGCTGCAGTTTGAGCCGGCCGACTTCGATTGGCGTTGCGATCGAGCTGCCGAGATTGGTGTCATAGGCTTCCGTCTTCAGCGGCTCGTAGCGAACGGCATTTGACGAATCCCGCCCATTGCCGATCTCCGGGTTCCCCGCCTGCATCGTCGACAAGGCGAGGTAGACAATCCGGTTGCGGACACCTTCCTCGAGTTCGAGCGGCAGCGGCAGATCAACGCTTCCAGGCGCTTGAAAATTTGTCCCGTCGGGAAGCAGTCCCGCAACATCCGTCAGCCCAAACCGGCCGTTACCCATGATCTCGGCATTGACGCTCAGACGGCTCACGCCCCAGGCGAACGGCACCAGCGCGCGCGCCGTGGCGCTGACCGTGTTTTGCGTCCAACGGTCAGCTTGCTGGAAATGCTGGACACGCAAAAACATGCCCTCAGTCCAAACAACTCTGTTGTCATGTGTCATGGATGTTCAGCCGGGTCCGTTCAGCGCTTCGAGATCGAGACGGAAGACTTGCCGGCGCGCACTTCAAAATTGGTTGCCTCCCCGATATCGGTCTGCGCGCGCCACTGCGCACTGTCGATCTCGCGGTAGCCGGCGGCAACGCCGATATAGCCTGCGTCTGCACCGGCAGTCAGTGTGACGGTCTTCTTTTCGCCGGGCCGCACCGAGACGGAACTGCTGGTGACGAGATCAGAAGCGAGTTCTGACGCGCCGTTGTCCTTCAGCCCGAAATAGTCGAGCGACTGAAATTTTCCGGGAGAGCGCAGAACATAAAGCTGTATCGTCAGGGGCGCCGCTTTGCCGGTCGGGCCGGGATTGATGTCGGCGGACGCGCTGATGGTCACCTGCAGGCTGCGCGGACCAAGCGCCGCCGCCGCAGGTTCAATGCTGGGAGCCGCTCCGCCGCCTGTGCTGCTGCAGGCTGCTGCCGACAACAGACCCGCCAGCGCAAGCATTGTGCATGCGCCACGGCGCACGAAATTCCGGCGCGCAGCGCTAAATGGCATCTGATCTCCAGAAAATTGCCTGTCTGTTTGATTTTGCATCAGAATTCCCCTTTGCCATGCACCGTCACACTAAACGCGTGTTGGTTGTTTCGCCAAGTCAAATCATCAAGGTAACCTTACCGGTCACCAGATAGTTTTTGCCTCCGCGCACGGCCATTCATGCGCCGGAAGACTTTATGCCCTTCAACTCTTCTCTGAGCAGCGACATCAGGTCCGGCCTGAGGTTTGACTTTGAACTCGCGTCGAACAGGCCTGAATGCTGCAGAAAGGCGTCCCAAAGCGCAGCCTTTCTGAGCGAAGGGATCGCCTTTGACGCTGTTGATACATGGCGCTCCAGTTCGGTCACGGAGATCGCTTGTTGAACCCGTTCAACCAGACCCAACGCAGCGCGCAGGATCTGCTCATTGAACGCGCCAATGTCGTTGAAGTCGCGGCGCACCAATTCGAGTTCCCGTGGCTCGGCTTCGGCCAAAAACGCGAGGACCGAACTCACCACATTCTCCTTGTTCTCGCCGCCAATCGAGAAGATCCAGGGCGTTTGCGACAGCGTGTCCGCGCCCATTTCCAGGCCAGTGACGGCTGTGCGCCTTGCGACATGATTATTGTGCAATTCTGTGGTGGCGATCGCCAAAACCCTGCCGAGATTGTAAAAAAGCTGGACTAGATCGGCCTGAACCAGACTGTCTGCGGAAACGCCCGCGCCCGCGCAAAGCGAAGACATGAGTTCTGCAACTTGATTTGACTGCCGCACTGCGGATGGCTGTGCCTCCGCTGACGGCTGAACCAACTCCCCTTTCACAGCCGCGACACTTTCGAAAATCTGGTTCATCGAAGCATCGGAGTCAGAATGACCGAGGTCGGCATTCTCCACAGGAATGATGACGACCCTGCCGGTATCAATTGCGCTGCGCTTGGAAGCTTCGGCAGTCACCGGGGTGGCGGTGCTCGCGCCCGCCTTATCGTCCTCGAACCAATTGTCAGGGATCAAGGGCTTGGGGGCTTCAGACTGCGCCGTCGGCGTTTCGACTGCCGCAGTTGGTTTGGGAAGATTGATGATCAGGCGGTCGACAGGCGCCTGCTCGAATTTGTCCACGAGATCGCGGTTGGCGCGGGGGATGTCATGCGCAGACTTGACAACATCAACCTTTTCACCAGGCGGTGAATCCCAGCCCAGATCCTTGGTGAAGCCAGCAATGGCGGAAGCGCCCTGAGCGGTCTTGCTGGCGGAAAAAATGTCATGCTTCTCACCCTCGACCGCGCTTTCAGCGCCGACGCCGCGGGGAGCAATATCGTGAAGTATCGACGTTATTTTTGGCATTGAAGCGTCTTCCAACGCGTCATCGCCATAGTTCACGGGGCGTCCCGCCGTTCCTGTATCGACGCGAAACCTGTACTGGCCGAGTTCAATCTCATCGCCTTGCCGCAATACCTGGCCGGCATTTCTGTCCACAGCCTTGCCGTTGACGCTGGTGCCGTTCGTGCTTTCGTCAACAATGCGGTAGCCCCCCTTATAGGGCTCGATGAAGCAATGCCGCTTGGAAATCAGCCGCTTGGCATCCGTCAAAATCCAGTCATTGGAGTCCGACCGGCCAATCGTGAACTTCCTGTCGGGTATGTGCATGCTGCCGGAAAACAGGGCATCTGCGGAATGCGGCAGTGCGACGATTTTGATTCCCACGTCCAACTTTCTATTGTGGCGGCCACATTTTTTCGTGTGGCCAGTCAACTCTAACGGGACAAAATCATAGTAGCCAAAGGCTTCACACGCAATTGCGATTGAAAAATCAATGCCATGCACCTATGACAACGTTAGGTCATCTTTGTATGCAACCCGCTTGCGGCGTTGAAAATTTCTGATCGTTTTGCCGGACCCATAACAGTCATGGAACCAGTTGCCATCCTCTGCAAATCAGGACTGCGCCTGCGGAATGCGGCGTTGGTGCTTGCTGCGGCGTTGGCAGCTTTTCTTGCCCTGTCCTCGATTGCGCCGTTTCCCGCTCTCGCGCTTGAAGAAGCTGCAGCCAAGGAGCGGCGTATCGCCCTTGTTATCGGCATTGGCGCCTACAAGAACGTTGAAGGGCTCGAAAATCCGGCCAACGATGCGGGGGCCATGAAAGACAAGCTCACGGGTTTGGGTTTCGAGGTTTTTTCGGGTCAGGATTTGACCAGGGCGGAGTTTGTGACGCTGATCACGAAATTCAAGGCTGAAGCGCTCAAATCATCGACTGCATTGGTGTATTATTCCGGCCATGGTTTCCAGTATCAGGGTCAGAACTACCTTGTGCCCGCCGACGCCGTCCTCAAATCCCGCAGCGATATTGAAACGCAGACCTTGAAGCTGAGCGAGCTGATCTCAGGCGTTCAAAGCCGGGAGCGTCAGGTTCTGATCTTTCTGGATGCATGCCGCAATAATCCATTGCCGCCGTCGCAAAGAAAAAATGACGGGTTGTCGCAGCTCGTTGCCGAAAACAACGTTTTCGTGGCTTTCGCGACCCAGCCCGGCAATATCAGTTATGACGGGCACAGCAAGCTCAGCCCGTTCACCAAGGCGGTGGTCGATCACATCAGCGTTCCGGGAAAGAGCATTTCGGATGTGATGATCTCGGTGCGCAATGATGTCGAGAAGATGACTTTGGGACAGCAAACTCCCTGGGATCAATCTTCGCTGAAGAAACAGTTCTATTTCAACCAAGCCGATGGAAACGGCGAAGCCGTGGCCTTGGCGAACCCGGAAATTGTGCCGGGCTCAGGCATATCCGCCTTGCAAAGATCAACCTCCATTCAGCCCGGAACAGGGCTGAATGTTGAACTTAGTATTTCTACGGTGGTGCCTGGGGCTAACGTGATTTTCATCCCAGAAGCGCCAGTTGAGATTTTCGGCAAGGAGGATCTGGTTTCAAACGTTCAGGATGAGCTTAAGCGCGTGGGATGCTATGGCGGTGACCCGGACGGCGTCTGGGGAACCAGTTCGCGTGATGCGCTGATCAAGTATTACAAGACCAAGAAGCTCAAGCCGACGGATACGGAACCGACCGAATTCCATCTCGGCAATCTGCAGCGTGAGGAAGGCATTGTGTGCGTCTATGTTCCGCCAAAGCCGGTTGTCACGAAATACGCGCCTCCCAAACAGGAAAGACGGCCGGTCATCGAGCGCAAGGCGCCGCCCGCCCGGAAGGCTATCGCCCAAACGCCGCGCAAGGAGCGCAAGATTGTTGCCGCAAATGACCGACCGAGGCCCCGGCCCACGTCAAATGCCGTGCCGCCGCCACCGCCTGCTCCAGCAAAGAAGTCTCTGGCGGATGCCAATATTGTCGGCGGATTTCGCTGACAGGGCCGGCCGGATCTTTGAACGAAATGACCGGCTGGCAGCCACCTGAAATGTATGAGAAGATCCAGGAGTTCAAACGCCTTAAGCGGGACTTGATCCGGCGCAAGCTGGTCCGGCGCCTTGCAAGGCTCGCTTCCGCAGCAGCCGTTCTTGCCTCATGCGCGGCGTTCTTCACCAGCGCAGTTCCGTCAGCCATTATCGGCAATTGGAGCGGTGAGGCGGAACTGAACGAAACCATCGCTTCGCCCGACACGCAGCCATCCTCCTCGGGCGAGACATTCGGCATCTCGTCCATTGACGAGCGCCGGGACCCTGTTTTCCTGTTTCGGGAAACGGTCGCCAAATCCACCCCGAACAAGTTTGCCATCAAGTTTGCGTCTGCGAGCACGGCAACGGAAAATTCCGGCAATGTCTTCTACGTCGCCGACCGCATGCTGGGGACATCTGTCCAGCTTATGACTGCGCTGCCCGCTCTGCCGCAAGACTTTGCGCTCATGGGCACATCCAGCGTCGATGACAGGCTTTCCGCATTGCCCGGAACCGATGGCGCGCTGATTGAGCGTCCCGCGAGCTCCAGCATTGATGCTGATGCCGGATGGACCAACCTGAGCGGCAGTGAGGTCGGGGGAAGTCCGGATACAATGGACGCCGCTGCCGCGGCTCAATTCGAACGGATCGGTTCAAGTTCGCTTGCCGTTTTGCCTGCGGAGCAGCGTCTTGCGGCCCCCAGAGAGTATTTTGTCAAAGCGCTGTTCCGGCGCAGTCTCAATGACATGCTTGAGGAAAACGGACTTGACAGCCGCAATGCTGCGAGCGCTGCGGATGCTGCGGCCAAGCTCCTTAACATTAAGGAAATGGCTCCCGGCTACCTCGCAGCCTACCGGACCCAGATCACCAGCGGCACGGACAGGAGTGTTGTGCAGCTGTCGCTGTTCGATGGCCGCGGCCTCATTGGCAGTATCGGCCTGACGCCGGACGGAACGTTTGCAGTCATGGAGAACCCATGGGCAAAAGATGAATTTGCAGCCTACACCAAAGGCGGAAGCGAAGCGGGTGAAGGCAAACGCTACCGGATCATGGACGGCATCTATTCCGCCGGCGTGCGCAACGACATCCCGCCGCAGGTCATCAGCGAAACGATTGCCCAGATGGCCCGCACCTATGATCTGGGGCAGTTCATCCAGCGCGATGACAAGTTCTCACTGATCTATTCAGAAGCGGCGCGCGAGCCGGGCAGGGGGGATGGCTATGTTCTTTACGCCAGCGTCACGCACTCCGGTGAAACACTGGCCTGCTACGTTCTGAAGCCTGACCGGGACAGCGCATTCACCTGCATGACGGACAAGGACACAGTCGCCGAGGAGCTTGGGCCGAGCGGGTTTGTCACGCCTGTCAGCGGGAGCCTGCGCTCCCTGTTCGGCCCAAGAATGCATCCGATCCTGGGTGTTGTGAGACTGCATGCGGGCGTTGATTGGGCCGCCCCGCCGGGCACCCCCGTCAGAGCCGCCTTTGAAGGCGTTGTTGAATCCGCCGGTGTGAACAAGGGGTTTGGAAATCTGATAGTCCTTGCCCATCCAAACGGCATGAGCACTTACTACGCGCATCTGTCCGGCTTTGCGGAAGGGCTGAAAATTGGCGCGAAAGTCGGCTCCGGCGATCTGATAGGATATGTCGGTTCGACCGGCCTCAGCACTGGTCCGCATCTGCATTTTGAACTTCATGCCGCCGGTGAACCGGTTGATCCGCTGACCTATAACCGGCAGATTGCCAGCGCGGGCGATGCAACGAACGCGTCTGAGAAGTTGATCAACCGCATCATCAATGTGGAGAGCGGCGGCAACCCGTCTGCTGCCAATCCCTTGTCAAGCGCGGCTGGCCTCGGGCAATTCATCTCCAGCACCTGGATGCGCATGATCAGGGCGTACCGTCCGGATATCGCAAATTCGATGAGTGCCGCCGACGTGTTGAACCTGCGCTATGATCCCACCATTGCGCGGGAAATGCTCTACAACCTCACCGCCGAAAATGAATCGGACTTGCGGCGCGCGGGTCATGTGCCAACGGCTGGAAACCTCTATCTCGCGCATTTCCTCGGCAGCGCGGGCGCCGTCCAGGTCTTGAACGCGCCGCTTGAAACGCCGATTGAAAATGTTGTGGGCTATGGCGTCGTCTCCGCCAACCCGTTCCTCTATGGCCGCGACGCAGGCTGGACCGTCAATTGGGCCGAACGCAAAATGTCCGGGCGCTCGGTCGTTGCATATAAACCCAAGGAGCAGCTGCCGGTCGCCATTCGCATCACCAACAGCCGTTTCAGGAGCTACAGCACCGCCATCGACGGGTTATTGGCGTCAATCGAGGCGAATAAGCCCTCGGGGTAATCGCTCATACATCCCGCATCTTCGCGTCATAGGCTTCGCCAAGATAGTGGATGAACACATCCAGCATGCCATCTTCCCCACCCGAGTTCATCTCCTCCCATCTGCGCAGATAAGCGCTCCAGTTCTGCGCGGGTTTTAAGCGGATCAGGCCGGTCTTTGTCGCGCGCTCGATGGCTGTGGGCGACAGCTCGTACAGAAGTCGGAACAGGGCGGTTTGCATTGCCTGGAACAATGCCTTGTTGTGCCGCAAGGCGTCATCGACGGATGCGGACAGTGCTTCGCCGGCGCCCGGATCATCCGCCTCTGCCTTGGCAAAATGCATGGCCAGGAATCGTTCCGCCCGCTTTCGCTTTGCCGCAGCGCCTGCCAGCGCCTGCTCGCCGGGATCATCGAAGCCGCTTTTCTCAGCGCTGCCGATGACGGCCCGCAGCTCATTTTGGGACTGGGAGAGTTCAAGTATGCCCGGTATCAGCCTTCGCATCAGCGATCCCAGGTCTTGCGCAAATTCGGCATCCGCCCGTCCCGCCAGCATATCAGGGTCAAGCCCAGCGCCTTCGCAGAACGCATCAACAAAGCGCCGTGAACCCGGCTGTGTTGCCGCGCCGCGCCCGGGCGCGGGCTTTTTCGCCGGGGTTGCCTGCGGCTTGTCCAGCTGCCGGGCGAGGACCGGGTCGACAGCCCATTCTATCTCCGCGCTTTTTCTGCCGGCAATCACCGTTTTCTCGCCTGAAACAGCGGGAGAAACGCTCTCCGGCGTTTTTCTTCTCAATACCACTGTCTTCTGATCAGGCTCAGTGGATGCGCCCGGCTTTTTGCCGACAAAAATCTGATAGGGCCCGATTTCAATCTCGTCGCCGTCAGCCAGAAGGACCGCCGTCATCCTTTCCATGGCTTGCCCGTTCAGGCGCGTTCCATTGCGTGAGAAGTCGGTCACCTTGCAGCGGCCGCGCTCGCACTTGATCTCGCAATGCACCGCCGAAAGCATCCGGGTTGGATCCGGGAGCATCCAATCGGCCTGCTTTCCACGGCCAATGGTGAATGAGCTCTCGCCGGCAATTCGCTTGACCGCATCAGACAGCCCAAATTTATCTGCATTCTTCAATGTGAGTAAAAGTTGCATGAAGCCCAGCGCGGTGTAGTATCCGTCGACAAGTCTCTTACAGGTTTTTGCCGGCAGTCCAAGGATCGTGACCATTTGCCCGTTGAATACACGCACAGTCAGCGCCGCGCGGGCGCTATTATGTTCTCCGCATTCGCCATTCTGTGTGGCGGGGGCTCCGCTCATGCCGAGTTCGCGGTTTGCAACCAGACCTTGGACATTGCCAATGTGGCAATTGCCGAAAGCAGCACCGGGGCGCTGAAGAGCAGCGGCTGGTGGGTGATTGCGCCCAACCGCTGTGCCAATGTGGTCGAGGGCGTGTTGAAAAGCCGCTATGTCTACGTCCATGCGGTTGACGGCAGGGGGCGGGCGCTGCTTGACGGAAAGTCCATGTTCTGCACCGATCTGAAGCAGTTCGCAATTGAGGGCCAGGACAAATGCTGGCTTCGCGGTTTTACGAGCGGCACGTTCACGGAGATTGATACCAAGGATGCTCAAAGCTGGACTTTATTCTTGGGCGAGTCTCCCAATGGCTGAGAGACCTTTTGAGAATTCGCCCTGCAGATGGCCTGCAGGGTAGAATTATCAAAAGGGCTCTGAGGAGTGAGGTCGATTTGGTTGAGTTGGCAGTACGAAGCATGCCGCTGAGGATGGATGGATTTGGCGCCACGCACAGCGGCCGCGTGCGCCCCATCAATGAAGACCGGTTCTTGTGCAGTGCCGGTCACGGCGTCTTCGCCGTAGCCGACGGCATGGGCGGGCACGCCCATGGGGACATCGCAAGCTCGGCCATCATCCAGACGATCGACGAGCGCATTTCGGCCCTTCCGATGCAGGAGCGTGTGGAAGCCTTGCTGCAGAGTTTTTTGCAAGCCAATGACATCATCAGGGATATTTCTGCGGCCAATGGAAACATCACCATCGGCTCGACCGCTGCAGGCCTGATCATTTCGGCGAACAGCTTCTCGGTGCTCTGGACCGGGGACAGCCGCGTCTATCTCATGCGCGAGGGGCGCATCAAGCAGCTGACGATTGACCACACCGAAGCGCAGATGCTGCTGCGCGAAGGACGCATCAGCCTCGATATGGCGCGCGATTGGCCGCGCAAGAATGTCCTCGTGCATGCCATAGGCGTCAATGAGGAGCCACATGTGGAGGCCACCCATGGTGAACTGAAAAAGGGTGACATTTTTTTGCTCTGCACGGACGGCCTGACCAATCATGTCACCGACGCTGAGCTAAATCAGCTGGCCATGAACCGCGATCCCAAAGGCGCCTGCATTGATCTCATCCGCTTGGCGCTGGAGCGCGGTGGCAGCGATAATGTGACCGTCATTGTCGTCCGGTGCGGCTGATCAGGAACGAGTTATCCATGAACGATGACAAAACAATCATCATGGGCCGCCCGTTTCGCGTCGCCCCCGGCACGCGGCTCAATGGAATATATGAGGTGGAGAGCCTTATCGGCACCGGCGGCATGTCGGAAATCTACAAGGGCCGCAATATCCAGACGCAGGATGACGTCGCGATCAAAGTCATCCTGCCGGAGTTTGCGCAGGACGAGCAGATGGTCTCGCTGTTCCGGCGCGAGGCGCTGACGCTGAACCGGCTGAGCAATGAAGCCATCGTGCGCTATCACGTATTTTCGCATGATGCTGCGGCCAATCTGCTTTACCTTGCCATGGAATTTGTTGACGGGCCGACGCTACGCGACAGCATGAAACAGCGGCCGTTGTCGCAGCAGGAAGCGTGCCTGTTGATTTCCAAAATTGCCACAGGCATGCAGGTCGCCCATGCCGAAGGCGTCGTCCACCGGGATCTGTCCACCGACAACATCATCCTTGCCGGAAACAGCGTCAGCAAGCCGAAAGTCATCGATTTTGGAATTGCCCGCTCAAGCGAGATCAACGACAGCACATTGATTGCCAGCGGATTTGCGGGAAAGTACAATTTCGTTTCGCCCGAACAGCTCGGCCTTTATGGCGGCAAAGTTCGGGAAACGAGCGATATCTACAGCCTTGGTCTGGTGTTTGCAGCTGCGCTCCTCGGCCGGCCTCTCGACATGGCAGGCTCGCACGCGGATGTGGTCATGAAGCGTCAAAGCGTGCCTGACCTGTCGATGATCAATCCAGGCGTCCGGCCGCTGATTGAGAGCATGTTGCAGCCCAGGCCCGCCATGCGCCCGCAAAGCATGGGCGACATTGTCGAGGCGCTGGAAAAATGGCTGCCGGCCCGCGGCGAGCAGACCCTGCGCGGCACCCGCCCGGTCCGTGCAAAGCCGGTTGCGTTGGCCGGAACGCCAATTGAAACTCCTGAAAAGAAGAGCTGGAGCGGCGCGCTTGTTTTCTTGCTCTTGGCCGCGAGCGCGGCGGGGGGCTGGTATGGACTGACGCAGACGGCGCAAGGCCAAAAGATTGCTGCAACGCTTGGGGAGAAAGTTGCGGGGCTTTCGGCCAAACCACCAGCCGCTGGCGCGGCGCCGCCGCAAGCGCCGGTAAACCCGGCTACCGGAAAGTCCGAGCTGAAGGCAGGAGACCCCGGCACGGCGCCAGTTGCTGAAAGAGTTGCGCCCGAACCACCCGCCGAAGCGGCCCCGCAGGTGGATACCAAAAGCGCAGAAGTGGCCACAGAGCAAGCGCCAGCGGCCAGTGCTGAGCCAAGTGTCATCGAAGCGCCCGCATCCGAACCTCCAGCCGGGGACGTCGCAGCGCCGGAGGCAGGCGGAACCCCTGCGGTTGAAACGCCGCCTCCCGCTGATGAGCAAAGCGAAGTTGCGATGAAAGCTGAGCCCGCCGCACCTTCAGAGGCACCGGAAACTGAAGCGGCCAGTGAGCCGCCGAAACCGCCGGAAAAGCTCACCCCTTCCGACTGGGTTGCGCAATATGACGGCGGGCCGTGCTTTCATGTGGTTGGCGATAATCCGCAGGGCGGCAAAATGAGCATTGAGGGTTTCGGCGACCGGGTCGAGCCGTTCGAGAGGCTCGACAAATCATTTCAATCCGCGTTTGGCATTGAACCGCAAATCCGTCTGCGTGCGATTACGAAGAAACAATGCCCGGTCGTTGATTTTGCTCATATGTCGAAATCGCAAATGGCCTTTGCCCTCAAATCCGATCTTTTGAAAGCAGGCGAGCCGGTCGAGGCATCGCTCACCCGCGTCACTGCGGAAAACGTTGGAGTCTTTGTCGTCACGCCGGACGGAATCATCGTCAATGTGACATCGATGAGCAGCCGGTATGAGGATGAGATCACGATCCAAATTCCAAACGAAGCCCTCGCATCCAAGGCTGGCGGTGAGTACCTGCTCCTGGCTGTTGCGTCCGACAAGCTGCTCGCGTCGCTGGACGTGAAAAGCGCACGCGATGCAGCTGCTTTCCTGGAAAGTCTGCGTCAGGAGGGACAAGGCAGCACGGTCATGAGCGCGGTCAAATACCTGCGCAAAAAGTGATAATTGGCTGGCTCTGAGCTCTACGCGCCTGCCCGCCCCGTGCCCTGCGGCGCAAGCACTGGCACAAACACGCGGCGTGAAATCTTCTTCGACACCGGCACGCCCTGATACAGCCGCTTCTGCGCTTCCATGATGATCACGCCGGCAAACGGCATGAACAGCTTTCGTCCCATCCGCTCGAGCCATGATGCCGGGCGCATCAGGGCGCGGGTTTTGACCGGCGGAAACAACAGCGCTTCACTCGATGCGCCCAGCGTGAAATTTGCCTCGCGCAGCAAGCGCCCCAGCTGTCCGCGCGAATAGGGCCGCCCCGTGCCGAACGGCGTATGCTCAAAGCGCGCCCACAGCCCGCGCCGGTTGGGGGCGACGATCACAAGCCTGCCGCCCGGAGCCAAAACCCGCCACGCCTCTTTCAGCGTTTCGCGCGGGTCCTCCGCATGTTCGAGAGCATGCACCATCAGGATGCGGTCTATGGCCGAGTCCGGCAATGGCAAATCTTCGTCGAATACCAGCGCTGAGAGCGATGCCTCGCCCGCCGGCCAGTTCACTGCGCCCATTCCCGCCGGCATGAAGGCGAAGGTGCGCTCCGTGTCAGCGCGAAACCGGTCGAGCCATGGCAGAACATAGCCAAGTCCCACCAACCGCTCCTGCGGCAGTTTCGCCCAAAGCGGTGTCAGCGCCATGCCGATAGACCGCTCGGCCAGATGACCCAGGGTCGAAGCATAGAATTCGCGCAGTTCGACAATATCGGCATGCATGGCTTTCTAGGTAACATGCGCAAAAGGATGTGCAAGGCGGGCATGGCCTGCTAGAAGCAAAACAGCTGATCTTGAGATGGAAAGAACCGCACATGTCCCTTGAAGTCCTCCAGTTTCCCTGCCGCAGCGATAATTTTGGCGTGCTGCTGCACGATGCGGCGTCCGGCAAGACGGCGGCGATCGATGCGCCGGAAACAGAACCAATTCTGCAAGCTCTGAGCGAAAAGAACTGGACTCTGAGCGAGCTGTTGATCACGCATTGGCATCCCGACCATGTCGAAGGCAATGTGCCGCTCAAGGAGCGGTTCAACTGCAAGATCACCGGCCCGAAAAACGAAGCGGCGAAGATCCCCGCAATTGATGCGACTGTCTCTGGAGGCGACGTCATTGAATTTGCCGGGCACCGGGTCGAAGTGATCGACTGCCCCGGCCATACGCTCGGCGGCATCTCTTATTATTTGCCGCAGGAAAAGCTGCTGTTTTCCGCAGACACGCTGTTTGCCCTGGGATGCGGGCGGCTTCTGGAGGGCACGCCGCACGACATGTGGGCTTCACTCTCAAAACTGATGGCGCTGCCGGATGACACCACCGTCTATTGCGGTCATGAGTACACTTTATCTAACGCCAATTTTGCTTTGACCGTCGATCCCGGCAATGGCGAGCTTGTGACCCGCGCTGAGAAGATCAAGGCGCAGCGGGAGCGCGGCGAGGCAACGCTACCGACAAATATGGGACTGGAAAAGCGCACAAACCCCTTCCTGCGCCCGCACGACCCGGCCATCCGCAAGCTGCTGAACATGGAGAGCGCGCCCGACGCCGACGTTTTCGCAGAGATCAGGCGGCGCAAGGACGTGTTTTGATGAATGCGCGGAGCATTATTGAAACGCTTGGAATGTCGCCGCATCCCGAAGGCGGATGGTACGCGGAAACCTTCCGGGATGCGCCCGATGGCAGCCGCGGACATTCAACGGCGATCTATTATCTGCTGGAAGCCGGTCAGCGCTCGCATTGGCACCGGGTGACGGACGCCGCCGAGGGCTGGCATTTCTACGCGGGGAGCGCGCTCGAATTGTCGCTGTCGGCGGATGGCGTGCGTGCGCAAACGCAAATCCTTGGCACAGTCCTGGCCAAGGGCGAGCGGCCCCAGATCATGGTGCCGGCCAATCATTGGCAGTCGGCCCGCAGCCTCGGCGCATGGACGCTTGTTGGCTGCACCGTTGCGCCGGGCTTTCAGTTTTCGTCGTTTGAAATGGCGCCCGCGGATTGGCGGCCCGGCGCTACAGCGTCACACCCAGCACTATGAGGCTTTGGGCGAAGAAATAGGTCACCCAAATGGCCGGGCTTATCACTGGATGCTGATTGACCTTGGTGTCCATCAGGAAGTGCTCATGGGCGATCAGCGTATCTGAGAGATAAAACAATGCCACCCCGGCAAGCACCATCGGCGGCGCATAGGCGAGCGCAAACAGCGCCATAACGGTGATGACAACCGCATAAGCCATGATCAGCGCTCCGAGTTCTTGCGGCAGTTTCTGCCACAAAATGCGGGCGAGATAGATCGAATGCACGACCGCCACGCCGGCCAATGCGATTCGCCATGGTTCGGCGAGCCACAGCATGGGCTCGGCTGAATACTGGCTCAGAAAGTAGATGACGAGCGCCACCTGCGCCATCAGGAAGCTGGAAAGCCCCGCCTGAAAACTCATCTCGCCATCCATCGCCAGCAGAAAATCGCCGGTGCAAGCCAGAAACAGCGCGGCGAGCAAGGCAAGAGGCGCGCCTTGCGTCAATGCAATGCCTGCCAGGAGGGCGATGCTCAGCGTCTTGACGATGGCCCGTTTCAGTGAGGCAGGCTGGCGCAGTGCAATCAAATAGAGGACCGCCGCAGCCGCTGAAAACATCAGCAGGCCGTTTGGCAGCGCCTCAATCCCGCCCGGAAATGGCAGCACCCGCGTTCCTCTTCTCCCCGGCTGTTGTTTTGCCGGACCCGAGAATCATGTCCTTTGCGGCCAATACCGCACCGAAGGTTATCAAAAGACAAGCCGCGATTGTATAATTTGAGATATCGGCGCGCCCAGCGGCAATCAGAACAAGAGTGGACAGGAGCGGCGAGGCATAACTTGCCGCGCCCAGCACCTGAATATCGCCATGCTTGACGCCGTAATCCCACGCCATGAACGCGGCGCCCAGCGGCACAAGGCCGAGCAGAATGACGGCCATCCATTCACTGGCGGCCTGTGGCCAAACGGTTTCCTCGAAGATCAGATGTGCGGCAAGTCCGAGCAGCGCGGTCATGAGGCAAAATCCGGTCACCGTATCCGTCGGCACAGCGGCATTGCGGCGCGAGAGCAGGGAATAACTTGACCAGATGAGCGCGCACAGCCCGGCCATTGCATATCCAAAGGCGTATTTCGCCTCGAAATTCACCGCGCCGCCTTTGGTGACAATCAGCGCCGCGCCGGAAAGTCCGAGCAGCGCGCCTGCGACATGGTGCCATTTCAGGCTGCTCGCCCGGCATCAGTGCTGAGCCGAGCACAATGAACAGCGGCCACAGATAGGCTATCAAGCTGGCATCAATCGCCGGGGCGTTGTCGAGCGCAGTGAAGTAGGCAAAATGGTAGCCCGCCAACCCGCCGACACCGGTCAGCCAGACCGGAAAGGGCTGGCGCAAGGCTGCGCGGCGCTCAGGCTGCGCGATCATGGCAACAAGGCCCGGAACAGCGCCGATGGCAAAAGTCAGCGCCAGCAATTGAAGCGGCGGCACATTGCCGGTCATATCCGTGAGCAGCGCCAACAGCGCCCACGCCGCAACTGCGATAAAGCCTACAAGTGTCGCCCTGTTCATCGATGCCCCCGGCGCAAAGCGCCCTAATTCACCGCCTCAAAGCGCACCGCATCCACGGACACCGTCCCCACTGTTGTGCCCACGCGCGCGGCGATCGGCGCGTAAAGCCCTGTATCGCCAACGGGCGCGAAGATGATGCGGATTTTCTTGTTTTTCCGCAGGAATTCCAGCTGCTTCTTGCCCTTCTGGTAGCCGGACACGGGAACAAACCGCACTGCGCACTCGGCGACGGGACCTGAATAGCCTTTGGTCTTGTATGTGCTCTCGCGCGCAAGCGACATCACAAAGTCGGCGCGCGTCTGCCCGTCAAAGACGCGGGAGGTGCGGTTGCAAACTTCCGAAAGGCTTGCCGCACGCACCATCATTCCGGTCAACGGATCGGTGACGGCCTTCAAATCCGCAGGCTGCAAATCGATCCATTCGCCCTTCTTAGTCACCGGCGGAACATTGGCGGTCGAGACCACCGAGCCGCTGGAAAAGCCGATATTGGTCGATTTGTTGCGCTTGCCGGACACATAGTTCAGCGCGTAGCTGTTTGCCCGCGTGCCTTTGGCGCCGATTGTGCCCGCGACAGCGACCGTGCCCTTGGTGTCATCAAACAAGGCGCCGACGCCGGCACTGTTGACTGCCCCGTTTATGGAAAAGCTTGATTTATCGACGGTCGTTGTAAACCGGGTGCGCGCCAGCGGCAGACCGTAAAGCGAAATTGAAAACTCGCTCTTGAACGTGCTGGCGGAATGGGAAGGGGAGGCTGCGGCAATGAGGATTGCGGCGGCAAATGCACTTTTGAGTCTCAATTGAAAGTCCTTCGGTTTACCCTTCAGCGTCTCCTGTTTCAGGCAATTCCGGCGATTTTGCGCCGCTGCCAATATTGGGCGCTTCAACCGCTTCGGACTTGACAGGCGGCCATGGCCTGACTAGAGAACCGCAACTTTCCACCGGGCCCCGCCCGGCGCAATGGCGTTCGGGTTCATTCCGGCCATGGGCGACAAGCAAACAAAGGTTCAAGCGATGTCTCGCGTATGTGAATTGTCCGGCAAGGGCGTGCAGTATGGCCACAATGTCAGCCATGCCAACAACAAGACCAAGCGCCGGTTCCTGCCCAATCTCGTCAATGTGACGCTGATTTCCGAAGCGCTCGGCCAAAGCTACCGCTTCCGCATCTCCGCCAATGCCCTGCGCACGGTTGAGCACCGCGGCGGCCTTGATGCATTTTTGGCCAAGGCGTCCGAGTTTGAGCTGTCGCAGCGCGCGCGCCTGTTGAAGCGCCAGATCAAGCAGAAATCCGCCGCCGCCGTCGCTGCGTAATAATCAATTGCGGCGGGCTTGCCCGCCGCTCTGGTTCCATCACCCAGGATAAAAAAATGTCATCCTACAAAACATACCTGCCATTTGTGGCCGCCATGGCGCTTGTCGTCGTGGCTTCGAACATTTTGGTCCAATTCCCGTTCGACCATTTCGGCATGAAGGACCTTCTGACCTGGGGCGCGTTCACCTATCCGATCGCCTTCCTCGTCAATGACCTCACCAACCGGCGTTATGGCAAACCTGCGGCGCGCCGCGTGGTCATTATCGGCTTCCTCATTGCCGTTGCGCTCTCGGTCTGGCTCGCCACACCGCGCATTGCCATCGCCTCCGGCACGGCGTTCCTCACCGGCCAGCTCCTCGACATTCAGGTTTTTGACCGCCTGCGCCGGAAAAGCTGGTGGAAGGCGCCTTTTATGGCGACACTATTCGGGTCTGTCCTTGATACCACGATCTTCTTCTCGCTCGCTTTTGCGGCGCAGTTCGCATTCCTTGACACGATGATCGGCCGCGAAGACGGGTCACTTGCCTTCCCCGTGCCGTTCTTTGGCGGCGAGACATCGCTATGGATGGCGCTCGCCTTTGGTGATTTGTGCGTGAAGATCCTGATGGGTGTGCTCGCGCTCATACCCTATGGCGCGTTGCTCAATGTGCTCAAGCCCGCGCCGGAATTGCGCTGAACCTCAGTCCAGCTTGAACTCAAGCAGCAGATTGCGCTGCAGGATGGAGTGGTTGTCGTCGGACAGGAGCGTGACGCGCGTATCGCCTGCGGTGTCCTGCCACACGTCCAGCGCTTCCATATTGTCGATCTGATAGGCAAGATCCGCCTCCAGCAGAATCTCGCCATTCACCGTCGCCTCCGGCTCAATTGAGCCGCCTTTGATCAGCCGCAGGCGCATGCCGATGCCGTCGGCCATGTTGAAGCGCCGTTCCAGCAAAAGCAGATCGCCATTCGGCAGGAAGTCGCCATCGGTAATGTCATACTCGCCGTTGCGGGCGACAAAAAATACGCCCTTTTCCTTCCCTTCAAGCACTGCGGCGAATATGTTTCCGGCCTTGTCGAGGCTCTTTTCCGTGACGGCTATGCGCGCCGTACCAAGCGGGCCGCTCTCAGGCGAGGTGGCCAATGTTTCAAATCCCTTGTTCCGCCGCAGTTCGTTTGCGGGAATGGGAAGCGTCTCCTCGCGGAGCTTGACAGTCAGCGTTGCCGGGTCGAGTTTGCCGGTCGAAATGCGGTGATCGCGCTCGAATGTAACCGTGATCTCATCGCCCCAGACGGCGAGGCCTTCCGCGTCAGCCTGCCATTTCTTGCGAAACCCCTCGCCTTCGTCATTCCTCACCGGGTTCATCCGGAAGCTGGAAACGCCAACTGGCCGGCCAGCCTCATCGCGCTCCACAGCGCCGGCATACCAGAATCCGGTGTCGGAAACGCCGATGAACTGTGCACCCCCGTCCAGAAAGCGGAAAGCCGACAGCGCGCCGAAATTGCGCTCGCTTGCCGTCATTTCGAGGCCGCCCATAAAGGTCAGCCTGCCAAATTGCGCGTCCGGTGACCCGATCTTGAACTGTGTGATCGGGGAAGCCTTGACGTCAATTTGCTGCAGCCCGAGGTCTTGAGACTGCGCGGCAGCCGTGCAGGCCAGCAAGATGGAAACCGCAAGAAATGATGGGCGCATCTAGCGATACGCCCGGCGCTGCGCAGGCTGGCTCGCCTGATCTTCAAACAGTGCCGCCAGCTGCTCCGTCATCGCCCCGGCAAGCTCCTCGGCATCGACAATCGTTACTGCCCGCTTGTAATAGCGCGTCACGTCATGGCCGATGCCAATCGCAATGAGCTCAACAGGCGAACGCTCTTCGATCATCTCGATCACTGCCCGCAAATGCCGCTCCAGATAATTGCCCGGATTGACCGACAGGGTAGAGTCGTCCACCGGCGCGCCGTCTGAAATCATCATCAAAATCTTGCGCTGCTCCGGCCGCCCGATCAGACGGTTGTGCGCCCAGAGGAGCGCCTCGCCGTCGATGTTTTCCTTGAGCAGCCCCTCGCGCATCATCAGGCCCAAATTGCGGCGCGCCCGGCGCAGCGGCTGGTCCGCAGCCTTGTAGATGATATGGCGGAGGTCGTTCAGGCGACCGGGCGTCGCCGGCTTGCCGCCATGCAGCCATTTCTCCCGCGCCTGTCCGCCCTTCCATGCCTTGGTGGTGAAGCCCAGCACCTCGACCTTGACGCCGCAGCGCTCCAGCGTGCGCGCCAGAATATCGGCGCATGTCGCCGCCACCGTGATCGGCCGCCCGCGCATCGAGCCGGAATTATCAATGACCAGCGACACCACGGTATCGCGGAAATTCGTGTCCTTTTCGCGCTTGAACGACAGCGGCTGCAGCGGGTCAATGACGATGCGCACCAGCCGGGCCGCGTCGAGATAGCCCTCTTCGATGTCGAACTCCCAGGAGCGGTTCTGCTTGGCCAAAAGCCGCCTTTGCAGCCGGTTGGCAAGCCGCCCAACGACCCCAGACAGATTGTTCAGCTGCTTGTCGAGAAAGGCGCGCAGCCGGTCGAGTTCAGCTTCATCGCAGAGGTCGGCGGCGCTAACCTCCTCGTCAAACTCGCGGGTGAAAACCTTGTAGTCAAACTCCGGCGGCAAATTGGTGAAGGGCAGTTCCGCCCGCCGCGTCTCGCCCGGCGTCTCGGCGTCAGCGTCATCCTCCGACATATCATCGGAGGTCTCCGCGCCCTCCTGCGCTTCGCTCTCCTGGGTATCGTCCGATTGCTGGTTCTCGTCGGAAGGCGATTCCTCCTGCGCGCCGTCTCCGTCTTCTGAATCTTCCTTCTCCTCGCCGGAACGGGGTTGTTCCTCGTCCGAGGTGGAATCCTCGTCATTGTTCAGATCATCGTCAGACAGCTCGTCCGCCATTTCCATCGAGGCGAGCATGGAGCGGATCACGCGGGCGAACGCATCCTGATCGCCGACCTTGCCTTGAAGGTCGGCCAGCGCGGCGCTGGCGCGCTCATCGATGAAATCCTTCCACAGATTGACCACTTTCGACGCGCTCTGCGGCGGCTTACGCCCGGTCAGCTTCTCGCGCACGGCAAGCGCCACCGCCTCCTCCAGCGGCGCGTCCTCTTTGCTGGAAATCTCCGGAAACTTCGCCTTGATATATTTGTCGTCGAGCATCACCGCCAGATTGTCGGCGACGCCCGTCATGGCAATCGCCCCCACCGCCTCGCAGCGCGCCTGCTCGACCGCGTCATAAATCGCCCGCGCCTGCTTGCCTTCCGGCGCCAAGGTGGAATGCACCCGGCTGTCATGGCAGGCGCGGCGCAGCGCCATCGAATCGCCCAGCCCGCGCGTCACCGCAATTTCGTTCGCCGTGATCTTCTTGGAAAATTCCGGCAGCCGCGCCCGGTTCCCCGCCAGCGCCGGCTTGTCGGAGGCGAAGACGACTTCCATCTCCTTGTCGGCGGCGATGGCGCGGGTGGTGACGCGCAAGGCCGTGCGGAAGGGTTCGAGGTCTGGAGCCGCCGCCGATTTGGTGCGGATGTTGTCGCCTTGAGCACTCACTTTGGTTATTCTGCCGCTTGGAGCGAGTAGGGCAAGGGAGGGGGAAGCCGGTCTCCATGCATGATTGCTGCAGATGCCCATTCCAAGGCCGCCGCCCGCACGTCGTCTATGGCTGCCTGCTCGGTTTCTCCGTCGCCAACGCATCCGCTCAGCGCCGGAATGCGCGCGAAGAATCCACCGCCATCCTCATCTGACAGTGGTTCGACCAGCACCGCGTAGTCGGCCGGATCGAATGCGACGCCGTCATCGCGTATCAATTTGGTTTGATCAATCATTGGCAATGATCCTGTCGATGATTTTGACCAGTTCCTTTATGTAGCGCGGTTTGATCCGCCGGTGAGCCGGAACAACATATAGCAGACCGAGCCGGGGACTGCGAATTTTATAGTGCGATCCGCCATCCGGCGGAATGCATTGCAAACCAGCCTCGCGGCAGGCTTTCTCCACGTCAATGATCTGCCAATCCGCATTCGGGTTGGCGCGCATGCGTTCAATCGTCTTCGCCATTGTGCCGGTCTTGCAAAATTTTGCATCAAGTCAAGCCAGCACCACATTCGCATGCGATTCCGGCAATTCCGCCCCGAACGCCCGCTGATAAAACTCCGCGACAATCCCGCGCTCCAGCTCATCGCATTTGTTCAGAAACGTCAGGCGGAACGCAAAGCCGATATCCTTGAAAATATGCGCGTTTTCCGACCAGGTGATGACCGTGCGCGGGCTCATCACGGTCGACAAATCGCCATTGATGAACGCCTGCCGCGTCATGTCGGCGACGCGCACCATCTTGCCGATAATGTCGCGGCCTTCCTTGTTCTGGTAGTGCTTGGACTTCGCCAGCACAATCGCCGCCTCATTGTCATGCGGCAGATAGTTCGAGCACCGTCACAATCGACCAGCGGTCCATCTGCGCCTGGTTGATCTGCTGCGTGCCGTGATACAGCCCGGTCGTGTCGCCAAGGCCCACAGTGTTGGCCGTCGCAAACAGCCGGAACGCCGGATGCGGGCGGATGACGCGGCTCTGGTCAAGCAGCGTCAGGCGGCCCGACGATTCCAGCACACGCTGGATGACAAACATCACATCCGGCCGCCCGGCGTCATATTCGTCGAAGCACAGCGCCACATTGTGCTGATAGGCCCAGGGCAATATGCCGTCGCGGAACTCGGTGATCTGCTTGCCGTCCTGCAAAACAATCGCGTCCTTGCCGACAAGATCGATGCGCGAAACATGGGAGTCGAGATTGACGCGCACGCAAGGCCAGTTCAGCCGCGCCGCCGCCTGCTCGATATGCGTGGATTTGCCCGTGCCGTGATAGCCCGACACCATGACGCGGCGGTTGAAGGCAAAGCCGGCGAGAATGGCCAGCGTCGTCTGCTTGTCGAACAGATAGTCCGGATCAATGTCCGGCACCTGCCCCTCGGCGATCGAATAGGCCGGAACAACCATGTCCGTGTCGAGCTTGAAAACATCGCGCACCTTGACTGTCGTGTCCGGCAATTGCGCGATGTCGCGGTCAATCTTGTTCATAGTCACTCCGTGGCGGCGTATGGCCGAAAGAAGGGTATTAGGCGAATTTGCCGCGCGATTGAAGGTGGCAGCGCGAAACTAAAACGTCGCATCGGGGATGGCCCGCAGCCAATTGCGCGGATCAGGTGCAAAATCCCGCCTGCCGCAGCAGCTTGTAGGCCTGAATCACCTCGGCCAGCCTGTCCTCGGACGAGCGGTCGCCGCCATTGGCGTCAGGGTGGTGCTGTTTGACCAGATCCTTGTAGCGGGCCTTGATCGCGTTGCCTGCCGGTGTTTTCGGGCAGGCCCAGCGTCTCGAACGCCTTGCCTTCCAGCGTCTTGACCTTGCGCGCGTATTCCCCAACATTTCCGCGCCCTTCGGTGAACATGCCGAACGGGTTGCGGGTTTTGGCGCGCGGATTGGCGCGGCCCCAGCGGGCTGCGGCATCCTGGCTTTCCTTGGATGCGGCGTTGACGCCCGCTTTCCAGGTCGGGCGGTGGCCGGTGATGGCCTCCTTCTGGAACTTGGCGATCTCGGTGTCGTTGAGACCGGAGAAATAGTTGAACGATTTATTGTATTCGCGCACATGAGTGACGCAGAAATTCAGATATTGCCCCTCGCGCATGCGCCCGGCCGGCGCCTTGTGCGTTGCAGGCTTTTCGCAGCCTTCCCACTCGCATTCAGGCGCCTTCGCCTTGGCAACCTCAGCGGGTTTCTTGGCGGTTCTGAGTGAATCGAACAGTTTTGAATTCAAATCCATGTGCAATCGCTACGCCGGTTTTTCTTGACTTCAGCCGAATCCACCCCTTACCCCGTTGTCAAGCAAAGGGAAAGGCGGGCACGTATGTCCATGCAGTCAAAACTTGAGGAAATGCTCAGCACGGCCTTCGCGCCGGACGCGCTTCAAGTCATCAATGAAAGTCATCTCCACGCCGGGCATCATGCCGGATTTGACGGCACAGGTGAAACCCATTTCCGCATCAAGATAGTGTCGGGGGCATTCAATGGCAAATCGCGGCTGGAGCGGCACCGGGCGGTCAACGCGCTGCTGGCGGATGAACTGAAAGGCGGCATTCACGCGCTGGCGATTGAGGCGAACGGGCCGGGGGAGGCGCGGCGCTAGCCATAGAGCCGCTTTACGCCGGTGATCATCGCTTTCACAAGGTTTTCGCGGTGTCTGACGCTTGAGAAAATCACACCGCCAAGATGAAGGACAACAAGCCCGAGCGCGACGTTCACCAGCGCCTTGTGCAGGTCCTCGACCCATTCCTTGCCGAAATAGGCGTCCATGCCGATCATATATCCGGTCACGGAGATACCGCTGATCGTGGTTAGAAGCACAATGATCATTGCGCCGCCCGCCGGGTTGTGGCCCAGCGAACGGGCTTCTTTTCCCGAAATCATGTCGCGCAAATAGCGCAGCAGCTTGAACGGCCCGGGGACAAAGTCCGCAAACCGCGCGTGTTTGGTCCCGGCAAATCCCCAGATCAGACGGAACGCTATCAATGAAGCGACCACATAGCCCAGATAGATGTGCACTGTGCGCTGCTCTGCAAACAGATAGGCCGAGGCAAACATCGCCACCAATGACCAGTGGAAGAGGCGCACGCCGATGTCCCAGACCCGAACTTTCTTCTGGATGAGTGTTTCAATCGGAACTACCGGCATGGTGCGCCTCCGCTCTGCCTTAATCAGCCTTCGATGCGCTCCATCTCAGCGCCTGTGTTCGGATCGAAGAACACTTCAAGCTTCTTCTCCCCGACGGTGCCATAAACTTCGTAGCAGCCGCCATCGTTGATCTTGAAAGCGATCATCTTGCCGCCGCTCTCTTCGAAAGCCTTGATGGATTCCCAGACAGGCTTAAGCGCGTCGCCCGGCTTGCATGCAGGTTCAGCAAAGGCGGGGACGGAGATTGCGGCAAACACGGCCGCCAATACGATCTTCTTCATGTCGGTTCCTTTTCAGTCAGTCACATGGACAGCCGGCAAAGCGCCGACTGGAGTGGCATCCAGTTCACGCAAAGGGATTGCGGTCTTTAGGCAAAAGGACCAAAATAGGCGGGATAAGCCATCGGGCTATGCGCATAAGACCTCAGTCGTATGCCAAAACACCTCGCTGGCGGCTCACTGGCTGAGCGGTGTTCCCATGAGATCTTCAATGAGCAGCGACCCAAGCTGGCTGCGCCCGGCAACACCCGCCTTGCGGTAAATCGCGGTCAGCTGCGTTTTCACCGTGCCTTCGCGCGATTGGCGCATCTGCGAGATTTCGTTGATCGAAAATCCCTTGATTGTCATCGCCGCCACATCGGCTTCAGCGGCGGTCAAGCCCCAGTCGCGGAAGTATGCCTCCACGACATCTTGCATCTGGCCCCGCGCGGCCTGCAGGCTGCGTTCGGTTTTGGATTGCCGGGCAAGGAGATGGCGAAGCAGATGAAGCTCCAAAAATACTGCGGCGGCCAAGGCCAAGGTGGCCAGCAGTTCCATCAATATGTGAACCGAGACAGCGCTCAGCCCCTGAAAGATATCATACGTGACATCAAACGCAAAGAATGCCGCGCACAATCCTTGGACCGCGATAAGCCCTGTCAGGTAAAGCTTGATGCGATGGGAGTTAGGGACCATTGCTCACGACCTTTCTTAACTATCCGGCAAACAAACATAGCTCGTCTCCCCATCAATTGAGCCCTAAGAAAGGCAGCCGCCCGCCGAATTGATCACTTCAGGTTTCAAATCATGACTGTATCGAATGCAAGCGTCTCAACCCAGCGCCCCGGCCAAAAAGGCCATCGCCGCCCCGGTCATCCCGCCTTCCTCCGAGCCGAAATTCCGGCCCATGGTGAAATGATTATACGCCCGCCCGTCAAACAGGGCGACGCGCGCGCCTGATGCCTTGAGCCGCGCGGCGAAGGTTTCGGCGGCCTCCTTGTGGCCGCGCGTTTTCGAATAGGCGATGAAAATGGGCGGATGCGGCCGCGTCCCGGCATAAGTGGTGGGCGACAGGCTCTGCCACTGCGCCGGATCGGTGAACACATCGCCATAAATGTTCTTGCGCTTGCCCGCCTGCATGAAGGCGACGAGGTCATAGCTCTCGACATCGCTGAGCACCAAGGCCGCAACCCCCGGCAGTCCACCGCGCAGGCCCGTCAGCGCCGTCAAATGGCATCCAGCCGAATGGCCCATGACCGCAATCCGGCCCGGATCGCCGCCATGCCGCCCGATATTCCTGCGCACATAGGCAAAAGCCGCCTCAACATCCTTCGCCTGATCGGCGACCTGCGTCTGCGGCAGCAGCCGGTAGTCGATAGAGACGAAAACATAACCCTTGCCGTTCAGATATTCCGGCTTGTTCTGCACATATTTGCGGTTGCCCTTGTCCCAGCCGCCGCCATGCACGAACATGACCACCGGCAGATCGCGCGCGCCGTCCGGCGCATAAATGTCAAGCTTGGCCGGACCATAGCTGACCGTGACCGCATCCTTGCTCCGGCGCTTCCCGGCTTGCTCCGCCCTCGGTCCTTCCTTGCGCCGTTGGCCCAGTTTGCGCAGCAACTCACCCCGCTCCCTCGCTTCGACGAGGCTTGGCAGAACCAGAAAGGCGGCAAGGGAGGCGGCGAAAGAGCGGCGTGAGAGCATGATCGGGTCCTCAGCTTGAACTGCCGTGATTCTCACAGGAAGATCGAGTTGCGGCAAGTTACGGATCGTTCATGCGACGGTATGGTGAGTGAAAAGCTAAGAGATCGGCTTGATCCTGAGCCTCGTGATCCGGTTTTTTTGCCTTTTCATGACAATGAAGCGCTTGCCGTGGAAGGTGAAGGCCTGTTTCTCGTCCGGGATCATTTGCGATCTCGTGAATGACCAGTCCGGCTATGGTCGTGGCGTAATCGTCCGGCAGCTGCCAGTCGAGGGCGCGGTTGAGATCGCGCAGCGGCACCGAGCCGTCGACCACGACCGAACCGTCCGCCTCCTGCCGCACACCCTGGATGGCGATGTCATGTTCGTCGGCGATCTCGCCGACGATTTCCTCGATAATGTCTTCGAGCGTGACAATGCCCTCGACTTCGCCATATTCGTCCACAACAATCGCGATATGGGCCTTGCGCCGCAGGAAGGCCGTCAGCTGGTCTTCGAGTGTTGTCGTGTCCGGCACGAACCAGGGCTTCGAGGCAATTTTCATCACGTCGAGCTTCGGGCCGCCCGCTGCGGTGTTGAAATGTGCGCGCAGCAAGTCCTTGGAATGGATGATGCCGACAATATTGTCCGGCTCCTCGCGCCAGATCGGGATGCGCGTGTGCGGGCTGTCGAGCGCCTGACGCACCAGATCCTCGACCGGATCATCGGCGTTGAGCGCAAGCATTTTTGTCCGGTGCACCATCACATCGCAGACTTCAAGATCGCGCAGATCGAGAATGGCGCCGAGCCGGTCGCGGTCGGATTTGACCATGGCGCCCTCGCGGTGCAGCACTTCGACGGCATCGCGCAGCTCTTCATGCGCGGACTGGCCATTGCCGTCCTGTTTCGGCTGGAAACCCAAAAACCTGCGCAGCGCCGCCCAGCTCATGCCGCGCCCAGTTCCCGTGAGAGAAACGACAAGCACTTCCGAAGGCGGCACGTCATTGGCGATGAAACTCTGCCCGATGCCGCGCGTCAGAATGAAGGTCAGCGTCCCGCGCTTCACCTTCTTGTCCTGCGCGATATAGTCCATCAGTTTCTCCGCTGGCGGCAGCCCGCCGGGAATATCGCTCATGCGCGTCGGCAGGCCGGCCGCCCTCAAATGCGCCTCGACACGGCGGGCGTCATCAGGACTTGCCAAATTCATGTGCGCCGAGAATGTGTGGGCAAGGCACATGCCGATCGCCACACCCTCGCCATGAACCAGCCGGTCGGAGTCATACCCTGTCGCGCCTTCCAGCGCATGGCCGAAAGTGTGCCCCAGATTCAAGAGCGCCCGGTCGCCGGTTTCGTGCTCGTCCCGCGCAACGACGGCTGCTTTCGACCGGCACGATTCGGCGATGGCGTGCCGGCGCGCCGCGCCGCCGGCAAAAACATCCTTCCAGTTTGCTTCCAGCCAGGCGAAGAAATCCGGCCGGTCGATCAGCCCGTATTTTGCGACCTCCGCATAGCCGGCGCGGAATTCGCGGATCGGCAGCGTGTCCAGAACATCGGTGTCAGCCAGAACCAGCTGCGGCTGATGAAACACGCCGACGAGGTTCTTGCCGTGCCGTGAGTTGATCCCGGTCTTGCCGCCAACCGAGGAATCGACCTGCGCCAAAAGCGATGTCGGCATCTGGATGAACTTCATCCCCCTGCGCACAATGCCGGCCGCAAACCCCGTCAGATCGCCCACCACGCCGCCGCCAAGGGCAATGACCACATCGCCGCGCTCGAGCTTGGCCGCCAAAATCCCGTCCACGACATGCTCAAGCTGGTCAAAACTCTTCGACTTTTCTCCCGCAGGGATAATCACGGCGCTGGATGGGATGCCCGCTTGCGCCAGCGAGGCCTCAACACGCGCCAGATGCGCGGCGGCCACATTCCCGTCCGTCACAATGGCGGCCCGCACGCCCGGCATCAGCCCGGCTATCTCTGTGCCCGCGCGCTCCACAAGCCCGCCGCCAATCAGGATTTCATACGACCTCTCGCCCAGCGCCACCGGCACACGCATCACCATTTCATCCTGTGTCACGCCGCCACCCCTTTTGCCGCAGGCATTTGCGCCAGCGCTTCAACAACTTCAGCCGCCATCACATCCTTCTTCTCATCGCGCGACATGATGGTCACATCCGCCTGCGCATAGACAGGATAGCGCTCATCCATCAGCTTTTGCATGGTCGCGCGCGGGTCAGCCGTCTTCAAAAGCGGCCGGTTGCCCTTGCGCGAGACACGCTCCATCAAGATATCGAGTTCGGCCTTGAGCCAGACGGAGATCCCCGCCTTCGCGATGGCCTTGCGCGTCGCCTCATTCATGAAGGCCCCGCCGCCGGTCGCGAGTACGCGCGGCCCCGAGCGCAGAATGCGTTTGATCACGCGCCGCTCCAGATCGCGGAATTCAGGCTCGCCATAGGTCTCGAACAATTCCGGGATGGTCATGCGCGAGACAATCTCGATCTCTGTGTCGGCATCGATGAAACTGAGGCCCAGCATCTGCGCCACGCGCTTGCCGATTGTGCTCTTGCCTGCCCCCATAAGGCCGACAATGACAACGGATCGCTTGCCAAGTTTGGCCCTTATGTCCGCTGCATTTGGCAGGGTGACAACATCTTCGCTCATGTGCATTCCCTATTGGGCGGCGTGTTTCGGGTCAACTCTTGCCTCATTTGCCGTGCATCTCCATAAGAATGCGGGCCGGGCCGGGCTGATTCTGTCCGGTTCTGGAGTTTTCCGGGGACGACATGCCGACCCTGTTTCGCCTTCTCACTTTTCTCGCCGTCGTTGCTGCGCTGGCATTCGGCGCCATGTGGGCGCTCGCGACGTTTGTCGAGCCCAAGCAGAGCGAGATGACCATCAAAATCCCGTCCGAAAAGCTCAACCCGCCCAAAGCGCCGGCAAATCCATGAAAGATGGCCGTCTGATTGAGGCGTTTCTGGAAATGATGAGCGCTGAGCGCGGCGCAGCGGAAAACACGCTTGCCGCCTACCGGCGCGATTTGGAGGATATTTCCGGATTTTTGTCACAGCGCGGCATCGGGCTGTTCAGCGCCGATACGGATTTGATCCGCAGCTATATCCAAAACATTTCAGCGCAGGGCTTTGCGCCCACAAGCCAGGCGCGGCGTCTGTCAAGTCTGCGCCAGTTCTACCGGTTTCTCTATGCCGAGGGCCATCGCGGCGATGATCCGACCGCGACCGTCGATTCGCCGCGCAAAGGCCGCCCGCTGCCCAAGACGCTCAGCGTCGATGATGTCGGGCGGATGCTGGATTTGGCCGGAGAAGAGGCGCATGCCGGGCCGAATCTGCTGACGCTTCGCCTTCATGCGCTTGTTGAAACGCTCTACGCCACCGGATTGCGCGTCTCGGAACTTGTGAGCCTTCCAGCCACTGCAGCGCGCGCCGACCGCGACCATATCCTCATCAAGGGCAAGGGCAACAAGGAGCGGATCGTGCCGCTCTCGGGCAAGGCCAAAGCGGCTCTGTCGGCCTTTCTGAGCTTGCGAAACACGGCCCCGGCATTTGCAGACAGCCCATGGCTTTTCCCCGCAGGCTCGGAAAGCGGGTATCTGGCGCGTCAGGTTTTCGCCCGTGATCTGAAGGGTCTCGCCGCCCGCGCGGGGATTTCGTCAAAGCTCATTTCTCCGCATGTCATCCGTCATGCCTTCGCCAGCCATTTGCTGCA
This sequence comes from uncultured Alphaproteobacteria bacterium, assembly GCA_963792485.1. GTDB lineage: Bacteria > Pseudomonadota > Alphaproteobacteria > Rhizobiales > Rhizobiaceae > JANOYJ01. Next base: position 240,809 of record CAWBWL010000013.1, read on the forward strand.
AAACGGCGCGGATTTGCGTGTTGTGCAGGAATTGCTGGGGCATTCCGACATTTCAACCACGCAAATCTACACACATGTCCTCGCAGAGCGGCTTGAACGCCTTGTGCATGACCATCACCCGCTGGCGCAGCAGGATTGAACAAGCCCCTTTTCCGTTTGAGTTTTCAGAATCCGGCTCATATATGGTCGCGGGGCTGTCGCCGGCCGCCAACGAAAACGGGTCGCTGATGTATAATTATCTCGATTTTGAGAAGCCGGTTGCCGACCTCGAGGGCAAAATTCTCGAACTGAAACGGCTGCAGGAAAACGGCGAATCCGTCGATGTGGCCGATGAGATCAAGCGGCTTGAAAAGCGCGCCGCAGAAGCGCTGCGCGATATCTACAAGAAGCTGACGCCATGGCAGAAGATGCAAGGTCGCCCGCCATGCCGACCGGCCGCACTGCCTCGACTTCATCGCGGGCATGTTCACCGACTTCACCCCGCTGGCAGGCGACCGCAAATTCGCCGAGGACGAAGCGATCCAGTGCGGTCTGGCGCGGTTTCAGCGGCGCGCCGGTCGCGGTGATCGGGCAGGAGCGGGGATCGGACACCAAAACCCGCCTCAAGCACAATTTCGGCATGGCCATGCCCGACGGCTACCGCAAGGCCGTGCGCGTCATGGAACTCGCCGACCGCTTCAACATGCCGATCATCACGCTGGTCGATACGCCCGGCGCGTATCCGGGCATTGAAGCTGAAGAGCGCGGCCAGGCTGAGGCCATTGCCCGTTCGACAGAGGCCTGCCTCAACGTCAAAGTGCCGTTTGTCTCGGTGGTGATCGGGGAGGGCGGTTCCGGCGGCGCCATCGCCATTGCCACAGGCAACCGCGTCTATATGCTCGAACATGCCATCTACTCGGTCATTTCGCCGGAAGGCGCGGCCTCGATCCTTTGGCACGACGCGACCCGCGCCAAGGATGCGGCGACGAATATGAAAATCACGGCCGACGATCTGAAAGGCCTTGGCATTATCGACGGCATTGTTCCCGAACCCGTCGGCGGGGCGCACCGCAATCCTGAAGAAACCATCAAGGCGGCCAGCGAGGCCATCCAGTCGGCGCTCAGCGAACTCGCAGGGGCGAACATGGATTTGCGGCAGGCGCGGCGGGACAAGTTTCTGGCCATCGGGCGCACATTGTAAGTCAGCGCTTCATTTCGACTTCGATGAAACTCATCGGCTTGCCACCCGCATTGATCACATTGTGCTCAATGCCCTGAGGGCGCGAATAGGCGGCGCCCGCCGCAATAAACACATCATGCGCTCCGCTTGCGTCCTCAATGCGCACATTCATGTCGGTGAGCGGGACGACGACATAGGCGAGTCCGTGGGTGTGATGACCGGTCTGCGCCCCGGCTCAAAATCCCAGCGCGTAATGCGCGTACGCTCATCATCGGCGCGGATGGTGGAGGCGGCGGCAGTGAAGGAGCGGAAGCGGGTCATGTTTGGCGGGGCGCATTGTCTTCAATGTCGAGGGCTCGAATAGGCGGCGCCCGCTGCAATAAACAGATCGTGCGCTCAGCGTGCGTGGTCAACGCGCGCAATCATGTCGATGAGCGGGACGACGACATAGGCGCGTCCGTGCGACGACAGGTCTGCGCCCCGGCTCAAAATCCCAGCGCGTAATGCGCGTTCGCTCATCATCGGCGAGGATGGTGGAGACGGCGGGAGTGAATGCGCGGAAGCGGGTCATGATTGGCGTCCAACGCCGGGCCGGAAGTACAGAGCGAGCCGCCCCTCCACTCTCATATTATGCCAGAACCTTCAAATGATAGGATTTCGGCCGCGTCAGCGACTGAATGCCGAAAATCGACAGCGATGCGCCTTTGCCGGTTTCTTTCACCCCGGTCCAGACCAGCGCGGGATCCAGATAATCGCAGCGGTTCATGAACACTGTGCCGGTTTCGACACGGTCGGCGATGGACGTGGCGTGATCCATGTCCTGCGTCCAGATCGAGGCTGTCAGTCCGTACGGACTGTCATTCATCAGCGCGAGCGCTTCCTCGTCACCCCGCACTTTCATGATGCCGACGACCGGGCCGAAGCTTTCCTCGCGCATCAGGCTCATCTGATGATCAACGCCGGTATAGACTTCGGGCGCAAGGTAAGGCGAGCCGGCCTTGTCGCCATCGACCTTCATGTTGATATGCGCCGTCGCCCCTTTGCGTCCGGCCTCGGCCTTCTGCTCGCGGATAAAGTCCGCAAAGCGCGCCTGCGCCATCGGGCCCATTGTGGTCGCTTGGTCGAGCGGATTGCCGACCACATATTTCCTAGTGAGATCGACAAAGCCTTCGACAAATTCGTCATAGACTTTCTCATGCACATAAACGCGCTCGATGCCGCAGCAGCACTGGCCGGAATTGTAAAACGCCCCGTCCACCAGTGTCTCGACTGCGGCCTGCATGTTGGCATCCGGCAGAACATAGGCCGGGTCCTTGCCGCCGAGCTCGAGGCCGAGCGTCATGAATGTCCCCGCCGCCGCCTTCTCAATCGCGCGCCCCCCGGCGACCGAGCCGGTGAAGTTGCAATGGTCGACGCGGCCCGAGGCGAGCAGTCTTTCGGTCTGGCCGTGGCTCATCACAAGGTTCTGGAACAAATCCTTGGGAAGCCCCGCCATCTCAAACGCCTTGGCAAAACGCTCGCCAACAATCAGCGTCTGTGCAGCATGTTTGAGGATCACAGAATTACCCGCCATGAGCGCCGGAATGACTGTGTTGATCGTCGTCAGGTATGGATAGTTCCAGGGAGCAACCACAAAAACAATGCCGACCGGGACATGCTTCACATAGCGCCGGAAAGCGGCGGAGTCCTCGACCATATGCGGCGCGAGCGCCTTTTCGGCATTGGCGATCACAAACTTGGTTCGCGCCTCAACACCGCTCTTCTCGCCGCCATACCGGACCGGACGGCCCATCTGCCAGGCGATTTCGGTGGTGATCTCGTCATTCATCGAGAGCAGCGCTTCAAGAAACTTGGCGCAATATTTTCCACGTTCCTCAAACGAGGTCAGCATCCATTTCTCCTGCGCCGTGCGCGAACGCGAGACCGCGGCGTCGAGCGCGGCATCGGCAATGATGGGGCGCTCGGCGTAAACGGAGCCGTCAATGGGGGAGATGAGTTTGATGGTTTGCATCTGTGGCGCTCCGGTTGGGTCAGCATTCAAGCGTCTTGACATGGCCCGCGGCGCCATAGGCGAGAATGGCGCTGTCGCTCGTGACGAGGGTCAAATCGTGTTCGCGGGCAGTGGCGATGAGGATACGGTCCATCGGATCGCGGTGCAATTGCCCAGGCAAATAAGACGAAGCGACGAGAATTTCGGCTGTGAGCGCGCATTGCCTCACCCCTTCTTGCCCCGCAAAACGATTGTAGAATGCAAGCGGCGGCAGCGATGATGCCACCCGTCCGAGCGACATCGCGCGGCCGATTTCCCATGCGCTTACCAGCGAAACATGAGCTCGCCCGGCTTCAAGCACACTCTCCAGCGCCTCGACACTTTTGGGCGAGAGTTTTACGCTGGTCGAGAGATAGATCAGGACACAGGTATCGAGCAGCACACCGGCACTCATCTTATTCTTTCGTCTCCGACATATGGCTCAGGCCATTCCTCGTCGAGCGGGGCAGCGGGGTCGTAGCCGGGAGCAAGAGTGATCAGACCTGCCATACTTGCCTGCAAGGCAGCCAGCAAATCCTTTCCGGTCTTTTTCGGCGTCTGGCCGGTCGCTTCGAAATCGTTCATCTCAAGTTTCCTTTGCGGTGCCTCCGCAAACCCTCCAGTCGCGGACCTGCCTTGCCCGGCCTGCGGCGTAACCCGGCGAAACACCAGCCGCTCATTGGCGACATCCACTGATTCCGTTTCAAAACCCGCCGCAAGCCACTCCTTCGTCATGACGTTGTTGTGCGGGTTATTGCTCCAGAATGCGCGCTGCCGTTTTGACGGCGGCAGGGCTGCGCCAAGCACGTCTTCAATGCGTGCAAAGCTCATCGCAACCTTCTCGCCCGGCTGCGAAGCGAGAAATTCGCTGAGGGGCTCATACTTTCCCACATCCGTCTCCCAATAAACACACACACCTACACTATGAGTATGTGTGTGTCAATACCGCTCAAATCCCCGGTGCAGTTCCCAGTCCGTCACGCGGCGGTCATATTCGAACTGCTCCCAGCGCGCCGTGTGCAGATAGTGCTCGATCACATCCGCGCCGAGCGCCTCTTTCAGCATTTTGGATTTCTCCAAATGCTCCATCGCCTCGCGCAACGTCTTTGGAATCTCCGGCAGTTTCGCGCCGAAATAGGCGTCGCCCTCAAACGGCTTTTCCAATTCCAGCTTTTCATCAATCCCGGCAAGGCCGGAGGCGATCAGCGCGGCGAAGGCGAGATAGGGGTTGAGGTCCGCGCCGCCAATGCGGCATTCCATGCGGATTCCCTTCGATCCCGCGCCGCAAAGCCGGAAGCCGGCGGTGCGGTTGTCGTCGGACCAGATCAGCTTGGTCGGGGCGAAGGTGCCGACCTGAAAGCGCTTGTAGGAATTGATATAGGGCGCGAGAAAATAGGTGTAGTCGCGGGCATATTTCATCTGCCCTGCCACCCAGTTTTTCATCAGCGCTGACATGCCGCGCGGATCGCTCTTGTCGAGAAACAGCGGCGTCTTGCCGTCGGCGCTCCACAGCGAATTGTGGATATGCGAGGAATTGCCGGCCAGGCCGTAATTGTATTTGGCCATGAAGGTAATAGCCTTGCCTTGGCTCGCAGCAATCTCCTTGCAGCCATTCTTCAGGATTACATGATTGTCCGCCATGTCGAGCGCTTCGGCATAGCGCACATTGATCTCTTCCTGCCCCGGGCCCCATTCGCCTTTTGAATTCTCGACGGGAATGCCAGCCCCGCTCAGCCCATTGCGGATCGCCCGCATATAGGGCTCTTCCTTGGAGGTGATGCCGGATCACATAATCGCCGATATAGGGCGATGCGGTGGCAAGGTCTGACCACTTTTTCCCGCGCGCGGAGTCGTAGCTTTCCTCGAACAGGTAGAACTCAAGCTCGGAGGCAAAATAGGCGAGATAACCGCGCTCTTTCAGGCGGGCGACCTGCTTGCGCAAAATGCCGCGCGGCGAATGCGGCAGATCGTGATTGTGATGGTCCTGCACATCGGCAAGCACCAGCGCGGTCTTTTCGAGCCAGGGAATGCGGCGCAGTGTCGCCATGTCCGGCTTCATGACAAAGTCGCCATAGCCCTTGTTCCAGCTCGCCGCCTGATAGCCGGGCACCGGCTCCATATCGATGTCATTGGCCAAGAGATAATTGCAGCCATGCGTTTCGTCATAGGCGGATTCGGCGAAGAACGAGGCGAGAAAACGCTTGCCGATCAGGCGTCCTTGCATGTCCGACAATGCAGACGAGCACCGTGTCGATGAGATCAGCCGCGATGTCTTTCTTCAGCTGATCGAAACTCAGATTACCGGCCATGTTTTACTCTTCTTGAGCTATAAAAAATGGATGGCCGCGGCGAACCAGCGCCGCGGCCATGATTGCTTTTGATCAGGCCCGTTCGCCAACCGCAGCTTCAGCTGCGGCAATTGCGGCCTGGCGCCTTGCGATGACTTCCTCGCCAACCGGCGGTCCTTGGAAGCGGCGGTTCTCGACTGCGAACCATAGCACCAGAGCAAGCGCAATGAAGCCGAGCACCACATAGAGCACGCGTTCATTCGGCGGCGCGACTGCGATGAACAGGATAATACCCATGCCGACCACGGAGAGTACCGTGACCAGCTTGTAGACGACCGGCGCTCATGGCCCACGGACCAGGGTTTGGCCATTTGGCTGTGCCGTAAGCAAACAGTCCTGCAATCAGCGGTACGGTGAAGGACAGGAACAGGAACACCAGCGTCGAGTTCACCACGATGACGTAGATCGAGGTTTCACCAACCTTGATCGACATGGCGAGCAGCACATAGAGGATGCAAAGCACCGTCGCTGTCCAGATTGCGTTCACCGGCGTGCGGTATTTTGGCGAGACCGAGGCAAGAGCCTTGGACCCAATCGGCATGCCCTCATCGCGCGAAAATGCAAACAGCATGCGGCTGGCTGACGTAACTGTGGCAAGGCCGCACAGCAACTGCGTGATGAAGATACCGAAATAGAGCAAAGTCTTCAGACCGGCAGGCAGGATTGCGTCCATCGTGCCGAAGAACATGCCAAAGCCTTGCTTGGCTGCGACGGCCAGATCCGGGATCGCCAAGGTGATCGCGCAGATCATGATCCAGCCCACCAACGGAGACCAGATCACGGCATTGACAATGCCCTTCGGCACCGACATGGCGGCGTTTTTGGTTTCTTCGGATGTGTGCGCCGAAGCATCATAACCGGTGATCGTGTAGACCGGCAGCAACAGGCAGAGCAGGAACAGATAGCCAATATTGTCTGACTGCGGAAACACATTGCCGCCTGCCTCACCCGAGAAGTTGGTGAAGGTCCAGAGCCGCGAAATATCGATGGCCGGTGCGTAGTAGAGGCAGGCAATAACCAGCACCGCGGTAACGGCAAAGATGATGTAGCCTGAAATGTCGGTCAGGAAGGTCGTCGCCTTGATACCGATATGGTTGAAGATGGCCTGAATTACGGTGATGATCGCCACGAACGTGACAATCTCAAAATCGGACGAAGGCCATGGCGTGATCGAGCCATCGGCGTTAGCGGTGCCAAACAGGCTGCCAAATGTGCCCTGAAAGAAGTATGCCGTGCCGATATTGATCGCGCCGAGTACTGTGATGAGGCCGAGCAGATTAAGCCATGCCGTCAGCCAACCCCAGAAACGATTCCCGAGGATCGAACCCCAGTGATACAGCCCGCCCGCTGTCGGAAAGGCCGATGCAATTTGCGCCATTGAGAGCGCAAACATGCCGGAAATGATGCAGCCGGTGATCCAGCCGATGCCGGCGCCAGCGCCGCCAACCGACGAGATCGCTTGCGCGAACGAATTGATGCCGCCGGACAGGATGCAGATGATCGAGAAAGAAATTGCGAAGTTCGAAAACTTCGACATGCTTCGCGACAGTTCCTGGGCATAGCCCATGCCATGCAGGACTTTCATGTCCTCATGTTTGTCGTTGTCTGTGTAGTTGTCTGCCATTTTTAGTTCTCCCTCCGGATTCCCGGATTTTTGTTTCAAGCCTTGGCGGACCCACGCGTCAGCCTCCCCTAAAAGTCTTCACCCTCTCCCGTCATTTTGAGCTTTGCGCGGAAGCCCGTTTTGAACAATTATCTGAGTGCTCGGCGCCGGACGCGCCAGCTTCTCAGCCGAGTAAATTTGACTGGAAAGGATGATAGCGATTTCCGGCAAATGGGAAACGCGATTGTTTAACGCCTGTTGGGCAAGCTGCCGCGCGAGATGATAGAAATGAGGAATGGCGGCGGTCCCGGGGGAACAGGGCCGCCCAATTGGCTGGCATAGATTGGCGCCGTGTCACGCTGGAATGAATGCTCACGAATGTGCCGCCTGAATTGCACATTCACGATCATGCACCGGACCGCATTTGGCGACGCCGCCGCCATCCGTACCGACCCTGTCGTCTCTTGATTCGTCATGAAGGTCCGGGTCGTTCCCTAAGTTATAATAGGCAAAATTTTACCTAGTCAACGTTGAAAATGCTGCTTCTAAGTTGTTTTTTTCGTGTTGTGGTTTATTTTTGGGCGCGTTCGAGGACATGACCGCGGCGCAATGGCAGCGGCTTAAATTCAGAGTTGTTTGCGGTTGCGGACTCTTAGCCATGCTTGACCATGACGTGCCTCACAGCCGTGTAATCCTCCAGCGCATAAAGCGACATGTCCTTGCCATAACCGGACTGTTTGAAGCCGCCATGCGGCATCTCGTTGACCAGCATGAAATGCGTGTTGATCCATGTGCAGCCATATTGCAGCCGCGCCGCCGTCGCCATCGCACGCGTCACATCCTTCGTCCAGACGGAGGAGGCGAGGCCGTAGTCGGAATCATTGGCCCAATTCACCGCGTCATCGGGGTCGGAGAATCGCGTCACGGACACGACCGGACCGAACACTTCCCGCCGCACGATTTCATCGCTCTGCAGCGCGCCTGCCACCACGGTCGGCTGATAGAAAACCCCTTGCCGGAAGGCGTCTTGCCGCCAGCGGTGATCTCAATGTGCTTCAGCTCCGCCGCGCGCTCGACAAAGCTCGCCACCCGGTCGCGCTGGCGCTTGGAAATGAGCGGCCCGATCTCGTTCTCGGCTGTCGTCGGCAGAGCCATACTTGATCGTCGAGACAGCCGCACTGAGCTCCGCGACGAGCTTGTCATGCACTTTCTTGCCCGCATAGATGCGGCACGCCGCCGTGCAGTCCTGTCCGGCATTGTAATAGCCAAAGGCGCGCAGGCCTTGCACGACTTCGTCAATGTCGGCGTCGTCAAACACGATGACCGGCGCTTTGCCGCCCAGCTCCAGATGCGTGCGCTTGACGCTCTTGGCCGCCGCCTGCAGCACCTTCTTGCCGGTCGCCACATCGCCGGTGATCGAGATCATGTTGATCTTCGGGTGGTTGATCAGCGTGTTCCCAACGCTTTCGCCGCGGCCCAGCACGACATTGACCACACCCTCTGGAAGTATGTCCGCCAGCACTTTCGCCATTTTCAGCGCTGTCAGCGGCGTCTGCTCGGAGGGCTTGAACACAACCGTGTTACCGCCTGCGATGGCGGGCGCAAGCTTCCAGGCCATCATCATCAGCGGATAGTTCCACGGCGCGATGGAGCCGACAATGCCGATCGGATCGCGGCGGATCATGGAGGTGTGCCCCGGCAGATACTCGCCGGAGACCTGCCCCGGCATGGTGCGCACGGCGCCAGCAAAGAAGCGATAGCAGTCGACAATGGCTGGAATTTCGTCATTCAAAACGGCGTTATACGGCTTGCCGCAATTCAGCGCTTCCAGCGCAGCGAAGCTTTCCGCGTCCTTCTCAATGGCGTCAGCTATTTTCAGAAGATATTGCGAGCGCTGCTGCGGCGTGGTGCGCGACCATGATTTGAACGCTGCCTCCGCCGCATCGACTGCGGCGTCGATCTGCGCGGCCGATGCTTCGGGCAATTGCAGAATGACATCCTCGGTCTTCGGATTGAGAATGGTCTCCGCCGTTTCGGTTCCCGCCTCGAACTTTGCGCCAATCAGCATCTGGGTTTGCATCGTGGTTCCTCCTCAAATCTACTTACTTTGACCAGCGATCTGGTCGGTGTCTCTCGTCAGCCTGAAGGCGAGCAGAATGGGGATGAGCGTCACCAGCACAACGACCATGGCGACAACATTCGTCACCGGCCGCTCTCGCGGACGCACCAGCTCTTCCAGCATCCAGATCGGTAGGGTCTGCTGCTGTCCTGCCGTGAAGGTAGTGACGATGACCTCGTCAAACGACAGCGCGAAAGCCAGCATGCCGCCAGCCAAGAGCGCCGTGGCAATGTTTGGTAGCACCACATAACGGAACGTCTGCCAGCCGTCGGCACCGAGATCCATCGACGCCTCGATCAGCGAGCCGGAGGTGCGGCGGAAGCGCGCTACGGCATTGTTGTAGACGACCACAATGCAGAATGTCGCGTGGCCGAGAATGATGGTCCAGATCGAGAAGGGGATGTCCATCAGGTTGAACGCCGAGCGCAGCGCGATGCCGGTGATGATGCCGGGAAGGGCGATGGGCAGGATGACCAGAAGCGAGATCGTCTCGCGGCCAAAGAACTTTGTCCGCGACACTGCGGCGGCTATGAGCGTACCCATGACCATCGAGATCAGTGTCGCCACGCTTGCCACTTTCACCGAGAGGATCAGCGCTTCCCAGACATCTGTCCGGTTCCAGGTGACAGCGAACCATTTCAGCGTCAGGCCGGGTGGCGGGAAGACATAGCTCTTGTCCTCGGTGGTGAAGGCGTAAAGGAAAATCAGCGCCAGCGGCAGGTGCAGGAACAGGAGGCCGGCCCCTGCCGCAAGCTTCAGTGAGAGCGGCGTGTTGCTTCGGTCAGAGCGCATCGAACGCCCCCATCCGTTTGGCAAACATCAGATAGACACCCATGATGACCATCGGCACGACGGTGAAGGCGGCGGCGAGCGGGATGTTGCCGGCCGTGCCCTGATGCGCCGAGACAGCCTGGCCAATGAACAGGCGCGAGGAGCCGACAATGCCGGGAATGATGTAATCGCCTAACGTCAGCGAAAATGTGAAGATCGATCCGGCGATCAGCCCCGGCAGGGCGAGCGGGAAGATGACATTGCGGAATGTCTGCCCGGCATTGGCGCCAAGGTCGGCGGAGGCTTCGATGAGGTTGACCGGCACGCGCTCCAGCGAGGCCTGCAAGGGCAGGATCATGAACGGCACCCAGACATAGACGAACACCAGAAACATGCCGATGTAAGACAGCGACAGCGAATTGCCGCCGACTATTGGCAGTGACAGAACCGCATCGAGCAGGAAGGTCAGATGCAGTTTGGCGAAAGCCCAAGTGAGGATGCCCTCTTTGGCGAGGATCAGCTTCCAGGCATAGACCTTGACCAGGTAGCTCGACCAGAGCGGTAGCATGACGGCGAGATAAAACAGCGCCTTCCAGCCGCCCTTGGCATAGCGCGCCGCGTAGTAGGCGATGGGGAAGGCGATGATGGCGGAGCCGAGCGTCACGGCGAGCGACATCGCGACGGTTCGCACGATGATGTCGAGATTTTCAGGCCGCAGCAATTCGCCATAGGTCTTCAGCGTCAGCTCGTGATTGATGAGGCCGGAAAATTCATCAATGGAGTAAAAGCTCTGCAGCAGCAGCGCGAAGAGCGAGCCGACATAGATGATGCCGAGCCAGAGCAGCGGCGGGGTGAGGAGGATCAGGAGAAACGCCTTCGGATGCCGCCACAGATAGTCGGAGACCTGTCCCATCAAACCGGCGGGCCGTTCGCGGATGATGGCTGCGGACATGCTCATGCGCCCGCCTCCATCAGATGCACGTCGCTCTTGGCGAATATCAGCGTCACATGGGTGCCGACGGCGGGGACGACCCGTCCCGCCGGCAGCGCAGCGGCGATGCGCTGGCCCTCATGTTCGGTGACAACTTTCGTGCTCGCCCCGACATAATGCGCAGCGATCACTCTTGCCTTCAGGCCGGACCCGCCATTCGCCGCGCCGAAGGAAACCGATTCCGGCTTCAGGCTGCCCCAGCGGTTCTCTCCCATAATCTTGTTGACCAGTGTAGGTGTCAGGACATTGGAGGAGCCGACGAAATCAGCGACGAAGCGGCTGGCAGGCTTCCCATAAATCTCGGCTGGTGTTCCGGCCTGCGCAATCTTGCCGTCATTGAACACCGCAACCCGGTCCGCCATTGACAACGCCTCGCCCTGGTCGTGCGTGACGAAGACGAATGTGATGCCAAGCGCCTTCTGCAGGGCTTTCAGTTCCTCCTGCATCTGCTCGCGCAGCTTCAGATCGAGCGCGCCGAGCGGCTCGTCGAGGAGAAGCACTTTCGGCTTGTTGACCAGCGCCCGCGCCAGCGCGACGCGCTGCCGCTGGCCACCGGACAATTGCCCCGGCCGCCGCGCGCCGTAACCGGGCAGCTTGACCATCATCAGCGCCTCTTCCGCCGCCTTGTGGCGCGGGGCTTTTTCAATGCCCGAAACCATCAGCCCATAGGCGACGTTGTCGAGGACGCTTAAGTGCGGGAACAGCGCGTAGTCCTGAAACACCGTGTTCACATTGCGCCGGTAGGGCGGCACGCCTTCGGCGGTTTCGCCGAAGATTTCGATGTGGCCGGCGGTCGGCTGTTCGAACCCGGCAATTAGGCGAAGACACGTCGTCTTGCCGGAGCCCGATGGTCCGAGCATGGCAAAAAACTCGCCCTCCGCGATCTCAAGATCGACTGCGTCAACGGCGCGCACTGAGCCGAAATGCCGGGAAACTGCGTCGAAGCGGACGGCGATGTTCATCAAAAGACCTTTGAAAGGCAGCGGCGAAACTTAAGCGCCGCCGCTGCAAAAAATTCGGGATGCTGAGTCAAATGGCGCGGGCGTTCGAGAACCGGAGCGGAATGAACTTCATGTTCATGAGCACCGGAAGCGCAGAACGGCCGCGTCAGTTGGCCAGCAGCGCGGATTTTACCTCCCGCCGATCACGCCGATGTAATCCGATACCCAGCGGTAATAGGGCACGCATTTGTCGCCCTGACTGGCGCATTTGGTCTGCGGGGTCTTCCAGAATTTGATCTGCTCAAACTTGTCGCTGCCATTATTGGCGCAGCCCGCATCCGTCAGCAGCGCATTGCCCTTGCAGGCGGCGGGAACCGAGGGCACCGTGCCGAACCAGGCGGAGACATCGCCCTGCACCTTGGGGGAAAGCGAGTGCTCCATCCACATATAGGCGCAGTTCGGGTTGGCGGCTTCCGCGTGCAGCATGGTCGTGTCGGACCAGCCGGTGATGCCTTCTTCAGGGAACACCGATGCTATCGGCGTCTTCTCCATCGCCGCCTTGTCACCCTTCAGGACATTGACCTGAAACGGCCAAGAGCCGGAGGCGACGACGCCCTCGTTTTTGAAGTCGTCCATCTGGATGAAGGCGTCATGCCAATAGCGGCCGACCAACGTGCGCTGCACGCGGAGCAAATCAAGCGCGGCCTTGTACTGGTCCTCGTTCAGTTCATAGGGGTCCTTGATGCCAAGCTCCGGCTTATGGAACATGAGATAGTTGGCGGCGTCGGCGATGTGGATCGGCCCGTCATAAGCCTGTACCCGGCCCTTGTTGGTCTTGCCGTCGGGCAGGTTCATTTCTTCGAAGACAACGTTCCAGCTTTTTGGCGCTTCCTTGAAGACGTTGGTGTTGTACATCAGGACATTGGCGCCCCAGACATAGGGCGTGCCGTAATGCTTGCCGTCGACCGTGTGCCACGGCGCGTTCTGCAGCCGCTGGTCAATTGTGCTCCAACTTGGGATCAAGGCCGTGTTGATCTCCTGCACGCGCTTGCCTGCTACCAGCCGCAGCGAGGCGTCGCCGGACGCGGTGACAAGGTCGAACCCGCCCTCGTTCATCAGGGCGACCATTTCATCGGATGTCGCGGCGGTTTTCACGGAGACTTTGCAGCCGGTCTTACTCTCGAATTCGGTCACCCAGTCGAAATTCTTGTCGGTCTCGCCGCGCTCAATGTAACCGGCCCAAGCGACAATGTTGACTGCGCCTTCGCCCTTGCCAAGCTCTTTCATCATCTCGGCCTGCGCTAACGGCGCGCCGAACGCAAGCAGCACGGACAGGGCCGTGCATGTGTTCAGTAATTTCTTCATGACTTTCTCCCAAGCAAAGCCGTGCCGTTCCCGGTCGGGGCATCTGGCTTTGAGGGTATCGTCTACTTCAAAGCGAGCTTTCGCAAATCCATAATTCAAAATGATGGTATCGGTCTTTCCGATATGTAGGAAGGGCGGCGCCTATGTGAAATTGATATTCTGCGCGCATTATGCGGCGAACAAGCCCACCATTCTTCGCACAGCGCTATTTCTGACGCCCTGCGCGGTGCGTCTGAGCAATGCGGATGAAATCACGCGCCGTATCTGGAAGGGCCGAGCCCTTGCGCCAAACCATGCCAACCTGCACGGCGGGGAGCTGGCCGGAAACGTCGCGCGATTCGATCCGGTCGCCTTCCAGTGACCATGGCCGATAGACCAAATCGGGCAGGAGCGCGACGCCTGCGCCGGTCGCTACCAGCGAGCGCACGGCCTCCACGGAGCGGGTGCGGAACGCCACATGGGGGCGGGCGCCGAGGGCTGACAGGAGCTTGCCGGTGTTCTCCTCAATCTCGTCCACTGTCAGCATGATCAGCGGTTCGCGGGCTATGTCTGAGATGCTGATGCTGTCGGCGCTGGCGAGCTTATGGCCGAGTGGCAGCCAGAGCCGGTAAGGCGAGACTTCCAAAATCTCAGCCTGAAGCGCCATTCGATCTTTCAGATTCGAGGTCACCATCACTGCCACGTCCAGCTCGCCGCCTATCAGAAGATGCTCCAGATAATCGCCGTTGTCCTCAATGGCTGACACATCGACGCCCGGAAACGCCCGCCGGTAGCGCGACAACACATCGGAGAGCACGTAGCCGGCAACCAGTGACGTAACACCCAGCTGGAGCGTGCCGCTTCTGATCTCGCGCTCCTCAGTAAAAGTGCGCCGGGCATCGCCGACATCCGCCAATATGCGGGTGGCATGGCGCAGAAATTGCTGGCCTTTGTGGGTGATGGCAAGGCCGCGCGCGTGGCGGTCAAATAGCGAAACGCCCAGGTCCTGCTCCAGTTCCTTGATGGCTTCGGTCACCGAGCTTTGAGAAATCGATAGATCATGCGCCGCGCCAGAGACAGTCCCCTGTTCGGCAACGGCTATGAAGTATTGCAACTGGCGAAGGGTAAAAGCCATTCGAAAAGGGAACCGTGGATATCAATCAGTGCCTGTTCAAGAGTTCGCTCCCGGACAGACGCTCAGGCAAGGGCTACCACATCATTCTCAACGAAAACATCGAACCTGCGCCGGATGGCGTCGATTGTTTCCTGAAGGCAGATGGAAAGCGTATCAAGCTGTTGCTTGTCGATAGCTACCCTCTCCTCTACCCGGCGTTCGCTTTCTTCAGCCAGCGCAGACAGGCGCAAGGCGCCCGCGCTGGAACACATCGACTTCAAGGCGTGCGCAAGCGTCTTGATTTCGGCAGGGCTTGAGCCGGAAACAGACTGCTCAAAGCGCGCAAGGGCTAAGGGTGCATGCTCTTCAAATAGGCTGAAGATTCTGCGGGCGGCGGCACCGCCATTACGCCTGGAAAGTGTGTCGATCATCGACATTGTCTGTGGATCCAGCAAGGGAAGCTGCATTGTCTCAGCTTTGCGGAAGCCTGTCTTGCCCTCGGAAGAGGTGGCAAGGGCACCGGAAAGCTTGTTGGGCAAAAGACGAACAATTGTCGCTGCAAGAGCCGGAATTGTGAATGGCTTCATCACGTAGTCATCCATTCCAGCAAGCTTCCAGTCTTCCCCGGCGGCCCCTTCCGCATATGCGGTCAAGGCGACAATGGGCAACCGCGCATTGGTCTCTTCGCCTCGCCACTGCCGTGTTGCAGTAAAGCCATCCATAACCGGCATGGAGCAATCCATGAATACAATGTCAAAACTGTTTTGACGCATCTGTATCAACGCCTCTGTGCCGTCGTTGGCGAGACCGATACGCGCGCCCATATTCGTCAGGGCCTCCTGCAGGACTTCGCGGTTGACTGGATTGTCGTCGACAACAAGTGCATTGAGGCCTCTGAAATCCGGAAGCGCATGCCCTTGAAGCGATTGCTCAGACCGCGCCGGGAACAGCTGCACGTCTCCAGATCGCAATGCTTGGCCGATTTTGCGGAAATCGGATCGGTTCAGCGGAAATGAAAGTTCGCGATCATGGGAATGCGCCGGGAACTGCGGGTCGTTCTTCGAGGCAAGGTCATGGGGCGTGAGCTTTAGGACCGGACAATTAATGCGCGTTCGCCCAATCACGTTGTCTTCTGACAGGATCAGATCAAGCTGCGTCTGAGCAACGGCTGAATCAAAGTCAATGACCATGGCTCCCATGCGCTGCAGCATCGCCCGCAGTGCATCGGCATGTATGCGCTCGCGCTGGGAAATGGCAATGCGCTTGCCTGAGAGAACCGGCATGGACTCGCCTTGTTCCTCGACGGCTAGTGAAAGTTTGACGGTAAAGGTCGATCCCGTACCTTCCAGACTGTCTACGGAGATGGAACCCCGCATGGCTTCCACAAGACGTTTTGAAATCGCCAGACCGAGCCCGGTGCCGCCAAAGCGCCGTGTGATGCTTTGGTCAGCTTGCGCAAATCGCTCAAACACATGCGAGAGTTTTTCACTTGCAATGCCTATGCCGGTGTCCTGCACGCGTATTGTCAGATGAGCCATGGCATTATGCGCGCCAATGGCCGCTGCCACATTAATCGACACGCCGCCTGTCTCCGTGAACTTCAGGGCATTATTGACAAGATTGGTCACGATCTGGGTTAAACGCGTTGCGTCGCCAAGGAGCTTGGCCGGAACGTTGGGATTGATGGTGTAGGTGAGCGCAAGCTGTTTCTCGCGGGCGCGCTCGGCGAACAACCCGGTCACGTCCTCAATCAGCGGGTCAATCGAGAACGGCGCATTTTCGAGGTCGAGGCGACCTGACTCGATCTTGCTCAGGTCGAGCATGTCGTTGATGATCGACAAAAGATTGCGTCCGGAACGGTTGATGATTTCCGCGTAACGCAGATGGCGCGGCCCCAATGGCGCTGCGGCAAGCATTTCGGCCATCACCATCATGCCGTTCATGGGCGTGCGGATTTCATGGCCCACCATTGCCAGGAATTCCGACTTGGTGGCATTTGCCCGTTCCGCCGCCTCTTTCGCTTCGACGAGATCGGATGTGCGCTCTGCTACCGTCTGTTCAAGCGTGTCGCGATGTGCCTCCAGGCGCGCGTCGCGTTCCGCGATGCGGTCAAGCATGTCATTGAATGCTCCCACAAGCACACCAACCTCGTCATTCCGGCTTTTCTCCAGCCTTTTGTTCAAGTCAATGCGTTCGCCAATGCCGGCGAAGGATTGTGACAATTCCCGCAGCGGGCCGGTGATGCTGTGCACTCGCCGGAACGCCACAGAGAATGCCAGGCCAATTCCCAGAATGGACAAGAGGAGCGCGAGCTGGACCCTGTGACCGAAGTCCCGCCGTATCCAGCCAATGCTGGATTGCAGCGAAACGCTTCCAATCAGCAGTCCGCCGTCACGGACCGGCACCCCAACAGTCAAGTGATCCAAAAAAAACATGTTCTGAACCGTGACCTCAGAAAGTTTGGCTCGGCTCTCATCCAGAATGGCGCCTCCGCCCATTTCTGCAATCAGCTGCCCGTGCAGATCACGCACAGCGATATGTTGGACATGAGCGATGTTTTTGATGCCACGCAGTGCATCGCGAACTTTGGCCGCATCCGACCGCGCTGCCGGTCCTGACACCGCCGCAGCAAAAACCGATGCGGTGTTTTCCAGACGCATCCTTTCCGCGTCCATGCTTTGACGGAAATCCGCAAAAAGGAAGGCGAGAACCGTGAGCATCGTGCAAGCGAACACCATCGCCGCCATCATCAATGACATGCGCGCTCTGATCGAATTATGCGCCAGGGTCAGTTTCACTGTCTCGTCTCCACCCGTCATCATATCGTATGTCAGCAAACGGGCGCTTAAGCCGTTGCCGAAAGTTTTGCAGTGCGCGTTAACCTCACATTTCACAGGTGGAGGTAAACTCTGCGGTTTCAGGCGCTGGACCATGTCGCAAAGGCCATCATTCGAATCCGCTCTCATTGTCGAGGACGATCCCGTCTTTGCAGCCTTCACCGAGGCGCTGCTGGTGGAAGCCGGCTGCAGAATAGTGACCACGGCCCTCAACGAGATGGAATTCCGCACGATCCTGTCCGCTGGCGCGAATCAGGATCTGGTAATTCTTGACCTCAATATGCCGGCACTTGATGGTCTTGCCGCCATGCGCCTTCTGGCAGACCAAGGCTTTGGGGGACAGATTGCCCTGGTGAGCGGCGCGCAAACGGCAATTGTCGAAGCTGCGGCGAATCTTGCCCGCTTATTTCAGCTCAATCTTGCTGGAACGCTCATCAAGCCACTGCGCTCAGGGGATATTGAATCTCTATTTCGTCAAACCAAAGGCGCTGGCGGAGGGGCGAATGCAGGACTGCGGCAGATCAAGTCCGAAGCCGGCGTCCTGCCAATGCCGCTCGTTCCGGTCTATCAGCCAAAGTTTGCCAGTGATGGCTCCCTCATACTCGGCGCTGAAGCGCTCATGCGCGTCTTGCTGGATGATGGAAAGCTTGGTGCGCCTGGCGACTATCTCGCCATGCTCGTTGAGACTGGCATACTTGGCGACGCGACACTGGGTTTCCTGGACTCAGTCCTGAACGACATGCAGTCTTGGCAGAACTCTGGACCGAGCGGTCCAATATCGGTCAACGTCCCCGCGCCGCTCCTCGAAGCGGAAGGCTATATGCAGCATTTTACGCAGGTCTTGCGCGGGCGCGGTGTCTTGCCTTCCGCCATCACAATAGAAGTGACTGAAACGGCTGTGCCGCGCGATCTTCCGTCATTTGTCGAAATCGCAACGCGGCTGCGCATGGCGGGTTTCGGTCTCGCTCTTGATGATTACGGAACGGGCATGTCGAATTATGACGTGTTGCGCCTGTGTCCCTTCACCGAGTTGAAGATTGACCGGAGCGTGGTTCAAGCCGCCACGCATGACGCACTGGCGTGTGGCTTTATCGGAAATTGTGTTGCCATTGGCCGCACACTGAATTTGAAGATTGTGGCCGAGGGGGTGGAAACCGAAGAGCAGGCCACAGCGATGCGGCGGCTCGGCGTGAACATCATTCAAGGGTATCTCTACAGCCACCCGCTGACGAGCGAGGCGTATGCCGGATTGATGCGCTCTGCCGTAGCGGCTTGAAATTGGCGGATCATAAAATTCGCAGTGATTACTTTAACGGTTCATAACGCCTTTGCCGCTAGACTAATGACATGTTTTATCGGAGATTCCGTTCGGCCCTCCTGAATTGCCTGCGCGATCGCAGCGGCAACTTTGCACTTATGACCGCCGTTCTGGCCCCGGTTATGCTCGGGCTGACCGGCGGCCTTGTTGATCTTTACGTTTATCAGAATCAGCAGGCGCTGATGAAAACCGCTGCGGATTTTGCGGCGCTGGCCGCAGCCAAGGAAGCCTCGTTGAAGGGCTGGTCTGCCCAGACCGCGCGTGAGGTTGCCGATTCCATCATCAGGGCAAATGTTGAGGGCAAGGCGTTCTCCGACGGGACTTCCTTCGGAGTGGATGTGCTTGTCGATGAGGCCGCCAAAAGCGTTGAAGTTATTCTGGAAATGAACCAGCACAGCTTCTTCGTTCTGGGTTATTTCAGGAACGACCCGCAAATTCGTGTCAACTCGACCGCCCGGGCAGTGGGTGAGACGAGCCTTTGCGTCATCGGGCTTGATCCAGCGAGCGCTTCGACAATCAAGCTTTCCGGCGAAGCAAAATTGACGGCGCCGGGCTGTGCGGTCCAGTCTAATTCAACGTCCACCGATGGCCTTGCCTCCATTGACGAGGCGGTTTTGGCTGCCGCCGTAACCTGTTCTTCCGGCGGCTATTCCGGCGCACCACGCAACTACGCAAAAGCCCCGACGACTGATTGCACCGCCATAGAAGACCCACTGTCTTCCCGTACTACGGCCGACTTCAAGAAGTGCGATTACACTAACACAGTTGTCAAGAAGATGACGGCAACCCTCCAACCCGGAACCTATTGCGGTGGCATATTGGTCGATAACAACGCGTTTGTGACGTTTGCGCCCGGAAATTACATCATTAAGGACGGTCAACTGCGCACGCGCAACAGCGGTGAAGCCGTTGGAGATGGCGTGAGCTTCTACTTCACAGGCAAGGATGCGAGATTCAACTTCGACGGAACTTCAATCGTGGATTTCAAGGCGCCGGAAACGGGGCCGATGGCCGGCTTGCTCTTCTTCGAAGATCCCGCCTCGCCTGAAGGAACAATCTTCGAGGTCTCGGCCAAGCGCGCTGCCAACTTGCTCGGAACCATCTATCTGCCGAAAGGCACATTGAAGGTGCATGCCAAGAACAAGATTGCAGAGTCCTCGGCTTACACGGTCATCGTCGCAAGGATGATCGATATCGGAAATCTGGCGGACATGGTCATCAACTCAAACTATGCGGCATCCGCCGTTCCCGTTCCTGACGGGCTCGGACCGTCAAAGTCGACGATCACCCTGACCGACTGAGATCAGGACTCGAAACTCCGGCTTTGTCCGCCTTATTCCATTTCGATCCCTTGACTGGAATGTTCATTCCATTTCAATTGGCAAATAAGCCAAATGCGTGGAAAGTGAACAGATGAAGCCGCCGCGCGACTATCAGAACCTCAAGGCGCTGATCATTGAGAACAGCGACGCACTGCCCAAGCGACTGCGGCAGGTGGCGGTGTTTGCGCTCGAAAACCCCGATGACATCGCCTTTGGAACCGCAGCCTCCATCGCCGAACGCGCCGATGTGCAGCCATCAACGCTGGTGCGATTCGCCCAAAGCATCGGCTATCAAGGCTTTTCGGATTTGCAGGCAGTCTTCCGTGCGCGGCTCCGTGAACGTGGATCGACCTATGAGGAGCGCCTTGATGCGCTGTCGGACACGTTCGGGCGTGAGGGCGGCAATTCAATTCTGACAGGCGTGATCGCAGCGGCCGGTACCTCAATCGATTCCTTGTCAGCCACGATCAAGGCCGACGATTTCAACAATGCGGTCCGGCTACTAGGAAAGGGCGAGACGATCTATCTGCTTGCGCAGCGCCGTTCATTTCCAATTACCAGCTATCTCGCCTATATGTTCGGCAAGCTCAAAGTGCGCACGCAGCTGGTTTCATCGCCTTTCGGCGTAGAGTTTGAGCAGATGGCCTTTGCCACGAAGAAAGACGCGGCCATCGCGATTTCCTTCTCACCTTACGCCTCACTCACTATTGACCACGCCGAAGCGCTGAAAGCGGCGGGCGTGCCGATCGTCTGCATCACTGACAGCGCCTTCTCGCCCTTGGTCGGCCTGTCCGATCTGTGGTTTGAAGTCGCGGAAAGCGATTTTGGCGGTTTCCGCTCGCTGTCAGCTACCATGGCGCTCGCAACGGCACTTGCAATCGGAATCGGCGAAGAGCGGCGCTTGCCCAAAAACAAATAGCGCGCCGCTCCCAAGTCCGTTGAACCGCTCTATCCGACTCGAACCGGCTTGCCGGTTTCGTGCGATCTTTGCGCAGCGTCGGCAAGGACCAGCGCTTGCAAACCGTCAAAGCCGCTCGGATTTGGCTTCTTCTTCTTGGTCACGGCGTCAATAAACGCGTTCAGCTCATTGCGGTACGCCGCGTCATAGCGCTCCAGGAAGAAGTTCTGAACAGGATCAGCGGCAATGCCGCTCTTGGAGGCGAACTTGACTGTTGTTTCCAACACATTGCCGGCCGTCAGCAAGCCCTTGGAGCCATGCACTTCAATGCGCTGGTCATAGCCGTAGGTGGCGCGGCGCGAACAGGAGATCTGGCAGATTTTGCCGGAAGCAGTCTTCAAAAGGACCGCCGCCGTGTCGACATCGCCCGCTTTGCCGATCTCCGGATCGACGATTGATGAGGCCACGGCGTGAACCTCCACCGGCTCTTCGCCCAGGAGAAAACGCGCCATGTCGAGATCATGGATCATCATGTCGCGGAACAGGCCTCCGGACGTTGCGATGTAGGAAAGCGGCGGCGCGCCGGGATCGCGGGAGAGGATTGTAACCAGCTCGACATTGCCTACCACGCCCGCGTCAATCCGGGACTTCAGCGCGCTGAAGTTAGGGTCGAAGCGCCGGTTGAAACCCACCATCAGCATGGCGCCGGCGTCTTCAACGATTTTCAGCGTCTTCTTTACGCGCTTGGAATCAAGATCGACTGGCTTTTCGCAAAAGATCGCCTTGCCGGCCTTTGCTGCCCGTTCAATAAAATCGGCGTGGGTGGTGGTTGGCGTGCAAATCATCACTGCATCAATGTCTTTCGACGAGAAAATGGCGTCGATTTCCCGGATTTGAGCGCCGGTAGCCGCCGCCAGCGACTCTGCCGCCTTTGGAAATGGATCAGCAATTGCGACCAGTGTGGATTTCGGCGAAGACGCCGCATTGCGTCCGTGAATTTGGCCAATGCGGCCAGCCCCCAAGAGCCCGAACCGTAACATTTTTCTCTCCATGATCAGAATTCAAAAATAGAACATACATTCCGAATTGACAATTAATCAGAATTTATGTTTCATTTCAAGTTCCAATTAGACGGAGCGTTTCAGGTCCGTCCAGTAGAATTATCGCCTGCCGAAGAGCGGGATGAAGGATTGCATCATGTCTCTCAACTCCAAGCCGGTTCTTGATGTGATTTCCATCGGCAGATCGTCCGTTGACCTCTATGGGCAGCAAATCGGGTCACGTCTGGAAGACATTTCGTCCTTCTCCAAATCCGTAGGCGGCTGCCCAGCCAATATCGCCATCGGCACGGCCCGGCTTGGCCTGAAGTCCGCGCTCATCACCAAAGTCGGCAATGAGCAGATGGGCCGCTACATCCGCGAACAGTGCGCCCGCGAGGGCGTGGCGACGGACGGAATCTTGACCGACCCCGGGCGCTTGACGGCACTGGTGCTTCTGGCCGTGGAAGAAGAGGGTGTTTCGCCAATGATCTTTTACCGGTCTGATTGCGCCGACATGGCGCTGACCGAGGATGACATTGACGAAAACTTCATTGCCTCCTCGCACTCCGTGCTTGTCTCGGGCACGCATTTTTCCAAGCCCAATGTCGAAGCGGCGCAGCGCAGGGCCATCGGTATTGCCAAAGCCAATGGACGGAAAGTGGTGTTCGATATCGACTACCGGCCGAACCTGTGGGGACTTGCCGGGCATGAAGCCGGATTTGAGCGTTATGTGAAATCGGATCATGTGTCTGGAAAACTCAAGACAGTGCTTGCCGATTGCGATCTGGTGGTCGGAACGGAAGAGGAAGTGCTGATCGCCTCTGGAGAAAGCGATCTTCTGGCTGCGTTGAAGACCATCCGTTCGTTGTCAAAGGCGACAATCGTTTTGAAGCGTGGCGCCAAGGGCTGTATTGTTTATGACGGTCCCATTTCCGATGATCTAGAAGATGGCATTGTCGGCGATGGCTTCCCGATCGAGGTCTATAATGTGCTTGGCGCGGGCGATGCTTTCATGTCTGGCCTGTTGCGCGGCTGGCTGCGCGGCGAGCCGCACAAGACCTCGGCCACATGGGCAAACGCCTGCGGCGCCTTCGCCGTTTCCCGGCTTTTGTGCTCGCCGGAATATGCGACGTGGGACGAGCTGCAGCATTTCCTGAACAGCGGTTCAAAACATCTTGCGCTGCGCAAGGACGAGGATTTGAGCCATATACATTGGGCCACGACCCGCAGGACCGGCGATATCCCGCTCCTGATGGCGCTTGCCATTGATCACCGCTCACAACTCGAAGACGCCGCCCGCAAGGTCGGCGCGGATGACTCTCGCATTGCGGATTTTAAAGTTCTGGCCGTCAAGGCCGCGGCGCAGGTTTCTGCCGGACGACCCGGTTACGGCATGCTGATTGACGAAAAATATGGGCGCAAGGCCTTTGAGCATGCGGCGAAGCAGAAGTTTGACTGGATCGGCCGTCCGGTCGAGCGACCGGGCTCCCGACCGTTGCGGTTTGAGTTTAGCCAGGACATTGGTTCCGAGCTGATAGACTGGCCGCTCTCGCACACGATCAAGTGCCTGTGCTTCTACCATCCAGACGATCCTGAAGCCTTGAAACTCGAGCAGCAGGAAAAACTGCGCACCCTGTTTGACGCGTCCCGTCGCGTGGGGCGTGAGCTCTTGGTGGAAGTTATTGCTGGAAAGCACGGCACGCTTGATGAGCACACCATTGAGCGGTCGCTCACCGAGCTTTACGATCTTGGCATCCGGCCTGACTGGTGGAAGCTTGAGCCGCAGTCGAAGATCGCGGCCTGGCGCAATATCGAGCGGGTCATCCGGACCCGCGATCCGTATTGTAGGGGCGTGGTGCTGCTCGGTCTCGAAGCGCCGCATAATGAGCTTGAGGCAGCTTTCGCGGCGACGGCGGATGTCGACGTGGTCAAGGGCTTTGCAATCGGCCGCACGATATTCGCCGAGGCGGCTCAAAATTGGCTGGCGGGCGCCATCACCGATGACCAGGCCGTCGGCGACATGGCGGACAAGTTTGAACGGCTGACCAATGCCTGGCGGCGCGCGCGCAAGCTGGATTAGGGTGTTTGCGGCAGCGGGGAGTTCCGATAGGCTTGGGTCCGTAGTCAAAGAAGGCGGTGAGGCCATGTCCATAAAAATCGAGCAAGCGCATCCGTTTTACCGCCCGCTCTGGCGTCGGTGGCTTGTTGTCGGGCTGACGACGGTCTGGGCGCTGTTTGAATGGTTTGTCGCGCGGGATCCATTTTGGGGGATCCTGGCGACCGGTCTTGCTGGATATGCGGGCTGGGTTCTGATCTACACCTTCCCGGCCGAAGGCGAGACGCCGCCCAAGTCTGGCGAGGGTTAGTTGATTGACCCGAAAGGGTTGCGCACATGTTGGAATATGTAAGCTAGGTCCGGGAATAGACATGCCAAATCTACTCATTAAACAGCAGGGGTCTACCGGCCGCGTGGTGCATGTCACGCCTGAGAGCGCCGGCTGGACATATGTGGGGTTCGACCTGCACCGGCTGAAGGTCGGCGAGACCGCGTCGGGGCGCTCGGACATCCAGGAGACTTGCCTCGTCTACATCACGGGGCAAGGCAACCTCGTGGTTTCCAGCGAGAATTTGGGCGAACTTGGCGGCAGGACATCAGTGTTCGACGGCAAGCCATGGTCGGTTTATATCCCTGCAAGTCAGACTTGGTCCGTGACTGCAACGACTGAACTTGAACTTGCAGTATGCCTCGCCCCTGCCATCAAGAATAAGCTGCCGGTCCGCGTGATCGGCCCGGATTCATTGGAAGTCATCACCAGAGGCAAAGGCTCTAACACACGATTTGTGACCAATATCCTGTCCGAGAGCGATCCCGCGGATTCGCTGCTCGTCGTTGAGGTCATAACCCCCAATGGCAGCACGTCCAGCTATCCGTCGCACAAGCATGATCAGGATAATCTGCCGCATGAATCCTTGCTGGAAGAAACCTATTACCACCGCCTCAACCCGCCGCAGGGCTTTGCCTTCCAGCGGGTTTACACTGACAAAAATGCCGATGGGGTGCGGGATCTTGATGAATCAATGGCGGTTGAGGACGGCGATGTAACTCTCGTTCCGAAGGGCTATCACCCCTGCGCCACCTGCCATGGCTATGACCTCTATTACTTGAACGTCATGGCTGGCCCCACTCGGACATGGAAGTTCCACAATGCGCGGGAACATGAGTGGCTTTTGAAGGTCTGAGGCCTTCAGAAGCCCAGCATCGCCCGCACTTCTGGCGCGGTCATGCCTTGAGCGCGCAGATCTCGCAGCGTCGTGTCACCGGCGGACTTTGAGAGCTTGCGGCCATCCGCCGTCTTGATGTGCTGATGATGATGATAGCGCGGCGCGGGATAGCCGAGCAGTTCCTGCAGAAGCCGATGAATGGCCGTGACGCCCAACAATTCCTCGCCCCGCACTATGTCGGTGACACCCTGCAACGCGTCATCAGCTACGACAGACAAGTGGTAGCTGGTTCCCAGATCCTTTCGCGCCAAAACCACATCGCCCCAAGCGGCAGGGTCGATCTGCAAAGTCTGCCCGGACTCCCGCATGTAAATCGGGTTCCCGACCACCGAGATCGCTTTCGCCATATCAAGCCTCCAGGCAACGTTTACATGAGGCGGCGGTGGCGAATGGCGGCAAATTCCGGAGTAAAGCGGCTGCCCCTCCGGATCCTTCCGGACGGAGCCGTCACGCATCAATTCGCGGCGGGTGCACCGGCAACGGTAAGTCAAGTTCCTTGAAGTTAGACTGGAAAGGATTTTTTTATAAAAATCAATATGTTGACTTTGAGCGCGCGGCTCGGGCTCGAATTTGATGCCGAGCCAATCCATATCCGAAATTAGACTGTCAATATACTCTTGGCGGCAGCGTGTGTGGTCAATGTCTTCAATTCGCAAGAGCAACTTTCCGCCGAGTTCCCCCGCCATCTTTTCGTTGAGGAGAGCCGAGTAGGCGTTTCCCAAATGCATCTGCCCGGTTGGACTCGGAGCAAAACGGAATATCTGCTGGGTCATGAGCCTAGACCAGAGGTTTGACGGTCTCTGGATCGAATATGGTGTCTGCGCTGTCTATTCGAGCTTGGCCCTGCAGCGCCCAGCTATCCCATCCGAGCCGCCCAACAGGTGAGCCTGAATCAAGCCGGGTCTGGGGAACCTCTTCTTTCCTCAGCACAATTTGAAGGTCGTATGTGAGCGACGGGCCGCAATAAAGGCGGATCAGCTCGGTCAGCTGCCCATAGAGCGGCCGGTCCGGCATTAGCGACAAATACTGCGCGTAGCCAACCGGACCAATGGTGATCCTGATGCTTCCGCTCCGGTTCAAACAGCTGGCGCCTGCAATGGCTGTTTGACCAAGGATCGCGTTTATGAGGCTCGCGCCGCCGAGGCGCGTCTGCTCGTCGTCGGCAATCGCGAGCCGCCGCAAAAAAAACTGATGAACTTTCACTGGAATGCCAAGAAAATCGTTCAACATCAGTTCGAGGCAAATGGCGGGCCGGCGCTGGTCCGCAAAATAGCCTGCATAATAGAGCGGCACCTCCTCATGTAGCCGCAGTGTCTGGCGGTGGCGTTTGGTCGCAAAGCCCATAAGGGCATAGATACTTGCCGTAATCTTGTTCTCAGCGCCGACCCGATAGAGCTGAAACAGGCTGGGGAGGCGGTATTTTCGGTGGGCGGCGGTGAATAGATTTCTCAGTTCTTTCGCAAAAAGTTCAAGAAAATCAAACAGACTCGAGCTACGCCGTTTGCGTTCCATCACCGCAGAATGCGTGTAATTCACCGGTAATGACGGAACCGGGCCGATGAGGCCCATGTAATTTGCAGCGATGCGGCCACCGCCGGCGCGGGTATCGTCTTTGATGAACCTTGTGGGCATAAAGAGGTTGGTCGGGTTGGATATTTCGTCAGTCTGCACATCCGCAGGCATCGTGTCCTGCACCAGTTTGACGATGTCCGGATCAAACAGATGCGGTGCTGCCTCAACCCGCGCCCCCAATGACGACTGATTGCGGGCCATCAGAGCAAGACCTCGTCAGCGGTGCGCGGCTCAAAACGCGCAATTGGCAGGGTGATCCCGGATAGTCTGACAGTCAGACGCGAGAATGTGTTGATCGACGCATACAGGCCCATGAAGTGCGACAAGACTTGCCCAAACAAATAAGCCTGCCCGGCATCAATCGTGCTGTCGTCAAAAACCAGCAAAATATCGACGCCGTTGACGATCGATCCGTCTTTGAGCCGGGCGTTGGCCCGTTTGCATTCAATCTTGGTAATCGCATCAATGAGGACGCTGGTTTCCTGCGATTGCCGGAAATCGTACAAACGCAGCATGTCGCGCAGCATTTCGGGGTCGTTGCCGGTCAAAGGCAAGTGATTGAGCGAGAGATGCGAGATCAGGCGCCAATAGGAGCCGTCGCCTTGATCAAACCGCGTCGTGTGCGATGGCGGCAGTAGCATTGACAGTTTGGCGATCTGATCATGCTTTTCGGCAGCGTTCAGATAGGGCTGGCCACCGCCAAAGGGCAGCGCCTCGGGCAGCCCGCGATTGATGCAAAGGGTGGACACCGACGCAACGGTATGACTGTTCAAGGTTGCGGCATTCAGAGCGAGGTCAACGAGACAGAGCTTTGATGTGAATGCTTTGCCCTCATTGTCCGGCACGCGTTTATGCTGCCAGTAAACCGACGACCGGTAGTCGGTGGTGGCGGGCTTGCGGCCAAAGAACGGGTAGACCTTTCAGCTTCTTTCCATCCGCATCCGAAACGTCGACATTCACAACGGAATAAATCTCTCGCGTATTGTTGCGTCGGGAGTCCGGGACGATGTCATATTCATGGCTGCTCTGATCAATCTGGATCGGCTCGGCCCGTTGCGGAAACAGGTTGATGACGGGCGTACAGTGCAGATCGAACGTATTGATATCGACCGTCTTGATCAGTTTGTCGGCCGACGCGTTGAGATAAAAAAATATCTGAAAGCTCTTGCCTGAAATCTTCTCCAAAGCGGGCCTCAGGCCGGTGAGACGGAAGAACAGAAACTTTTCCGGCAAGGTGAAAAACTCGGTGAGAATCCGAAAGCCAGGAAAACTGCGCTTGGGAAAAGGCAGGACGGCAGTCTCGTTTTCAAATCCAACCGGCATAAGGTTCTTGAGTGGCAGCCGCGTGGCGTTCGCATCATTGGCATGTGCGCCAATAGCAATGCCGAGGGACTGGTTGAGGATGAGTTCGTAGAGCGAGGTTGCCGTCGCAAAGGGCGCCTTGATGAAAAAGCACATCTCGTCGAGGCCGAGGTCGGACGGGGTCTCTGTATTGGAAGTGATATCGATTCTCATCGACAGGCAGCTGCGGACATTCAAGTCCGGCGCGGGCGGCATTTGAAACGGCGGCTTTTGCAAGGCGCACGCTTTGATCTCTAACGGCGCAAGCGCAACTTTTTGCGTGGTTTGATAATGACACTTGTCGCCACGTACGGCTTCGGTGTCGATTCCGAAGCCCGAGCCTACCGAAACGATGGCGTCGTTTTCCTTGACCGGACTGAACTTGACAATCGACATGGACGGAATTTGTGCAAGGTATTGCGGATAGAGCGCCTCCAACAAGGTGTCTGTCAGTTCTGGAAAATCGTCTTCAAGCTTTTGACGAATACGCGCTGCGCTGTAGGCGAAGCCCTGCATCATCCGCTCGACATGCGGATCATCAACAGCATCACCGGTGAGGCGCAGGCGGCCCGCGATCTTGGGGTGCTTCTCGGCAAAACGGGTTGCCCGCTTTCGCAGAGCTGAAAGCTCGCCATTATACCAGTTGAGAAAGTGATTGGTCACTTGGCTTTACACACTTTCGATTTTGAACTGGCGGATGGCGGGGTCGAGGGTGGTATCAAACACGAGGGTCTCTTCATTGTCATCGAATTTGAAATTAGCCCGCAACCGCAAATGCAGCAACCGGCTGGTTTCCGCTTTTTCATCTCCGAGGCCGACGCTCACCTTATACAGCCGCGGCTCAAAAATGCTGATGAGGTCCTGAATGGAACGCGCCAAGCGCATGCGCTGCTGCCGTGTTGCGAGCATCAGCCCGTGAAAGCCAGGGGTGCCAAATTTCAGGAGACTTGTCGCGATTTCAGGAAGCGCCTTCATCTCTGCGCCCAGCGGCTGCTGCGTGTTGAGCAGCACTTCAAGATCACGCCTGATGGAATCCTTTGCGCGCCGCAGCCGTTCGCCTATGCTGATCGACGCGTCCGCCACCATGTCCGGATCAAAGTCCAGGAGCCGGTCGTAAACGGATGAACTCGGAATGCGTTTCTGCTGGGCCATGAACTTAAGTCCCTTGTCAGCTCCGCTTGGCCAAGAGATGCAGATCAAGCGCGTAGAGCGCGTCGTCACCGGCAAGATAAGCTTTCTGGCCTCTACCGATGACAGCACCTCCAATACCATCCTCCCAATTGGTGGCACGGGACAGGCGCTCTTCTGCGCTTTGCGCAGCGGCAAAATAGGTGTTGCAGATCACGACATCGGTCTCTGAACCGCCAGCCAAAACAAGATTGGCTGGACGCCAGGCAAGATCGCGCACAGCGCGTATGGGTGCGAGTTCAAGTTTTTCAATGCGGTCAAAATCGACCCACATATAGCTTCCATTGGAACACAGAACTTCAACTGCGTGCGGGATGCGGTCATCGGCATCGCGGAACTCAACTCTGGACTGATCGTTGACGGTCATGGATTTAGTTTCCGAAACTGCAGACAGAGTGCCGAGATCCCGTTTGATCTCCTCTGGATTGCCGCCGCGCATGGATATAGCCAGCTGCATCGCGCGCGTGTCACGCACGGTCGGACCATCCGGGAAGGCGGGAATAGCGCCTTCAAGAAACCAAAGCTCGCGCGCCTTTGCCGCCCTCAGGCGACCTCTTAGCAGAGATAGGCCGAGCGTGAGTGCGCCCGCCGTGTTGGACAGGATGTCGGCCTGCTTGTCGGCACGCTCGAAATCGCCTTGAACAATGAGGAGATCAATAAACAGGCGGCGCGCATCTTCGTCTTTCGGGGCGGCTTTGACCTGTTCAAGGGCAATGGCCACCGCGCCATCGATATCTGCCTCTTCCAGCCGCGCGGAAACCCGTTCCTGATACGTCATCATTGTCTTTGCACTCCATCGGGACGGCTGAAACTGTCTTTGGGATTCATGTCGGCAAGCAATTGGAAGCTTGCCTTCACATCATCAAGCTGAAAATGCGGCTGCAGTTGCAGCATGCAGGAATATGCGCCGGGCTTGCCAACGATTTCCTTGACCTGAACAAAAGCAGAGCGCAGAGGGAATCGCGCCTTCATTTCCGTCTCTGCATCATCGTTTCCAAGGCAATATTGTGCCAGCCAATCATTCAACAAGCTTTGCAGCGAGTTGACTGTCGACACCTGGCCGACATGTTCGCGCATTATGAGCTTCAGGTAATGCGCAAAACGGGATGCGCACAGCACATATTGCAGCATGGCAGCGATGCGGCTGTTGAGCTTGGCGATGTCGGAACTGTAGTTCTCTGGCAAGTGCAGGGACTGATTGGTGTTGAACACCATATGGGTCGTGTAGGGCAGGGCCATTAGCGGGATCAGGCCGAAATCGCTCAGCATCTGCTCTTGTGTCGGGGCAAAGCGGATCTCCACTGGGGGCTGTGATGCAATGCCGTGCGCATCGGTATCGAATGCAATGGTAGGGAACATGTCCACCAAACCGCCCGCCTCATCCATGTAGCGGATGCCGCGAATGTCGGCGAACCATCCTGAGATCATGTATTCACGCAGCACGATCATGCCGAAAGCGAAAGCGGAACTGCCCCACAACAGACCGGACCCATCGGGCTCGGTGGTTTCCTTGAAGCAGAAACCGTCCAGCCGCCTGATGTCATTTGATTTGTAGGGCGCACGCACCAGAACCCGCGGGCAGGTGACCCCGACAAACCGCGTATCCGGCGCCTTGCGAAGCCGCCTCCATTTGAGATTACCTTCAAGCTCCTTTAGGTAAGTCATGTCAATTTCGCGGTCGAGCTCGGCAAATTTCTTCACGTCCAGAAGGGCAGGTGCGGCGCTGCAGATGAAAGGGGAGAACGCGGCAGCTGCCACCGACGCTATACCTTCGAGTGTCGCAGGGTCATCCGTGCCGAATTCCGGATTGATACTGGATGAAATCTCGTAATCGCCGATCAACAGACCGAATGGCTGGCCGCCTGGCATGTCAAATTCTTCAGAGTAGATGTGATTGAACAGTTTGCTTTGATCGAAATCGGCCGCGCGCGCTATGTCTTTGGCAAGGTCCGTCCAGTTGACAGACATGACACGGACGATGCTGACACCGCCATAGCGAGGCTGGCACACAAGCATGTGCAATTGCCGCCAACTCGCCTCAAACCGTTGAAACCGGCGATGATGGATGATCGCGCTGACCTGACGCGAAAGAATGCTGTCGATTGCTTCAATCAGACGATCGATCTCGATCAACAAATCGCCGTTTGTCCTGACCGGCCGGACGAGGCTTTGAATGCTTGACCTCTCATGCCAGGCGTCTTCGCGCTCGAGCACGTACTTGTCGACATTTAAGAGGCTGTTCGCCGCCGTCATATTCCGCCTTCTCGCCCCTTCGGGAAATGAAAACGCCCCGCTGTTTGGACGGGGCGTTTCCGGAGTTATCGACTGGCGCTGATTGTCAGCGCCCACCATATGCGACCGAACAACGCGGTTATGACTGCTGCTTGGGAATGCGCGCCACCATGCGCAACGAGGTCGTCAATTCCTCCATCTGCAGCCATGGGCGCATCCACGCGACCGCCTGATAAGAGCCGGGCGAGCCGGCAACCGCCTTCACTTCGACCTTGGCATCGCGTAGCGGGAACTTGGCGCGCATCTCGGGACCTGCATCGTCATTGGCGTTGACATAGTTGTTGATCCAACGGTTCAGCCAAGCTTCGCAATCCTCGGCCTCCATGAAGGAGCCGATCTTGTCGCGGCCGATCACCTTGAGATAATGCGCGAAGCGGGATGTCGCCATCATGTAAGGAAGGCGGGCCGAAATGGCCGCGTTTTCCGTAGCTTCCGGGCGATCATATTTGGCCGCCTTATGCGTGGTCTGCGCGCCGAAGAACACGGCGTAGTCTGTGTTCTTGTAGTGGCAGAGCGGCAGGAAGCCGAGCTTGCCCAATTCCGCGTCGCGGCGGTCTGTGATGCCGATCTCGGTCGGGCATTTGGCGTCGGTGTCACCATCATCGCTCTGGAAAATGTGGACCGGGAGGTTTTCGACCTTGCCGCCATTTTCCGCGCCTCGGATGGCCGTGCACCAGCCGTTCTTGGCAAAGGCCTCCGTCAGCCGAGCTCCCATGGCGTAGCTGGCGTTTGACCAGCAATAGTCGCCGTGCGCCATCGCGCCGTCATTGTATTTGATGGCTTCTTCGTACTCGAACTCATCAATGCGCAGCGTGTCGCGTCCATATGGCATCCGGGTAAGCACACGCGGCATTGTTAGGGTGACGAAGCGGGAATCGCTGCTGTTCCGGAACGAGCGCCACTTGATGTATTCCTTGGTCTCGAAGATTTTTTCCAGATCACGCGGCTTGGAGAGCTCGCGGTAATCGTCGAAACCGAAGAGGCCGGCTCCCGCTGCTGTAATGAACGGCGCAAAGGCGGCTGCCGCGACAGAACTCATTTTTTGCAAGGTTTCGATGTCTTCGAAATCATTGGTGAACTCGTAATCGCCAATGATGCAGCCGACCGGCTCACCGCCCGGCGTGCCGAATTCGGCTTCATAGACTGTCTTGAACAGCTTGCTCTGGTCGAACTCGACGGCCTTGTCGAGGTCCTTGTAAACCTCGCGCTTGCTGGCGTTCAACACGCGGATTTTGAGGTTCGCGCTGGTCTCGGTATTGTAGACCAGATAGTGCAAACCACGCCAGCTGCCCTCGAGCTTTCTGAACTTTTCATGATGCATGATCTCGGCCAGTTGCTTCGACATGAGTTCGTCGAGGCGCTTGATCGCTTCATTGATCGTGATCGTTAGATTGCGGTTATAGCTGACCGTGCCTTTCAGCGCTTCATTGGTCAACGTGCGCAATAATTGCTGGGTGCGGTCTGCCGTTGTCTGTTTGGTGACGGCAAGGGCCTGATCGAGAAGACTTGTGGTCTTTTCCTGGACTGCGGCAGCGCCGCTTGCTTGTTTGGAGGTCGCCATTTTTAATTGCCCTTCTTGTCCGCTTTGCCATCCTGGGCAAGTTCATCGGCGAGCTGCTTCAGTTCGCTCTTGTTCTGCAAGATTTTCTCCAAGAGCACTTCCAGATCCTCGGACCTGTCGGCCTTGGAAAGAAGATCACGCAGCTCGTTGCGGGACTCCAGCAGCGATTTGAGGGCCGGCACCTGATTGACAATGGCGCCCGGCTCAAAATCGTCGAGCTTCTCAAATTTGAGGCTAACGGCCATGTCTTTGCCTTCGCCGCCGATAACGTTTTCCACGCGCATGTTCAGACCCGGGGTCAGTTTGCGCATCACATCGTCAAAATTGTCGCGGTCGATCTGGATGAACTTGCGTTCGCCAAAGGGCTTCAGAGGTTCTGTCGGATCGCCGGAGAAATCTCCGAGCACGCCAACGACAAAAGGCAACTCTTTTTCAATGACCGCACCTTCGGTTTCGACCTCGTACTTTATATGCACTCGCGGCTTGCGGACCCGCTCAAGTTTGTCGTGAATACTGGCCAATTCTCTTCTCCTGATTACTCGCTTTGCCGTCGCCCAATAGCAATGTCCGCGCGCAAACTAGCGGATATTTGCAATTATGTAAGTGTCTTTAATCTCTCATCGCCCGGCATCCATCGTCGCCTTTGGCTCTATTCCTGCCCGCACAAGAACTTCGCGGCGCTGGCTCTCATCGGGAACCAGCTCCGAGAGGAGCCCCATAAAGTCCATACGGCCCCGGCGCACAATTGTTTCCAATGCAAAGGGAATCGATGAGTGCGGCTCAGTGCGGCGGAAAAAAGCGGCAACCTGCAACAATGACTGAAAAGCTTGCTCCCTGTCATTGACCGCAGAAGTCGAGAGGGATGCTGAAGGCGCGCTTGCGCTATGGCCGCTTGCGGCGGCGCTTTCGCTTGGGGCGGGCGCCTCACCAGCCGCCGGAAAGTTCACATTCATGGCGAGCTCGGCATAGGCGGTGTTGATCTCCTGGAAGATTTCGCGCAGGCGTCTGAATGACGGCGCCTCTGACTTGTAAACTTCCGTTAGGTATGAGTCGATGACATTGATGTCGGCGAGGCATTCGCTTGCGGCGAGGCGCAGCTTGTAAAGATCGTCGGTGTTGGCTGTCGTAAAGACCTCGCGCATGGCGCCGAGAGCTGCGGAATCCTTGGCGCGCGCCGCGCGGTTATAGTGCCAGAGGCAGACGCGGCCGTAGATCTGGTCGGGGGCAAGCGGGGTGAGGTAAAGCGGGCGCACCAGTGTTCCGTCGCTGTCCTGGCTGCCGTTCAATCCGGCAAGGGCGCTGATGCGCTCAATAGACGCGTCGGTTTCGGAGGATGGGTGGAGCAGCTGGATATTGGTGAGGAACAGCGTCTTTGCCGCTGACAGCACGGCGGCCAGCGCGGCAAGCCCCTCCGTTCTGACGCAGGATTCGGCGAGCCAGCAGATGAGCTCAACGTCTTTCGTGCGCGATGTCAGCTCGCGCAGGCACAAATCATGCACCTCGCGCCACAGTTCCGAAGGCTGGTTGATGTTCGCTTCGGCGGCTTTTGTTGTGCCATCGTCGAGATAGTCATTCTCGCGCGAGCGATCCTCTGCACGTGCGGCAGAGCGGGCGTCCTTGATCTCGCGATAAACCGCAATGAGCGATCCGTCTTGCCGGAAATCCGCTCCGCATGGCTCTGCACCCTCAAACAAAGCCGATATTTCCTGGTATTTTGCCGACGCCACGCGTGTCCCCATGCACTTTGACGTTACAACCTACGCAGTTTCTTGCGTAAACTGAACTAGCTGAGACGATAATCAAGAACTAGGGTTAAAATGCGGGAGGCGCAGTTCGCGCGGCAGTGGTAACTTTACTTGCAGAATTTGCCGCGCGCGGGCGAGTGGTGCTCTGGACATTCCCCTGCGGCTCCTAGAAACATCGCCAATTATCCGAATGCCGAACTGCAACAGGTAGTCCTGATGGCGTCACTTGATTTATCGCGCATGATCCAGCGCCTGGATGGCGAACTGGTGGTTGCGCTTGAAGAGGCGGTGGCCATTGCTGTGCGCAGTGGGCATGAATCGGTGGAGGTTGAGCACTGGTTCATCGCGCTCAGTGATACATCCGCGACTTACGCCAAGACGCTTGAGCTTTGCCATGGCGACGCGCAATTGATCAGCGAAGCCGCGAACCGGTCGCTGGAGCAATATGGCCGTGGGCATACGGGTTCGCCGTCGATATCCCCGGCCATCATCGACATGGTGCGCGAGGGCTGGCTCTATGCCTCGCTCCAGCACGGACGTCCGGTGCTGGACATTCTGGATTTGCTCTACACGGCGCTGACCGATGCGAGTTTGCGTGCGCTGGCTATCGGCGGAATCCCGGCGCTGCGCAGTGTGCATATTGGCGAGTTGGAGCGGTTGATCGAAGCGCGCGCGCCGGCAGTGAACTCTGCGGGATCCAATGGAGATGCGGGTTACCTGCAGAAAATGCCGAATGCCGGAGGCGAGAGTTTTCTTGGCGCTTACACGGTTGATCTGACGCAGCAGGCGCTGGATGGTAAAATTGATCCGGTGGTCGGGCGCGATGCGGAGATGCGGCAGATCATCGATATTTTGGTGCGCCGCCGCCAAAACAACCCAATTCTTGTCGGCGAGGCGGGCGTGGGCAAGACGGCTGTCGTCGAAGCCTTTGCGCTTGAGATTGCGGCTGGCAATGTTCCGGACCAGTTGAAAAATATCCGCCTTCTCAGCTTGGATCTGACGCTTCTGCAAGCGGGGGCGGGGGTCAAGGGCGAGTTTGAACGGCGTCTGAAGGGCGTAATTGATGAGGTCAAAGGCTCACCCCAGCCCATCATCCTGTTCATTGACGAAGCGCACACCATGATCGGCGCGGGTGGGCAGCAGGGGCAGAGTGACGCCGCCAATATTCTGAAACCCGCGCTCGCACGCGGCGAACTGCGCACGGTCGCTGCCACCACATGGGCGGAGTACAAGAAGTATTTCGAGAAGGATGCGGCGCTGACGCGGCAATTCCAGACCGTGCAAATCCTTGAGCCCGAAGAGGAGGTCGCGGTTCAGATGGTGCGCAGCATCGTGCCGACGCTTGAGGCGCATCACGGCGTGCGCATCCGTGACGCAGCCGTGCGCGCGGCAGTCTCTCTGTCCATGCGCTACATTCAGGCGCGGCAGCTTCCGGACAAGGCGGTCAGCCTGATCGACACAGCGTGTGCGGCCGTTTCGATATCGCGCGCAACCACGCCGGCGAAAATTCAGGATGCAGAACGCGCAAGCGAGCTCTTGCAGCTTGAGGCAGAGCGACTGGCGGCTGAGCCTGATCAGGCGAAAGTTGGCGAACGCCGGGGCGAAATCACCGCACAGCTGGAGACACTTGCGTCTGAGCTTTCTGTTTTCAATGCGCAGCTTGAAGCCGAGCGCGCGCTCGTCAGTCAAGCGGACGGGATGGAAGGTTCGGACACACCCGATGCCCGAGAGCTGCTGGATCTTGAAAGCAGGCTGCATGAGCTTCAGGGCGAAACGCCGCTGATTCACCGCGTTGTCGACAAAGAGACAGTTGCTGCCGTCGTAGCGCGCTGGACGGGTATTCCTCTTGGCCGTCTCATGCGGGATCTGGTGGAGACAGTTCAAACGCTCGAAGATAGGTTGAGGGAGCGGGTGATTGGCCAGGATCAGGCGTTAAAGACGATTGCCGATGCCATGGTCACGGCCCGTGCGCAGCTTGGCGATGAGCGCCGTCCGCCCGGGGTGTTCCTGATGGTCGGAACGTCAGGCGTCGGCAAGACGGAAACCGCGCTTGCGGTCGCCTCTCTGCTGTATGGCGGCGAAGACAATCTGACCGTCATCAACATGTCTGAGTTCAAAGAGGAGCATAAGGTTTCGCTGCTGCTCGGCTCGCCTCCCGGCTATGTTGGCTATGGCGAAGGCGGAATCTTGACTGAAGCCGTGCGGCGCAAACCGTATGGTGCGTTGCTGCTCGATGAAATCGACAAGGCGCATCCCGGCGTTCAGGATATTTTCTATCAAGTGTTCGATAAGGGCATGCTGAAGGACGGTGAAGGTCGCGACATCGATTTCAAAAATACCACGATCATGATGACAGCCAATACCGGCACAAAGACGCTGACGGCGCTATTTGCCGATCCAGATACCATGCCGGTTGGAGACGCATTGGTTGACATGCTTCAGAGCGAACTTCTGGAACAGTTCAAACCGGCATTTCTCGGCCGGCTTGCGATCGTCCCCTATTTGCCGCTGGACGACCATGTCTTGAAACAAATCATTGATCTGCAGCTGAAGAAAATCAGCAAGCGCATGCGCAACCAATACGGGGCCGCGCTTGAGATTGACGGCAGCGTTGTAGATGCTCTGGTGCTGCGATCCCGGGCAATTGAAACCGGCGCGCGGGCCATTGAGTCGACGATATCCCGGGAAATCCTGCCAAAACTGTCGCGGCAAATCCTGGAGTTAACGCTAAAATCGCAAGTTGTCCGCAGCGCGAAGATTTCGGTTGACGGTGCTGGCCAACTTCTTGTTAAAGTGTTAACGGACTGACGTTCCGTCACGTGAGTTCGTTCACGTGTCTATTTTCTGTCACATACCCAAGTCATGCTTCGTGCGCAGTTCTCGTGAGTATGACAACGGATCAAGGAGCCGAAAATGCCAATTTACCTGCAGATTGATGGTATCAAAGGGGATGCTACCCATGAGACGCACAGGCAGTGGATGGATATCGATGCCATTCACTGGAATGTCGCGCGCAACATGAACACGACAGCCGGTTCGACTGCGAACCGCGAAGCGTCGGAGCCGAATGTGAGCGAGATGGTTCTGACCAAGGTCAGCGACTCCTCTTCGACCAAATTGTTTCAGGAAGCCTGCACCGGCAAGACCGGCAAGACGGCGATCATCCATCTGGTCACCACGGGCAGCCCGGGCGACACCTATATTGTCTACACGCTCACCAACACGCTGATCGCCAATTATTCGGTTGACACCAGCGGTGACCGTCCTGTTGAGACCGTGCGGCTGAACTTCACCAAAATGGAAGTGAAGTACACGCCATATGACGAAATGAACAATCCGAAGTCGCCAATGATCGCATCTTACGATTTGACGACGACAAAAGCCGCTTGATTTTTTGTTGAACAAAACATCATCATGGGGCGCCAGTCATTGGCGCCCTTTTGATTCCGGGCGGGCGTATATCGTCTGAGCAGTCCGCAATTCTTGAAGCGATAGCAGACAGATGGCTGACATTTACTATCTGCGACCATCCGAAAAGCAGGCGGCGAACGCAAATCTTGCGTCACCCGGCGGTGCGGAGCCTGGCTGTTTGGCGGTCGTGCTATCTTTGGCGCAACTGGCTGCCATCGCATTGAAAGAAACGATTACCATAGACAGAGCCTTTTCGCCGCGCCTGTCGGACATGATCAACAAGTTGCATGTAGCAATTGACGGGGGCGGCGTTCCTTCGGCGGCTTCCTCCACTGGCGCCGCTTTTGCTAGGCGGGGCGTGCAAGGGACGACGCACGCGAGGAACCAGGATTCGTTTGCACCCAGCAAGTTTGACGCCTTGCTCGCTGAGGCCATTGCCGGTGGCAATATTCGCCTGGGCTCTCAACAGCGCCTCCATGTCGGTGGCAGCGCTGCCCACCCTGCAGCCGTCAAGATGCTGGCCGATCATGTTGGCGTGCCGCCGGAGATATTGATCGCACGCCAAAACCGCACACGGCAGGCGGCGTTCTCATTTGCAAGCCTTGTCACAGTCGAAGCGGCGCTCAACACTGTTTTCAGAAACAATTCGATGATGATCCGAAGCTGGGCTGAACGCGGTGGGCGTCCGCCTCTGCAAATGCGTCTGCAGTCCAAGGAACCATTGGGCATCATCGCTCACGCGGGGGCCGATCAAGTGACGGAACTGCGCGGCATAGCAGTCAATCTCGGCATGGAGCGGGTGCTGGGAGACCCTTACCTCAGGGTTTCGATGTCAGTAACGGCCCCGCCAAGGCGATAACATTCCCATAAAAAAGCCGGGATCAAGAGCCCGGCTTCGCAACTCTAAAAACTCCAAAACCCTATCCGTTGGGCATGACCAACCGGGCGTTCACGCGGCGGTTTGCCGGGTCGAACGGGTCAGCCGTCTCCGGCTTTTCTTCACCCAAGCCGCGCGACTTGATGCGGCTCGCCTCCACGCCGAGTGAAACCAGCAACTGTTCCACAGTGCGTGCGCGTCGGGTGGACAGATCCATATTGAATGCATCGCCGCCATAGGCGTCGGTGTGGCCTTCGACTTCGAACTTGGCGATCTCCAGACGCGGATCGTTGATGCCCTTGGCGAATTCGATGATCGTCTCTTTCGCGCTTTCCGTCAGCACGTCCGAATTGTATTCAAAATTGATCATCATATTGACCGGATCTACGGACTCGCTCGTCTTGGCAGCGCATTCCGCGTCCGAGCCGATGCAAATTGCGCGGCTCTTGCCGAGATTTGCCGATTTGACGAACAGCTGGACGATTTCTTCAGCCGTATAAGCTGGCTGCGCAAGTGAACCGCCCACACTTGGCAGAACCAGAACTGTACTCAACGCAAGAATTTTCAAAGTGATGCGCATCTTGACCACCATTGGTTTAAATCTGAACAAACTCTTAATTTGCCGCATGGGAATGTCAAGCCAATTTGAAGGGTCCTGCTCTTCTGGTGCAACCATGAATGAGTGTCCGTTTGATGCGCATCGCGCATATTTGGGGCTGGTAAATTGCGCCCCGCGCTGCGGGGGGCTTGGCCGCTCCCAAGCCGAGTCCGGTTGGCTCACTTGCGTAACAGAAACACCGCCTGCTGACCAAACATGTTCCAGAACGCCCAAGGCAAATTCACACCAAACTTCTGACCCGCCGCATTCAGCGCCGTGGCACTTTCGACGGTTGCGCCGATCTCGCGGCAAAGCTCGACAAAGTCGCGGATGGTGCAGAAATGGATGTTCGGAGTGTCATACCAAGTGTAGGGTAGGTCCTTGGTCACAGGCATGCGGCCAAAGACGCTGATGTAGAGCCGCACGCGCCAATGGCCGAAATTCGGAATTGAGACAATGGCGCGCTCGCCGATGCGCAGCATGTCTTCCAGAACCTTGCGCGGATTGCGCGTCGCCTGCAGCGTTTGCGACAGGATGACGTAGTCAAAGCCCTTGTCGGGATAATATTTGAGGTCCGTGTCGGCATCGCCCTGAATGACCGACAGCCCGCGCGACACGCATTCATTAACCCCCTTCTGGCTGAGTTCTACCCCTCGTCCGTCAATTGACTTTTCAACTTGGAGCATTTCAAGAAGCGCGCCTTCGCCGCAGCCGACATCAAGCACTTTCGAGCCGGGTTGAACGAGGTCCCGGATGACGGCGAGGTCGACACGGCTGGCGGCAATCGTGCTCATGAAGCGGCAAGCCCCCGCGATCGGGCGGCGGAGCGCACAAAGCCTGATATGGCAGCGAAAAGCTCCGGCTCGTCCAGCAGAAAAGCGTCATGGCCGCGGTCGGTTTCGATTTCGACGAAGGAGACTGATGCGCCGGCGGCATTCAGCGCATGGACTATCGTGCGGCTCTCTGACGTGGGGAACAGCCAGTCGCTTGTGAAGGAGACGACGCAGAAGCGCGTCTTTGTGCCCTTGAACGCGTAGGCGAGCACGTCGCCATGCTCGGCGGCAAGATCAAAATAATCCATGGCGCGCGTCATGTAGAGATAGGCGTTGGCGTCAAACCGGTCGACAAAGCTCGCGCCCTGATGGCGCAGATAGCTTTCGATCTGGAAGTCTGCGTCGAAGCCGAAGGTTTTTGCTGCGCGGTCTTGCAGATTGCGGCCGAATTTACGGTGGAGGGCAGTGTCGGACAGGTAAGTGATGTGTGCCGCCATGCGCGCCACTGCAAGGCCCTTTCCGGGATCGGTGCCGGCTTCGAGATAGCGCCCATTGCGCCACTCAGGATCAGCCATAACCGCCTGTCGACCGACTTCGTGAAAAGCGATGTTCTGGCTTGAATGGCGCGCGCCGGTGGCGATGGGCAGCGCCGCGAACACTTTGTCGGGATAGCTCGCCGCCCATTCCAGCACCTGCATGCCGCCCATGGAACCGCCCAGCACGAGAAAGAGCGAGGGGATGCCAAGCGCCTCGATCAGCATGGCCTGCGCGCGCACCATGTCGGCAATGGTGATGACGGGAAGGTCGAGCGCATAGGGTTTGCCTGTCGTCGGATTGAGCGAGGCGGGGCCGGTCGAGCCCATGCAGCCGCCGATGACATTGGCGCAGATGACGAAATATTCGCCTGTGTCGATAATCTTGCCGGGGCCGACCAGGCTCTCCCACCAGCCGGGTTTGCCAGTCACCGGGTTGACGTTGGCCACATGCTGGTCGCCCGTCAGCGCGTGGCAGATCAAGATCGCGTTTGTGCGGTCCTTGTTGAGTTCGCCATAGCTCTGATAGCCGATTTGCAGCGGCGTAAGCTCAGCGCCAGCGTCAAGGCGCAACGGCTTGTCCGCGCCAAAGCGCATGACCAAGCTCGACGGCTCGACCGCCTCACGGCCGCGCAGTCCGTTCTTCTTCGCCTTGACTGCAGCGCTTGCCGCCATAGTTTGACCCGCTCCTGAAGTGCGCGGTAGGTATGGTGCGCCTCCCGCCCATGTCAATGTTTTCTTTGATTTTCCAGCGGTTGCCCGTTATGCCGCCCCTCAAGTGAATTCCCGGACACGATGATGAGCAATTCCTTGAGCGACATGAAGCCCAGGCCGAAGACAGGCGTGATGGACATTGCCGCCTATGTGCCGGGCAAGCATGGCGTGGCGGGCGTGGCGAAAGTCCATAAGCTCTCCGCCAATGAAACGCCAATCGGGCCGAGCCCGAAGGCGGTTGCCGCCTTCAGGTCCGCTGCGGATACGCTGGAGATTTATCCGGACGGGCAGGCGACAGCATTGCGCGAAGCTATTGGCGAAGTGCATGGATTGAACCCTGCCAACATCATGTGCGGCAATGGCTCGGACGAACTGCTCGGCCTCCTGGCGCATGTGTTCCTGAGCGCAGGCGATGAGGCGATCATCACCGAGCATGGATTTCTGGTCTACAAGATCCAGACCCAGGCTGCAGGAGCAACGCCGGTCATCGTCAAGGAGCGTGACGAGCGCGCGGATGTCGATGCAATTCTGGCAGCTGTGACGCCGCGCACGAAGGCGGTGTTCCTTGCCAATCCGAACAATCCGACCGGCACCTATCTGCCGTTCGAGGAAGTGCGGCGGCTGCATCAGGGGCTGCGCGGGCGACATCCTGCTCGTGCTCGATGGCGCTTATGCGGAATATGTGCAGCGCAATGATTATGAAGCGGGCATTGAGCTCGTGTCGTCGAGCCGAAACGTCGTGATGACACGCACATTCTCGAAGATCCACGGGCTCGCGGCGGCGCGCATCGGCTGGATGTATGCGCCGCTCGACATTTTGACGCCATGGACCGCGTGCGCGGGCCGTTCAATCTCAACTCCGCTGCGATTATCGCAGGCGCTGCGGCGATCCGCGACCGTGCCCATGTAGCAGCGGCCAAGAAGCACAATGAGCTGTGGCTGGCCTATCTGACGGATGAACTCACTAAGCTTGGCATTCGTGTCACGCCGAGCGTTGGGAACTTTCTGCTGTTGCATTTCCCGGACACAGCCGACAAATCCGCCAGCAGTTGCCGATGCATTTCTGACCAGTCGCGCGGTCTGATCCTGCGGGCGGTCGGGTCGTACGGTTTTCCAAATGCCCTGCGCCTTACAGTGGGTTCGGAAGAGGCGAACCGGCTGGTAGTGGAAGCGCTTACAGAGTTCATGGAGCGCTGAGTGGGAGAGGTCATTTACAGAAAGATCGCGCTGATCGGCATTGGCCTCATCGGCTCCTCGCTTGCCCGTGTCATTCGCACAAAGGGGCTTGCCGAGCATATCGCCATTTCATCGCGGCGGGAGGAGACGCTGCAGCGTGCGCAAGAGCTTGGCCTCGGCGACAGCTATTCGGTGAGCATGGCGGAAGCCGTGAAGGACGCGGACCTCGTCATTGTCAGCGTGCCTGTCGGCTCTTCCGGCGCAGTGGCGGAAGCGATTGCGCCGCATTTGAAGCAAGGCGCAGTCGTCACCGATGTCGGTTCGACCAAGGTCTCGGTGATCGCGCAGATGCAGCCGCACATTCCCGCTGGCGTGCATTTCATCCCTGGCCATCCGCTTGCCGGAACGGAAAAGTCCGGCCCGGATGCAGGCTTTGCGACATTGTTTGAGAACCGCTGGTTCATCATAACGCCGCCGGATGGGACGGATGCGGACGAGATCGCGAGGCTGACGCGGTTCTGGGAAGCCTGCGGCTCGCGCGTAGATATCATGGACCCGCAACACCACGACCGCGTGCTCGCCATCGTTTCGCACCTGCCGCATATCATCGCCTACAATATTGTCGGCACGGCGGACGATCTGGAATTCATAACAGAATCGGAAGTCATCAAATACTCGGCTACGGGCTTTCGCGACTTCACCCGCCTTGCGGCCTCCGATCCGGAAATGTGGCGGGATGTGTGCCTGCATAACCGGGAGGCCATTCTCGAAATGCTGGCGCGGTTTTCGGAGGATCTGTCATCGCTGCAACGCGCGATCCGCTGGGGCGATGGCGAGGCGCTGTTTAACCTGTTCACCCGCACCCGGCATATCAGGCGGTCGATTGTGGAGGCGGGGCAGGACACGAGCGCCCCGGATTTCGGGCGCAGTCCGAAGCACTGAGATTTACGCGCGTTCTATCGTGAACCGGTGTCCGCCGGGGATCGT
This sequence comes from uncultured Alphaproteobacteria bacterium, assembly GCA_963792485.1. Classification (GTDB taxonomy): domain Bacteria; phylum Pseudomonadota; class Alphaproteobacteria; order Rhizobiales; family Rhizobiaceae; genus JANOYJ01. The sequence goes on from CAWBWL010000013.1 coordinate 284,693, forward strand.
CTCGGACGAGACGATCCTGTGGCCGTTTTCCTGGCAGAAATGCGGAATGTCGATGACGGCGAGCGTGTCGGTTGTCTCGATGGTGAGCAATGATCCGGGAGCCATGCCGGAAAGGCGCTTGCGGGTTTTCAAAACCGGCATTGGACAGTTCAGTCCGCGCAGATCGTAAACTTCCCCGCCCACATCACTTCTCAAGCAGCCACCAGCGCTTCTTCTTTGGCTTGGCGACGGGGGTGGCTTCCGCAGGCGCGGTTACAGCCGCCGTCTGTGCGAGGTTATCGGCAGGAACTGCAGCTGCGGCTGCAGCCGGCGCCTCGTCAATCTTGGCCGTTGGCGCTGCAACAGCGGTTTGTTGAAGAACTGGCGGAGTCACAGGCGCGGCTCGCGACTTTCTCCGCAGCTTCAGCCGCAGTTGCCTCCACAGGCGCCGGCGTTGCGAGACACTATCGGCGCAGTAATGCGCGTGCCGGAGGGCGCGGCGAAAGCCATGGTGGACGGCAGGCTGACGGATTTGGGTTTCCACTTTTTGTCAAGCGGACGCGATTTGCCGCCCATCACGATGGGCGCGGGCGCGTCGCCGAACTTGGCGCGGGCAGTGGTGAACGCCGCTTCATATTTCTTTTGGTAGCTCGAATATGCAACCGCGAGGCTTGCCGGAACTTCGGATGGCGGGCAGGCGGCGCTGGCGCTGAAGGCCGAGCCGTCTGCGGACGAGCGGTTGAAGACATATTTCTTTTCGCAGAAATCCACCTTTGGCGGCGTGCGGGTCAGTTCGAAATGATCATAGCCTTCCTTGATCATTTCCCAGAACGGATAGTTTGGGTCATTGGCATAAAACGCCATCTTCTCCGCCGTCATGCGGAACGGCAGCGCCTGCAGGGTGAACTTCTCCTGGCCGCCCTTCAGCGCGTCGCGCGCGAAAGCGAAAATCTCTTCGACGCTTTCGTCTGTCATCGAATAGCAGCCGGATGACGAGCATGCGCCGTGTACCATCAGGTTCGCGCCAGTAAAGCCGTGCGAGCGGTCATAGGCGTTGGGATAGCCGGTGTCGAAGGCAAGAAAATATTTTGATTTCGGGTTCAGCTGCGCCGCCCCGATTGTGTAGAAGCCCTCCGGCGCCTGCCGGTCGCCTTCCTTCTTTTTCTGGCCGAGCTTTCCCGACCAGGCGCAGATATTATAGGCGGCAATCAGATCGTAGCGGCCATTAGTCTTCTGCTTCCAGATTTCCAGAAGATGCTCATCCTTGATGATGCGCATGGAAATCGGCGCGCCGACTGTCATGCCCTTGGACTTGATGCGCTGCACGATTTTTTGCGGCAGAGGCTTGTTCGGATTGGGCGCGAAGTCGTTGATGGACGATTCGGTGCAGCCGGACAGGACGAAGCCGGTCAGCATCAAAAGGGAGACTAGGGATTTCAGTTTCATACGTGACAATCGACTCTATTGGGTCCGACCGTGAATTATGGGGCTTTTAAGGTTGATGATGTCTTACTTCAACCCGCCGCAGCGATTTTCAGAGCGCGATAAGGCCAAGCTCACGGCAAATTTATGACGATATTCGGCGCGCCGCAACCGCAGCCCCGCCGGAACGGGGCCGGGCACTTCCTAATTCCGGGATTCTGTGAAAGATCAGCGCCATCTTACGCAATCCGCAATTTGAGCAGAACATGACCAACCTCGTCTCCAAATGGAACTATCCCACCACAGTGCGCTTCGGCGCGGGGCGCATCTCAGAACTGGCAGAGGCGTGCCTCTCCTCCGGCATCAGGAAGCCGCTGTTCGTCACCGATCCCGGCCTTGCCAAAATGCAGATCGTGGCGGAGGCGTTGAAAGGGCTGAAGGATGCGGGCGTCAAATACGGGCTGTTCCATGAGGTGCAGCCCAACCCAATCGCTGCCAATGTCGAGGCGGGCATCAAAGTGGTGCGCGCGGGCGGGCATGACGGCGTGATCGCTTTTGGCGGTGGCTCGGCGCTGGATGCAGGCAAGGTCATCGCATTCATGGCGGGACAGACGCGGCCGATGTGGGATTTTGAGGATGTCGACGATTGGTGGACCCGCGCCGACCCGAATGGAATCCTGCCGGTCATTGCTGTGCCGACGACTGCTGGCACCGGCTCAGAAGTCGGCCGCGCCGGCGTCATCACCAATGAGGAGACGCACACCAAGAAAGTCATCTTTCATCCCAAGATGATGCCCGTCATCGTCATCGCAGATCCGGCGCTGTCGGTTGGCATGCCGCCCTTCATCACGGCGGGCACCGGCATGGACGCGCTCGCTCATTGTCTCGAAGCCTATTGCGCGCCCGGCTATCACCCGATGGCGGACGGCATTGCGCTGGAAGGCATGCGCCTCGTGTTCGAAAATTTGCCCAAGGCCTTCGCCAACGGCAAAGATTTGACCGCCCGTGCCCACATGATGTCGGCGGCGGCGATGGGCGCGACCGCGTTCCAGAAGGGTCTCGGCGCGATCCATTCCCTCTCGCACCCGATCGGCTCGCTCTACCACACGCATCACGGCATGACGAACGCGGTGTTCATGCCCTATGTGCTCGACTTCAACCGCGCCGCCATTGAGGCGCGGATTGAGCCGGCGGCGCGTTATCTCGGCATCAAGGGCGGATTCGACGGCTTCCGCAAGGCGGTCATTAGCTTGCGCAAAACGCTGAAAGTCCCGCACGCGCTCGACGGCCTCGTCAAGGGCTTTGATCCGGACAAGAGGCGGAAGGCGCTGATCTGCGACATGGCCGTGGTGGATCCGACGGCGGGCGGCAATCCGGTGAAGCTGACGAAAAAGGGCGCACTGGAGATATTGGAGGCGGCGGTGAAGGGGTGAGGTTTGCTTTTCATCTCTGCACACCATGGCCCAAACCACGTACCCAGTACCTGCGATCCTGACCTTGTTTGGATTAAATTGACAGCGCCAATGTTTCTGTTAACCCTTTGAAGGAAGGGTGCAAATACAAAATGGCCCGGACACCCCCGCGATAAAACAGGGCCAGATGGCGGAATTCTCCGCCTCTATGAAACGGGAGGTTTCTCATGCTTAGGAATATGCTTGCCTGTACTGTGGCCCTCAGCACTGTGCTGCTATCGGGCGCGGCCATGGCCGACACCAAAGACAAGAAGATCGCACTTTCCAACAATTACGCTGGCAATTCCTGGCGCCAATCCATGCTCAAGAGCTGGGACAAGGTAACGAAGAAAGCCGTTGCCGACGGCGTCGTCGCCGCTGCCGATCCATTCACAACCTCCGAAAACCAGGTGACCGAACAGGCCGCCCAGATCCAGAACCTGATCCTTCAGGGCTATAACGCCATCGTCATCAATGCCGCCTCTCCAGACGCATTGAACGGCGTGGTCAAACAGGCCTGCGACGCGGGCATAGTTGTCGTGTCATTCGATGGCATTGTGTCGGAGCCTTGCGCCTATCGCATCGCGGTGGACTTTGCCAAAATGGGCGAAGTGCAGGTTGACTATCTCGCCAAGAAAATGCCGGCCGGCGGCAATCTTCTGGAGATAAGAGGCCTTGCGGGCGTCTTCGTCGATGATGAAATCTCCAAGGGCATCCATCGCGGTGTTGAAAAGAACCCGCAGTTCAAGATCGTCGGCTCCGTGCATGGCGACTGGGCGCAGGAAGTGGCGCAAAAGGCCGTCGCGGGCATTCTGCCTTCCCTGCCTGAGGTCGCCGGCGTCGTCACGCAGGGCGGCGACGGCTATGGCGCGGCGCAGGCGTTCGCCGCAGCCGGACGGCCGACGCCGCTGATCATCATGGGCAACCGCCAGGACGAGCTGCAATGGTGGAAGGAACAGAAGGACGCGAGCAAGTATGAGACCATGTCGGTCTCCATTGCGCCGGGCGTTTCGACGCTGGCTTTCTGGGTGGCGCAGATGATTCTGGACGGCAAGGAAGTGCCGAAGGATCTGACGGTGCCGTTCCTGCAGATTGATCAGGACACACTTGAAGCCAGTCTTTCCACAACGGAGAAGGGCGGTGTTGCCAATGTCGAATATACGGCTGAGGATGCCGCGAAGGTCGTCGCAGGCAAGTAGAACTTGAATATTCAGGCAATCAGACTGGACGGCGTCGAAAAGTCATTCGGCGCCGTCCGTGCCTTGGCCGGTGTGGACTTGAGTGTCGGCACCGGTGAATGTTTGGGGCTTGTCGGCCATAATGGTGCCGGAAAATCCACGCTCATGCACATTCTGACCGGCACCTTGACGCCCACAAGGGGCGAATTGTCGATAGGCGGAACAAGCGTGCGAGGGGTATGGAGCGCGGCCGCGTCGCAGGCTCATGGCATTCGCTGTGTGTTTCAGGAATTGTCGCTCTGTCCCAATCTGACAATTGCCGAAAATCTTCGCATCACCCACCGCAGCATTCGGGGATTTGGATGGAAGAGAAAAGCGCGCGCGCTGATCAGCGCGAAACTCGATCAGATATTTCCAGGTCATGGCATCAATCCTGATAATGAAGTGGCCGACCTTGCCATCGGCAAGCGCCAGATGGCGGAAATCGCCCGCGCCTTCACCGTGACCAACGACCCGTTACGCCTCGTTATTCTCGATGAGCCGACCTCTTCCCTTGATGCCATAACGGCAAGGCAGCTGCTCGATTATGTGAAACAGGAGACCGCGCAGGGCACCGGAATCATCCTCATCTCGCATCTGCTTGGCGAAGTGCTTGGGACAAGCGACCGGATCGCCGTGATGAAGGATGGAAAGATGGTGGCGGAACGGGCCGCCAGTGCCTTCACCCGCAATACATTGGTTGCCGCCATGGGATCGGAAGCGCGCCAGCATGAGGCCGGACCCGAAAGAAAGGCGTCTTCCAGTGCCGACATACTCGTGACGGCCCGACCCAAGACGGGCGGCGCTGCGGAGCTCAGTGTTCGCAGAGGCGAAGTGATCGGACTTGCCGGACTTGCGGGGCACGGACAAACGCGAATGCTGCTGCAGATATTTGCGGGGGATCAGGCCGAGGTGAAGGGCCCAGTCGCCTTCATTGCCGGTGACCGCCAATCGGACGGCATATTCAATCTCTGGTCCATTGGCCGCAATATCTCGGTGCGCTCGCTTGGCGCCTTGCGCGGGTTCGGCCTGATCGACCTGAACCGCGAAGCTGCGCTTGAACGGGAATGGAAAGAGCGCATGGCCATCCGCACGCCGGATGTGAACAACAACATTCTCACCCTTTCCGGCGGCAACCAGCAAAAGGTCCTGTTCGCCCGCGCACTCTCATCCGATGCCGCGATTGTCCTGATGGATGATCCGATGCGCGGCGTTGATGTCAGCACAAAGCAGGAGGTCTATGCCATGATCCGCGAACAGGCGGACAGGGGCCGCACCTTCATCTGGTACACGACGGAATTTGAAGAACTGTCACACTGCGACCGCGCCTATGTGTTTCGCAACGGCGCCATCTCGGCAAGCCTTGGACCAGGCGAACTGACCGAAGACAAAGTACTTGAGGCTTCGTTTGCGGAACAAGCGGCATGAACACTTTCAGGATGGTCCGGCGGGCGCTGCCCTTTCTCTCACTTGCCGTGGTTCTGTGCGCAACATTCTGGATTCAACCGCGCACGATGAGCTATTTCGGGCTCAATCTGATGCTGCAATATGCCGTACCCATCGCGCTTGCCACGATCGCGCAGATGTTCATTATCACGGTGAACGATCTTGACCTGTCAATCGGCCCATTTGTCGGACTGGTCAGCTGTATCGGCGCGACGCTTCTCTTTGACAATCCGGCGCTGGGTATTCTGGCGCTTCTGGCGCTGATCGCGGTCTATGGCGCTGTCGGCGCGCTGGTGCATGTTCGCAATCTGCCCTCCATCGTGGTGACGCTTGGTCTGTCCTTTGTCTGGCTTGGCATAGCTGTATTGATTCTGCCCTCGCCAGGCGGCAAAGCGCCGGTTTGGTTGAAGGCTATCATGTCCTACCAGGTGCCGCTCGTGCCCTTCCCGATCGTCGCTGCCATCGTCATCGGCGTCGCCGTTCATCTTGCACTGATGCTGTCATCCTATGGGGTTGTGGCGCGCGGAGCGGGCGGCAATGCAAAGGCGCTGACGCGCGCTGGCTGGTCGATGATGGGTACCAAGGTCATCATGTATGCCCTTGCCGCCTTCTTTGGTGTGCTTTCAGGGCTTTCCCTGCTTGGATTGACAACCTCGGGCGACGCGCATGTGGCCGACCGTTACACGCTGTATTCAATTGCCGGAGTGATCCTGGGCGGCGGTGAGTTCATCGGCGGCAGGGTCTCACCCCTGGGGGCCGTGGTCGGTGCGCTGACCCTGGCGCTCGCGGGTTCGTTTCTCATCTTCCTCAAGATTTCGCCCGACTGGCAAATCGGCGCGCAGGGAGCGATCCTGATCATAGTTCTGGCGTTGCGGGCGCTGGTCACTTACGGCGAGGTGCGCCGGTGAGTGCCTTGTTCCACAAACTGCGCCGCCAAGCATGGGTCTGGTCCTTCCTCGCCGCGATCATCGTCTGGCTTGCCACCATTCTCTACACGGGTGGCCAGGGCGCGGGCGAAATCCTCACGGCCGCCCTGTCATTTGCCACCTTCACCATTATTGCCGGCCTTGGCCAGATGATGGTCATTACAACAGGGCCCGGCAATGTCGATTTGTCGATCCCGGCCACCATAACCCTTGCCGGCGTCGTTGCCATGAAGGTGATGGACACAGATTCTGCGCGCATTCTCATCGGTGTTGCGGCGGCGCTGGGCGCAAGCGCAATAGTCGGCATTTTCAACTTCGCGCTCATTCGCCTGCTGCGCATCCCGCCGATCATCGCCACCCTGTCATCCAGCTTTCTGGTCTTGTCGACAGCAATTTCCTACGGACGCGGCATTCGTGTTAAGCCGCCGGCGCCGCTGGCCGATTTTGCCACGGCACGGATATCCGGCATTCCAGTTGCGGCGCTTTTTGTCATTCTCATCAGCATTGCCCTGGCGGTAATTCTCAAGCGCAGCGTCTATGGACGCAGCGTATTGGCCGTTGGGCAAAATCCCCGAGCCGCATGGCTTGCAGGCCTGAATGTCGATCTCACCCGATTTGTCACCTATGTGCTAAGCGCCTTGATGGCGGGAGTCTGCGGCATTCTGCTCTCCGGCTTTTCCGGCGGTGCAGCGCTCAATATGGGCGAGGAATTTCTGCTTGCCTCCATCGCCGTTGTCGTGATCGGGGGCACATCCGTTGCCGGAGGCCGTGCGAATGTGCCTGGCGTCTGGGGAGCCGCGCTGTTCCTCTATCTCTTGGTGACGATGCTGAACACTTTCGGCGCCAGCGCCGGCACCCGCCTGATTTTGACGGGCCTGATGATCATCGCCGTGATTACCATCAGCGGCGGGGAGGAGCGGCAGCGGTAACGGATCGCGCCAATGCCCAGATGGACTTTGCCCTTGCACCCGGGCTTTTGACGAGGTTGAATAACCGGCATTGCCGGGGAACATCGTCATGCCGCGCCGCTGGCTTCAGCTATCCACCTGCCACGCCGCTTTCGTCTTCCTATTGGCGGGGGCTTTCGCGGCTCTGTTTGCCTGGAACTCCTACAATCTCTTCCAGATGGCGATGGCCAATATAGGTTTTCTGCGCACCTATGGCTGGATGGCTGTCATGGATGGCGGCGTCTGGCAGCTTCTCATGCTCATTGTCTCAGGTTATCTGTCGCTCGCCTTCTACATCGGCTTCAAGGCCTGCGAGGTCGAGCTCGTCCACCGCTGGCGCAGATGGCAGGACAAGCGCGGCTAACCAGTTTTCCAACGTATTGATTTCTCATGATTATGGTGATCCCGATTGGATTCGAACCAATGGCCTCAGGATTAGGAATCCTGCGCTCTATCCACCTGAGCTACGGGACCAGACTTTATGGCTCATAAACGGATTCTGGATTTACGCCAAGGCCTCACGGCCGCAGCGCGGTTTCGGCAAGGCTTACCCAATAGCTGACGCCGTGCGGGATGGCGTCGTCGTTGAAGTCGTATTCGGGGTGGTGCAGGAAGGCGCTGTCGCCATTGCCCATGAAGATGAATGCGCCGGGACGCGCCTCCAGCATATAGGAAAAATCCTCGCCGCCCATAACGGGCGCGACTTGCGGATTGACGTTGCTCCTGCCGGAAACAGAGGCTGCGACTTCAACGGCAAAATCCGTCTGCGCCGGATGGTTCATTGTCACCGGATAGCCGCGGTGGATGGCGATGCTCGCCTCGGCGCCAAAGGTCTGCGCCACGCTCTGCGCCACATGTTTGATCCGCCGTTCGGCGTCCTCGCGCACATTCGGGTCAAGCGTGCGGAATGTGCCGCGCAGCTGCGCCGTCTGCGGGATGACATTGTGCGCATCGCCCGCGTTGAAACATGTCACCGAGACCACGAGGGACGACACCGGATCAGTTGAGCGGGAGACAATCGTCTGCAGCGCACTGACGATTTGTGCGCCGACCATGATGGGATCTATTGCCAGGTGCGGCATGGCGGCGTGGCCGCCCTTGCCGGTTATCGTGATGTTGAACTCGTCGGTCGCCGCCATGATGCCGCCCTTGCGGGTAGCAAACTCTCCAAGCGGCAGTCCCGGCATATTGTGCATGCCATAGACCTCGCGGATATTGAACCGGTCCATCATGCCGTCCCTGACCATTTCGCGCCCGCCGCCGCCGCCTTCTTCGGCGGGTTGGAAGATCACGGCGACGGAACCGGTAAAGTTGCGGGTTTCACACAGATGGCGTGCCGCACCAAGGAGCATGGCGGTGTGACCGTCATGGCCGCAGGCGTGCATCTTGCCAGGGGATTTGGAGGCATGAGGCAGGCCAGTTGTCTCGGTGATGGGCAGTGCGTCCATGTCGGCGCGTAGTCCAATTGCAGGACCGTCGCCCTTGGAGCCGTGGATAATGCCCACAACACCGGTGCGGCCAATGCCGGTTGCGACCTCGTCGCAGCCAAAGGCGCGCAATTTCTCAGCTACGAAGGCTGCAGTCTGGTGCACATCAAACTGCAGTTCCGGCATTTGATGGAGGTGTTTGCGCCAGGCCGAAATTTCGGGCTGCATGTCCTTGGCGCGGTTCAAAAGGGGCATGTTTCACCAGGTTACGTCATTTGATCGGTGTGGCAACAGCGCCTCTGCCATTTCAGCGCCACATAGAATAGATAGGCGCAAAGCTGCTTGGCGTGAAGCCATGCCGCAAAATCAATCGGGCAAAGTCGGGCGAATATGGGTTATTCTGGCATTAAAGCACATCGCAGGTCCATCGCATCCGTCGCGCTGAGCGTGCTCTTGATGTGCTCCACTCATGGCAATGCCGGAACGTCTATCCTTGTTGACGCAGGGTCTGGCAAGGTTCTAGCCGAGGAAAACGCTTCGCAGCGCTGGTATCCTGCTTCCCTGACCAAGTTGATGACGGCTTATCTTGCGTTCAAGGCGTTGAAAGACGGAACGTTGACATTGACCTCGCCAGTGAAGATCAGCGCAAACGCCGCCAAGCAGCCGCCGAGCCGTATGGGCTACAAGCCCGGGCAGATACTGAACATGGACAATGCGCTAAAGATCATGCTGGTGAAATCTGCCAATGATATTGCCGTCGCCGTGGCTGAGACGGCGGCAGGTAAAGACTACCAGACAGCGATGAACGCAGAGGCGCAGCGGTTGGGGATGACCGGATCAAACTGGACCAATGCGAATGGTCTTCATTCAACGCAAAACTTTACAACCGCGCGCGATCTGGCGCTGCTGTCGATTGCGCTGCGGCGCGACTTTCCCGAGCACGCCTCCTATTTCGGCATTGAGGCCATCGAATATGGCGACAAACTGGAGCGGAATTACAACATCTTGCTCGGGCGCTTTGATGGCGCCGACGGCATGAAGACCGGCTTTGTCTGTGCATCCGGGTTCAACCTCGTGGCATCCGCCACGCGCAATGGCCGCACGCTCATTGCTGTTGTGCTGGGGGAGACCAGCCAGCAGGGCAGGGCGGAGAGGGCCGCTGACCTTCTGGCTGAAGGCTTTGCCTCGGACGGTTCCGCCGGCGCGGCAATTGGGGACCTAAAGGTTCAAGCAGGTGCGCCAAAGAGCGCACAAGATATGCGCAGTGTCGTTTGCGCCAAGGGCGCGGAGGCCGACCGCTGGGACGGGCGCGAAGTCGAGGGGCGCATCGTCTTCAGCTCTCCCCACATCAAGGCGATGCTGCGCGCGCCAATCTCGATGAAGGTGGGGCTCGGCGGCGCGAACGGACCGTCCGCAGCCGCCAATGACAACCTGCCGCTTGCTGATGTTCCGATCCCGACGCCCCGCCCGGAATATGTGCGAAACGAGATTGCGCCCATGGCGCTGACCGGCGAGGTCAAGCTGCGCAAGGGCATGGCGCTCCCGGCACCGGGAACCAACTGATCAATGTTTCCAATCCCTGTTTCCATTGTCACCGGCTTTCTCGGCTCGGGCAAGACCACGCTCCTCAACCGGCTTTTGAAGGAGCCGGAACTCAAGGACACGGCGGTCATTATCAATGAGTTCGGCGATGTCGGCATTGACCACTTGCTCGTCGAGCAAAGCGGCGACGGCATTATCGAATTGTCGGACGGCTGCCTGTGCTGCACGGTGCGCGGCGAGCTTGTCGATACGCTGTCCGATCTGGTCGACCGGCTGCAAACCGGGCGGATCAATGCCTTGGCGCGGGTGGTGATCGAAACAACGGGACTTGCCGATCCCGCCCCTGTTCTGTCCGCCATCATGGGCCATCCGGTTCTCGTGCAGGCCTTCCGGCTTGATGGCGTGGTCACAGTCGTCGATGCGGTCAATGGCGCGGCAACGCTTGACGCGTATGAGGAAGCGGTCAAACAGCTGGCGGTCGCCGACCGGATCGTTCTCAGCAAGACTGACCTGCCAGAGGGCAGGGCGCTGGAGGGCGCGCTGAGAATGCGGCTGAAGGCGCTCAATCCCGGCGCGCAGATTGTCCCGGCCCATTCGGCATCCGCTGCGATGCTGATTCACTGCGGTCTCTACGACCCTTCGACAAAATCCGTTGATGTGGCGCGCTGGCTGAATGAAGAGGCTTACCGGGACAGGGAGCGCGAGCGGCACGGGATTGACGGCCACCATCATCATGATGGCGGGCACGACCATCATCACGATGTGAACCGGCATGACAAGGCGATCAGCGCCTTCTCGCTGACGCATGACGAACCGTTGGCGCTATCGTCGGTGCAGATGTTTCTGGAGCTGTTGCAGGCGGCACATGGGGAGAAGCTTCTGCGGATGAAAGGCATTATTTGCCTGGCCGACGATCCGGACCGGCCGCTGGTCATCCACGCCGTGCAGAAGATCATGCATCCGCCGGCGCGGCTGAAAGCCTGGCCGGATGCTGACCGGCGCACACGGCTTGTCATCATCACCAGAGAGATGCCCGAGAGCTTTGTGCGTGGCCTGTTCGACGCGTTTATGGGGCGGGCGGGTATTGACCAGGCGGATGGCCAGGCGCTGTGGGATAATCCGCTGGCGCCTGCGGGCTTGAGGCTGTGAGCATTTATTTCAACGGCGGTATGTTTCCGAGCGGAAATATCCCGATGGCGGCCTTGCCTTTGCGGATGGTCACATCGATCTTCGGATTCTCGCCGGGCTTGGCAGTGGATGCGGCAAGCGACAGTGATGGAGCGACATAGCCAGCGATTTCGGGCGCTATGGCTTGAATGGTTTTGCTCAGTTTTTCTGCTTCGGTGAAGCTCACCGACAAATCGCCTGTCAAAAGTCCAGCCTCATCGACTGCCAACGGCCCGCTGACTGAAAACCCGCCGCCATCGACGAAGCGCAGGCCAATGGCGTTGATGGTCGCGGATTGCCCGCGCAGGAACTCTCCCAAGGTTGACGCAGACGTATCGAGAAATTTCGCGCCATTCTTGAGGCGCACACTGGTTTCAATATCAAACAGAGGCACATTGCGGCCTTGAGTGAGAACCGGGCTGAGGCTGAGACCGGTGCCCGAGGTAGCGAGATCCACATCCTCATCAACCGTGCGAAAATGTGCTTGTGCGTTCACTGCCTTGACCAAGGCGTTGGCGTCAAGCTTCGGAATCAGCACGTCAAGATCCTTGGTCTCAACGTCAATCTGCTTTGGAAGCGGCTTGCCATAACGGGCGCTCGCATGCAGCAGCGACCAATTACCGGTGACCGTCTCGCCTCCCGGCAATTGCATGTCGAAGGGGCCGTCGAGTTCAAGAATGCCGCGTGCCGGATCGTAGACCTGGGCGGCAGAACGGAAGGCGCCGAAGGAAACAGCGACATTCTGCGAAGGGTCTGCAAAAGTCACCCTGTCGCAAAAGACACCTGCGCGGAACGGAAAGCCCTTTACATCGAGATTGGCGCATTGCGCCTGTGTCCCATTGGTGTTGGCTTGCTCAATTCCCTTGGCAATTTCCTGCTTCAGATAGGATGCCCCCCAGAACCACAAGCCGGTGTAAAGCGCGATGAAGATCAGGAAACCGATGCCTAGATATTTAATGCGGCGGGAATATCTTGTGCTTGGCTCTGCGCTTGACGGCATGGTGACTCGCTTCTAACCACGGTGTGGCTCTGTCTGGATGTTTGGCTTGAACGGCACAAGTGGCGATTTTTGGGTTTTCGGCTACGCCTCGCTGATGTGGAACCCCGGCTTCGTGTTTGAAGAGGCCGTCAGGGCGCGCCTTTCCGGCTATCACCGGGCGCTCTGTGTGCACTCGCGCCATTACAGGGGAACGCCCGAACGCTCCGGGTTGGTCATGGGGCTCGACCGGGGCGGGTCGTGTGTCGGCATAGCCTTTCGTGTTCCAGCAGTGAGGGAAGCTGAGGTCTCGGCATATTTGCGTGACCGGGAGATGATCAGCGCGGTCTATCACGAGCGCCTTCTCAATGTGCGCACGCAAGATGGCCGGTCGGTGCGCGCCATGGCCTATGTCGCCGACCCGTCGCATGAACAATTTGCTGGTCATTTGAGCATCGAAGAAGCCGCACGCATTATTCTCGGTGCAGTAGGTGCTGCTGGGCCAAATGAGGAATATGTCCTTAACACGCATCCAGCATTTGCGCGAGATCGGCATCCGCGATCACTGGCTCGAAGGGGTTGGCAGGCTCATCCAGCCGACTTGATGCCAAGCGCGGCGAGGCGCTTCTTCGCTGTTGGCGGCATTGGCGGCGGGTTGGGGCCGGTCGCCGCTTCGATCAAGAGTTCGTCGCAAGCCGCTTCCGTCACGCGCGCCAGCTCCTTCAGAAACTCATCCTTGGAAAGCCCCGGCTGGATTGGCGGCAGAACGCGGCATTTGATTGTGCCCGGATAGCGCATGAATTTGCGCCGCGGCCAGTAAAGGCCCGCGACATGGGCGATCGGCACGACGGGAATGCGAAGTTCATGGTAAAGATGCGCAACGCCATATTTATAGGCAGGCTCGTCACCCGGCGCGCGGCGCGTGCCTTCCGGATAGATCATGATCTGGCGATTATCCTCGGAAATCGCTTTCTTCGCACCGACGGTAATGGAGTTGAGCGCAACGGTGCGGCTGCCACGGTCAACGGGGATCATCCGCATCTTTGCAACATACCAGCCAAAGAGTGGTATCCACATCAACTCGCGCTTCAGGATGTAAACGGGATCGGGAATGTGCGGCAGGAAGGCGTAGACATCCCAGAAGGACTGATGCTTGGCCGCGATGATGCTCGGACCTGCAGGGATGTTCTCGAGGCCGTCAATCTTGTGGTCGCAGCCGACAATCACTTTCTGCAGCCACAAATTCAAGCGCGCCCAGTTTTTTGGCACAACCCAGGCCTTGATACGCGGCAAGAGGAAATAGACTGGCGTTTGAACAATCATCTGCACGATGATGGCAAGGTAAAACGCGATATTGAAGATGAGGGAGCGAAGGAAAATCATGCGGCGGGTCCAGACACGGCTCGTCGATACACTATCGCAGTCCTGTTTGAGAACGGGTCACGCGCGGCTGCGTGCTATTTTCCCGTCATACCCGCAACTGACACCGGCACGGGCAAGACGGCGCGGCCCATGGCCCCGACATAGCGGACATATTCGCCCAGCAACACACGCACCGTGTCCGGCCGTGTCATCCATGAGCCGTTAGCGAGATCGGAGTTGACGACCGGATAGGGTGTAATCCTCACATTCTTCATGACCCGCTGAATCTCAAGAAGGCTGCGCGGCATGTGATAATTATTGGTGACAAGGATGATCGATGCGTAATTGTTGTCACGCACCCATTTTGCAGTCTCTGCGGCATTGCCAACCGTCTGGCGCGCTTCATGTCCGATATCGACACAGCATTTGAACATCTCTGGGCTGCCGCCAACCGCGCGCAGCACGTCGGACTTGCCTATGGTGGGATGAACGCCGCTGATCAGCAGTCGTTTGCCTTTGCCCATCGACAGCAGAGTGACAGCCGCTTCAAGCCGCGACTGGCCGCCGGTCAGCACCACAATGCCATCCGCCGCCGCAAGCTCCGCAGGTGCCTGCAAGGCGCCCACGCGCTCGGCAAACCCGAAAAAGCCGAGAACAAAAATAATGGCGCCAAGAATTGAGATTGCGCCTGCAATTCGCACGAAGCGCCGAAAGCGCCCGGCTGGCCTGCGTCTGAGCAGGTCGAGCCCGGACATCCGTCCGCTTTTAGTGCGTTCGCTGGCTTTATTTGCTTTTGCCATCCGCGTTGGTTAACCGTCAATTATGGCGTTGAACAGTAATTCCGTAGCGTTAGAGGCCGATATTTTCGTGGAGAAGCCGGGTCTCTAAGCATGCATGCCGGAGTTGTCACTCATCTTGTGCAAATAGCCGATAACGGTCAGCCTTGTGGTTTCGGCGGTGAGTACTGCCACAAGAGCAATAATCGCCAAAACGCCAAGATATCCACCGCCGCCAATGGAGAACGTGCCGAACAGGGCGTTTGTCTGGCTTCCTTCAGGTGTGCCCAGATTATATGAGGACCATATCCCGACCGCAAAGAACACGATGATCGCAGCAAAGCCGCCCGCCAGTGCGCCCTTGATGCCGTTCAAGAGGAAGCGGTTGCGGAACTGGCGGGCGATGAAGCCGGTCTCGGCGCCGACAAAATGCAGCACTTCGATGATGTGACCATTGCCGGACATGGCGCCGCGCGTGGCAAACACCACAGCCAGCGCCGTTGCTGCGAGCACCAGGCCCAAGACGCCAAGGCCGAGCAGCACCATGGTGCGGGCCATTTTGACCAGCCGGTCCACCCAGTTGCGATGGTCATCGACACTGGCATTGGGGATCGCTTCCTTGACCATGGTGCGCATGGCGGCGAAATCGGGCGGTGCGCGTGGGTCGATTGTGACGATCACAAGACGCGGGACCGGAAGCGACTCCATGTCAAAGCCAGTGCCAAGCCACGGCTCCAGCAGGCTTTTTGTGTCCTCGGCGCTGACAATACGGGCGCCGCTGACCCCGGAAAACTCGGCCGCGATCTGCCGGGCCTGTGCGAGCGCGCCGTCCATGTCGAAGTCCGGCGCAGGCTTGATCTGGATCGTTGCCTCCCGCGAAATTTGGCTTTGCCAGGTCGAAGCGGTATCGCGGACAATGGAGACCGCGCCAATGGTAAGCGCGGCCAGAAATGTCATGATGGCGATGACAAACATCAGCGCATTGCCGGCGAGATTGCCCTCAGGCACAATCGACGCGGGCGCGTCCTTGTCGCCAAAGCCGAAGCTCTCCGCGAACTTTCGGCGAAGGCGTTGAACAAAGGGCGCAAGAAACGCGACAATATCAGTCATAGATTTCAAGCTTGCCCCCGTTCAAGATCATGCGCCGTGCATCTACCTGATCCATCAGCGCCAGATCATGCGTGGCGATAACGACGGATGTGCCGGAATTGTTGAGCTCCATGAACAGCCGCAAGAGCCGGCGGGCGAGGGGTGGGTCAACATTGCCTGTTGGTTCGTCAGCGAGCAGTATCTGCGGCTGGTCAATCAGGGCGCGGGCGATGGCGGCACGCTGCTTTTCGCCACCGGACAGAACCGGGGGCAGAGCATGCACGCGCTCGCCAAGTCCGACCCATTTGAGCAGGTCAATCACATCGCTCCGGTATTCAGACTCCTCCTTGCCGCGCACGCGGTGCGGCAGGGCGACGTTCTCATACGTGGTCAAATGATCGAGCAGGCGGAAGTCTTGAAACACCACGCCCATGCGGCGGCGCAGCATGGGCAACTCCTGCGGCGTGATGCTTGTCACATCCTTGCCGAAGGCAGTGATTAGTCCGCGCGTGGGGCGCAATGCCAGAAACAAAAGGCGCAACAGCGAGGTTTTGCCCGCGCCAGACGGCCCGGTCAGGAACTGAAATGACTTGGCAGCGATGTGAAAGGAGACGTCCCGCAGGATTTCCGGTCCCATTCCATAGCGCAGTCCAACATTCTCAAACCGGATCAAACCGCCGTCCCTTGTCAGTGAAGTCCGGCGAATCACCGGCAATCTTGGCGAAAATTTAACGAATTCTGTTTACCGGCAGTTAAGCATAGACAAAAGGCTGGCGTTATGGCGCAGGCGCGAAAAGAGCCACGATTTGCTGAAATAGAAGTGCTTTCTCCGATCAAGCCGGCAGGCGCGTCTGCACGGCTGTCAGTTGTGGACGCCGATATAGCAGATGCCGTCTTTGAGACCGTGCACGCGCCTATCCCAACTGCCGAGCCGGTTGAAGTTCAGCGGCTCAAACCTGCAGGGACCACTCCGGGCTTGGGTCTTTTGAAACAGAACATTCCCTTCGACACTGCGGCTTTCGCCTCAGACGATCAGATTTCCCCCGGCTTTCTCGGAATCACCCTCATTTTGGCGCTCGCAGTTTTTTGGCTTTGCGGCGGGCACGCGCTTCTGTATTGACGCCCAAAACGGAGTTGGGGGTTCAGCGTGAATATTGTCCGCGGCAAGCAGATTGAGGTGCTCTTCTCACCATCCACCATTGCCATGCGTAATCTGGAACTGGCCAAAGAGATTGCGGCGCGGGACTATCACGACCTGCTCGTTGTCTCGATCCTCAAGGGCTCCTTCGTTTTTGCCGCCGACCTCATCCGCGCCATGCATGATGCCGGCCTTCATCCCGAAGTCGAATTCATCACGATTTCAAGCTATGGCGCAGGCACGACTGGCGGTGAGGTCAAGGTTCTTCGCGATATTGACAGCAAGGTCGAGGGCAGGGATGTCCTTATCATTGACGACATATTGGAGTCTGGAAACACGCTGAAATTCACCCGTGACCTCATGATCGGCCGCGGCGCGAAGGGCGTTTCCATCGCTGTGCTTCTGGACAAGAGCATACGGCGCAAGGCGGATATTCACGCGGATTTCATTGGGTTTGAATGCCCGGACTATTTTGTCGTCGGCTATGGCATGGACGTCGCCCACGCATTTCGCGAGCTGCCGTTCGTTGGCGTGGTCAAGGGTGACGCGTAACCGTCAATCAAACTGCAAGAGCCGTTCCAGATAGTTCCGCTCAACATCCGGGCTCAAGGCGCCGCCAAGCCTTTTGCGGATGGCGTCGAGAATCTCGCGCGCGCGCTGGATGTCGATATCATCGGGCACTTTAGTGTTCTGGCCAAAGTCCGGTCCGGTTGTGGCGCGGGGGCGGCCGAGCGGGTCTTTTCCATTTGGTCCCCGCTGCTGGCCGGTCTGCATGCCGCCGCCCTGTCGGCCCATCGCCTCCTGCATTTGCTGCATCAGGCTTTCGCCACCCTTCCGTAAGGCGTCCAGCGCATCGCTCTGGTCAGCGAGCGCCTCGCCGCCATCGCTTCGGCCGAGCTCGTTCTCGGCTTGCCCCATCGACTTTCCGGCCTCGCCGAAAGCTTTGCCGGGATCAAGGCCCATGTCGCGCAGCGCCTTCATCATGCCTTCCAAATCGCGGCGCAGCTGGCCCTGCTGGTTTTGCAGACCGCCAAATGTCTGGCCCTGACCCGGCTGCTGACCCTGTCCATCCTGGCCTTGTTGTCCTTGCCCGTCCTGGCCTTGGCCTTCCTCGCCGGAGTCGCCGCCCTCGCCGGATTGGTCGAGGCGCTGCGTCTGATCCATCAGCTCCTGCTGACGCCGCATCATTTCGCCGAGCTTGTTGAGCTGCTCATTCATCGCCGAGCCTTGGCCTTCGCCCTGCTGCTGGCCCTGGCCTTGCCCCATCTGCAGATTGTTCATCATCTCGTTGAGCTGTGACAACAACTCCTGCGCCTGATCACGCGCGCCCTGCTTGGCGAGGTCCTCAAGCTTCTGCAGCATTTTGTCGATGTCAGACTGGCTCAATGTTTGCGCGCCCGGCGGAATTTGCGTCATGGAGTTCGGGTTTTTCCGCGCCTGTTCGGCGAACTCACGCATATATTCATTCATCGCCTCGCGCAGTTCCTGCGTCAGCTTGGCGATCTCTTCGTCCGATGCGCCGTTTTCCAGCGCCTTGGCGAGATTTTCCTGCGCCTGCTTCAAACGCTTCTGCGCATCTGACAGGCCGGAATCTTCAATGACATTGGCCACCTCCCAGAGATAGGCGACAACTTCGCGCAGCTGTTCATCTGAGCGCGACGACGCAAGTCGCAGGCGCGCGGTGTGCAGCCCCAGAAAGTGCGAGGGGTTCTTGATCGTGTCTTCGGGCCGGATAGTCAACGCATCTAACAGGTTCATCACACGTCCCTTGGCGTTGGCGTCCAATGCGAGCAGCCTGCGTTGTTCGATGAGAGCTGCCGCCAGCATATTTGTAAAGATGAGCTCTGGAAGCAGCACGGCCTTTGCTGGTGAGCGGCCTTCTTGCTTGGCGTCGTCAAGCGCTGACAAGCTCAGTTTGACAGGCGCGCCAGCCCATGGGTGCTCTGAAAGGTCTTTGGAAGTCTTGGCAATCCCGTCCTTGGACTTGCGCCCGGGCACCGAGAGTTTGACTTCCGGTGCTTCAAACAAGGGCCGCGCGCCGGGTGCCGCATCATCAGGCACTATCAGCGCTTTCGCGGAGGCCAAGCCGTAGTCATCTGTGCCTTTGTAAGTAAGCGTCAGTGTGCCATTGAGCGCGCGTTCCGGCTCGACCGCAAAGTCGATCTTCGGCGGCTGATCGGCGATGACCTTGAAGTCCCAGGCATTCATCACGGTATCGCCGTCCACAAGCGAAAGCGCGCCATCAGCCAGAAGCTTTCCTGTGAACACGGATGGTTTTACGGGCGCATCTGCCACCGGCGTCGCGCTCGCGGGCTTGTCCGATCCCGCTAAAGGCAAAAGCGCTGCACCGAGCATTGCAGCCTCTGTCCCGGATCCTCCGGTGACACGTACGGTGACGTCGCTGTTGACGGGCATTGCAAAGCTCTTGGTTCCCGAATTGATGCTGGCGGTCAAAAACACCGGCGCGCGGCCTGTATAGGCTGGCGGCGTGACCCAAGCGTCAATGCGCGGCGGGATTTTTGGCGCTGGCGGCGCGCCATAGAAAATGTCCGTCAGCCTCCCGCCTGTTGCGCCGAACGAAAAAGCCAGCGCGACAACAGTGAGCAACGCAGGAATGGCGCGCAAGGCGAATGGGTCAAGTTTTGAGACGGCGGGGCGGGGTGTATCAGCTCCGACGGAGCGCAGCTTCTGCGCCATGCGGCGCTGGTGCTCCATCCACAGCACGTCGCCGACAGGATCGGAATCACCGGCAGGCCGGTCAGATTGCACCGCCAGCGGCTGATGCTCCAGCCGGTTCGCGCGCTCCAAGCGTTCGGTAACTTCATCTGTGCGCGGAAGGCGCAGGCCATGAAGCGGATAAAGCGCTCCGATCATTCCAATCAATGTCACCGCACCAACTGCAAACCGCCACTGATCGCTGAGCGTGTGGAAGAGGCCGAGCCAAGCCAGCGCTGCAAACAACAAAAGCACAAGGCAAAGCGGAATGAGGCGCGGCCAGAGACGCTCAAAGAAAATCGAAAGCCCGGTTAGAAACCGCGCATTTTTCAACGCTGGTGGCGACGCGCCCAAATCAGGCTGATTTTCGATCACTGCCATAATGTAAGGATAGCATGCTTCGTGGCGAAGGCGAGGCGTCAAACATTAAATTGATGAAAGGTTCACTTAAGCCAGTCCGGCACCGAATCGAGCCCGATCAGCTCTTCATAAGTCGTGCGTGGACGGATGATATGGAATTCCGAACCGTTGACCATTACCTCCGGCACGAGCAGCCGAGAGTTATAGGTACTTGCCTGAACCGCGCCGTAAGCGCCGGCTGTGCCGATTGACAACAGGTCTCCTGGCTCCGGCAGCGGCATTTCGCGGGCGAGTGCGAGAAAATCACCGGTTTCGCAGACCGGTCCGACGACATCTGCAGTGATGCGCGGCGCATTGACTTCCGGTTCCATGACCGGGCGGATATCGTGGTAGGCATCGTAAAGCGTTGGCCGGATCAAATCGTTCATCGCTGCATCGACGATGACGAAGTTCTTGTGGTCGCCGCCCTTCACGTAAATCACTGATGTTACAAGGATTCCCGCATTGCCAACAATCAGCCGCCCCGGTTCCAGCAGCACTTTCATGCCTAACGCCCCTGTGTGCTTGCGCACGATGGCACCATAGGCTTCCGGCAGCGGCGGCGGATCATTGTCGAGGCGGTAGGGAATGCCCAGCCCGCCGCCGAGGTCGATATGGCTGATCGCGTGGCCGTCATTGCGCAGGGTCACGGCAAGTTCCGCCAGAAGCTTGATGGCCTCGTCAAATGGCTCGAGGTCAACGATCTGGCTGCCGATATGCGTGTCGATGCCAACCGCCCTGACCCCTGGCAGTTCGGTAGCGCGGGCATAGGCTTGTCGCGCGTCCTCAAAGGGAATGCCGAACTTGTTTTCCTTGCGGCCCGTTGAAATTTTTCTATGCGTCCTGGCGTCCACATCCGGGTTGATACGGATGGAGACTGGCGCGATCTTTCCGGCGGCAACAGCGCGCGCGGACAAAAGCTCAAGTTCCGGGCGCGATTCGACGTTGAAACAGTGAATGCCTGCCGCGAGCGCGAAGTCCATTTCGGACGCTGTCTTGCCGACACCGGAAAACACAGTATTCGATGCAGGGACCCCCGCCGCCAGTGCCCGCCGCAGCTCGCCTTCAGAGACGACATCCGCGCCCGCGCCAAGCTTGGCCAGTGTTTTGATGACGGCTTGGTTGGAATTGGCCTTCATGGCGTAGCAGACAAGCGCATCAAGGCCTGCGAGGCTCTGCGAGAAAACCTTGAAATGGCGCTCAAGCGTTGCCGTCGAATAGCAATAAAAAGGTGTACCGACCTTTGCGGCAATATCTGCAACCGCAACGCCTTCGGCATGCAAAGCGCCGCCGCGGTACTCGAAATGGTTCAAGATTATCCCCGCCGCTTACTTGATCAGTCTGTCGAGGACAAACGGCTTGTCTTCCACTGGCGGCTCTGGCTGCTTTTCGCCCTCTTTGACCGGAACGGCAGATGGCGCGTCGAGCGGCGCTTTGCGGCCGCAGGCGGAGAGGGGGATCAGGAGCAGGGTTGCGAGGACGAGAGTGAGCGTGCGGGACATTTGAGTTCCAACAATGGTGGAAGATTTTCTATGTCTTAGAGGATTTTCCAGTGCCAAGCTACCCTGACCCTGCTCACTGCACATTGGGTGGACGGACACATAATAAGCCAAGGTGTTTTTCCATCATGTCGAAGTCTCTGTCATTGTGAAGGAGCCAGGCGTTGTTCTTCAAGCACCAAGTGCCAATGAGGACGTCAATCGAGCCCCGAATGGTAATGCCAAGCGCTCGCAGCATCCGAAAGTTCTTCGCTGCGGCAAGAACGATTTCCTGCCCGCCGACGTTCCCAATCGCGAATGATGCGAATCGAGCTTCCAGGGCTTCCGCTGCTTGTTCCGACTTAACGCCTCGCAGAACCTCAAGCAGTACCACGTCCGGCACAATTACTTGATGTTTCTCGATGAGTTGGTCGAGACAAAGCGTGTGCGGTGTCTGGAGTCCGTGAAGATAGCTTACCCAGACAGAAGAGTCAGCCGCGACTCTCAATCGCGCCGCCACGCGTCAAGGTCGCCCTCCCACTCAATCTTGCCTCTCAGCTCCCGTATTCCCAGTTGCCTGTTTATGGAAACTTGCGCTTCGAGCGCCTTCTCGACAGTTTCGCGTTTGGTTTTTGTCCCCATGGCCTTCATGGCGTCCGTCATCAGCTTCTCATCAATCTCGATATTCGTGCGCATGGATCACCTATGTGTATAATTTTGCAACATATGCACACAGACGCGAGTTAGCAACCATTCAAACCTTCACTAGCCGCTTCTTCCAATACCGCACCTGCTTCTTGACCTCGCTCGGCGCCGTCCCGCCAAAGCTTGTCCGGCTGCGGACCGATTTATCAACGCCGAGCACGCCGAACACGTCTTGCGTTATCCCGCCATGCAGCGACTGAAGATCAGCGAGAGGCAGTTTTTCAAGCGCGCAGCCCTTCGCCTCCGCCATCGCAACGGCCCGGCCAGTGACATGATGCGCGTCTCGGAAAGGAATGTTCAAGGCCCGCACGAGCCAGTCGGCGAGGTCAGTGGCGGTGGAGAACCCTGAGCCCGCAGCTCTCTTCATCGCCGCCGTGTTGACGCTCAAATCGCTCACCATGCCGGTCATTGCGGCAAGGCACAGTTCGAGCGTTTCGGCGGCGTTGAACACCGCCTCCTTGTCTTCCTGCATGTCCTTGGAATAGGCGAGGGGCAGGCCCTTCATGACGGTCAGCAGGCTGACAAGCGCGCCGGTGATGCGTCCCGTCTTGGCGCGCACGAGCTCGGCGGCATCGGGATTCTTCTTCTGCGGCATGATGGACGAGCCGGTCGAGAAACTGTCGGACAGGCGCACGAAGTTGAACTGTGGCGTTGACCAGATGACGATTTCTTCGGCCAAACGTGACAGATGTGTCGCCGTGATGGCGCTCGCGCTGAGGAATTCCAGCGCATAATCGCGGTCGGACACAGAATCGATCGAATTGCGGGTTGGTTCGCGAAAGCCAAGAGCCTTTGCGGTCATCTGCCGGTCGATTGGAAAGCCGGTGCCCGCAAGCGCTGCTGCGCCGAGCGGCGATTCGTTCATCCGCTCGATGGCGTCGCTGAACCGCGACAGATCGCGCCCGAACATTTCCACATAGGCCATCATGTGATGGCCGAAGGTGACAGGCTGCGCGCTTTGCAGATGCGTGAAGCCCGGCATGACCGAGGCGGCGTGGACTTCGGCTTTTGCAAGCAGCGCCTGCACGAGCGCTTTCAGCGCCGCAACGCATTTGCCCGCTTCTTTCTTGACCCAGAGCCTGAAATCGACCGCAACCTGATCATTACGCGAGCGCGCCGTGTGCAGCCGGCCCGCTGCTGGGCCAATGCGCTCGGCAAGGCGCGCCTCCACGTTCATATGGATGTCTTCGAGTTTTCGTGAGAACTCGAACTTGCCGCTCTCGATTTCCTTCAACACATCGTGAAGCCCGGCCTCGATCTTGTTGAAATCCTGTGCCGTAATAATGCCTTGCTTTGCCAGCATCGCGGCGTGCGCCAGGGATCCGGCGATGTCTTCGGCGTATAATTTCCTGTCAAAGCCAATAGATGCGTTGATCTCTTCCATGATCGCGGATGGGCCGGCGGCAAAACGTCCACCCCACATTTGATTGCCCGCCTTTTCATTTGCCATGCTAGTGTTCCGCTGACGGAGTAAATTGAATGCCTGAAACCGAGAAGCCCAAGTCCCGCAATCTGCCGCTTTTGACCGCTGCAGCGCTTGCGCTTGGCGTCCTTGCAGGCGCGGCGGTTCTATACGTCAATGCTCAAGGCTCTGGCAATCAGCAGGCGGATGCGCAATCGTCTTGCCCAATTGATAAAACAATAGCCGGAGCGCTCAACGCGGCCGCCAAAGGCGAAGTCGCTGCCATGCTGGCCACAGACGAGCCGCAGCCGTTAGGCGATCTTGCTTTCAACGGCCCGGACGGCAAGCTGAAGACACTTGCAGACTTTTCCGGTCGCATAGTGCTCTTGAATTTGTGGGCTACCTGGTGCGTGCCATGCCGCGAGGAAATGCCGGCGCTTGATGCCTTGCAGGGCGCTGCGGGGTCGGACAAGTTTGAAGTTGTGGCTGTGAATGTGGATACTGGTTCGGACGAGAAGCCGAAGCGCTTCCTCGAAGAGATCAAGGTGTCCAAGCTTGCCTTTTATCAGGAGCCTGGTCTTGCGCTTTTCAATAGTCTGAAAAAACGCGGTTTAGTACTCGGCCTTCCCGTGACGCTGCTGGTCGGTCCGGATGGCTGCCTGCGCGCGGCGATGAACGGTCCGGCGAAATGGGACAGCCCGGATGCGCTCAGCTTTATTGATGCAGCATTGACGGGGACCGGCACATGAGCCCAGACGATTTCAGACGCATTGCGCTTACTTTGCCTGAGGCCGAGGAGAAATCGCATTTCGAAAAGCCGGATTTCCGCCTGCGCGGCACGATATTCGCGTCAATCAAAAACCCGCGCACTGGCGTCGTCAAACTGACGCGCGCGCAGCAGGAAGCGATGACGGCTGCGGAGCCAGACATTTTCTCTGCAGTTGCCGGCAGCTGGGGCGTGAAAGGATGGACTGAGATTTATCTCGAATATGCCGATGAAGCCGCGCTGAAATCGGCGCTAACGTCCGCCTGGCGCAATGTTGCGCCGAAGGTGATGCTGAAGCTGCTGGCCTGACGAAAGCGCGAAGCTTGTAACTTTAATACTACAAAATTTGACCGCTCGCGTGATGTGGTATACAAGTTACATATGTTTGAGGTTCGGCAAACACCTGCATTCGACAACTGGCTGGAAAATCTCCCGGACATCCGCGCAAGGGAAATAATCGCCAAGCGCATCGTGCGGATGGAGTCTGGATTGTTGGGCGATGTTGAACCAGTTGGCGAAGGCGTCAGCGAGTTGAGTGTGCATCACGGACCCGGCTACCGGCTCTATTTTGTCCGGCGGGGGAAAGCCCTGCTCCTGCTGCTTTGGGGCGGCGACAAATCTAGTCAGGAACGCGATATCAAGAAAGCCAGGGAATTGGCGAAGACAATGGAGGTTTAGACATGACTTCGGAAACTCTCCCCTTTGATGCCGCCAAATATCTTGGCAGCCCTGAATCTCAAGCTGAGCTTATCACTGATGCGTTTGAGAGCGGCGACGCCGGATACATCGCCAACGCTCTTGGCGTTGTTGCCCGCGCGCGCGGCATGACGCGGATTGCCAAAGACGCGGGCATTACGCGCGAAGCGCTTTATCGCGCGCTTAGCGCGGGAGGCGACCCAAAACTTTCGACGCTGCTCGGCGTCATGCGCGCGCTTGGAGTTAAAGTGCGCGCGGACATGGAAGCGGCCTGAGGCGGCCAAACCCTTTGCGCGGCGATTTCGCTGCCCTCACCGGTCGCTGATACGTTTCCGCTTGTCGTCGCCCTTGCGAATATAGAGCGTCTTAAAAACCCGCGCAACGGTCTCGCCTTCAGCGTTCACCACATCAACGGGCCATTCCGGGAAATATTTGTCGCCGTCATTTTGCGTGTTGGTCTGCACGTCCGCCAGCATCTCATCAGTGATCCTGAAATGCGCCCGCAGCGTGCCTTTGCCGGGCTTCAGATATTCAATCCGCGCCGCCTTGTCCCAAACCACATAGCCGCGCCCGAGGGCGTTCATCGTCAACAGCATATGAAACGGATCGGTCATCGCATAGATGGCGCCGCCGAAATGCACGCCGACATAGTTCATGTTCAGCCTGCGGTCGCGCAGTTCAATGACCGCCGCACGGTAGTCATCCGAGATGGAGATGATGCGGATGCCGGAAAACAGGAAGGGCGGCCAGATGTTCATCCAGCGCCGGAGGCTGCGTGCTTTCATGTTTGTTACCGCGTGGGCACAGGATGCTCGCCGCGATAGTCGTAAAAGCCGCGGCCTGATTTGCGGCCCAGCCATCCGGCTTCGACATATTTTACCAGCAGCGGGCAGGGCCGGTATTTGGAATCGGCGAGGCCGTCATGCAGCACCTGCATGATGGACAGGCACGTATCCAAGCCGATAAAATCGGCGAGCTGCAGCGGGCCCATGGGATGATTGGCGCCAAGCTTCATCGCCGTATCGATCGCATCGACAGAGCCGACCCCTTCATAGAGCGTATAAATCGCCTCGTTGATCATCGGCAGCAGGATGCGGTTGACGATGAAGGCTGGGAAGTCTTCCGCCACGGTCACAGTTTTGTCGAGCGAGCGGGCAAATTCCTTAGCTGCCTCGAAGGTCTCGGGAGCCGTCGCGATGCCGCGCACCAGTTCCACCAGTTTCATCACCGGAACCGGATTCATGAAATGAATGCCCATGAACCGCTCGGCACGGTCGGTTGCGGAAGCGAGCCTTGTGATGGAAATCGATGATGTATTTGTTGCCAGTATCGCGGCGGGCTTCAGGACCGGGCAGACCGCGCTGTAGATTTTGCGCTTGGTCGCCTCATCCTCGGTCGCGGCCTCAATCACCAGATCCGCATCCGCGAGCGCCTCGTAGGTTGGCGCGGGCTTGATACGTCCAAGCGCAGCCTTGCCGATCTCATCCGTGATCTTTCCGGAGGAGACGGCCTTGGCAAGGTTACCAGCGACAGTCGCAATCCCGCGGTCAACGCGCTCGGCGTCAATGTCGTTGAGCAGTACATCGAAACCGGCAAGCGCTGCCACTTGCGCAATGCCGCAGCCCATTTGGCCCGAGCCGATGATGGCGACCTTTTTGATCTGCATGCTTCTCCCCATAATCCGCGTGCCGTGTTCTCCGGCTTTTCCGTCGCTGGGAGGGAAACCTAGCCCTGCTTCAGGCACTCGGCAAGCAGATTTCGCAACTGCAGCAAATTCTTTTTGCATCGCAGTAGAGATTACTCTGATGCGGCAACCTATTCAGAGATTGGCACCTGGACTTGACACCGCCACAGGATTTGAGTTTCGATTTCAGAGTTTCCTTTGCGGAACATCTCGCGTGCAAAACTGGATATTGAACAATGCCGACATTTACCAGTGCGCTGCTTCTTTTGATTATTCTCGTTGGCGCGGCAATTTGCTTGTCAGGTCTTGTCCTTATATTCAAGCGACCCGAGACTGAAACCGGCGCGGCGAAGGTCGAGTTCTTTGGTCAGAAGCTGGAAGCGAATTCCAAGGGGATTGTGGTGTTTCTGGTTGGCGCGGGTTTTCTGGCCGCCCCGCTTTATTTGATAGCGCAGAGGCCAGAAACTGCAGTGTCATCCAATTCGCCGAAATCTGCATTTCAGGCGGCCCCTGCAGCAAAAGCCGCTGAAGCCGTTTTGGGGGCGGAGGTCGAAGACAACGACTCCGCTGAGAAAGCAAACTTGCTTGCGCTGGGCAACTCAGTGGGTGGATTTATTTCCTATGAAGACGAAGACTGGTTTGCAGTAGATAGCGGCCAAGGTGCGGCCAAAGTGTTGATGGTGGGTTTGCGTGCGAAAAATCATCATTACATCAGATACGACATATTCAGTTCAGCTGGCAAAACCATAACCGCCAACCAATCAGCTCAGCCGACGTTCGAATTCAAATCTTATCAGGTGCCGCAGGGCATTAGCCTCATCCGCGTGAAAACAGCTCATTCGTCAGACAACTATGAGCTCTCGGTAACCGCGCAGTAGCGGCAACTGGCCAAGTTATTCCAAACAGCTTGGCGCGTCTCACAGCACCTTTTGTAGTTCCGGCAGGATTTCAAAAAGATCGCCGACAAGCCCATAATCCGCGACTTGGAAAATCGGCGCTTCCTCGTCCTTGTTGATGGCGACGATGACTTTGGAGTCTTTCATCCCGGCCAGATGCTGGATGGCGCCGGAAATGCCTGCCGCAATGTAAAGATCGGGCGCTACCACCTTGCCGGTCTGGCCGACCTGCCAGTCATTAGGCGCATACCCTGCGTCAACCGCCGCCCGCGACGCGCCGATGGCGGCACCCAGCTTGTCGGCGATTGGCAACATAACTTCCATGAACTTCTCTTTCGAGCCGAGCGCGCGGCCGCCTGATATGATTATCTTGGCCGAGGTGAGCTCAGGGCGGTCGGAACTGGACAAGGCGGACGAGACATATTTTGAATTTCCGGGATTGCTTGCCGCGCCAATGGTCTCGATTGCGGCCGAGCCGCCCTCACCGGTGGCCACAAATGAGGCTGTGCGCACGGTGATAACCTTGATCTTGTCGGTTGCTTGCACAGTCTGGAGCGCGTTGCCCGCATAGATTGGCCGGACGAAAGTGTCCTTGCTTTCGACAGAAATGATTTCAGAAACCTGCATCACATCGAGAAGCGCGGCAACGCGCGGCATCACATTCTTGCAGGCGGTCGTCGCTGGCGCGATAATCGTGTCGTAGCCGGAGGCAAGCGAGACGATCAGCGCAGCGAAGGGCTCCGCAAGGCGGTGTTCAAGGCTGGTGTCGTTTGCAAAGATAACCTTGGAAACGCCGCCCAATTTGGCGGCGTCCACCGACACCCCCTTCGCATCGCTGCTGCCAGCGACGAGAATATGGATGTCGCCGCCGATCTGGCTGGCTGCCGTCAGCGCCTTGGCCGTCTGGTCGGAAAGATGGACGTTGTCATGTTCTGCAACGAGAAGAATGGCCATGGTTTTGTTCCTTTCGTTGATGCTTAAAGCACGCCGGCTTCGTTCTTGAGCTTGTCGACAAGTTCAGCCACAGATTTGACTTTGACGCCTGCTTTGCGCCCACTGGGCTCGATGGTCTTGAGCACTTTCAAGCGGGCTTCGGTTGAAACGCCATAATCCGCTGGTGTTTTCTCATCGAGGGGTTTCTTCTTCGCCTTCATGATATTTGGCAGCGAAGCGTAACGTGGTGTGTTGAGTCGCAGATCCGTTGTGACCACTGCGGGCATGGAGAGTTCGATGGTCTGCAGGCCGCCATCCACTTCGCGCGTGACGGAAATCTTGCCGCCTTCAGGGGCAACTTTCGATGCGAATGTGCCCTGCGGCCAGCCCAGCAGCGCTGCCAGCATCTGTCCGGTCTGGTTGGAATCATCGTCGATCGCCTGCTTGCCGCAAATGACGAGCGTGGCCCCTTCGGCCTCCACGACGCCCTTCAGGATTTTCGCGACAGCGAGCGGTTCAACTGCGTCGTCCGTCTTGACCAACACGGCGCGGTCGGCACCCATTGCGAGGGCAGTGCGCAAGGTCTCCTGCGCTTGCTGCGGTCCCACTGAGACGGCAATGACTTCCTCAGCTTTGCCCGCCTCTTTCAAGCGCAGGGCTTCTTCCACCGCGATCTCGTCAAATGGGTTCATCGACATTTTGACATTGGCAAGGTCGACGCCCGAACCATCCGCCTTGACGCGAATTTTCACGTTGTAATCAACCACGCGCTTGACCGGCACCAATATCTTCATCTTCCCATCCTTCTGATCCGAACGCATAGCCGCATAGCGGTAAGCGGCTCAATCTGTTTGTCAAAAGCCGACATTGTCTTGCGAAAACATCAGCTTCAAATTTGCGCGGGCCCGATACCGGCAATTGACGTTTACGTCAACATTGCCGGTCCGGACTACTGCCGTCCCCACTTGACGGCTGGATCGGCTTTGGGAATGACTTTCGCTGTAGCAGAAGCAGGCGTTGTAGGTCCTGCAACTTCAATTGCCGGCCGGTCAAATAATCTTACGCCTCGCCGTTTCAATAGAGGCACGAGCACGGCGCCTGCGATAATCCCGCCAACATGGGCTGGCCAGGATATCTGGTCATCCGCCTGGGCGAACAGCATCAGCACCTGAAACGCGATCCAGAGCGCGATGGGTATGTAGGCCGGAATGCGCAGCGGAATTCGCATCAGCGCAAGCACCCACAGTTTCACATGCGGATGCAGCATCAGATAGGCCACCACCACACCGGCAATGGCACCGGATGCGCCGATCAGCGGCTGCTCGGAGTCCGGCAGGATGACGCCGTGCAAGAAAGCGCCGGCGGCGGCGCAGGCCAGATAAAAGATGAGATATTTCAGATGCCCCATCGCATCTTCAATATTGTCGCCAAACACCCATAGGAACAGCATGTTGCCGCCCAGATGCAACAGGTCCGCGTGCAGGAACGCGTAGGTGATGTAGTTGAGGCTTTCGGGAACCAGAACAAACTGCGGGTCAAGCTCGACCAAGTCGTTGATGACAGACGGTATGTAGCCAAGCCCCAGCACGCTTGCATTGGAAAAATCTTCTGTGGCCCCAAAGACCGTGAAGAGGAATATCAGCACGTTTAGGCCAATGATCGTCAGGTTCACATAGCTGTGCTTGATGTAGCGGAAGGCGTTGGCGTCGTGGAGCGGGACAAACATCAGCTGGCGTTACCGGTTAGCGCCGGGCACCCATAGCACGTCATTTGAACCATTGTCATTGACGGCACGGGACGCGACAAACAGGAAGTCGGAGACACGGTTGATATATTCAATCGAAGTGCGGCTGACATTCTCGCCTGGCTTTGCGGAAAGCTCGACCATCGACCGCTCCGCGCGCCTGGCAATGGTGCGCGCCAGATGCAGCGCTGCGGCTGCAGGGGACCCGCCGGGCAGCACGAAGGACTGCAGCGGGGACATATGTGCGTTCAACGCATCAATGTCCGCTTCTATGCGGCTCACCTGCGCGGGGGTTACGCGCAGCGGCTCGTATTCCAGTTTCTTGCCAGTGTCGGGTGTTGCGAGTTCCGCGCCGAGATCAAACAGATCGTTTTGAATGCGGGCAAGCATGGCGTCGATTTGCAGATTCTCAGCGGAAGTGTGGATGCGAGCCATACCGACAGCGGCGTTCGCTTCATCCACTGTGCCGTATGACTCGACCCGTAGGTCGAATTTCCAGACGCGCGCACCATTGCCAAGCCCGGTCGTGCCATCATCCCCGGTTTTGGTGTAAATCTTGTTGAGCTTTACCATGTGCCGCTCAGCCCTGCCTGCTCAGATAAACGACGATCACCAGTATGACGATGGCGATGAACTGCAGAAAAACGCGCAGCTGCATCATCTTGTTGGAGAAATTGGCGTCTCCCGCCTTCATCATATTGCGCAAGCCTACGAACAGAACCGCCACCACGGCAAGCATGACGATGACGGCAAGAATGTTAAAGGCGGTAGTCATTTACAAACTCCAGTGGCAGCCAGCGGCTTCACGATCTTACCCTAAGACAGCCGGGCCAATATGGTGTGCAAGGCGCGCGATGGCAGATATTTCTTGAGAAGCACAGCTACTATGGCTGTTGTCGTGACAAAATAGTGTGGCCGCGGATTTTTGGAAGTCAGCGCCTTGATCAGCGCAACGTAAACCAATTCCGGCCCCGGCTTTCTACCGGGGTTTACGCCGCCACTGCGCAGCGTCTGCATGCGTTTGACATAAGCCTCGCGGTGGACCGAATGCTCCATGTCAATGTATTTTTCAGCGTAGGCCGCCGCGTTGGCGGCGATCTTCGAAGTTATCGCGCCCGGTTCGATCAGACTGACGGAAATATTGCTTCCCTTAAGCTCCAGCCTCAGCGTGACCATCAGCCCTTCCAGCGCGTGCTTTGACGCGCTGTAAGAGCCGCGCCATCTTTGTGGAACGACACCGAGAATGGACGAGCAGTGCACAATGCGCCCATGGCCCTGCTGGCGCATGACCGGAACGAATCGACGCGTCAAATCATGCCAGCCGAAAAAGTTCGTCTCGAACTGCTCGCGAAGCGCCGCCATCGGAACGTCCTCAACTGCGCCTGGCTGCGCATAGCCGCCATTGTTGAACAGGGCATCCAACGTTCCGCCGGTTGCCGCAAGCACATCGCGCACCAGCGCTTCAATCGAATCGGGTTCGCGATAGTCAAGGTAGAACGCCTCCAGCCCGTCCGCCTTCAGCGCCGCCAGATCTTCCGGCTTGCGCGCCGTTGCAAACACCCGCCATCCATCGCGCTTCAGGGCCCTTGCGCAATAGGCTCCAATGCCGGATGAACAGCCGGTGATCAGGATTGTTCTGGAACTTGCCATATGCGGCGCCCGTTGACGATTGCGGCACCGACTTCCCATATTCCCGTAAACGGCGCAATGCGGACCTGCCCATGCTCAAGACCTTTGTCATCATGAAACGAATTCTAACCGATGCGCTGGGTCATTATAATGATGACGACGGCTGGGCCATGTCGAGCCATGTCGCGCTTTCGGGCCTGATGGCGCTGTTTCCGTTCCTGATTTTTGCGGCAACTCTTGCCAGCGTTCTGGGCGCTGATGCATTTTCGGAAACGGCGGTGCACCTGATATTCGATACCTGGCCGGAACGGATCGCCGCGCCCATCGCGGCCGAAGTCGAGAACGTGCTCACCGTGCCCCGCGGCGGGCTTGCAACACTTTCGTTCGTTGCCGCATTCTACTTCGCCTCAAGCGGCATTGAAGCTTTGCGCGTGGCACTCAACCGCGCCTATCGCGTGACGGAGTCGCGCCCGCTTTGGTTCCGCCGGGCGCAGAGTTTTGGCTTCGTGCTGATTGCGGCCTTGGGAATGCTCGCCATCTCGTTTCTCTTGGTTCTGGCGCCCCTTGTCCTGAGCATTGCAAACAAATACGCGCCTTGGATCGAGCCCTATTTCGGCACGATCAGCTTTTGGCGCTATTTGATCGCGTTTGTGGTTCTGGTGTTCGGCCTGTTTGCCGTCCATTTCTGGCTGCCGGATGGACAGCGTAACTGGCTGACGATATTGCCCGGCATTCTTACAACGCTGATCGCCTGGTTCATCAGCGCTGCGGTTTTCGCCGCTTATCTCAACACTTTCGCCAACTATTTCTCGACCTATGCCGGCCTTGCTTCGATCATGGTGGCGCTGGTGTTTCTGTACATCGTCGCATCCATATTTATTGTCGGCGGCGAACTGAACGCAGCGATCGGACGCTATCTTGCGGCGAGAGGCAAAGTGCGCGGCTGAGCCGTCGCCAAGGCGACGCCAACTGCGGTGACAATCATTCCTGCGATTTGAATGCCGTCGAGCGTCTCGTTGAAGAGTGCCCACGCCATCACGGCCGTAACGGCAGGAACCAGATAAAACAGCGAGGCGACTTTCGAGACTGCACCATCGCGGATCAGCATCATCAAGAGAAAGATTGCGCCAATCGAGAGTATGGCCACCAGCCATATCATGGCGAAAACCAGCTCACCTGTGAGCGTGAATTGCCGGGTTTCAAACAACAGCGACATCGGAGCCACTACCAGGAAGGCTCCCAGATACTGAAAGGCCGTCGATCCGCGCAAATCGGCTCCAGTGACAAAACGCTTCTGCCAGATTGTCCCTGCCGATACGGCCAAAACGGCAAGAATTGACGCGCCCAGCGTTGCAGCGTTGACGCCCTGTCCGGCAAGTCCGAGTTTAGGCGACAGCACAAGCGCTATGCCAACCAGTCCGGTGATCAACCCGGCCCAATGTCTCGGCGTCACTCTTTCATTGAGCGCTGCACCTGCGATCAAGGCCGTCAGGAGCGGCTGAATGCCGACAATCAGCGCTGACATTCCAGCCGGAAGTCCGTTCCTGATCGCCCAGAACACGGCTCCCAGATACACACCGTGAATGAGGCTTCCCGATATGACTGCATGAATCGCGGTTGTCTTCGATGGCCATGCAATTCCTGAAATAGCAGCTATGGCAGCGATAATGGCACCCGCAATCACGAACCTTGCCGCCAGGAACAGGAACGGCTCGCACCAGGGCATGGCGTAACGGGCGCCGATGAACCCGGTCGCCCATAACAAGACGAATAGCGCCGGGGCGGCGCCCGGCTTATTCATTGGCGCCAATTCCCAGCTGCGGTTTGACGCAAGGGCAATTCATTCGTCCGCAGGAAACTTGTCGTAAACAATTTGTGCTATCTTCCTCAATAATCGCCAACTTCATTGCTTTTGGGTGCCGGTATGGGACATTTGAACACAGATACGCTGATCTTCGTCCTGACGCTGATCACCATTTGCTGCTTCTTTCTGGGGCATGCAATGGACAATATTCTCGAAGATGAAGGCTATGGCGCTTATGGCAATATGTCCGTTATGTTTGCGGGCTTTCTGGCGGGTCTCTACGTCACAAGCCAACTCGGCTACAGTATGCGCGACTACAGGCTCGCCAGCGGCGGCGGTCTGATCGGGGCATTCACACTTCTGGCGCTTCTCGTGTTTTCACGCAATCTTTTGCGCCGTTTCGGCCATTGAATAGTCGCTAGAATTCATGGTCCGCTCGGGTAACCGGGAGCGGCCATGCAAACCATCGACACCAGTCAGCATATTGATCAGGGCCTGAGAGCGCTTCAGGTGCTTGACCCGCGCCTCACTTCAGTCGCGCGCGTTGCGGGAGAAGTGCCGTTGCGCCGCCACCCGGCAGGCTTTGAAAGCCTGTGCAGCATCATCGTCTCTCAGCAGATTTCAAAGGCAAGCGCGGATGCGATATTCTCCCGACTGAAAGCGTCCATTGATCCGTTCACGCCCGATAATCTTGTCTTGCTCGGCGATGCGCCGCTGATTGCCGCAGGCTTGTCGAGACCCAAACAGAAGACGTTCTTCGCCATTTCAGGCGCTTGTGCAAACGGGCTCGATCTTGAAGCCATGTGTCAGCTGCCCGCTGCAGAGGCGATTGCGCAGATGACCGTCCTGCCCGGAATAGGGCCGTGGACTGCAGAGGTTTATCTCCTGTTTTGCGCTGGCCATCCGGATGTCTTCCCGTCCGCCGACATCGCCCTGCAAAACGCCGTGCGCCATGCTTTCGGCCTCGAAAACAGGCCAAGTCCGAAGCCACTCGCGGAAATCGCCTCCGCCTGGTCGCCTTGGCGCAGCGTCGCCGCCCGGCTGTTCTGGGCCTACTATGCCAATATGAAGGGCAGGGAGGGTGTGCCGCTTTAGGCATGGATGACGTCTCGCAACCCGGTGCATGCGCATTAATTTTCCCTCTTCACAATTCTGTCACGGGCGAATTAGAGTGTGAGCCGAGTCAGGAGCTGATCGCGAGAGGTGAGTCTTGAACGTTGCGGTGTCCCCAAACGGGTTACCCACTCTGGTGCTGAATGCGGATTACCGCCCGCTCAGCTATTACCCCTTGTCGCTCTGGTCCTGGCAGGACGCGATCAAGGCGGTCTTCCTTGACCGCGTGAATATCGTTGCCGAATACGACACGAAAATCTCCTCGCCTTCGTTTTCCATGAACCTGCCGAGTGTGGTGTGCCTGAAAAACTATGTGAAGCCGTCCAAGCACCCGGCCTTCACCCGGTTCAACGTGTTCCTGCGTGACAAGTTCGAATGCCAGTATTGCAGTTCGCCCGAGGACCTGACCTTCGATCACGTCCACCCGCGCCGCTGCGGCGGGCAGACGACGTGGAACAATGTCGTTGCGGCCTGTTCGCCCTGCAATCTGCGCAAGGGCGGGCATTTGCCCTCTGAAGTGCATATGTGGCCGAAACAGAAGCCTTTCCAGCCGACGGTCCATGATTTGCACAAGAACGGGCGGCTGTTTCCGCCCAATTTCTTGCATGAAAGCTGGATGGATTATCTCTATTGGGACGTCGAGCTGGAGCCCTGATCAGGGCCGCACGGCGGAGCGTATCGCAACCGTCATCAATATGGCGCTGGCGATCACATTCCATCCGGCCATGGACAGTCCGAGAATGCGCAAGGCCGCCACATTGCACGAGGGCGGGTGCGTGGCATTGATGGCGTCAAGCAGATTGCCGGCTTCGGTTTCGATCTTGGTGGCCACAGCAGCGCAATCCGTCGGTCCTGGCCAGAATGCCCATTCGACGCCTGCGTGATAAATGCCGAGATAGAGTCCGTAGCCCATCATCGCCGCGCCAATGATGAGAAGCGCGCGCGTCAGCGTGTTTGAGAGATTGCGCCAGGCGCTGAATGCCGCGAGCGCCATTAGCGGCGCGCCGAAATAATACGGCCAGCGCTGTTCAAGACAGAGCTTGCACGGCAGATAGCCGCCCACATACTGAAACGCCAGCGCCGTGCCCACCACAGCCGCCATCGCCAGCGCGAGGAACGTTGCCGCGCGCTGGTGGAAAAGGGAGGTGGGAGCGGAAAGGAACATGACTTGTCCACTGGCTAATGCGCGAACCAACGATAGGCGAGATAAAGCAGAATTAAGGCGGCGGCGCCCAGTCCTGCAATCAGGCCGAGGCGCTTCTCAATAAATTCCTGGATCGGCGCGCCATAGCGGCGCAGAAGCCAGGCGAGAAACAGGAACCGCGCGCCGCGCGCCACGATGGCTGAAACAACAAAGAGCCAGATATTGACGCCAGCCACGCCAGACAAGATCGTCACAACTTTGATCGGCGGCAAATGCGCCAGACCGGAAGTGACCAGAAGCAACAGGATCATTTCGAAACTGAGGGCGGCGCGCAAGCCTTCGAATGTGTCCAGCTTGCCGTAAAATTCCAGTACTGGCTTTGCCACGCTTTCAAACGCGAAATAACCCAGCATCCATCCAGCGATTCCGCCAAGCACCGATGCGACGGTCGCGACCAGCGCATAGCGGTAAGCCCTGTCACGCCGCGACAGAGCCATGGGAACGAACAGCACATCGGCGGGAACCAGAAAAACCGAACTTTCAATGAAAGCGATGACGGCAAGCCAGACTTCGGCGGATTTGCGCGCCGCCAGCGACATGGTCCAGTCATAGAGACGGCGAAGCATGAAACCCCCTTGGCTGCGAATCGCGCTCCGTGTAGCTTCTCCCGCAGTTGGCGGCAACCAATCGGGCGCTTGCGATGATCACCGTTACGCCTTTGAGAGGGTTCAATGCCCGACCTGCATTACGAACACCCCGCCCTTGCCGCTTTCTATGACGCGGATTGCGGCTGGTCGGAAGA
Source organism: uncultured Alphaproteobacteria bacterium (assembly GCA_963792485.1). Classification (GTDB taxonomy): domain Bacteria; phylum Pseudomonadota; class Alphaproteobacteria; order Rhizobiales; family Rhizobiaceae; genus JANOYJ01. The sequence continues at coordinate 321,468 of CAWBWL010000013.1, forward strand.
CCGCAGCTTCTACCTCAGTCTTGCAGGCATTCCGCCGCAACGCATTCTCGACCTCGGCTGCGGTACAGGACTGATCTGCGATGCGTATTCCGCGCTTGGCCATGATGTCACCGGCGTCGATCCCGCCCCGGCCATGCTCGACATCGCCCGGTTAAAGCCGCATGGCGATGAAGTTGAATGGGTGTTGTCAACGGCGCAGGATTTCCGTTCGGACAATCGCTTTGATCTAATCATAATGACCGGCCATGCGTTTCAGGTTCTCCTTGCCGAAGAGGATATCCGCGCCGCTTTCGACATGGTCCGCGCGCATCTCGCGCCGACCGGGCGTTTTGTGTTCGAAAGCCGCAATCCGGCGATTGACTGGCAGAGGCTGTGGAATTCCACGCATGAGTTCATGGCTGACGGCCGGACGATCATATGCAATACCCGCACTTTGAGCCGTGATGGCAATCGCCTGACATTCGAGCAGCGTTACGAGTTCGATGGCCAGTCACTGACGTCAAGAAGCGAATTGCTGTTCCTGACGTGCGACGAAATTGAACGCCGGTTCGACACCTGCGGCCTCAAAGTCGAGAGCATTTTCGGCAGTTGGCAAAGCGAGCCATTTGATCCGGCAACCTCGCATGAGATGATTTTCAGCGTCCGCAGGGCCTGAGCCATTGCCATTTCGGCATTGACCCGCACGCCGCTGCCGATGTATCTGCGGCACAAGTGCCTCTATGGTGGAATTGGTAGACACGCCTGACTCAAAATCAGGTTCTGCAAGGAGTGCTGGTTCGAGTCCGGCTAGGGGCACCATTCTTTTCAAGCTGCCGAGGGCCGCCGCTTCTTCGGGGATGGCCAAAAGTCCCAATGTCCTGAAGGCGGAGGCGGCGCGTCAGGAATTTGCCAAGCATGCGTCATGCCCCGGCATCCAAGCAATCGCTCGCCCACCCGACTGTCAACGAAGAAATAGCCATGCGTTACAGCGTATAGTCCACAAATGGCGTCAAACTCGCGACTGTCATGCCATACACCGTGATATGCGCCTGCGCTCCGCCTGCAAGGAAGGCGGTGATGTAGACGCCTGTGGTCAGATGCGCCGGGTTTGAGTCATATTGCAGCGCGGCAATATCTTGGAAAAACAGCGTGCCGCTCAAGGCTGAGCTGAATTTCAGCCGGTCGCCGGCGTCCATGAAATAAACGATGTCGGCGTCGTTCGCGGCAAAGTCCGTGCTGTAGAAGAGGAAAAAGTCAACGCCCGCATTTCCATACAGATAGTCAGTTCCGGTGCCGCCGCGCAGCGTGTCGCTTGAGGTTCCTGCAAAGAACGAGTCCGCGCCCGCGCCGCCATCCAGATAGGCGCTGCCGCTGTCGCCGACGAACAGCGAATCCGTTCCGTCGCCGCCATAGAGACTGTCAAATCCAGCAACGGAAACCTGGAACGTGTTGCCCACCAGCGCATCCGTCCCATCACCGCCATACAGAAAATCGTTTCCACCATAGCCCCAGAGGAGATCATCGCCCGCATCGCCATAGCCATAATCATTGCCGTTTGTCGCTGCCGCGTTGCCATAGTCATCCATCAGCAGCGTGTCATTGCCCGCTCCACCGAAAATGATGTCATTGGCGCCATAGCCGACCAGCGCGTCATTGCCGCGCATGCCATAAAGCGTGTTGTTCGAGGCGTTCCCGAACAGTCCGTCATTTCCGTCGCCGCCAATTGCGTTTTCGATGACGGTTGCCGCGCCCAGCGTGCCCCATGTCACGCCGCCGACAGAGAACCCCTGGCCGCTGTTCATGTTCACGAGCACATTCGGGACAATGGCCGCGAAGTTCATCCAGTCGATCCCGCCATCGGAGTCATTAATGACGCCGCGTGTCGGATCAATCGCCTTCATAGTGAGAAATTCGTCGGTGAAGTGGAAGACATCATTGGCGTTCACGGCAGTGCCAAAGATATTGAGCGAGGCGCTGTTCAGCGTGCCAACTGCAATGGCATCAGTGTCCACCACGCGCACCGTCCAGGTGCCCGCCGAAAGTTCGCCGCGCAGATGGTCTATGCCGTAGGTCCACGTGCCATTGAAATTTGTGTCTACGTTAAAGCTGTTCAGGGCAACTACGATCTGCGTGCCCTCGGCCGACGTCAGGGTGACCTTGAGATCGCCGACATAAGTATGCGCGAAATTGAGCACCAACTGCGCATGCTCAATCTGCAGATTGGTTCCCATTGAAATGTTGAAACTGACGCCGGTTGCGTTGTTGTCCGGAATCGCAAGGCCGCCAAGATTGACGGTGGCGGATGACGCTGTCTGCTCATTGGCGCTGGTCTGTGCTGGTGTGAACAGGTTCCAGACTTCGGCCATGCGCACTGCGTTAAAGGCGTTCACCATGCCGTACCCATAATTGGTATGGACATGCATGCCGCCGCCATTCCAGTTGTCGGCGCGGTTGATCGCCCATGCGCCCACTTCAAAACCCGAAGCTGCGCCTCCGAGCGCCGATCCGGTGCGCGAAGCGGAGTTGGCGAGAATGTTCTGCACATCGCGCCAGCCCAAGCCTTCATTCGCGTCAAGCATCAGCGCGATCACGCCCGATACAACGGGTGTTGCCGCTGAAGTGCCGCCAAAATCGCTGGCATAGTCAGTCGCGTTGTAGCCATTTGCGCCAGAAACATCCGTCGTGACCGAAGCAGCGGGAGCAGCAACTAGAATGCATGCGCCGAAATTGGAATAGTCGGCGATCGAGCCGGATTGAATGGCGGCGGCCACAGTTACTGTGTAGCGCGAGGCGTTTACGCCATCGCCATTGCCGTCAAGCGCGTCATTGCCGGCGGCCTGAGTGATGATTGTTCCCAGCCCGGCACGGCCAGTGGAAGACAGCACACCATAGGCGGCTGAAACCTGGTTGGCGAAGCCCGTGCTGTTCAGCGACTGCCCGGCCAGATCATAGACCGGCGTCGAGCCCCAGCTGTTTGATGAAATGTCAAAGCGGGATGCTGCTTGGTTCACCACAGCCAGGAAGTTGGCGAGCGAGCCGTTCACGTCGCCATAAGTGCCCGCGCCGAATATATTGACGCCGGTCAGGTCCACGCCCCAGGCGACGCCGACGCCACCCGCGCCATTATTGGCCTCCGCGCCGATCAATCCGGCGCATGCGGTTCCGTGGGCATCGCCCGCCAAATCCGGAAATGCGTCGACGACATTGCCAAGATTATCCAGAACCTGCAGCCCGGCGACATAATTGTCGTTCAAATCCGCATGGTTGAAATCCACGCCGTCATCATAGACGCCGACCTGAATGCCGGTGCCGTTATACTCATCCCATATCCGTTGGATATTTCCGATCAAGGAGAAATGCCATTGGCTTGCGTAGAGCGGATCGGTCGGTGTCATCTTTGTCTTCCCTTATGGCAGTTGCTGCTCTTGGATTTTCACGCGGCTTGATACCCGGAACGCGCGGCCTTGCATGCAATTGGAGACGCGCAGCCACACGCCGGTGAGCCGGAAGCGGGCGCCCTTTGAGTATTCCTGTGGAGAAGCACCCTGAAGGCTGATCGTCTCACCGCTCGCAAGGCGGAATTGGACGCATGGTGCGCCCTTGCCTGCAACGGTTCCTGACAGAGTGATATCTGCGCTCAACGCCGCTTCCCCGTGACCGGCGAACGCAACCAAAAGCGCGACCGCTGCGATCTTTTTCAACATGACTGCGCTTCCACCCTTGGCAATGGACGCAACACAACACTAGCGGACCGTGAGATCAAGCGAATCCACGCTTGATGGTGATCAAAAGCTTGCATGTGGACGTTGAACTTTCAAGACCACTTCAGCCGCCGCAGACAGATTGCGGCGGCTTGGCTCATCGCCCGGTCAGCGCGCCAAATTTATCCCGGATCGAGCGCGCAACGCTCACAGAGCGGCGGTAGAGGTTGAGCTGGCTTGCCGCCTGACGGGCGGCGCGGTCGGAAGACGGCCTGAGGCCGATCACCAAAGTGCCCATGGCTTCCCGCTCCTTCCAGATGCGGCTCATGACCGGATGGTCGGGCACGGCAAGGGAATCAACGCGCGTGATGTTGATATCTTCCAACAGCTTCTTTGTCGTGTCGATCATCAATAGCGTTCCGGGCGAATAGCTCGAATAGCCCTCGTCAAACGCCGTTTTCCATGTGTAGGCGACGCCCGATTCACGCATGACCACCAGTGAGGCAATGGCGCGCCCGTCGAGGTCCAGCGTGTGAATGCGGCACATGTCACGCTCGGCAAGGCAATACAGCGCCTCGCGCGCGAAGGCTGCGCGGAACCGGTCCACCGCCATGGCTGTGCGCCTGCGGCCTTTCCAGCCGGATGCTTCAAGGCTCAGAAACTCTTCTGTGCGCCGCCTTACCTCATCCGGATGCCGGCTTTGCGTGAATTCGAGCTTGCCGCGCTGCCCCAGGCGACGCTCCATCCGCTGAAACTCCCGGCGATGGTGCGACCCGAGCGCCTTGCGCACATACACTTCGCCCTCAAGCCCGCTGTGAAGCGCTGGCCGCTCCAGGCGGTCGGTCGTGATGACCGGCAGATTGCGCCCAATTGCAGCCTGGCGCAGGGCGCTCGCCACCGCGCCATTGACGCGGATATCGGGGAAGAGGAGCACTTCCGGCAATTTCAGATGCGGGCGCGAGAGAACTTCAAACACATCTTCGGCAATGCCGACCGGATCTTCGCGGTCGATCAACGGCGCACCGAGGGGGCCGAACGGCGTTGACCATGCCCGGATGATCGGAATGCCGACTCCGAACCCCGGGCGTTCGATCGAATAGGGCATCAGAAAACGCAGGCGGCTCTGCTCTTCGCGCTCATCGCGCAGCACCATGAAGCGGATTTCACGGTCATCAAGACGCGGCATGGCCGGCGCGAGAAATCGCGGATTGAAGAAGATATTGGGCTCGACCGCCCGGAAGGTCAGATGTTCCAGCTCTTCCTGCAGATCAAAGCCGGCGCTTGCCGCATAGGCCGACAGCCTGCGGCCGGATGCGCCCTTGGCGTAGTCCTCAAAATGCACCTTGGTGATTTCGGGAAGGTCGAGCCCGGCAAGCCCGGCGATCATGGTCGAGGCGCCGCCGCCAGCATGTTCCTCGAAGATTGGCAGCGCGGCCATGTTACGCCTGCCCTTTCACCGGGCGGGTCCGGCCTGCAAAGATCGAGACATGAAAGCCGAGGCGGCGCTTGACCGCCGCGCCGAGCAAAGCGGCTTCAAACGCCATCCCGCTGGCAAATGCGATTGCTGCGCCCCACAGCCCATATTGAGGAATAAGCACAAGCGCGAGCGTCAAGGAAAAGAACAGCGTCATCGCATAAAGCGCCGCGCAGAGATTCTGGTTGCCTGACATGTTCAACAGGCTTTCAGCAGGTCCAACGCTCGAACGCGCTACAACGCCTGCCACCAAAACGAAGAGCAGGGGATAGCCTGCCACAAAACTTGGGCCAAACAGCGAGAGCAGAGGCTTGCCGAGCAGGAGGACAACGCATGCCATGAACAGGGCCGGCCAGAAAGTCCATGACGCGGAGTCGCGGGCGAAGGCGGCAAGCTCGCCCGTGTCCGATGTATGAATCAGTTCTGAATAGCGCTGCGACACGCCCGCTTTTACCGCGAAATAGACGAAATGCACCAGCGCCAGAATCTTCACCGTCGCGAAGTACACAGCGACATGCTGAGGGTCCATGAAATAACCGACGACCAGCACATCCGCATTGGTCAAGAGATACAGAAATCCTTCCACCAGAAAGATCGGCAGGGAGACCGCAAACCAATGCGTCAATTTGATCGACTTCGGCCCATCCGGCAGCTTGCGGTCAACGCGCGAGGTGACGGACACTAGTTGGAATATGGTCGTCGCATAAGTCGCGATGATTGCCGAGAGAATTGCCGTTTTTGCATTGGCTTGAAAGCCAAGCTGCAAGGCGAGCAGCATCGCCGCCAGAATCAATACCGGGCGGATGATATAGGTTGGCGACAGCGCGCGGATCGGCCAGGAATTCGCCCGCGCCGTGCCGTCCAGCGTGTCACCGAGCGCAATCATCGGCAGGATCAGCATGCCGAGATAAAACGGCGCGATGTAATAGCTCTCAATGGCGTCAGAAAGCAGATAAACTCCAAGCGCGCCGAGCGCTGCAATGAAGGAGGCCGAGCAGATCGCAAACAGCCGTCCGGTCCAGAGCAGGCCGCGTAAATGGTCATGCTTTTCCAAGGCGAAATATTCCGGCACAAAGCGGATGATTGTCGTGTGAAAGCCGAAACAGGACAGATTGCCGACAATGACCGCCATCGACCAGACCAGAACAAAAATGCCGTACTGAAAATCGCCGATCCAGCGGGCGAGCAGGATCTGCGAGAGAAACGCAATCGCTGCGCTCACCAGGCGGATCGCAAATGCGATCATCGACATGCGCTGCGCATCGCCATTGACCGATTTCTCGGTCAGCATCGCGTCGATGCGGTTCGCCCAAGGCTTCGCCATCCCGGCAAGGTTGCCCGGAAGCATGCGGTCAGCGATTATGGCTGCGGAAAACCGCACTATCCTCTCCTCTGAACCCGTTCCCGACCTATGCCATATGTGAAAAGGGTTTAGAAAGGGTTTGGGCTGGCTTGGGCGTTGGTGCGCAGATACTCTTGTGATGGTATGAGTGCGGCGGTTTCAACCTGACTGAGCTCGCGCATGCCGTTCAAGTTCAATGTGCCACAGCGCCATCGCATCCCCAGGGCCCAGTATCGTGTTCGTAATTGGAGCGGATACGACCGTGATCTGGTGCGCCGCGGTGATACAAGGGTTTGGCTGTCGCAGGCGGCCATTCCAGGCTGGCGCGCAGCAGGTGCTCGCGAAGCATAGTGGGATCAGCCAAGTCCACCCCCCCGTATCGATCAACTGGTCACCTCCCATGCCGCTCATCATGGCCGCACAAACGCCGTTCCGCTCGCCGCCATCCGCTTCAAACAGATCGCTGGCGGAGACGGCGTCTTGCCGGGGATGAGCACCGGCACGTAGAGGATCGGCCCCTACCCGACAGTCAGCTGCGCCGCGCCGCCTTTGACGATGGTGGTCTGCGGTGCCTCGATCGTCACAATCCCGGCGCTGTCCATCTGGATGCGGGTCTTGCCGACGGTGACGACGAACTTCTTGCCCGCCGTGATCTCGAATGTCTCACCGACATCAATCGTGTTGGTCTTGCCGACCACCGTCTCCAGCTTTTCGCCGACCTCGACGCGCTTGGCCTTGCCGACCTTGGTGCTCGATGTCTCGCCAATGGTCAGCGCATAGGCATTGCCGACATTGGTGGCGAAGGTCTGGCCGACATTTGTAACTTTGGAAACGCCGATCTGTTCGGCTCGCGCCACGCCGACCAATGGGATTTGAACGACTGCACGACGGTGTTCATGACGCCGGGCAGCGAGAACAGGCCGCCGGTGTCCTCGCCAATGCCCGTGCCGACAGAAATCGGTGCACAATTCAGTGAACCCCAAACCAAATTCGTTTTTATGGAGACTACTTCTCTACTTCTTCCTCTCCGGCAACAAATTCTTCGAACTCGTCCCTCTCGAAAAACCTGTACTCCTCCGCATCAAACAAAGCTTCTTCCGTCCGCCCGTCTGTGACGGCAACAAGGCGCTGCTTGTCGCGATCCAGCGTGAGAATGACTTTCAGGTCGTCGAAATACACATAAGCGGTCTCCACATATATTTCTTCCGACATGGCGTGAAGAGCGCGTAAAGTCGCAAAAACGTTGCTGGCTGTCAGTTCGATATCTTTGAACATAATGCGGTCGCGACAATCGAGGCTGGTGATCTTGGAAACGGTACCGTCAAAATACGTGACGCTTGAAATGTAGCTCAGCGGGCCGCCTCCGTTCCAATCGTCGAGTTCCCCCTTCATTGTAGCCGTCGATCAATTGCCCCTTGAAAATTTCCGCCAAGTGTTCTGTGAGCCCTTCCAGACCAGACGCATCGATGACGGCATCCAGCTCTTTCGATGAGGTGCTTTGCCGATCAAAACGATACTGCCCTTTCGGTTCTCCAAGCAGCTCTAGGACTTCGCTGCGGCTCATACCGAAGCGGATCGGATCGAGGCCTTCACCCAACTTGAAAACATGGTCTGCCATAGCTTCACTTTCTGCGCCTGCCACCCTTCTTCTTTTCGGGATGGGTATCATATTTGTCAGGGAACGCCGCTACACAGGCAGCATATGCCGCCGCCTCTTTCAACGCCTCGTCATATTTGTCCCCGTGTTTCATCTTTATTTCTGCCACATCGAGTGCAAAAGCACCAAGCATTCCATACTTCTCGAAAGCGTATGCTTGAGCGTTCGAATACGCTTTGTTGCCGCCATAACTAAATGTGCCCTTGTGGTCCTTCGCGTCCATTTGAATGGCTGGCCACTTATCGTAAGTACGCGGTGGCGGGCCAGGATGGATAGTTGGACTTGGCCGGAATATGGTGACTATCCTTGCCGTCATCTTTTGGTTTTGTCATTTCCTCATGTGATCCGCCGCGGTATTTTCCCTTGCCTGTGCCGCGATTGAGAAGCGCGCATGGGTCACTCATTTTTCGCAAGACATCAGCAGCGCTGCACTTGGGACAGGTCTTGCGGACGTGATCAAGAAGCTTCTTTTCCGCGAGTTCCCGCGCCTTTTTCATGATCTCTTGGACTACGGCGTCACGAGCTTTGTCTACAACGTATTCGATCCCTTCCTTGATCGCGTAGCTAATGATCGCCCTGACTGCGATAGCGGCGAGAACAGGCAAAATCATGGAACCAACGCCCGAATGTCTGCACTGCTCATGGCAGTGATTTGATCGTAGACTTCATCCACTACGTAGTCCGCAGGACGTGGATCACGGCGAATTCCGTTGAGAAACCTTGTGTCTTTCGCGAGCTCTCCTCCTGACATGAGAGATAACAGCGTAAACAGTCCAATCGACCTCTCGCTCTGAACACCCACAGATGCGCCGGAAACGTGTGCCTCTCTAACAATCGCAAGGAGTTTATCGTCTGAAAGTCTCTGGGTGTATTGCGGCGCTGTGCTCCGCAAAAAATCCACTATTCGTCTTTCACTTGCGTTCTTGCTGGCAACTTCAATGCCGCGGACGGTAGTGGCAGACAGCTTCAACGGCCCCCGCTCCGCGACGGGCGACTCGGCAGGTTTTACTGCCTGGGCAACGGGTGGTTCCAGACGCCATTCATCAGTTGGCGCAAAGCACACTGTGCCTGCCGGGCCGAGGAAACGCGCGAACTCTGCCACGTTCATACACGGCAAAACCTGGGCGAGCACGTTTGGGTCAGCGTGACGAAATACCACCATTTTATGTGTGTCAGATTGCGAAGATAAAGTCGTTTGCTCCGCTGCGGCCATGGATTCAGAAACCTCCTCGATATCGTCGATCTCGGATTTCGGAAAAAGCACCATGTTGATGGTTCGCAAATGCCTCCACAACACAGGCTCGGACAGGTTGGCTTCACCCACCCAAAATACCGCTGCAGGCAAGTCTCCGGTCATCTGAATAACCTTTGTGAGCTGAGCAACCGGGTCAGCCGTCTTGCCTTCATCATAATATGCGGCGTCTCCCAGGCTGGCTGCATCTGTTTCCGACAAGGCTGCCTCGGTGTCCGCCTTGATGGCAGGCGTAATGTCACTAATGGAAGGCATACCGCCCCATACATTAGCCACTGGATCGGGCAGGTGGTAGGGGTCGATCAGCCATGGCCCTGCTTTGACCAGTTCGATATCTTGAACGTTGCGATACAATGATCGGTGCGCAAGACCGGCCCTTGCGAGAACGTCCGGCAAGTCATCAAACTGCGCGCCGTCCATCACGGCGTAAATCCGGCGCGCCGGATCGGAGGCGATCTGAGACGCCGCGCCGAGCAGAGCCTGTTGAGTCGCCATCGTTACCTCACATCCGCACGAACGGCGTCGATCCCGCCGCCATGCGCTTCAAACATATCGCTGGCGGCGAGGGCGTCTTGCCGGAAATCAGCACCGGCACATACAGGATCGGCCCCGGCCCGACGGTCAGCTGCGCCGCGCCGCCTTTGACGATGGTGGTCAGCGGCGCTTCGGGATGGTGATGATGCCGGCGCTGTCCATCTGGATGCGGGTCTTGCCGACGGTGATGACGAACTTCTTGCCTGCGGTGATTTCGAATGTCTCGCCGACATCGATTGTGTTGGTCTTGCCGACGACTGTCTCAAGCTTTTCGCCGACCTCGACGCGCTTGGCCTTGCCGACCTTGGTGCTCGATGTCTCGCCGATCGTCAGCGCATAGGCTTTGCCGACATTGGTCGCGAATGTCTGGCCGACATTGGTCACCTTGCTGACGCCGATCTGCTCGGCGCGGGCAATGCCCACGCTCGTCGACTGGAACGATTGGACGACCGTGTTCATCACGCCCGGAAGCGAGAACATGCCATGTCAGCCATCGCAACCACATTCATCTTCTGGATCAATCAATAGTCCTGAAGCTAGCTGACAAGTCCACCTTTCAGGAACTTCCCAATATTGTTTTAAATCAAATCTCTTGTATAATTATCGTAATATCCTCGCTTGAAAAAGCCAATATTAGGATTCTCTTTGTAATTTTCAACAGAACTCATCATGACGCCAAAATCTAGAAAAATAAAACCTTCAAACGTCTTTACAATATTTTTCGATATATCAGTTAATTGCTCAACAATCAATTTTCTGTTTTCTTTGAATAAAAATATATTCATGAAAATAAGATTCTTCTGCTCCTTACAAAAATCAATTAACACTAACTCCTTAAATTTGTAGGATAGCACGGGTTCATATTTTGGAACGTCTTCTCGAAATTCTGTTACAAATCCTTTATACTGATCCATCAAAAATGGCGAAAGTCCTTTAAATTTGGCATGATCTTTTGTTTGAACGACTGGGCCTAATATAGCCTCCACGTCCTTGGGGGACATCCCAAAGCGGATAGGTCCAACTCCGGCGTACGGTTCGACTGTCCATGTGTTCATAAATGTACCCTCTGATTAGACCTTGCCATATTTCTGCAAGCAAGCTGCATAGGCGGCCGCGTCCTCGAGTGCCTCTTTGTAACGACCGTCCGGAAAAGAATCCATGATCGTCGCTGCGTCCATGGCAAAGGCATCCAGAAACTTGCCTTGGGCTATGAGTTTTGCTTGTTCTGCCCTATAGCTTGCACCGCCACTGCCCCAACTGGCGGTACCTTTGTGATCGGGTATATCCATCTGCATCGCCGGCCTTTGGCCATACCTAATGCTGCCCGATGGATATGCCCCGCTGGCTGGGGTGTGGTTTGCCTCTGCGCCTGAACGGCCCTTCACGCCGGAATGAGACCCTCCCTTAAATGCCCCTTTACCACCTTTTCGCAGAGACTGGCAGGGATTGACCAAGTCGTCCAATTTTTTGCACGACTTGCAGTTTGCGCGGCGCTTGATTTCCTGCGCCAGACGCTGTTCAGCTTTCTTCAATCCATTCTGTAAAATACGCCTTACTGCTGCTTGCGCCGCACGCCGGGCGGCAAATTGAACCCCTGCCTTTATTGCATACCCGACAGCTGCACGGGCCACGATTCCTACGAGGATGGGAAGGATCATGACACCCACCCATCCCAAGTTTCATCATCAGCCTCCGCAAGCTCTTCGACTAGTTCCTGCACCAAATCATCGGGCGAGCGCTCGGAACTGGCAAAATGATTGCGGAGTTCAGGGCTGGCAAGCAAAGACTGCCCAGTGATCAGAAGCAGAAGCGCCCAAAGTCCGTGTGCGTATTCACTCCCAAATCCGATCTCATCGCCTGACTTTTCGGCATTGACTATCAGCTGTTGCAGTTCGAAGTCGCTGAGCTTCTCCGTGTATTCCGGAGCGGATTCCTTTAGATATTCGGCAATATTGCGGCGCGAGGCGGCGAGGCGGCTCTCGTTCATCCGCTCCATCACACTCTCATCCAGCCGCAATGGCCCCGGCGCGGCGGGTGGTAGATTGTCAGGCCTCGTTGCAGCAAGGAAGCCGGCCTCTGCCACCCATTTCGGGTCAGGCGCGAATGAGATCGCTGTTGCCGGGCCGAGCAGGCGCGCAAACTGGGCGCCGTTCAGCGCGGGCAGAACTTGAGCCATCACATTGGCGTCGCCATGGCGAAACAGCACAAACTCATGGGTCTCACCCGCCGCTTCGCTCCCGGACTCCTCCGGTTCCGCACTGGCGGGTGGGAAAACACTCGCAGCTCCCGCATTGGGCGCGGCTGAAAGTCCGTACCTGGAGCCGTCTTGCCTCGGAACGATGACCTCGGTCTCTGCTGTACTGGCAGCCGCTCCATCCGCCTCATCCGCATCCGTCCCCTTTGGAATCAGCGCCATGTTGATGGTGCGCAGATGCCGGTAAATGGCGTCAGGTCCAGCCGGGCATTCCCAGAATACAGTCGCGGGCCGCGAAGCGGTCAATTCCAACACCGCATCAATCGCCCCAGCCGCTCCAGAAGGCTCGCCAAGACTGACGAGTTGCAATGCTGCCCGCTCGCGCTCGCTCTCCCCACGGTCAAGGTAAAGCGGCCTGAAGGACAGGCCGCGCGCGGCGAGTTCAGCGGGAAGATCATCAAACTGAGCACCGTCCATCACGGCGTAGAGATGCGCCTTGGCGCGCAGCAAGTGCTCGCGAAGCATAGTGGGATCAGCCAAGTCCACCCCCCGTATCGATCAACTGCTCACCTCCATGCCGCTCATCATGTCCGCACAAACGGCGTCGATCCCGCCGCCATGCGCTTCAAACATATCGCGGGCGGCGAGGGCGTCTTGCCGGGGATGAGCACCGGCACATAGAGGATCGGCCCGGGGCCGACGGTCAGCTGCGCCGCGCCGCCCTTGACGATGGTCGTCAGCGGCGCTTCGATGGTGACGATCCCGGCGCTGTCCATCTGGATGCGGGTCTTGCCGACGGTGATGACGAACTTCTTGCCTGCGGTGATTTCGAATGTCTCGCCAACATCAATCGTGTTGGTCTTGCCGACCACTGTCTCCAGCTTTTCGCCGACCTCGACGCGCTTGGCCTTGCCGACCTTGGTGCTCGATGTCTCGCCGATGGTCAGCGCATAGGCCTTGCCGACATTGGTCGCGAAGGTCTGGCCGACATTCGTGACCTTGCTGACGCCGATCTGCTCGGCGCGGGCGATGCCGATGCTGTCGGATTTGAACGACTGCACCACCGTGTTCATGACGCCGGGCAGGGCGAACATGCCGCCCGCGTCCTCGCCCATGCCCGTGCCGGAGCCGGCAAGATCGGTGCCTGCATCCTTGCGCGGATTGGGGCCGGAGATCACGCCCTCGCGCGATTTCAGCCCGCCGCCGGACAGAAAGTTAAGCAAAGGCACCGCTTTAGGCAACCAATCAATGCGGCACTGTCGAGCGATTACAGTTCAAATATGGTCGGTGCAGATTTCCGAAAACCCTACTTCTCGATAACCTTCATTTCACCGCTTTCGACGCCGCGTTTCACGATATCGTCAAACTGGCCTTCTGAAAACACGTTGATGGAGGGAACGTACTCCCACTCCTCATCAGCACTCATGGCTATGCCAAGGTCTAAAAATATGTAATCCTCCCCATCCTCGACGTATTTTGAGGACATTTTTGTCAGCTTGCCAATACACTCCAGTTTGCTGTGATCGAACAAGGAATAACCTTTAATTTCAACGCCTTTAATATATTCGTAGATTTCAATTGATACGACTTTTCCCTTCCGATATTGAATTGATGGCTGCGTGGTATCAGGCCCACTGCCTATCCCTAAATTCGATGAGATCGTCCTTGTATTTCTCTTGAAGTTCTTTCGAGGCGCTTTCTGGGATAGGGTTGGCTTGTATATCCTCTGGTGGGCCAAACAGTTTCGCCACCTCGGCTTGGGACATGCCAAATTTTATTCTCCCGACTGAATTCGTAAGGGGTGATTTTCCAGTTCATTTTTTTCCCTTTTGAGCGGCATCAGCTGCTTCCAGACATGCCGCATAGGCGACCGCTTCCGTAATGGCCGCATCATATTTGTCTCCATACTTTGACTTTATGTCAAAGATGTCCATCGCCATAGCCCCCATTACTCCAGCGCTGCCAAGTGCGCCTTTTTGCTCCGCGCGATAGTCCTTTGCAGAGTCGTACCTTCCCCAACTTGCAGTTCCTGTTTTTACGTGGTCGGCGTAATCCATTTGTATGGATGGACCGTCAGGAATTGGGTAGCCTATACCCTTGGCTGGAATGTGATGTCTTTCAATCTTCCCGCGATCAGCGCCTAAACTGCTGTACGCTCCACCTCGATAGACACCTGGTATTGTCGTTTTATTTCCACCAAAAAGCTTTTTGCAAAGGTCGCGAGTTGGCTTGCAACTCTTGCATTTTCTTTTGTAGCTCTTCGAGTGCGTCATCAAACTTCTTTTTTCCTTCATTTAGCGCCTTCTGCAGCATGCGCTTGACTTGGCTTTTCATGACTTGATTTGCAGCCGCGCGCGCTGCCATCTTTGTCGCGACATGCTTGACTGCAAGGCGCCCCAACGCCGCAGCGGCAACTCCAAGCACCGCAAGCAGAGGAAACGGCATTACGCGTCTCCCCAAATCGGACTATTGTCCTCTGCCCGCATGATTTGCTCCGCCATTTCGTCTAGCACACGATCTCCCGGCAAGCCGCTTTCCCGGAAGGCCCGCATGATGTCGGGGTCGCTGAGCGCCGCGCCTCCGGTGAGAAGGAGCATGAAGGTCCACAGCGCAATACCGCGGTCTGTGTTGATGTTCAGCTTAGGGGCCGATTTTTCGGCTTGGTCGATATAGCGTTCTATCTCAGCTCCATCTGTCGCCGTCGTAAGTTCAGGCGCCACATCTTTCAGATATGCCGCAATACTGTTGCGGCGCGACTGGATGCGCAGCCCATCCATCCGCTCCATCACATCTTCGCCCAGCCGCAGCGGACCCGCTGCGGCAGGCGGCAGGTTTCGGGCCTTGGCGCGACCAGATAGCCGGCCTCAGGCGCCCATTGCGGATCGGGTGCGAAGCAGATCGCGGTTGCGGGACCGAACAGGCGCGCGAACTGCGGCCCGTCAAGCGCGGGCAGAACCTGCGCCATCACATTGGCGTCGCCATGGCGGAACAGCACAAATTCATGGCGTGCTCTCCCGCCGCCCCCTTGTCAGTCTCGTGCGGGTCCTCGCTTGCCGGCGCAAACATGCCGTCTGCCGCCCCTCCAGAGAGCGGCTGTGGAGAGGCCGGTTGCCGGGGCGCCATGCTTAGGGAACAATGATGTCAGCGTCCGGTGTTTCGGCTGGCGAATTCCTCCTCATCCGCATCCGTCCCCTTTGGAATCAGCACCATGTTGATGGTGCGCAGATGCCGGTAAATGGCGTCAGGTCCAGCCGGGCATTCCCAGAATACAGTCGCGGGCCTCGAAGCGGTCAATTCCAACACCGCATCAATCGCCCCAGCCGCTCCAGAAGGCTCGCCAAGACTGACGAGTTGCAATGCTGCCCGCTCGCGCTCGCTCTCCCCACGGTCAAGGTAAAGCGGCCTGAAGGACAGGCCGCGCGCGGCGAGTTCAGCGGGAAGATCATCAAACTGAGCACCGTCCATCACGGCGTAGAGATGCGCCTTGGCGCGCAGCAAGTGCTCGCGAAGCATAGTGGGATCAGCCAAATCCACCCCCCGTATCGATCAACTGCTCCACCTCCACATGCCGCTCATCATGGCCGCACAAACGGCGTCGATCCCGCCGCCATGCGTTTCAAACAGATCGCTGGCGGCGAGGGCGTCTTGCCGGGGATGAGGACCGGCACGTAGAGGATCGGGCCGGGGCCGACGGTGAGCTGGGCGGCGCCGCCTTTGACGATGGTCGTCAGCGGGGCTTCGATGGTGACGATCCCGGCGCTGTCCATCTGGATGCGGGTCTTGCCGACGGTGATGACGAACTTCTTGCCGGCGGTGATTTCAAATGTCTCGCCGACATCGATCGTGTTGGTCTTGCCGACAACCGTTTCAAGTTTCTCGCCGACTTCGACTTTCTTCGCCTTGCCGACCTTGGTGCTCGATGTCTCGCCAATGGTCAGCGCATAGGCCTTGCCGACATTGGTCGCGAAGGTCTGGCCGACATTGGTGACCTTGCTGACGCCGATCTGCTCGGCGCGGCGCGACGCCGATACGAGTCGGATTTGAACGACTGCACCACCGTGTTCATGACGCCGGGCAGGGAGAACATGCCGCCTGCATCCTCGCCCATGCCGGTGCCCGAGCCGGCGAGGTCCGGTGCCGGCGTCCTTGCGCGGATTGGGGCCGGAGACGACGCCCTCGCGCGATATCAGCCCGCCGCCGGACAGGAAGCCGAGCGCGGCGGAGGCGAGCGTGCCGACAAATGGCGCAAGGCCCGGCCCGCCGCCGCCCGCGAGCTGTCCCGCCTGCTGCAAAAGCTGCGAGGTCTGGCCCATCAGAGCCGGCCACGCCCGCCAGCGCCGCGGGCGCCATGGGCCCCGTGCCGCCGACGGTGATGTTGTAGGAGCCGCCGATTTCCTGCTTCTGGTTCTTGGCGACTTCAATCGCCCGGTTGCCGCCGACCGAATAGACATCATGGCTGTCGACGCGCGCCGTGCGCACGTTCAGCACCCGCGTGGTCTGGTCCTTCTGCGCATGGAAGAACATGTTTTCCGCGCTGGTCTTGTCTTCGAGCGTCAGCTCGTTGAAGCCGGTTGATTTGTGGCTGTTGGAGCGGATGATCGACCGTGTCTTGTTCTCCGGCAGCGCATACGGCACTTTCTGCTTCGGGTTCGGAACTACGCCGGTGACCACCGGCCGGTCGGGGTCGCCGTCGAGGTAGGTGACCATGACCTCCATGCCGATGCGCGGGATGATCTGGCCGCCCCAGCCGGCGCCGGCCCAGTTTTGGCTAACGCGCACCCAGCAGGTGTCGCTGCCGTCTTTCTTGGCGGTGCGGTCCCAGGGGAACCACAGCTTGATGCGGCCATATTCGTCCGGGTGGATTTCCTCGCCCTCGGGGCCGGCCACCAGCGCGATCTGCGTGCCGTCAATGCGCGGGCGTGGCGTTGTGCGGTGCGGAGTGGCGGGGACCCTTGAGGGGATGGCGGTGAAGGCGTTGTTGTATTCGGGGTCCCCGGCATTGGTCTCGTAAGAGCGGTCGCGGGCGGTGTGGATGATTTCGAAAATGACATGCTCTTCGAATGTGTTGGAGGGGTTGGCCACATCATAGGGTTTGAACCTTCGGGCCGGAGCAAGCGTCCTCACATTGGAATGGCCCTCAATGCGCTCATGATCGGCTTCCGCCGCCTGCATTCTGAGCTTCGACTGCTGCTCGACGCGGGCGTTGCTGATCGCCTGCGACGCCGAGCCCGTGCCATAGCCGCCGATCATCGGATATTCATACAGATCATAGGCCTCGTTCTTCGGCAGCTTGATCAGGCTGGGCGTCTCGCCCGCCGGCACGCCGCCGGGGGTCAGAAGGTTCCAGTCCGCGCCAGAGCGCTTGCCCGGCACAAAGCGGAAGCGCTTCTCGAATTTGGAGATGTGGTTGCGGTCGGTCGAGCCCATGGCGAAGCGCACATCGGTCTCAGGACCGGTTGTATAACCCGACACATCCGAGGACAGATGCAGCGTGTGGGTTGCCGCCACCGCCCCCATCGCCCCGCCCTCATGCTCGAACCAGTGGAAGATCCCGTCTTCCTCCAGACGCCGCGTCAGATAGGCGAGGTCCGTCTCGTTGAACTGCACCGAATAATGCTGCGGCTCCGGATCGGTGACGATGCCCTTGATGACCGGCGCTTTCAGCCCGTGCTCGCCCATCAGCATCTGCGCCACCTCGACGCTGGTCTTGTCGATAAAGATCCGGCAATTGGAGCGCTGCGTCAAAAGCCAGTGCTGCGGGCGGATGATGAGATGATAGGCGCGCAAGCCCCGCGTCACCGCAGGTCCCTCGACCATCTCCACCACAAGACCATTCCACGTCCGCCGTGTGCCTTGCCCGGTCTCCAGCGACACATCCACCAGCGTGCCGACCAGCTCCTGCGGCGTCAAATCCGTCTTCTTCGACCTGACCGCAACCGATATCTCAAACAGCGAACCGATCTTCTCGACAATCTCAACCGTCTCCGGCAACAGCACATCCGGCCCCAGAGCCGTCTCAACCCGGATGATCCGCTCCGCCTGAATGTAAGAGGCGGACATGATGTCGATGTTCATTGCAAAGCCCTCAGGGACAGTTGCACAACCGTAAAATGTCTGACGCTGGGACACAAGGGCCGAGTGAACGGTGAGGGAAAAACAGATACGAAGTGTCGGCACCGGATGGCGCAGCGGGTTCATGCCGGGTCTGTGCCAAAGAGCGCAACGGCGTGCAACCGCTAGCAGCTGGCGGCGCAGATGAGCAAATGTACAGTCAAACCCCCTGCCTCAGAGCCCGTCTGGAAACTCGTCCTGCCGGTCTGCAAATGGCGCTTTTCTGCGCTTGGGTGCTGACCTACCAAAAGTAGGCTCCGCTCCGATGCTCGAAAATTACCATTTTCGACTCGGCATGCCGAGTTTCGAGGCGGATTCTCAGTGCTTGTCCAGCCCATAAACCGAGTGCAGCGTGCGCACTGCCAGTTCCGCATAAGCGCCGTCGATCAGGATCGAGATCTTGATCTCCGACGTCGTGATGGCGCGGATGTTGATGCCCTTGTCCGCCAGCGCCTTGAATGCTGTTGCGGCAACGCCCGCGTGGCTGCGCATGCCGATGCCGATGACCGATACCTTGACCATTCCTGCTTCTGACTGCACGGCGTCAATACCGATCGTCTCCTTGACCTTGCCCAGCACCGCCAGCGTCTTGTCAATGTCGGCGTCCGGCACAGTGAAGGTCATGTCCGTGCGCGATCCGTCCTCGGAGATGTTCTGGACGATCATGTCGACATTGATATTGGCTTCGGCGAGCGGGCCGAATATGCCGGCGGCAACGCCCGGCCGGTCGGCGACACGGCGCAGCGATACCTGCGCTTCATCCTTGGCATAGGCAATGCCGGTGACAACTTCCTGTTCCAAAATCTCATCCTCATCGCAAATCAAAGTGCCGGGTGGATTGATCAGATCACTCATTCCGGGCGCTTCCGGGTCAATGAAGGATGACCGGACAAAGGTTCTGACCTTATGAACCATGGCGAGTTCAACCGACCGCACCTGCAAGACCTTGGCGCCAAGGGAGGCCATTTCAAGCATTTCTTCAAAAGAGACTTTCGCGAGACGTCGCGCTTTCGGCTCGATGCGCGGATCGGTCGTGTAAACGCCATCAACGTCGGTGTAGATATCGCAGCGGTCGGCCTTTACGCCTGCGGCAATGGCGACTGCGCTCGTGTCCGAGCCGCCGCGTCCGAGCGTAGCGATCCGGTTGTCCGGACCAAGGCCCTGAAAGCCGGCGACAACGGCGACCTGGCCTTCCTCCATCCGGCGGATCAGTTCCGTCCCGTCAATGTCCAAAATTCGGGCAGCGCCATGGGCATTGTCAGTGCGGATTGGAATCTGCCAGCCTTGCCAGGACCTTGCATTGATTCCCATGTCCTGAAGGACAATGGCCAAAAGCCCGGACGTGACCTGTTCGCCGGAGGCGACAACCGCGTCATATTCGCGCGCGTCGTGCAAAGCCGACGCCTCGCGGGTCCAGCCGACCAGTTCGTTGGTCTTGCCGGACATCGCTGAGACGACGACGGCAATCTGATGGCCCTGGTCAACTTCTCGCTTCACATGGCGGGCGACATTGCGGATGCGCTCAAGGTTGGCGACGGACGTGCCACCGAATTTCATAACAATACGAGCCATTTAGCCAACCGCAGTGAATATTTTGATGACCGCGGGGCAAACCCGCCTGCGGACGCGCGGCGTCTTAGACAGATTGGCTCGAACTTGCAAGGCAGTCAAAGCAAACGGCCCGTCGGACATTGTGTCCAGCGGGCCGTTAGAACCGTCAATTTCCAAAAAAGATCACTTAAGGGCGTTTCCAATGGCGCTGTTATTGTCGCCCCAGAGCTTTTCGACCGCATCGGCAAGCGCTGAGAACCCGCCAATGATCGCAACGGCGATCAGCGATGCGATCAATCCGTATTCGATGGCTGTTGCGCCGGACTCGTCTTGCACAAACTTCCTCAGCACTTTCACATTCCCTGCTGCTATCATTTCCTGCGTTAAGCTTAACGGCGATTCGTTAAGACTTGCGGAATCCAAAGGTTTGGATTTTCAGGTCAGGACTGGCGCTTGATTCAGCATTCGCCAGATTGGCCGCCATTGGAACGGATAACGCAGACGGCGCTGTTTGAAGATTGCAGCACGCTGCGCCGCACCGTGTACCGGCCCGGTTGAGAGACAGAGCCGGTTGCGGTCTGGTCCAGCTCCAATGCGACACCGCGCGCAGCCACCACGCTTCCTGCCCCGCGATCAACAAAAGGCGTCAAAATCAGCGCAAAAGCCACTGCGGCAGAGCCAAAAAGCAGCGCAACGCGCAATGCGCCATTGTCCGCAATGTTGAAGCCCTTGTCTTCCTGCTCGTCATCCCATGCGTTTTTCTGATCGTTCTGCATGTTCACAATCCCCACAAACCCGGCGCCCGGCGTCACTCACCAAGCATTAACCTACAGCCAAGCGATAAAGGATCGCTTAACGCTAAACCGATCTTGCCCGGAGTCAGGTCGCGCCTAAAGCAGGTCGATCAGCATCGGGATCAGCGGTTCATCGGCTGGCGGCATGGGGTAGCCGCGCAAATCCTTTGGGCGCACCCATTTCAGCGCCTGGCCTTCCCTGCCAACCGGCGTACCTTCAAAGCGGCGGCAGACGAACAGCGGCATCAGCAGATGGAAAGTCTCGTAAGCGTGGCTCGCAAAGGTGAGGGGGGCCAGACAG
Source organism: uncultured Alphaproteobacteria bacterium (assembly GCA_963792485.1). Taxonomy (GTDB): domain Bacteria; phylum Pseudomonadota; class Alphaproteobacteria; order Rhizobiales; family Rhizobiaceae; genus JANOYJ01. The sequence continues at coordinate 342,358 of CAWBWL010000013.1, forward strand.
GCGGGCTGTGTGGTGAGACCCAACTCTTCCTGCAATTCCCGGATCAGGCAAGTTTCAGGCGTTTCACCTGCCTCGACCTTGCCGCCGGGAAACTCCCAGAGCCCCGCCATGGTTTTGCCGTGCGGGCGCTGGGCCAGAAGAATTCGCCCGTCGGCATCAATGAGCGCGCAGGCGGCGACCAGCACGACCGGCAGTCCGGTCAAGATTCCGGCTCCGGCCGCACAAGGTAGAAATAGGAATAGCTGGGTTCAAAGCCGAGCGTCTCATACATGCGCGTCGCCGCCTCATTGTCGCTTTCGACCTGCAGCCAGGCCGTGTCCGCACCGCGGCTGCGCGCCCATTTCAGCGCCGCCGCCAGCAATCTGCGCCCCTTGCCCTGCCGCTTCTGCTCCTCGCGCGTGCCCATGTCCAATATGCCTGCGAGATTGCCATCTTGCACACAAATAACACTGGACACCGGGCCGCCGTCGTCTTCGAGAACAAACATGCCCGCAGTCGGCTTGATAGCTGAAATGACTTCGGAGAGTCCGGGTTTGATGTGGGAATCATGTTCGTGAATGAGGATTGAGGCGTCCACATAGCGCCCGATGTCCTGCAGCGGGATTTGATCAAATGCGTTGTCGGTCGCCAGTTTGTCGATTGGCGCGCTCATGACCAATGAATGGCCAATCCGCTGGAAGTTCCGGTCGCTCAAATAATGCGACAGTTCCGGCGGTGCCAGCGGGGACTGGCGGAAGGTCAGCGCCCGCCCGTAGTCGCGGAATTTCTTGCTGACGCGCTCGACGCGGGTCGGAAGATCGTGGTGATCGTTCGGGTCCAGCGGATTGACTGAATTGAGACGGCGCGATGGATGGCTGGCTGTCAGCCTGACCGACCAGGTCCCCTCATGGTGCACGCTCGTCGCCGGCCATGCGCGGAAGGCCGCAGCCTCCAGCCGTCTGATGTTCGCTAGCCCTGGCATATGTGTGTCAGGCTCCGGTCAGCTGCGGTAATCGCCATTGATTGCGACATATTCCTTGGTCAGGTCACAGGTCCATACCGTCGCTGAGCCTTTACCCAGACCAATGTCCGCGACGATCTTGATGTCCTCGCGCTTCATATAGTCTGAAGTCGCTTTCTCCGAGTAATCCGGATCGCGCATGCCTTTGTGGGCGACTCGGATATCGCCAAAGGATATGGACAGAAGGTCGCGGTCGGCAGGCTCGCCGGACTTTCCAACAGCCATGACCACACGGCCCCAATTGGCATCCTCGCCCGCTACGGCGGTTTTGACCAATGGGGAATTGGCAATTGAAAGCGCAATTTTCTTCGCGGATTTGGCAGACACCGCGCCTGTGACGATAACCTCCACCATCTTGCGCGCGCCTTCGCCGTCCCGCACCACTTGGAGCGCCAGATTGCGCATCACTTGCGCAAAAGCTGCCTTGAAGCCGCTCAGCCGCTTGTCAGAGAGGTCGGTGATCCTGGGAACCTTGCGCTTGGACGCTGCGCCCGTTGCAAAGAAAAGCAGCGTGTCGCTGGTGGAGGTGTCGCTGTCGACCGTCACGGCGTTGAATGTCGTTTCCACATGCCTTGACAAGAGCCTCTGCAGGACGGGCGCGCTGATGTCGGCGTCTGTGGCAATGAATGAAAGCATCGTCGCCATGTCCGGTGCGATCATGCCCGCGCCCTTGGCAATGCCGTTGATCGTCACGCTGACGCCGCCGATCTCTGCGGTAGCAGTGGCGACCTTTGCAAAAGTGTCGGTCGTCATAATGGCTTTGGCTGCATCAAGCCAGCGGTCACCTGATGCGGATTTCGCCATGCCGGGCAGATGGCTGGTAAACTTGCCCGCATCAAGCGGTTCGCCAATCACTCCGGTTGACGCCAGAAACACGTCTCCGGGTTTGCAGCCAACCGCCTCGGATGCCGCCTTTGCCGTCGCCTTCGTTGTCTCAATGCCTTTCGAGCCGGTAAAGGCATTGGCATTGCCGGAATTGACGACCAACGCCCTTGCTCTGCCGTCCGCCAGGCTCCTGCGGCAATGATCCACCGGCGCTGACGGGCATTTCGACTTCGTGAAGACGCCGGCAACGGCTGCGGGCTTGTCAAACACCATCATCAGCACGTCCGTCCGGTTCTTGTACTTGATCCCCGCCGCTGCCGTTTCGATGCGAAGGCCATCAATGACCGGCATTTCCGGCACGGATTTCGGGGCAAGCGGTGAAATGGCTGCGGACATTCTTGTGCTTTCAGATCAGGTTGCTTATTTCGCGGGCGCGGCTTTCGCTTCGGCGGCCTTGCGCGCCGCCTCGCTCGCATCCATCCCTTTTTTTACTTCGGCATCGACATATTCGACCTTCAGCTCATCGCGGATCGCCTTGACGCGCTTGATATAGCTTTCCTGCAGGACGACGTTTTTGACCTGATCTTTGACCTTGTCGAATTCAGGCGGCTGCTTGGCGCGCTTGTCTTCAACCTTGACGACATGAAAGCCGAACTGGGTCTGCACGGGCGTCTTTGTATAAGCGCCAATTTCAAGGGCCATGGCGGCCTTTTCGAACTCTGGCACCATCTGCCCGGAGCCGAAATAGCCCAGATCACCGCCTTGGGCGGCGGCGCCATCGGTTGATTTGGCTTTGGCAAGCTCTTCAAATGAAGCGCCGCCGTCGAGCTGCTTGATAATTCCCTGCGCTTCTTCCACGGTCTTCACCAAAATGTGACGGGCCCGGATTTCGTTCTGCGGCGGCGTGGCCGCAATCTCCTTGTCAAAGCGCGCGCGCACCTCTTCGTCCGTCACCTTCTGGATGACCTCGCTCTCGAAGTAGGCGTTGTGCAGGGCGCGGTCACGCAGAAAAGCCATGCGCGTTTTGAAGCTGTCGGTCTGATCAAGCTTGGCCTCGCCGCCTTTGATCGCCATCGCCTTGATGTCAATGAGAGCCGCTATCGCCGCCAGTTTCTTCTGTTCCGGCGGCAGTTTGGCAAATTGCGGATCAAGATCGACCCCGGCCATATTGACCTCGGCCTCGGTGATCTCCACGTCGCCAATCTTGGCGAGAACCTTCCTGTCTTCAGCAAACCCCGTCCAGGCCGCGACGCTGACTGCACCGGCAAGAAGAATGGCAATCAGGGTGGAAACATAAGATTTGGACACGTTAGGATTCTCCAAAACAGCAAGTTGATTCGGCGCTGGCCGCTATTTTCCTTGAGCGCGCATTGACTGAAACATCGGTCATTTCAAGCAAAATCGCCCGCAAGCCGAACCCCAGCGCGCCGTTGACATCATTAGAGGCCCCTCTTATCTGTCCCCCGGCTTTGCGTCCAGAATATGCGGCGCCTGTTCAATTGCAAAAATCGGCGTGCTTTCGCACGCAATCGACCGGATCAGCCCCGGAAAGAGCTCTGAAAGGACCAGTATGGTCAGTCTCGGCGGAATCGCCCGCAAGATTTTCGGGTCGTCCAACGACCGTCGAATCAAATCACTTCGCCCAAAAGTCCAGTCCATCGGTGCTCTTGAAGCGGAAATGGCCGCGCTTTCGGATGCGCAGCTGCGCGCCAAAACCAATGAGTTTCGCGCGGCTATTGCGGCTGGCGCCGAGATCGACACGTTGCTCTCTCCCGCTTTTGCTGTCGTGCGTGAGGGCGCCAAGCGCGCGCTGGGCCTGCGCCCTTTTGACGTGCAGCTCATCGGCGGCATGATCCTGCATGAAGGCGATATTGCCGAGATGCGCACGGGCGAGGGCAAGACGCTGGTCGCAACGCTGCCGGTTTATCTCAATGCGCTCGCCGGCAAGGGCGTGCATGTGGTCACAGTCAATGACTATCTCGCCAAGCGCGACTCTGACTGGATGGGTAAAGTATATAACTTTCTTGGCCTCACCGTCGGCGTGATTGTGCACGGGCTGGACGATGACGAGCGCCGCGCGGCCTATGCCTGCGACATCACCTATGCGACGAACAACGAGCTCGGTTTTGACTATCTGCGTGACAATATGAAGTTCGAGCGGGCGCAGATGGTGCAGCGCGGGCATTTTTACGCCATCGTCGACGAAGTGGACTCCATTCTCGTCGATGAGGCGCGCACGCCGCTGATCATTTCGGGGCCGCTGGACGACCGTTCCGACCTTTACAAGGCCGTCGACGGTTTTGTGCCGCAGCTATCGGCGTCCGATTTTGATCTCGACGAGAAGCAGCGCACGGTGACGTTTACCGAAGAGGGCACTGAGAAGGTCGAAGTTCTGTTGCGCGGCGCGGACCTTCTCAAGGGCGATAATCTGTATGACGTCGAGAACGTCGCGATCGTTCATCACATCAACAATGCGCTCAAAGCGCACAAAATGTTTCAGCGCGACAAGGACTATATTGTCCGCAATGACGAGATTGTCATCATTGACGAATTCACTGGCCGCATGATGCCGGGCCGCCGCTTCTCGGAAGGCCTGCACCAGGCGCTGGAGGCCAAGGAACATGTGACGATCCAGCCGGAAAACCAGACTTTGGCTTCTGTGACCTTCCAGAATTATTTCCGCATGTACGAAAAGCTCGCCGGCATGACCGGCACGGCTGCGACCGAGGCGGAAGAATTTGGCAATATTTACGGCCTTGAAGTCATTGAAGTGCCGACCAATGTTCCGGTTCAGCGTCTTGATGAAGATGACGAGGTCTACCGGACGGCGGAAGAGAAGCTGCGCGCCATTGTCACCGAGATCAAGGCGTCGCAGGCCAAGCGCCAGCCGGTGCTTGTCGGAACCACGTCCATCGAAAAGTCCGAGCAGCTGGCTGAACGGCTGCGGACCGAAGGCTTCACCGATTTCCAGGTGCTCAACGCGCGCTATCATGAGCAGGAAGCGCAGATTATCGCAGATGCAGGCGTGCCGGGCGCAATCACCATCGCCACCAACATGGCAGGCCGCGGCACAGATATTCAGCTTGGCGGCAATGCCGAAATGCACATCCGCCGCGACATAGAAGCGGCAGGCGAGGGTGCTGATCACAAAGCGATCGAAGCGCGCGTCCGCGCCGAGGTGGAGCAGTTGAAGGCTGAGGCATTGGCTGCGGGGGGGCTCTATGTTCTGGCCACAGAGCGGCATGAAAGCCGGCGCATTGACAATCAGCTGCGCGGTCGATCCGGCCGCCAAGGCGATCCTGGCCGTTCAAAGTTCTTCCTGTCCTTGCAGGATGACCTCATGCGCATTTTCGGGTCCGAGCGCATGGACGGCATGCTGCAAAAGCTTGGCCTCAAGGAAGACGAAGCCATCGTGCATCCCTGGATCAACAAGGCGCTTGAGAAGGCGCAGAAAAAAGTCGAGGCGCGCAATTTCGATATCCGCAAGAACCTGCTCAAATATGACGATGTCTCCAACGATCAGCGCAAGGTGATTTTTGAGCAGCGCATTGAGCTGATGGATGGCGAGCATCTGCGTGAAATCATCAATGAGATGCGGCACGAGACTATTAACACCCTCGTTGACACGCACATTCCTGAGACGGCCTATGCCGAACAATGGGACGCAAAGGGGCTTTCGGAAGCTGTGCGCGAGGCGCTGAACCTTGATCTGCCCGTTGAGGACTGGGCCAAAGAGGAGGGTATTGCCGAAGACAATATCCGCGAGCGTCTGATTGCAGCTGGGGATGCGGCCTTCGATGAGAAGATGGAACGCTTCGGGCCGGAAATAGCGAAGTATGTCGAGAAATCCGTTGTCCTGCAGACCCTTGACGGCCTCTGGCGCGAGCATCTTGTCAATCTCGACCATCTGCGCTCAGTCGTCGGTTTCCGCGGCTACGCCCAGCGCGACCCGCTGAACGAATACAAGTCCGAGGCGTTCGAGCTGTTCCAGGCGCTGCTGACCAATCTGCGCCGCACGGTCACCTCGCAGCTGTCGCGCGTCGAAATCGTGCGTCAGGCTGCGGAAGCTCCCGCGCCGCAGCTGCCGGAAATGTTCGGCGCGCATATCGACGGAACGACGGGCGAGAATGATTTTGGCGACGCGTTCGATGACGAGCCGAACTATGTCCCCGCCGAACAGCGCGATCCTGATAATCCGGGCACATGGGGCAAGGTGGGTCGCAATGAGGCCTGCCCTTGCGGCTCTGGCAAGAAGTTCAAGCATTGTCATGGGGTATTCGCGTGAAGGCGCTTTGATGCCGTGCGTGCGAAACGCTCTGGACTTTCTCTGACTTAGCGGAAAAAAGAATAACGACCCGGAGCGCTGCTTCGGTGCTGATTCATTTTCGGAAAAGGGCGGTATGCGCGACCAGGCAACCGGACCACGCGTTCTTCTGAAACGGCTGCGGGAGCTGATGGCGGCGCCGCTGGAGCCGCAGGAGCGGCTTGACCGGATCGTCCGCGAAATTGCGCAGAACATGGTCACCGAAGTTTGCTCCTTCTATGTGCTGCGCTCGGACGGCGTCCTCGAACTCTTCGCCACCATCGGCCTTAATCCCGGCTCCGTCCACCTTGCCCAGCTGAAACTCGGCCAAGGTCTTGTCGGCACGATTGCCGCGAGCGCGCAGGCGTTGAACCTGTCCGATGCGCAGAGCCATCCGGCGTTCGCCTATCTGCCGGAGACGGGCGAAGAGATTTATCACTCATTCATGGGCGTTCCGATCCTGCGAGCAGGGCGCACGCTTGGGGTTCTCGTCGTTCAAAACCGCACCATGCGCGTCTATCGCGATGACGAGATCGAGGCGCTGGAAACCACCGGCATGGTGCTTGCCGAGATGATCGCCAGCGGCGACATCACGCGTCTGGCCAAGTCCGGTGTGGAGCTCGATCTGAAAAAGCCGGTGAGCCTCAACGGCCTTGCCTTCAATGATGGCGTTGGCCTTGGCCATGTGGTGCTGCATGAGCCGCGCATTGTGGTCAAGAATCTGTTTGCGGAAGACACGGATGCCGAAATCAAGCGGCTCGAGGAGGCGCTGGGCTCGCTGCGGCTGTCGATTGACGACATGCTGGAGCGTGGCGAAGTGGCGTTCGAAGGCGAGCATCGGGCGGTGCTGGAAGCCTACCGCATGTTCGCCCATGACCGCGGCTGGGTCCGGCGTTTGGAAGAAGCGATCAGCAACGGCCTGACGGCCGAGGCGGCTGTCGAAAAAGTGCAGAGCGACATGCGGGCGCGCATGACGCACATGACCGATCCTTATTTGAAAGAGCGGCTCAGCGATTTCGATGACCTTGCCAACCGCTTGCTGCGCCAGCTCATGGGCCATGACACACGCAGTCTTGCTGAAACCCTCCCGCGCGACGCCATCATCGTTGCCCGCACGATGGGCGCGGCGGATTTGCTGGATTATCCGCGCGAGAAACTGCGCGGGCTTGTGCTCGAAGAAGGGGCAGGGACAAGCCATGTGGTCATCGTCGCCCGCGCCATGGGCATTCCCGTCGCAGGCCAGGTCAAGGGCAGCGTTGCGCTGTCTGAAAACAATGACGCGATCATAGTCGATGGCGAAGAGGGCAAGGTGCATCTGCGCCCGCTGCCGGAGCTCGAAGCGGTCTATGTCCAGAAGGTCAAGTTCCGCGCCGGCCGCCAGGAGATGTACCGTGAGCTGCGCGACCTTCCGAGCAAGACGAAAGACGGCGTGCAGATTGATTTGATGATGAACGCAGGTCTCATGGTCGACCTGCCGCATCTGAGCGATTCCGGCGCGGGCGGCATCGGCCTCTTCCGCACCGAGCTTCAGTTCATGGTCGCGTCCACCTTCCCGCGCGCCGAGGCGCAGGAGGAGCTCTACCGCGCCGTCATCGAGCAGGCGAACGGCAAGCCCGTCACCTTCCGCACGCTCGACATTGGCGGCGACAAGGCGCTTCCTTATTTCAAGGATGTGCCGGCTGAAGAAAATCCCGCGATGGGCTGGCGCGCCATCCGCATGTCGCTCGACCGGCCCGGCCTGTTCAGGACACAGTTGCGGGCGCTCCTGAAGGCAGCGGGCGGGCGGGAACTGCGCATCATGCTGCCCATGGTGACCGACGTCTCGGAGATCGCCGCCACGCGCCAGATCATCGAGCGCGAAGTGCAGCATCTGTCGCGCTTTGCGCACAAATTGCCAAAGAGCTTCAAGCTTGGCGCCATGCTGGAAGTGCCCTCGCTCCTGTTTCAGCTGGATGAGCTGATGCGCGTGGTGGACTTCATCTCCGTCGGCTCCAATGATCTGTTCCAGTTTGTCATGGCGGTGGACCGCGGCGCTTCGCATCTTGCCGACCGTTTTGATCCGCTGTCGGTGCCGTTTCTGCGGGTGCTCAAATCCGTGGCGGACGCCGGAAAACGCAATAACAAGCCGGTGACGCTGTGCGGTGAAATGGCCGGCAGGCCCATCCTCGCCATGGCCTTGATCGGCCTCGGTTACCGTTCCCTGTCGATGAATGCGGCGTCTATCGGGCCGGTCAAGGCGATGCTGATGTCGCTTGATGCAGAGCAACTGGAGAAAGAGCTGTCGCCCTTCCTGCAGGGCATCATCACCAAGACTGCGGCGCGCGAGTTTCTGAAGTCTTTCGCTGCCAGCAATTCCGTTTCCCTTTAGCCAGGATAAAATTTCATGACGAACCTGCCCATGGACAGGCTCGACCAATTGGTCAAACGCTCTGCGCTGCTTGAAGCCGAAATGGCGGCGGGCGGGGATTCGGACGGCTATGTGAAACTTGCGTCTGAATATTCCGAGCTTCAGGACATAGTCGGCAAGGTCAAGGAATGGCAGCGGGCAACAGCTGAGGCCAATGAGCTTGACCATCTCCTGAATGACCCGGGCACTGACAGCGAAATGCACGCGCTGGCGGAGGAGGAAATCCCGGTGCTGCGCGAACGGTTGGACGCGCTGGAGCAGGAAATCAGGGTTCTGCTCCTGCCCAAGGATGCCGCAGACGAGCGCAGCGTCATCATCGAAATCCGCGCCGGCACGGGCGGGTCGGAGGCTGCGATTTTCGCAGGCGATCTATTCCGCATGTATGAGCGTTACGCGGCATCTAAAGGGTGGAAGGTTTCGCTTGATTCAGCGAGCGCCGGCGAAGCGGGCGGCTACAAGGAGATCATCGCCGCCGTCACCGGCAAGGGCGTCTACTCCAAACTCAAATTCGAGTCAGGCGTGCACCGTGTCCAGCGTGTGCCGGACACGGAGGCGAGTGGGCGTATCCATACGTCAGCGGCGACTGTCGCAGTGCTGCCCGAGGCGGAAGAGATCGACATCGAAATCCGCAATGAAGACATCCGCATCGACACGATGCGCGCCTCCGGCGCTGGCGGCCAGCATGTGAACACGACTGACTCAGCCGTGCGCATCACGCATCTGCCAACCGGTATTGTGGTGACGCAGGCAGAGAAATCCCAGCACCAGAACCGCGCGCGCGCCATGGAAATCCTGCGCACGCGCCTGTTTGATGTCAAACGCCAGACCGCAGACGACGCGCGCGCGCAGGACCGCAAAAGCCAGGTCGGCTCTGGCGACCGGTCTGAGCGCATCCGCACCTATAATTTTCCGCAGGGGCGCGTGACGGATCACCGGATCAATCTGACACTCTACAAGCTTGACCGGGTCATTGAAGGTGATCTCGATGAACTGGTCGATGCGCTGGTTGCTGACCACCAGTCAGCGCTGCTTGCCGATTTCCAGAACAGGAATTGAGTTTTGGCTGCCGGTTCTTTGCCTGTGAATGCCGGTGCGGCGTATCAGTTCGTTCGCAGCGAGCTGTCACAAGCAGGCATTGAAACGCCGGATCTGGACGCTGCGCTCTTGCTTGAATGGGTGACCGGACTTGACCGGCTCGCCATTCTCGCGCGTCCTGAAAGTTCGCTCAGTCAAGAGCAAATCCAATCCTTGACTGCGGCGCTCAATGCGCGGCTTGCCGGCAAACCCGTGCACCGCCTGATCGGCCGCCGGGAGTTTTTTGGCATGCCGTTTGATCTGTCCGATGAAACTCTGGAGCCGCGGCCAGATACCGAGTGCGTCGTTGAACTCGCCTTGAAAGCCTTTGCAAGCCGAAGGCGCGAAGTACTCTCGATACTTGACCTTGGAACGGGCACCGGTGTCATCGCCATCAGCCTATTGTCCCGTCTTCCAAATGCGCGGGCGGTCGCTGTCGACATCTGTGAAAATGCAATGGCCACAGCAGGCAGGAACGCGGAAATCAACAGCGTCGCCACGCGGTTTCAATCGTTGAAGTCCGATTGGTTTGACAAGGTTGAAGGTCGGTTTGACCTGATCATTTCAAACCCGCCCTATATCCCGTCCGCCGAAATTGCATTGCTGGCGCGTGAAGTCAGGGAGCATGACCCTATAGCCGCGCTTGATGGCGGAGAAGACGGGCTTGCCGCTTATCGGCTGATCGCGGCTCAGGCGCTCAACCATCTTCGCGAAGGCGGCTATCTGGCGCTGGAAATCGGCCATGACCAGCAGCAGAGCGTCATCAGCATATGCGTCCGGGAAGGGTTCACACTTGTCAAAGCTTCAAAGGATCTGAGTGGCAATGACCGGGCTTTGATGTTTGCCCTGTGAGCAATCAAATGCCTGTCCTCAAAAATAGCTTGGAATTTGGCGGCAAACCAGCTAATTAGAGGCCGTCGAAGTTAGTGAATTGCCATTCCGAATCAGTTTTCAGGTTCGTTTTGGTGGGGATGTGCCGGAGCGGCCGCGCGATTTTCGACTGAAAGTCCAACATTGTGACGGATTTATCTTGACCTGCATGACGGCGGAATGCGCAGCGGCAATGCCGTGCGGCAAATCACAGGCGAATGATCGCCACCAATTAACCCAAACAAAAATGAGCGGCGGATGAGGCAGCAACAGAATAATCAGAACCGGCGGATGCGCGGTCGCGGCAATGGCGGCGGCAACAGCGGCGGCGGTGGCGGCGGCGGAAATAACAACAACAATAACCGCCGAGGACCCAATCCGCTGACCCGCTCCTATGAGAGCAACGGTCCTGACGTAAAGGTGCGCGGCACCGCCCAGCACGTTGCGGAAAAATACATGTCGCTGGCGCGCGATGCCCAGTCTTCAGGCGACCGCGTGATGGCTGAGAACTATCTGCAGCACGCCGAACATTACAACCGGATTATCGCGGCTGCTTACGCGGCCAATCCGCAGCAGACGCAGCAGCAAAATGACGGTGATGACGAAGGCGCTTCCGAAGGAGATATGCGCTTCCAGTCCAATCCGCAGCCACAGGCCGAAGCTCCGCAGCAGCAGCCTTTCGACAACAACGCGCCGCAGCCGGTTATTGATGGCGTGCCTGCTGAAGTTTCTATGGACGAAGAGGCGGGCACTCGCGAGCCGCGTCTGAACAGCGATGAAAATCAGCAGCGTGAGAGCCGGAACCGAAACCGCCGCCCGCGCGCCCCGCGCCCGCCGCGTGAGGATCAGGCAGAGGGCGGCGTAGATGCGCTGCCAAGCTTTGTCCTGCAGCAACCCGCGCGCCTGCCAGAGCCGGCCCCGGCTGACGAATAGCAGGATGTGGTACCCCATCCTGCGAAGCTCCGAAGGAGCGAAGCAGGACAGGCGCCCTCCCTCATCACCGGTCCGCCGCTTGAGCGGCGAAAAGGAGCGAATGCGGGGATAGATTTTCGGCAAGAAAGATTTCTGTATCTTATATTGCAGCCTTTTCAATGCCTTGTCAGATTTCTGCATTTTTCTGTCCGATATTCATCCTCAAGCTCCAAATCTGATGGATACTTGCCCCATCGCTCTTGGCGGGACACGGTTCGCGAACCGGGCGTCGTGGAGGGCGGCGGTGCTGGTGAGCGGGATTAGGTCGGCAGTCCCGCTGGCGATGAGCCACAAGACCAGGCCCCGGTGAGGACGGGCGTAGGTCAGCCCTGAGGACGGAATCCGGGTTGGCGCGTTTTGGCTTCCACAGCCGGGGCGCCCGTCTCAGCTTTGACAAGCTGAGGCCAGTGCGCGGCACTTCGTGCGGCCGCCCAGTCAACCCACCGTCTTCGGCGTGCGGCGTTCCCTCACCCCGGGCAAGCACACCGGCAGGGTGTGTGGCGATGCCACATACTAAAATCACAGAAGGCAGGACCACACACCCTGTTTCCTGCAACCACCCACAATGATCGGACCGGAAACGGGGCGCGATGACGGGGAAGGCTTGTCGCGCTCTTGCCGAACGCAAAATCCCCACCCATATTCGTCACAACGGAGCCCGCCTAATCAGGGGGCTCGTCACCCACGCACCGTTTGGCGCCCAGCGCGGGCCTTTCGGGCAAAAGGAGGCAGATATGAACATTGAGAAATATTCCGAGCGGGTTCGCGGATTCATCCAGTCGGCGCAGACCTATGCGCTGTCGCAGAACCACCAGCAGTTTCTTCCCGAACATTTGTTGAAAGTCCTTGTCGATGACGATGAGGGCTTGGCGAATTCGCTGATCTCGCGCGCCGGCGGCGATGCGGGGGCGGTAAGGCTCGCCGTTGAACTGGCGCTCAAGGGCCTGCCGAAAGTTTCCGGCGGCGGCGACCAGCTTTACATGAGCCAGCCGCTCGCCAAGATTTTTGCCACTTCCGAGGATATTGCCAAAAAAGCCGGCGACAGTTTTGTCACGGTTGAGCGCCTCCTGATGGCGCTGGCGATTGAGAAGTCGGCGAAGACGGCGGACATTCTCTCCAAAGCCGGTGTGACCGCGAAAGCTTTGAACGAAGTCATCAACGAAGTGCGCAAGGGCCGCACCGCCGACTCGGCCAATGCCGAGCAGGGCTATGACGCGCTGAAGAAATATGCGCGCGACCTCACCAAGGATGCGCGCGAGGGCAAGCTGGATCCGGTGATCGGGCGCGATGATGAAATCCGCCGCACCATGCAGGTCCTGTCGCGGCGCACCAAGAACAATCCGGTGCTGATCGGCGAACCTGGCGTCGGCAAGACGGCGATCGCCGAAGGGCTGGCGCTGCGCATCATCAATGGCGACGTGCCGGAATCACTTCGCGACAAGAGCCTGATGGCGCTCGACATGGGCGCGTTGATCGCGGGCGCGAAATACCGCGGCGAGTTTGAAGAGCGACTGAAGGCTGTGCTCAAAGAAGTGCAGGCGGCGGATGGCGGGGTGATCCTGTTCATCGACGAGATGCACACGCTGGTCGGCGCGGGCAAGGCGGACGGGGCGATGGACGCGTCGAACCTGTTGAAGCCGGCCTTGGCGCGCGGCGAGCTTCATTGCGTGGGCGCGACAACGCTCGACGAATACCGAAAGCATGTGGAGAAGGACGCGGCGCTGGCGCGGCGCTTTCAGCCGGTGTTTGTCAATGAACCGACGGTCGAGGACACGATTTCCATCCTGCGCGGCCTCAAGGAAAAATACGAACAGCATCACAAGGTGCGGATTTCAGATTCCGCTCTGGTGGCGGCGGCGACTTTGTCGAACCGCTATATTTCCGACCGCTTTCTGCCGGACAAGGCGATTGACCTGATGGATGAGGCTGCCTCGCGGCTGCGGATGCAGGTGGATTCCAAGCCTGAGGCGCTGGACGAGATCGACCGACGCATCATGCAGCTGAAGATCGAGCGCGAGGCGCTGAAAGTCGAGAAGGACGAGGCGTCGAAAGACCGGCTAGCGAGGCTTGAGACCGAGCTTGTCGGACTCGAAGAGGAATCCTCGCGTGTCACCTCGCTATGGCAGGCGGAGAAGACGAAGCTCGGGCTGGCGGCGGATATCAAGAAGCAGCTGGACGAGCTGCGCAACGAGCTGGCTTCGGCGCAGCGCAAGGGCGAATTCCAGAAGGCGGGCGAATTGGCCTATGGCACGATTCCGGAGCTGGAGCGCAAGCTGGTCGAAGCTGAGTCACAGGATGGTGGCGCGGCGAACATGGTCGAGGAGACCGTGACGCCGGATCACATCGCGCAAGTCATTTCACGCTGGACCGGCATTCCGGTCGACAAGATGCTGGAGGGCGAGCGTGACAAGCTCTTGCGCATGGAAGACGAGATCGCCAAGCGTGTCGTCGGCCAGGGCGAAGCGGTGCAGGCCGTGTCGAAAGCCGTGCGCCGCGCGCGGGCCGGACTGCAGGATCCGAACCGGCCGCTCGGCTCGTTCATCTTCCTTGGCCCCACCGGCGTCGGCAAGACCGAGCTGACCAAAGCTCTGGCCTCGTTCCTGTTTGACGACGAGACGGCGATGGTGCGGATGGACATGTCGGAATATATGGAAAAGCATTCCGTCTCCCGCCTGATCGGCGCGCCTCCGGGCTATGTCGGTTATGACGAGGGCGGGGCGCTGACGGAGGCTGTGCGGCGCAGGCCGTATCAGGTCGTTCTGTTCGACGAGATCGAAAAGGCGCATCCGGATGTGTTCAATGTTCTGCTTCAGGTGCTCGATGACGGGCGGCTGACGGACGGGCAGGGGCGCACGGTCGATTTCAAGCATACGCTGATCATCATGACCTCGAACCTCGGCTCGGAATATCTGGTGTCGCTTGCCGATGACGAGGATGTCGACGCCGCGCGCGAGCCGGTGATGGCCATGGTCAAAGCCGCGTTCCGGCCGGAGTTTCTCAACCGGGTGGACGAGATCATCCTGTTCCACCGGCTGCGGCGCAACGAGATGGGCGCGATTGTCGCGATCCAGATTAAGCGGCTGGCCAAGCTGCTGGAAGACCGCAAGATCAGCATTGAGCTGGACGACAGCGCGGTGAAATGGCTCGGCGAGCGCGGCTACGATCCGGCCTATGGCGCGCGGCCGCTGAAGCGGGTGATGCAGAAGGAGCTGCAGGACCCGCTGGCGGAGAAAATCCTCGGCGGCGAGATCCGTGACGGCTCCGTCATCAAGGTTTCGGCGGGGTCGGACCGGCTGGTGTTCCGGGCGGTGACTGATATGAGCAAGGCTGCCTGAATCAAACAAAGTGGGGCGCAGTGACACTGGACGAGTACAACTCATTCTGCGCCTCGCTGCCCCATGCCCACCACGTTGTGCAATGGGGTGGCGCGCATGTGTGGAAGGTGGCCAGCAAAGTGTTCGCAATCGGCGGATGGGACGATGGCGATGCGCTGTTCGTCACCTTCAAATGCTCGCCGATGAGTTTTGAAATGCTGAAAAGCGAGCCGGGCCTGCGCCCCGCCCCCTATCTCGCCTCGCGCGGCATGCTTTGGATTCAGCGCACCGGAGGCGAGAGCATGGATGATGCGGCGCTGAAGGATTATCTGCGCGAGAGCTGGCGGCTGGCGGGGATGAATTTGACGAGGAAGGTGC
>CAWBWL010000013.1:362500-396355 GCA_963792485.1 uncultured Alphaproteobacteria bacterium
TAACTAAAGTGGTTTCTAGCTATCGTAAAAAGGTATCTAACTCTGAATACATAGGGGTTAGAAGCAAACGCGGGGAACTGAAACATCTAAGTACCCGTAGGAAAGGACATCAAACGAGACTCCGCAAGTAGTGGCGAGCGAACGCGGACCAGGCCAGTGACAACAGTGAGACAAGTGGAAGCTTTTGGAAAAGAGCGCCGCAGTGGGTGATAGCCCCGTACACGTAATGCGAACTGTTGTCCTCGAGTAAGGCGGGACACGTGAAATCCTGTCTGAACATGGGTAGACCACTATCCAAGCCTAAGTACTCGTGCATGACCGATAGCGAACTAGTACCGTGAGGGAAAGGTGAAAAGCACCCCGACAAGGGGAGTGAAATAGTACCTGAAACCGGACGCCTACAAACAGTGGGAGCCCAAGATTCGTTCTGGGTGACTGCGTACCTTTTGTATAATGGGTCAGCGACTTAGTGTGTCGAGCAAGCTTAAGCCGGTAGGTGTAGGCGTAGCGAAAGCGAGTCTTAATAGGGCGATAAGTTCGACGCATTAGACCCGAAACCAAGTGATCTAGCCATGAGCAGGCTGAAGGTAAGGTAACACTTACTGGAGGGCCGAACCCGCATCTGTTGCAATAGATTGGGATGACTTGTGGCTAGGGGTGAAAGGCCAATCAAACTTGGAAATAGCTGGTTCTCCGCGAAATCTATTTAGGTAGAGCGTCGACCGAATACCCTCGGGGGTAAAGCACTGAATGGGCTAGGGGGTCTCAACAACTTACCAAACCTAATCAAACTCTGAATACCGAGGAGTACTAGTCGGCAGACACACGGCGGGTGCTAACGTCCGTCGTGAAGAGGGAAACAACCCTGACCACCATCTAAGGTCCCCAAGTTATGGCTAAGTGGGAAAGGATGTGAGGATCCCAAAACAACCAGGATGTTGGCTTAGAAGCAGCCATCATTTAAAGAAAGCGTAACAGCTCACTGGTCTAAATAAGGGTCTTTGCGCCAAAAATGTAACGGGGCTAAAGCCATACACCGAAGATGTGGATTTGACCGCAAGGTCAAGTGGTAGCGGAGCGTTCCATAAGCCAGTGAAGGGAGACCCGTGAGGGCTCCTGGAGGTATTGGAAGTGAGAATGCTGACATGAGTAACGATAAAGGGAGTGAGAGACTCCCTCGCCGAAAGACCAAGGGTTCCTGCTTAAAGTTAATCTGAGCAGGGTTAGCCGGCCCCTAAGACGAGGCAGAAATGCGTAGTCGATGGGAACCACGTTAATAATCGTGGGCCTGGTGGTAGTGACGGATCCCGTATGTTGTTTTCCCTTATTGGATTGGGAGGGCTTCGAAGGGGTTCCAGGAAATAGCTCCACCGTACAGACCGTACCCGAAACCGACACAGGTGGTCAGGTAGAGTATACCAAGGCGCTTGAGAGAACTATGCTGAAGGAACTCGGCAAATTGCACGCGTAACTTCGGAAGAAGCGTGACCATGCTTAGCGCAAGCTAGGTGTGGTGGCACAGACCAGGGGGTAGCGACTGTTTACCAAAAACACAGGGCTCTGCGAAGTCGCAAGACGACGTATAGGGTCTGACGCCTGCCCGGTGCTGGAAGGTTAAAAGGAGATGTGCAAGCATTGAATTGAAGCCCCAGTAAACGGCGGCCGTAACTATAACGGTCCTAAGGTAGCGAAATTCCTTGTCGGGTAAGTTCCGACCTGCACGAATGGCGTAACGACTTCCCCGCTGTCTCCAGCATAGACTCAGTGAAATTGAATTCCCCGTGAAGATGCGGGGTTCCTGCGGTTAGACGGAAAGACCCCATGCACCTTTACTATAGCTTTACACTGGCATTCGTGTCGGCATGTGTAGGATAGGTGGTAGACTTTGAAGCGTGAGCGCCAGCTTGCGTGGAGTCATCCTTGAAATACCACCCTTATCTACATGGATGTCTAACCGCGACCCGTTATCCGGGCCCGGGACAGTGTATGGTGGGTAGTTTGACTGGGGCGGTCGCCTCCTAAAGAGTAACGGAGGCGCGCGATGGTAGGCTCAGAACGGTCGGAAATCGTTCGTCGAGTGCAATGGCATAAGCCTGCCTGACTGCAAGACTGACAAGTCGAGCAGAGTCGAAAGACGGTCATAGTGATCCGGTGGTCCCGAGTGGAAGGGCCATCGCTTAACGAATAAAAGGTACGCTGGGGATAACAGGCTGATGACCCCCAAGAGTCCATATCGACGGGGTTGTTTGGCACCTCGATGTCGACTCATCGCATCCTGGGGCTGGAGCAGGTCCCAAGGGTATGGCTGTTCGCCATTTAAAGCGGTACGTGAGTTGGGTTCAGAACGTCGTGAGACAGTTCGGTCCCTATCTGCCGTGGGTGTAGGAATATTGACAGGATCTGTCCTTAGTACGAGAGGACCGGGATGGACGTATCACTGGTGGATCTGTTGTCCTGCCAAGGGCATAGCAGAGTAGCTATATACGGACGGGATAACCGCTGAAGGCATCTAAGCGGGAAACCCACCTGAAAACGAGTATTCCCTTGAGAGCCGTGGAAGACTACCACGTTGATAGGCCGGGTGTGTAAGTGCGGCAACGCATGTAGCTTACCGGTACTAATAGCTCGATTGGCTTGATTGTTCTCATTGCTAGTGTTCATCTAGCGATACTTAATGCATGGAAAAAACCCAGCTTCTCACTTCAGCTTGCGCTTTGCCGACCTGGTGGTTATGGCGGGGTGGCTGCACCCGATCCCATTCCGAACTCGGCCGTGAAACGCCCCAGCGCCGATGGTACTTTGTCTTAAGGCACGGGAGAGTAGGTCGCTGCCAGGTCTACAAAACGCAAGCATGAAGCTTCTCGATACGATTTTTGGCCCTTTGATGGGCAACACAGGCCGCGAAAGCGGCCTTTTGTGTTTCTGGAATAACCGAATGCGTGATATTATGTATCACGTGGTGACGCGGGGTGGAGCAGCCCGGTAGCTCGTCAGGCTCATAACCTGAAGGCCGCAGGTTCAAATCCTGCCCCCGCAACCAAACCAATCAAAATGGCCCGCCTTGTGCGGGCTTTTTGCGTGTTTGGACATGTGCCTTCTGGCGTCAAAGCGCGCCGCACCAGTTCGCCCAAGCTGGCCTTTGGATAGGGCAGAGAGATGAATTCCTTGGACGGCGCCGCCCTTCGGGTGGTATGATGCGGGCTGTGGAATTCACCTTGCTGAAGAGCGCTGACGGTCGTGAATACGCCACTGGAGACTTCGGAATTCAATATTGAGCGCAAGGCGGACCAGATCATCCGCGTGCCGGTGCACGGGCATGAAGTTGTCACATACAGCTTTGGCACGGGCGATGAGGTTCTGCTATGCCTCAACGGCGGGCCGGGTCTTCCCTGCGACTACATCCGCGACAGCCATTCGCGCCTCGCGTCTGACCGCTTCCGCCTTGTCGCTTTCGACCAGCTTGGCTGCGGCGCTTCTGACCGGCCCGATGACGAAAGTCTCTGGACGCTCGGGCGGTATGTCGAGGAGGTGGAAATCGTCAGAGCTGCGCTGGACCTTGGCACGGTGCATCTGCTTGGACATTCATGGGGGACCTGGCTCGGCATTGAGTATGCGCTGACACACTCCGACGCTTTCAAGACATTGATTCTCGCCGATGGCGCCGCCAACATTCCCCATCTTGTGGGCGAACTTGATAGATTGAGCAGCGCGCTGGGCGGCGAAACCATTGCCATGATGAAGCGGCATGAGGCCGACGGCACGACTGATCACCCGGAATACAAGGGCGCAATAGAAATTATGAACTATCGCCACATGTGCAGGCTGCAGTCTTGGCCGGAGCCTCTCATGCGTTCCATTCAAGGCTTTAATCCCGCGCCCTACACTGCGCTTCAGGGTCCCAGCGAGTTTTGTTACACGGGGAGCCTCAGGAACTGGAACCGGGTCGATCAACTGCACTGCATCACCCAGCCTGCGCTTGTGATTTGCGGTCGGCACGACCTGCTAACGCCGGCCTGCTCGCAAATGATGCACGACGCCTTGCCCAACAGCCAGATGACCGTCTTTCCAGACAGTTCGCATACGCCGTTCTTCGAGGAGCCGGAACCGTATTTTGCGGCGCTGCAGGCGTTTTTGGACGCCCATTCGGGTTGAGACGGGCAGACAGCTCGTCAGGCTCATAACCTGAAGGCCGCAGGTCAAGATCCTGCCTCCGCAACCAAATCCTTCTTCCATCCAAAAAGCGATCGCTGCTTTAAAACAGCACCACTGACCTGATCGACTCGCCCTTCTCCATCAGATCGAACGCATGGTTGATCTGATCTAGCGGCATTGTGTGGGTGATGAGATCATCAATGTTGATCTTGCCCTCCATGTACCAGTCGACAATCTTCGGCACATCGGTCCGGCCCCGCGCGCCGCCGAACGCGGTGCCTTTCCAGACGCGGCCGGTGACCAGCTGGAACGGGCGGGTGGCGATTTCCTTGCCGGATGCGGCGACGCCGATGATGATGCTCTCGCCCCAGCCGCGGTGGGTGCATTCGAGCGCCTGACGCATGATGTCCACGTTGCCGATGCATTCGAACGAGAAGTCCGCGCCGCCGCCGGTGAGATCGACAATTGCCTGCACCACCTTGTCGCGGCCGACTTCATCCGGATTTATGAAATGCGTCATGCCGAATTTCTTGGCCATGGCGACTTTTGATGGATTGAGATCCACACCGATGATTTTGTCCGCGCCCACCATGCGGGCACCCTGAATGACGTTCAGCCCGATGCCGCCGAGGCCGAAGACGACGACATTGGCGCCCGGCCAGACTTTCGCCGTGTTGATCACCGCGCCGATGCCGGTGGTGACGCCGCAGCCGATATAGCAGATCTTGTCGAACGGCGCGTCCTCGCGCACTTTGGCGAGGGCGATTTCTGGCAAGACAGTGAAGTTCGAAAAAGTCGAGCAGCCCATATAATGGAACACATCTGACCCTTCGCATTTGAACCGGCTAGACCCGTCCGGCATGACGCCTTTCCCTTGCGTGGCGCGGATGGCGGTGCACAGGTTCGAGCGGCGCGAGGTGCAGGTTTTGCACTGGCGGCATTCGGGCGTGTAGAGCGGGATGACATGATCGCCCGGCTTCAGGCTTGTCACCCCCGCGCCGACCTCGCGCACAATGCCCGCGCCTTCATGGCCGAGAATGGCTGGAAACAGCCCTTCCGGGTCCGCGCCTGAAAGCGTGTAAAGGTCGGTATGGCACACACCTGTCGCCATCACCTCCATCAGCACTTCGCCGGCCTTCGGGCCTTCGATGTCGATGGTCTCAATGGTCAGCGGCTTGCCAGCGGCCCAGGCGACGGCGGCGCGTGTTTTCATGACAATTCTCCAAAACAGTGCCGCAGCGCGGGCGGCGTCAGCTCAACAGTTTTTTAACAGGAAAGTCTCCGCCATGCATGATGGCGGAGACTTGACCGGAGGTCCATTGGCCGAGGCCGCTGGACAGATTATTTCCGTGCGGTAACGCCCGCCAGTTTTGCCGAATGAGCAGCCAAGGCATCCATCAAGGCAGGCGACAGGCAATCATAAGCAGGAAGGCCGAGCGCTTCAAACCGTTTGCGGATGCTCTTCATTTCGGACGGCGCGACGCCAGACTCGATCACAGAGGACACAAAGGCCGCAAACTGCGGCTCTTGCCAGCCTTTTTCATCGGACAGCTCAGAATGAACAAAATCGAGGCCGTAGAAAGCGTGTTTCTTGTTCTCGATGCGGCCATACATGTGCACGCCGCATTCCTTGCAGGCGTTGCGCTGGATGGTGGCGTTCTCGTCGACAATTTTCAGCTTTCCGCCATTGGCAGTCACCTTGACCTTGTCCTTGCCCACCACTGCCACAACCGAGAAAATCGCCCCCTTCGGCTTCCAGCATTTGGTGCAGCCGCACGCATGGTTGTGCGCAATCTGCGCGCCAATGCCCACCGTCACCGGCTTGTCTTTGCAGTGACACTTCAGCGTCCCGCCAGCAAACGTCTTGGAGCCCTTCTTGAAACCCTTGTCGAGCGCTGGATGTAATTTGATTGCCATTTATGACCTCCCAATCATTTGCCGCAAAATTAGTGTGTGTGCAAAAAACAGTTCCGTCAAACAATTTATGATGCGGCAGCCGCCGCCGCCTCGTAATTGCAAAGAATAAGCGGCGGCGTGCAAGCAAGGCAATACTTTGGTAGCAACCACCTACCGCATACTGCAGGCTACCGGCTATCGCTTCAGCTTGAGCAGGCGCGGGGACAACACATTTCGGTAGAGATAGTCGATTCCCCGCCGCCATGATTCGTCCGTGTTGCCGCGCAGGTCGACTGTTGCGCCCGCCACTAGTTTCGAGGCGGCGGCGTCGCGAACGTAGACATTGATGTTGAGAATCAGCTCGGAGACCTTTTGGACTGTGCCGGTGACGGCATAGTCTGCGCCGAGCTCCTTGGCATAGTCATCGGCGCAGTTGCCGCAGGATTGCAGATTGGCGGCGGCGGTCTTTTCAGCGACTGGCGCAATGTCCACAAGCTGAAACTGTCCAGATGCGGCAAGCTGCTGGCGCAATCGTCCGGCAATCATCGTGAGGCGTTCTTGCTCAGCATCCCTGTCTTCACGCACGCCGGCGATGACATTGCTGCGGATGATCTCGAATTCAAATACCGCGATCTTTTCGCCCGCAAGTGAAATGCTGGACAACGTAATCAGCCATGCGGCGACAGCCACAAGCCTTTTGGCGGGGTTTGATAATCGCTTTGCGTGGGTTAAGCTCATCAAAACGTCCCGGCATGACAGCATCCAGAATTCCAGCGGATGACAAAAATCAAAAGAGATGATGCATGGCCATGAGAAACACTGTGCCAAATGCCTGCTTGGTTTTCATCACCTTGTTTTTGGCGTGTGTCAAACTGTGGCCTGCTAACGCCCAGTCAGCGGACGGGAAAACGGCGGCGCCGGCAGTTGAGATCAAACTCGGCTATCTGCGCGCCTATGAGCCGCGACTGGCACTGTCGGTGCTCGATATTCCGCCGCGCGACGAGGGTGTAGCAGGCGCTGAGGTCGCCATCGGCGACAACAACACAACCGGGAAATTTCTGGGCCAGTCGTTTTCTCTCGACACAATTGAAGTGAAGCCGGGCGCCAATGTCGTTGCAATATTCAACGAAATGGCAGCTCGGGGCGATCGATACATTCTTGCTGATCTTTCTTCCGAGCAACTCCTCTCGATTGCTGACCTAGCCCGGGACGCGGGCGTACTTCTGTTCAATGTCGGCAATACGGACGACAGCCTTCGTGAAGACATGTGCCGTGCGAATGTCTTCCACACTGCTCCGTCCCGAACCATGCTGGCAGACGGGCTGGCGCAGTATCTCATCTGGAAGCAATGGCGCAGATGGGCGCTTCTTTACGGTTCGCACGAACCCGACCAGCAGTTTGCCGAAGCGCTTCGCCGCGCTGCCTCCCGTTTCGGCGGCGAGATTGTGGCCGAGAAACTTTTTGCGGACACCGGCACGGCGCGCCGGACGGATTCCGGTGTTGTTCAAATCCAGCGCCAGATGCCGGTGTTCACGCAGGACCTGCCGGATCATGACGTTGTTCTTGTCGCCGATGAGAGCGAGGTCTTCGGCTCCTATGTGCCTAACCGGACTTGGATTCCGCGCCCAGTCGCCGGAACTGCGGGACTTGTGCCGTCTTCATGGCACCCCGCCAGCGAGCAGTGGGGCGGCACGCAAATCCAGAACCGCTTCGCCAAAAAAAGCGGGCGGCGCATGTTGTCAAAGGACATGTCCGCTTGGACTGCCGTCAGAATTGTCGGCGATGCGGCGACCCGCACACAAAGCGACGACCTGCAAAAGATCGGCGCGTTCATCCGCGCCGCCGATTATTCGATCGCCGCCTTCAAGGGACAAAAGCTTACGTTCCGCAAATGGAACCAGCAGTTGCGGCAACCGGTGTTTCTGGGCGATGCGCGCTCCGTCGTTTCGACGTCGCCGCAGGAGGGTTTCCTGCACCAGTTTTCCGAGCTCGATACGCTCGGCATTGACGAGCCGGAGACAAAGTGCGTTCTTAAGTGACGGAGAGCTGGAATTGGACAAATCATCAATGAGAAGGTTGGCCTGCCTGTTCTCAGCCGCGATACTTGGCCTTGCGGCATCTATCCCGGCGTTGGCGTTCACCGTCTATGTTTCCAATGAGAAGGACAACACGATAAGCGTCATCGATTCCGAGACCATGGAGGTGGTCAAGACAATAAATGTTGGCCAAAGGCCGCGAGGGATCACCATTTCGCACGACGGTAAATTCATTTATCTCTGCGCCAGCGACGATGACACGATACAGATCATCGACGCCACAACCCATGAGATTACAGGCACGCTTCCCTCCGGGCCGGACCCGGAACTGTTCGACCTGTCACCGGACGGAAAGACGCTTTACGTTGCCAATGAAGACGACAATCTGGTGACGGTCATTGACTTGGAAAACAAGAAGGTTCTCGCGGAAATCCCGGTTGGAGTTGAGCCGGAAGGCATGGGCATCAGTCCGGATGGGAAGGTGATCGTCAACACGTCGGAAACGACAAACATGGCGCACTTCATCGACACCACAACGCACGAGATCACAGACAATGTGCTGGTTGATTCCCGTCCGCGGTTCGCGGAGTTCAAACCAGACGGCTCACAAGTCTGGGTGAGCTCTGAAATTGGGGGCACGGTTTCGGTTATTGATGTCAGGACGCATCAGGTAACAAAGAAGATCACCTTCGAAATAGCGGGCCTTCGCGCGGAAGCAATCCAGCCTGTGGGTGTGCGCATTACAGGCGACGGCAAGAAGGCCTATGTGGCGCTCGGGCCGGCCAATCGTGTGGCGGTTGTCAACACAGCCACTTATGAGGTTGAGAAATACGTGCTTGTCGGACAGCGTGTCTGGCAACTGGCCTTCACGCCGGATCAGAAAACACTTATCAGCACGAACGGCGTGTCGAATGATGTCACATTCATCGACTTGGCAACGGACGAACCGGTGCAGTCGGTGACCGTTGGAGCTTTGCCCTGGGGTGTGGTGGTTTCGCCGAAATGAATCAGACTTGGTGTCGAGGTGAAATAGGGCAGAAACAATGATAAGACGCGCAGTGCTTAGTCTAGCGGTATTGAGTGTCCTTCTTGCGACGCAGTCCGGAATATTGGCTCAAGACGCCGACGACGCGCCAAAGGTGACGCGGGCCAGCAAGGACATGCCGGAACTCATTCTGGGGTCCGCGCAGGACAGTTTCACCGTCAACCAGAAGGACTTCGAACTGATTGCAGGGCAGGGCTATCGCTGGAAAATCACATCCGCGTCGGGCCTTGAGTACAAGTTTGCAACAGATTTGTTCCGCAATGTCTGGATGAACCAGATTGTCATCAATGATCTCGAAGTTCATATGAACGGTGCGCCGGCATGGCTTGAATTTGACGCTGAGGGCACGATGCAGGTGCAGTTCACGACCGTGCGCCCCGGCAGCTACACATGGTCGGTTCCCGATTTGGCGGACAAGGGCATGAAGGGCACCATCATAATCAAGTGAGGCGCCGCCGGAGATGTCTCTGGCCGCGATATTGTCAGGATTGCGGATCGTGGACTTCAAGGGCTTGCAGAATTTGGGAACTGGCGGGGGTATGAACGCAAGTGCGGCGCTTGATGTTGCCGGAGTCAGCCACTCTTACGGCAACAAGCGCGCCTTGTCCGAGGTCACATTCGCCATCTCGCCTGCAAATTTCACTGTGCTGCTCGGTCTCAATGGCGCAGGCAAAACGACATTGTTTTCGCTCATAAGCAATCTCTATGACACACGCCGCGGCTCAATCAGCATATTCGGCCATGACATCGGTAGGAATTCTGGCGAGGCTCTGCGCCGCCTCGGAATCGTGTTTCAAGCGCGCACTCTCGACCTTGACCTGACGGTCAGTCACAACCTCTCCTATCACGCCTCGCTGCACGGAATTGGGGCCCGCGAGGCGCGTCAGCGCATTGATTCGGTCTTGAACTCGGTGGGTATGGAGGGGCGGCAGAACGACAAGGCCCGGAGCCTCTCTGGCGGCCAGATGCGCCGCGTGGAGATTGCGCGGGCGCTGCTGCACCGGCCTTCATTGCTGCTCCTCGACGAGGCAACGGTTGGTCTCGACATAGAGGCGAGGGCCGGAATATTGGCCACAATCCGTGCGCTCGTTAGAACAGAGGGCATTGGCGTGTTCTGGGCTACCCACTTGATTGACGAGGTTGACGAAGCGGACCATGTTGTCGTGCTGCATGAAGGAAGACTGGCCGCCAAGGGCAGCGTCGAGGATGTGACGCGCTCCACTCGAACTCCAAGCATTCGCTCTGCCTTCTCGCAGCTTAGCGGGCTTGGCGCGCAGGGGGAGAAAGCGGCATGAATTTGCAGTCTCCCTCTCAGGCCGTCGTTCCCAAACAGCTTAAAGCCTTTGGCGCAACGCACTACCTGATCTGTCTGAAAGGCATTCTGGTCCGCGAAGGGTTGCGGTTTCTGAACCAGCGCGAACGATTCATCTCCTCACTGGTGCGCCCGTTGCTCTGGCTGTTCATCTTCGCTGCCGGATTCCGCCAGGTGCTCGGCGTCTCGATCATCGCCCCTTACAAGACTTATGTGCTGTATGAAGTCTATATCACGCCCGGTCTGTGCGGCATGATCCTGTTGTTCAGCGGCATGCAGTCGTCTCTGTCCATGGTCTATGACCGGGAAATGGGCAATATGCGCACGCTCTTGGTCAGCCCGTTTCCCCGCTGGTTTCTGCTTGTGTCAAAACTTCTGGCCGGAGTTGCAGTATCATTGGCGCAAGTCTATGTTTTTCTTGCGATCGCCTGGTTCTGGGGCGTCAAGCTGCCACTTATGGGCTACCTGCTTGCGCTTCCCGCGCTTTTTCTCGCAGGCGTCATGCTGTGCGCGCTCGGCCTGCTTTTGTCGTCCTTGATCCAGCAGTTGGAAAATTTCTCAGGGATCATGAATTTTGTGATCTTCCCGATGTATTTCGCTTCGCCCGCGCTCTATCCGCTCTGGCGCATTTTGGAATCGAGCCCTGTGCTTCACAAGATCTGCCTCGCAAACCCATTCACCTATGCTGTCGAACTGATCCGCTTTTCCTTCTACGGGCAATTGCAGTGGCAGTCGCTGGCGGCGGTCTGCGTGTTCTCGATTTTGTTTTTGGGCGGTGCCATACTCGCATACGATCCATCGCGGGGGCTTATGGCCCGCAAGCGTGACTCGGGAGGGAATGCGTGATGCAAATGCGTCGACTGCTGCAGGCGTTTGCCTTGTCTGCCCTTTACGTCATGATGGGCGGTCAGGTCCGGGGAGCGCAACAGCCTGATCCAACATGGCCCTGCATTCAGCGCAAAGTGCCAACGCTGTCGCTCAGTCAGGTGTGGAACGGGCCAGAATTGCCGGATTCGGCAGTCAGCTGGTCAGAGGAGTCAGGCATTTCCGCTCTGGTGCGCGAGCTTTCCGCCCGGCGCATGCCATTGGCGGATGCAGAGAATACGATTGTGAAATTTGCCAATAGCCGGTCCGGTACTGAGCGCAGCATGGAATTGGCAATGCTGGCGCAGGGCTTGTTCGATCATATGAACGCCGAGCGCGCCAGCGTCATTTCCGGCATTGCCCGCTATGCGGAAAATCAGCTGGCCATGGCAGCCAGGCTGCGCGCCGAAGCGTCACGCCTGGCAGAACTGCGCGCGCAGCCTGATGCCGACGCCAATGAAATCATCACGCGGACTGAGCAGATAACCTTGGAAACGCGCATTTTCGACGACCGCGTGCAGTCGCTCACCTATGTCTGCGAGGTTCCAACATTTATCGAGCAGAGGCTGTATTCGCTTGCCAAGATCATCGCCAAGGCTATGACAGGCGGATGATGGCTGCGTTGCGGCTATTTGGGAAATTGTTTCAAATAGGCGATCAAATTGGCAATGTCGGCGTCTTCCTTGAGGCCGGCAAATGCCATTTTCGTGCCTTTGACCAACGCCTTGGGGTTTTTGAGATATTCGGTCAGCTTTGCGTCATCCCAGATGAGGCCGCCCTTTCCGGCATCCATCATGGCAGGCGAATATTTGAAGCCTGCATGCGTTCCGGCCGTTCTGCCAATGAGGCCGAGCAGCGAAGGACCAACCTTGTTTTTGGCCTCATCGGCGACATGGCAGGCTTTGCACTTGGCAAAGACTTTCTCGCCAGCCGCTGCATCCTGCGCATGAGATGCGCCCACCAGTGCCAGCGAAATCATTGCCGTAGCCAGAAATAGTTTTGCTCGCATAAAAACACCCGTTTCACCTTGGCTGCGCCCGTCCGCAGGGTTCCAAGTTTCATGGCCCGGCTGTTTCGCACTGCCGGGAAACTACACAGCGAACCCGCCATGTCAACAACACCAAAGTTCGATGCCCGGCGCGCCGCCTTCTGGGGCCGCTTGTTGACAGGCGCGGACCGCATGCTTACGTTTCCGCCGCTGATCTCCTTGACGGGGCCTTGAGGAAGTCTGCAACTATTTTGTCACCTGCCGCGTTCTGCCGGACGCGGGATGAGTGACGGGCCCGCTTCATCAGCGGGGCGAAAGGTGCGCCATGGACTTTGTCAATCTTGTCATGACGGTATGCCTGGTTACCAGCCCAGGCAAATGCAGGGAAGAAAAACTTTCGTTTGAGAGCCGCGGCAACCTGATGACCTGCATGTTTCTTGCCCAGAGCGAGATAGTGAAATGGTCGGCTGAGCATCCTGCACTGTCAGTGAAGAAATGGAAATGCGCGTTTCCCGATACGGGGCGCACACTGTGACTGCGGATGGCGCATCAACCGTCAACCGGCAGACTGGCGATGAATTTCTCTAGACGCGGCATCGGCAAGGCGGGATTGGCCATGGCGGCCACCGCCTTCAGCGCGCGGCGCAGCTTTGCAGCGCCAATTGGACCGGATCTGCGGCTCAAAGAGATCGCCGATGGCGTGTTTTGCTTTACCGGCGTGCATCAATTGATGACTGCGGAAAATGAAGGCGCCATTTGTAACCTTGGCGTCATTGTGGGCACAGATGCCGCCGCAGTCATAGACACCGGGGGCAGCATTGGCGAGGCGAGGGCGCTGATCGCGGCAGCCGGAAAAATCACGGACAAACCGCTACGCTACGCGCTCAACACCCACATGCATCCCGATCATGTCTTTGGAAACGCGGCTTTCCGCGATATCGGCGCAACTCTGGTTGGGCACAGTAATCTGCCTGCTGCGCTGAAGGCGCGGGGCGAATTTTATCTGCAGCGCTTTGAGGGACTGATGGGCGGCCGTGTCATGCGCGGCGTTGAAATTGTCACTCCATCCTTGCTGGTCAGCGGGTCGCTCGAGCTTGATCTCGGCGGGCGGACATTGCAACTGAGGGCCTGGGAGCCGGCCCATACGGACAATGATTTGACGGTCCTCGACATTACGTCTGGCACGCTGTTTGCCGGCGATCTGGTCTTCCTGCAACACCTTCCAACCATAGACGGGTCGCTGCTGGGCTGGATGCGGCAGATGGATGAACTGTCGGCGGCAAAGGCGACGAGTGTTGTGCCAGGCCACGGCCCAGCGCCCTCCCTATGGCCAGATGCGCTGCAAGCGCAGCGCCGGTATTTTGACGTGCTGGCGGCAGACATCAGAAAGTCAATTGCTGATGGTGTGCCTATCAGTGAAGCCGTGAAAACCGCAGGACAGAGCGAACGCGGCAACTGGGACCTGTTCGAAGAATTCAATGAAAGAAATGCGACAGTGGCGTATGCTGAATTGGAGTGGGAGTAGTTTGCAGCGCGGATGGCCGTTGCCGCCTGCACCTTAACGTGATTTGCCCGCCCGGAAGGACGCGTGTAGATGGCGTTTCATCTTGGGTGGCGGTTCGGTATGTGGAGGAAGAGATGATGTTCATTCGTTCAGACTCAGTCCGTTCAGGATCTCTGACGGCCAGACTTGTTGCGATTGCCATTTCCGGTTTGGCCTTGACCTGCGGGTTTTCGGGTGTCGCCGCTGCGCAGTCCACCCCAGAAGTCTCAGCCAAGCTTTGGGATGGTCTGAAGCCTGATGTCTTTGGCGACCGTCCGATCCTGCTCAACACGGGCCTTGTGACACTGGTTGCCCCTAAGCGTGCGCAAGATGCGGGGCTTGTTCCGATTGACATCGCCATTGATCCCGTCAAATCCGGCGGCAACGTCAAATCGCTGACATTGATCATTGATGTGAACCCCGCGCCGTTGGCAGCCAAGTTTGAGCTTGGTCAGGATTCAGGCGTGACACATTTGTCGACCAGGGTCAGGGTAAATGACTATTCCTATGTGCGTGTGATTGCGGAAACCGCCACGGGCGAGCTTCACATGTCCGAGACATTTGTAAAGGCCTCCGGCGGCTGCTCGGCGCCTGCGGTGAAGAGCCCGCAGGAGGCCAAGCTGACGATGGGGCTGATGAAGCTGAAGCAGTTCTCTGAAAAGACCGATGCCAATATGAGCGCGCCTAACGAGCTGCAGCTGATGATCCGGCATCCGAACAATTCCGGCCTTCAGATGGATCAGATCACGCGCTACTTCATCCCGCCGCACTTTGTCGACAAGCTGACCGTGTCGAAGGATGGCGCCATGATTCTCAAGATGGAGGCGGGAATTTCCATCTCGGAGGATCCCAATTTCCGGTTCAACTACAAAGCCGAAGGCGGCAAGATGATCGAGGCCGAGGCGATTGACACGGAAGGCCTTGTCTTCAAGGACAAATGGCCTGTGGAGGCTGCAGGCCTTTAGGGCTTTTTGGTTCTGTGCTGATGCGCCCTAAAAGCAGCGCACTTCTGCTTCAATCTGCGCCCGGTTCAATTCGGTGATCGCTGCCTTTGCCGGTGCGCTCCCGCGAAATACTTCGCCTTTCTCGCCGTTCAGAAACCCCATGCGCTTGAAGGTTTCCGCCGCGACGAAATGCTCATACGGCAAGACTGAAGTGATGACGTCGATCGAACAGGAGCAGCGCTCAAGGGCATCTCTCGTTTCGCCATTGGCCTTCATGCAAATAAGGACATACTCCGCAACCGCTGCTGTAGGGTAGCCATCGGCGGCGCTGGCATGTCTATCGCCAAACGGCGCCAGCAGAACGCAGACTGCTGCAGTGCATGGCCCAATTTTTCGCATGATGATACCTTTTGGCGGCGAAGTTGGCACTGCACCGCAGACACTGTCAATGGACCGCAATCGCACCGTCTAATCCGCCATATCCGTAGAAGATAGTTCAATGGAGTTTGTCAGGGACAAATTGTTACAAATCAGAGCCATCAAGAATTAAATGATCTCAGATCATGAATTCCATTAATAAGCGGTGATAAGGCGATCAAAAAAGCACTGCAATATAAGTTGTGGTATCATACTGCTACATTTTGTGCATTGCAATATTTAGATATTGCAGTGCATTCGAAGAATTTTTTCAACTAAAGTCGAAGAAGTGCTTTAAGAGCCGGTTTTGTCTTGCTTTGCTTTATTTTCTAACTTAGCTTTTAAAGGTTTTCCGCTTTGAGGACCTGAGTGTCAGGGGAATGGCGCAGGTCTAGGATTGACCAATTCAGGCAGGCAATAAAGTGCCCTGTCAGCCTGAAATGGCCAAGAAGAGTGGCGGAAACATTCCCCAGAGCGTTTCGCTTGGGCTGGCCTTTGGCGATATCTCCAAGTGATTGAAGTATGACAATATTGGGAGGAAGACCAAATGCGCTTACTCAAATATTCTACAGGCTTGGCTTTTGCTGCGTCAGTTCTGCTCGCCTCGGCGGCCGGGACCTACGCGAATGACGAGGTGATGGGCCTGACAGCAGACGCGAAAAACTGGGCCATGCCCACCGGCGACTATGCCAACACGCGGTACTCAAAACTGAACCAGATCACCGCCGCCAATGTGAAGACCTTGCAGGCCAAGTGGACATTCTCCACTGGCGTTTTGCGCGGACATGAAGGCGGCCCGCTGATCATCGGCGATGTAATGTATGTGCACACGCCGTTTCCAAACATCGTCTATGCGCTTGACCTGAACAATGATGGTAAGATTATCTGGAAGTACGAGCCACGCCAGAATCCGAACGTCATTCCCATCATGTGCTGCGATACGGTCAACCGCGGCGTGGCTTATGCCGATGGCAAGATTTTCCTGTATCAGGCTGACTCAACCCTGGTTGCCCTCGACTCCAAGACCGGCAAGCCAGTCTGGTCCGTGCTGAACGCGGAAGCCGCGGACGGCAGCAAGGGCGAGTCCGGCACATCCGCGCCAATGGTCGTCAAGGACAAAGTCATAGTCGGCATTTCCGGTGGTGAATTTGGCGTGCGCTCGCATGTCACCGCCTACAATATCAAGGACGGCACGAAAGTCTGGCGCGCCTACTCAATGGGCCCGGATGCCGACACGCTGATTGACGGCAACGTCACCACGCAGCTCGGCAAGCCGGTCGGCGTTGATTCCGGCACCAACACTTGGGAAGGCGAGCAATGGAAGACGGGCGGCGGCGGCACATGGGGCTGGTATTCCTATGATCCGAAGCTGAACCTCATCTATTACGGCACCGGAAATCCATCGACCTGGAATCCCGTGCAGCGCCCGGGCGATAACCGCTGGTCCATGACAATTATGGCCCGTGATGCAGACACCGGTATGGCCAAGTGGCTCTACCAGATGACCCCGCATGACGAGTGGGACTATGACGGCATCAACGAGATGATCCTCGTGGATGGCATGGATATTGGCGGTGCGAAACGCGACGTGCTCGTGCATTTCGATCGCAACGGATTCGCCTATACAATGGACCGCGCCAACGGTGAGCTTCTGGTTGCCAAGAAGTACGATCCAAAGGTGAACTGGGCGACCGAAGTTGTGATGGACAAGGCGAGTCCTGAATACGGTCGTCCTCAGGTCGTGCCGAAGTACTCGACCCAGCAGAACGGCGAAGACGTCAACACGACCGGCATCTGCCCGGCCGCACTTGGTACCAAGGATCAGCAGCCGGCAGCCTACTCGCCATCCACAGGTCTCTTCTACGTGCCGACGAACCATGTCTGCATGGACTATGAGCCCTACAAGGTGAGCTACACTGCGGGTCAGCCGTTTGTCGGCGCCACGGTTGCGATGTATCCGGCTCCGGATAGTCATGGCGGCATGGGCAATTTCATTGCCTGGGATGCTGCCAAGGGCGAAATCGTCTGGTCCAAGCCCGAGCAGTTCTCGGTCTGGTCAGGCGTTCTGGCGACCGCCGGCGACGTCGTGTTCTACGGCACGCTGGAAGGCTACATCAAGGCAGTCGATAAGGACGGAAACGAACTCTACAAGTTCAAGACCCCGTCCGGCATCATCGGCAATGTCACCACCTACGAGCACAAGGGCAAGCAGTATATCGCGATCCTGTCAGGTGTTGGCGGCTGGGCCGGCATTGGTCTGGCGGGTGGCCTGCTCTCACCTGAAAACGCAGCCGCCTGGCATGGCGCTGTCGATCAGGGCCGCGCGCAGGGCGATGAAGCCAAAGTCGTCGGCACAGCCGGTCTCGGCGCGGTCGGCGGTTACGCGGCGCTCGCCGACTATACCAGCCTCGGCGGCGTTCTGACCGTCTTCGGCCTCCCGGACTAATCTGCGGGATCGATTGAAGCCGCTGCTTCTGGCAGCGGATTAGAGAATGAGCCGGGGGCCAATTGGACAAAAAGTAAATCTTGTCCTTGGCCCCCGGTTCTGCGCAGTTTGTAAGTCAATGCCTCGCGCGCCACTTGCGCCGATAGGCGAACATGAGGTCCTGAATGTCTTTTCACAGAGTTCTATTGCCGCTAGCTGCATTGCTGCTCTTTTCGTATGCTCCTGCCGCCGGTGCGGCGGATGACAAGACAAAAGCAGCGGCGGTGTCGGAGGAAAACGGCAAGCACCTGGACGCAGAAGGCAATCCCACTTTCAAATTGCAGGAAGATGGCACGGTCGACTGGTATACGTTCAGCGGCTTTCGGCGTTTCAATTCCGACTGCCATGTCTGCCACGGACCTGATGGCGTCGGCTCGTCCTATGCACCTGCACTGGCCGATTCGATGAAGGTTCTGGATTACCCTGAGTTCCTGTCGATCGTCGCTGAAGGCCGTAAAAACCTCGGTGCCGGCAAGGAAAACGTCATGCCGGGCTTTGGCGAAAACAAAAACGTCTATTGCTACATGGATGATCTCTACGTCTATTTGCGCGCCCGCGCTGTGGGAGATCTTCCCCGTGGCAGGCCCGCGAAAAAGGCGGAAAAAACCGCTGCTTATAAAGAGGCGGAAGCGTCATGCATGGGCGGTTGAGCCGCATGCGGCGGTTTGGCGCCTGCGCGCTCGCGTCTGTTCTGGCCTCGTCTGCGTTTGCGCAAGATGCGGGTCTCGGCGCAGCCGGGGAACTGGTGGATCCAGACATATTGCGGGTCTGCGCCGATCCGTCCAATATGCCCATGACCGACCAGAGCGGCGAAGGCTTTGAAAACAAGCTTGCTGAACTGCTTGCCAAGAAACTCGGGCGCAAATCCATCGCCTATACTTGGCATCCACAGATACAGGGTTTTGTGCGCAACACCTTGCGTGCCAATCTTTGCGATGTGATCATGGGCTATCCGCAGGGCGATGTCCTGGTGCAAAACACCAATGCCTATTACAGCTCAGCCTATGTCATGATCTACAAGAAGGATAGCGCGCTGTCCGGTGTCGAGACCATTGAGGATCCCCGGCTTGCCGATAAAAAGATCGGCATTGTCGAAGGCACACCGCCAGCACGCAACATGGCGGCAGCCAAATTGATGCGCGCCGCCAAACCCTACAGACTGATGGTGGACACAAGGGTCACGGATCCTATCGCGCAGACCATGATCAAGGATCTTGTTGCTGGCACGATTGATGCCGCCATAATCTGGGGCCCACTGGCCGGTCATTTTGCCAATCAGTCTGACGAGGATTTGACGGTTGTTCCGCTATTGAAGGAAAAAGTTGGCTCACGCATGGTGTACCGCATCACTATGGGTGTGCGGCCCTCGGACCAAAATTGGAAGCGTGAACTCAACACAGTTATCAAGGACAGTCAGGACGAAATTAACGGCATTCTCATGCAGTATGGCGTGCCACTGGTCGATGAGCAGGGCAGACTGATCAATCCAAACTGACATTCGGGTTTGTGCAGTGCATAACGGCTCACTGGAAAGGCGAAATGCTTCGGAGGACATCTAGCGCAATCGGCGCTCTGCTCGCCCTTGCGGTTTCCCAAATGCAGGCGTTTGCGGATAGTGCTGTGCCGGAGCCTTCCAGCTATCGCATGGAAGAATATCGCGCGCCGGTGCCTGCGACATTGAAGGGCGCCAAAGTCGTGACGACGAATGAAGCGGAGGCCCTCTGGAAGGACAAGAGCGTCATCTTCTTTGACGTGATGCCGCACACTCCCAAACCTGCCAAGCTGCCAGCGGGAACGGTGTGGCGGGAAAAGATCAGAAAAAACATTCCGGGCAGCACCTGGCTGCCGAATGTCGGCTATGGCGCAATATCAAAGGACGATGCCGTTTATTTTGATGGCGGGATCGACGCGAAAACGGGCGGTGACAAGACCCGTGGCATCTTGTTTTATTGTTTGACCAATTGCTGGATGTCGTGGAACGCTGCCAAGCGCGCACTTGAGCGCGGCCACACTTCCGTCATTTGGTATCCGAGCGGCGCGGATGGATGGGAGGCTGAGGGCCTTCCTCTGATTGAGGATAAGCCATTTGAGCTGAAGTGAGCGTCAGGCGTAATCAAACGGAAAATCCCGTAAGGCTTCGGGCAAGTTTCGCGTCCTATTCACCATCACACGATGGCGGGACAGATCAGACCTCACTACTCGGGCGAACCAGTTTCGAAGCGGCATGGATTTGCGGGCCGGCTTGGAATATTCGGCGTTGCCGCGTGCTTGGCGCTCACCCAAACGACCCCCGCGCACGCGGCGGTCACGATCACGCCAGCGGGTTCCACAACAACGCTGCTCAATGCGCTTGCGCCGAATGGGGCGACGGGCGTCACGTTCACCGGAACGCCGACCATACTTGGCGCCTTCTCCTCCAACGCGTATGGCACATTTACCACGTCCGGCTCCAATCTCGGCATGACGTCCGGCGCCGTCTTCGGCACCGGCAATGTTTCCCAAGTGCCGGGTTCGCCGAGCTTTTTCTGGGATGGCGCGGGCACCGGCAACAGCTCCGGCTCGGAGCGCGACCGCGCCGCGCTGACCTTCAGTTTCACACCGGATGTGGGCGTGACGAAAGTCGCGTTCCGCTATGTGATGGGCTCGGAGGAATACAATGAATATGTCGGGCAGAGTTTCTCCGACAACATCACCATCCGCCTCACCGGCGGCGTCTATTCCGGCACCAATGTCGCGGTCGTGCCGAACACTTCAACCGGCATCGACATTGACACAATCAACGCCTCAACGAATTCGGCCTACTACCGCGACAACACAGTGGCCACGCCTCCCGTCCCGGACTCCGTCCTGGATGGACACACAACTGTTTTGAGAACGATTTCGACCGTGGTTCCCGGTACGACCTACAGCGCCGAAATCAAGGTCGCGGACTTCACCGACAATCGATGGAACACCGCCATTTTTGTTGACTATTTCGGCGCTGCGCTGCTGCTTGATCTCGACAGCAATAATTCGAGTGGCGCAACGCTTGCGAACTTCAATACGACCTTCACCGAGGCTGGCCCGGCGATTGCAATTGCCGACACCGACCGGACGATCATCAATTACGACACAACCAGCATCGCCAGCGCTACGATCCAACTCACTAATGCCAAGCCCAGCGACGTGATGACAATCAACACGCTGCCTGGAGGCATCACCGGCAGCGTCAACACTTCGGTTCCCGGCGTCATCACTGTGACGCTGACCGGCTCAGCCTCCGCCGCCACATACCAGACAGCGCTTTCAGCCATCAGGTTCAACAACACATCAAATGTGCCGGATATCACCGCCCGCAATGTCACGGTCATCGTCAATGACGGGGCAACCAATTCAAACACCGCCGTGACCACAATCACCATGGTGCGTGTGCCGACTTATCTTTACACGGTGGCGAAAACCGTTGACCGGGCCAATATCTTCAGCGCCCTCCGCGCTCGCCTACACTATTACGCTCACCAATACCGGCGATGGCGCGATGACGGGTGTTTCGGTGACGGACACCGTCACCCAAGCGGCCTTCTCCGAAACACTTCCCGTCTCCGGCCCGTCAGGCGACGCCGGCGCGATCGGCACTTTCGACATCGGCGAGGTCTGGACCTTTGCCGCCACTTTCGCGGCGGGGCAGCCGCGCATTGATAACGGCGCAAATATCGTCAACACCGTCTCTGTCACCTCAACGCAGACCGGCCCCGCCACCCAGAGCGCGACAGCGACGACAACCGTCGCGCAAAATCCCAACATGACGCTTGTCAAATCTGCCGATCAGGCCGGACCTGTGCCTGCCGGACAGCAGATCAACTACACCTACCTAATCTCCAACACAGGCAACGTCACCATCTACAATGTGACGGTTGGCGATGTGCACAATGGCAATGGCGTCTTCCCGGGTCCGGGCACAGAAACACTTCAGACTGACGCCGCGCCGGCGGGCGACAGCGCCGATGCGGGGGCGAATGGCAGCTGGGATGCGCTCGCGCCCGGAGACTCGATCCGCTTCTCATCACTGTACCAGGTTGTGCAGGCCGATATCGACTATCTGCAATAATTTTCGCAGATCATTCTCTCTTAACCACGCTCATTTCCGCTTTCTTACACTGTTCCTCTTATGGTTGCTTCAGCGCAAAACCTGCCCCACCCGCAGGATGCATGATGCAGATTTAGCGCCGCCGGCTCCGGGCCGTGATGTACCAAACAACAGACTTGCTTGCCGAAGCCTGCTTTTGAGCGTGCCCTGGCTGCACAGTCATGCCCGGATGCGCCACATGCGAATGCTGATTGTAGATGACGAGATGACCAATTGCGTTGTGATGAAGCGCATCGCCATGAAGGTGTTTGGAGGCGAGATTGACATTGAAACGTCCGGCTTTGGCGCGGTGAAGGCCTGCCATGAAAAACGCTACGATATCATCGTCACTGACTACATGATGCCCGAGCTGAATGGCCTGAACTTTGCCAGCATCGTGCGCGGGTTTGAGGAATACAAGGACACGCCGATCATCATGGCGTCAGGTTCCACCGATCCGATGCATTTCAACCGCCTTGTTCGCCACGGTCTCGATTGCTTCATCGCCAAGCCGATCAACTCGGAGCAGTTCCGCAAGAAGATCGAGTATTTCATCTCCAAACGTCCTTCTGCCTTCGCCGCGTGACCGCCATGCCAGCATCCGCACTTAAAGTTGAGCACTCCAGCGCTGAAGACAGCGCCGCCCGCCAGCGTCCGCTAAAGCGGGGCGCCAACTCCAGGGTTCCGCTTGAGCTCTTATCGCCCGCGCAAATGCGCGAGCGCATCCGCTTGCTAGAAGCTGTTATCGACAATTTTCCTGGCGGACTGCTCCTGTTCGATCAGGATCTGCGTCTGGTGCTGTGCAACCGGCAGCAAAAGGACTTGCTGGAATATCCGGATACGCTGTTCAAGAACGGAAGTCCGACCCTGGAAGAGATTTTTCGCTTCAACGCCAGCCGTGGCGAATATGGCGAGGGCAGCGCCGAGGCGCTGATCAAGGCCAAAATGGAGCTGGTTCACAAGAAATGCGCTCACACTTTTGAGCGCACACGACCGAATGGCACCGTGCTGCAGATACGCGGCGTGCCGCTTGAGCATGGCGGCTTTGTCACGACCTATCTGGATGTCACTGAACAGCGCAAGAACCAGTCGATGATCGAGCACCTCGCGATGCACGACCCAGTGACCAATCTCGCCAACCGCACCAAGCTGGTCTTTCTCTTGCACGATGCGCTCTCAAATCTTCAGGATGGCGAAAGTCTCGCGCTGCATTATATCGACCTCGACAGCTTCAAGCCGATCAATGACAATCACGGCCACGATGTTGGTGATGCCATCCTCAAATCCGTCGCAGACAGGCTGCTGACCTGCGTGCGCGACACGGACTGTGTCGCACGTATTGGCGGCGATGAATTTGTCATCGTTCAAAGGGGCATCAGATCTGCGCAAGACGCGGAAATCGTCGCCAACCGAATCATCAAGGCGGTCACACGCAGCCATGATCTTTCGGAAGGCCCCTTCACCATTGGCGCCAGCGTCGGCGTCTCGCTTGCCCCTGGCCACTGCGCCGAAGTTGACGAGCTGATCCGTCAAGCGGACGAAGCCATGTACCGCAGCAAGCGGGCTGGTGGAAACAGGCTGTCATTTTACGCCTGAGAACATTTGTCTTCTGGCGTTGGCGACCGCGCGCAACATTACCAAAGGTTAAGCTGTATTTTCAATGTTGTTTGGCTAGTTCTCCGATGACGCTGACCACCTGGCTGTACACTGATGACCTCAAATCCCGGCCTGCGGGCGCTCGCCAACTCACGCTATTTGTTCTGGCTACTGCTCGCTCTGCCATCAATCCCGATGTTCAGCGCTCTTTCTGGAGGTGCGGCGGATTCTGAGGGGCGGCACGCTACAGAGTATCTCCTGGAGCCATCCGGCGAGCGCGCGGCGCAGTTCATGATCCTCGCCATGATGATCACTCCGTTGCGCATGCTGTTTCCAAAATCGAACGTGCTGCGCTGGGTTGCCGTACGCCGCCGCTATCTCGGCGTCGCCGCCTTTGCCTATGGGACGCTTCATACGGCGCTTTATGCTGTTGACATGGGCAGCCTTGAGGCTGTGCTTGGCGAGTTTTTCATTCTTGGAATCTGGACCGGCTGGCTTGCCTTCTTCATTTTTCTGCCGCTGGCCCTGACATCGAATGACATTTCAGTCCGCTTAATGGGGCCGAACTGGAAGAAACTGCAGCGCCTTGTCTATGCGGCTGCCGTGGCAACCCTCGTGCATTGGATTTTCGTTCACAACCAGATCGCTCCAGCTCTCGTGCACTTCCTGCCTCTGGCAGCGCTCGAAGCCTGGCGCATCCGGCGCACTTTCACCAGGCGGGCGTCTTCGCTCGCCACATCACAGGTGCCTTGATGGGCGCTGAAAACAAAGGAGAAACTCATGAAACCCTACATTCTGGCACTTGGCCTCTTCATCCTGCCCGCCACCGCGCAGGCAACCGGCCGCTACACTTGCGAAGAAGTGGCCCAAGACAAATGGCTGACCGAGGCGGCGCTCACTGACAAGTTGACCCAGCAAGGCTGGCAGGTGGACCGGATGAAAGTGGATGGCGGCTGCTGGGAAGTCTATGGAAACATGCCGGATGGCAAGCGCGTCGAGGGCTATTTTCATCCCGAATCCGGCGAAGCGCTGTTTATCAGCCAGCGCGGCAAAGTGATACTCGAAGCCAAATGAGCCGCCGCTGACTTGCGCGCGCAAAAGCACCGGTTCAAACTGTGAGGAGCTCACAAGCGGGGACGGCGGGTTGCTGAAATGATTGCCTCAATCAGGGACGCTTTCCGCCGCCATCCCAGGCTCACGTCCGCCTTCGCATTGGCGCTGGCGCTCACGCTGTTTTTTGCCGTCCGCTTTGTCATCGGGTTCACCTACTGGGCTGCGCACCATGAAGAGCCGATCCGCCCGTGGATGACGATCGGCTATGTCGGCAAGAGCTGGGATTTGAACCCGCGCGTGATTGACGAGACCGCCGGACTGCCTTTGCCGGTTGATGGGCGGCCCTTCACGATCAAGGAGATTGCCGAACAGCGCAACGTGCCAGTCGAGGAGATCATCAAACAGGTCGAAGACGCGGTCGCCAAGCTCAGGGCTGAGAAAGCGCATGACTGACTGGCTGCTGGCCCTTGTCCCGCAATACGGGTTCTGGCTGCTCGCAGCTGCCACCTTCTGTTCCTGTCTGGCGCTGCCCATCCCCTGTTCGATCCTCATGCTTGCTGCCGGCGGCTTTGTCGCGGCGGGTGACCTTAATTTGGTAGCGACGGGGACCGCCGCGCTCGCAGGGGCAGTTGCAGGCGATCAAACCGGC
The DNA here is from genome assembly GCA_963792485.1 of uncultured Alphaproteobacteria bacterium. GTDB lineage: Bacteria > Pseudomonadota > Alphaproteobacteria > Rhizobiales > Rhizobiaceae > JANOYJ01. Next base: position 387,586 of record CAWBWL010000013.1, read on the forward strand.
TATTTCGCCGGACGCCATGGCGGCTCGCAATTGATCGCCAAACGCGGTTCGCGTGCGGCGCCTCTTGCCAAGGCAACCAGCATGCTGGCCGAACGCGGCGGCATCGCAATATTTTTAACGCGCTGGCTGTTTTCGGCGCTTGGGCCCTATGTGAACCTCGCCGCCGGAGCCGCACGCCAGCCTTGGGCGAAGTTCACGGCGTGGGGCGTTGCGGGCGAGGCTGTCTGGGTCACACTCTACATCAGCCTCGGCTATGCCTTCACCGGCAATCTTGAAGCGGCTTCCTCCATGGCCGTGCAAATGCTCGGCTTCCTTGCGGCGGGCGCGGTGGCGCTCGGGCTTGGCGCATGGCTGTTCATGACGCTGCGCGCCGAGCGGGCAGCGGAGAACAGCTGACTCAGGCAATTGAGCCACAATTGACTCCGCTGGTCCAGCCGTTCAGAAACTTGGCAGTCAAATGACGGCGTGAAGGGTAATTGTAATGCAGAAGGCGGAGATCGGGCTGATCGGGCTTGGCGTGATGGGCTCAAACCTCGCGCTCAATATTGCTGAGAAGGGCAACCGGATCGCCGTATTCAACCGCACTACTGAGCGCACCTCCACCTTCGCCGCATCCGCAGGCAAACTCGCCAAACGCATTGTTCCGTGCCAGAGCATGGCAGAATTCGTCGCCGCCATCCGCCCGCCGCGTCCGGTGATCATCATGGTCAAGGCGGGCGAGGCGGTGGATGATCAGATCGCAGCGCTGCGCCCGCTTATGACCGCCAACGACATCGTCATCGACGCAGGCAATGCCAATTTCCGCGACACGATGCGCCGCTTCTCTGAACTTGAAGGCAGCGGGATCACTTTCATCGGCATGGGCGTGTCCGGCGGCGAGGAGGGCGCGCGGCACGGGCCGTCAATCATGGTTGGCGGCACGCGCCAGTCCTACAGCCGCGTCGAAGAAGTGCTCGTCTCAATCGCCGCAAAGTACAAGGGCGAAGCCTGCTGCGCCTGGCTCGGCGACAATGGAGCCGGCCATTTTGTCAAAACCATCCACAACGGCATTGAATATGCCGACATGCAGATGATCTGCGAGGTCTACGGCCTGCTGCGCGACGGGCTCGGACTGGGCGCCAAGGAAATTGGTCGCATCTTCAAGCGTTGGAACAAAGGGCGGCTCAATTCCTACCTGATCGAAATTACCGCCGCTGCGCTTCTAGCCGATGACCCTGAGACTGGCACGCCGATCGTCGACCTCATTGTTGACAAGGCCGGCCAGAAAGGCACAGGCAAATGGGCTGTCATTGAAGCGCAGATGATGGGCGTGCCCGCCACGGGCATTGAGGCGGCGGTTGCCGCGCGCAGCCTTTCATCATTCTTGCAGGAGCGTCAAAATGGGCAAGAGGCCTATTCACGCATAGAGGTAAGGGGTCGATTGAAGGGAAGGGCATCGCTCGTCAAGGAATTGGAGCTCGCGCTTTTTGCCGGCAAGATCGCCGCTTATGCTCAAGGCTTTGCGGTGATGAGCGCGGCGTCGAAAGAATTCAACTGGAACCTGCCCATGGGCACCGTTGCCAAGATATGGCGCGCCGGCTGCATCATCCGCTCACAGTTCCTCGATACAATCTCTGAGGCATTCACCGAAGACCAGACGCTTGCCAATCTGCTCATGGCGCCGAAGTTTATCGGCATGATGAGCGAGGCGCAGGCGCCGCTGCGCTCTGTTGTGGCGCAAACCGCAAATGCCGGCTTGCCAATGCCCGCGCTATTTTCCGCGCTTTCCTATTTCGATTCCTACCGTCAGGGGCGTGGCACCGCCAATCTCATTCAGGCGCAGCGTGATTATTTCGGCGCGCACGGGTTTGAGCGTTTTGACAAGAGCGGCCCGCAGCACGGGCCATGGGCCATGGGCGCCTGACAGACACTCACAGAACGGGCTTGGCCAGATACTGAAGTCCTGCCGGGTCCGCGCCGTCGATAACGTCGATGACAGCCTTGGCCAGATAACGGCCTGCGTCGTGGAAATCCTCGTTGATCGTGATGATCTCCTTGCGGAACCATTTCAGCGACATCGTGCCTTCCTTGGAGACGATGTCATAATCCTTGAAGCTCAATCCGGCCTCTTCGAGACCCGAAACCAGCGCCATCGACGTCAGGGCGCTTGAGACGACGATCCCGTCTGGCCGGTCGGCGGCCCTTCCGAGTTCTTCGCCGAAGCGCCGCGCTTCCTGCATGGGCAGATCCGTGTTTGCCGTGGACATGTCGAAAGAGGAGACGCCTGGCCCAGCCTCTGAAATCGCCTCGCGAAATCCCTGATTGGTGTGCTGTGCATAAAGAAGCGTCTGCGGCGGGCCCAACAGTCCAATCTTGCGACGGCCGCGCTTGACGAGTTCGCACACGGCAGCTTTTGCAAAAGCGGCATTGTCATAATCGCAATAAGCGTGTGGCTGCTCTATTGCGGTTCTGCCATGGGTCGAGAACGCAACGCCGTGCTCCTGTAGATAGCGCACTCTTGGATCGTCGGCCTGTGTGCGAGAAATAATGACGCCGTCCGCCGATTTTGTTTCAACCACATAGCGCACCGGTTCCATCGGGTCTGACAGCGAATAGGGCGTCACCACGAGGTGGTAGGGCGTGGACGCCAGAACTTCCGAAATTCCATACACGAGCGCCGATAAAAATCCGTAGCCTTCATCATAAGTGTTCAGGATGAGGCTGATGACGTTGGTCTTGCCGGTGCGCAGGCGCACGCCCGCCCGGTTGGGACGGTAGCCGACTTGCTGTGCAATCAGGCGCACGCGCTGCTTTGTCGCCTCGCCGATTTCTGGCCCGTCCTTGAGGGCGCGCGAAACAGTCGTCACACCAAGACCCGTCAGATAGGCGATGGTCTTGAGTGTCGGGCGTTCCTCTGGCGGCGGGCTTATCTCATGCATGCTGGTCTGCTATTTTCCCGGCGCTGCCGCCGGTTCCGGTTTGAGATAAATCATAAAGATGGAAAAAACAGGCTTGTCCATGCCGCATCTTCTGTAACGATACAGAAAAGTCCGAATTGGTGCGGTGCAATATCATGGTATTCCAATAAGAGGCACCGATCTCGGGGTACTCACAGACTGTGCAGGTCACATTCTCTGAAATAAATATGATAAAAATCAATTGTTTATGTGCACGACATCATCGTGACCACATCTTCTGGCAGTAGGGCTCAATTCCGAACTGTCCGGCTAAACGATATTGCATCGCACAATACTTCGGGCGACGAAAAAACTTTTTTCTGAAACGTTGCAGTGCCGGATGTTTTGGACTAGGGTTTTCTCATAACGACAAAACAAGGGAGGAACTGTTATGCGTTATAAGTCAATTGCGGTCGCTTTGGCTGCAAGTGTTTGCATGTCATTTGGTGTGGCGAATGCCGCTGATCTGGAAGTCACACATTGGTGGACATCAGGCGGCGAAGCTGCTGCGGTCGCTGAATTCGCAAAGGCGGTTGACGCCTCGGGCGACAAATGGGTTGACGGCGCCATTGCCGGTTCCGGCGACGTTGCCCGCCCAATCATCATCTCGCGCATTCTCGGCGGCAACCCGATGGGCGCCACACAGCTCAACCCCGGCAAGGACGCCGACGAGCTGATCGCAGCCGGTCTGATGGAGGACATCACAGACGTCGCGACGGCTGGCGACTGGGCCAACATCCTGCGTCCGAAGAGCCAGCTTGAAAGCTGCACCAAGGACGGCAAGGTCTATTGCGTTCCGGTGAACCTGCACTCCGCACAGTGGATGTGGACCAACCGCAAGGTTTACGAAGACGCAGGCATTGCTCCCCCGCAGAATTGGGATGAGTTCGTGGCCGCCGCCCCGAAGCTCCAGGAAAAGGGCATTCAGCCTCTGTCGCTCGCACAGGGCTGGCCAGTTGGCCTTCTGGTGAACGACGTGCTTGTGGCGCTCGCTGGCGTTGACAATTTCGTCAAGGTCTACAAGGACCGCGACACAGCGCTCGCTTCCGGACCGGAATTCGGCAAAGTCTTCGAAGCGCTTGCCGCCGTCCGTCAGTTTGTGCCTGCCGACAAGATGGTTCCGCAGTGGAACGAAGCTGTTGCGCTGGTTATCCAGGGCAAAGCCGGCGCTAACATCATGGGTGACTGGGCCGGCGGTGAATTCGCTGTTGCCAATCTCGTTGCCGGCAAGGACTATGACTGCCTGCCGGGCCTGGGTGTGACACCGGTTCTGAACACCGGCGGTGATGTCTTCTACTTCCCGAAGAACAAGGACCCGAAGGTCACGGAAGCCCAGAAGAAGATGGCCGCCACGTTGGTGACCAAGGAAGTCCAGGTTGCGTTCAACCTGAAAAAGGGTTCGCTCCCGATGCGCGCTGACGTCGATCTGTCCGCCGCCAATGACTGCATGAAGAAGGGCCTTGCCATTCTCGACGGTTCAACGGCTGTGTTCCCGAACGACATTCAGATGATTGACCGCGACTCCCTGAACCAGATCAACGATCTGTTCACGTCTTTCATGGCTGATCCGAAACTGACCGCTGCGGACACGCAGGCCAAGTTTGTGGAGATCATCAAGAACGCTCCGAAGTAAGACTTCAGGCTGATCTGTCAATATTGCGCCCCCCGCCCTGCGGTGGGGGGTGCTTTCATCTCAGTCATTGAAATTTGTGCGCGCGCCGGGCTGCGGGTTTGGTTGATTTAGATTTTCCCAAATCGCCGCAAGACGCTGCCGACCAGCCGGGGAGTGAATTCAGGCAATGGCCACTGTTTCCATTAATCCGCGCTATGTCTTCACAATGGACCGCGTGCCAGCGGTTATCATCTATTCATGCGCCGCAGCGCTCGCGTCCTTGCTTGGCCTTTTCACCCATCGGCTGTTTGAGCAAGCCGGGTGGTTTGTTTCTGCAAGAGACCATGCGGGCGGAAGCGCCCTCGTTCTCGACATTGTCATTTTTACAGTCAAGTTTTTCGCCGCTTTGGCCGCAGTTTACGCGGTTTCATTGTTTGCAAAACGCGCATTGCAGGGCAGTTTCGAAACCTCGAACATTTCGCACCGCACTCGCGACACGACATTCGCCAGCACGATGGCTGCAGCATTTCTGTTTGGTTTCATCTGGCCGTCGTGGACCGGGTTCGGCAGTGTCGCCAGCGCGACATTTTTCATAGTTCTGGCGGGCATTGCGCTGACGCTGCTCGATATCCCGTTCCGCGAATTAAGACACAAGCTGGTTTTCCTGGCTGTCATTTTTGCGCTGTTCCTGACCGTCATGTACTCCGCCGATTCTGAAACCATCACTGCTTCCCGGTTCAGCTGGTTCCCCTCGGTGCTTGGTCTGCTGTCCGTTGTTGTGCCGACAAGCCTGGTGGCGTGGTTTGCCCCTTATGAAAACCAGCAGTCAAAATTCGGCTCGCTGGTCATGATCCTGATTGCGCTGTTCGTATTTGTCGGCGGCACATTGTGGACGGTAATGTTCTCTTTCACATCGATGCGGGTGCTGCCCTTGTTCACACCTGGAGAGTGGGTCGATAAGTTCATCGGTTTCGCCAACTACACGCGCCTGTTCAACACCAGCCGCTGGATGGACTGTCCTGCACTCACCCAGATCGGCACTGACGCCTGGCAGCTGAAATGCGCGGGCTCCTTTCCAAACGTTGTCACCTACGCGATATTTTTCATCACAATCGTCATGACGCTGGGTTTTATCATCGCCGTTCTGATGGACCAGAAAATCCGCGCCGAGGGCGTGTTCCGCACCATCTATCTCTATCCGTTCGCCCTGTCCTTCATCGTTACGGGCCATGTCTGGGCCTGGATTTTCTCGCCTGAATACGGTCTGCAAAAAGCCGTGCGCGCGTGGGGGTGGGAGAGCTTCTCCTTCGGCTGGATCGCCGATCAAGATATGGTCATGTATGCCATTGTCATCGCAGGCATCTGGCAGGGCACGGGTTTTGTCATGGCGCTGATGCTGGCGGGCCTGCGCGGCATTGACGAGGAAATCTGGAAGGCCGCCAGGATTGACGGCATTCCGACCTGGCGCACCTATGTGCAGATCGTGCTGCCGATGATGAAGCCGGTGCTGGTCACCACATTCGTCTTCGTTGCATCTGGCGCCATCCGCATTTACGACCTTGTGATTGCGATCACCGACGGCGGGCCGGGCGTCTCGTCAGACGTGCCGTCTCGCTACATCTACCAGAATTTCACCGCCAATCTCGGCATGTCGCTGGCGGCGTCCACCATCATGCTCCTGTCCATGGCCGTGATCCTGATCCCATGGATACGCCTCGAATTTGGCAAGAAGGGACAATAGAAATGGCCATTGCCGCAACATCGCCGTCCGGCCCCAAGCCGAAAAAATTCATCACGCTGCCGCGCTTCATTGTCTATGGCGTGCTGATCCTGTGCTGCCTGTTCTTCCTGTTCCCGCTCTACATCATGGTCATCACATCGCTGAAAGACCTTGACGCGATCCGCGAGGGCAACCTGTTCACGCCGTCGGATAATCTGACGATAGCGCCGTGGATCAAGGCTTGGAGCGAGGCCTGCACCGGGCTCTATTGCGAGGGCATCAAGCCCGGCTTCATCAACTCGCTGAAGATCACCGTGCCGTCCGTCATTGTGTCGATCACGGTCGCCTGCATCACCGGCTATTCGCTGGCCAACTGGCCGTTCAAATATTCGGAAGGCTTTTTCACCATCCTGCTGCTTGCGAGCTTCATTCCCTATGTGGTGATGATTTATCCAATCGTCATCATCACGCGCTGGCTGGGCATTTTTTCAACGCTTCCCGCCGTGGTTCTGGTGCACACGATTTTCGGCCTGCCGCTTCTGACGCTTTTGTTCCGAAACTATTTCGCGTCGCTGCCGCAGGAATTGTTCAAGGCCGCGCGTGTGGACGGGGCCGGCTACTGGCGCATACTGTTTCAAGTGTTCCTGCCAATGTCCGCTCCGATCCTCACCGTGGCCGTCATTTTGCAGGTCACCGGCATCTGGAACGACTTCCTGTTCGGCGTCATTTACGCCGGCCCCACCAACTATCCAATGACGGTGCAGCTGAATAACATCGTCAATACGGGGCAGGGCGTGAAGGAATACAATGTCGACATGGCGGCGACGATCCTGACCGGCCTCGTGCCGCTCGCCATCTACTTTTTCTCCGGCAAATATTTCGTGCGCGGCATCGCCGCCGGCGCAGTGAAGGGTTGATTTCATGAACGCACATTCTCCCACTCCCAGCGTGTCAGTGCGGGGCCTTGCGCAGAGCTATGGCGCGGTCAAGGTTCTGCATGCGCTTGATCTCGACATTGCCGAGGGCGAATTCCTCGTGCTGCTCGGCCCGTCCGGCTGCGGCAAGTCCACGCTCTTGAACTGCATTGCGGGCCTGTTGGAGCCGTCTGAAGGGCAGGTGTTCATCAAGGGCAAGAATGTCACATGGGAAGAGCCGAAAGACCGTGGCATCGGCATGGTGTTTCAGTCCTATGCGCTTTATCCGCAGATGACGGTGGAGCGGAATCTCTCTTTCGGCCTGCGCGTGGCCGGCATGGAGGCGGGAGAGATCGACAAGCGCGTCAAGCGCGCCGCGACCATGCTGCAATTGGAGCCGCTCCTGCAGCGCAAGCCGACGGCGCTTTCCGGCGGCCAGCGCCAGCGTGTCGCCATTGGCCGCGCGCTGGTGCGCGATGTGGACGTGTTCCTGTTTGACGAGCCGCTGTCCAACCTTGACGCCAAGCTGCGCGCCGAGCTTCGCGTTGAAATCAAGCGGCTGCACCAGACGCTCGGTAACACGATGATCTACGTGACGCATGACCAGATCGAGGCGCTGACACTCGCCGACCGCATCGCGGTTATGAAGGGCGGCACGATCCAGCAGCTCGACGAGCCGATGGACATTTACAACAAGCCGGTCAATCTCTATGTCGCCGGCTTCATCGGCTCGCCGTCGATGAATTTCATCAAGGGCGAATTTGCCGGCAGCGGCAAGGAGGCCAAGCTGAAGCTTGCTGGCGGCACGCTTGATGTTGCGGACTACAAGAACGACGCGCCCGTCGTTGACGGCACAAAAGTGATCTTCGGCGCGCGGCCGGAGCACATGACGCTGAACGGGCGCGACGACAAGGGCTTCTCCGCTCCGCTTGACGCCGAGGTCGAGCTGATTGAGCCGATGGGCTCGGACAGCCTGGTCTGGATCAAGTTTGCCGGGCAGACGATATCCGTGCGGGTCGAATCCAGCGCGCACTTCACGCCGGGGGAAAAGGTCAAGCTGCGCTTCCGCGTCGGCCTTGCCTCCATTTTCGACGAAGCCACGGGCGACCGCATTTAGTCCAGAAGCGCGGCCTGCGCGGGTGACACGGGCCGCGCTGCCAAGCCAAACCTGATCTTCAGGAACCGAGCCATGAACCGATCCGAAGTCAACGACATCCTTTTGAAGGCCGATGCGTTCATCCGCTCGTTCGGCTACATCATGCCGCCCTTCGCCTATTGGACGCCGGACGAAATGAAGGCGAAGACCAAGGGCGGCTCCGGCATCACGGCGCACCGTCTCGGCTGGGACATCACCGATTATGGCCAGGGCAAATTCGGCGAGCTCGGCCTGTTTCTTTTCACCGTGCGCAATGGCGATGTGAAGGATTTGGCGCATGGGCGCGGCATGCTCTACGCCGAGAAAATCATGATCTCGCGCAAGGATCAGATGTCGCCGATGCACCGGCATAATCTGAAGGCCGAGGACATTATCAACCGCGGCGGCGGCAGGCTGGTGCTGGAATTGTTCATGTCCAATCCAGACGGCTCC
>CAWBWL010000014.1:0-249958 GCA_963792485.1 uncultured Alphaproteobacteria bacterium
GCGCGGCCGCAAAATGACGTCGCTGCAGCCGCCCGCCGGCGCGCCGTCCTTTCACGGCATTGTCCGCGACATTTTCGCGCTTGGGCAGCGGCAGGGAGAGTTCCGCGCCGACGAAGACCCGAACGACATGGCGCTGGTCCTGCTCGGCGGCTTTGCGCAGCTCATTCTGTTTTCGCTCGCGGGAACGCCATTTGACCCGGCGCGGGTCGAGCTTCTGCTGAGGCTCAATATTGAAGGCTTTGGCGCGCGCAACTCCAACACGGTGAGGAAGACATGAGCGGCATTCAACAGCACTTCATTCCGCCCGCGCCGCCTGTGCACGCCAAGGACCTGCCGCTGTGGCGGCTGATGCCCAAATTCATTCAATCGAGCCTGTCGATCTGGCCGGATTATGCCTTTGACGTGATGTATTCCCGCAGAAAGGCGCTCGGCGTTGAGGCGCTGCTGGTGAACGATCCGGAGGGCATCAGACATGTGCTCTCGTCCGGCGCGGCCAATTACCGGCGGCCCATGCCCATTATCCGCGTCGTGCGCCCGCTGATCGGCTCCGGCATATTTCTGGCCGAAGGCGGCGAGTGGCGCCGTCAGCGCAAGGCGCTCGCCCCGGCCTTCACGCCCGCCGCCGCAAACATCCTCATTCCGCATTTTCACGGCGCGGCGCAGCATCTTATGCGCGCCATCGGGGGACAGCCTCATGTCAACCTGTCGGCGGCCTTTCAGGACACGGCGCTGGAGGCGGTGCTGCGGGCGCTGTTTTCAAAGCCAGAGAGCGCGTTCCGCGACAGGCTGGCCGGGCTGATCCGGAGCTACACATCCGGGCCGGGGCGTCCCGCGCTGCTTGACGGGTTTGTGAAGAGGGAAGATTTATTTGCCTTCTCATCGCGCGGGCGGCGGCGCTTTCAGGCTGAATGGCTCGGCGCGATTGAGGCCGTGGTCACGGAGCGCAAGGCGAACCGGACCGCAGGCGCGGCGCGGGACCTGCTCGACCAGCTGCTTGACCTGAAAGACGCCGAGACGGGCGAGGGGCTTTCGAATGAAGACATACGCGACCAGTGCGGCACGATGTTTTTCGGCGGCTCGGAAACGACGGCGCGGCTGATGTTCTGGGCCTGATATCTGTTGGCGCAGGACAGGGACACGCAGACAAAGCTGCGCGCCGAGATCAGCGCCTTTGCGCCGGAGCGGGCGGAGACTATCGACGACCTGCGCAACTGGCCGCTGCTGCGCAATGTGCTGCTCGAAGCCATGCGCCTCTACCCGCCCGTCCCGCACCTCATGCGCGGCGCAATCGAAACCGAGACCGTGTGCGGCGAGACGGTAGCCAAGGGCGCGCAGGTCTGGATCAGCCCCTGGGTCCTGCACCGGCACCGCAAATTCTGGCAGCATCCGACGGCCTTTATGCCCGAGCGTTTCGCCGGACAGCAGGCGCCCTGGGTGCAGACGCCAGGCTACATCCCCTTCGCGCCGGCCCCCGCATCTGCCTCGGCCTGCACTTCGCGCTGGCCGAGGCGCAGATCGTGCTGGCGCATTTGTTGTCGCGGTACAAGATCAGCCTGCCGGGCGGGAGAAGGTGATGCCGATTGGGCGGGTGACGATTGAGCCTTCGGTGGAGCCGGGGTTTGAGCTGGAGAGGGTGGGGTGAGGTCAACGGCTGCGGCGGAGGCTGGAAATCCGCGCCCTGTCCATCTGCCAGGCCCCCGGCGTCTCCCAGCCCATCTCCCGCGCCACAATCAGCCCCAGCAGCAATATCGCGTCCGGCTCATGCAGGACCAGCGCGGCGGGGGCGATGCCGCGGTGCACGAGCTCCAGCAGGATTGCCGAGGCCGAGGATGAGCCGATCGTGCCGGGAATGAACAGGACGCGGCCTCTGATTTCCATGCCATGCTGCGGGTGGCGCACATCGGCGATCATCGAGGTCTTCGGGTCCACGCCGCCCCAGAAGCTGATCGGCGCGGTGAGGACGAGCGGCTCGGCCTGAACCTCCGGGCCGGGGACGAGGACTTTGGCTTTGGAATAATCAAACATGGGCGGCCCCGGAAAACACCGGCCTCCCGCGCAACCGCGCTCTCCACACACTCCGCCATCGACCCGAACACCACCCCATACCCCGTGTTGCCCGGCGCATATTGCGCGAACTTGCCGGAATTGGTCATCAGCACGCCGCCCGCCATGTCTTTCAGGATCGGCGTGACGACGACGCAGGTGTCGGCGACGATGGTGACGCCGCAGGCTTCGAGCGATCTGCGCAAACCGTTCGCCTCGATCTCTTTCAGGGCGTGGCGGCCGGTGCAGGCGAAGAAGGGTATGGAAAGCCTGCGGCCCGCGATCAGCGCGGCGAGCTTGTCGAACTCGGCCGCCGACAGATGCGGGCTGCCGATGGCGACGGCGTCGATATGGTCTGTGCGCTCCGTGGTGGCGAGGCGGCGCTGGGTTTCGGTGAACATGTCCGCGCTCACCTGTGATCGTCTCGCGCAGCGGTCCGCCGCCGGTCGCGGTTTCCATATCCGGCGCTTCCGGCGTCACGCCCAGAATATGAAACAGCCCGACGCCGCCGGTCGAGGCCGCCGCCGCGCCGAAGGCTTTCAGCGCGTCCTCGCCCGGATGCGCCGCGATGCCGGTGACGACGCCGACCGAAGTCCCGGCGAGCCGCCCGAACAGGCTGCCCAGAACCGGAAAGGCGATCTCGCTGGTCAGCAGCGCGGCGGGCAGGGCGGAGACATCGACGGCGAATGTGGCGCGCCGGTTCTCCTTCAGATGCAGCCCATAATTCGGCGCGCGGCCGCTGAAATGGCGCAGGCTATGTCGAGGAAGTCGCCATAGCGGTTGGTGCGCGCGCCGAGCACGGAATTGCAGAACACGACGGCGTTGCTCTCGCCCCAGGCGACATCCGAGCCAAGCGCCGGCCGGTGGCCGGCCTGATAGGGCGCGCAGGTCCAGGTCGGCTCGCAGCCGAGCGCGATATAGGCCCGCATCATCCGCCCCGCCATCTCCCGCTCATGCGGCGGCAGGTTGACTTTCGAGCAGCCCATCAGGTCCAGCCCGCCGACATTCAGCGTCGCGCGGATCGACGACTTTCGCGCCAAGCTCCACCAGCCTTTCGGCAAACAAAGTGCCGGAATCGCCATGATACAGCGCCCCGTCAATATGCGCGGACGCAACCGGAATGAGCGACGGCGCCGACATCAGCCGCGCCGTGTCCGCGACAATGCGCAGCGCCATCGCCGCGCCCTCGCCCCGCGCGCCGGAGAGCATGTCCTTCTCGTCAGGCGTCAGTTCAAGCGTCAAGATTTGGCCTTCCGCTTGCGGTATTTCACCGTCTCAAACCGCGCCGACAAGGCGTCATACATCAACAGCCGCCCGATCAGCGGCTCGCCCGCGCCGGTGATGAGCTTGATCGCCTCCATCGCCTGCAAAGTCCCGATCACCCCCGCCATCGCCCCCATCACCCCCGCCTCCGAACAGGCCGGCACGGTGCCGGGCGGCGGGGCTTCGGGAAACAGGTCGCGGTAGGAGGGCAGGGGATTGCCGTCGCCGTCCAGCGCATAGGGCGTCAGCACCGTCACCGACCCGTCAAACCGCCCGATGGCCGCTGACACCAGCGGCTTGCCCTGCCGCTCGCAGGCGTCCGCCGTCAGATAGCGCGTGTCGAAATTGTCCGACCCGTCAATGATCACATCAAACCGCGCGATGATCTCATCGGCGTTTTCAGCATTCAGCCGCGCCGCGTAAGGCTCGACGCTCACATGCGGATTGACCGCCGCAATCCGCCCCGCCGCCGCCGCCGCTTTCGACACGCCGACATCGTCCGTGTCATAAATCACCTGCCGCTGCAGATTGGACAGCGACACGCGGTCATCATCAATAATCCCCAGCGTCCCCACCCCCGCCGCCGCCAGATAAAGCAGCACCGGCGCCCCCAGCCCCCCCGCCCCGATCATCAGAACCCGCGCGGCTTTCAACCGCTGCTGCCCCGCCCCGCCGATTTCGGACAAGGACGATATGGCGGGCATAGCGCTCGATTTCGGGCGGGGAGAGGGGCTGGGTCATGGCGGGGGAGGATAGCGGCGGGGAGGGGGTTTGGCGAGGGGGATGGGGAACCCTCCATGAGGCATAGAAACGATTGCTATAACTCACATTTTGCGATATTATGAGTTATAGAAAGGCATCCTATCGCTCATGACATGGAATTGGCAGCAGGCTGACTGGCCGCATTTCAGCTACGACAGGCAGGCATTGGAACCGCTGGAGAGCGAGTTCCTGCTGCGCTCGGGCGAGTTTCTCGGCGTCTTCCGCCATGTCGGGCCGGACGAAAGCGAGCAGATCCGCATCGATTTGATCAGCGAGGAGGCCTTGAAAACCTCCGCCATCGAAGGGGAAGTGCTTGACCGCGCGTCGGTGCAGTCATCCCTGCGCCAGGAGCTTGGCCTTGGCGGCGGCGCGCGGCGCGTTGCGCCTGCCGAGCGCGGCATCGCTGAAATGATGGCCGATGTTTACCTGCATTTTGCCGATCCGCTCTCGCACGGCGACCCTGTTTGCCTGGCACAGAATGGTGATGGCGGGCGAGCGGCGCATTGAGGCCATCGGCGAATATCGCAAGCACGCCGACGCCATGCAGATCGTCTCCAACCGGCTGGACAGGCCCAAAGTGCATTTCGAAGCGCCGCCTTCGCCCCAAGTGAAATCCGAGATGGACGCCTTCACCTTATGGTTCAACGCCACATCGCCCAAGGGCAAAACGCCGCTTCCGGCGCTGGCGCGCGCCGGCATCGCGCACCTTTATTTTGAAAGCATTCATCCGTTCGAGGATGGCAACGGGCGCATCGGGCGGGCGCTGTGCGAAAAGGCGCTGGCGCAGAGCCTCGGCCAGCCAAGCCTCATCGCGCTGGCCCACACAATCGAGCGCCGCCGCAAGGCCTATTACGACGGCTTGGAGGCCGCCAACAAAAGCAACGAGGTCACAGACTGGCTGCTCTATTTCGGCAGCGCGATCCTTGAAGCCCAGCGCGTCACGCTCGCCCGCGTCGAATTCTCGCTCGCCAAGGCAAAATTCTACGAACGCTTCCGCGGCCAGTTCAACGAGCGGCAGGAAAAAGCCGTCGCCCGCATGTTCCGCGAAGGCGTTGACGGTTTCAAAGGCGGCCTCAGCGCCGAAAACTACATCGCCATCACAGGGGCGTCACGTGCAACGGCGACGAGGGATTTGGCTGACCTCGTTGCCAAGGGCGCGCTGACGAGGACGGGGGAGCGGCGGTATGCGCGGTAGCTGCTGCCCCGCCCCGCCGATTTCGGACAAGACGATATGGCGGGCGTAGCGCTCGATTTCTTCAGGCGAAAGCGGGTTGGGAGATTGGCTCATGAATGCAAGAATAGAGGGTGGGATGGAGTTTGTCATGGGGGTTGGGGAGTTGCCTTTAACCGTCCATGAGGCATAGGAACGATTGCTATAACTCACAAAATATGAAATTATGAGTTATAGAAAGGCGTCCTATCGCTCATGACATGGAATTGGCAGCAGGCTGACTGGCCGCATTTCAGCTTCGACAAGCAGGCATTGGAACCGCTGGAGCGCGAGTTCCTGCTGCGGTCGGGCGAGTTTCTCGGTGTCTTCCGCCATGTCGGGCCGGATGAAAGCGAGCAGATCCGCATCGACTTGATCAGCGAGGAGGCGTTGAAAACCTCCGCCATCGAGGGCGAGGTGCTTGACCGCGCGTCGGTGCAGTCATCCCTGCGCCAGGAGCTTGGCCTGGGCGGCGGCGCGCGGCGCGTTGCGCCCGCCGAGCGCGGCATCGCTGAGATGATGGCCGATGTCTACCTGCATTTTGCCGATCCGCTCTCGCACGGGACCCTGTTTGCCTGGCACAGGATGGTGATGGCGGGCGAGCGGCGCATTGAGGCCATCGGCGAATATCGCACCCACGCCGATGCCATGCAGATCGTCTCCAACCGGCTGGACAGGCCCAAAGTGCATTTCGAAGCGCCGCCTTCGCCCCAAGTGAAAACCGAAATGGACGCCTTCACCCTCTGGTTCAACGCAACATCGCCCAAAGGCAAAACGCCGCTTCCGCCGCTGGCGCGCGCCGGCATTGCGCACCTTTATTTTGAAAGCATTCATCCGTTTGAAGATGGCAACGGGCGCATCGGGCGGGCGCTGTGCGAAAAGGCGCTGGCGCAGAGCCTCGGCCAGCCCAGCCTCATCGCGCTCGCCCACACAATCGAGCGCCGCCGCAAGGCCTATTACGACGGCTTGGAGGCCGCCAACAAAAACAGCGAGGTCACAGACTGGCTGCTCTATTTCGGCAGCGCGATCCTTGAAGCCCAGCGCGTCACGCTCGCCCGCGTCGAATTCTCGCTCGCCAAGGCGAAGTATTACGAACGCTTCCGCAGCCAGTTCAACGAACGGCAGGCAAAGGCCATCGCCCGCATGTTCCGCGAAGGCGTTGACGGCTTCAAAGGCGGCCTCAGCGCCGAAAACTACATCGCCATCACGGGGGCTTCTCGCGCCACGGCGACGAGGGATTTGGCCGACCTTGTTGCCATGGGCGCGCTGATAAGGACGGGCGAGCGGCGGTATGCGCGGTATGGGCTGGGGAATTCTCAGTCTTCGTCGTCAGGGTCATCCAACTTTTCGTCGCCCAGAGGTTCGCCGTAGCTGAGCTTGCGCATGGCAATATCGGCTTCCGCACCCTGCTGCGCTGCAGCGATAGCGTTGTCCAAGCTCTTCAAGCTCGTCGCTGCAAACTTCACAACGGCATCGCGCTCGTCCGCTAGCCATGCCTTTAGTTGCTCGTGCTCAGCAATTATCGCATCGCGACGGCCGAATTCACCGTGCATCACTCCAGTCTCTCCTAGCGCAGAGCGCACACTGCGGAGCATTACATCGTCGGCGGGAAGAACCGCTACGAGTTCCTTTAGCACGATAAACGCAACAGACGCGCCGTCATAGTTCGACATGACATCAATCACAAATTCCTGCGCACCTCGGTCGTGGGACTTGGCGTAGTCGATCAGTTGTGAAACCACATCTTCGGGCAATTCCGGAAATATGTTTGCGACCAATCGGGCACTCCGGTATTTGCCCAAGAGCGGATCGCCCCTATGCCACTCCAAAGCCTTAGGCAGCAAAAGTGGCCCGACATGTTGCATCGATTTGTGAAGCTGGCTGAAGTCAAAGGGAATGGCTCTAAACCGTTCATCAACAAAGGCGTCACCCTTCTCTGCGAGTTCACGTTCTAGTCGCCTGCCGAACAAGTCGATAATCTCCGTCGCATGCGACTCGGCGAAAGGCGCAAAATCCACTCGGCACGAAAGTCCAATTTTGGCTGGTCAGCGATGGCCGCAAACAATGCTCCGCGTTCCACGTGATCGAACTGCACAAGCAGCCTGGAACTCGTCCCCCACACCCACACCGGTTCAGTCCAGTTATACTGGCCTCGCTTGCTCAAGTATATCACCGTTTCAACTGCAAGCCTTCGCGCAAGCACAACACCGAACTCATTAGGCCGAGCGGCACACGCCTCCAAAATCTTGTAAACAGCGTTGTCGTTTTCCGCTGCAATACTCACTCGTGCAACCTTTTCAAGAAGGTCTGGTGCGGCGGGCGTTGCATTTCTGATGAAATGCGCGATTCCGTTGAGATCGTCCTTGTTGTCAATTGCCGTATTTATCCAGTGGAGTGCCGCTTCCAAATCGGCCGCATAAAGGCCCCGCAACATGCCGGGCGTGAAATTCGCGAGAGGCTGTCCTCGGGCTTTATCAAGCCAAGTCAAAGCAATCGCCGGGAGTTTCTCCGTGACGCTCACTATGAAACTGCCAAGTTGCGGGAACATTGCGAGGTCTTCTGACTTAATCGACGCATACTCGTTTAAACGATCAAACCACTCGTCAGCTGTCGCTGCTGTCACTTTCTCCAAGTATTCATCCGCGCGGTCTTTTCGATACGCTTCCTTTGCCTGAAAATCGGCCGATATCTGGCCCTCGTCCCACTCATACCCGAAGACGGATTCGAACCCGACAAGCGTCTTAAAGATTACATATTCTTCGTCATCGTTGAACCGTTCACGCAACGCCGATGCCGAACTCATCACTGCGCTCCTCGCGGATCGCAACTTTTTGGTTTTGAGCGAATTTGTCGGCATTTCTTTGGCGCGACGATAGTGGAATAGCGTGTCGTGTTCCGCTTTCTGTCTTAACGAAGCGCTCATACTTTTGGCATGCTCGGCGAAGAAGGCTGTGACAGCAGCAGTGTCCGCGAGTGCGCGCTCCAGAAGCGCATCCTCATATCCTCCCTGATATGGCAAGCGGGTCGAGGATTGCATCGCATGATAGATGGTTTTCTTGCTCGCCATCACTTTGCGCCGATTTGAACATGTGCTTGAGCATGTCCATTGCGCGATCACGCACGGCATGCAATCGATCTGAGACTTTAACTGCGCCGGTTTCCCATGTGACAGCATTCGAAGTGCTTGATGTGCCGGTCACCTCAGACTCTAGGCACTTGCCTAGGACCTCGATCATAAGCGGGCGTGTGCTGACAAGACGTTCTTTAGGCGTTGCCGCAATGGCATCGAGCAGAATTTCTTGCACGGCTGGACCAAAGCGCCGCCACGCAGGGAGCGCATGCCGCGCGAGTTCGCCGACGGCATCCAGTGTTTTCTGTTTCAGTTCCGGCTCGTCGAAAAGCCAAATACATATTGGCAAATGCCAAATAGGCTTCCGCAGGTTCGACATATTGGATGTGTGCGAGAATGCTGATGATCTTCTCGATCACGTCTTCATGGGTGAGCCCCGACATCGATCCATAAGAAGTCTCCATAGGCGCAACGGCCAGTGAATGCGCGTTGCGCGCCGCCTCTATGAGCATTGACCGGATTTCTGGAGCGGCTGCGGCTTTGTCGTCGATGATGGGCAGCACAACCGTCTCGTACTGCTCCAAGAGTTCGACACGCACATTGTTGTCCGATGCATCGCGAATAGCCGCTAAGATGTCACTGTCAACGAGACGTTGGCCGCTTACGATATGCTCAAAGTCATTCAGTATCTGCTGAAATTCATAGCCGGCGCGCCGCAAGTATTTCTGCTGAACATCGCGCATGCGCTCCTTGATCTTCGCGAGTTGCGCCGCCCCAACGCCATTGAGGCTCGGGCTCTTGTAAATCGTGTCGTGCGCTGTCTCTGACCATGCGTGGTCAAGTATGGTCTGGACCTGTACCTCGCACTGAAGCCCAGCGAAGCGCCTGTATTCAGGGAGTGCTGCGCGGCTTTCGTTTAGGCGCACGACATAATTGTGGCCGACGAATTGCGACTGATCGACCTCGCCGCTAGAATTCGGGTAGTGGAACTTGGTCCGCTCCCAGACAATCTCAAAGTTGCCTCGCAGTATTTCGGACTGGTTCAATCGAACAACGTCGCTGTTCGAATAGACCACGATGCGCGCACCAGCGAGGTCCTTAACCGACGCCTCAATGCTGGCATCGGCACCGTTGAGTTTCTTGCGCACTTCGGAGGTGTCCTTTGCACGCCTCTGGATGGCTTGGAAGCGAACGCTGCCGTTGGCTATCAGTGCCGCGCGAAGAATCGACTCTACGGTGTGGGCGAAGTCCGCATAGAGGGCCTGTCCTGTTTGCTCGTATTCGTCGAGTGTCATGTTATCAACTCATGAGGTGTTTCGTCATGAAGGGGTGTAAAGCCATGCAATGACTGTTCCCCATAAGTGTGAATAGCAACGTCGGATTGCAACGCCATGCAGCGGAAGATTTTCGAACCAGCCGAGCTTAAGAAGCCCGTATTTTAGAAAATAGGTAAGCGGTCTATAGCTCATATTTTGATCAGTTATGAGTTATAGAAAGCCGTTCTATCGCTCACGGCACGGAACCGGGAAAGCTCGGGGACAGTTTACTTAGCCTGTTCCATCGTTGCCAAATTGCCAGCTGACGGAGCAGGCTAAGTAAACTGTCCCCGATCTTGCACACCTGCGCCAGACGGCCTGCGCCGCGCCTCACGCAAAGCCGCCGCTTGACGATATAACCGCAATGTCGCGCGCGCCGTCAGGCAATCTGGCGTTCAGCCCGCATCTGCGCTATTCTGCCCGTCCGAGGAACTTTCATCATGCCCAGTCACCTGTCACGCATCACAACCAGCCCCGATATCTGCGGCGGCAGGCCGCGCATCGCCAATAAGCGCGTGCGCGTGTCGGATGTCCTGGACCTGCTTGCGGCGGGCGAGGCGCGCGCGGACATTTTGGCTGATTACCCCTATCTCGCCGACGAAGACATCACCGCGGCGCTGGAATATGCCTCCGCCGCCGCAGCGCACCGCGTCATCGCGGCTGAGTGATGCGTCGCGCAGCTTCCGCCGGTTTTGGCGCGCTGGATCGCGGGGAGGGGTGATGGTCAGGCGCTCAATTTCGGCCATATGAAACTCCGGAACTTCGCGCACATATTATCATACCATGTATGCGCGCGTAATTTTTGCTACGGGGCCTCGTGGCCTGCGTCACTGAAATGCGGCTGGTCATCCCCACCCTCGGCGCTGCCCCTCATCCGCCCTTCGGGCACCTTCTCCCCGCAAGTGGCGGGGAGAAGGGAGGGCCGGAGCCTTTCTTCCCTTCTCCCCGTTCTTACGGGGAGAAGGTGGCCCGAAGGGTCGGATGAGGGGCAGCTCCAAGGGTGGGAGATGTATTCACATTCAATAATGCGGGTCATGAGTGTGCTGCACCCCCTCACTCCCCCCTTACCTCTCCCCCCGCCACCTCAAAAAACCCCGCCCTTTCCCCCAGCCCGTCAAACAGCGCCCGGTCCGTCCCCGTCATAAACGCCTGCGCGCCGATGTCGTCGATGATGGAAAACAGCGCCTCGCGGCGGCCGCGGTCGAGATGGGCGGCGATTTCGTCGAGCAATAAGTATCGGCGGCGCGCCGGTCATTTGGGCGGCGAGGCGGGCGTGGGAGAGGACGATGCCGATGAGCAGCGCCTTCTGCTCGCCGGTGGAGGAGAGCGCGGCGTCCATCTGTTTTGGCGCGTGGCGCACCAGAAGATCGGCGCGGTGCGGGCCTTCCAGCGCCCTTCCGGCGGCGCGGTCGAGGGCGCGGTTCTGGCGCAGGGAGGCGCGCCAGCTTTCTTCCAGCTCGACGGCGGAGGCTCCGGCGAGCCGCTCTTCCAGCGCGCCTTCGAGCACAAGGTCGGCGCGCGGGAAGGGGCTGTCCGCAGGCAGCAGCGCCATCATGCCGGTGATGAGATGGACCAGCTCGGCGCGCGCGGCGGCGATGGCGACGCCGAGTTCCGCCATCTGCGCCTCGATCGCGTCAAACCAGCGCGCATCATCGCGCCCCTCCTCGAACAATCTGTTGCGGGCGCGCATGCGACTTTTCATAGTCGAGCACCCTGGTCCCGTGACTTGGGTCAATCGCCAGCACCAGCCGGTCGAGAAAGCGGCGGCGGTCTGCGGAAGGGCCGGAAAACAGCCCGTCCATCTGCGGCGTGATCCAGACGACGCGCAGATATTCAAGGAAGGCGTCGGCATTCTTCGCGGGCGCGCCATTGACCCGCAGCCGCCGCGTCGGCTCCAGCCCGCCGCCCTCCGCGCCATTGCCGGTGCCAAGCGACACCTCGCCGTCTTCGGTCACAAGATCGGCATGCACGGCAAAGCCGTTCTGCGCCCCCGCCCGCACCATGTCGGCATAGTTCGCCCGCCGCATCCCGCGGCCCGGGCGAGAGCAGCGAAATGGCCTCCAGAAGATTGGTCTTGCCCGCGCCGTTCTCGCCGGTGAACACGGCATGGCGCGGCGCGAAGGCGAGCGACGGCGCTGGGCATAATTGCGGAAATCGTGCAGCTTCAGGCCGGAAAGATACAGCTTCGGCGCATGGGGCTTGGTGATCGTCTTCCATGCGCGGCTGAAACTACACCCGCATCGGCATCAGCACATACAGCGCGTTCTCGTCCGCCGAGTCGCGGATCAAAGTTGGCGAGCCGGAATCGGCCAGCATGAAGATCGCCTCGCTGCCGCCGAGCTGGCTGGTGATGTCGAGGAGATATTTGGCGTTGAAGCCGATATCGACCTGATCGGAATCATAGTTCGCGGCGACCTCTTCGGTGGCGCTGCCGGAATCCGGGTTGTTGACGGTCAGCACGACATTGCCATCGGCAATTGACAGCTTCACCGCGCGGCCGCGCTCGGAGGAGATAGTCGAAACCCGGTCGACCGCCTGCGCAAAGCTCTGCCGGTCAATGGTCAGTTTCTTGTCATTGCCGGTCGGAATGACGCGCTGATAATCCGGGAACGTGCCGTCGATCAGCTTGGAGGTCAAAACCACGCTGCCCATGGTCAGACGGATCTTGGCGTCTGACAGTTCCACCGTGACGCTGGCTTCGGGGTCTTCGAGAAGCTTCTGCACTTCGCTGACCGTTTTGCGCGGAATGATGATGCCGGGCATGCCTTCCGAGCCCGCAGGCGCGTCGAACTCGGCGCGGGCGAGGCGATGGCCATCGGTTGCCACCGCGCGCAGCTTCTGAACGCCGCCGACTTCAATGGCATGCAGATAAATGCCGTTGAGGTAATAGCGTGTCTCCTCATTGGAAATCGCAAACTGCGTCTTGTCGATCAGGCCCCTGAGAGCCGGGGCGGCGATGCGGAATGTGTGGGTGAAGGCGCCGGAGGTCAGCTCCGGAAAATCCGACTGCGGCAGGCATTGCAGGCGGAAATTCGAGCGGCCGGACACGACGCTCATGGATGTGCCTTCGGCATTGGTCGAGAGCGAAACTTCCCCGCCATCGGGCAGCTTGCGCACAATGTCATAGAGCAGATGCGCCGGAACCGTCGTCGCGCCGCCGCGCTCGACCATGGCGGGCGTTGCCTCATTGATCTCAAGATCAAGGTCGGTCGCCTTCATCTCAAGGCTGGCGCCATTGGCGCGCAAGAGAACGTTGGACAGGATCGGAATTGTGTTCCGCCGCTCGACGACCCGGTGCACGTGATTGAGGGATTTCAGAAGGTTGGCGCGCTCAATGGTGACCTGCATGACAGACTAACTCTCAAATAATGCCGCAACTGGACGGGAATGCCACCGACATTGCCCGATTCCGGTGCTCAAACGCAAGCGCCAAGTCCGGTTGACCACATCTGCGTGCGGCGTGCCGCAGCAATTTTATTGCTGGTCCTGGATGAGGCGCTTCAGGATTTCGATGTCCTGGCTGAGCTTTGGGTCCTTCAGCTGCTCGCCCTCGATCTTGCGCACGGCGTGCAGCACCGTCGTGTGATCGCGCCCGCCGAACCGGCGGCCAATTTCCGGCAAGGAGCGCGGGGTCAGCGTCTTGGCCAGATACATGGCAACCTGACGCGGGCGCACGATGGTGCGTGTGCGCCGGTTGGACAAAAGATCGGAGCGCGGCACGTTGAAATGGCGCGAGACGATGCGCTGAATATCCTCGACCCGCACGCGCTTCGGTTCGCCCTGGCGGATGAGGTGCGCCAAAATCTCGTCGATCCGCTCGATTGTGAGGTCAGATTCGAACGTGCGGCGGAACAGGACCTGGTTGAAGGCACCCTCAATATCGCGGCCCGTTCCGGTGATCGTATTGGCGATATGCTCAAGAATGGCATCGGATATCTTGACGCTCGCATCTTCCGCCTGAGCGGCGGCCCGGCGCGATTTCAATATATCGAGGCGCATCACGAAGTCCGGCGCCAGAACCTCAAGCGCGACGCCGCCCTGCAGCCGCGAACGGACGCGGGCATCAAGGGATTCGAGCTCCGCCGGCGGCCGGTCCGCGGCCACCACCACTTGCTTGGCGCTGTCGAGCAACAGGTTGAGCAGATGGCAGAACTCGTTCTGGATCGACTTGCCCTGCAGGAACTGCATGTCGTCAATGATCAGAAGATCAATATCGCGCAGCTGTTCTTTCAGGCTCAGCGCATTATTGTCGCGGATCGCGGTCGCAAAGCGCCACATGAAATATTCGGCGGTCAGGTACACGACCCGGTCGCCGGGATTGCGGACCAGGGCTTCAGCGGCAACGGCCTGCAGCAGATGGGTTTTGCCAAGACCAACGGACGCATGAATGAAGAGCGGATTGAACCGCACGGCTCCCATGCCGGAATCTGCCACAGTGCGCGCCGCCGCATGGGCGACACGGTTGGCCGGGCCTTCGACAAAGTTCGCAAATGTGTAGCGTGGATCAAGCGAGGACCCGATAACGGTGGAAGACGCGTCAAACGCCGTCGCCTGCCGCGCGGCGGGCCGTGTTTCCTTGGAGCCAAACGCCTCGGTGACTGTCTTCAAACGCGCCTGCGGCTCGATCACGGGCGCGTTTGTCACCTGTTCAACGGTCTGCCTGATGGCAGAGCGGACAATCACTTCCACTTTCAAAAGATCAGGATTCTCGGTCCGCCACAACTCGCTGATCAAAGCCAGATAGTGATTATTGATCCATGCCCGCAAAAACGGGGTGGGCACGGAGAGGCGGGCGACGCTTTTCGACGCCTCCACCAGCTTGAGCCGGCCAAACCAGGATGAAAATACGTCAGAGCCCAGACGGCTCTTGAGCTGGATCATAACGCGGTCAAAGGCAACTACGGCCTCTGTATTGGACATTTCCACTACCTTCTCTGCGGCTTCTGCTCTTTCGGCTAACGTTGAGGGGAGATCAGTATCCACACTCAACGCCTGTTCACTCTTTGCACGCATAGAACTCTCGTCACTTTCATTCCCTATGGCCAAAATGCCACGTTTCACCCTTGGACAAACCGGCGGGCCGGCATGCCATTTTTCATCATTTCAAACTACGAGCCTTCTTGCAGACAGAGCTTCGCCAGCGGCGAAAAGCTTCGCTTTTTCCCTTTCAGCAATCTGGATTTGTCGAGCGTGCCCGACCCCCCTCGCAGACCGGTTCTAGCCAAATGATCGCGTCCGCCACAAGGGCGCAGTTAGGGGTTTCTTAACGGTTTGCACCCTCCGCCATCAGCTCAGTTCGACCGCCTGTGTGGGGCTGACCGGATAAGTATTGGGGATTCAAAGCGTTTTTCCGAAAGGCCTTGCCAAGCTCCTCCAAGGGCAGTCGGCAAAGAAAAAAAATAAAAAAATTTGCTTGACTCAACTTTTCTGCCGCCGCCCCCGGGGCGGCACGCCACCTTCATTTACTGCCTCGCGTAAGACACTGAATCTACTCATAAAATTGATTCAGGCCCGCGAGGAAAAAATCCCTTGGAAAACAGGGCTGAAAGGTGGTGGAGAGGCAATATCAATGCTCACAAGAACCGCTACGAAAGTTGTAGGAGCAATAAAAAACCCGGCTCAATGGCCGGGCTTTTTGCGATAATCTGGTAAGATTAGGCGGTGAGCTTGTTGACCCGCAGCGCCAGACGCGAAACCTTGCGCGAGGCCGTGCTCTTGTGCATCACGCCCTTTGCGGCGGCGCGCATCAATTCAGGCTGGGCTGCGAGCAGCGCAGCCTCGGCAACAGACTTGTCGCCGGTCGCGAGCGCCTCTTCAACCTTGCGCACATAGGTGCGCACGCGGGAGCGGCGGGCCTTGTTGACTTCAGTCTTCGCTGCAATTTTGCGCGTGGCTTTCTTGGCGGATGACGTATTGGCCATTTGTGTCTCTCTGTCGGGTTTTGGCAGCGCAATGCGCAAAAATAAACAGGCGACCCGTCAGGTCGCCGAACTTGGCGGGTGTATAGTTGAGGTTTTCTGTTCCGTCAACGCGGATTCTGCCGCGCGTGGCGCTTTGCCAAATCAGTTGCAGGCGGGTAATAAATGTTATAAAGTACGTTATAACATTGGAGCATGTGCCATGAATACCACTGTCCGCAAAATCGGCAACTCCGAGGGCATTATTGTGCCGAAGGAGGTGTTGAACAAACTGAATTTGAGGGCGGGCGACAAGGTCAATTTGATCGAAACGCCGAACGGCTTCACAGTTGAGCCAGCAAGTGTGGATTTTGAGCGACAGATGGAGATCGCCGGCAAGTTTATGGACCGATATCGTGTGGCACTTGAGAAGCTGGCGAAATGAGCTGGAGCTTCCTGGAGCGGGAAATTGTTGAGGAGTTTCACAGGCAGCAACTCAAGATACATGGCGGCAGCCCCGGCTTGAGGGACGCCAATGCCCTTGAATCAGCGCTCGACCGCCCGAAGAACAAGGCCGCCTACGGCGATCCTGACGTCTTTGAGCTTGCTGCCGCGTACCTCTTCGGCATCGCGCGCAATCACCCTTTTGTTGATGGCAACAAGCGCACTGCGATCGTCGCTGCCGGTGTCTTTTTGGAGGATAATGGCCAGATGCTGACAGCGGACAATGCCACCGTTGCCGCCTTCGTCCTCGCTGTCGCCGCTGGCGAAATCATCGAAGACGGCGCGGCGGCGTTTTTCCGGGATCATTGCGAGGTGGTTTGATTTGGCGGCGTCAGATCTGGCAGCTGTGGCAATAGAATGTCGACCGGCCGCTTTGCACAATCCGCCCCACCACGCCGCTGCATCCCGACCTCCTGCATGTCTCTCCCTCCCGGTCATAGACCGAGAAGGAGTGCTGAAAATAGCCAAGTGATCCGTCTGTCTGGACATAGTCGCGCAAGGACGACCCTCCCGCTTCTATCGCCTCCGAAATGACTTGCCTTATGTCGGACGCAAGCCGTTCAGCCTGCGCGGTGCCGGAAATGCCGCCTGCGGGCCGGGCAGGGGAAAGACCTGACCGCCACAGCGCCTCGCACACATATATATTGCCAAGCCCGGCGATCAGCCGCTGATCGAGGAGCGCGCTCTTCAGCGGCGCCAGCTTTCTTTCAAAAAGGGAGGAAATAATCTCGCCCGAGAGCTCATTGCCCGTTGGCTCAATGCCAAGACCTTGAAGAAACCGGTTCGCATTTAATCCGCCCGGCGGGACGAGGTCCATGAAGCCGAAGCGGCGCGGGTCATTATAGACGATCCTTGCCGTTTCCCCTGCCGCCTTGCGCAGCGTGAAGATCACATGATCATGTGCGGCCAGTTTGCCGCGTTCATGGTGAAAGCTGCCGGGTATCTGATTTTCGGCTGACAGTTCAATCCGGAACGAACCGCTCATTCCAAGATGCGCCAGAACGGTTGAGCCGTCTGAGAGCCCGATGAGCAGATATTTGGCGCGCCGTGACACGGACCGGATCGTTTGACCGGTGAGCCGTTTGGCGAAGTTTTTGGGGAATGGAAACCGCAGATCGGCCCGGTTGAGCTTGACAACCTCAATTACCGCACCCTCCAGCACCGGCTGCAGACCGCGCCGGACTGTCTCCACTTCGGGCAATTCAGGCATCTGGCAAAAAGCTTTCGCCATTGGGTCCGGGCGCAATGCCCAGATGTGCCGCCACACTCTCCCCGATATCGCAAAAGCGCGGCCTGATCCCTATGCTGCCGGGCTTGAGCTGTGGGCCATAGGCAAGGATCGGAACGCGTTCGCGCGTGTGCTCGGTCCCCTTCCAAGTCGGGTCGCAGCCATGATCAGCTGTGAGGATCATGACATCGCCATCACGGAGCATTGCCATGGCCTCCGGCAGCCGCCGGTCGAAGTGCTCCAGGGCCGCTGCATAACCCGGCACGTCGCGCCTGTGGCCGTACAGCATGTCAAAATCAACGAAGTTCGTGAAAACGAGGTCGCCGTCTTTTGCATCATCCATGGCGGCCAGCGTTGCATCAAACAGCGCGTCATTGCCATTGGCTTTGCGAATGTCGGTTATGCCCTTGTGGGCGAAGATGTCAGCGATCTTTCCGACCGCGATCACCTTCCGCCCCGCTCCATTGAGCCGGTCGAGGAGAGTGGGCTCCGGCGGATCCACGGAGAAATCGCGCCGGTTGCCGGTGCGCTGGAATGCGCCTTTGTGTTCACCAGTGAAAGGCCGGGCGATGACGCGGCCGATCTTGTAAGGCTTTGAAAGCTCGAAGGCGATCTCACAGAGCCGGTAAAGACGCTCCAGGCCAAAATGCGCCTCATGCGCGGCGATCTGGATGACGGAATCGGCGGATGTGTAGAAAATGGGCTGTCCGGAGCGGATGTGCTCCTCGCCCAGCCGCTCGATGATCTCTGTTCCCGAGGCATGGCAATTGCCGAGAATCCCGGGCAGCGCAGCGCGCTTGATGACGCCATCGGTAAGCAGGGCAGGAAAAGCAGGCACTGTGTGCGGGAAATAGCCCCAATCGAAAGTCACTGGAACACCGGCAATCTCCCAATGTCCGGACGGCGTATCTTTGCCCTTGGAGATTTCGCTCGCCGCGCCCCAAAGGCCCGCCACCGGTTCCGGCAAATTCAATCCGTGAAATTGCTGCCCGTTCGCCAGCGCATGCGCATGAAGCAGCCCGAGCCGCGCCATATTCGGCACTTTCAGGGGTCCGGAGCGAAGGCCAGCCTTGTCAGCGTCCCCAGAGGCGCAGCGTTCCAGAATGTGCCCGAATGTGTCAGAGCCCACATCGCCAAAAGCGGCGGCATCCGGCGCGCCGCCCATGCCAAAGGAATCGAGAACAAACAGGAATGCCCGGGCCATCACGGCTTTCATATTAACGACGTTGCCAAGTTACATCCCGGCAATGGGCCATCGCAAGCGGCAAACAGGTGGATTTTATGGAAATCTTGCTGCAAAGCGCTGAGGCAGGAATTTGAGGATTTGTCACGCCGGTGTTTCGTCAATTGATCAAGAGCATGTTTTTGTTGGCGCTGGTCATCGCCTTCGCCGTTCCGGCGCACGCGGGCTGGCGCGAAGACCTCGGCACGTTCCGGATCGGCTTGTCAGCGTCGGATACGCGGTCCATCTCCCCAGACGAACTCGGCAAGCTCGAAGCGGGCTACGCCAAAGCCCTTGGCATGCCGGTCATGATCACGATCCTGCGCGATTATCCGGCTCTGATAGACGCGCAGGTGAGCGGCCGGATCGAATATGCGATCTACAGCTCCACCGCCTATGCGAGCGCATGGCTCCTGTGCGAGTGCGTCGAGCCGCTGGTGGCGCCGGTGCTCAGCAATGGCGCGACCGGAATCCGCAGCGCGCTGATTGTGAACGCCGCTACCCCGTTTACACGACTCGATTTGAACGGGATCAAGGTCGGGATTCCCGGCAAGGATTCCATCACCGGATTCGCTGTTCCACTTGCCAGTTACACCGTCGGCACAAGGGCCTTGTCTCAGGACGAGAGCTTTTTCACGCGGTTCCCTGATCTGGAGTCGACGGCGGCAGCGTTGGCAGAGGGCGGGATCGACGCGTTCTTTGGCTGGACTGCGGCAATTGAAAGCGGTCCAATTCCGGGTGCAGGCATTATGGGCTCCGGCCAAGACAAGCAGCTTGTGGTTCAGGGCCGCGCTGTCGATGTCAAAACGCCGTGGGTCTCAAAACTTCTGCGGTTTGGCCCCCATGCCGTTCGCAGGGATGTCAACGCAGAGGCTAAAGCCGCGCTTGCCGCGTTTTTGGGAACTGCCGATGTTGAACTTCTGGATTTATTGAGCGTCACCCAGGCAGGCGATGTCCAAAAACTCGTGCCAGCGCGACATTCAGAGTATGAGCTTGCCATTCAGGCAGCGAAAGCCGCTGCCACCCTGGCCAGATAGCGCTTACAGCCTGACGCGCAGGATCAAGGGGCACCGCAGTCGGTGCATGCCACACTGTCTTCGACGCGCGGGCGAAGATGATACGTCTCACTCATGTCGATGGCCGCATAAGCGCCAGCACCGCTGCCCTTGTTCTTTTGAATGCTCCATGACGTGATCGGGAGATATTCCAGCTTGGTTTCAACCCTGATCAGGAAAGTATCGGGAATCTGCAAATTGGCCGGAACCGAGGTGGCGCTGCCTACCGGAAAAGGCATGGAATAGGTGGTGCCTACGCCACGGCGGGACCATGCGATCGTTGCGGCATTGGCAGCGTCAATCGAAATGGCGCTGATGGTGATGGTAGGCTCGGACCTGTTGTAAGGCTGCAGCATGGCTTTGCCGATTGCAATCAGATCCTTCAACTCCTCCTTCGTCAAATCGGCATTCTGGCCGACAATATCTCCAATCACGCCAGACGAACGCGCCACTTTCTTGTTGATCTCGACGCCTTGGGAAATCTCCATGGTTCCCAAATACATCGTGATCAACAACGGAGCGATGAAAGCAAATTCAATCGCCGCTGCGCCGGACCTGTCGCCGAGGAAACGGGATGAGAGATTGCGGCACTTGGCAGCAAGATTGGACATTGTTTTCTTTGACATGATTGCTACCTGGTTTCAGCTTTTTTCATTAACAGCCTGCGGGAGGGGGCGTAACAGCGTAGTAAGGTTCGTTCTGCCAAATCATCGCGGAGTACAACAACGTCTTGCCATCCGGCAGCGTCGACAATCTGCCGCGCATGAAGTCTGTCATGATCGGCCAGCGATAAAACACACGCAACGCCTGTATCGCGCTTGGCCCGCACAATTGCGTGCCGAAACCTGTTGTGTCCACATCACCGCTGGCCAGGTATTTGATTTTTATCGGAACAGCCGAATAGGTCGCATAGCGCTTCAGGTCGAATACCAGTTCAGGACAGCTCGCGGGCGTCAGCAGATCTATGCGATCGCAGATGAGCTTCCTGAGTTTGGTGTCATTGATATCCGGCGGCGTTATCTTGGCCGTCCGCATCGAACGCGCGACGTCGTCCGTGACATTTGACATAAGCTGCTGTGCTGCGAACGAGACTGATGTTTCAATGACGGCGAACATCAGCACTGTGAATGGCAGTATGAGCATGGAGAACTCAATGGCCACACTTCCCCGCTTGTCGCTACGGAATCGGCTGAGAAAGCCCGCCGGCTTCCGCTCGGCTGCACTTTGATTGTCGGTAGACTGAGACGTCATCCTGATCGCTCCAACCCTGAATTTGAATGGGAGCATAGCTGAAAGTCGTTTCCAACCCGTTTAGTTGAAACGTCAAATTCGCATAATCGGCGTCTTGAAGGAAAAAGCAGGCTTATTTGCTGGCGGCTTCTTCGTCGGAAACAATCTCTGCTTCGTTCTTGTGCGCGCTCTCGCAGTAAGGGGTGCATGACAAGGTTTGTATGTCGGAACCGCGATAGATGCGCATGGTGTTGGCGTCGCTGCGCGCAACCATCACAAGTTCGTCGACAATGGCATTGCCGTCCGCGTCCATGACAACGAAGTTTGTGGTTCCAAATCCCTTGCCGGTCAAGACCACCGTGCTGGCATCCTGGATCGCCGCGTCGGCGATGGCAGGATTTCCGACAATAACCGTGTCGGCTGCCCGCGACAGCTTGACGATTTTCGCTTGATTCATAATGACAAGGATTCCGTCCTCGCCAGCGCTCGCCGTTTGTGAAGCGACTGTGGCGGCCAATGTCAGCATGGCCAGACGACGAAGGAACATGGGGAAACTCCATAGATTCAATGTTTGCGCAAAGATGAACTGGAATGGTGAAGTAAGGCTTAATTTGAAAATGCTATTTGCCGGGTGCCGCTAGCTTTAACTTTACCAACTTCATGGCATCCACATTTGCACGAATTTTTAAGCATGTTCCTTAATCTGATAGAAATGGGCGAGCAGTAGATTGTCCAAATCCGATCAACGCCAGAAAACAGTTGGCGGATGTGCTGTAGAAACATGGAAATAGGAGTTTTAAATGTCCAAGCTTGTAGCGCGTTTTGTTAAGGACGAGTCCGGCGCAACCGCCATTGAATACGGCCTGATCGCCGCTCTGATCGCTGTTGCCATCATCACGGGCGCCGGTGCTCTCGGCACCGAGCTCGCCTCGAAGTTCGAGTTGATCCGGTCGGAAGTTGAGAACGCCAGCTAATCTGGCACTCGATCTTACGGAAAAGGCCGTGTCGCAAGACACGGTCTTTTTTGTTTAGGGTTCACCAAAGTTTAAGCGGTACCTGCCAGGATAAGGTCAGGAGTTTTTCAGATGATTGAAGCCGCCATTCTCGTTGTATTCCCATTTGCAATGGTGCATGCGGCTGTCTCTGATATGCTCTCCATGACGATCTTGAATCGAGTTTCGCTTGTCCTGATCGGGGCCTTTGCGCTCATTGTGCCGTTTACGGGAATGGATGTGCAGCAAATGCTGATGCATGTGGCGGCCTTTGCAATCGTGCTCGCCGTCTGCTTCAGCCTCTTCGCGATTGGCGCCATGGGCGGCGGCGACGCAAAATTGCTGGCTTCCATCGCGCTCTGGTTCGGATTGAGCTTTGCTCTCATGGAGTTTCTGCTGATTGCCTCCGCTCTTGGCGGCGTGCTCACTCTATGCATATTGCGCTATCGACGCTCGCCAGTTGCAGTTTATGCGGGGCAGGTCGACTTTCTGCGTCGCATATCGGATCCCAAAGAGAAGATTCCCTATGGCATCGCGCTGGGTGCCGCCGGGCTCCTGGTCTATCCGGAGTCATGGCTTGCCGAATGGGTGATTCAGCGTCTCGCTGCCTGATCGTGGCATAGCGATACCCCCTCCCGAGAGTCCGTTTGGAAACTCGGCCGGTCGGTGGCTGGTGCGGTTATCGAGAACCGGAGCGCAGCGAACTCAAGTTCGTGAGAACCTGAAGCGTAGAAAATCGCATCAGATGGCCGCCCAGGCGAGTTTCCAAACGGGCTCCAAGAACTCATCAGAGTTACGCGCCGCGCTTCGATACGTGATCAGTTCTTCCGATAAGTAAAAATTAAGCACGTTTCTCAGACCATCGTTAACCATAATTACACGATTGCCGGGGCATGTTGCGGCAGATTGAAAAGTCCTGTCGCAACTGAAGGTTATCGGCAATGAAAGCGACGCGTTTGCTAGTATTGGGTGTGGCGGTGGCAACAGCTGCCGGGGCGGGCTATATGGCCATGAACCTCAAAGCCTCCACGCCATCTGCTCCGCAAGAGGCAGGTCAGCCTGCTGCTCCACAAATCGAACTGGAAAAGGTCCTCGTGGCCAACGCCCAGGTTGGCATTGGAGATCCGGTCGATGGCCAGATGCGCTGGCAGGTTTGGCCGAAGGAAGCAGTCACTGAAGGTTTCATCACCGAAACCGCGGAGCCGGCTGCCATGGACGAACTTACAGGTTCCATAGCGCGCCTCGTCATCATGCCGGGCGAGCCTATCCGCAGGGCAAAGCTGATCGGCAAGGACCAAAGCTTCATGTCGTCAATTTTGCCGGCGGGAAAGCGCGCAGTGGCGGTTGAAATCAAGGCCGACACGTCGGCTGGCGGCTTTGTGCTTCCAAATGATTTTGTCGATCTCATCATGACGCGCCGTGCGGCGACATCGAGCGGCGCCGAGACTTTCGTCACCGAGACGATTTTGAACAACATCAGAGTTCTGGCAATCGACCAGACAATCCGCGAAGACGAAGAGGGCGGCAAGTCTGTTGTAGGCCAAACGGCCACTCTGGAACTGACGCCGCAGCAGTCCGAAATCGTAACTGTCGCCCAGCAGATGGCAGACCGGCTGACTCTGGCTCTGCGCTCCACGGCGGACGCCAGCGAAAAGTCGAAGTCAGATGCCGACTATCTCGTCAATGGCGCGGGAAGCGGCAAGCGCGGAACGATCAAACTGATCAAGTCCGGCGAGATTACGGAAGTGGGTGCCAGGAAATGACACTCACTGAATTGGCGGCCCCGAAAATTGGTAGCAACATGAAAAATCTCACAGTCAGCGCGGCGTTTGCCTTCACCTGTCTCACAGCGCTTCCGCTGAGCCTTCCTGCATGGAACGCGGCTGCGGCTGAAGACAATGTTGTCAGTCTTTCCCGCGCCTCCGGCAAAGTGCAGAAAATCAAGCTTGGCCTCGACAAGTCGATTGTGCTTGAGCTGCCGCAGGATGCTTACGATGTTCTGGTGGCAAATCCGGACGTGGCCGACGCGGTCACGCGCACCGCTCGCCGGATCTACCTGTTTGGCAAGGATGTAGGCGACACAAACATATTCGTGTTTGGCAAGAATGGCGAGCAGATTGCCAATCTTGACCTGCAGGTAGACCGCAACACGGCTGGCCTTGAAGCGAACCTCTCCAAATACGTTGAAAACTCCGACATCAAGGTTGAGATCATCAACAGCAACATCGTGTTGACCGGCACCGTTCAAACAGCCCAGGACGCGGTGAAGGCAGAGTCGCTCGCCAACATTTTTCTGAACGGCTCGGCCAGCGAACGCCGGTATACCTCAAAGTATACGAGCAGCGGCAAGAGCTCTTCGGGTAGCAGCACATTTATCATTTCAAGCACCGGAAGCAGCGGCTCAGAGAAATCGTCGGTCGTCAATCTCCTGGAAATTCTTGGAGATGATCAGGTAACTCTGAAAGTGACTGTCGCTGAAGTCAGCCGGTCTGTGATGAAACAGCTCGGCGTGAACACCTTTGCAAACGCGCGGCCCGGAAACTCTGAAATCACGTTTGGCAGTGCAAACATTGCCGGACTTGGCTCAGCTCTCGAAGGTGGCGTGGGTTCGCTCATCACCCCGCTGGGCGCTGGATCGCTAAGCTCCTATTTGAACGCGATGGAGCAGGCCGGCGTCATGAAAACGCTTGCCGAGCCAACACTGACCGCAGTGTCCGGGGAGAAGGCCGAGTTCAAGGTGGGTGGCGAGTTCAACGTTTTGAGGGAGGTGTCTGTAACGCCCGCAGATGCGCTTAATCCCGCCAGAACCTCGAAAGAATTTCAGCAACTCGAATACGGCATCGGTCTTGAGTTCCTGCCAGTTGTTTTGTCCCCCGGTCGGATCAGCTTGAAGGTCAGAACCTCAGTCTCCGAACCTACCTTTGAACAATCAGGCCAAGGAGGCTCGGGCGGACAGAATCAGGCAAGCACGCTCCCATCTCTTCGCAAACGTCTCGCAGACACCACGGTCGAACTGCCTTCTGGCGGCTCCATGATGATCGCCGGCCTTGTGCGGGACGATGTGCGCCAGGTTGTCGGCGGTTATCCCGGCCTCAAAAAGCTGCCAGTGCTGGGCGCGCTGTTTCGCAGCCGCGATTACGTGCGCAATGAAACCGAACTCGTCATCATCGTGACGCCGTATCTCGTGCGTCCGGTTGCCCGCAACAAGCTGAATCGTCCCGACGACAACTTCAACGTCGCCTCGGACGGTGCCGGAATCTTCCTTGGCAAGCTCAACCGCGTGTACGGGACCATGAAAAAAGACCGGCCTGCCGGACGCTACCACGGCGTCGTTGGCTACATTTACAAGTGATTGGGGAACACTCTTATGTCTCGCGTTCGTTTGATGACTGAACAAAAGTCCAGAATTGTCGTGCTCGCCGCCATGGCGTTTGCGGTGACCTCGCTCTCCGGCTGCGGCTTGTTCCAGAACAGGCACCACATAGAAGTTGGCTCGGTTCCCGACGACTACCGGACAAACCATCCGATTGTCTTGTCGGAACAGGAAGAAATGCTTGATGTGCCGGTGGGCACGTCCGACACCCAAATTTCAGTTGCCCAGCGTCAGAGCATCAGCGGATTCATGGCGCAATACGCGACCAACGGTTCCGGGCTTGTCCAGATACTTATTGCCCTCCGGCGCGCCGAACGAAGCGGCCGCGCAACGGGTCCATAAACAAATCGTCGCCACACTGCGCAAGAACGGTGTGGCAGGCGCGAACATTGTGTCCGCCAGCTACGACGCGTCCGGCTCGAGTGTCTCCGCGCCAGTCAGAATTAGCTACCGCGCCATGTCGGCAGCGACCGAGCCATGTGGCAAATGGTCCAGCGATTTGGGCGATACGCAAGACAACAAGCATTGGGAAAACTTCGGCTGCGCGTCGCAGAACAATTTGGCGGCCATCGTCGCCAATCCCGCCGACCTCATCGGCCCGCGTCTTCCAAGTGGTGTTGACCCGGTCAAACGCGGTGTCGCGATGACGAAATACCAAAAATCCGCGGGCTCTTGGTCCGCCAACACCGACTATAGCTGGTAAGGGCCAGGGGGACGATATGAGCAACCTTGCTTACGAAAACCAGGCCGACGATCTGCCAATGCATGAGCCGGAACTGGCGGCCATGAACACTCTGCGGCCGGTGCCGCGCATATCAATCCAGGCGTTCTGCGTCTCTGATGGCGTTGCCAAGCCGATCGAGCGGATGACGGCGGACCGGCGGATGGCGAAGACCCATATGAAAGTCCATATGGGTGGCGTGGAAACAGCGCTTGATCTGTATCAGTCGTCGCCGACCCCGAACCTGATCATCATGGAATCTTCCGCGGAGCCGCAAGGTCTTCTGGAACAGCTGTCACAGCTTTCAGGTGTCTGTGATCCTACCACCAAAGTGGTGGTCATCGGACACTATAATGACGTGACCCTTTATCGCGAGCTGATCAAGGCGGGTGTCTCCGAATATATGGTCGCTCCGATCTCCGTTGCCGACACAATCGCGGTTATCTCCGGCATCTTTATTGATCCGGAAGCGGCGCCGATCGGAAAGTCGATCGCCTTCATCGGCGCCAAAGGCGGTGTGGGCGCTTCCACGCTTGCGCATAACTCGGCCTGGGCGATCTCCACTCTGTTCCAGAATGAAGTGCTGATCGCCGATCTCGACCTTCCCTTCGGTACCGCCAACATCAACTTTGACCAGGATCCGACTCAAGGCATCGCCGAAGCAGTCTTCTCTCCCGAGCGGATGGACGAGACCTATCTCGACCGCCTTCTCGCGCAGTGCGCCGAGAAACTGTCACTCCTTGCGGCGCCCTCTACGCTGGACCGCGTTTATGACTTTGAACCGAACGCCTTTGCGGACGTCATTGATGTCGCGCAGCGCAGCGCTCCCTATGTGGTTCTCGATGTCCCGCATGTCTGGACGGGCTGGACCAAAACCACACTGGCGCGCGCCGACGAGATCGTCATTGTTGCGACGCCTGAGCTTGCAAACTTGAGAAACACCAAGAACCTCATCGACATCCTGAAGAAGATGCGGCCGAACGACTTCGAACCCCGCCTCATTCTCAATCAGGTTGGCGTGCCGAAGCGTCCGGAAATCAAACCAGCCGATTTTTACGATCCGCTCGGACTTGAACCGGTCGCCATAATCCCGTTCGACCCTGTTGTCTTCGGCAATGCCGCGAACAACGGGCGCATGCTCGGCGAGTCGGACGCGAACCATCCGTCCGTCAAAATCATCAACGACATGGTGCATATCCTGACCGGTCGCGCGGAAGCCCGCAAACCGAAAAAGGCCGGATTCCAAGGTGTGCTATCCAAGCTCACGCGAAGCAAGAAATAGTCTGCAAAAGGTAGGCGGTAGTTCAGATGTTTGGCAAAAGAGGTAATGACGGCCCTAGCCGTCCCGCTCCGGAGTATCGGGCACCGGCAAACGCGGAGGCAGAGCCGCGTGCGGCTGCCGCTGCTGTTGCGGCGCCCGCCGCTCCCGCGCCGAAGCAGCAGCCGGCCGCAGCGGCCAAACCCGCGCGTGAAAAAACGGAAAGCTACTACGACACCAAGTCGCAGGTCTTCTCCGCGCTCATTGATACGATTGACCTGTCTCAGCTGGCCAAGCTTGATGCTGAAGCCGCACGGGAAGAAATCCGCGATATCGTCAACGACATTATCGCGATCAAGAACTTTGCGATGTCGATTGCCGAGCAGGAAGAGCTGCTGGAGGACATCTGCAATGACGTCCTTGGCTACGGCCCGCTTGAGCCGCTTCTGGCCCGTGACGACATTGCCGATATCATGGTCAACGGCGCCAAGAAGACCTATATCGAAGTTGGCGGCAAGGTGCAGGAAACCAATGTGCGTTTCCGCGACAATCAGCAGCTTCTGAACATATGCCAGCGCATTGTTTCGCAAGTTGGCCGCCGCGTGGATGAATCTTCGCCAATCTGCGACGCGCGCTTGCCGGACGGCTCGCGTGTGAACGTCATTGCCCCGCCGCTCGCCATTGACGGCGCGGCGCTGACAATTCGTAAATTCAAGAAAGACAAGCTGAACCTTGAGCAGCTCGTCAAATTCGGCGCGATCACGCCTGAGGGCGCGGTGCTCCTGCAGATTATCGGACGGGTCCGCTGCAATGTCATCATCTCAGGCGGCACGGGCTCGGGCAAAACCACGCTGCTCAACTGTCTGACGCGCTACATCGACACGGATGAGCGGGTCATCACCTGCGAGGACACCGCCGAGCTTCAGCTTCAGCAGCCGCATGTGGTCCGCCTTGAAACGCGTCCCCCAAACCTGGAAGGCGAGGGCGAAATCACCATGCGTGATTTGGTCAAGAACTGCCTGCGCATGCGTCCTGAACGCATCATCGTCGGCGAAGTGCGCGGACCGGAAGTGTTTGACTTGCTGTCAGCCATGAACACCGGCCATGACGGCTCAATGGGCACAATCCACTCCAACTCGCCCCGCGAGTGCCTGAACCGCATCGAATCCATGATCGCGATGGGCGGGTTCAGCCTGCCGCAGAAAACGGTCCGTGAAATCATCTGCGGCTCGGTGGACGTGATTATCCAGGCCATGCGCCTGCGCGACGGCTCGCGCCGCATCACGCACATCACCGAAGTCATCGGCATGGAAGGCGACGTGATCATTACGCAGGATCTGATGCTCTACAATATCAAGGGCGAGGATTCCGCCGGCAAGATCATCGGCGCCCACAACTCCACCGGAATCGGACGTCCGCATTTCTGGGACCGCGCGCGCTATTACAATGAGGAAACACGCCTCGCTGCCGCCCTGGATGCCATGGAGCAAGGCGACTGAGGCCGGCGGCGGCTGTGAATACGACGGATTGAGATGAGCGGTTCGCCAAAAGGCCGGCCGCCGGTTTGGTGGACGGGGTAGTACAGTCATGTTCGGTTTGGACATCAACTTGGTTGCTTTTATAGCGCTGGCAACTTTCAGCGCCGTGGCCCTGGTATATTCGTTCCTGTACAACAAGATTGGCGATGAAAACCGCACCGACAAGCGCATCAAACTCGCGCGCCGGAGCGAGGGCGACAAGCTGGCCGTCAAATCCGCGCGTGACAAAAACCAGGAAGCAAGCAAGCGCCGCAAGACCGTTGAAGGCTCTTTGAAAGAGCTGGAGCAGCGGCAGAAGAACCGCGACAAGGTCATCAAATCGCCTCCGATCAAGTTGCAGATTCAACAGGCGGGTCTCACCTGGACCACACGCATGTTTTACATCGGTTCAGCCGTGTTTGCGCTCGTCATATGCGCAGCCTACGCCTTTGTTGGCGGCCCGCTTTATCTCATTCCGGGCGTTTTGCTGGCGGCCGGGCTTGGCATTCCGCGCTGGGTGGTTTCTTTCCTGCGCAAGAAGCGCATCAAGGCGTTCTTGAATGAGTTCCCCAATGCAATTGACGTCATCGTGCGCGCCATCAAGTCTGGCCTGCCGCTGAATGACGGCTTGCGGTTGATTGCGGCGGAAGCCAAGGAGCCGGTCAAAACCGAGTTCCGCCGCATCATCGAACAACAGCAGCTTGGCATATCAATTCCGGAAGCCTCCGGCAGGCTCTATGAGAATATGCCCTGCCAGGAAGCGAACTTCTTTGGTATCGTCATTCAAATTCAGGCGCAGGCCGGCGGCAATCTGTCTGAAGCGCTTGGCAATCTTTCGCGCGTTATCCGCGACCGGAAGAAGATGAAGGCCAAGGTCAATGCCCTCTCGATGGAAGCCAAGGCTTCGGCTGCAATTATTGGCGCTCTGCCGTTTATTGTGACGCTGCTCGTATACCTCTCATCTCCCGGCTACATCATGATCATGTTCACCACGACGACCGGGCACATGCTGCTGGCAGGCGGTCTGATGTGGATGTCGATAGGCATCATGGTGATGAAGAAAATGATCAATTTCGACATGTAAAGATTAAAAATCATGGAAGCGATCTACAACTCTCTCTCCGATCCGAACTTCCTGTTTGCCATGCTTGTGGCGGTGGCGGTTTTTGCGACGATCTTTACCGTGATGATGCCAATGCTTGGCGGCAGCGGCCTTGAATCTCGCATGAAGAATGTTGCGATCGAGCGTGACAGCATTCGCGCCCGGGAGCGCGCGCGCCTTGCCGCAGACTCCGACAAGCGGCGCAAGGGCGGCTCGCTGAAGCAGGCAGACGGCAAGCCAGGCGTGCGCGCCCTGGTCGAACGGCTGGACCTTAAGGCGGCTCTGGCGGACGAGAACACAGTCAACAATCTGCGAAACGCGGGATTCCGCGGCCAGAACCCGCTGATGATGTTCCTGTTTCTCAGGTTCGTCCTGCCGTTCGTTGCGCTCATCGGCGCGGTTATTTATGTGTTTGTCCTTGGGAAAATGGCCGAACACTCCATGATGATGAAGCTGTTTGTCTGCGTGCTTGTCGCCTATGGCGGCTTCTACGCGCCGAACATGTATATTTCAAACCGCTCCCAGAAGCGCAAGCAAGGCATTCAGCGCGCATGGCCGGACGCGCTTGATCTCATGCTGATCTGCGTTGAGTCCGGCATGTCGGTTGAAGCGGCATTCAAGAAGGTCTCGGATGAAATTGGCACGGCGTCCGCTGATCTTGCCGAGGAGCTGGTGCTGACAAACGCCGAGCTGTCCTTCCTTCAGGAGCGCAAGCAGGCGTTTGAAAATCTTTCAAACCGCACGGGCCTCGATTCGGTCAAGTCGGTTATGCAGGCGCTGACGCAGGCGGAGAAATACGGCACGCCCGTTGCGACGGCGCTGCGGGTGCTTTCTGCGGAAAGCCGCGACATGCGCCTGAATGAGGCGGAGAAGAAGGCCGCAGCGCTTCCACCCAAGCTGACCGTTCCGATGATCCTGTTCTTTCTGCCGGTGCTGTTCATCGTCATCCTGGGTCCTGCCGGCATTGGCATCAGCCAACGCGGCGGCATATTCGGCGGCTGATCCGAAAAGGAATTGGTTCAACAAATGAGAAAACCCGCCAGGCGACTGGCGGGTTTTTTTCGGATAAGAAAGAGCAGTGAGGAATTGCGGGCAGAGAGCTATTGCGCCTCGGCGACGGCCTCAGGTTTTTGCTTGTCTTCGAGCTTGGACCAGGAATTCTGCTGTGCCAGCATGGATTTGAGGTAGGCGGCGTTCGCCTCGGCCTGCTCAGAGGACAACTCCTGCCGCGCGATCTGCTCGGCTTCTTCGAACCGGCCCTGAAGACCGACGACAAGAGCAAGATTCTGCCGGACACGGCTGTCCGCGCCAGGCGCGGATGCGGCTGAACGCATATAGGTTTCCGCAGTCTTCAGATCATCGGACAAGAGATAGGACATGCCCAGATTGGACAGCACAGAAGGCTCGTTCGGCTGGATGTCCAGCGCCTTTCGGTAAAGCTCGCGCGCGCCATCGGCTTGTCCCATCTGGTCCAGGATTGCGCCTTCCGCTGAAAGCAGCTTCCAGTCCGGAAAGTCGGGCCTCTGCGCGCGGCGCACCGCATCAAGGGCGGCTTCGAATTGCCCGGCGCCAGCCAGAGCCTTGCCATAGGCTGCAAGCACTTCCCTGTCATTGGCATGAACGATTGCCACTTGCCGCATGACGGCAAGTGCCTGGTCATTGCGGCCGGTCATGCGCAGCGCGCTGGCATAGCTCATGCCGGCCTCCTTGTCCTTGGTGTTGCGCTCATACGCGGCGCCTAGTGTGCCGACGGACTGGTTGAGTTCCGCACTGTTCATTTTGTCGAGCGGCTTGCCGCCCATGCGCGAGATGGACCCCGTAGTCATCTTGCTGGTGGTGCTGCAGGCTGGCAGGACGATTGCCGCTCCTGCCACAAGAGCAGAAGTCAAAAGGTATGAACGCAAACTCTTCATGCGGCTCTTGCCCATCGCCCGAATTCTCCGTTAAGTCCCCATTCGCCAGCTCAATGACCAGCTGTATCAAGCGTTAAG
The DNA here is from genome assembly GCA_963792485.1 of uncultured Alphaproteobacteria bacterium. Lineage (GTDB taxonomy): Bacteria > Pseudomonadota > Alphaproteobacteria > Rhizobiales > Rhizobiaceae > JANOYJ01. Next base: position 31,755 of record CAWBWL010000014.1, read on the forward strand.
AAATATTCTGTTAACCCTAATGAAGTGTTAATCTTGAACCTCTATAGCCGGGCAAGCGGTGCCCAAATGGCGGGACAAATGACTGCAGAACTCATCACGAAAGATGACGGCTTCGCCCTGCCGCTTTGGCTTGTTGAAAAGGGCGGCTTGGATCGCCTCAAGCTGGATCATGCTGTCGTGGAATGGGCCGCGCTGCACGGCTTCGATGGCGCGTCAGGAACTCTCCTGACATTGCCCGGCCTGTCAGGCAGGCTCGCAGGAGCGCTGTTCGGGATTGGCGCTGGCGAGGAGCCGCTGGTGTTTGGAAAACTTGCAAAAGGCTTGCCCAGCGGTGTCTGGAAATTTGCCGGCGAGCCGGCAAATTTCTCCTTGGCCGCGCTGGGGTTCCTGCTTGGCAGCTACCAGTTTGAAACTTACAGAACTAGCGAGAAGCCGCGTGACGTCAAATTACTGGTTACCTCCAGTGTCGATGTGGCGCAGGTGCGCTTGATGCATGAGAGCGCAAAACTCGCGCGCGACCTCATCAATGCCCCGGCCAATGACATGGGCCCGTCTGCCATCGAAAAGGCCGCCAAATCGGTTGCTTCGCAGTTCAAGGCGCGGGCGAAAGTCACAACGGGCGCCCAGCTTCTGAAGAAGAATTTACCGATGATCCACGCCGTTGGCCGCGCTGCGACGGAACCGCCGCGGCTGATTGACTTCGCTTGGGGCCCTCGCAGCGCGCCGAAGGTCACGCTGGTCGGAAAAGGTGTCGCGTTTGATACGGGCGGTCTCGACATCAAGCCGTCAAGCTCAATGCTCTTGATGAAGAAAGACATGGGCGGCGCTGCGAACGTGCTGGCGCTCGCGATGATGATCATGGGCAGTAAGCTGCCGGTGCGGCTGCGCGTCTTGATCCCCGCAGTCGAGAACTCGATTTCTGCGGGCGCTTTCCGGCCTGGCGACATATTGAAGAGCCGAAAGGGGCTGACGGTTGAGATCGGCAACACGGATGCCGAAGGCCGCCTGATCCTTGCTGACGCCTTGGCGCTGGCCGATGAAGAAAGTCCCGATGTCATGATCGACATGGCAACGCTGACCGGTGCAGCGCGCGTTGCGCTCGGCCCGGACCTTGCGCCATTCTATACTGATGATGATGCGTTCGCCGGTGAGCTCGCAGCGGCGTCGGTGACGGTCGAGGACCCGCTGTGGCGCATGCCGCTCTGGCGGCCTTATGAACGCAAACTCGCGTCCAAAATCGCCGACACCAACAATGTGACGACGGACGGCTTCGCCGGTTCCATCACCGCCGCACTGTTTCTTAAGAAGTTTGTCAGTAAAACAAAGATATGGGTGCATTTTGATATCTTCGGATGGAACCCGGTCGAGAAAGCGCATGCGCCGGTCGGCGGCGAGGCGCAGGCGATACGAGCGATTTTCGAAGTGCTGAAACAGCGCTATCCGGCGAAGGGCTGAGCGTGACGGACGATGGCGATACTTGATCCAAGACTGAATGCAGCCCGCCCCGACCTCGCCGACATCCGCCTGAGGGGCAGGGTGGAGGCTGGTTCATTCGTCGCGGGCGAGCCCATGCAAATTGTTGCACCCGTGGCAGACATGCGCCGTGAGCCGAGGCCGGACAGCGGCGTCGACACGCAGTTGTTGTTCGGGGAAACGGTTGATGTCTTCGAAGAGCATGAAGGCTGGTGCTGGGCGCAGGCGCATGCCGACGGTTATACCGGATATGTCGCATTCACGGCGCTGACCAAGCACATCGCCGGCGCAACGCATATGGTCACGGCCCCACGCACCTTTCTCTACCCCGGACCTGACATGAAACTGCCCGTCGAGGCCGCTCTGTCAATCGGCTCGCGGCTCGACGTTGTCGGCGGGGCCGAGACTCGCGGTTCGCATTACCTGTTGCTCGCAAATGGAGGCGGGGTCATCGCGGGCCATGCCGCAGAAATCGCAACGCAGGCACATGACCCTGTTGTGATTGCCGAACGCCTGTTGAACACGCCTTATCAATGGGGCGGGCGCTCCGGTCACGGCATTGACTGCTCCGGCCTCATCCAGCTTGCCTACGGCATGTGCGGTATCCAACTGCAGCGCGACACCTCAATGCAGCAGAACTCGGCGGGTCACGAGATATTTCCGGGGCAGGGCGGTGAGCATTTGCGGCGCGGTGATCTGGTATTCTGGAAGGGTCACGTCGCGATGATGCGCGATGCAAACTCGATCATCCATGCGAGCGGACATGCCATGGCAGTGGTGATCGAGGACTACGCTGAGGCGGTGCGCCGCATTGGGTACCTCTATGGTGAACCAGTGGCCTTCCGGCGAATTCTATAGGGGCTTCCTCAGTACTGCGCTTCCCGGTTGACCACATTGCGCAAGGGCTCGCCCCGCTCAAACGCATCCATCTGCGCGGCGATGGGCGCGGCGAGCTGGTCGGGCGCCGAGCTTGCGGCGCAATGCGGGGTCACGCTGACATTGGGGTGCGACCACAATGGATCGGACTGGGGCAGGGGCTCTGTGTTGAAGACATCCAGGGTTGCCGCCGAAAGCGTGCCGCTGTTGAGCGCCAGCAGGATGTCTTTCTCGTTCTGCAGGCCGCCGCGCCCGGCATTGATCAGGATCGGCGCGCCAAAGACGCCGCCCTTTTTCATCCGGTCAAACAGGCTCTTGCTCAGCATGCCGCGCGTTTGCGGCGTGAGCGGCAACAGGCAGACGAGAATGTCCACTGTCGCCAGAAACCAAGGCAATTGCTCTTCACCGAAAAAGCAAGTGATGTCGTGCGAGTAGCGCGGCGTGCGGCTCCAGCCAGTCACGTTGAAGCCAAGGCTCGCCACCTTGCGCGCCGCATCCGTGCCCAGAACGCCAAGGCCGAGGAACCCGACGGTGACCTGATGCGCGGCCGGCTGCGCCCGGTCTTCAAGCCAGATCTTGTGGCGCTGCTGCTGGCGGTATTTTGAGCCCATGCGGTGATGGTCCAGCACCTGCCAGACGACATATTCGGTCATGCGCATCGTCAGATCCGGCGACACGATCCGCACAATTGGAACCTGCGGCACATGCGGGTCCTGGAACACATGATCAACGCCCGCGCCAAGCGAGAAAATCGCTTTCAGATTGGGCAATTTTGCCAGTGATGACGGGCGCTGTTTCCAGACAACCGCGAAGTTGACGGATGGGTCTTCCACGCCCTCCGGATCGATCATGATGGCGCGTTTCGGCGCAGCCTTGGCAAATTCTTCCACCCATTTGCCGGTGTCCCAGCCTTGCACGGCAAGGAGTATGTTGCCCTTCATTCGCTGACAGCCCCCACAGGCGCGGTTTCAATGTTGAACGCCGCCGCCATCAGCGCTTTTGTGTAATCGGTTTGCGGCCGCGCGAAAATATCGGCGGACGGCCCCTGCTCGACTATCTTGCCATTGCGCATCACGATCATTTCATTGGCGAGCGCGCGCACCACTTTCAGATCATGCGAGATGAAGAGGTACGCAAGCTGGTGTGTCTTCTGCAGCCGCCGCAACAGGTCGACGACCTGCGCCTGCACGCTCATGTCAAGCGCCGAAGTCGGCTCGTCCAGCATGACGAAGCGCGGGTTCAACACCATGGCGCGGGCAATGGCGATGCGCTGGCGCTGGCCGCCGGAGAATTCGTGTGGATAGCGGAAGCGCAGGGACGGATCGAGACCGACTTCATTCAACGCCGCAACCACGCGGCTGTCACGCTCGCTTGGCGACAGTTTCGGCTCATGCACGAGGAGGCCCTCGGCGATGATGTCCGTTATCGGCATGCGCGGGGAGAGCGAGCCGAACGGGTCCTGAAACACGATCTGCATCTCGCGACGCAGCGGACGCATCTGTTTGAAGGTCAGCGCGTTGATATCGCGGCCGGCAAACTTGATTGAACCCGTCGATGAAATCATCCGGGCCAAAGCGAGGCCAAGCGTGGTTTTGCCCGAACCCGACTCGCCGACAATGCCGAGCGTCTGCCCGGCGCGGATCGTCACATCAATCCCGTCCACCGCCTTCACATGATCGACTGTGCGGCGCAGGAACCCTTTTTTGATCGGAAACCAGACTTTGACATCCTCGCCGCGCATGACGACCAGGCTCGAATGGTCGGTCAGCGGCGGCTGGCCTTTTGGTTCAGCTGCGAGCAGATGTTTGGTGTACTCGTGCTGCGGATTGGAGAATATCTCCGCCGTCTTGCCGGTCTCGACAATCTTGCCCTTGGTCATCACACAGACGCGGTCTGCGATCTTGCGGACAATGCCGAGGTCATGCGTGATGAAAAGCAGTGACATGCCGCTCCTGGACTTGAGGTCGGCAAGCAGCTTCAGGATTTGCGCCTGCACCGTCACGTCCAACGCTGTGGTCGGCTCGTCGGCGATCAAGAGCTCCGGCTCGTTGGCAAGCGCCATTGCGATCATCACGCGCTGCCGCTGGCCGCCGGAAAGCTGATGCGGATAGGCGTCAAGGCGCTTTTCCGGCTCGCGTATGCCGACCAGGTGCAGAAGCTCAAGCGTCCGGGCTGCAGCGGCCTTTTCGCTCATGCCCTGATGCAATCGCAGCACTTCGCCGATCTGCCGCGAAATGACATGCAGCGGGTTGAGCGAGGTCATCGGCTCCTGGAAAATCATGGTGATGTCATTGCCGCGCGTCTTGCGCAGCTCGGGCTCGGAGACGGTCAGAAGATCCTTGCCCTTGAACAGGATTTGCCCGGACGGATGGCTCGCGGCGGGATAAGCGAGGAGCTTCATCACAGACAAGGCTGTCACCGATTTTCCGGAACCGGATTCCCCAACAAGCGCCACGGTTTCGCCCTTGCCGATATCAAACGAGACATGATCTACAGCGGTCGAAGTATTGCCGCCCTGGTGGAAGGCGACGGAGAGATCACGGACGGAGAGGAGGGGGGCGGTCATTTGGCGATCTGCTCAACGAGATTAATAACCGAATCGCGTGTCAGACGATCAGTTCTAATTGAACCTGTTCCTCTTGTCTGGCCAGTGTAGAAAGGATGTCCATGCCTGAAGTCCAAAGTGTATTCGCCCGATATGCGCTCGTCGGCTGTCAGGAAAACAGTGCACCCAAAGGCAAGTGCCGTTGCCATGTGGATGGCGTCAGGAAGCTTGAGTCCTTGATAGTTGGCGCGAAGCTCAGCGGCGTTTAACAGGACATCCAGATCGACTGGGCCAACTTCCAAGACTTCGCTTGTCGTTGAGAAAACGCGATAGTGCGACTCAAGCTGGGCGTCCTTTCGCCGAAATGGATGAACCATCAGCTCCGAGATTGTTAGAAGGCTTGTCTTTAGAAGCGGGGTGTCATTTTTATGGTCGGCAGCAAACAGCAATGATATTGCCACCCGGAGAGGAGAATTCTCCTCGCCTTCCGTTAGATGTATGAACACGTTCGTGTCGCAGTAAATGCCGCCCTGCGCCACTTTCAGTCGTCCCATTCATCGCGCAGCTCTCGAATTCGACTCACCGCCTCTTCGATTGAGACGCCCTTTCCGGGCGGCACCGGACGATGCAGCATCTTATTCAACGCTTCCGCGCGAGACAGGGGCTTTCCCGCATCAGCCTCAACGGTGACATTGACAAACTCGCCTTCAACGAACGCACCGCGCAGCTCCGCTGGCAGCTTTGATGCTGGATAGTGCCTCAGCTCTACGCGTCCCATGCCAATTCTCCGAATATGAGCACTCTATTTAAACGCCTTCCTCGGGTCAAACGCATCGCGCGTCGCTTCGCCGATGAAGACGAGCAGCGAGAGCATGATCGAGATGACGAAGAAGCCGGTGAAGCCAAGCCATGGCGCTTGCAGATTGTTCTTGCCCTGGAACATGAGCTCGCCGAGCGAGGCTGAACCGGGCGGCAGACCAAAGCCGAGATAGTCGAGCGCGGTCAGCGTGGTGATCGATCCGTTCAGGATGAAGGGAAGGAAGGTGAGCGTTGCCACCATCGCGTTTGGCAAGAGATGGCGCCACATGATGGTGCCGTTCGGCACGCCGAGCGCGCGGGCGGCGTTGACATATTCGAAATTGCGGGCGCGGAAGAACTCGGCCCGCACCACATCGACAAAGCTGGTCCAGGACAGCACGATCATGATGCCAAGCAGCACCCAGAACCCGGACGGCAAAATGGTGGCGATGATGATCAGGATATAAAGCCGAGGCAGCGAGGACCAGATTTCGATGAAGCGCTGCAGGATGAGGTCCGTCCAGCCGCCGTAAAAGCCCTGAATTGCGCCAAGCCAGATGCCGATCACGGCGGCGGCGGCGGTGAGCAGGAGGCCGAACAGAACCGAGATGCGGAACCCGTACAATGCGCGGGCGACCACATCGCGCGCCTGATCATCTGTGCCGAGCCAGTTCATGTTGCCAAATGTGCAGTTCGGATCACCCGCGCCTTGCGGGTAGCGCGCGCAGCGCTCCTCCTTGGTGAGGAGAAAGGCAGGCTTGGATGGCGCCGCGCCGGGCAGGTCATTATTGACGGTGCGGTATGAATAACGGATCGGGGGCCAGAGCGCCCAGCCATTTAAGTTGATCTCGTCCTGGATAACCGGGTCGCGGTAGTCGGTGACGGCAAAAAATCCGCCAAATTTTTCCTCCGGATAATCGACAAATACCGGCGTCAGAAGTTCGCCCTTGTAGGAGACAAGGATCGGCTTGTCATTGGCGACGAACTCCGCACCCATTGCGATTATGAAGAGAAAAAGGAAAATCCAGAGCGACCAGAACCCGCGGCGGTTTGCCTTGAAATTCGCCCAGCGCCGCGCATTGATCGGCGACAGCGAGAAGCGTGAAGGTGTGGCGGCAATCGCGCTCATACATCCCTCGTTTCAAAGTCGATGCGCGGGTCGATCCATGTGTAGGTGAGGTCCGATATCAGCCCGACGATCAGGCCGATCAGCGACATGATGTAGAGATTGGCGAACACCACCGGATAGTCGCGGTTGAGGATGGATTCATAGCTCAGCAACCCAAGCCCATCGAGTGAGAAGATGGTTTCGATCAGGATGGAGCCAGTGAAGAAAGCGCTGATGAAGGCAGCGGGAAATCCGGCGATGACGATCAGCATCGCATTGCGGAACACATGGCCATAAAGCACCTGGCGCTCGTTCAATCCCTTGGCGCGGGCCGTCACAACATATTGCTTGCGGATTTCATCGAGGAAGGAGTTTTTGGTCAAAAGCGTCGATGTCGCAAACGCGCCGAGCACCATGGCGGTGAGCGGCAAGGTCAGGTGCCAGAGATAATCGGTGATCTTCTCATACCAGGGCAATTGGCTCCAATTCTCCGACCAGAGACCGCGCAGCGGAAAAACATCGTAGAACGATCCGCCTGCAAACAGCACGATCAGCAAAATGCCGAACAGGAACCCCGGAATCGCATATCCAATGATGACGATGGCGCTCGTCCAGACATCAAAACGCGTGCCGTCGCGCACGGCCTTGGAAATGCCGAGCGGGATGGAGATGATGTAGGAGATAAGGGTGATCCACAGCCCAAGCGAGATAGAAACCGGCAGCTTGGACTTGATGAGATCTATAACGTCCGCGCCTTTGAAATAACTGCGGCCGAAGTCGAAGCGCAAGTAATTCCACAGCATGATGCCGAAGCGCTCGAGCGGCGGTTTGTCGAAGCCGAACTGCTTCTCAAGATCGGCAATGAACTTTGGATCAAGCCCCTGCGCGCCGCGGTATCTGCCGCCCGCAGCATCGCCGCCATCCTCGCCGGCGAAATCGCTGCCGGACCCGCCCAGCCGGTCATTGCCCGAATTGGCGTTGGTGAGGTTGGCAATCACCTGCTCAACCGGTCCGCCCGGCGCGAACTGCACGATGACGAATGTGATTGCCATGATGCCGAGCACGGTCGGAATCATCAACAGCAGACGGCGCAGGATATAAGCGCCCATCAGCCTTCCACTCGCCCTGTTAGGCGGACCATGATAATGTATGACAAGCGCAAGACCCCGTCTTTCGCGGCATTTTCTACTGATTCGCGATTTTCATTTGGAATCTAGTCGAGACTCCGGCGCAAGCCAAAATCGCCGCCTATTTGATCCGCGCCGCTTTCTGTGCGTCATACCACCACACATCCGGGAAGCCGAATGCGAACTCGGGCAGCTTTGCCGGACGGCCAAAGCGGTCCCAATAGACATAGCGGTCGAACGGCGAGAACCATTGCGGAATGACGAAATGATTGGCCATCAGGACGCGGTCAAGCGCCTTGGTTGCGGTTATGAGCGCCTCGCGGTCCGGCGCGAAGATCACTTTGTCGATGAGCTGATCAACGGCGGGATCGGATATGCCGGCATAGTTCCGTGAACCTTCAACTGTGGCCGAGGAGGTTCCCCAATAGTTGCGCTGCTCATTGCCGGGGGAAAGCGTTTGCGCCCAAACGATTCCAATCATGTCATAGTCGAATTTGCGCACCCGCTCTTGGTAGGCGGAGGAATCGACTGTGCGCATGTCGAGCTTGATGCCGATGCGCTCAAGATTGGCTTGAAACGGCAAAACAATGCGCTCATCGACCTGCGTCTGGCTCAAATATTCAATGGTGAAGGGGGCGCCGGTCTTTTCATTGACGAGCGTGTTGCCCTTGAGAGACCAGCCCGCCTCTTTCAGAAGCCTAAGGGCCTCGCGGAAATTTGCCCGCATCTTATCATTGTCGCCGCCAACCGGATTCACATAGGGCTCGGTAAAGACGCTGTCCGGTATCTTGCCGCGCAAGGGTTCGAGCAGAGCCAGTTCTTCCGGCGTCGGCAGGCCGGATGCGGCAAGCACCGTTCCCGCGAAATAGCTCTCTATGCGCTGGTAAATGCCGAAAAATGCCGTGCGGTTGGTCGCTTCAAAATCAAATGCGTAGTCGAGGGCGCGGCGCACCCGCAGCGTCCTTGAACTTGTCACGGCGCAGGTTTGGCACAAATGCCTGCATGACGCCCGTCGCCTTGTCTGGGTACTCTTCAAGGATCAAAGTGCCGTTCTTCTTCGCCGGAAGATCGGTGTAGGCGGTTGCCCAATTGCGGGAGACGCGCTCAAGCCTGTAGTCATAAGCATCACCCTTGAATGCCTCGATCATCACCGTTTCGTCGCGATACAGGTCAAAGCGCAGCTCATCAAAGTTGAAACGGCCGATATTGACGTTCAAATCCTTGCCCCAATGGTTTTCGTTGCGACCATAGGTGACATAGCGGCCAGCTTCGAACGCCTTGACCTTGTAGGGACCTGAACCCATCAGGGGCTCCAAAGTCGTTTCGGCGATGTTGCGGGGGTTGCCATTGGCGTCTTTGCCCTCCCACCAATGTTTGGGCAGGATGGGAAGCTGACCCATAATGTGCGGCAGTTCGCGGTTCCCCTTGGAGTCGAATGTGAAGGTAACTTCACGCTCGCCAGACTTTTCCGCCTTTGTCACGTTGGCGAAATAGCTCTTCAAGAGCGGGTTGATCGTTGTCGCCGTCTCAAAACTCCAAATCACATCATCCACAGTGACGGGCTGGCCATCTTGCCATCTGGCCTGGGCGTTCAGCCGGAAGGAGACAGAGGAAAAATCGTCGGGATATTTGGTGGCTTCCGCCAGCAACCCGTATTGCGATGATATATCCAGTTCGTCCAGTGAGGATGTCATCAGTGTCTCGTAGACTTCGGTGAGACCCGGCGCCGCTTCGCCCTTTGCGGCAATTGGATTAAAGCTGTCGAAAGAGCCAACTGCCGCCTGCCGTGCAACGCCGCCCTTGGGCGCATCCTTGTTCACATAGGGAAAATGCGCAAACCCGGCGGCGAGGCGTGGCTCTCCCGAGAGTGCAGAGCCGTGAACCCAATCCACAGCAAACGCGGGAAGGGAGCCTGTTGCAAAAGTGGCAATCACTGCCAGTGCACGGATGAGATGGCGCATATCTTTCCCTTGATGTGACGTTCCAATGAACCTGTGGCCGCCTGAGCGAAAAGGCAAGGCATCAGCGCACATGAAAAAGGCCGGAAACAGGGTCCGGCCTTTCAATTCAGATCAAATTGTCGTGGCTCACGGCAGCGGCGCGGGGCTGTCGGCCAACGACCGCAGATAAGCGATCAGATTGGCACGCTCATCAGACTTCTTTACCCCGGCAAAGCCCATTGCGGTGCCTTTGACGGTCGCTTTTGGCGCAGCGATAAAGGCCGAAAGCTTCTCGTAATCCCAAGCGCCGTTGGATGCATATTCTTTCAGGGCGGCCGAATAGCCGAAGCCGCCATGCGAGGCGATGGGCCGGCCGACAATGCCCCAGAGGTTAGGCCCAACCTTGTTGGCGCCGCCACTGTCTGGCGTGTGGCATGCAACGCACTTCTTGAAAACGGTGGCGCCCGCCGCAGGATCAGCAGCAGCCAGCAGAGGAGCAATAGGCTCGGCGGCAGCAGGGGCGCCCGCAGCGGCGCCTTCGCCGGTGGCAGCTTCCGCCGCTTCGATGATGTAGCCTGGCTTTTCAGGCGCGGGGCTGTCGAACAGGGTGCCCGAGACGAGGCTGATGGACATGAGGATGAACACTGTGCCCAAAAACGCACCGGCCAGTTTGTTCAGCTGAAATGAATCCATGTTTTCCCGACTCCCGGCGCTAAAACGCCTGATCCCGACCTGTCAAATCGGTTTTCGCTCTAGGTCTTTTGAGTTTGACTTGCAACACCTATAAGGCAAGGAACCCCGTGACTTTTTGACACCGCCGAGCCTTCACAACCCATGAAAACCCTGATCCTCATTCCCGCCCGCATGGCTTCTACGCGCCTGCCCAATAAGCCGCTGGCTGATATTTGCGGCGTTCCGATGATCGTGCGGGTCGCACAGCAGGCGCGCGCGGCGAAGGCGGGCAGGGCGGTTGTGGCGACGGACGCGAGGGAAGTCGCGAAAGCGGTTGAGGCCGCCGGTTTTGAGGCCGTCATGACGCGAGCCGATCATCAATCCGGTTCCGACCGGATATTTGAGGCGCTGAATAAGCTTGATCCGGGGAAAGAAGTGGAGTTTGTCGTCAATGTTCAAGGCGATCTGCCGACGCTTGATCCTGCATTGATCCGCTTGTCCTTAAAGCCGCTGAAGGATGACAGCACCGATATCGCAACGCTTGCCGCCGAAATCGCGCGGGAGGAAGAGCGGACCAATGAGAACGTCGTCAAGCTGGTTGGAACGCCGATTGGCGCGACCCGCTTGCGCGCGCTCTACTTCACCCGCGCCACCGCGCCCTGGGGGCCGGGGCCGCTCTATCACCATATCGGGCTTTACGCCTACAGGCGCGACGCTTTGCAGAGATTTGTCAAACTTGGGCCGTCGGCGCTCGAAAGGCGGGAGCGGCTGGAGCAGCTGCGGGCGCTGGAGGCGGGGATGCGGATCGATGCCGAGATTGTCAAAACCGTGCCGCTTGGCGTAGACACCCCGCACGATCTGGAGCGGGCGCGCCGCATAGTCGCCGGAAAAGAAGAATGACCCGCGAAAAGACCAATGTGATAGCCTTTCAGGGCGAACTCGGCGCGAACTCCGACCTTGCGTGCCGGAACATGTATCCGGCGATGACAACAATGCCGTGCCCGACTTTCGAGGACGCCTTCAGCGCGGTCGAAACCGGCAAGGCGGACCTTGCCATGATCCCGATTGAAAACACCATTGTCGGGCGCATCGCAGACATTCATCACATCCTGCCGGAATCCAAGCTTCACATCATTGGCGAATATTTCCTGCCGATCCATTTCAACCTGATGGCGCTGCCCGGCGTATCGGTCAGCGAAATCAAATCCGTTCACTCCATGATCCCGGCCCTTGGCCAATGCCGGAAATTTCTGCGCAAACATCATTGGAAACCCGTCGTCGCGGGCGACACCGCAGCGGCGGCGCGGCTTGTTTCCGAAAGCGGCGACAGGTCAATGGCGGCGCTTGCGACAAGTCTGGCGGCTGAGCTCTACGGGTTGAACATTCTGATGCCGGATGTTGAGGACACTGACACGAATGTGACGCGGTTCATCGTGCTTTCAAAGGAGAAGGACTGGGCGGCCCGGCAAAATGCGTCGCTCCAGATGATGACGACATTTATTTTCAACGTCCGCAACGTGCCGGCGGCGCTCTACAAGGCGATGGGCGGCTTTGCGACCAATGGCGTCAACATGACCAAGCTGGAGAGCTATCAACTCGGCGGCGCGTTCACGGCGACGCAGTTCTACGCCGATATTGAGGGACACCCGGAAGACAAGAACGTCGCGCTGGCGCTCGAGGAGCTGCGCTTTTTCTCCAAGGAAGTTCGCATTTTGGGCGTCTATCCGCAGGCGCAGAGCCGGTAGGCATGAAGCCTCAGCAGGTTCCGCATGGCTGACTCAAGCCGCTTTTGCGCCAATATCAAACTCAAAATGAATGGTCTCATAAGGGAAAACCACGCCGTCTTTCTCCCGGTCAATCACCCCCGCCTTGATCAGCGCCGTGATGTCGCTGTGCACGCCTTTGTAGTCACGCCCCACCCGCCGCGCCACTTCCCGGTACGCCAGCGGCCCCTGTCCGGCCATGGCGCGGATGATGTCGAGGCGTTTGGGAGCAAGGACGCGGTGCATGAGGCCGTATGTTGGGAAACTCAATCCGGGCGTCGCGTCCGGCCGGTTGTTTTTCATCGCTGAGCCGACCGCCCGCAGCGTTTCCTCAAGACTCTGGACGCGGATGGTTAATATGTTTTCATTCATGCCTCATACCTTTCCACATCGTTTCTGAAGTCGGCAATCAACTTGTCGAGGCTCGAAAACTTGTAAGGGTGCTCGACAGGTCCGAGATGCCGATGATCACCTTTTCCCCGCTCATTGTCATACCTCAGAACACATACATCCTTGACCACATAGGCGAAGCGGTACTTGAAGTTATGAGTGCTTCCTTCAACCGGATGCGGAACGGCCCAAGCGACCAACTCGACGAATGAGTCTTCTGTCAACGGCACATGGCGGCGAAAGAGCAATTCAGCCTTCATGATGTAAATGATAACATCAGTTTGAATTGATGTAAACACTTACACCTATAGTCGCAGCGATTAAGCCGCCCAGCCCGCAATTAGATAATGTGCAATCGATCCAAACGGCGGAATCTGCGCGCCGGAAACATGCGTCTCCCGCATCATTTCCCTGACATCTTCCCGCGAGAACCAGCCGCCGCTCTCCAATTCGTCTTTCTCGAGGACAAAATCCGCGTTCAACGCTTCCGCCACACAGCCGATCATCAGCGAATGCGGAAACGGCCAGGGCTGACTGGCGACATAGCTGACTTTGTCCACCCGAAGACCGGCCTCCTCCAGCGTCTCGCGCCGCACCGCTTCTTCGATGGTTTCGCCCGGCTCGATGAACCCGGCCAGACACGACACCATCTTCTCCGGAAAACGCGCGCTTCGAGCCAGAAGGCACTTGTCCTCATGCGTAATCAGCATGATCGTCACCGGGTCGGTGCGCGGGAAATGCTCCTTGCCACAGCCAGTGCAGACGCGCTTGTAACCGGCGGCTTCGGGACGTGTGGCGGAGCCGCACGTGCCGCAGAATTTGCAGCCCTGATGCCAGGAGAGGAGGGCCGAGGCCTGGGCGATCTCGCCGAGGATTGGCGGGGAAAGGAGGTGGCCTGCGAACAGCGGGCGGATGTCGCTGGCGTCGAACGGCGCGGGCAGGCGGTCGGGCGTGCCGGGAACGAGAACGGCAATGTGCGGAACTTCCGTCGAGATGGCCAAGCAGAACCGCCTCGCTTATGTCGGGTGACGAACGGCAGAATTTCCTTTTGAGCTGAAAAGGCATGTCACCGCATCGTCGCTGACGCGCCGAATGACCGGCTTGCCTTCGACAAAACAATGAACTTCGCATGCTGGATCGCGCAATGGCACGGGCAAGCGCATTTTCATCGCGCTTTTCCGCCAGCCTCCACAGCGGGTTGCCACTGAAGGCGATGGGAAAAGCGGAATTTGGCATGCGATTTGACCGGATGGTATAAAATTCTTTCAACAGGCAAGCGTGGCCAAGGTCAAGGCGATTATGGAAAAAACGCCATCTTTAGTCGTTTGATCAACAGGTGCAGCGCCTCTTGCCCGTACGGCGTGCGTTCACCGAAACCCCAGACCGGCCCCGGCCAGTTTGGATCGCCAGCGCTGCGCGCCACGACATGAATGTGCAATTGGCGGACAATATTGCCCAATGCGGCTGAGTTGATCTTCTCGCAATCCGTCAGTTTCTTGAGGATTGATGCCGCCAGTGCCGTCTCTCGTGCGAGCACAGCTTGATCTGTTTCCGTCAAGTCATGGATTTCCGTCGCGCCCGCCCGCAAAGGCGCCAGCACCAGCCATGGCCAGCGCGCATCGTTCATCAGGCGCACTTCGCAGAGCTCGAGCTCGCCGATTTCCAGCGAGTCTCTTGCGAGCCGTTCATCCAGTCGAAACAGCACCATCTGCAATCTTTCCATTGCTCCGTGTCTGCAATGCGAAATGCGCCATCACGGCGGCGAACACAATGGCGCCGCCAATCAGCGTTGCGCGCTGCGGCGTCTCGGCGAAAAACATAAAGACCCAGACCGGCGCCAGCGGCGCGTCGAGCGCCCCGATCAAAGCCGTCTCCGTCGGCGGCAGCAGCCGCGAGCCATAGGCGAACAGGATAAACCCCACCGCCATCGACAGGATGCCGAACGCGGCGAGGATGAAAAGCTCGGAGACGGGCGGAATGCCCGGGCTGCTGAACGGCAGCGAGATCATCGCGCTGATGAAGGTCGAGACGCAGGCGGCGGCGAGCAGGTCAATCTGCGTGTGCCTGCGCGCCAGCACCATCAGCGCGGCCATGGCGAATGTCATGCCGAACGCCAGCAGGTCGCCGGAAATATGCCCTTCGCCCGCGCCAAAGCCGACCATGACCGCAACGCCGATCAGCGCAAAGAAGCTCGAAACCAGCGCCGTGCGCGTCGGCTTCTCGCGCATCACCAGCCAGCCCAGCCCGCCCGCCACAAACGGGACCACCGCATAAATCACCGCCACATGCGCGACGCTCGTCAGCCGGAACGCGGCGATATACATCTGCATCGCCGCCGCGCCGATGATGGCGTAGAGGAAGCCCCACCGGTCCATCCGCATGAGCCGCCCAAACGCGCCGGTTCCTTCCTCAAACACCATATAGGCGAAAAACCCCAGCGACCCGAATATGCCGCGCCACAGCAGCATGGTCGGCGTGTCCACCGAGATGATCCGCGTGAACAGCCCCGCCGTGCTCCAGACGAGGGCGGAGAGGGTGACGAGGAGGATGCCGAGGCGGTAGGCGCGGTGGGGGTTCATGGGGGGATTGCTAGCGCGGAATGGGGCGGGGGCATAGCGGCTTTGCGGCGCGATTGAATGACTGCTGCCACAAACCGCCAGAGTGAGGCAGTTTGATTTTCAGACGGAGGTCAGCG
This sequence comes from uncultured Alphaproteobacteria bacterium, assembly GCA_963792485.1. Taxonomy (GTDB): domain Bacteria; phylum Pseudomonadota; class Alphaproteobacteria; order Rhizobiales; family Rhizobiaceae; genus JANOYJ01. The sequence goes on from CAWBWL010000014.1 coordinate 47,142, forward strand.
ACATCGGATTGGCTGCTAAGGGTCCAGAGCGGACATTCACAAGCGTAGGCGTCAAAGAGGCAGCAGCGCGTCGACGAGACGCTCGATCGTTTCCGCCACGCCGTCGGCAGCCAGCGCCTCCCGGATCAACCGCCGCTTGGTGGTGAAATGCATGTCGGGAAGTTGGACGCGCGCGGCGACTGCGGCGGCGTGCAGCGCCGCCGCTGCGATGTCCGTGTGCAGCGCTTCGGCCGCGTCGAATTCGGGGATCGGCAGCGTCCAGACCAGATTGTCGAAATGTCGCGGATCTCGTTGGCCTACGGGCTGAAGGTCTTTGACGCGATCAAGCACGATGGCAGATTGAGGATGGCAGCAACGTATGCGGCCTCTTCAGTGAGTGGCACTGACCAATAGCGCCTGTGTCAACGAATGCACCATCATCTTCTATCCAGCACGCGCTCAGACGTGTTCCGGATTTTGTGTAGAGAACGCGCATCGGTGTTCTCTCGGCTTGCGCCGTCAACTTCTGCAGATGGTTCACCGACGCGCCAGCGTCACACGAGGTGTGCCGTCGGCCTTCTTATTGCTATGCTTGTCCCATTTCGCCTCCGCATCGCGTAGCCAGGCTGATAGCCCGCGATGGCCATGCATGTCGGCAGTTGCCGAGGTCAGTATGTGACCTTCCTCCATCGGTACTACGCCAGTTGTAAGGGCGAGAAGGCGATATGGAGCGACGGATTCACCGAGCGCTATCGGCCTGATAAAGGCGCGCTCTACTGCTCCTTCAGGCGGTGTGACGCCGTCCAGCGGCCGTTTGTCGAGACTACCAGCGCGCCCTGCGCCGCGGTGCTTCGCGTCGGCTCTGCAGGCGGCCGGCAGGAGCGTCGACGAGAAAGAAGCGTCGCGGGAAAAGGCGGCCCCTGCCGGAAGCGCTTGCGGTAGGGCGATGCGGCAATCAGCGTTCGCGGCCTCGGCCAGGCCGCGCGCACATGTGCGAGCGCCCCGGCAGCCTCGGCCTCGCTGGCATCGCGCCGGGGAAGCACTCCGACCCAGCGGTCAAATTCCGCAGGCGGCGGCCCGGCGCGGTCGCGCTCGCCGAACAGAACGCAGGTGCTGGTCGTGCTGCTGCCGGACTGCGCGCCGAAGATCGGCCACACCCGCTCCAGCCCCCAGCCGCCGGTGATTCCCACCCGCACACGCTGCATGTTTCCGTCGCGCATCCCGGCGAACACGGGTGCGTTCAGCGCGGCATAGGGCAGGACGAGCGCCAGCGTGCCGCCCTCGCGCAGATAGCGCTCGGCGCCGCGCGCCCAGAACAGCGCGAACATGTCCTGATGCGTGGCAAGACTGCCGCCTACCCAGAGGCCATAGCTCTGCAGAGCCTCGCGCAGCCGCTCTTTCATGTCCGCGCTCAAATGGCGATAGACGATCCAGGGCGGATTGCCGATCAAAACGTCGGCGCGGTGATCTGGATGCGACAGCCAGACCGGGCGCAGCAGATTGCGCAGGACGAAGGTCCAGATGTGGTTGCGGCCGTCGAGATAGAGCTGCTTCAGCTGCGCGAAAGTGCGGCCGAGCAGGGCTGCATCCTCGGGCGCGCGCCGGCGCGTGCGATGGCGTCGCTGATCGCCTCCGGCTCGGCGAGCGTGTCGAGCCCGCGGTTAAGCTCGTCAAGCGCGCGCTCGAACAGGCCAAGGTCGCTCGCGAGGCCTGCAGGGATGCGCAGCGGCGGGTCGTTCGGCGGCACGTCCACCAGCACTTCGGCCGACGCGCCGAGTGGGCGCAGGCTCCATTGCATCGAGTTCGCCCATGAAGACAGGGACGGTGAGCGTGGGCGGCCGGTCCTGCACCAGATCGCCAAGCGCCAGCAGCCATGTGACGCGCGCCAGCGCGACCGCGACGGGATGCACGTCGATCCCGAACACGCGGTCGGCGCAGGTGGCGACGATTTCCGCCGGCGGCAAATGCGCCTCTCTGCCAGCTTGGATCAGCCGGCGCAGCGCATGGAACAGGAAGGTGCCCGAGCCGCAGGACGGATCAAGCACGCGCTGTTCGAGCGGGCGCGGGATCGCCGCCGCGACGATCCGCGCCGCCAGCCAATCAGGTGTGTAGTATTCGCCGAGATCATGGCGCTCGTCGGGATCGATCAGGCTCTCGTACAGGCTCTTGAGCACATCCACTTCCACATCGCGCAGGCGAAAACGGATGGTTTCAGCGGCGAGCGAGCGCACCAGATCGCCGCCGCCTGCGGCGCGCAGCGGCCAGTCGAAGAAATCGGCCTCGACCGCGCCGGTGATGCCCTCGTTGGCGAGAAGCCTGCCCGACAGCATTTCGGCCGGATCATCAATGGCGAGATCGAGCACCCGTGCCGCAATCGCTTTCACGAGGATGGTCAGATAAGTGTGTTGCAGGAAAAGGGCGTCGCTGCCGACATCATCGCCGTAGACCTGTCGCAGCAGCCCGTCCCAAAGGTCGCGCTTGAGCCGCACCTCCGGAAGATCGCCGACTTCGGACCAAAGCCTTTGCAGTCCCGCATATGCGCGGCCGAAAGCCAAGCTGTAGCGGCCGAAGGTGAGCGCGACCGCGATGGGAGTGGGCATGACCTCGGGGACGGGCGAAAGAAGCGGTTCAAGCCAGCTCAGCAGTCTCTCCGGGTGCCCGGCATCGACCTCGTACCGGCCGATCTGCCGGAGCGCGCCGCTATCCAGCGCGTAAGCGAGCAGCGTCGCTCCATCCGTGGCAAGGCCGACTGTGGTGCGGTTGCTTGCGCTGCTGCGGCTTGCGTCGGCGAGGTAGTCGGGCATGCGGGCGAGCACGTCGCGCTCTTCGCGGCGAAGATCGCTCTTCAGCTCGATGACGGTGGCGCCCCACGCCACGTCAATGCGCCCGCTGTTGTCGACAAGGTAGCGCTCGTGCTCCAGCTCACTGAACGCCGCGCCGAATCCTTCCCGAAGCAGTTCCGTGACCAAGCCGCGCAGCGCCTCATGCCGCGGCCGGGAGGCCATCGACCGGACGATGTCGGGCAAGCGGTCCGCGCGCCAGCTGTTTGCCACTTTTCCCCTCCCTATTGGGGTCTCACCGTTGCCGCCGCAGGCGCGAGAGCTTAGATTGCCAGTATGAGATTCGCTCAGGCAGACTTGTTCGCGCAAGACGACGCGGAACGCAACACATTGTCGCAATCACAGCGGGCGGCGGTCCGCGCGCGCCTGGAAGCGACGCTGACCAGGCTTGAAGCCGCGGCAACGTTCCCTTGGAACGATCCGCTCGATGCCGTCCACGAGGAGAACAGCTTCCAACGCCACAGCGAAATGCTCGGGGAGGAAGGCGTCCTGCTTTGGGCGAGGTTCGACAAGGAGATGGACCGGCTGCACGCGACGCAGTTCTCTCCAGATGCCCACGCGGCTGGAACGAACGGCTGAACGCCGGTTTGTCCGATCGATTGGACGTTGCCCGCTGCCGCAATCCGCCAACCCCCTTGCATTTCCCCTCCCAATCCCCGATATGACCCCCGGGAGGTTGGTGGTGGACGAGCCACTCGCCAACCGGGTCAGGTCCGGAAGGAAGCAGCCCCAACGAGCCAGGCACGGGTCGCCGTGCCAGCCTCCCGCCTTTTCTTTAATCCTGCCCGTTCTCAATCTTGTCAGCATTTGTCCGCCTCGCATTGACTCGCGCGCGGCGGGGCGTGAATAGACTTGTCCCATGTCTGACCTTGTTCCCAGCGCTGACGGCACGCCGGAGAAATCCTACCGGGTGCTGGCGCGCAAATACCGGCCGCAGAATTTTGACACGCTGATCGGCCAGGAGCCGATGGTGCGGACGCTGCGCAATGCGTTCGAGACCGGCCGCATCGCGCAGGCCTGGATGCTGACCGGCGTGCGCGGCGTCGGCAAAACCACGACGGCCCGCATTCTGGCGCGGGCGCTGAATTACAAGACGGCGACGGTCGATGCGCCTTCGGTCGAGCTGACCGAGATCGGCGAGCACTGCCAGGCGATCATGGAAGGGCGCCATGTCGATGTGATCGAGATCGACGCGGCCTCGCACACCGGCATCGACAATATCCGCGAGATCATCGAGCAGGTGCGCTACCGCCCGGTTGCCGCGCGCTACAAGGTCTATGTGATCGACGAAGTGCACATGCTGTCCACCTCGGCCTTCAACGCGCTGCTTGAAGACGCTGGAAGAGCCGCCGCCGCATGTGAAATTCGTCTTTGCCACCACCGAAATCCGCAAAGTGCCGGTCACGGTCCTGTCGCGCTGCCAGCGCTTTGATCTGCGCCGCGTCGAGGCCGGGACGATTGTGGCGCATCTGCGCAAGCTTGCCGGGCTTGAAAACATCACGGTGGACGACGCCTCGCTCGCCATGATCGCGCGGGCGGGCGAAGGCTCGGTGCGCGACTCGCTGTCGATTTTCGATCAGGCGATTGCCTATGGGAACGGGTCGGTTGATCCGGAGCAGATCCGCGCCATGCTCGGCCTTGCCGACCGCGCGCGGATCATCGACCTGTTCGAGAAGCTGATGCGCGGGCAGATGGCCGAGGCGCTGATCGAATTTCGCGGGCAGTATGACGCGGGCGCTGACCCGGTTGCGATGCTGACCGAACTCGCCGAGTTTTGCCATCTGGTGACGCGTATCAAATTTGTGCCGGACGTGGCGGATGATCTATCGCTGACCGAGGACGAGCGCGCGCGCGGCAAGGCGTTTGCCGCAAGCCTGTCGTCACGCACACTGTCGCGCGCCTGGCAGATGCTTTTGAAAGGCATCACCGAAACGTCGGAGTCCAACCGCCCGGCCAGCGCGGCGGAAATGCTGCTGATCCGGCTCGCGCATGCCTCCGATCTGCCGCCGCTGGACGAAGTGATCAAGGGGCTGGAAACCGCGCCGCAAACGGCATCGCCGCCTTCCATGCCCGCTTCTGCGCCACCGGGACCCGCCATGCGCTCTGTCGCAGGCGGCGGGCAGCCCATGCGTCTTGCGGCGGAAAATCCGCAGCCGGCCGCGCCGCAAATTTCCGCCGAGCCAAAACCGCTGGTGACAATCGCCTCGCTGGCTGACATTTGCGGGCTGGCCGACAAACACCGTGACATTCATTTCAAACTGCTCGTCGAAAAATATGTCGCGCTCGTCAAGATCGAGGCCGGCCGGCTGGACATTAATCTGCGCGACGGCGCGCCGAAGACGCTTGCTGGCGACATATCCAAGCGCCTCACCGATTGGAGCGGCCAGCGCTGGATGGTCAGCGTCTCGGCGGAAGGCGGCGGAACGACGATTGACGAAGCGGCAAAGAGCCGCCGCGACGGCCTGTTCAGCGACGCCAAGGCCGATCCGGCAGTGGCGGCGATCATGGCGCAGTTTCCCGGCGCGAAAATCGTCGATGTGAAAGTCTTTGGAACCGAAGAGATTGGCGAAACAGCCGATGAAGTGGCGCAAGTCCTTGAAATTGTTTCCTCCGACGACGACATGCCGTCCGATGATCAGGACTGATATTGGAGCAATGCGATGAAAGACCTTCTCGGCATCATGAAACAGGCCAAGGAAATGCAGGCCAAAATGCAGGCCATGCAGGACGAAATGGCTGTCGTCGAGGCCGAGGGTGTCTCCGGGGCGGGCCTCGTCAAAGTCCGCCTCAACGGCAAAGGCGGCCTCAACGCCATCTCCATCGACCCGTCGCTGCTGCGCGAAGGCGAGGGCGAAATCCTGGAAGACCTGATCGTCGCGGCGCATAATGACGCCAAGATCAAGGTAGAGGCGGTGATGGCGGAGAAGACCAAGGCGCTGACGGCGGGATTGCCGCTGCCGCCGGGCATGAAGCTGCCGTTCTGAGGGCGCTTCCTGTCCATGCTGGACGAGGCCGATGAGACCGGAGACAGCCTCATATCTCTGCTTTGACTACCGCACACGCGCCGATTAAGCCCCGCAGCCATGCCATCGCCGCATCCGTCTCAGTCCTCCTGTGCCAGACGAGCGAGTAGTTGTAATCAGGCAGGGTCAGCGGCAGATCGAACGTCATCAGCCCGTGCCGCGCCGCATAACCGGCAAGGCGGGAGGGCAGGGACATGATTTGGTCGCTATGTCCCAGCGCAGCCATGTTTCCGGCAAAGCTTTGACCGACAAGTGTGACTGACCGCGAAAGCCCGAGCCGCTCCAATTCACGCGAGACCGGGTTGGCGCCGGGATCGCGCAGGGAGACGATGGCATGCGGGAATGAGAGGTAGTCATCAGCGAGACGCGCCCCTTCTTCGCCTTTGCGGCAAGCGGGTGGCTCGCAGACAAGACGCCCACAAGTTTCTCGGATAACAGGCGCTGGGTCAAAAATGGTTCGCCGGGCGCTTCGGTCCCCCAATAGCTGCAGTCAATGCGGCCTGACTCCAGCTGCGCAAGCATTGTTTCGCCAACTTGAGCCACTTCGAGCGCGCAATGTGGCGCAAGCTCGCGCAGCCTGTGAGCAAGCGCGGGAATGAGCGTCAGGCTCGAATAATCGCTCGCGCCGACCTTGAAAATCCTGGCATCAGTTTGCGGGTTGAAAGCTGCGGGCGAGACCAAGTCTTGCGCTGCTGAAATGACTTTCTGCACTGAAACACGCATTTGCGCGGCATGCGGGGTCATCGCCAGCCCCTTTCCGCTGCGCACAAACAACGCGTCACCGGTCAGATGACGCAGCCGGTTCAATGCGTGGCTGATGGCGGGCTGGCTCAGATGAAGCCGCACGGCCGCCTTGGAGACCGATCCGGTCTCGGCGACGGCATGAAATATGTTGAGGAGGTTAAGGTCGGCGCGTTTGGTATTCATGACATGCATATTATGGTCAGTTTCTATTCATTGGAAGACCGGAGACTTTGCCGTCTACAGTCCCTTGGAAATGCCCATCCGCTCCAAGGGGGAAGATATGCTGGAAAATTTTGCCAAACACACAGGACCGAAAATTCCGCGCCCGGCCATGATATTCGGCTGGGTTCTTGTCATCGCGGGCATCTTTTTCGCTTATGTTTACATGGCGGCGCCCGGCGCCTTCTTTCCGGGCGTTGTGATTGAGACTTTCTCCGAGAAATTCGGCCTTTACAGCACCAGCGTGCGCATTCTCGGGTCCGTTGCGGGCATCATCATCGCGCTTGCCCTGAACAGCGCGATCCTGCTTGCCTTGATGCTGGCGACGCGGGTGTTCATCGAACTCGGCGACGTGATCGTTGGCTTGGCGCTGAACAGGGCTCCGGACACAAACACAGTCACGCTTTCGGCATTGGCGGCAGTTGAAATCTATTTCATCTTCAGGATATGGAAGACCTTGGCCAAACAAGGCTGACCGGTCGGGCGCGATCCTATTCGACAGTGACTTGTGGATTGGAAAAAAACAATCAGCTGCTGATGAACGAGATCACGCTGCCCGTACCGCCAAAGCGCTACGGCGTGGCCTAGAAGTAGGTTCCATCGTCATTGACGCCGCTTCGGCCCAAATAGCTTCCATTCGAAGCGAAATAGTCCGTATATTGCGACCATGCTGCAGCGTCATTCGGGTCAAAAAAAGTACTATAATAGGAACTATCGTCGAGAATAACCTGCTGTGCGTTCAAGGCTCCCGCCGGATCATAATAGCTGGTAATTCTCTGCCAATCCTGAGGAGTGCGGTCATACACGGTCCATCTATAAGTGGTATCGTCGTTCAAGTAGTAGGATAAATCCAGCAAATTGGCTGTGGAGTAGACCTCCAGATAGTAGTTCCATAATGTGGCTTGGTAAGGATCAAAGCCCTGCACAATCCGCGACCCGTCATCGTAGAACGCAGAGTTCCACTCCAGGGCTCCAGTTGAAGTCTGAGACTGCTGATAAAGGCTCCAAGTTTGCGAGTTACTGTAGTCGTAAAAGTTTGATGTCCATATCCGGCCTTGAGAGTCATATGTGAGCTGAGATGTCAGGATCCAGCCATCCACATAGTAATCCGTCTGCCGTGCCGCATGGATTTCGGCGGTTTCAAATCCGTGGTCAGAAAGGTCAAAGCCCCCAAGCCTGAATTCGGTTGGTACGGCCCATACAATCAGCCGGTCGTTCCCGTCTCCGCCTTCGTAAACGTTAGCCGGAGACGGGGTGAGACGATCCACCACCTCCCATACAATGGTGTCATTTCCCGCTCCGCCATAGACAGAATCCGCGCCAGCGCCTCCGTCCAGATAATCGTCGCCGCCGCCCCCATTAAGCGTGTCGTCGCCATCAAAGCCATAGATGGCATGTGGTCTGCTGTCAGGCGCGGTGAGAATATTGTCGGCTGAATCACCAAATATCGATTGGTAGACCAGCATGGCGCTTGCTCCTCAATATGGGATAGGTTCCAATTCTAACGCCTTCACGGGGAAGTGGAAACAATAAATGCAGGCATAAATTTCGGCAAATCCGGCGAGCGACGCCCATCCAGCAATAAAGTCTGCGATTTTGCAGTGACATTAAAGGGCTGGTTTCTCCAAAATCATCTCCGCCGCCCGCTCCGCAATCATGATCACCGGCGCATTGGTATTTCCACCGGTCAGACGCGGCATGACGGAGGCATCAACAACGCGCAGCGCTTCAACACCCTTCACTTTCAGATCAGGCGTGACGACTGACATATCGTCACCCACCGCGCCCATGCGGCAGGTGCCGGCGGGGTGGTAGACGGTCTCGGCCTTGCGGCGGATGAAGGCGATCATGTCATCGCGGGACGTGACAGCCGCGCCGGGCTCGAGCTCCTCCTTGCGGTATGCATTAAAAGCGGGCGCGCTGAGAATGCGGCGCGACCATGCCAAGGCGTCGATCATGATCTCCAGGTCACGCCCGCTCGCCAGATAATTTGGGTCAATTCGCGGCTTTTCGCCGGGGTCCGCGCTGTTCAGCCGGATTACGCCTCGGCTTTCGGGATAGAGATTGCAGGCATGCAGCGAATAGCCATAACCGAACACGGTCTTGCGACCGTGATCCTCAATGCGCGCGGGCAGGAAGTGGAATTGGATATCCGGCAGCTTGCCCGCCAGCTTTGAGCGGGCAAAGCCCCCGGCCTCGGCCAGCGTCGAGGCGATCGGGCCGCGGCCTTTGCGAAAATAGCGTGGAGTGCTCAGCAGCAAGCGCCATGTCGCATGCCCGCCGAACCCATGGGAATCCGAAGTGCTGCCTTGTGTCTGCACAATGATGTCGAGATGGTCCTGCAAGTTCGCGCCGACGCCCGGCAGGTCGCTGATGGAGCCAATGCCATGTTCGCTCAGGTGTGCCGCCGGGCCGATGCCGGACAGCATGAGCATTTGCGGCGAGTTGACCGCGCCGCCGCAAAGCAGAACCTCCTGCATGGCGATCAGCGTTTCGCAAGTTGCTCCAATTGCGATCTCAACGCCCACGGCGCGCTTGCCGTCCATGACAACACGCTGCGCCAAAGCGCCGGTTATGACGGTCAAATTGGGGCGGTCTTGCACGGGCTGCAGAAACGCTGCGGCCGTCGACGCGCGGCGGCCTTTGCGGGTCGTGGTCTGGTAAAGGCCAAGGCCCAATTGGCCTTCGCCGTTGAAATCCGGATTGTGCGGCAATTGCAATTGCGTTCCTGCCTCCACAAAGGCGCGGGAGAGCACATTCGGATCGGGATTGTCCGAGACGGATAGCGGGCCGCCCGTGTTGTGGAAGGGCGAAACCCCACGCGTGTTGTCTTCCGATTTCAAAAAGGCGGGCCGGGCGGACGTCCAGTCCCATCCCCTCGCGCCGAGCTTTTCCCATTCATCATAGTTTTCGCGTGCGCCGCGAATGTAGCACATCGCATTGATCGAGGATGAGCCACCCAGCACTTTGCCGCGCGGCCAATAGAGCTGACGGTTGTTGAGCTCCTTCTGCGGCACGGTATCATAGCCCCAGTCAAGCGATTTGAACCGGACAATGGCGGCGAGGCCGAGCGGGATGTGGATGAACGGATTGCTGTCGCGTTTACCCGCCTCAATGACACACACGCTGATGGCTGGGTCGGCGGAGAGGCGGTTGGCCAGAACGCATCCGGCGGACCCCGCGCCCACAATCACATAGTCAAACTGCCGGGCATGCCCCATTATTTCCTGTCCGCTCTTTTGTGGCGATAAGCGCGCAACTATATGCGCCCTTGCGCCGGAGAACAGCTTGTTGTTTCAATGGCTGGAAACCTTTGGGAGGACGCGGCGATGCTGCCACTGATCGACATGATGATGAAGGCCGGAGGCGGCGACGCCATGCAGGCCATGGCGCGCCAGTTCGGCTTGTCGCAGCAGCAGGCAATGTCCGCTGTCGAGGCGCTGATGCCGGCGTTCTCGGTGGGTCTCAAGCGCAATGCCGCTGACCCGATGGGCATGGGCGCCTTCATGCAGGCGCTCGGCACGGGCCAGCACACCAATTATTTTGACAATGTGGCCAAGGCCTTCGATCCGGCGGGCATCCAGGAAGGCAATGGCATATTGGGCCATTTGTTTGGTTCCAAGGAGGTCTCGCGTGCCGTCGCGGCGCAAGCGTCCGCCGCCACCGGCATTGGCTCGGAAATCCTCAAGCAGATGCTGCCAGCGCTGGCCTCCATGGTGATGGGCGGTCTCGCCAAACAGACCATGGGCAACATGCAGGCTGCGGCCGGCATGGGCGGCGGCAATGTGTTTGGCGATGTCATCACCGACATGATGAAACAATATACCGGCCAGCGCCGCGCCGAACCGCAGCCGGAGGCCTCCGCGAACCCCTGGGGCAAGATGATCGAGGACATGTTCAGCGGCGGCGCGCAGCAACAGCAGCGCCAGCAGAACCCGCTCGGTGACAATCCGCTTGGCAAGATCTTCGAGGAAATGACGAAAGGCATGGCTGGCGGCGGGCAGCAGCGCCAGCAACGCGAGCAGCCGCAGCAAAACCCGATGCAGGACAATCCGTTCGGCAAGATGCTGGAGGAGATGTTTGGCGGCGGCGCGCGCGGCCAGGCGCGTCAGGAAGCGCGGGAAGAGGCGCAGCAGCCAACGCAGCAGAACCCGCTCAATGACGTGTTCGACGAAATGTTCAACACCGGCCGCAAGAACCAGGAAACCTATCAGCGCGGCGTGGAGTCAATCTTCGACCAGTTCAAGCGCGGCATGGACCGGAACGGCTGATCGCAGTCAGAAAAAACCCGGCCCCTTTTCAGGGCCGGGCCAGATGGCAGGTTTGTTTGGGTTGGGGGACTTTCAAACCTGCGGGAACATCAGGGGCGCGTCAGTGGGTCCGGCGCGCCAAACTTTCACGGGCCCTCGCATCGGCAATCGCGCCGAGCCTTCCCGTCGGGTCGACATGGACCGGGCCTTCCACCGCTTCAAACAGATCGCCGCGGCGCAGGCCGATATCGGCAAGCTCGATGTCGCTCATCTGGCCGAGATGATACATCTCGCGGCGGTTATGGATTGCACGAAGCAGCGCGTTGGTTTTCGCCACAACAGACGCCGCCAGAGTCAACGCCAGCGGCTGGCGGATCGTGTGTTCGGTGCAGTTGGTCGTTGTCATGGCAGTTCTCCTTGGTTTCAGTCAAAGCGCCGCTGTCCCGACGCGAATCCCTTCGCACAGGTGTTCAAAGCTTTTGTGACACTTCTGACTTCTGATGATGCGGATATGCGGTTTTTGGATTGATAATTCAAACGAATGTTTCTAATATCAATCATCATCATCAGTGATGGATTAAACCCATGCCCTCTCCGCTTGATCTCGACCAGCTGCAAACATTCGTCGCCATCTCCGACACAGGCTCGTTCACCCGAGCGGCGGATGAAGTGTTCAAGACCCAGTCCGCCGTCTCGATGCAGATGCGGCGGCTCGAAGAGAAGATCGGCCGCCCGCTGTTTGAAAAGGAGGGCCGGATGAACCGGCTCACTGATGATGGCGAGCGGCTCTTAAGCTATGCGCGGCGCATGATCCGGCTGAACGGCGAGGCAGTGGCCGCCTTTGATGACAGCAAGCTCACCGGACATCTGCGCATCGGAATGCCGGATGATTATGCTGACCGGTTTTTGCCCGAGATCATGGCCCGCTTCGTGCGCTCCAATCCGCGCGTGGAATTGTCTGTCATCTGCGAGCCGACGGTAAACCTTGTTGAGCAGGTGAATCGCGCCGCGATCGATCTTGCCCTCATCACCCATGTGCCGGAAAACGGCTATTCGGAAATCGTGCGCCGCGAGCCGCTGCTCTGGGTAACATCCGCAAACCATGCGGTGCATGAAGAGCCGGTTCTGCCGCTCGCCTTTGGCCGGCCGACCTGTGTGTGGCGGCACAAGGCGATTGAGGCGCTGGGCAATGCCAAGCGCGAGTATCGTGTGCTCTTCACCTCATGGTCGGCGACTGTCATTTCCGCTTCGATCCTGTCGGGGCTTGCGGTCTCGGTTTTGGCCGAATGCTCGCTGCGGCCCGGCATGCGCGTGTTGACCGAGGCGGAAGGGTTTCCAAAGCTGCCAGATGTCGAGATCGGCCTCATCCGGGCGCGCGGACGCCAGTCGCCCATCGTCGATGCCATGGCGCAGCATGTCATTGAGAGCCTTGATAATCTGGGGACCACCGGTTTTGGCAATGGCTTGGCGCAGGACCAGGCCGCAATAAGGGTCAGGCGCACCGCCGGGCCGATCCAGCCGCGCTGGTAGTTCCTCCACTCTGCGCTTGACGCACGCTTTGCTCTCATCGCTGATGGCGGCATGACTGACGAATCGCCCGCCAACGCCCCCTCCAACGCTGTTGAGTTCAGCGTTTTCGAGATCTCCGTCGCGCTCAAACGCGTGGTGGAGGATTCCTTCGGCAATGTGCGGGTGCGCGGCGAGATTTCGGGCTTCCGGGGCGTGCACACATCCGGCCACGCCTATTTTTCGCTGAAGGACGACCGGGCGCGGATCGAAGCGGTGGTCTGGCGCGGCTCGTTCTCCAAGCTGAAATTCCAGCCGGAAGAGGGCATGGAAGTGATCGCCACCGGCAAGCTGACGACATTTCCCGGCTCCTCGAAATACCAGATCGTCATTGAACAGATGGAACCCGCCGGGGCCGGGGCGCTGATGGCGCTTCTGGAAGAGCGCAAGCGCAAGCTTGCCGCCGAGGGCCTGTTCGACGAGGGGCGCAAGCAGCTGCTGCCCTACCTCCCCCGCGTCATCGGCGTCGTCACCTCGCCGACCGGCGCGGTGATCCGCGACATTCTGCACCGGATAGCCGACCGCTTTCCGCTGCATGTGCTGGTCTGGCCGGTGAAGGTGCAGGGCGAAGGATCGGGCGCGGAGGTGGCAGCGGCAGTTGCGGGATTTAACGCGTTCGAGGGCGCGAACCGGCCGGATGTGATCATCGTGGCGCGCGGCGGCGGCTCGCTTGAGGATTTGTGGGGGTTCAATGACGAAGCCGTTGTCCGCGCGGTGGCGGCGTCGGACATTCCGGTCATTTCCGCTGTGGGGCACGAAACCGACTGGACGCTGATCGACCTTGCCGCCGATGTGCGCGCGCCGACGCCGACCGGGGCTGCTGAAATGGCGGTGCCGGTCAAGGCCGATCTTTTGGCACAGATGGCAACGCTTGCCGCGCGGCTGTCCGGCGGCGTCTCGCGTGAGCTCGATCGCAAGCGCCAGGCTGTGCGCGCCGCCGCCCGGGCGCTGCCCGGCATTGACATGGTGCTGGCGCTTGCCCCGCCGCCGGTTTGACGAAGCCGTCTCACGCCTTGGCCGCGCGCTGATCGCGGGCGTCGAGCGCACGCGCATCCGCTTCACCGAAGGCGCGCCGGGGCGGCTTTCGCCAATCCTGCTCAGCCGCTCCATCACAGAGCACCGCAAACGCGTCACGCAAACCGCCGAGCGGCTGGACAGGGCGCAAAGCGTGTTTGCCGTGCGCAGCGCCGACCGCTTCGCGCGCTCGGTGTCAGCCTTCTCGCTGCGGCCCATTGAGCGCCGCTTGCGCGCCGACCGCGACAGGCTTGAAGCGGCCTGGCGTCTGGCAGGCAGTTTCTCGCACGAGAAGACGCTGGAGCGCGGCTTTGCGCTGGTGCGTGACAGTGACGGCAAGCCGGTCAAGCGCCGCGCCGCGGTACAAGCGGGCGATGCGCTGGAGATCCAGTTCGCCGACGGACGGGTCAATGTCCGCGAGCAGTCCGCGCCCGTTATGCCAAAGCCGAAGCCGAAGCCATCCGGCGCGGGTCAGGGCGATTTGTTCTGATGGGGATACTCGTCCTTTTGCCCATTGTCTTCATCGCGCTTCTGGTTCTGCTTTACGCGCTGCGCCAGCATAAGGCGATTTTCCCGCTGGCAATCGGCTCATGGGCCAGCGCGTTCTGGCTGAACCAAAGGATTCTGGCCAATTGCCCGGGCGATTGCGGTATCAGGATAGACTTGGTCTTCGTCGTGCCACTGCTTTTTCTTGTCACGCTGATGGCGGCCAAAGAAGCATGGCGGCGCTGGCGCGGGCGGTAAGAAGTCCGGATATGGAAATTCTCTGAAGGTGGCATATAATGGCATAAACTGTCATTTCCGTATTGGAGCCTAGCCATGAAATCCATGAACATCAGCCTGCCGGAATCCATGAAGGACTGGGTTGAATCCCAAATCGCCACCGGCAATTACGCCAGCGCCAGCGACTACATGCGCGACCTGATCCGCGACGACCGCGAGTATAAGGAGAAGCGCGAGGCCCTGCTGCAAGCCTTGATTGAAGGCGAGGAAAGCGGGATAGGCGACAAGACCATGAAAGAAATCATCGTGGAAGCCCGGGCGGAGCTCGCCAATGAAGAAGTACAGAACCTCAGGAAAGTCGGATAGAGATATCACCGACATTTATAAATACACGGCTGTACATTTTGGCTTCGCGCAAGCCGGGCATTATCTCGAAGGATTGTACCAGCTGCTTTCCCGGCTCGGCGATAATCCCGGGATTGGCCGCTTGTTCACGATCAGCAGGAAAACCTACCGGCGCTTCGAATATGAAGGCCACGTGATCTTCTACAAGAAGCGGGCCAAGGACATTTTGATTGTCCGGGTGCTGCACCAGCGCATGGACGCGAAGCGCCATCTTGGGAAGTAACTTGCAAACGGGAAATGGTACGATTGGGCGGGCTCGAACCGCCGACCTCCGGATCCACAATCCGGCGCTCTAACCAACTGAGCTACAATCGCACACGCACCGCATTTTGCCGCGTGCGGCAGCGGGATGCAAGCGGAGCGGTGTTTAGGAGGAAAGGTTCGCCATTGCAAGAATGAACCGGATTGCAAACAAGAAAAAAGCCCGGGGGAGGACCGGGCTTTCTTTACTTGACCCTGGCTACTTTACGCTGCCTGGGTCTGGCGCAGACCGTCGACTGGGAGGAAGATCGGGCCTGCGGCTAGTCTGGCACGGGGAGAACCAGAAGCTATGCCCCGTACTCTATTCTCATTTTCCGCCCTGTAATCACCCGTTCTGGTGAGAGGCGAAGAAAACCTGATTAGGCGGCCTTGAATTCCTTGGCGGCCTTTTCGAAAGCGGCCTTGACCGGAGCTGATACCTTCTCGGCGGCAGCGGCGGTTACTGCCTGCATGTCCTTGGCCTGGTCAGCGACCAGCTCGGCCTGCTTGCGGAAGTAAGAGGTCTGCAGCTCAACGAAGTCAGCAAAGGACTTGACGTTGACCAGTGCTTCGAGGTGGTCGAGGCCGGACTGTGTGTTGGTGCGCAGTGCGGAAATCGCCTTGAGGGCAACTTCTGAAGACGCGGACTGGGCTACCTTCAGATTGTCTTCAAAAGACTTCTGAGCGCCTTCAGCGGATTCTTTCATCTTGGCGTATGCGTCTTTGCTCTGCGCGACGGACTTCTCAGCGAAGTCGCGAACCTGGTCGGTGACCTTGGAAGCGTCGAAAGCGGCGAATACATTGTCTTCAGTCTTGGGGGTCTTGGACATTTCAATCTCCTTGGGGTGACTGCTTGTGTGTTGGTGACGGTGATATAGTCCCGTTTATTGTGCAATGCAACATAATTTTTGCGATGCACAATAATTAACGATGTGACAAGAAACGTGAGCGGGCTTGTCCGGGCTTTGTGGATTTTCCACCGGAACAGTCTTATTAACCGGTTGTTAACGCCGTATGACGGCTGGAATGAGCGGACCGCTGGTGGGAAAAGCCTATCCTTTCATAGACATAGCCGTTTTGGACGGCGTGCGCGAACGTTTGGCGGCGGGCGACGCGCTGTGCATTCTCACGCCTGCGCTCGACGAGGTTCTGTGGAGCAATGCGTCTGGCGCAAGGCTGCTGGGCTTTGACGGCATGGGCGATCGGCTGGGCGCCGACCCCGCATTTGGACCCGCAGCGCGCCGGCAGATCGAAGCGGCCGTCCGGGGCATGTCTGTTGCCGTGCGGCTGTCCGCCGGCGTTTCGACCCGGCTTGCGATGATTGAGGTTGAAGACATCAGCCTGCCGGATGGCGGGAACGCTGTGCTGCTGGCGGAGAAGACAGGAAACGAAAAGCCAGCCGCCTGGATTGAGGGCCTCGATGGCGACGGCGGCCATGCCGCGGTCATCGGCGCGGGCGGCGAGCTGATTTCAGGCTCAAGCGGATTCGCAAGCCTGGGCATCGGTCAGATCGAGCTTGCCAAACTCGCCGGCGAACTGCGCTTTGAGGCCGACCGCATGGTCAAGCGCATGGTTCCGTCAGCCAGAGGAATGCTGCCCGCCGGAATCGGACTGATCTGCGACGAGCCGCCGCGCGGGCTGCTGCTTATCGTGGACTCAAGCGAAGAGCTTGCCGAACCCGTTGCGAACCTGCCAGTCACTGAACCGCAAGTTCCGGCGCGGGAGCAAGGCAGCGAACCAATCGCGCCGCTGAAAGCCTCACGCCACTATTTCGCTGCCGAGGCCTTGGACGACATTGACCTTGTCGCCGCCAGACAACCCGTTCGGCCCAAGCCCCCTTCATCTGAGGTCGATGAAGAGCCGGTGCATTTTCCAGAGCCTGCGCTGTCTCCAGAAGAACAGGAAGACGCCATCGCGACCGAGGACATCGAGGATGAAGGCTCTGTCCTCATTACCTATCCCGATGAGTCGGAAGGCGCTCCTGTTCTGATCCCGCTGGATGCCGAACCGGAAGCGATGACGCAGCCGGACTTTATGCCGGACATGGCGGAATTGCCGGTGCGTTTTGCCTGGCGGATCAGCGCCACTGGCGCGTTCAGCGAAGTCTCGCCCGAGTTTGCCCGCGCCGTCGGGCCGCATTCCGCGGACATTGTCGGGCGCACGTTCC
This sequence comes from uncultured Alphaproteobacteria bacterium, assembly GCA_963792485.1. Taxonomy (GTDB): domain Bacteria; phylum Pseudomonadota; class Alphaproteobacteria; order Rhizobiales; family Rhizobiaceae; genus JANOYJ01. The sequence continues at coordinate 64,312 of CAWBWL010000014.1, forward strand.
GCGATGTTGCGCGGGTGTATGGCCTTGACCCTGGTGAAGAAATCTCCGACCTCATCGACCGGCGCGACACATGGTCGGGCCGCAGTGTGCTCTGGCCCATTGAAGGCACTGATCTGCGCGCGCCCGTCGATCTTGCTGCGCTGCCTGTCTACGACCGCGACCGCAAATTTGAAGGCTTCAAGGGCTTCGGCATTGTGCGCATTGCGGACGCCATTGTGGATGCAGAGGGCATCGGGCTGTCGCTTATCGGCCCAATGTCCGAAGCGGCGCGCAATGACATGCCCGAGCAGAACCCGGATGTTGAGGAGGTCGCAGATGCAGCGCCGAGCGCTGACCCTGCGCCCAGGCCAGAAAAACCCGTCCTGATCATCGTGGCGAAACAGGAGCCGGATTTCGCGTCAGACGATAAAGTCGTGCGGCTTGAGCCGCGCCGCGCGCCAAGGAACGAACCCGCGCCTGCGCCAAGCAGCCTCAGCGACGTCGAACGCAGCGCATTCCGCGAGATCGCCGAACGGCTGCGGGAAAGCGAAGCGCCGTCCCGTCCGGTGTTTGGCAAACGCGCCGCGCCGCCCGAAATGACTGACGAGGCGCCAGTCGAAGCACCGGATTTTGACGAGATCGAAGATGTCGGGGCGGTTGTCGAACCCGATCTCGATACGGCCGCGTCTGACGAGGCCGATCAGGAAATAGCCGAGGGGATTGAAGAAACTTCGCGAGTTGAGGAGTCAGCTCCACCCCTTTCCGCTGCTGATGAGGAGGCGCGGCTGAAATATGAGGCCATGCTGCGCGACCTCATCGAAACAGTTGAAAAGCCGGTTGCGCCTGACCTCGCTGAAGAGGCAGAGGCTGAGGCAACCGCGCCGCTCGACTATGACGCCATGCTGCGCGACATACTCGAGACCGCTGACAAGCCGCCAATCGACGGCAAGATGATCCGCGTCATGCCCGCCGAGGAAATCCTGCGGGTCGCCGAGGAGCATCACCAGCAGGACCTTGAATCGCTCGCGCAGGACGGCGAAGTGCCCGGCGCAGATGATCTGCCGCTGGCCGCCACCGACGATCGCGGATCTTTTGTCGGCAGACGAAATCGAGCCTTCTGCGCCGCGTCCGGCGAGGAGATCGAACCCCGCTGGCCGGTCATGAGCGCAGAATCGCCGACACTGCCGCCAAATCTCGATGCGGGACCGTCGTGATTGAGAACGCCGAAGATCAGCCCGACGTCAAGCCGAAGCCGGACACATCGCTGCTCCACAGCCTGCCCGCGCCCGTTCTGATTTATGGTGGGCGCCACGTGCATTTCGCCAATCCGGCGTTTCTTGAAACCACCGGATATGGCAGCGCGCGCGAACTCGAAATTCTCGGCGGCATCGATCAGCTGATTGCGGGGGATGATCCGGACGAAGGCAGTAACCGGATCAGCATCCGCATCAAGGGCAATGGCGTCTTGCCGTTCAACACGCAAATCCGGTCCGTTCCCTGGGATGGCAATCCCGCCATGATGCTGACGCTGGGCGCGCAGGAGGCTGCCCCGGCAGTCGCAAAGCCGGTTCGTCCGGTTGAGGACAGCGCGGACACAGTCAGCGATTTGCGCCGCCATGCGGCAGAGCTGACCTCCATTCTGGACACGGCGACCGATGGCGTTGTCATCCTCGACGGGCAGGGCCGCATCCGCTCGCTCAACCAGTCCGCCGAAGCGCTGTTCGGGTTCGACCCTGCCGAGGTTGCCGGCAAACCCTTCAGCCTGCTGCTCGCCACCGAAAGCCAGCGCCCGGTCAACGAATATATCGCCGGCATGGCAAGCGGCGGCGTTGCGAGCATCATGAATGACGGCCGCGAAGTGATCGGCCGCGAGGCGCGGGGACGTTTCATTCCGCTGTTCATGACCATTGGCCGTCTCGAAGGCTCGGACGGTTACTGCGCCGTGCTGCGCGACATGACGCAATGGAAGCGGGCGGAGGAGGAACTCCTTGCCGCCAAGCGCGCCGCCGAGGAAGCCTCGAACACCAAGAGCGAATTTCTGACCCGCGTCAGCCACGAGATCCGCACGCCGCTGAACGCCATTATCGGCTTTTCCGAACTGATGGCGGAAGAGCGCTTCGGGCCAATCGGCAATCAGCGCTATCTGGATTACGCCAAGGATATCAACCGCTCCGGCAGCCATGTGCTGGATCTCGTCAACGACCTTCTCGACATTTCAAAGATCGAAGCCGGTGAGCAGGAGCTGAACTTCACCGCAGTTGCGCTCAACGAAGCCTTGGCGGAGGCCGTCGCGCTCATGCAGCCGCAGGCGAACCGCGAACGTGTCATCATCCGCTCCTCCTTCGCCTCGACGCTGCCCGATGTGGTCGCCGATTTGCGCTCGATCAAGCAGATCGCTTTGAACTTGTTGTCAAATGCCGTGCGCTACACAGGCGCGGGCGGGCAGGTTATCGTGTCGACTGCTTACGAACTGACCGGGGACGTGGTCATCCGTGTGCGCGATACGGGCGCCGGCATGACGCAGTCTGACATCGAGCAGGCGATGAAGCCGTTCAAACAGCTCAATACCGTCAAGCGCGGACGCGGCGACGGCACAGGCCTCGGGCTTCCGCTCACCAAAGCATTGGTTGAAGGCAACCGCGCCCGGTTCTTGATCAACTCGACACCGGGGCAAGGGACGCTGGTCGAGATCACATTTCCGTCCGTTCGTGTTCTGGCAAATTGAGCGACCACGGCACCGTCAGTTTAGAAGCATTCTAAACTATTGATTTTGTTCGCTATTATTGTTGACAACTCTTGTCCACTTGACCTAACTCGAAGCTGACCGCAAGGTCTTATTTCGTTCCGCCGGGCCTTGAACCCGGCAGGTTAGGAGAAAATATCATGAGATTGCCAAGCATTCTCGGCGCTGCCATTTTTGGCGCTGCCGCATTCACGTCCGTCCAGTCAGTATCCGCCGAAGAGAGTGTGAACATTTATTCGCATCGCCAGCCGCCGCTCATCGCCCCGGTGCTCGAAGCATTTACCGCCAAGACCGGCATCAAGACCAATGTCCTGTTTCTCGATAAGGGCCTTGAGGAACGCGTTCTGGCCGAAGGCGCAAACTCGCCGGCCGATGTGATACTTACAGTCGATATCGCGCGCCTGACCAACGTCAAAGAAAAAGGCATTACCCAACCCGTCACGGATGAAGGCATCAATGCGGCGCTGCCCGCCGAGTATCGCGATCCTGAAGGCCACTGGTTCGGCCTGACAAAACGCGCGCGTGTCGTTTACGCCTCCAAGGAGCGCGTTGCGCAGAACGAGATCACTTACGAAGAGCTTGCCGATCCGAAATGGAAGGGCAAAGTCTGCCTGCGCTCAGGCCAGCACGACTATAATCTGGCGCTGATTTCATCGATGATCGCCAACAAGGGCGCCGCGGAGGCCGAAAAATGGCTGGCCGGCGTCAAGGCCAATCTGAACGGCAAGCCGGAAGGCGGCGACCGCGATCAGGCCAAGGCGATCTTCGCAGGCTCCTGCGACATTGGCATAGGCAACACCTATTATGTCGGCCAGATGCTGACCAATGAGAAAGAGCCGGAACAGAAGGAATGGGCAAATGCCGTCAAGGTTCTGTTCCCGAACGTCAACGATCGCGGCGCGCATGTCAATGTCTCGGGCATGGCGATGGCGCTGAACGCGCCGAACAAGGGCAACGCGCTCAAGCTGATGCAGTTTCTCGCAAGCGGCGAAGCGCAGCAGATTTACGCCCAGAAGGTCTATGAATATCCGGTTGACCCAAACTTCAAGCCATCGGAACTCGTCGCTTCCTGGGGCGAGCTGAAAGCGGACGCTCTGCCGCTCGCCAAGATCGCTGAAAACCGCAAGCTCGCCTCCGAGCTCGTTGACAAGCTTGCATTTGACGATGGGCCGGGAAGCTGACCGTCCTCAGCCCGGTAAACTGCAAACGCCCGCATCGAGCGGGCGTTTTGCCTCGCGCGTAACGCCAGGAGTGGACACGCTGGCAGCATCAGCCTCTGCAAAGCTTCCGGCGATGCGCCCGTCGCACCGTGCCGCGGGCATTGCGCCGGTGATCGCTGCGGCGATCGTTTTGCTTCCGCTGCTTGTGCTCTTTTCAATTGCCCTGACAAGCAGCGGGCAGGAAGTGGCTAATCTGCTGAGCACTGTCCTTCCGCGCGCGGCGCTTGTGACGGCGCAATTGCTGTTTCTGGTGGCGTTGCTCACGGGCGCTGCGGGCGTCCTGTCAGCATGGCTCATCGTCGAGTTCGAGTTTCCGCTGCGCCGCATGCTGTCATGGGCGCTGGTGCTGCCGGTCGCGATCCCGACCTATATCGCGGCCTATGCTTTTGTGGAGTTTTTCAATTTCGCCGGGCCGGTCCAGGGGGCCGTGCGGGCGGTTTTCGGTTTTCAGTCGGCGCGCGATTACTGGTTTCCGAACATCAGATCGCTCGGCGGCGCGGCGCTGGTCATGTCGCTGGTGCTCTACCCTTATGTATACCTAGCTGCCCGCATGGTGTTTCTTTTGCAAGGGCGCCATCCCGCCGATGTCGCACGCTCGCTCGGCGCGTCCCCACTGCGTGTGTTCTGGAAAATCCTCCTGCCCATGGCGCGGCCGGCCATCGCCGCAGGCGTGTCGCTTGCCTTGATGGAGGCGCTCAATGATCTTGGCGCAGTCGAGTATCTCGGCGTGCGCACGCTGACATTTTCGATCTACAACACTTGGCTCGCGCAGGGCAGCCTCGGCGGCGCGGCGCAGCTTGCCTGCGCCATGCTGATCGTTGTGTTTCTGTTGTTGCGCGTTGAGCAGCATGCCCGCCGCCAGCAGCGCTTCCATGGGGGGCGGCATTTGGGCATGCAGTCAGCGCCGCGCGGCGTGAAACTGAGCGGTTGGCGCGCTCTTCTGGCAAGCGCCGTTTGCCTTGCGCCCGTGCTCCTCGGTTTCGGCATTCCCGTCTATGTGACCGGAGCCTTTGCGCTCAAACGGCTCGGACAGTTTACCGACCCCGCGCTGCTTGCGGCGATCCTCAACAGCGCCGTGATCGGGGCCGCCACCGCCGCGCTCACAGTGCTGGTCGCGCTCCTGCTGATCAATGCCGGACGTCTGTTGAAGACGCGCCTCATGCGCGTCCTCGTGCGGGTGGCGTCAATCGGCTATGCGGTGCCCGGCACAGTGCTGGCCCTCGGGCTGTTGTTTGCGCTCGCCGGATTTGACAATTGGCTTGACGCAATCATGCGCGCGCAGTTCGGCGTTTCCACCGGCCTTCTTCTGACAGGCTCGGCAGCCGGCATTGTGCTCGCCTGCTCCATCCGGTTTTTAACATTGGGCGAAGGAACGATCCAGGCGGGCTTTGAAAAACTGCCGGCCAATCTGGACGGCGCGGCGCGTAATCTCGGTCAGACCAGCGCAGGCGCTGCCCGCAACGTGCTCCTGCCGCTTTTGCGTCCATCCATACTGACGGCGGCTGTGCTGATCTTTGTCGATACGCTGAAAGAGCTTCCAGCCACGATCCTGCTGCGCCCTTTGGGCTTCAACACGCTCGCCACATTCGTTTACGAGAATGCTTCACGGTCGGCTGTGGAAGACGCGGCGGCGGCGATTTTCCTGATCGTGCTCGCCGGACTCGCGCCCGTCATCTTTCTGTCGCGCACGCTCCTGGCTCCGCCCCATCCGGCCGCTCAAAAAAATGGCCCCGGAAAAACCGGGGCCAGTAAGGCTGTATGATGGCGCAGGAGATATTGGTGTCGGCGGAAACAAATCCAGCATCTCAAAAGTCAGTTCCACCTAGCGCCCGGAAGATTAACAAATCCTTTCCGGCAAATTGCAAAGGCAATGCATCCGGGGCTGAGTTGCCTCGCGTGGTAAATTTCCGCGGAAGTTTTCGTTAACCATGTCCATTGCGCGCAGTGCTGGACCTGCCGCCGCTATTGGGGCTAAGAGTCTGTTTTGAAATTCGCAATGCCGAGGCGCGGAAAGGCGCCATCTGCAGACCGGCAGGGCGAGTTTCAAAACAGACTCTTGGACACCGGCGGCTCTACAGATGTTTGGAGACAAAGACTGCGACCACTCGCTCCAGTGCTAAAGGCAGGCCTGCTCGTCATTGCAACACTTGTTGTGATCGCTGCTGCCTTGACGGCAGCCATTCCCTACCTTCTGGCAAATGACCGCATCAAGGACGGTATCCGCGCGGAGCTGTCCCGGATGACCGGTCTTCCAGTGCTTGTGAAAGGTGACATGGCTGTCTCCGTGTTTCCGGTTTTTGCCGCCAAGCTCGTTAGTGTTGAAATTGGTTCCGGCTCTGCTGGACCCGGCCCCCGAATGAAGGCGGAGATGCTTGAGGCTGAACTGTCATGGCTGGCGGCGCTCGGTCAGCGTGTTCAGCTTCAGACGCTGAAGATTGACGGCGCGGACATTACACTGACCAGCGATGCGAACGGCGAATGGCTGCCTGCAGCGGTCATCAGTCCCCTGGCGCCGATACTGCTTCAGGCACGGCAGGCAATGGCTGCGAACCCGGCCAATCCGGACTTCTCCTCCCTGCCGGATTGGCGAATCGGCAGCATCACTCTGCGCAATGCGAAACTGCGCGTGATCGAGGCTGGGGGCGCACAAAACCTCATCTCGGCGCTCGATGTGCGCGTTGCGTGGCCAGGCACGACCGATCCGCTGCAAGTCACTGGCGCTGGGGTCTGGCGCGGTCAGGAGTTCGGGCTTTCCGCTAATTTCGGAAATCCCGTACAGATGGCCGCAGGCGGCAGCGGCGGCTTGAAAGCGTCCTTCAATTCGCAGGAGGCGACATTCGAATTTGACGGTGTCGCCAATCTCAACCGGGTCTTTTTTGCAAATGGCGAGGTGAAGTTCGAAACCCCCTCCATGGGCGCGCTTTTGGACTGGCTTGGTGCGCAAATGGATGCCGGGGCCTCCATGGGCAAGATGGCGCTGAGCGCCAAGCTTGTGACCAAAGACGACAAGATGAACTTCGACGATGCCGTGATCAATTTCAACGGCAATCCTGCCAAGGGCGTGTTTGAGCTTTCGCGCGCGGAAGACCTGCCTTCACTTTCAGGCACAATCGCTTTTGAGCAGCTCAATCTTGCCTCCTTCCTCGACGCGTTTTCCATCGGAACCAATCCCGCGACCACACGCTCGGGGGTGCGTTTCCTGGACCAGATCAATCTCGACCTGCGCCTCTCGGCGTCGTCGGCAAATGCTGGCGCTCTGCCCCTGACGGAGGTCGCGGCAGCTGTGAGGATCAAGGGTGGCAAGGCGGATTTTGATCTTGGCGATGCCGCGCTTTATGGGGGGCGTGTCCAAGCCAATCTCACACTTTCTGAAGGCGCGGGCCTTCCGGATGGGGATCTTCGCGTTCGCTTGAGCGGCATTAACCTGTCGCAGATTCCGGCGGCGGGTTCACTGCCGGTCACAAACGCGCCAGCCGATGGCATGCTGGAGATCAAAGGGAAGTATGCCGGCCTGCTGCCGTTCTTGAAGGAAGCGGATGGGGAGGCGTCTGTTCAGTTGGCCAAGGGTGATATCCGCAGTTTTGACAGTGCAGCATTCATGCAGCGCCTTGACGCCGGACTTATTTTCAATCTGCCGGACACCTATCAAGGGCTGGCGAGCCTCAATGGCGCAAGCGCAACGGCAAAAATTGGCGACGGAGTCGCAATCCTTTCCAGCGCCACGCTGGACTTCAGCACAGAAAAAATCACGCTCTCGGGCGCGCTGCCATTCTTCACCCGCGGCATTGCCTTGAGCGGCGAAATAGCCGGTGACGCGGCAGGAGACCCGCCTACGCTTCCCCGCCGCTTTTTTGTCGGCGGCTCATGGGAGCAGCCATTCGTGACCCCGATCAAATAGAGCACCGAACACTCAATTGAAATTGTCCGGATGCCGGAAGTCCGGGCGATTCCATTTGAGCGTTCGGTGCTTTAGTTCATCCAATATAAACCATACCGGCCCTATGCTTGCGCCGGTATGCATGGGCTTTGCGGCAGTTCTTCACTTGATTTCAATGATCTTCAAACTGGGTCTTGCATCTCTGATCACGGGCGCCGTGCTTCAGGCGCTTGATCTCGACGCGCTGACCTTGCTTGAGAAAGTCGGCGTGACGCCGCAGGCTGCTCTGGAAATGGTTCAGCGCGGCGCTCTGTGGGCGCTGCCAAACATGGTGCTGGGTTCCATGATCATCGTCCCGGCATGGGTCGTGATTTATCTCCTGCGCCCGCCGGGCAAGAGCGAATAGCTACCCGCGCAGCGCCGCCTGTTCATCCCGCACCTTTTGCACTTCGCGTCGCTTGTTCAACAGCGCGGTGAGGATGACGCCCACCGCCACAAATGCGATCATCAAAGTGCAGACGGCGTTTATCTCGGGCGTGACGCCAAGGCGCACTTGCGAATAAATTTTCATCGGCAGCGTCGTCGCGCCCGGACCTGAGGTGAACGAGGCGATCACCAGATCGTCCAGCGACAGGGTGAAGGCCAGCATCCAGCCGGAGATGACGGCGGGCAGGATCACTGGCAGGGTGATCTGCATGAAGGTTCTGAACGGCGTCGCGCCGAGGTCCATCGCGGCCTCTTCCAGCGAGCGGTCGAAGGTGACCAGCCGCGACTGCACGACGACAGCGACGAAGCACATGGTCAGCGTTGTGTGCGCCAGCGTCACGGTCCAGAAGCCGCGGTCGAAGCCAACGGCGACGAAGAGCAGAAGCAATGAGAGCCCGGTGATGACTTCGGGCATGACCAGCGGCGCGTAAATCATCCCGGAAAACAGGATGCGGCCCCGAAAGCGGGTGTAGCGGGTCAAGGCCAATGCGCCGAGCGTGCCGAGCACGGTGGCGATGCTGGCGGAGAGGAGCGCGACGCGGATCGTGACCCAGGCCGCGTCCATCAGGCCCTGATTTTGAAACAGCGACGCATACCATTTGGTGGAAAAGCCGCCCCAGACGGTCACGAGCTTGGATTCGTTGAACGAGTAGATCACCAGAATGATGATCGGCAGATAGAGGAAGGCGAAGCCGAATATGACCGAGGTGACGTTGAAGCGGGTCCAGGACGTGTTCATTTGCCCGCCTCCTGCGCTTTCGCCTGCGCGTTCTGGAACAGGACAATCGGTATCACCAGCATCAGCAGCAGGATAACCGCAACAGCGGACGAGACCGGCCAGTCGCGGTTGGCGAAGAACTCGTTCCACAGCGTCTTGCCGATCATCAGCGTCGATGAGCCGCCAAGCAGGTCGGGAATGACAAACTCGCCGGTCGCGGGAATGAACACAAGGAAACAGCCCGCTATGATGCCGGGCATGGCAAGCGGGAACGTCACCTTCCAGAACGCCTTGGTCGGCGTGCAGCCCAAATCCTGCGCCGCCTCGATCAGCGAATAGTCCATCTTCTCCAGCGCCGAATAGATCGGCAGCACCATGAACGGCAGGTAGGAATAGACGATGCCGATATAGATCGCCGCATAGGTTCCAGTGATGTTCAGCGGCGTGTCGATGATGTTGAGGTAGATCAGCAGCTGATTGAGCAGGCCTTCCGGCTTCAGAATGCCAATCCAGGCATAAACGCGGATCAGGAACGAGGTCCAGAACGGCAGGATGACCAGCATCAGCAAAGTCGGACGCAGCGTTGAAGGCGCGCGCGCCATGCCGTAGGCGAGTGGAAAGCCGACGAGCAGGGCGATGAAGGTGGAGATGCCTGCGGTGAAAATGCTCGAAAGATAGGACCGGTAGTAGAGCGGGTCTTCAGCAAGGAATGTGTAATTGTCGATTGTCAGCGATTTCAGCTTCTCCGCCGTGTCGGTCCCGTCAAACACGGGATTATAGGGCGGCATCTGGATGGCGGTTTCAGACAGAGAAATCTTGAAGACAATGGCGAAGGGGATCAGGAAAAAGACGATCAGCCACAGATAGGGAATGCCGATCGTCAGGCGGTTGAAAATGGCGGTGAGGGCGCGGTTCATGATCTCACCCTCTCAGCACAATGCCGGCGTCCGGCGCGAAACTGACCCAGACCTTGTCATCCCAGGCCAATGGCTCCTCGGCGGCGCGCGAGGCGTTCATCTGCGAAATCTTGATAACTTTATCGCTCGCCAGCTTGACGTGAAACACAGTCATGTCGCCAAGATAAGCGATGTCGTACACCTCGCCTTCCATGGCGTTGACCTTGGAGTCCGCCGGTTTCTTTTTGCTGAGCTTCAGCTTTTCCGGGCGAATGGCGAACCAGATGGTGGAGCCTTTCTCGTAAATTTCGGCACTGTCGTCGCGGATGGCAAAGCCGTCATTCGCCGCGATGTCGAGCCTTCCGTTTGCTGATTTCTCAACCTTGCCCTCAAATGTCGAGACATTGCCGATAAAATCGGCGACAAAGCGGGAATTGGGGGCTTCATAGACATCTGCCGGCGTCGCCACCTGCATGACGCGGCCCTTGTCGAGAATGGCGATGCGGTCGGCCATGGTCATGGCCTCTTCCTGATCGTGGGTTACGACCACGAAAGTCAGGCCCAGCTCCATCTGCAAGTCCATCAGCTCGAACTGCGTCTCCTCGCGCAGCTTCTTGTCGAGCGCGCCGAGCGGCTCATCCAACAGAAGCACTTTCGGGCGCTTGGCGATGGAGCGGGCGAGCGCGACGCGCTGGCGCTGGCCGCCGGACAGCTGATGCGGCTTGCGCTGGCCGAACTTTTCGAGCTTGACGAGTTTGAGCATCGACTGGACGCGGTCGTCCATTTCGGACTTGGCCATGCCGTCCTGCTTGAGACCGAAGGCGATGTTCTTTTCAACGCTCATATGCGGAAATAGCGCGTAGGACTGGAACATCATGTTGACCGGGCGCTTGTAAGGCGGAATGCCCGCCATGTCCTGGCCGTCCAGCGTGATCTTCCCCTTGGTCGGATTCTCAAACCCTGCCAGCATGCGCAGGAGCGTGGACTTGCCGCAGCCGGACGCGCCCAGAAGCGCGAAGAACTCGCGCTGGTAGATGTTGAGCGACAGATCATCGACAGCGGTGAAGTCGCCGAAAATCTTGGTGACATGATCTATGGCGATATACGGTTTGGCGGCGGGGTCGGTCCATGGCGCAAACGAGCGGCGGATATTGCCAAGTGATTTCATGATTGCGTTCCCCTGTTCCGGCTCGGCGCGGATAAGAAAATCCCGGCGGGTGCGCCGCCGGGACTGTTGATCGTGATTACTGGCCGGTGACGACCTTGGTCCAAGTCCGCGTCATCACGCGCTGTTCTTTCGGCGTGGCCGGCGTGATGGTGTAGAGCTTGGCCAGCGTCGCGTCATCCGGATAGATCGCCGGATTGCCGGTGATTTCCTTGTCCATCAGCGGCTGCGCGGCCTTGTTGCCATTGGCATAGCTGACAAAGTCGGACGCCTTGGCGGCGACTTCGGCGCGCAGAATATAGTTGATGAACTCATGCGCCTCCGCCACGTTCTTCGCGTCCGCCGGAATGGCCATCACGTCAAACCACATCAGCGCGCCTTCCTTCGGCACGCTGTAGGCGATTTCAACGCCCTGCTTGGCTTCCTCGGCGCGGTCAGCGGCAATGAACATGTCGCCGGAGAAGCCGACTGCCACGCAGATGTCGCCAGCTGACAGCGCGTTGATATATTCGGAGGAGTGGAACTTCTTCACGCTCGGCCGGATCGACAGCATCAGCTCTTCAGCCTTGGCGAGATCGTCCGGCTTCTTGGAATCCGGCGGCAGGCCGAGATAGTTGAGCGCGGCGGGCAGAATGTCGGTCGCCGAATCCAGCATGTAAATGCCGCAGTCGGCAAGTTTGGCGATCTGCGCGGGATCGAAAATTACGCTCCAGGAATCGATGACGTCGGTGCCGAGCCGCTCCTTGACCTTGGCCTTGTTGTAGCCGATGCCCGTGGTGCCCCACATATAGTCGACGGCATATTCATTGCCGGGGTCGTAGAGAGCGATGCGCTCGTTGACGACATCCCAAGTGTTGGAAAGGTTTGGCAGCTTCGACTTGTCGAGCTTCTGGAACACGCCCGCCTGGATTTGGCGCGACAGGAAACTTGCGGTTGGAACCACAATGTCATAGCCGCTGCCGCCCGCGAGCAGCTTGGTTTCAAGGATTTCGTTGGAATCAAACACGTCATAGACGACCTTGATGCCGGTCTCCTTGGTGAAGTCCTCGAGAATGGACGGCTCGATGTAATCGGACCAGTTGAAGACGTTGACGGTGCGCTCCTGGGCGTTTGCAGCGGTGACGACACCCGCAAACAGCACGGCGGAGGCAAGCAGGGTATTTCGGACCATGGATTTCCTCTTTGAGTTAAAGTGAGTTGCCACACTTTGATGCTGCGGAACTCAGCTCCGGGCAGTGCAAATGTGTGGAGGGACGGAAGTCAGGGCCGGAAACAGAATTCACGCTGCCATTGCCCTGCGCCAGAGCGATGGATGCTTTCGCATTTCCGGTCTTTGCGCCCGACGGCGCTGCATGAAAGGCTCGATGGTTCAAAATCGAAAGCTTCTCAATTTCCTGTGGGCCTAGCTGAAACGCTCTGATCGTTCCTGTCAACAGAAAGAAGCGCTTTGTCCGGCGATTTCAACGCTTTGGCACATCACGCCGCAGTTTGCCGGCGTTCCAGAAAAAGATGGCCGAGGATTGCCGCCAACACCACCGCCCCGCCGATGAGTGTCATGACCGAAACCTTCTCGCCATGCACCAGCCAGACCCAGAACGGCCCCAGCACAGTTTCAAGCGTGCCAAACAGCGCGGAGTTGGCGGCGGGAACAAGCCGTGCGCCCGTGACGAACAGCGCCATGCCGAGCCCCAGATTGAGCGCGCCAAAAGCAAACAGCCAGCCCAAGTCAGGACCTGAAACCGTCAGATCACCAGCTTGGGAGAATGCCACACACGCTGCAAGCGCTGTCGCCAGAATGACGGCCGGGGTCATGCGCACACCGGAGTATCGGCGCGTCACGACGGTGGCGATGGCAAAGACAAATGTGATGAGCAGGGCCAGCAAATTGCCGCTGAGAGCCCCCGAATCGCCCGCGCCGTCCGAGACCATGAACGCCACGCCGAAAATAACAGCCGCGATCGCCGCCCAGGTCAGCCCGGAAATCCTCTCGCCAAACACCAGCCACGCGATCAGCGCGGCGGCAAGCGGAACTGTGGCGTTGATGAGAATGACATTCGCGACCGTGGTCAGCGCAATGGCTTGAACAAAGCTGAGATGGAGGCGGTCATGAAGCAGAGCGCGACGACGAGTCCCGGCCAGCCCATCTGGCGGAATGCCTGAACCGCCTGCCTGCCATCACGGAAAAGGAGAAATACGATCAGGAACGAGGACGCGAACACCGAACGCCAGAACACCACCGTCCACGTGTCAGTTGCGGAAATGAACCGGTCTATCGTACCGCCGAAGGACCAGGCAATCGCGGAGCCGATGACAAGCCATGATCCCAGCACAGCGCTTTCGCTGCTTTTGGCCGCGCCGGGGATTGGGGGAAACGGAATGGGATCGGTGGACATCAAGGAAAGCCTGTCAGAATCAAGCGCGAGATAGGTTCGCCTGATAGCGGCAAATTAATGCCGCTGTCGCGTGAACCATATCGATCGATGCCGCCACTCCATTTTCATGGGCGCTGAAATTGCGCGCGCCCTGCCTGCCCGTTGCAGACGACACCTGGGTCATGTATTTTTGGCCGGGGCAGACAAACGATTTTGGAGACGCAAATATGCGCAATCTTGCCCTTGGCCTTGCCGGACTTTCCGCCCTTGTTATTGCCGGTCTCACCCAGCCCGCCGCCGCCCAATATTGCGAAGGCAAAGTGCGCGGCCTGTCCAACAATTACAATCCAGCCACCGGCTCCGGCTTCGTCGCCGTCCGCGCAGGTCCGACTCGCTCGGCAACGCAGCTCGGCGAATTGTTCAACGGCGACACAGTCGAAATCTTCCGCCGCAAAGGCAATTGGTACAAGGTCGCCGCGACCGACGGCTCCGTCGAGGGTTGGGCGAGCGTGCGGTGGATACGGAACGACTGCCGGTATTGAGATGAAAACAAAAGCCAACGTCGATGCCAAGAACCCACGCGCGCAGGCGCCGAAACGCCGGTACACTCTCGCGGAGTCGCTGGCGCAGTGCGAAGGCGGCCCGCTCACGCCGGAAGACCGCGAATGGCTGGCCGCGCCGGATGTGGGGCGTGGAGTTCGGTCGGAGTCGGAAGACGGGCCTGGTCAGATCAGGCCCCGAATTTAAGTTCAAACAAAATCAAACGCCGACAACCCCGTCACCATCTCATCCAAGCCCAGCGGCTTGGTGATCGGCGGTGCGGCCCTTGTCAGGCAGCCGGAGCGCTCGCACAGGCGGCAGGCGGGGCCGATTTCGGTTTTGGCGGGCGCAAGCGACTGCGCATAGACGATCTCGTCCTTGAAGCCGATATCGCAGCCGAGCAGAATCGCCGTGCGGCGCGGGCGCTCGTGATAGGCGCCATGCGGACCTTCAAGGGTGCGGGCGATGGTCAGGAACTCCGCGCCATCCGGCATCTCGACGCTCTCAACCAGAATCTGCTGCGGCTGTGTGAACGCCGTGTGGATCAGCAGCTTCGGACACGCCCCGCCAAAGCGCGATTGCGGGTAGCCGAGCGCACCGGCGCGGCGGAAGCGGTTGCCGGCGTGGTCGATCTCCAGCATGAAAAACGGCACGCCCGGCGCGCCCGTGCGGCTGAGCGTCGTCAGCCGGTTGGCGGCTTGTTCAAACGAGACCGAGAACCGCGAGCGCAGCACATCCAGATCATATTTCGTCCGCTGCGCCACGCTCAGGAACGCCTGGTAGGGCATCATCATCGCATGCGCCGCGTAACGCGCCAGTTCGAACCGGGCGATGCGCCGGGATTCATCCGTCGATAATTTCAGCGCTTGGATTTCGCCCGCTATCGCCACCTGCATGCGCATCAGCACCGCTTCAAGCGCGATCTCGCGCGTCTGGTCATAAGGCGACAGGCGCTCGGAGATGAACAGGCGCTGCGAATGCCGGTCATAGCGCCGCCGCCAGTTCGGCATGACGGCGGCAGGCAGCACGCGCACCGAAATGCCATGCTGTGACCTCAGCCAGCCTTTCAGCGCGCCCGCCAAATCTTCACCGGGCTTGATGAGTTCCGCAAAGGCCTCCGCCTCGCCTTCCAGATTTTCGAAATAATTCGGCCGCGCGGCCATCACTTCCTGCACTTCATCAAGCGGCAGCCGCGCGCCGGTCAGCGCTGCGGGGCGGCCGTCCTTGGACATCAGCCCTGAAAGATCCGACAGCCGCGCCTGGCTTTCGCGATAGGCGCGGTAGAGTTTGACCATGGCGCTCGCCGCGTTCGGCGCCGCCTCCGCCACCTCGATCAGTTCTTCCGGCCCCGGCAGTTCGGCGGCCAGCAGCGGATCGGCGAAAACCTCGCGCAGATCGGTGACCGCCCCGCCGCTTTCACCCTGCAGATCGACAGGGTCGATCTTGAAGGCGGAGGCAAGCTTGAGGATAAGTTGCACGGTCAGGGGCCGCTGGTTGCGCTCAATCAAATTGAGATAGCTAGGCGAGATGCCGATCACTTCCGCCATCGCCGTCTGCGTCAGCTCCCGCTCCTTGCGGATGCGCCGGATGCGCGGCCCGGCGAAGATTTTCTGGTCGGCCATGGTCTTCCTTTACAAAATTTTACAGACATTCAGTCGCATGAAATTTGACAATTTTGACAAATTTACAATGTGATTTTGTCAAATGCAATACAGGTTTACCTCAAAACTGGTCAGATAAATGTGATTTCTCTCTGGATATCTCGCGCTGCAATGTAACAAAAGTCATGAACTGCCTCACTTTCGTATTCCTGCATGGAGCTAAATATGACCGATTTTTACAACCTCGTCCCCTCCGCCCCCGAAGGCCGCTTTGACGGCATTGAGCGGCCCTATTCGCCCGCCGATGTCAAAAAGCTGCGCGGCTCGGTGCAGGTGCGCCAGACCCTTGCCGAAATGGGCGCGAACCGTTTGTGGAAGCTCATTCACGAGGAGGATTTCGTCAACGCGCTCGGCGCCCTGTCGGGTAATCAGGCCATGCAGATGGTCCGCGCTGGCCTCAAGGCGATTTACCTGTCCGGCTGGCAGGTCGCAGCGGACGCCAACACCGCGTCCGCCATGTATCCCGACCAGTCGCTCTACCCCGCCAACGCCGCACCGGAACTGTGCAAGCGCATCAACAAGACCCTGCAGCGCGCCGACCAGATCGAAACCTCGGAAGGCCAAGGCCTGTCGGTTGACACCTGGTTCGCGCCGATTGTCGCTGACGCGGAAGCCGGTTTTGGCGGGCCGCTCAACGCTTTTGAAATCATGAAGGCATTTATCGAGGCGGGCGCTGCGGGCGTGCATTTCGAAGACCAGCTCGCATCGGAAAAGAAGTGCGGCCATCTTGGCGGCAAGGTTCTGATCCCGACGGCTGCGCATATCCGCAATCTCAACGCCGCGCGCCTCGCCGCCGACGTCATGGGCGTGCCGACGCTGATCGTCGCCCGCACCGATGCCGAAGCCGCAAAACTTCTGACTTCCGATATTGACGAGCGCGACATGCGCGTTCGTCGATCAAGCGCGCCGGGCCGCACGGTCGAGGGGTTCTATCAGGTGAAGAACGGCATCGAACCCTGCATCGCCCGCGCCATCGCCTATGCGCCGCATTGCCGACATGATCTGGATGGAGACCGGCAAGCCGGATCTGGCCCAGGCAGGCGCAAATTTGCCGAAGCCGTGCACGAAGGCCCATCCCGGCAAGATGCTCGCTTACAATTGCTCGCCGTCGTTCAACTGGAAAAAGAATCTGGACGATGCGACCATCGCCAAATTCCAGCGCGAGCTGGGCGCCATGGGCTACAAATTCCAGTTCATCACGCTGGCCGGCTTCCACCAGCTGAACTTCGGCATGTTCGAACTCGCCCGCGGCTACAAGGACCGGCAGATGGCCGCCTATTCCGAGCTGCAGGAGGCCGAGTTCGCATGCCGAGGCCAATGGCTACACCGCCACCAAACACCAGCGCGAGGTCGGCACCGGCTATTTCGACGCCGTGTCGATGGCGATCTCCGGCGGCAAATCGTCAACCACTGCCATGCATGAGAGCACCGAGCACGAGCAATTCAGGCCGGCGGCGGAATGAAGGAGGAATGTAGTGAAGTGATGAATCCCGGAATTGCAGTGCCGAAGTCAAGTGACCATGAAATGAATCTATGCTACTAACATCACACATCTAACTTTCGACATCGAGTCACCATCGCCTTCAACCCAGGAGCCCCACCATGACCACCAAGCCCCCCGTCAAGCAGCGCGCCGAGGAGCAATCCTCCGCCATGACCGCCGATCAGCAATCCGCCATCCGCATGCTTGCCAATGATCTTCACCGGCTCAACCAGTCCGTCATGCGCGCTGTCGAGGCGGGCGTTTCGGTCGAGCTCGTCCGCTCGCTGCGCCACCATGGCGGTGACGGCAACTGGGGCGACCTTTTGATCCCGGTTATCGTCACGGGTCAGAAAATGCCGAAGTTTGCGGAAGCTGCGGAATAGAGACTGGTCCGTCCCGCCGCTGTGGGTCTATGATCATCCTCTTTGCTAAGGAGGCCGCACGATGGAATACCGCAAACTTGGACCAAGCGGAACAATAGTCACCGTCTACGCGCTCGGTACCATGACATTCGGCGCTGAGGCCACCGAGGCGGAATCGTTTCAGCTGATGGATGACTATGTCGCGGCGGGCGGCAATTTCATTGACACGGCCGATGTCTACAGCGCCGGGGTCTCCGAGGAGATCATCGGCCGCTGGCTGAAGGCCCACAAGAGCCAGGCGCGTGATTTGGTGATCGCCACCAAAGGCCGCTTTCCAATGGGCAAGGGGCCAAACGATCATGGCCTGTCGCGCCGCCATCTTGGCCGGGCGCTGGAAGACAGTCTGCGCCGTCTCGGCGTTGAGCAGATCGACCTTTACCAGATGCACGGCTTTGACGCGCTCACCCCGCTCGAAGAGACGATGCGGTTTCTCGATGACAGCGTGCGCAATGGCAAGATTGCCTATTACGGCTTTTCGAACTTCCTTGGCTGGCAGCTGACAAAGGCGGTCTGGATTGCCAGGACGAACAATTATGCCGCGCCGGTGACCTTGCAGCCGCAGTACAATCTGCTGGTCCGTGACATTGAGCACGAAATCGTCCCCGCCTGCCTTGATACCGGCATGGGCCTACTGCCCTGGTCGCCGCTCGCGGGCGGCTGGCTGTCGGGCAAATACCAGCGCGACGTAACGCCTGCGGGCGCAACGCGGCTCGGCGAGAATCCCAACCGCGGCATGGAAGCGTTCGGCCCGCGCAATGCGCAGAAGCGGACTTGGCAGGTTATTGATGCGGTCAGTGCTGTCGCAAAGACGCGCGGCGTTAGTATGGCACAAGTCGCACTCGCCTGGCTTGCGGCACAGCCTGCCGTAACGTCCGTGCTTCTGGGCGCGCGCAAACGTGATCAGCTCGCCGACAATCTCGCCGCCACCGGTCTGAAACTCACGGCTGACGAAATGGCGCAGCTGAGCGAAGTCTCAAAGCCGGAAATGGCCGACTACCCCTATGGCGCTGGCGGCATTGCGCAGCGGAACCGCAAGATTGCAGGCGGGCGGTGAGCGCGCAGCGCCAACCGCCAATGTCACTTTGACTGTGGCCAGTCCGCAATCTCGTCGTATTCGCCAAGCGGCGTCACGCGCAGTTTGAAGCTCTCAAGCTTGGCTTTGACCGCGTCACCATCAATGCGCGGCAAGCTGTCAAGTTCGACGCCCTCCCATCCAACGAGCATGAGAAAGCTCCGCTCGAAATCATCCCCCGCGTGCAGGTTCCGGCGCTGGGTAAGCGAGACGCTTGTCACGACACCTGCGCGCGTCGGGTCCTTGCGCACGGCTGGCATGTATTCACCACGCATGAAGGCGGCAAAGGCTTCCGGGTCTTTGCTTTTCGGCAGTTCCAGTTCAAGCACGACCATTTCGCGTTCCTTTCACGGTTTAGAGACATCGTGCAGGGAAGGCGGCGGCGCCCCATTATTGCGTCGCCCGTGCAGTTGCAAGCTTAGCATAGACTGGCCCGCTGGAAAAGATGCGTGCTACTCCGCCGCTTGTCCCGCCGGTTTCGAATTTGGCAGAACCAGCCGCGCAAGAGTAAACGCGCAGATCGCGCAAAGCATGATCGCCGTGACCATCGGCAGCGCCGTTCCGTCAAAAAACGGACTGGCGAGCGCGATCATCAGGCTGCCCGCGAGCATTTGCAGAGTGCCTCCGAGCGAAGACGCCAGGCCCGCAATGTCGCCATGCGGGTCGAGCGCCATGACCATGACCGGCGGGATGACAAGACCAAGGCAGGCATTGCCGCACAGCAGCAGGCCGACTACGACCGGCAGAGTTCCAAATCCCGCAAGTGTGAGCGCAAACAACAGGACGGTGAACACAACAAAGCTGGCCGTCGCGACTGCCACCACCCGCGCCATGCCGAACCGCTCGCCAAGGCCAGCGGCTATTTGCGAGGCGCCGAAGAAGCCGATGGCGTTGATGGCAAAGGCAATGCTAAAGCCCGTCGGCGTCAGCCCATATTGTTTGGTGTAGACGAAGGAGGCACTGGCGATAAAGACGAAAAAGCTCGCCATGCCAAAGCCGCCAATAAAGGTGAGGCCCATAAAGTAGGGGTCCAACAGCAAGGTTTTCGACCCGGAGAGCAGCGTGCGCAGTTCAATGGGAACGCGCTCTTCCGCTTTCAGCGTTTCCGGTTGGAGAAACGCCGTGAGGAGAAGGCTCGCCGCGCCCGCCGCCATCAGCAGCACGAAGATCGCGCGCCAGTCCCAGACCTTGATGAGTCCGCTCCCCGCCAGCGGCGCCAGCATGGGCGATACGCTGATGACCAGCATGACCAGCGCCATCAGCCGCGTCGCCTCAGTTCCGGTATGCATGTCGCGTATGATCGCGCGCGGGATCACCATCACAACCGCCGCACCCACGCCCTGCACGAAACGCGCGGCCGTCAGCCAGCCAATGCTGGGCGCGAAGGCGCAGGCGAGCGAGCCGATGATGAATATCACCAGCCCTACATAAAGAGGCGGCTTGCGCCCATACCAATCCGCTGCAGGGCCATAGACCAGCTGCGAGACGCCGAATGCGATGAAGAAGGCCGTCAGCGTCACCTGCACGGAGGATATGCTTGCGTTAAGGTCCGTGGCGACCGCTGGAAGCGCCGGCAGATACATGTCGATGGCAAACGGTCCCACGCAGGACAAAAGGCCAAGAATGACGGCGGAGCGCACAAAGCTCGTTGGCATGGCAGGATTCCGGCAGGTTGGCGCTGAAAGTCACGCTGCGCCGCGTCGTCTTCTGCGGGGCAGCTCTGCCGGTAAACCTAACTCACGCGATTACGGTTCCGCAAGCGCCTTGCCAGCTTCAAACCAAAAGCGCGCGCTCCATCAGCACTGCCGGAAAGGCAACGCTGCCGCCGAGCATGACATTGACCTCATCAACCTTGGCGAAGCCGTGGCGGGCGTAAAACGATTCAGCGGGAAGGCTGGAGAAACACTGCAGGCGGGCAAGGCCTTGGACTCTCGCCTCGCGGACGCAGTGCTCGAGTATGGTGCCGCCTACGCCTTTGCCCATGAAATCCGGATAGGTGGCGAAATGGCGAATATGGCCCGCGCCACCGTCAGAGGTATCGCGCCATGGCGCGCCGGCGCTCCAGCCGCCGCAGCCCGCCAGCTGTTTGTCTAAATTGGCAACGAAATAGTGGCCGGAAGCCAGAAGCCGCGGATCAATGCGCAGCATTTGCGGCATCGCTTCGCTGAGCACGTCTTCATCATACCAGCCCGGATAGACCGCCGCGTAACATTCGGCGATCAGGCTCTCGAGTTCAGGCTTGTCGGCCTCGCCAGCCGGGCGGATTTCCAACGAATGCTGCGCCATCACACACCTTCCACACAAACTCCCACGCCGCGCATTGTCCTCCCTATTTGCTAGAAATCGGTAAAGTTTGAACTGAGGCAATTGGATCGGTCAACAGCCCTTCGCAGTTTTGTTCCGCTCCGCTAAAACCGGGCGATGTCCAAGCAAATCGCAGGTCCGGAAATCGAGCGTCTCATCCAGCTGCTGGCCAAAGTTCCAGGGCTCGGGCCGCGCTCGGCTCGGCGCGCGGCGCTGGCGCTGATCAAGAAGAAGGACCAGCTGATGGGCCCGCTCGCCCAAGCGATGCATGAGGCGCATGAGAAGGTGCGCATCTGCACCGTCTGCGGCAATGCCGACACCTATCAACCCTGCACGATCTGCTCCGATCCGCGCCGCGACAACTCGATCTTGATCGTGGTCGAAGATGTCGCCGATCTGTGGGCGCTGGAGCGGGCGAGCCTGATCAATGCGCGCTATCACGTGCTCGGCGGCCGCCTCTCGCCGCTTGACGGCATCGGACCGGACGATCTCAACATTGGCGCGCTGGTGAACCGGGTGGCCAAGGGCGCGACAAAGGAAGTCATCATCGCCGTCAACGCCACGGTGGAGGGGCAGACCACCGCGCACTACATCACCGACCAGCTGGCCGGGTTCGACGTGAAAGTCACACGCCTTGCGCATGGCGTTCCGGTTGGCGGCGAACTGGATTATCTGGACGATGGCACACTGAGCGCGGCGCTGCGCTCGAGAACGGTTTTGTGAGGCATGATGCTGCGCTTTATCTGCCACTTTTCTTCTCGGCTTTCTCTCGGTCGGCCCGGCGATCCGCCGGCGAACAAAGATGCCATCAATGCGCAGTTCCGAACCTGGCTTAAATTCTAAGCTGTGGCCGCAGGCTGAGGGCGAGGGCATTTCGCGCGGAACCTTCGACGCTGCCCTTGGGCGCGTTTCGGTAAATCTCGATCTGCCCGACCTGGTCCTGCCCGGCCAGAAACCCAAGCCGCCGAAAAACCAGTCCCAGGCGGAGTTCTCCTCCCCCGCCAACTACTTCAACGAAAAATCCATCAACGCCCTCGTCTCCGGCGGACAGGCGCGAGCCAAGCAGCATACCAAGGCGCTTGCCGCCATTGAGAAGAAATACGGTGTCCCGCGCCAATATCTGCTTGCCATCTGGGGGCGGGAGTCCGGCTATGGCACGGTGAAAATACCCTATGACGCCTTCGACGTTCTGGCGACCAAAGCCTTCATGTCGGCGCGCAAGGACTTTTTTCAGGTTGAGCTTCTGGCCGCGCTGCAAATCCTCGAAAAAGGCTACATGGACCGCGACGGCATGAAGACCTCATGGGCCGGCGCGCTCGGCCAGCCGCAGTTCATGCCAAGCTCATATCTCAAATACGCGGTGGATTTCGATGGCGACGGCAAGCGCGACATCTGGAATTCGGCGCCCGACACGCTGGCGTCCATCGCCAATTATCTGGTTCAGTATGGATGGGTCAAGGGCCGCGGTTGGGGCGTGGAGATCGCCTTGCCGGATCCAAACTTGTGCGTGCTGGAAGGTCCGGACAAGGGCCGCAAAGGCGCAGAATGGGTGGGTCTGGGCCTCGCGCGCAAGGACGGCAAGCCGCTCAACGAAAAAGAGGCAAAGGCTGAAGGACTGCTGGTGCTTCCAGCCGGTGCCTCAGGTCCGGCATTCCTGGCCACGCCGAATTTCTATGTGATCAAGACCTACAATATCAGCGATCTCTACACGATCTTCATCGGCCACCTCGCCGACCGCATTGCCGGAGGTAGCGCCGGCTTTTCAACGCCATGGCCGCCAGTCGACAAAATGCTGCGCTCGGATATCGGCAAGATGCAAATCGCCTTGCAGAAGAAGGGCTATGATGTCGGCAAGGCCGACGGCCTGCCTGGGTTCAAGACAAGGCGCTCCATCGGCGACTGGCAGCTGAAAAACGGCGTGTCAGCGAGCTGCTATCCTGGCAATGACCTTGCCGGAAAGATCAAATAGTCAGAGATCCTTTGATAATTCTACCCTGCTGGCCATCTGATGCGATTTTCTGCGCTTCCGGTGCTCACGAACTTCAGTTCGCTCCTCTCCGGTTCTCGAAAATCGCACCAGCTGACTCAGCAGGGCGAATTCTCAAACGGTCTCTCAGCGGTATTTGTGCTGAAAATCCTCGCCGGCCAAAGCGGCAGCCTCGAAATCGCGGCGGGAAAATTTTGCGCCTCCGGTCATGGCATGGCCAAGGAAGAAGGCGGAAATGATCTGGCTGATGAAGGATGTAGTCGGACGGGTGGACACGAGAAGGCTCCTTGAGTTGGGCCTTCCCTAGACGTTTACGTCAATGTGAGCCAGCTGCAGCCAAGCAGGGGAGGTATGCGTGAAAGGAGGGACGGGTTAACGGGCGTTAAGCCGTCACTCATCTCCGTCCACCACCCGCAGCCTCAAATTCCCGGACTTCGCTTCAACCCTTGCAGCTGGCTCCGGAGCCGCAGGCATCTCGCCAAACTCCAGCGCCTCGATCCGCTGCCCGCGCTTGGTGACTTTGCCGGTCGAGACCAGCACCTCGTCCACATCCTTCTGCGCCATGGCGAAATGGCCAGCGAGTTTACGCACCCGCTCGTCGACGCGGGACACATCTTCCATCAACCGGGCAACTTCACCCTGGATGAGATGCGCCTGCTCGCGCATTCTTGCGTCTTTCAATACCGACTGGATGACCTGGATCGACAGCATCAGCAGCGAGGGCGAGACGATGACGACGCGGGCGCGGTGCGCTTTCTGCACCACGCCTTCGAACTTCTCATGGATCTCCGCGAAGACGGATTCGGACGGCACAAACAGAAACGCCGTATCCTGTGTCTCGCCTTGAACCAGATATTTGGACGAGATGTCCTTGATGTGGATATCCATGTCGCGGCGGAACTGGACTTCCGCAAGCCGCGTTTCATCCGCCGTTTCGGCGGCGCGGATGGCGTTGTAAGCCTCCAGCGGAAACTTGGCGTCGATGGCGAGCGACGGCGAGCCGTTCGGCATGAGGATGAGGCAGTCGGGCCGGTTGCCGTTGGACAGGGTTGCCTGAAATTCAAACGCGCCCATCGGCAGCCCGTCGGCGACAATCGTCTCCATCCGCGCCTGCCCAAACGCGCCGCGCGTCTGCTTGTTGGAGAGGATCGACTGCAGCGTGACAACTTCGCCGGCCAGCGCGCGGATGTTTGACTGCGCCGAATCGATCACCGCCAGACGCTCCTGCAGCTTGGCGAGGTTCTCATGCGTGGCGCGGGTCTGGTCGGTCATGGTCTGGCCGATCCGGCTGGTCATGCCGTCGAGCCGTTCGCGGATCGACTGGGTCATCTCGGACTGCCGCGAGCCGAATATCTCGGCCATCGTCTGCATCCGGCCATGCATTTCGGCTTGCGCCTTCAAAATGTCGGCCATGCGCTCTTCGGCAATGCGGGCGCGCTCGCTGGTTTCGTCAAGCTCAAGCGCGCGCGCCTTCGCGCCGCGCCAGACGCCGATTGCAATGACGAAGATCAACAGGGCCAGCAGCGCCGCGGCGGCCAGCAGCACTTGACCGAGCGAGACCGGATATTGGCCAACGATCAGCAGCGTCTGATCAAGATATTCCTGAATGTCCATTTGCGCAGCATAGACGATTCGGTTGAGCCTAACGAGGACAAAAAGGGAACAATATTGCGGCGGTTTATTGACGCTTGCCGAGCGAGCCATTACGTGAGCGCCATGACCATAAGACCGCTTGTCTATCTGCCCGAGCCCATCCTGAAAGCGCCCTCGAAAACCATTGAGAGCGTGAACGCAAACGTGCGCCGGCTGGCCGATGACATGCTGGACACCATGTATGACGCGCCGGGCATTGGGCTCGCTGCCGTGCAGATCGGCGCGCCGATGCGCATGGTGGTCATTGATCTTGCCAAGGATCCGGATGCGCGCGCGCCGCAAGTATATATCAATCCGGAGGTGATCTGGTCGTCCGATGAGCGCTCCACCTATGAGGAAGGCTGCCTGTCGATCCCCGATTATTACGCCGATGTCGAGCGCCCCTCATCCGTGCGCGTCAAGCATCTGAGCCTTGACGGCAAGCAGCACGAGATTCTCGCCGAGGGGCTTCTCGCCACCTGCCTGCAGCACGAGATCGACCATCTGAACGGCGTTCTGTTCATCGACTACATCTCCAAACTGAAGCGCCAGATGGTGGTGAAAAAGTTCACCAAGATCGCCAGGCAGAAGCCGATGTCGGCGCTGGTTTGACATCCGCCCGGTGGATTGATATCATTGATATCAACGAAAGTAGGCGCTGATGGGTAATATGTTGGTTCGCGATATGCCACCGGTCCTTGAGGAAGCGGTGCGGGAGAATTAAGGGATTATGGCGTCAGTATTTCAGAAGCGGCAAAATCGCTTATGCGCTCCGGGATTGCCGCCACGATCAGAAATGATCTATCCGCCGGAAAAAAGGCGGAGACAAAGCCTGGAGACCAGTTAGTTCAAATGTTATTCAAGGCGTCTTTCAGAGCGATGAAGAACACGCGGAATTTGAGCGCAGCTTGCGGGATTCCGACGCGCGCCAGACCGGGCGCCGCTTGATTTTGAATGATCGTGCTTGACACAAATATTATTTCTGAAACTGCAAAGCCAAGACCGTCTGAGGCTGTGTTGGCAATGGCTAAACTCTGCGGACATGAAGCTCTTGTATCTGCCGCTGCCCAGTGGTGTCAGAACTCGCTTTTGGAGCAATTGAACACGAAAGAAAAAACAATGGCTCGCTCCGCTACCACGAAACCTTGAAATCTGCGCTAGACATGTTTCGGCCCCAACATACTGCCTTTCGAAATTGGCGCAGCGCTGAAGTATGGCGAGTTGAGCGCGCTTCGAAATGGCTTGGGTCGGCCGATACTCCGGTTAGACGCAATGATAGCCGCCATCTGCCTTGTCCACGGCGCAACACTCGCCACGCGCAATGTCCGCGATTTTGAAGGCCTTGGGCTCAAACTCGTCAACCCATTCGAGGCCTGAGCGTCTTGTCCTTGCGCATCATTTTCATGGGCGTGCTGGAGTTCTCGGCGCTGGTTTGACGCCGCCGCCTGTGGTATCCATTTTGCTTATTGCCGGAGGCGCAAATGTCCAACATTCTCGTTCGTGATCTATCGCCTCATCTGGAGGCGTCACTTCGGGAGTACGCACAGCAGAGAGGGCTCAGCCTGTCGCAGGCCGCAGCAGAGCTCATGCAGCGGGGAATGGAATCCGAAGCTATAAGCGAAACGCAGGCTGAAGGCGTTCGAGCGTCGGACTATCTGTCGGAGACGCTCAAGGAGGTGCTGCATACCAAGGATGAGGCCGAAGAGTTCATCCGCAGCCGCGAACCCACCACAGAAAAGTCTCGGACTAGCTGAATGAGCGAGGCCTGAGCGTTTGTCCCTCCGCATCATTTTCATGGGCACGCCCGAGTTCTCCGTGCCA
Organism: uncultured Alphaproteobacteria bacterium; assembly: GCA_963792485.1. Classification (GTDB taxonomy): domain Bacteria; phylum Pseudomonadota; class Alphaproteobacteria; order Rhizobiales; family Rhizobiaceae; genus JANOYJ01. The sequence continues at coordinate 90,690 of CAWBWL010000014.1, forward strand.
ACGCTGAACGCGCTGCACGCGGCGGGGCATGAGATCGTCTGCGTCTATTCGCAGCCGCCGCGACCCGCTGGGCGGCGCGGACTGGAGCTGACAAAATCGCCGGTGCATCTGAGCGCGGAGGCACTCGGCATGGAAGTCCGCACACCCGTTAGCCTTAAGTCAGCTGAAGAGCAGGAACGCTTTGCGGCATTGAACGCCGATGTGGCAGTTGTCGTCGCCTACGGTCTTCTTCTGCCAAAACCCATTCTCGAAGGCGCGCGCCTTGGCTGCTACAATGGCCACGCCTCGCTCCTGCCGCGCTGGCGCGGGGCGGCGCCCATTCACCGCGCCATCATGGCGGGCGATGCGCAAACCGGCGTGATGGTGATGAGTATGGACGCGGGCCTCGACACCGGGCCGGTTGCCATGACCGCAAAAGTGGACATCGGTCCCGATATGACAACCGGCGAACTGCACGATGTGCTCAAGCATGTGGGCGCATCTCTCATGGCTGAGGCGATGGCTGCGCTTGAGGCAGGCACGCTCGAATTGAGGGCTCAGCCGGAAGCAGGGGTGATTTACGCCCGCAAGATCGACAAGGCTGAAACCCGCATTGATTGGCTGCGTCCGGCCGCCGAAATCCACAATCACATTCGCGGCCTCTCTCCGTTTCCGGGAGCTTGGTGCGAGATGGAGATCAGCGGCAAGCCGGAGCGCGTCAAGATCCTGCGCAGCAGCCTGTCAGATTTCGGCCCCCTGCGCATGAAATGCGCTGACCGCGAGATCGGGATTGCCGAACTGCAGCGCGCCGGCGGCAAGCCCATGCCGGCGGCGGATTTCCTGCGCGGCGCTGGCGCGGTGAAAATCCTGTGACGCAGCGCTACCGCCTCCTGGTCGAATATGACGGCCGCCCCTTCTGCGGCTGGCAGCGGCAGACCGAGGATTTGACTGTCCAGGGCGCGATCGAGACCGCCTTCTTCAAATTCTGCGGCGAGCGCGTTGTCTGCCAGGGCGCAGGCCGCACGGACGCCGGCGTTCACGCGCGCGGACAGGTTGCGCATGTTGACCTTGAAAAATCATGGAGCGTGGACAAGGTGCAAGGCGCGGTGAACCAGCACCTCTCGCCGCTCCCGGTGTCGCTGCTGAAGGTTGAAAAGGCGGGTGACAAGTTCCACGCCCGCTTTTCCGCGCTCAGCCGCCACTATGTCTACCGCATCATCAACCGCCGCGCCCCGCTGACCATGGATCATGGCTTCGCCTGGCACATCAAGCGCAAGATCAATGCTGAAGCGATGGCGCAGGCGGCGAAATTCCTCGTCGGGGAGCATGACTTTTCGACATTCCGCGATGCCGAGTGTCAGGCGGAAAGCCCGGTTCGGACGATAGACCGGTTTGATATTGTTCAAACGGGAGAGACAATCGAATGCCATGTGTCGGCGCAGTCTTTCCTGCACCGGCAGGTGCGCTCCATGGTGGGCTCGCTCGAAAATGTCGGCTCAGGGAAATGGACGCCGCAGGATTTGAAGGCCGCGTCTGGACGCTAAAGACCGCCGCGCCTGTGGCCCCGTCTCGCCGCCGGATGGGCTTTGTCTCATTCGCGTGGATTATCCGGCCGCGTTCTCGGGATAAACAAGCCCGAATGCCGCCTCCAAAGCGTCCACAGTCAAAAATGTCAGCAGCAGCAGAAAGAGAAGCACCGCGATTGAAACCGGGTAACTCTGCCTGAGCGTCAGATGGATCAAGCGGACCATGGCAACGATCACTATGGTGAGAATTATCAGGCCTGCGATCAAGTGCAGATTGTCCGCATCAGGAGCGAACAGCTCTATCAAATCATACGGGCTGGCGAGATAGACCAGCACCGCCGACGCCCAGTTGCTCGCAATGAAAAAGTGCACAAACCGGTCGCCAAAGCCGAGCGGCCGCGCGGTAAAGGCGAGCACAAGCAGCGGCAGAAACCATGCCGCCATTTCAATGACGCTGAGCCGCCAGACAACTGAGGGCACAGTCATGCTGGAGGAGGCGGCAATTTCGCGGCCAGTGATGGTCCACGAGAGAAGAAGCGGCGGGAGGCTGACCAGCACAGCTGTCAACGAGCGCCAAAATCCCGCTTCCGAAATATCGAGCGCCTCCAGCCCCTCAGGCCGCCCCAGCATGACGTTCCAGGCTCCGCGCAGCTGGCGCGCTATGTAGGCAGTGTCCGGCATCATTCTGCCGCGAACCAGTCTGCGATGAAGCGCTCATAAACCTGCGTCAGCGTTTCCAGATCGCTCAGCGCCACGCGCTCATCCACCATATGCATGGTCTTGCCCACCAGGCCGAACTCGACCACCGGGCAATAATCCTTGATAAAGCGCGCATCCGACGTGCCGCCGGTGGTGGACAATTCCGGGCGCTTGCCGGTCGCTGCCTCAACTGAATTTGAGAGCGTCTCAATGAGCTTGCCGTCATGCGTCAGAAACACATGGCTCGGATTCTCGCGCCAGACGAGCTCATAATCGATCTGGCCGCGCCGGCCCGCCCGGTACTTTTTCTTGCGCGCAGCTTTGTCGAGCCGGTTGTGGATTTCGATCTGCAGGGTTTCCGCGCTCCAGCTGTCATTGAAGCGGATGTTGAACGCCGCCGTCGCGCGCGCATGAATGACATTGGTTGCGGGATTGCCGACATCAATGCTGGTGAACTCCAGATTGGACGGCTGGAAATCCTTGGTGCCCTTGTCAAAGGCCGGATACAGCAGCGCATCGACCAGCGTCATCATGCCCCGCACCGGATTGTCGGCAAGGTGCGGATAGGCGACATGACCCTGTTTGCCATAGACGACAATGACGCCTGAGAGTGAGCCGCGCCGGCCGATCTTGATCATGTCGCCGAGCCTGGCCGGATTGGTCGGCTCACCGACCAGAGCGGCATCCCATTTCTCGCCCTTCTTCGCCGCCCATTCGAGCAGCTTGACTGAGCCGTTAATCGCCGGCCCTTCCTCGTCGCCGGTTATCAGGAAGGAAAGCGAGCCCTTCGGCCTGCCGTGCTTGGCAACATACCGCGCAAGCGCGGCCAGAAAGCAGGCAATGCCGCCCTTCATGTCGACCGCGCCGCGGCCGTACATGTGCCCCTTGGCAACATCCGCCGCAAAGGGCCCATGCGACCAGGCATCCTTGTCTCCGACGGGTACCACATCGGTGTGTCCGGCAAACATCAGATGCGGCTGCGAGTCGCCGATGCGTGCATAGAGATTTTCAATATCCGGCGTGCCTTCGTCCGAGAAGACGGGACGGGCGACGGAAAAGCCCAGCGTTTCCAGCATGGTTTCCAAGGCCGACAGCGCCCCGCCTTCCTCAGGCGTGACGGACGGGCAGCGGAGAAGTGTGGCAAGAATGGCGGCGGGATCGGTGATGTGCATGGCGCGGGATTTAGCGAAACGCGCGGCGCATGTCACGCCGCAAGCGCAGCTTCCGCCATTGCCCCGATGGCAAGGCCAGCCTTTGGCACAATGCCATCTTCAATCAGCCAAGCCGATGAAAGTCCGGTATAGGCGATGATCCATTGCAGCAGTCTTTTGCGCTCAAGCTTCGACTCCTGGCACACGGTCTCCAGCCTCCGCGCAAAGACCTCCGGGCGGCTGGCAAGCGGCGGATCGGACTTCGCCATGTCCGGATTGCAGAACAGATTGGCAAAGTCGAAGCCACGCTCGCCGATCAATGCCTTCGGGTCAATGGCAAGCCAGCCGCGCGGGCCGAAATCGAGTATGTTGCCATGATGAATGTCGCCGTGCAGGACACTCACCTCGCGGGGCGCGGCAAGCAGGGCCTTGGCAATGGCGGCGCTGCGCGCGAAAAAACCGCCCTGTGTGCGGGCCGCGGGTTCAAGGGCGGCAAACCATTCTTTCAGCGGCATGAGAGGCGGCTGCTTCTGCCTTGGCGCGTGCAGGCGCGCGGCCGCCTGGCAAATAATCCTGCTGGCTTCGTCATCACGGCCGCTGTGCGAATAGTCGGCCAGTGACCGAGTGCCTCCGGCCCGCTCCAGCAGGAGGGCCGCGCCATCGCGCGCCAGAACCCGCGCCGCGCCGTCTCCGCCCCACCATTCCATCAACCCGCCTCCGCGCTTTTCCTCCGGGACGTCAGTAATCTTCAACATCGCCGCTTCGCCCGCGCGCCGTACCGGTAAAAGCCGGCTGGACGGCGTCACGACCGCATCACCGTCGGCGGAAAGCGACCAGTTGCTGAGCAAGGGTTCGAACATCAGCGGGATCTAGCGAAAGAGCCAAAGCCTGTCACGCGGCGGGCTTGCGGCGGCTGCATATTATTCCTTGCAATTTCTCCGCATCAGGCGTTGATTGCGACCGCTTGACGCAGGGGCATATTGTCATGCAGATCGATGACACCGACCGGAAACTGATCGCGCTCCTGCGCCATGACGCCCGCGTGCCCGTCTCAACGCTGGCAGTCGATCTCAAACTCTCCCGCGCCACCATCAAAACCCGCATCGACCGGCTGGTGGAAAACAACATCATTCAGGGCTTCACCGTCGTCCTGAAGTCCGGCGCCGAAACCGCCAAGGTCAGGGCCATGATGCTGGTCGAGATCGAAGGGCAGTGGACCGACCGGCTTTCCAAACGCCTCGTCGGCATCCCCCAAGTGCGCACGATCTATTCCACCAACGGCCAATGGGATCTGGTGGTCGAGATCGAGACGGAAACGCTGGAGGAGTTTGACACGGTCTTGCGCGAAATCCGGGCGCTGGAAGGCATCATCACCTCCGAGACAAACCTGCTCCTGTCACGCCGCAAGGGATGACGAGACCTTTCAAACCGAACTAAACGCTGACAATATGTGCAATTTGCTGAGCATATTGATATATATTCCAACTATATGACGAGCTTCCGGTGGCGTATAGTGCCACCTGACACGCCGGAGCGCCGCCATGAACCAACCATCCGAACCGCAAGATATCAAGCGCCACATCGTCCTGTACGGCGCGCCGTGTGACTTAGGCGCATCGGCGCGCGGAGCCAATATGGGCCCGGCCGCGCTGCGCGTGGCGCGCCTTGCAGAGACGCTGCGCGAGCTTGGGCTTGAGGCGCAAGACGCCGGCGACATCACGCCTTCACCAGCCATCCCCGCTCCATCCAGTGCCGAATTGCAGGGCAATTATTCCGCCGCGCCCGCCATTTTGGGCTGGGTCAAAGCGATTGAGGCGCAGTCATCGCTGGTCCTCAAAGCGGGCGCGCTGCCTGTGCTGATGGGCGGAGATCATTCGCTGTCCATCGGCACGCTCGCCGCCGCCGCTAAACACGCCAAGGCGCTGGGCCGCAAACTGTTCGTGCTCTGGGTCGATGCCCATGCTGATTTCAACACGCCGCAGACGAGCCCCTCCGGCAATGTCCACGGCATGACGCTGGCAGTCGCGTGCGGCGAACCGGGGCTGGAACTGTTCCGTGACGACGATTTCGTCGTGATCCCGCCGAACCAAGTATTCATGATCGGCATCCGCCAGATCGACAAGGGCGAGCGGCGGCTGCTCGAAGAGCGCGGCGTCAACGTCATCGACATGCCCCAGATCGACGAGACCGGCGTTGCCGCGCAAATGCGCCAGATCCTCGAAACTGTGCGCGCTGAAAACGGCATGCTGCATGTCAGCCTCGACGCCGACTTCATCGACCCATCCATCGCCCCCGGCGTCGGCACCCCGGTGCAGGGCGGCGCGACCTACCGCGAGGCGCATCTGGTTATGGAGATGCTGGAGGACTCCGGCCTGATGACTTCGCTGGACCTCGTCGAAGTCAACCCGTTTCTCGACGAGCGCGGCAAGACGGCGCTGCTGATCGTTGATCTGTGCGCCTCGCTGTTTGGGCGGAGCATTCTGGATAGGCCGATTTATGCGGCGGGGCGCAAGTGATGACCCCCAACCTCAACCTCGTCCCCTTCGTCTCCGTCGATCACATGATGAAGCTGGTCAATTCCATCGGCATTGAAACCTTCCTCATTGAGCTGACAGAATATCTGGAAGAGGATTTCCGCCGCTGGGAGGTCTTCGACAAAACCCCGCGCGTCGCCTCGCACAGCCGCGAGGGCGTCATCGAGCTGATGCCGACCTCGGACGGCAAACATTACGGCTTCAAATATGTGAACGGCCACCCGAAAAACACCGCAACGGGCCGCCAGACCGTCACCGCTTTTGGCGTCTATGCGCAGGTCGATACCGGCTACCCGGTTCTGGTCACTGAAATGACCATCCTCACAGCGCTGCGCACCGCCGCGACTTCAGCGATGGCCGCCAAATATCTCGCCCCAAAAGGCGCGGACACAATGGCCATCATCGGCAATGGCGCGCAGTCGGAATTCCAGGCCATCGCCTTCAAGGCGATCCTCGGAATCAACAGACTGCGCCTTTACGACATTGATCCTGCAGCGACAGCAAAATGCATGAACAATCTCGCCCCCCTCGGCTTCCACATCACCGCCTGCGGCTCCGCAGAAGCCGCCGTCGAGGGCGCGCAGATCATCACGACGGTGACCGCCGACAAACATTACGCCACGGTCCTGACCGACAACATGGTCGGGCAGGGCATCCACATCAACGGCGTCGGCGGCGACTGCCCCGGCAAGACCGAACTCCACAAAGACATCCTCCTGCGCGCCGACATTTTCGTCGAATACCCGCCGCAGACCCGCGTGGAAGGCGAAATCCAGCAGCTCGCCCCGGACCATCCCGTGACCGAACTCTGGCAGGTGATGACCGGCAAAGCGCAAGGCCGCCGCGACGCCAAACAGATCACCCTGTTCGATTCAGTCGGCTTCGCCACCGAGGATTTCTCTGCGCTGCGCTATGTGTTTGACAAGGCCAAGGCCGCGGGGCTGTATCAGGAGCTGGACCTCTTGGCCGACCCGGACGAGCCGCATGATTTGTATGGGATGCTGGTGCGGGCGAAGGGGTGAGGTCTCTATTAAATTCGTGAAATCGATCGTTTACATTTCTAAATGTATGCTATAGCATGCAAAAAGGAAAGCATGTGATTGGTTACATGATTAGATTATCGCTTAAGACAGCCAACGACATCGGCGCGCTTATCCGGGCGCGGACGGCGTGAACTTGGGTATGATCAAGCCGAACTGGCGCGAAATGGCTGGGCGTCAGCCGCCTTTGGATCAATCAGGTGGAGAGAGGCAAGCCGGGCGCCGGGCTTGGGCTGGTGCTCCGCACACTTGGCAGCGCTTGGCGTAGAATTGATAGGAGACGCGCCAGATGGAAGCGGAGCCAGACATTGCGCAGTGAGCTTCCAGCACCGGCCACCCAGACATCAATCAGATCATCGACATCACACCGGATATAAACCAGATCATCGAAAACGCACGGCGCAGTGTGAGCAGAAATGAGCGAACTGCATCGTTCTGCTCGACGGAAGTGAAGTGGGATGTGGATAGTCAGCCCAAGGAAAACTGTCCCTCCGGCACCGCAGTATTCCTGGTTCCATTCTTGTTGACCCAACGTCAATCTCGTGCAAGCTTTTGACCGCGAAATCTTTCGTGGGAGGAACCAGAAAAATGCGTGACTTTACGAGGAGACTTTTCCTGGCAAGCGCCTTGGCGCTGACCGTGGCCGTGCCGAATGTGGCGCGCGCCGAGGACATGATCCTGGCATCCGTGCCGGGTCTGACATTTCCGTTTTTCGTTCACATGATGAATGCCTTCAAGGCGGAGGCCAAGGCGCAGGGCTTTGGTGTTATTGAAAGCGATGGTCAGGTATCCTCACCCAAGCAGACAGCGGATGTGGAAGCGGCCATCACGCAGGGCGTGAAGGGCATTGTCATCAGCCCGAACGAGGTCGACGCCATGGCGCCGGCCTTGCAGCAGGCGGTGGAAGCCAAGATTCCGGTGGTCACTGTTGACCGCCGCGTCGCGCAGGTTGAGGGCATTCTCGGCCATGTCGGGGCTGACAATGTCAAGGGCGGAGAAGCGCAGGGCAATCTGATCGTCAAAATGTTCCCGGATGGCGCGACAATCGTCAACCTTCAGGGCCAGCCCGGCGCGTCGCCAGCCATTGACCGCAACAAGGGCCTGCACAATGTGCTGGATGGCATGGCTGACAAATACAAGATCGTGTTTGAGCAACAGGCCGGCTTTGACCGCGCCAAGGGACTTGCGGTCACCGAAGCTGCCTTGGCCGGCATGGCCGAGCCGCCAAAAGTCATCGTCGCCGCCAATGACGATATGGCGTTCGGCGCGATGGAAGCGGTGAAGGCGCGCAACCTGTCCGGCATTGCGATCATCGGGTTTGATGCTCTGCCGGAGGCCTTGGCGCAAGTGCGCGACGGCGGGCTGACGGCCACGATCGAACAGTTCCCCGGCAAGCAAAGCGCCATGGGTGTCCAGATGCTTGCGGACTTCATCAAGAATGGCAAGGCGCCGGCGGAAAAGCTGGTCTTGCTGACGCCGGAGGCCGTCACCAAGGACAATCTCAATATCGCCGAACGGCTCGGCGAGGTGAAGTAACAGGAAACAGGCGGCAATCCGGCCGGGCGCTCTGTCCGGCCGGCACATGCTTTTCCCATGTCCACAGCACAAACTCCTCCAGCACTGCTTCGAATGACCGGGATTTCGAAGGGCTTTCCGGGCGTCGTCGCGCTTGATCGCGTTGATTTTGAAGTTGGCGCGGGGGAGGTGCACGCATTTCTGGGCGAGAACGGCGCGGGAAAATCTACGCTGCTGAAGATATTGTCAGGCGCGCAAATGCCGGACGCGGGCACAATCGAATTTGATGGGCAGCAGGTCAGTTTCAAGAGCCCGCATGATGCGCAGAACAGGGGCATTGTGACCATCTATCAGGAATTCACGCTTGCGCCCGACATGACCGTTGCCGAGAACATTTTCATTGGCCGCGAACCGGGTTCGCGCCTTTTTATCAGCCGCGCACAGCTCGAGGAGCAAGGCAAGGCATTGTCCAAGCGCATTGGCCTCGACCGCGATCCGCGCGCGCTGGTGCGCGACCTGTCTGTGGCTGAGCAGCAAATGGTGGAGATCGCCCGGGCGCTTTCGATGAAGTCCCGTCTTATCGTCATGGACGAGCCGACATCGGCGCTGAGCCGAAGTGAAGTGAGCAAGCTCTTCGAAATCATCCGCCGCCTGAAGCGGGAAGGCATTTCCACGATCTTTGTCACGCACAGGCTGGAGGAAGTCTTCGAGATTTGCGACCGGTTCACGGTCTTGCGCGATGGGCGGCTTGCCGGCTCCGGCGCTATTGCCGGAGCAAGCCTTGATGACATTATCCGCCTCATGGTGGGCCGTCAGCTTGAGCTCCTCAAGCCGCGCGAAACATCTTACGCCACCGGCCAGACCGCGCTTGCCGCCCAAAACATCTCGCGCCGCCGCAAGAGCACGGACGCCAGCGCCATCGAATTGCATGACGTTTCCATAAGTGTGCGCAAGGGCGAAATCCTTGGCATTGCCGGTCTTGTCGGTGCGGGGCGGACGGAATTGGCGCGTGCGATCTTTGGCGCGGACAAGTTTGATTCAGGCCAAGTCATCATTGAGGGTGAGCCCGCCAAAATATCATCGCCGCAAGACGCCATACACTACGGCATTGGTCTGGTTCCCGAGGACCGCAAACAGCAGGCCCTGTTTCTCGCGCTCGCCATCCGCACCAACATGTCGATCGCCTCGCATGACCGCATCTCGGCCTTGCGGTTTTTCATCAGTGAGCGAAAAGAGGCGGCTCTGGTTGAGGAATACAAGAAGCTTCTCAACATTCGCATGTCTTCGGGTGATCAGCTTGTCGGAAATTTGTCCGGCGGCAACCAGCAGAAGGTCGTGCTGGCGCGATGGCTGGCGCTCCGGCCAAAAGTTCTGATTGTTGATGAACCGACCCGCGGCATTGATGTCGGCGCAAAAGTCGAAGTGCACAATTTGCTGTTTCAGATGGCCGCGTCCGGAATTGCCATAATTGTCATCTCGTCCGAGCTGACCGAAATCCTGTCGCTCGCCGACCGGATCGTGACCATGCGCGAGGGCCGTGTGACGGGCGAAGTGTCGAGGACCGGGGCAACCCAGGAAAGACTGATGACGCTGATGACATTGAGTTCGGCGCATGCCGCCTGAGCCGGGGAGAGCACAATGACCGACATGACAACAAAGGATGCGGCGCACGGCTTTGACGCCTTTTCGTTTCTGGCGCGCTTTGCCCCGCTGATCTTTCTGCTTGTGCTGATGGCGGTGTTTGCAACGCTGGAACCGCGCTTTCTCTCATCCATCAACCTCTTCAACGTCATGCGGCAGGTCTCGATCACCGGACTTCTGGCGATCGGCATGACATTTGTCATCCTGACAGCGGGCATAGACCTGTCCGTCGGTTCGCTGCTTGCCTTCTGTGGCCTGGTGGCCGCAGCCATCGCCAAGGGCGGCATGCAGGACCGGTTCACGGTGGGTGATGCCGCCATCGGCTATGGCTGGCCGCTGGCGGCGGCGGGCGCCATCACCGTCGGTCTTGATCTGCGGCTATTTGCAGGGTCTTGCGATCACACGGCTGAAAGTCCCCGCCTTTGTCGTAACCTTGGGCGGCATGTCAGTGTTCCGCGGCGCGGCGCTGTTGTTCGCCGCCGGCGGGCCGATCTCCGGTTTTCAGCCGGACTTTGCCTGGTGGGGACAGGGACGCATCTTGACCGTTCCCGTGCCGGTCATCATCTTCCTTGTCGCCGCTGTCATCGCTCATATTGTCCTGCGCTACACGCGATATGGCCGCCGGGTCTATGCAGTCGGTGGAAATCCCGAGGCGGCGCGGCTTGCGGGACTGAACGTCAACGCCATCATCTGCTCGGTCTATGTCATCATGGGCTTCTTTGCCGGCCTCGGCTCATTCGTTCTGGCCGCGCGGCTCAATTCGGCGGAGGCAGTGGCGGGAACCGGCTATGAGCTCACCGTCATCGCCTCGGTCGTCATCGGCGGCACCAGCCTGTTTGGCGGCGCGGGCTCGATCTTTGGCACCGTGATTGGCGCAGTCCTGATCGGTGTCTTGTTGAATGGGCTCGTCCTGATGAATGTCTCTTCCTACATCCAGCAAATCATCATCGGCGTGATTATTGTTCTGGCCGTGGCCTTCGACACATTCGCCAAGTCGCGCAGGCGAAAGGCCTGATCCGCTCCCCAATGGTCTGACCGCCTGCGCCCTTCAGCGCATGCCCTTCATTGCCAAAAATTAATCTCCCCGCTCTTGTAAGACCTATCGTAAGATATATCTTAAGCTATGTCGCAACAAACGAAAGGGACTTAAATGTCTTACGAAAACACTGCCGGCGCCGGACAGGCGCGCGGCTGGCATAATTCAGATGGCGATTATCTTTGGTGGGCCAAAACGCCGGGCTTCAACCCGTTCAAGCTTCTGGCCGTCATTGCCGGCTTTGCCATCTTCCCGCCGCTCGGCATCGCCGCTTTGGTCTATTTTCTCTGGAACGGACGCCGCCATGGCGGGCATTGGCGCGGCGAGCGCGCAATGGGCCGCGGCTGCGGGCATCGCGGGCGCATGGGCCGCACCGGTAACGTCGCCTTTGACGAGCACCGCGAAAAAGTTCTGAACGAGCTCGAAGCCGAGCGCCAGGCCTTTGCCGAACACCGCGCTGAAGAGCGCCGCAAGCGCGATCAGGAAGCGTTTGACGCCTTCCAGGCCAAGCGCAAGGAAGCTGGTGACAAGCCGGTTGATACACAGGAGTAACTGAACTGCGCCCTTTGCCGGGAAACCGGCAGAGGGTATCTGCTTGTTCGAAGGGGACATCCATGACCAAAGACAACAGTGGAGGCTGCGGCCCGAAATGGGGCTGGGCGCGCAAGGGCGGCAAGGACTTGGGGCGGCCCGCCATGGATGCGCGGCGGCCCGTTTGGTGGATCGGAGACCGGGGCGCATGTTCGGGCAGGGCGATTTCGGCTTCTCCTGCTGGCGCTGATCGCTGACGGCCCAAGCCATGGCTATGACCTCATCCGCACCATCGAGGCGAAGTTCGGCGGCGCTTATGCGCCGAGCGCAGGGGCCATCTATCCCACTTTGACACTTCTTGAAGAGCAGGAATTCGTAGCCAGCGCCGCAGAAGCAGGCGGCAAGAAAATCTATTCTGCGACGCTCGCCGGCCGCCAGTTCCTTGCGGAGAATTCCGAACAGGTCAAAGCCCTGATGGCGCGAATCGACATCATGGCGGGTGCCAAGGAGGGCAGCGCCATCCCGGATGCGGTGATGCACGCCGTTCAGACTTTGCGTCAGGCCATCATGGCCAAAGGCGGGTGGGGCGATACGGAGATGGAGCGGATCAAAGGCATATTGGAAAAGGCGGCGCGGGAGATAATCTCGGGCGGCAAGTAAAACCTAGTCGCTCAGAAGCGCCGTCTGAACTAACCGCGCGACCTCATGCAGGTCCTCAGCAACATGCGCGCAAAGCCCGCGCATTTCCTCATTCGCCTCCAAGAGGTCCGGCACCATGATGGTCATCATGCCGGCAGCTGATGCTGAGCGCACGCCGTTGTGCGAATCCTCGAGCGCAACGCACGCCGCTGGCTCAACCCCGATCATGGCCGCAGCGGTCAAGAAGGGGTCCGGATGCGGCTTGCTTCGGGTATAGCTGCCGCTGGCCGCGACGGCGCGGAAGCGGTCTTGAAGCCCGTGCGCCGCAAGATGATGCCTGACCTTTTCGGACCCGGAAGAGGTCGCGATGGCGGCGGGCAAATCCAGCTTGTGCAGCAAGTCCAGGAGTTCGGCGGCCCCTGGCTTCAAGCGCAGTTGTGTGTCCGCCAATTCGTCAAAATGAGCCGCCGCATTTTTCCAGAGCAGGTCCATATCCACCGCCCCGCCGAAATGGGCCCCCATCCTTGTTTTGGTCTCCTCGAACGACAGCCCGATTGTGCTGAGAAAAAGATCCACAGAGGCCTCGGCGCCCAATCCGTCCGCAGCAAAGACCAGCGTGTCGCGGTAAAGCGCTTCAGTATCGAAGAGGAGCCCGTCCATGTCGAAAATGACGGCGCGCGGCGTTCTGGCAAAGATCATCCGCGCGCCTTAGCGCGTAAGTTACTCCGCCGCAAAGCAGTAGAACAGCCCGTTGCCGCCGGTCTTGACCAACGCTTCCTGGGAGCATCCAGCTGAGCCATGCGAAGAGTTCCACGCCTTCATGTGGCGTGTGTCTTTCAGCCCCATCCGGTCATGATGGCCGACAATCGCCGAGCCTTCGCCGTCACTGGTCCATCCCTTGCAGGTCGTGTCGCCGCCAGCGGTGGAATACATGCCCATCGGGTCGGAGCCGGTCAGAATGTCATGCATATTGGTCGCGTCGCCGCGGCCCATGATCACCTCGCCCTTCTCCGACAGCGCCGTCTCCTTGGTCACATTGCTCTTGTCCGAATGCAGCTCGTCCACATTGGCGGCCACCACAACGCCCTTGGCATTCTGCCATGGCCCCGCGCCGATCCGGTCGCGCGCGTTGACGCCCGCCTCGCCCTGCGGGGCGGTGGTGGAAAGGTAGGCTTTCCAATTGGTCTTGGTTGCGCCCGCCGCTTTGGCGAGTGCGGCGCAATGCGCGTCCGCGCCTTCAAGTCCGCCAAGATTGGCGCCCTTGCCGGGGCCTGCGCTGGTGACTAAAAAGGACATGTCGGCCTGTTGGGCCAAGGTCGGAAACCGAAAAAGCCGATGCAGGAGCAAGCATGGAAATGAGAAGCGCCGGATCATGGTGAACGTCCCTTGCATGCCTCAAACCACCCCCGTTGAAACTTAGTGTGCGTTCGCCTGGCGACATGGGCCGGCTAGTCAGCTCGATCACATTGACGCGATGGGAGAGGCTGACGCAGCGTTCACAAATATCGATTGTGTGACGCAAGATTTATTCAATCACCGCCGACATTTCCGCAATAAACTGGCTTTTGCCATAGCCGGCCTGGTCGATGGACGCCTCTCCCGCAGTGAACGCCTCCGTCAAAATCGCGGCGGCGACTTCCGAGACCGTCAGCTCCTGATTGGCGTCCATGTCCCAGCGGGTGAAGATGGCGTTGCGCGCCTCGCGGTATTCCGCCTGCCGCGACAGCCGGTCGGCGAGCGGCTGAAAGCCCATAGAGAAGGCCTGAAACTCTTCGGCATTGGCAAAGCCGTTCTGGTCCTGATCGAGTGCGGCGAACACTTCCTTCGATCCTTCGAGAATTTCAACCGGCGTCGCCTTGCCATCCTCATCCTTGTCAAAAATCTTGAACCCCGCCGTCTGCGCGCCATTGATCGCGTCCTGCATCAGGCTCTCCTCCTGGCCGGCGGCGGGAGAGGCGGCGAGGAGGGCGAGGGTGATGAGGAGAGACGGCTTCATGAGAGGCTCCGATCAGGTTCAGGCGGCGCGGGGGCGGGCTTTGGGTTTGGATGCGAGGTTGGACTCGATCAGCATGATCTTCTGCCAGATCTTGCGCGACAGATTGCTGCCGAGATTTTCAATGTCATTGACCGCCTCGGCAACGCCCTCATCATTGACGGCCTGCGCATAAAGCGCGGCGAGCTTGCCGGTCACGGCGAGCATTTCCGAGCAATAATCGAGATAGCGCGCCAGCTCCGGCGCGGTGAAAGTGCGTGACGGTGATGCGGCGGTGGCACGGTAGCTTTGCGACAGCGCCGCTGGGTCCTTGGTCAATTGGTGCATGTCAATGACATGGATGATCGAGCGCAGCCCGTGCAAATTCTTCGTCACCCGCAGCCGCTTGATCCGCGCCTCCAGCCGCACCAGCGCCGTCAGGCCAAGCCCGGCAAGCACCGTGGTGTTGATCGCCGCCTCAATGCTCTGCACCGAGCCAACCGCGTCATGCGTCAGATTGCTGAATGACAGGAAAGACCCCACTGACAGAAACAATGCCGCCCCGCCAATTATGATGGCCGCAATCAAAATCCGCAGCCACCAGATCGGCGCGATCAGGGCTTGCGCCTCCCGCGTGGTATCGCGCGTCAGCGCCACAATCTCGCGCGCCACGCCCAAAAGCCCCGCATCGGGAAACCGCGACGCCACACGCGTTTCCAGCGTGGTGGCGGTCGCAAGGATTTTTGCAGGATCAAGGCTGCGATAGGGCATGCGCGCTGATTAGCCGAGCGCCGTGATTTGCGCAAAGCGCTCCTCAATAAACGCCCGCTCCGCCTCCAGCCCCGCCCATTCATCGCCCTCGCTGGCAAAGATCAGCGTGAATGGGCCAACATAGCCCGCATTCTGCGCCGCCTCGATGCACTTCCCGTAATCCTGCGCATCAATCACAAGGCCGGGGCCAAAATCGGTCTTGGCATGGCAAAGTTCAGCGCGGGCGAAGATGGATGTGAGGTCCGCATATTTCGAAGGCCCGCTCCAGTTGCCGGTGTCGGCGAGGAAGCCAAGATCGGGTCCAACCGCGTCGAGCACATGAAACACGGCTTCGGGCGTTGACAGCGTGTCGAACCAGTTCTCCGTGACAATGCGCACCCCGCGCGCCTTGCCCAACGCCGCCATCGCCTTCAGCCCGTCCACCGCCAAAGCCAGCGCTTCCTTCGTCGGCTGCGCCTTGCCGGCAATCACCCGCGCATTCTCCGCGCCGAGTAGCGCCGCCGCTCTCAATCCACGAGGCAATCCACGCAAGGTCGCGCTCCCGCGTCTCGGGATTGGTGATATCGCCATCGTCGATCAGCAGCGTCTGGATGACAACACCGTCGCTCTCAAAGGCGCGGCGGATATTGGCAAGGTAGGCAGGATTCTGGCTGGCCAGATTGAAATGGCAGATTTCAACGCGATGGTAGCCGCGCATGGCGAGCGCATCGGGCAGTTCTTCAAGCGTCACCGCGCCGGGGCCAAAAGTCGGTTCGGCGATGCCGGTTGGCGTGACGCCAGGGCCATTGGCATAGGTGACGCCCAGGAGATTGTGCAGGCTCCAGGTGGAGACGGCTATTTGGGGCGTCTTCATGCTGCCTGCAACGCGTCTTGCACCGCCTTGGGTGCGCGCTGGATGACCATGAGATAAGCCCGCGCCGAGCCTTCCGGCACACGCGTGCCTTGTTCCCAGTGCCGCAGCGTATTGACGCTGAAGCCGAAGCGGCCGGCGAATTCCTGCTGTGTCATGCCAAGGCTCGCGCGGATTGCTTTGACGTTGACTTCCGCCGGAACATGAACGCCGTAGCCGCTCTTGTCCGCTGTCCCGTCTGTATAGGCAATCGCCTCTTGCAGCCCGCGTTTGATGGAGTCTGTAATTTGTGGCGAAGCTGTCATGCGGCGCTCTTGCGCGGGCGTCCGCCGCGCTTGCCGTTCTCGCGGGCAGCGGCTGATTTGCCAGCCGAGCGGGAGGCGCCGCCCATGCGCCCCATCTGCCCCGCCATCCATTTGGCCGATCCAAGCACGCCTTCCAGCAGCGCCGGAACATAAATGTCGGCGTCGAGTTTCGGAAAATGCAGACCAAGGCCGGAGGGCGTGATTTCGATTTCTGATAACTCTTCCGCCGATGCGCTTTCCAGTCCCTGCGCCGTGCCGGGCGAAAAGCTTATCTCAATGCCCGTGGACATCTCGACCACAATCCGCCCGCGCGCGGTGTCATAATAGGCGCCGGCGGCAAGCGGCCCGCCAAGGCGCTGCCCGCCGCGCGCGACGGCGGCGTCGAAGCCGGTCTCGTCGAGCGATTTAGCCATGTATCCGCCTCTATGCGCCAAGCAGAGTATCCCGATTCTCGCTTACCAGCCTCAGCGCCCGCCGCGCATCCGGTTCTGTGCAAGAGTAAACTTCGCGCAACTCATTCCCGGTCAAATTGATCACCGCTTCCCAATCAGGTCCAATGACATGAACATGAGCTGGCGGATAGTCGTTCGGATAGACGACAAACCGCAGGCCGTCCACACGCAGACCCGCTGGCATGAATGATAACCCAAACGGTTTGGTTTGTCACGCACGATACTACGAAACACATCCTGCCAGCCATCCCCGCTCACTCAACGTTACCTTTGCCTGCAAGGATGGCGTGCAATCGCAGGAACTTGTTATGACCCCGCCCCGCATCCTCGCCCTGATCGCCCTTGCCTTCGCCGGCCTTGCAGCAGTCTACGCCATGTCCTACCGCCCCTGGTCCTTCACCCGGGAAAACCGCACCTATGACGGGCGCTTCTTCAAGGTCGATGTGAAACTCTCCTACAAGGGCGAGCCGCATCCGATTTCGTTTGTGGTCGGCTGCAAGGTGCATGGGGTGAAGTATGCTGACGGCAGCACAACGCGCGATGTCGGGCTGATTCCGAATTTTTATGGGCACCGGATGAAAGACGGGCAGGCGGTCGTCGTGCGGCCGCCCGATGTCTGCAATGGCGAGACAACGGCAAACGGCGAAGTTCCGAAAAATTTCATGCCGGTCATCATCGTTTATGACAATGCTGATACGCTGGATTTCGGCAAGGCCTACGTCTCGGATGACGCCTATGACGGGCCGCTGTCGGAACTCACATATGACAGCACGGTGATTTCGGTTTCCGACCGCACCGCATGGGAGGAGTTCCGCAAGAGCGGGCCAAAAAATGTGGTGACGCGGGAAAAATACTGGACGGGTGCCGTAGGGCCAATCACTGCGGAACTCGGCGTTGGCAACACGCGGCCGCGGTTTGCCAACAACTGCACAGAAGCGAAGCGGTTCAAGATTCCAGAAAAGTCCCGTGCCCTTATCCGTCAGTCGAAGTTCTTTCGAGAGAGCAAGTATTGGGCAAGACCAGAGAACCCAGAATTAGTGGATTCGCCACTAAAAGAGTTCGGGCAACGCAATGTAAATACCGGGCAAGCAAATGTAGAGTGCTGGTTGCAGACGGATGACGGAAAGTGGGCTGGAAATCAGGGGCTGCGGGCGCTGGCGACGGCCGATGACGGCGTACCGCGTCGCGACGGGTCTGGGTCGCTCTATTACGTGTCTACTGTACGTGGGGTTCCGGTAACCTACTATCCAGTGTCCAGTGACTTGCAGGAGCGCTATTGGCCAAAGAACCAAAAAGACTGGCTTGACTACGCGTCAAGCGGTCCACGTTGAAGGTGGAGAACGTTGAAATGGCGGGCGGCCGCAACCGCGGCTTCATCTACTGCTACAACTTACCCTTCTACCAAGATCCCAAAATCACCGAGCAATTGGCATTGAACCGACTTGCACCGTTTGTCGACGGCGTGAAAGTCATCCTTCCAGACGGCGAGCTCCAGAACAACGCCTTTTTTGGCCATAACTATATCTTTGAAAGTGACAAATACGTCATATTTATCAATGGGTTCTTCAACGGCAGCATGAACGGGGGACGTGTGATGGCTGAGCTTACTGTTCTACAGATGGCTGCTGCGCTCTGCGAAGAAGCGTATCGTCGGGCGGACAATACCAGCAGCTCGAAATACAATGAGGGATTTGGGGACAGAGCTCCAATTAACAAGGAACTCAGCCAATCGACGCTGGCAGTGCTCCAAGCCAAGGGCTTCACGCTAGACAACGGCTTTTACTACAACAACGTCACCGGCTTCGTCGGACAGATCATTGAAGCCAACGGCAAGATTTTCGTCGTGTTCCGCGGCTCGGACTTGTCGGGGGGCTTGCTGGACACCGCCCGCCTCAATCCCGCAGCAACTCATTAATCCCCGTCTTGCTCCGCGTCTGTTCGTCCACCGTCTTCACAATCACCGCGCAATAGAGCGCCGGCCCCGGCGTGCCGTCCGGAAACGCTTTGCCCGGAAGCGCGCCTGCGACGACCACCGAATAGGCCGGCACTTCGCCATAGGTGATGGAGCCGGTGGCGCGGTTGACGATTTTTGTGCTTTTGCCGATGAACACGCCCATGCCGAGCACCGCGCCTTCGCGCACGATGCAGCCTTCAACGACTTCCGAGCGCGCGCCGATGAAGCAATTATCTTCAATGATCGTCGGCCCCGCCTGCAAGGGTTCGAGCACGCCGCCAATGCCGACGCCGCCGGACAGGTGCACATGGCTCCCGATCTGCGCGCAGGATCCGACCGTCGCCCAAGTATCGACCATCGTGCCTTCGCCCACATAAGCGCCGAGATTGACGAAGCTCGGCATCAGGATCGCGCCCTTGGCGATGAAGGCCGAGCGGCGGACGATGGCCCCCGGCACGGCGCGGAAGCCTGCGGCCTTGAACTCCGCTTCGCCCCAGCCGGCATATTTGAGCGGCACCTTGTCATAGCCCTGGGCGAGCGAGCCGGATGCGTTCGTGTAAGGCGCAATCGCATTGTCCTCGAGCCGGAATGACAGGAGCACCGCCTTTTTCAGCCATTGATTGACCTGCCAATTGCCGTCCGCCTGCCGCTCGGCGACGCGGCGCGCGCCGGTGTCGAGCAGGTTCAGCGCGTCCTCGACCGCCTCGCGCACCTCGCCCTTGGTGGCGGACGAGATCGCGTCGCGCGCCTCGAAAGCGGCTTCAATGGTCTTTTCGAGGTCAGCGGACTTCAACATGCACCTGCTCCGTGTTACGCGCGGCAGAACACATGCGCCGCCGGGAATTGAAAAATCGCGCGGAGCTTTAGGGGAAAGCATTTTCCCGGTCAAATCCGGATGGAAAGCACTGGAATGGACGAAAATTTCAAGGAAAACGGCTACACCTCGCTGCCGCGCTCCAGCAAAACGATCAAGCAGGTCCGGGAAGTCCCGAAGACTCCGCAATCCTCGTCCGCGGCCTACCGCCTTGCCTTTGCCGATGATGACTTCATGACCCGGCGCGAGCTGCGGCCCGTGCGCCTGCAGCTCGAACTGTTGAAAACCGAGATGTCGCTCGCCGAATACGGCATTGTCTCAACCGTGGTGCTGTTCGGCGGCGCGCGCATTCCAGAGCCGGGCAAGGCCGCCTGGGCGGCGAAAAACGACAAACAGAGAGAGCGTCTCGAAGCCAATTCCCGTTACTATGACGAAGCCCGCCGCTTCGCGCAGATTTGCTCGGAGCATTCGGCGCAGACCAATTACCGCGAATTTGTCATCACCACGGGCGGCGGCCCGGGCGTGATGGAGGCCGGCAACCGCGGCGCAAACGAAGCCGGCGCGCCATCGATCGGACTGAATATCGTGCTGCCGCATGAACAGGCGCCCAACGCCTATGTGACGCCGGACCTGTCGTTCAATTTCCACTATTTCGCCATCCGCAAAATGCATTTCCTCATGCGGGCCAAGGCCGTCGCCGCCTTTCCCGGCGGCTTCGGCACCATGGATGAATTGTTTGAGTGCCTCACTTTGATGCAAACGGGCCGCATGAAGCAGATGCCGGTGCTTTTGTTCGGCAAGGAATTCTGGCAGCGCATCGTCAATTTCGACGCGCTGGCCGAGGAGGGCGTCATCTCGCCGGACGACGTGAACATGGTGACCTTCGTCGATTCCGCCGAAGAAGCCTGGAAGGTCATCGCCGACTTTTATGCGATCAGCGCCGATGATCAGGTCGTCGAGCGTGCGACATAAGGCACGGTGGACGCTTCATGCAGGAGTGAATAGGCAAGGCGAAAAGGAACTTATCATGCGCAAATCCATAGTCACTTTTCTGTTCGCACTGACCATCGCAGGCATGACGAATTCCCGCGCCATGGACATGGCGGTGGTCGAGGCCGGCCAGCTCAAAATCTCAAACGCCTGGGCCAAGGCCATGCTCCCCGGCCAGCCGGTCGGCGGCGGGTATCTGACAATTGAGAATGCGGGCGCTGAGGCCGACCGGCTCGTGTCAGTCTCCAGCCAGGCTGCGCCCGACGTTCAGATACATGAAATGAAAATGGAAGGTGACGTCATGAAAATGCGTCAGCTTTCCGATGGGCTGGACATTCCCGCTGGCGGAAAGGTCGAGCTGAAGCCGGGCGGCTATCATCTCATGTTCATGGACGTGAAGACGCCATTCAAAGAAGGCGATGCGTTCACTGTGAAACTGAAGTTTGAAAAAGCGGGTGAAGTTGAACTGACATTGCCCGTGTCGGCGGCCAATGCGGCAGGGCAAGAGCACAAGCACGGCGGTTGAATCTGGCTGCAATCCGTGTTATCTCTACATCTCTACAAAAGATGGGAAGCGATGCGATGCCTTATATGTCCATGCGCCAGCACAGTCAGGATTCAAGCGGCGCTGTCAGGGCGGCAAATAAAGAGCCGGTCTTTCTGACAAACCGGGGCAAGACCACGCACGTGCTTTTGTCTGTCAAGGATTATGAGCGGTTGAAGGGCAAGCCAAAGAACATTGTCGACATGCTCCGGCACCCGGAATCGGAACACATTGAATTTGATCCGCCAAAACTAGAGGGTCCCCTTTTCATTCCGGCTGATCTGTCTTGAGATATCTCTTCGACACGAACGTCGTTTCCGAGTTTAGAAGATCGATAGCAGCGCCTCAGGTCGTGGCTTGGGCCTCTGCGCTTCCGCCTGAGTGGCTGTGTATTTCAGTCATCACAATTCTTGAGGTCGAAACCGGTGTGCTCAGGATGGAGCGGCGTGACCCGGAGCAGGGCAGGGTGATGCGCCGCTGGTTCGAGATATCCGTGTTGACCGCCTTTGAAGGCAGGACGGTCATTATTGACGCTGAAGTTGCGCGCCAATGCGCCAAACTCCATGTGCCCAATCCACGGGGAGAACGCGACGCATTCATCGCCGCCACTGCGCTGGTCCACGGCCTGACGCTCGTCACCCGCAACACGAAGGACTTTGCCGCAACAGGCGTGAAACTCATCAACCCCTGGGAACAGTGATCGCGGCGTTTGCGGACTCTGATACTCTAGCCTTCGAAACTCGTGGTCATTCCAACCTTGAATTCGGTGTTGGCGCTCTTGCTGGTTTCGCCGGTCGAAGTGTCGGTCTCGCGGCTCCAGTCATGCGACACAGTGCCGAAAAAAGTCAGATGATCGGTTGCCTCATAGCTCGCGCCCGCCTCGAGGCCGGTTTCATGCTCGATCTCCTCGCCGCCGATTTCCTCTTTCCGCTCATAGGCGCCGGAAAGCTCGAAAGTGAGTTTCTCTGATGGTTTCCAGGTTGCGCCAGCCGTGTATTCCGTTGAATCCCGCACCACGGCGGAGCTTGCCGATGGTTCCTTCAGGCTCCGGACAATTGCGGCCTCAAGTTCCAATGCATCCGCAGGTGACCAGGCCAGATTTGCCTCGACAAAGCCGTTGCTGTGCTGGGGGATCTCTGCCTCATCAAGCGTGCGCAGATTGTAGCGCCCCCCCAACTCTATCTCCAGCTTGTCAGTGGGCTTGAACACAGCGCCGGCAATGAGCGAGTAATCCTTGCCGTCGCGGTTGACGTCGGCATCCTCCTGACGCGGATAGCGCACCAGACCCGCCCGGGCCTTAAGGAACGGCGAAATCATCCCCTTGGGATTGAAATCCACCCGGACTTCCGCTTGCGGTTTATAAAAGTCCTCGTCATTGTCGTCTTCGTCAATATTGTCCTCGCTCTCGAAAAGCGCAGCGGCCGAAAACCCGGCTTTATCGCCGCTCGTTTCCCATTTCGCGGAAGCCTCATGTTCGACAACGCGTGAGCCGGACAATCCATCGTCGAGGCGGGCGCCTTCAATATTTATGACGCTGTTGCCATCAAGCGTGATCTTGGTGGAGCCGCTCACCTCGTAGGCGCGGCGCGAATTGTCCTCAAGATCGAAATAGTCAAGCGATGTCGCCTCAAGTTTCAGCGTTGATTCAACATTCTCGATCTCGTGCGTCACTTCAAGCGCAGCGGAATATTCCGCCAGCAGGCTGGGTTCCGGCTCTTCTTCTTCATCCGGATTGGTGGCGTAACCGCCTGAAACTGTCAGGCTTGGCTTGATTTTCCAGCTGCGGCTGGCCTCGGCAGCGTCTTGCGCATCGGCGGCGAAGGCGGCGGGCGCACAAGCTGCCGCGCTCGCCGCGAGGGCAAGCAGCCATGTTGCGGCGCGTGCGGACATTGCCAAAATTCAGCCTCCTGTGGTTAGCGCAGGGTGAATCATTAGCGTTAACAATGAGTAACCAGAGACTTCGCCTGTCCAGTTGCAGCATGATGGCACCGCCCGCTTGAGTTCTAAAATTAGCTGACGTAGGGTAAGCTCGTTCCTTGGATGGCTGACAAGGGATTGGGACGGCACTGAAGGGACAGCCGCATCAGATGAAGGAGTGCGATCATGAAGGAATTTTCCCGGCGCGATGCATTGAAGCGCCTCGGACTTGCAGGTTTGGCGGCAACGGCAGTTTATGCCGCGCCGACAGTGGTTGGTCTCAGTGAAGCCCATGCGGGCGGCTATGGCGGCGGCCACGGCGGATCCGGCGGTTCGAAATCGAAGTCCAAGTCGAAGTCCAAGTCGAAGTCGAAGTCGAAATCCAAGTCGAAGTCCAAGTCGAAGTCGCACTGACTTGCGAAACAGCGGCGTCATTTGATTGGCGCTGCCAAGCGGAGCTGCGCAAAAGCGCGGCTCCGCCCACGGTTTTAATTTCCTGCCAGAAAGACATTTCCAGTTGATCCATTCGACGGCTCTGGACCTCGTCACGCCGCGTCTGCCGGGTGTGGTCAGGTTCCGCAATTGCCCTGAGCTCGCGCGTGATGCACTCGCACTGTTGCGGGGTTGGGACGCTGAACTGACAGTGCCGGAAACGGCTGACCCTTTCCTAACCATCACCCGAAAGCGCAGCCGGTTTCATTGGGACTCCGATATTGCACTCATGTCTTACACCTGGGCCCGCAATGCGCCACGCAGCGTCATGGGCGCGCTGTGCGAAATCCATTATGAGCTGAGCGACTGGTTTGTGGAGGATAATCCCGGCTTTTTCTGCCTGCACTGCGCGGGCGTGCGCTTCGGCGATGGCGTTGTGATGTTTCCTTCCGACCAGCGCGCAGGAAAGAGCGTCCTCGCAATGCAGTTAGCTCAACGCGGGCATGAACTGTTTGGCGATGATGTTGTGGCGATTGAGCCGCATTCGCTGCACGCGTATGCGCTCGGACTGCTGCCGCGGCTTCGGGTTCCCTTTCCGGCGTCCGCAGGAAGCGGGTTCAGCGAGTTCGTGGCGGAGCGGCCAGGTCCGCAAAGCCACCAATACCGCTATGTCGGTCTGCGTGCCGGTGAGCATGCGCCTCTCGGCCGCACAGCGCCGATCAAGGGATTTGTGCTGCTGGAGCGCATGGAAACAGGGCCTGCCATTCTTGAGCCGGTCAGCCAGGGCGAAACGCTGGCGCGGCTCATCCGCAAGAACTTTGCCACCAACATGCCGGTCACCCGCATTTTTGACCGGATGAAGACAATCACAGGCGCGGCCCAGCGCTGGCGGCTGCGCTATTCAGACGGAGAGTCCGCCATCGCGGCTTTGCGCGAAAGGTTTGGCGCCTGATGGCTCGCCGCTCTCATATCCGCCGGCGCAAAGGCCTTCTGCTTCGTGTGGTTGACGGAGAGGGTTTTCTGCTCGACGCGGCGCAGAGGCGGATCCATCACCTTAACCAGATTGCGCTCGCGGTCTGGCGGCTGCTTGATGAGCCACAGACTGTTCGCGGCATAACGGCAATCCTGATGCTTGCCTTCCCGCAGGCATCGCCAGCCGGTGTCCGCCGCGACACGAAACTGCTTGTGGCCAAATTGCTGAAAGAAGAGCTTGCCGAAAGGATTGCGCAGTGAAGCGGTGGCAGTGCGGCTGGTTCGCAGAAGCGCGGGCCGGTGCAGGCGTCTTCCGTCTGATCCGCATGCAGCCATTGTCGCCCATTGGTGATTGTCTTTGCCCTCCTTCAATGCAATATCAAATTCGACGGTGCCTTCCAGCGAAGGTGAAACGGGAAGCCGGTGAAATGCCGGAACCGCCCCCGCGACTGTAATGAACGATGCTGCTCCCAAAACCACTGGCATTGCCGGGAAGGCGGGGGTTGAAGGGTTCAGAGTCAGGAGACCGGCCGTCAAAACGTTGCAACGCGCGCTTCGCGCAAAATGGGGCGGTGGGCCCCGGGGATATGGTAATGAAAAAATCTGTGCTGACTGTCGCTCTCTGCCTGCTTCCCGCCTCTGCCCTTGCCCACACCGGCGCAGGCCTGACCCATGGCGCCTTCACAGGCTTCATGCATCCGGTGGGCGGGCTTGATCATGTTCTCGCCATGCTCTGCGTCGGCTTCCTGGCTTATGTGTTGGGCGGCCGCGCGCTTTGGCTCGTGCCTGCAGCCTTTGTGGCAATGATGGCCGCAGGCGGGTTTGCCGCAATGTCAGGCGCAGAACTGCCGTTTGTTGAACTCGGCATCGGGCTGTCCATCGTGGTCATCGGCTTTGCCGCGGCGCTCGCCCGCCAGATTCCTGTTGCCGCCGCCATGGCCCTCGTCGGCGTCTTCGCGCTCTTCCACGGCTTCGCCCATGGCGCGGAAATGCCGGCCAATGTGAGCGGCCTCGCCTATGCCGCAGGCTTCATCACCGCAAGCGCACTGCTCCACGCCACCGGCATTGCATTCTGCCTAGCCATCGCCCGCCTCGCCGCCGGCGGCAGCCGCCTGGCAGCGCGCCTGGGCGCTGGCGCTGCCGGCCTCACTGGTGCAGTGCTTTTTGTGGGTTCGTTCTGAGGGTTTGAGAGTGCGTCTCGAAGGACGCACCAGTCATCCCGCGCGCGCGTTACCACACTTCCGCACCATGGGGATGGAACGCGGTGAACGCACGAAATAACTGAGTAAAATCAACGCCCTTCAAAAATACTCATCCTACACATCCAAACCTGCCCCATAATCCGCCCCGTGTGTGGAAAGGCGGGGCATGTCGGATATTGACTGGAAAGGCGTCATCGAGCGGCAGTCGCGGGATTTGTTCTTTGTCATGACAGAGATGTTCTTCATGGCCGGTCTCAACAAGGGTGTGCCGGTGACGGTGCTGACGCGGCGGGTTTACCGGCGTATCTTGATCCTGCTGCGCCCGGCGGAAGCGGCGCTGCGCCGGCTGATCATCATCGCCGCGCGCGGCATTGTGCTGAAGGTCAGGCCCAGCGGTCCGTTCCCGAAGGAACTGGCGGCGAAGCTGAAGAAGATGGAGCGGGCTTCGGATGCGGCTTCGGATAAAGCGGGGCGCATTCCGGTGTTCAATCTGATCGAGCCGCTCAAGCATTTCGCCCGGCCCGGCGGACGCAAGCCGTTTCAGGGCAGACCCACCTCGTTTCCGCGCATCAGCGTGCCCGGCTGGTCCACGCCGTATTTTCCGCCCGAACCGGTTCCCCTCACCGGCGAGGACCCGATCAACGCCGCGCGGCTCATCCGGCGCATTACAGCGTTCAAACACGCGCTGGCAACGCTGCCCAAACAGGCGCGGCGCTATGTGCGCTGGCGCGGCAAGATGTTACTCGAAATCCGCAAACTCACCGCGCGCAAACGCGGCTCGCGCATCTCGACCATCCGTCCCGGCTATCCGCTGGGCCATCGCAAGAAACAGATCCATGAAGTTGACCGGGTCCTCAGCGACTGCTGCTATTTTCTGCGCGAGCTGCGCAAGGAGCAGGATACGTCGTAAGGGGCGGCGGCTTCCAGCGCTGGCAGTTTGGACGGCGTCCCGGCAGAGGCGGCGCAGGTATTGGCGTTGACACTTCAAGGCGACTAGCCAACTCGCATTATCAAACCTGCTCGTGCCGCCGGATACCACCCAAAAACTCGGTCAGATTATCCGTCACATGATCCACATGCGCGCCGTCTTGGCCTTCTTTCTCCCAAGCCTCGACAAAATCGCCCTCAAAATTGCGCGGCAGGATCAGGACCGTGGACATGCCCACCGCCTTCGCCTCAATCAGGTTGCGCGCAAGATCTTCGAACATGGCTGATTTCGAACCATCAACGCCATGCTGTTTCAAGAACCGGTCATAGGTTTCGCGCGCCGGCTTTGGTGTCAGCTCTGCCGCGACAATGTCAAAAATATCGTCGAAATGATCGAGAATTCCAAGCTGTCCCGCTGCCCGCTCCGCATGGCCCCTGTCGCCATTGGTGAAGATATATTTGCGCCCTGGAAGCGATGCGATGGCTTGGCCAAGCGAAGGGTCGGGCTCCAGCCAGGAATAATCAATGTCATGCACTTTGGCGAGAAAGTCGAGATAATCGACCTTGTGCTCCTGCATCAGCCCCTTCAGCGTGGTGCCATATTGCAGATAAAACTGCTTCTGGATTCTGCGCGCCTCCTCGCGCGGCAGGCCGAGCAATTGTGAAACGTAGGACGTCATTTTCACGTCAATCTGCGAGAACAGATTGGAGTGATGCGGATAGAGTGTGTTGTCGAGATCGAACACCCATGTGGAGACATGGCCGAAATCGGGCTGTGGCGGGTTTGTTGGACATGGTCCGCCTATGCCATGATTTGCGGCGGATTGCGACAGGCCTTGGTTAACGCGGCGGTAAGATTTGCGTAACAGGTTCGCGCTACACAAGCGCTGGGCAAGGCTTGAACAGGAACATTTTCATGTTGCCGAAAAAGCCGGTCTCGCGCCGCGAGTTCATCACTTCCGTTTCCATATTGGCCATGGCCTCTGTGACGGCGTCAAGGCTTGATCCGCCCGTGGCCGGCACGGCTGACGAAATTGTCATCGTCAAAGGCTGGGTGCTGAAGCGGAGCGAACTCGCTTGATCTTCGAAAGCTACACGCAGTTTCACATGTCGGGCTTCGAGGCGCAGGTTTGCGTCATGGGCTCTGGTCCTGCAGGCGTGACCATTGCGCGCGAACTTGCAGCGGCCGGAATTCCGGTTGTCCTCCTTGAGGCCGGCGGCGTGGACCCGACCGAGGAATCTCAGGAGTTCTACAAGGGCATTGTCGAAGGCGACCCCTATTTTGAACTTGATGCCACGCGCTTGCGTTATTTTGGCGGCTCGTCAAACCATTGGGCAGGCTGGTGCCGCGTCATGGATGCGGTGGACTTCGAGGCAAAGCCGCATGTCCCCGATTCCGGCTGGCCAATCAAGCGCGGTGATCTTGAGCCCTTCTTTGCCAAGGTTCACGAGATATTGGACCTTGAACCATTCCAGGAGGACCGGCCCGTCTCGAATGACATCCGCTGGGTGCAACTCATAAAGAGCCCGGCAGTGCGCTTTGGTGAGAAGTTCGGCAAGGAAATTGAAAAGAGCGACAAGATCGCGCTCGTGCTCAACACCTATGTCACGGAACTGACAGGCGACGGCAAATCGATTTCCTCGGCAAAGATATGGTCGCATGGCGCGCAGGCTGGCGAGCTTTCGGTGAAGACCTATGTGGTTTGCACAGGTGGGCTGGAAAACTCGCGGCTGCTGCTCTGGTCCAATGTCAAAAGCGGCAATGGCGTTGTGCCGCAGGCGGACGCGCTTGGCCGCTACTGGATGGAGCATCCGCAATTTGAGGGCGGTGACGCGATACTCTTTGATTCCTCTCTGTTCGAGCACGATGCCGCCGGGGAGGCCTTTTTCTCGCCAACCGCAAAGGCGATCAACGACCGCCAGATCATGAATTTCGGCATCCGCCTGATCGAGCGGCCTTATCATGGGGCAAAAGCGCTGGTGGCGGATCTTGCCTGCCGGGCCCCGGACACGGCCGAATGGTTCGCGCGCGGCCTTGGCCAGCATTTGCGCTGCGCAGCGCAGCTTTATGTCGGCTGGGAACAATCGCCCGTTTTCGAAAACCATGTCGCTTTGCATGCGACGGAAATAGATGCGGCAGGCGTGCCGCGCATAGATTTGCACTGGAAAAAGGGTGAGCTTGAGCGCCGGACCTTGCTGGAAGGGCTGAAGCTCTTTGGTGAGACACTGATAGAAAAGGACTTTGGCCGGGTGCGCATTGAAGACTGGGTCGCATCAGGCGCCGATTACCCCACCGATCAGGAGCTTGCCGGCCACCACCATATGGGCGGCACACGCATGGGACTTGACCCGAAAAAGAGCGTCGTGGACCTGAATTGCAAAGTGCATGGCATGGAAAACCTCTATATCGGCGGCTCGTCGGTGTTCACGACATCGGGCCAATGCAATCCGACGACGACGATCGTGGCCTTGGCCATGAGGCTCGGTGCGCATCTGGGGGCAACGCTCAAAGTCTGACCAAGGCTTGCTTTCTGCCGGCGTCCCGCCGCATACGGCGGTATGGAACTCTGGATACCCATCACCCTCGCCGCCGCCTTCCTGCAGAACATCCGCTCCTCGCTTCAGAAATATCTGAAAGGCGCAATGGGCACGACCGGCGCGACCTTTGTGCGCTTCGGCTTCGGCATGCCGTTCGTGCTGATCCTCGTCGTCATTCTGCACTTCAGGATCGGCTACTCTTTCCCGCCCATCGGTCCGCGTTTTCTGATGTGGATGGCGCTCGGCGCGCTGTCCCAGATCGGCGCGACCTTTTTGCTCGTGCATCTGTTTTCATTCCGCAACTTCGCAGTCGGCACGGCCTATTCGCGCACGGAGCCGGCGCAGGCAGCAGTTTTCGGACTGATCCTTCTGGGAGAAAAAGTCAGCGGCGGGGCCGTGATCGCCATCGGCATCTGCGTCATCGGCGTCATGCTGATTTCAGTTGCCCGCACGCAAGTGACATTGCGCTCGCTTGTCACTTCGCTCAGTCAGCGCACGGCGATCATCGGCCTCATCTCCGGCGGAGGCTTCGGCTTCTCCGCGGTCGCCTACCGCGCCGCTTCCTTGTCCTTGGGCGGCCCGAATTTTTTCATGCAGGCCGCAGTGACGCTGGCCTTCGGCATTACGCTACAAACGATCGTCATGCTGATCTGGATGGCCGTTCGCGAGCCGGGCCAGTTCGCGTTGATCCGCAAAGCCTGGAAACCCTCCCTGCTTGTCGGTATGGCTGGCGCGACCGCCTCGCTCGGCTGGTTCACTGCGATGACCTTGCAGAATGCGGGCGTGGTCAAAGCTCTGGCGCAGGTGGAGATGATTTTCTCGTTTGCGACCTCGGTATTTGTCTTTCGCGAGAGCATCAACCGTTATGAGATTGCCGGATGCATTTTGATCGTGGCGGGGATCGTTGTGCTGATGGCGCTGCGTTAGCCGGCTTTTGGCACATGAAACGGTGCCCGCCGGACCGCCCAGTTGCTGAGATTCTCCATCTGCGCTGCAAGTGACAGCAGCGGTTCTTCTTCGCCCGGACGCCCAACTGCCTGAATGCCAAGCGGCAGCCCATCCTTCGTCACATGCACCGGCAGCGCGATTGCAGGCTGGCCGCTAATGTTCTGAATCGCCGGCCAATGCGTGAACCAAAGACTGTTGTGCAAGAGCTTGTCGCGGAACGGTTTGAGCCGGAGCAGCCGCGCCAGGCGCAGTCTATCGGCGATGTTTTCGAGAACTTCGTCCGCCCCTTTCGGATTCATCGCGCCGCAGGGCAGGGGTGGATGCGCGATGATTGGCATCAGCACCGCGTCATATATTTCAGTCGCGCCAACAATCTGCCTTGAGACTGCATGCAGCCGCAGCAACGCCGCATGCGCCTCGCCTGCCGTGATGACATCGCCGAAGCGGGCGATCACCCGCGTGGCCCGCTCGAGATCCCCAAGAATGGGCCGTCCTATCCGCCCGGATTCAAGCCGCATAACGCCCGCTATGGACGACGCGATGGTATAAGCGAAATCCGCCCAATATTGTTCGCCAATCATTGGCAGATCAATTTCCTCGACTGCATGCCCGCCCTCGCGCGCCAGCGAGATTGCAGTATCCATTGCCTGCAGCGTTTCAGATGAAATTGGCAAGCCAAGCGGCGAACCACGGTAAAATGCGAGCTTGAGCTTCCCCGGAGCGCGCGCGGCGGCCGCCGCAAATGTGCCCTTGGGCGGGCGGGCGGCATAAGGGGCGAGAATGTCCGGACCGTGGGTCAGATCAAGAAGCGCCGCCGTATCGCGCACTGTGCGGGTCAGCGCATGCTCGCCGGTCAGCCCATGCCAGCCTTCGGAAATTGCGGGTGAAAGCGGGATGCGTCCGCGCGACGGCTTCAGCCCGACCAGCCCTGTGCAGGCGGCAGGCACGCGGATGGAGCCTCCGCCATCCGAGGCATGCGCCATGGGGGCAACACCTGCCGCAACCAGCGCCGCCGAACCGCCAGACGAGCCGCCGCTGGTGTGGGCGAGATTCCAGGGATTGCGTGTCACCCCGAAAGCGGTGGTCTCTGTCATCAGCCGCAGGCCATATTCCGGCGTGGTGGTGGTGGCGAAGGGGATAAGACCAGCAGCCCGGTAGCGCTGCACGAGGACGGAATCAAAGTCGGGGGTAAACGCTGGCGCGCGGCTGCCGCTATGGGTCGGCACGCTTTTCTGGGACATTGTAAGGTCCTTGATCAGAAAGGGCACACCAGCGAACGGCGCTTGGCGATCCGCGTGTTTAGCCCGCTCCCGCGCGTCCTCATATTGTTTCTCTACGATTGCGTTGATTTCTGGATTGACGCGCTCTGCCCGCGCGATGGCCGCGTCAACTAGTTCGAGAGCTGCCACATCACCGGCGCGGACCTTGAGCGCCAGCCCTGTGGCGTCGTCTTCCCAAAGCAGCCGTTCCAGTCCCATTTCGCCACCCCTCCACCCGGCCCATCACACTATGTGTGAGACACACTGCGCGCAACTGCGCAAAAAAGATGCTAATTGGCGGCAACCGAACGGGTCGGATGAAGAATATTAGGGCACAATCAGCGTGCCCGCGCCATGCTCGGTGAGCAGTTCCAAGAGCACCGCATGTGAGGTTTTGCCGTTGAGTATAACCACGCCCTCAACCCCGCGCTGAATGGCCTCAATGCAGGTCTCGACCTTCGGTATCATGCCGCCGGAAATCGTCCCGTCGGCGATCAACTTCCGCGCCTCAGACACTGACAATTCCTTGATCAGGTTCTTGTCCTTGTCCAGCACACCCGGAACGTCGGTGAGGAACAGAAGCCGCGAGGCTTTCAGCGCCCCGGCAATCGCTCCGGCGAACGTGTCGGCGTTGATATTGTAGGTGTGCCCGTCGCGGCCGGGCGCAACTGGCGCAATGACAGGGATCATCTCCGAGCGCGCCAGAAGATCGAGCAGCGTGCGGTCAACTTCAACCGGCTCGCCGACAAAGCCGAGGTCGAGCACCCGCTCGATGTTGGAGTCGGGGTCCTTGATGGTCTTGGTTGCTTTTTTGGCAAACACCATATTGCCGTCCTTGCCACAAAGGCCGATGGCCCATTCACCCTCAGCATTAATCAGCGCGACGATCTCCTTGTTGATCGACCCGGCCAGAACCATCTCGACGATCTCGACAGTCTTCTGATCCGTGACGCGCAAGCCCCCTTCGAACTTCGATTCAATCCCCATCTTCGCCAGCATCGCCCCAATCTGCGGCCCGCCGCCATGGACTACAACCGGGTTGATCTTGGATTGTTTGAGCAGTGCGATATCCCGGGCAAAGGCGCGGCCAAGCGAAATGTCGCCCATGGCATGGCCGCCATACTTCACCACAATGGTCTTGTTCTCATAGCGCTGCATGAACGGCAGCGCCTCGGCCAGAAGCCGGGCCTGGGTTTCGCCTTTTTCGAGCGTGGCATCAGTCATCGAGCGAAACCTCTCCTGTCAAATTCGCTGCGCTTTTAGGGGCAAATCACGCGACGGGCAATGCGGGAGTGGCGCGGTCAGATTGCCACCAACGACATGGCCGCGCTCGGCAAGCTTGGAGAGGTCACCAGAAAAGATGACGGCTCAATGGAAGTCGAAATTGCCTCGCAGATGAACACCAAGGAGAATGCGGAATCCATGATCTGCAGGGGATTTGGTGACGATCCTGAATGCAAGTGATGGTCTGAGTGAACGAAGCCCGCCGTTGAAACACGACGGCGGGCTTAAATGCATTTCACGCGGCCAAATAACGCTGGTAGCCTTCGGCGTACCAGTCGTCGGGACGGGCGCAAGCAGCAGCACTGGCGCGTTTTGCAACGGCTTTGGACCATATCGCGACGGCATCGCAGTCCTCGGGCATTTTGAAGTCGCTGAACTTCTCGAGGGTTGCTGCCTGTTCGAACCACGGATAGAGGGCGATATCGGCTAATGTGAACTGCCCGCCCAGGAGATATGGGCCGTCAGCAGCCTTTTCACCCACGCCGCTTTCAAGGAAGCGGACGCTTTCGACCATCTCAGCAATAAGCTCCCGTCGCAGCGTCTCATCCGAAGTGAAAATCAGGCGATGGGTCGGACCAAACAGACGGGTGTTGGCGAAGTCCATCCATAGACGCGCTCTGGCCCGGTCTGCTGGATGCATCGGCATTAAGGGATGCTGCGGAAAGGCCTCTTCCAGATACTCCAGAATAATCGCGGACTCCCAAAGCTTGAAGTCGCCATGCACCAGAACCGGCACGCGTCCGTGCGGCGACATTAGATTGAAGTCTGCTGGCTTGTTTTTGAGGTCGATTTCAATCTGGTCGGCCTGCAGTCCCTTCTCGGCCAGCGTCAAGCGCACCCGGTGCGCGAACGGGCAGAGCTTGAATGTGTAGAGTTTGAGTTGGTTCATCGTTTTGCTCCTTGATTGGAAGTCGAAGGCACCTAGTCCAACTTTTGTCATGAAGGCAGTGATATGATCTCAGAACCATGCTGAATGCCGCTCAGCTCCTGCGGATCGACCTCAATCTTCTTGTGCTGTTCAGCGCGGTGCTTGAAGAGCGGCACGTCGCGCGCGCGGCCGAGAAGCTCAATCTCACGCCGTCGGCCGTCAGTCATGGGCTGCGCCGGTTACGGGCAGTGTTACAGGACCCGTTGTTCTTGAAGACACCAAGGGGCGTTGTGCCCACGGAGCGCGCTCTTGCACTGGCCGCGCCTATTGCGGAAATTCTGAGACGTATTGAACATGTGATCTCCGCAAGCGGGCCTTTCGATCCAAAGACGGCGGAACGAAGCTTCACAATTGGGGCGCCTGACGCCCTTTCGACTATCTTTGTTACGCCGCTGCTTGAGCTTCTGACGCGGGAGGCGCCGGGCATTGACGTGCGCATTCTGCAACTCATGCCGCAGCATCACGGCAAGCCCACAAGCCAGGTTTGGCATACCACTCTTGCGGAGATTGACGGGCAAAGGCTTGACCTCGCAGTTTTGCCGATCGGACCGCTGCCGCCGCGCTTTGTCGAGCACCTCTTGTTTGAGTCAGGCTTCGTTGTCGCCATGCGCCGCGGCCACCCATTCGCACGCAACCCGAATTTGAAGTCGTATCTCGGCCGCCGTCACATGCTCGTCTCCGCCATAGGCGATGCCTACGGTGTTGTTGACGAGAGGCTTGCGGAAAAGGGCATGTCGCGGCGCATCGCGCTCACGGTTCCCAACTTCATGATGGCGCTGGCGCAGCTTTCCGAAACCGATCTTGTTTCAACTTTGCCGAAGCAGATTGTGGCCCGTTATGCGGCACGCTTTGGACTGGAGGTATGTCCGGTTCCTTTTTCGTGGGTGGACGACCCGGTGCGGGTTGTTGCCTCGAAAGCCGCAATGGCCGACGCGGGCATTACCTGGATGTTTGAAGCCATCAAGCGCTGCCTTGACCAAAACGCTAAACGCATTGAGCCGGCGAACTGAGCTGAATTCAGCGCCATCGTGAATATTCATCGCTGGCGTCACATCGATTGCCGCACCAAACCAGCGCCATCAAAACGATGGAGCAATGAGAAATGAACAGACGGCAAATCCTCGCAGTGGCCGCCGCCGCAGCAGTCCCTAACAATGTTTCGGCAAACGACGAGATCGCTGAGCTTTCGGCGATGTCAACGCGCGGCTACGCGGCCTTGATGAAGGGCGACGGTATGGGTTTTGCAAAGGCGATGAAGCACACCGAAGATTTCACCCTGATGCAGCCCTTTGGCAAAGTTGTGCATGGGCTTGACACTTCGTCTGAGCATCTCAAGAGGCTCGGCAGCTTTTTCAAGAATGGTGACTTCAGGCAGGAGATAATCCAGTCCATGAGCTCGGGTGACATTGCCGTTCTTGTGACGATTGAACACCAGTTTGTCGAAGTCGGCGGCCTTGCCAAACAGGAATGGCCATTGCGCGTGACGCTGATTTTCCGCCGGGAAAAGGGAGAGTGGCAACTAGCGCACCGCCATGCCGACCCGCTGGTCTATGGGATATCGATTGAGCAGGCAGCCGCTCTGGCGCGGGGCGAAAACGCAATCAAGGAAGAGATGTGACTCATGAAATGAGCGCACAATACTATTATGGCCGCGGTACCCGATCTACGCAGTGAGAAGCTGCTTCATGACCACACTGGCTCGCAAACGAGAGTTCAAATGTCCCTCACCCTTCGCAATCACTTCAATGGTGAGACCTTCGTGTTCTCAGGCGCTGAGAATTACCGGTTTGATGTCATCCTCAATTCCGGAGGGACTGGTGGCGGCAATGATCTTGCGCACGTTCATCCTGCGGCCAGCGAAAAATTTGAGGTAAAGCGAGGCAGGCTTGCCGTTGTCATGCGCGGCGTTGAAAAGATCGTGGAGGCCAGTCAATCCGTCATCATACCTGCCGGCACGCCTCACTATTTCAGGAACGCGCATAACGGCCAGACCAAAGCGACGGTGGAGTTTGCGCCCGCGCAGCGCCATGCTCGATTCTTCAAGAACTTTGCAGTTTTGACCGAAATGCATCCGGAATGGTTCTCACCCAAAGGTGATCCAAGCTTGCTGCTCATCGCGTTGGTGCTGCACACCTATCGCAACCATCTCTATCTCGCCGGTGTTCCAGTCCTTTTGCAAAAGGTCCTGTTTGCCATGCTGTCTCCAATTGCAAGGATCAGGGGCTATCGTCTCGCAATCGAAGCCTCCGCAAGCAAGGGGCAAAACGATGGAACGGAGATGTCTGGATGACAAAGGCCTCAATCAAGACTCCAACGCGTAACCGCGTCATCGTCGGCGGCCCGGTTTCTCAGCCCGTTGCGGCGTTGGGTTCTTCCTTCGTTGTCCGCGAATGGACGATGTCTGGGCCCCGGTATCTGCACACGCATTTGTACGATGATGAGGCTTTTCACGTCCTCGAGGGGGCACTGACATTCCGCTTCGCCGATGGCGAGACTGTTGCGCCCTCTGGCACTACGATTTTCGTTCCCGCAGGCGTTGCCCACACCTATAGCGCCGCAGATGGGAGCCGTTATCTGATAATCCTGACACCCAAGCTCGACCGGCTGATCGCCAGACTTCTCGCAATTCCTGCTGAAAAGTATGATGCCGAACTGCGCGACACCCTCGCTGAATTCGACACTGTCATATCGGAATAGGCCGCTTAGGAGGCGAACGACGCGCTGCGCTGACGTTGAAAAGCCACTCTTTGAGTGGGTGAAACTGCATTCATTAAGTCTGGTCAGTTATTGCTTGCCGCTTGACCTAAGCGCGTTCAAGCGCTTCAACCTCTTCTGAACAAAATCGGGAAACCTGATGGCAGCAGATGACATATCGGCATTGATTGGACGGGTGGCGCTGCGCGACCGCCCGGCCTTTGATCGCCTGTATGCGCTGACCAGTTCGAAACTCTTTGCCGTGTGCCTTCGTATCTTGCGTGAACGGTCAGAGGCAGAGGATGCGTTGCAGGAAGTCTATGTCAGGGTTTGGGAGCGGGCGGGGCGGTTTGCGGCGAGCGATGCAAGCCCGATGTCCTGGCTCATTGCGGTCTCCCGCAACCATTGCATTGACAGGATCAGGGCGCGCAAGGCGCCTGCCTCCGACATTGATGCAGCTCTGGATATTGCCGATCCCGGCATGAACCCGGAGGCAAGCGCGGTGAACAAGGGCGAGGGGGCTCGCATTGACCGCTGCATGGATGAGCTTGACAAAGACCGGGCGCATGCGGTGCGCGCCGCCTATGTCGAGGGGCATTCCTATGAGGATCTGGCGCGGCGCTTCAATGTGCCGCTCAATACAATGCGAACCTGGCTGCGCCGCAGCCTGTTGAAACTGAAAGAGTGCCTGGAGCGATGAAGAGGCCGGCGAAAGAGAAAATGCCAGACGACAGCGACGACATGATCGCCGCTGAGTACGTGCTTGGCGTTTTGCCGGACGCCCAACGGGCAGCCGCCTCTGCACGCA
The DNA here is from genome assembly GCA_963792485.1 of uncultured Alphaproteobacteria bacterium. Lineage (GTDB taxonomy): Bacteria > Pseudomonadota > Alphaproteobacteria > Rhizobiales > Rhizobiaceae > JANOYJ01. Next base: position 127,542 of record CAWBWL010000014.1, read on the forward strand.
TTCGCGACGACGCTGGGTTTGCCCGGCTAGTGAATGAATGGACGGCACGGCTATCACCGTTGGACGAAGCTTACGGCGAGATGGCAGCGCCAACGGCGGTCAAGAGCGCGCTGAATGAACGGCTGTTTGCCTCATCGGCTGCGAAAGTCCCCGGTCTTTGGGAGAATTTGGGGCTTTGGCGCGTGCTTGCATTCGGCGCAATGGCTATTGCAGCGGTCGCGATAACTCCGAATTTGCGTCAGCCCGGGCCAACGATGGAACAGCTTGCGCCAATCGTTGCGCCCATGCAGGCGGCAGACAGCGGCGAGGTGCGTTTTGTTGCGCTCTATCAGCCTGGTTCAGACGAAATCCGGATATCCAAAGTCAAGGCCGAGAAAGGCGCGGACAAGGACTTCGAGCTCTGGCTGGTGGATGAAGGCGGAACGCCTCAATCCTTGGGCGTCATTCCGGATGCTTCTGAGGTGCGCATCAAGGTGAAGCCGGAGTTCATTGCCAAGATTGATGCTGGTGACGCTTTTGCGGTTTCGATTGAGGCAAAGGGCGGATCAACCTCTGGCGCGCCGAGCAGTGAGATCGTCGCGGCAGGTGCCAGCAAGGCAATTTAATCCGTCTTAACAGCTGAACAAAACAGGCGTATGATCATTCTACATTGGATGGCCTCGAAAGGTTGGTCCGCATGAAGAGTTGGGCGATTGCCCTTGCTGCCGCTCTTGTCGCGGGCAGCGCCTTTGCCGCCGAAGAGATCCGCTTCTTTGGCAAGGCGGTCATGTTTTCGACCAACACAATCACCGCCAACATCATGGAATCGCGTGAGCACACAATGCTCATGAAAGCGATGCGCTCGGTTGGGCTTGAACTGTCATTGTGGGAGCCCGGCTCGTTCACGCTTTTTGCGCCAGATGATTCCGCGTTTGCAAAGCTGCCCGTAAGCTATGCGGACGAAATTTTCCAAAGGCGTAACCGCAACGAGATGGCGCGGCTCCTTGCTTGTCACATCATCGCCGGAACAGATATGGCGGGCTTGAGGCTGAAAAATGCCTTTAGGCCGGGACAATCTTTGAAAATTCAAACTCTCGGAGGCTGCACGCTCACGCTTCGTCTTGTTGATGGCGCGTTGCAGGTCATCGACGGGAAGGGAAACACGGCAAACGTCATCATTGATGATGTTGTCCAGCGCAATGGCATGATCCAGATCATTGACCGGGTTCTTCTGCCAAGCAGCTGATTTCCCTTACAAAACAAGATTTGTCAAAATAGTTGACGATTTCTGAAACTCTTCTCTCCGCTGCTCCGTTCCTTGCTTTGTCCTCACCGAAGGATGACCATTTCAAACGGAGATTACCATGTTCAAGAAGTCCCTCATTCTGACGACGCTTGCCGCTTCATTTGCGTTCAGTGGCGTTGCTTTTGCTGAAAACCCGATGGTTGGCGGTGCGCCGATGTTCGCCGAGAAGAACATCATCGAGAACGCCGTGAACTCGAAAGATCACACCACGCTCGTCGCTGCCGTCAAGGCTGCCGGTCTCGTTGAGACACTCTCCGGCCCTGGTCCGTTCACAGTATTTGCCCCTGTCAACGCTGCCTTTGACGCACTGCCAGCAGGCACGGTCGACACGCTTCTGAAGCCTGAGAGCAAGGACATGCTCACCAAGGTTCTGACCTGCCATGTGGTGGCAGCGGACGCGATGGCGAGCGCAATCGGCAAGATGATCGCCGATGACGGCGGCACGCATCCGGTCAAGACCGTCGGCGGCTGCATGCTGCAGGCCAAGATGGATGGTGACAAGATCACGCTGACTGACGAGACCGGCGGCGTTGCCACCGTCACCATCGCCGACGTTGACCAGTCGAACGGCGTCATTCACGTGATTGACAAGGTTCTTCTCCCGAAGTCGTGATTTCTCATTGACTTACGCGGGCGGGTATAATCACCCCGATAAAAACCCGCTTGCGACCGCCCGCGGTTTTCGGTTTCCGCGGGCGGACCTTTTTGGAGCAGATGATGAACAGACGCAGTCTTTTGAGATCCACCTTCCTCGGCCTTGGCGCATTCGGCGTCTGGCGTGTTGCCGGGATGGACAATGGCGCTGTTGCCAGCGAAGGCAAATTCGAGATCACCAAGACTGATGACGAATGGCGCAAGCTATTGACCGAGGCCCAGTTTCAGGTCTTGCGCAAGGAAGACACGGAACGGCCCGGCACCAGTGAGCTTCTCAATGAGAAACGCAAAGGCACATTCCACTGCGCCGGCTGCGACCTCGCAGTCTATCCATCCGACACAAAATACGAGTCCGGTACTGGCTGGCCAAGTTTCTGGGACTCCCTGCCAAACGCCATTGGCACCAAGGAAGACGACACGCTCTTCACCACACGCGTCGAAATCCATTGCCGCCGCTGCGGCGGCCATTTCGGCCACGTCTTCGACGACGGCCCGCCGCCCACTGGCAAGCGCCATTGTCTGAACGGTCTGGCGCTGACCTTCAAGGCGGCGGCAGCTTAACGTTCGGGCGTAGGATCAATTGCCTTGAGAATGGCGCTGTGAACTTCTTCGAGGCCAGCGCCCTTCTCGGATGACGTCACGAGAACGTCGGGAAACGCTGCCGGGCGTTTTTTGAGTTTCAGAAGCGTTTCTTCCATCAGCGCCGGGACTTTCGACGCGTGGATCTTGTCCGCCTTGGTCAGGATAATCTGATAAGACACTGCCGCCTTGTCGAGAAGGGTTAGCACCTCCTCATCATTCTTCTTGATACCATGGCGAGCGTCGATCAGCAGGAACACCCGCTTCAGCGTCACACGGCCCTGGAGATAGCCGAAGACCAGATCAGTCCATTTCTCCACCTGTTCCTTGGGCGCTTCGGCGTAGCCATAGCCCGGCATGTCGACCAGCGTCATCGGCGGCAGATCGTCCATGGTCCCCGAATAGCCGTCTGGCACAAAGAAGTTCAGCTCCTGCGTCCGTCCGGGCGTGTTGGATGTGCGGGCAAGGCCCTTTTGTCCCGTGAGCGCGTTGATGAGCGAAGACTTGCCAACATTTGATCGTCCGGCAAACGCAATCTCCGGCGGGCCTTCGGGCGGCAAAAAGCGCATGGAGGGCACGCCTTTTATGAAGATCCAGGGGCGCGTGAACAGGCTGGCATCAGAAGAGGTCATAGGCGCTGGTTTACCTGTGCTAAGTGCAACAAAAAAGCCCCGCCGAAGCGGGGCTTCTGTATTTCAAATGAACGGCGTCACGCCGTCGTCGGCTTCTTCTTGAACAATCCAACAAGATTATCCCAAAGCTCGATCTTCGCGCCATTGCGCTTCATGATATAGCCCTGCTGTAGGATGGAGAGGAAGTTGTTCCAGGCCCAGTAGATGATCAGGCCTGCCGGGAATGTCGCCATCATGAAGGTGAACATCACTGGCATCCAGTTGAAGATCATCGCCTGTGTCGGATCGGGCGGGGTGGGGTTCATGCGCATTTGCAGGAACATAGTGACGCCCATCAGCAGCGGCCAGACGCCGATCATGAGGAAGGCGGGAACGCCGAACGGCAAGAGGCCGAAGAGGTTGAAGATGGACGTCGGGTCAGGTGCCGACAAATCGCGAATCCAGCCATAGAACGGCGCATGGCGCATTTCGATGGTGACATAAATGACCTTGTAAAGCGCGAAGAATACCGGGATTTGCAACAGGACCGGCCAGCAGCCTGCGACCGGATTGATCTTCTCGGTCTTGTACAGCTCCATCATCGCCTGCTGCTGCTTCTGCTTGTCGTTGGCGTATTTCTCCTTGATCTCCATCATTTTCGGCTGCGCCGTTTTCATATGCGCCATGGAGACATAGGATTTATTGGCAAGCGGGAAGAAGATGAGCTTGACGATCACCGTGGTCGCCAGGATCGCGAGACCGAAATTGCCGAACAGGCGGAACAGCCAGTCCATCAGCTTGAACATCGGCTTGGTCAGGAAGTAGAACCAGCCCCAGTCAATCATCAGGTCGAAGCGGAGAATGCCCCGCTCTTTCTCATAGGCGTCAATCTTGCCGACTTCCTTGGCCCCCGCAAAAAGAAGGTGCTCAATCGTTTCGCCCGCGCCCGGCGCTATGGTCACAGGGTCGGAGAGAAAGTCGGACTGAAAGCGCGGCCGGCCATCTTCAAAATGCGAGAATCGCATCTGGAACGGCTGCTTGGCAGATGGGACAAGCGCGGTCGCCCAATATTTATCGGTGATGCCAAGCCAGCCATTGGCCGACTTGGCCGGTTTGATCTCTTTGTCTTCAAGCGCTGAATCGTAAGTGATCTCCTGTAGGCCCTCTTCGCCCGCGACGCCGATCAGACCCTCGAAAAGCACGAAAATCGCAGTGCCCGCCGGTTTTTCATAACGTGTCACGCGGCCATAGGGAGATAAGGAAACCGGAGCCGCGCCCGCATTGGTGACACTGTCCGACACGGTGAACATGTATTCAGGGTCAACCGCGATTGTACGCTTGAAGGTCAGGCCCTTTTCATTTGTATAGGTAAGCGTCACCGGCGCGGTCGGCGTCAGCGTTGCATTCCCCTCAATGGTCCATTTGGTTTCCGGTCCGGGCACCTGTCCGGTTGCCGCGTTGCCCGAATAGCCGAGTTCGGCGAAGTAGCCGCTTTGCAAAGGCGCTGGTGATAACAGCTTGATCGGCGGCGACGATTTCGCCTCGTCTTCGCGGAAATTCTTGAGCACGATATCGTCAAACCGCGCGCCGGTCAGGTTGATCGAGCCGGAAAGCGCGGGGGTATCAATAGTGACGCGCTGGCTTTGGGCGAGAGCTGCTTCGCGAGAGAGGCTGTCATTGGCCGCAACAGACGCCTCGCTTACGGTTCCGGGCGTGCCAGGAGCAGCGGTGACGCCCGGCGCAGCCGATGGCGTCTGCGCCGCCTTTTCTTTCTCGATCCGCTCCAGCTCCACGCGCTGAACTTCCCGCTGCTGTTCGATGCGCGGGTTCATGTAAAACACCTGCCAGAGCGTCAAGATCAGGATCGACAGGGCGATCGTGATGTAAAAATTGCGGTTATTCTGCATCTTTTTTCCGATTTTTGCCGCCGCCGATGCGGCGCTTCAATTCGCTTGCCAACTCGAGGAACGGCGCATTCAGCACATCCCGGCGCGCGACGATCACATAGTCACTCTGTTTATCCATGTCCACGCCGGCGTGAAGGCGTATTGCCTCGTGGAGCCGCCGCCGGATCCGGTTGCGGACCACGGCATTTCCACATTTCTTTGACACGGTCAGCCCGTAGCGCCCGTGCGGTTCGCCGTCCTCATATCGTTTTGCTTCCAGCAAAAACAGCGGTCCGCGGCGTTTTTCCCCACCCCTGACCGACAAAAACCCGGACCGCTTCAATAGCCGCCCGGGTTTTGACGATATTTTTTGGATTTTCACCGGATGATCCGGTGCAATCGGCCTTAGGCCGAGAGCTTTTTGCGGCCGCGCGCGCGGCGGGCTGCGATGACCTTGCGGCCGCCTGCGGTTGCCATGCGGGCGCGAAAGCCATGACGGCGAGCTCGCACGAGCTTGGAGGGTTGGTAGGTGCGCTTCATTTATTTTAACACCGCGGTGTGCGGCCCTTCTTGGTTCTGTCGGTAAACAGGAGCGTTTTTTTGCAAATGCGGGACAAGCGCCGAAGAGCAGTCCGTCAGTTGTGCGCGGGCGTATAGAGGTTGCGCGGCACCAAGTCAATTATGCCTCCCAAGGAGCGCGTTTTGCGGCTCACACAGCGGTGAAGGGCAGGTGAGGCCGCCTCAATTCACCGTGACTCCTGCCACAATGCGTTGAAGTTTAACCAGTGGCGGCGCATGTGGACAGGTATGAAAACAATTGAACTCACTTTCGAGGCGCTTTCCCGCCGTCATTTCTTGGCCGGGGCAGGCACTGTGATCGCTGCCACTGCTTTGCCTGGACTCGCTTTTGGCGCGTCTGCGCTGGATAATCTTGCGCCCAACGGTTCAGGCGTCTTCAATCATTCGGATTTCGACGCGATATTGAAATCGGCCGTGCGCCCGGATGCCGAAGGTTATAATCGCGTCGACTACAAAGCGCTGAAGTCCGGCGGTGCGCTGCAAAGCTATCTCGGCGCGCTTCAGGCTGCTCAGCCGTCTGCGATGTCAAAGCCGGAAGCCAAAGCGTATTGGATCAATCTCTATAACGCCAAAACGCTCGATGTGGTTCTTGAGCGCTACCCGGTGTCCTCAATCAAAAAAATCAACCTTGGCGGCGGCGGTCTGTTCGGCTCCGGACCCTGGTCTGCCAAAGTAATGACAGTCGAGGGGCAAGAGATTTCGCTCGACGACATTGAACACCGCATTCTGCGGCCTGTCTTCAAGGATCCGATGGTCCACTACGCGCTCAACTGCGCGTCCTATTCCTGCCCGAACCTTGCCACCCGCGCATTCACGGCAAAAAACGCGTCTTCCTTGATGCGCGAGAGTGCAGTCGCCTATGTGAACCATCCGCGCGGCGTGAAGGTTGAGAACGGCTCCATTACTGCTTCCAAGATTTACTCATGGTACGCCAGCGATTTCGGCGGAAAGGGCAAACTCAAGCCGCACTGGATGCAATTTGCGAAAGCCGCCAAAGCCGAGCAAATTTCTGCGGCGGACGGCATAAGTTTCGACTATGACTGGCGGCTGAATGATGTCTGAGGCGGATACGCTTTTGAGCCAGCCTGCACCTGCCGCACCCTTGAAAGCCAAATCCGGCTGGGCACGCGTTTTGCCCTTGGCAATTATCGCCGCCGGTCTTGGACTGGGCTATGCGGTCGGACTGCAGGACTATTTGTCACTCAACTATCTCGGCGAGAGCCGCACGGCCTTGAAGGTCTATGTGGGCGAGAACTACGCGCTGTCCATTGCTCTCTTTATGGCCGTTTATATCCTGGCCGTGGCGTTTTCGTTTCCTGCCGCTTCAATCCTCACCATTTTCGGTGGCTTCCTGTTTGGCTGGACGACCGGCGGACCACTTGTCGTCGTCAGCGCGACGATTGGCGCTTGTATCCTGTTTCTGGCAACGCGCTCTGCCTTTGGCGATTTCTTTCGGCGGAAAATAGGCGGGAAAGCCGCCGCCCTGGCTGAAGGCTTCAAGAAAGATGCGTTCTCCTATCTGCTCGTTTTGCGCTTTGCGCCTGTTTTTCCGTTCTTCGTCATCAACATCGCTTCAGCCCTGTTTGATGTGCCCCTGCGGACCTTTGCGCTGGCAACTTTCATCGGCATCATACCGGGCACACTGGCGTATTCATTTCTTGGCGAGGGTGTTGATTCAGTTCTCGATGCAGCGCAAAAGGCAGGAACCGAGGCAAGCATTTCCGATTTGGTGACGCCGCAGATCACGCTGGCTTTTGTCCTGCTTGCAACTGTTGCAGCTCTCCCTGTCATTTTGAAAAAACTGCGCGGTAGGCGTTGATGCAGATATTAACCCCCGACATTTGCGTCATTGGCGCGGGCTCCGGCGGATTGTCAGTTGCAGCGGGAGCGGCTGCCTTTGGCGTATCAGTGGTGCTGGTCGAAAAAGGCAAGATGGGCGGTGACTGCCTCAACTATGGCTGTGTCCCGTCCAAGGCCCTGATCGCCGCAGGCAAACATGCGCATGCGCTGCGCAATGGCGCCAAATTTGGCATCGGCAATACCGAACCGGAAGTGAACTTCAAGCTCGTCAACGAGCACATTCATGGAGTGATCGCCGCCATCGCGCCGAATGATTCGGTCGGGCGCTTCACAGCGCTTGGCGTGCGCGTCATCCAGGCTTCGGCGGCGTTCAGGGACAAGGATACGGTTGCCGCAGGCGATTTCGAGATCAAGGCGCGGCGGTTTGTCATCGCCACCGGCTCTTCGGCTGCCGTGCCGCCGATAGAGGGATTGAGCGATGTTCCATTTCTCACCAATGAATCCATATTCGACCTCAAGCGTCTCCCCCGCCATTTGATCATTATCGGCGGTGGGCCGATCGGCATGGAGCTGGCGCAGGCGCACCATCGCCTGGGGTCAAAAGTGACAGTGCTGGAAGCCCAGAAGGCGCTGTCAAAGGATGATCCCGAGCTGACCGCCATTGCGCTGGAAAATATCCGGCGCGAGGGCGTGACAATTCTGGATGACACGCCTGTGCTCTCGGTAGAACGGCGCGGCAAAACTGGTTTGAGCGTGAGAATCGGCACGGTCAACGGTCCGCGTCAGATTGACGGCACGCATCTTCTGGTCGCGGCTGGACGCGCGGCCAATGTGAGCGGACTTCAGCTCGAAAAGGCCGGCATTGCCTATGACCGCCGTGGCATCAAGGTTTCTGACAAGCTGCGCACATCAAACACAAGGGTTTACGCCATTGGCGATGTGGCAGGAGGGCTGCAATTCACGCATGTTGCGGGCTATCATGCGGGTCTTGTCTTGCGGTCAATCTTGTTCCGGCTGCCCGCCCGCCAGAGCACTTCGCATATTCCTTGGGCGACCTATACCGATCCCGAGATTGCTCACGTTGGGATGAACGAGGCCGAGGCGCAGAAGACGAAGGGCGAGATACGCATCCTGCGCTGGCCCTACAGTGAAAACGACCGCGCCAATGCCGAGCGCAAGACCGACGGTCTGATCAAGATCATTACCGACAAAAAGGGCCGCTTGCTCGGAACTTCAATCGTTGGCGCGGGAGCTGGCGAAATGATCAATCTCTATGCGCTCGCAATCTCCAAGAAGATGAAGGTCTCGGACCTCGCCGGATATGTCGCGCCTTATCCGACCATGACCGAGATTGGAAAACGCGCCGCAACCAGCTATTATGCGCCACTCGCCCGAAAATCATTGGTGCGAAGGGCAATTGCCTTTCTCAGAAAGTTTGGCTGACGCTCAAGATGACCGAACTTCTCCCGATCAAACCGCAATCCAAGCCGCCGCTCGCGCGCAGCCTTTCCACCAAACTCCTGGTGATGACCATCGTCTTCGTGATGATAGCGGAGATTCTCATTTTTGTGCCGTCGGTGGCGAATTTCCGCATGCGCTGGCTTGAGGACCGCGTCAACACGGCGGCTGTTGCCGCGCTCGTGGTGATCAATAATGAGGCCGGACTGCTGCCGCGCAAAATGCAGGACGATATATTGATGGCGACCGGGGCGAAGGCCATCGGCCTCAAATCCGATGGCGTTTCGCGCCTGCTCGCCATTGAAGACATGCCGCAGAAAGTTGACCGCCATGTTTATCTGCGCGAAACCGGCGCCATCGGCGCCATCACCGACACTTTCGAAACGCTGATTTATGGCGGCGAGCGGTCAATCCGGGTCCATTCGCCCATTGCTGACAGCAACAAGCAGATTGATGTTGTGCTCTCGGACGGACCGCTTGTCGCGGCGATCTGGGTCTATGCGCGCAATGTGTTTGTCCTTTCGCTGCTGATTTCCTTGATCACCGGCGGATTGCTGTTTCTCGCGCTCAACAGGCTGTTGATCCGTCCGGTCCGCAACATGACCGCAAACATGCTGCGCTTTTCCGAAACGCCTGAAGACCCGAAACTGGTTATCCGCCATTCCGGCCGGCGTGATGAGCTTGGCGTGGCCGAACGCGAGCTGGGCGCAATGCAAATCCATCTTCAGGAAGCCCTGTCCGAGCGCAAGCACCTTGCCGATCTTGGACTGGCTATTTCCAAGATCAATCATGACATGCGCAATCTGCTTGCGCCGGCGCAGCTTTTGTCAGACCGCTTGGCAGAAACCAAGGATCCGCTTGTCCAGCGCATCGCGCCGCGCATCATGCGGGCGCTCGACCGGGCTGTGACTTATTCTGAAAGCGTCATGTCGTATGGCAAGGCCAAGGAAGCGCCGCCCAAGCGCAAGCCGGTTCCGGTGAGTGCGCTGGCCGATGATGTCGCACAGACTTTGGGACTGGACGCAATGGCGGGCATTGAGGTGCGCAACCGCATTGAGCAGGATCTGGTGGCGGATGCGGATCCCGATCAGTTGTTCCGGGTTCTGGCCAATCTCTGCCGCAATTCAGCGCAGGCGCTGGCTTCCGTTTCCGATATGAGAAAACCGCGGCAATTGACTTTGACAGGCGGGCGCATCGGCAATTCGACCGTTATCGGCGTTGAGGACACCGGGCCCGGACTTTCTGAGCAGGCGCGCAAGAACCTGTTTGCGGCCTTTACCGGCTCGACCCGCTCAGACGGAACCGGGCTCGGCCTTGCCATCGCGCACGAATTGGTCCGCGCCCATGGCGGCACGCTGGAACTGCGCGATGACCGCGAGACCGGCGCGCATTTTGAAATACGCATTCCCGACGAGCCTGTTTCCATCAGCGACTGGCGCCAGCGCAAGGATGAGCCGAAGTCCGCCTGAGGCCGCTGTATTTTTTGAGAGGTTTCGTCTTGCTTTTGCTCAAGTGAGCGACTAATCACCCCGCAGCAATCGCCCGACAGCGCGATTGGCTTATGTGCGCCCGTAGCTCAGCTGGATAGAGCACCAGACTACGAATCTGGGGGTCAGGAGTTCGAATCTCTTCGGGCGCGCCATTTTTCTTAGTGTTTTCAATATCTTGAAGTTCTCGCAGACGCATGACCGTTGGCTGCGCGCATGCATGGGCGAGCGATGGCGCGGCATCGCTTGGCTTCTTGCCTTCAGATGGTGACCGTTCCGGCGTCTTACGACGTATCCTGCTCCTTGCGCAATTCGCGCAGAAAATAGCAGCAGTCGCTCAGGACCCGGTCGACCTCATGGATCTGTTTCTTGCGATGGCCCAGCGGATAGCCGGGACGGATGGTCGAGATGCGCGAGCCGCGTTTGCGCGCGGTGAGTTTGCGGATTTCGAGTAACATCTTGCCGCGCCAGCGCACATAGCGCCGCGCCTGTTTGGGCAGCGTTGCCAGCGCGTGTTTGAACGCTGTAATGCGCCGGATGAGCCGCGCGGCATTGATCGGGTCCTCGCCGGTGAGGGGAACGGGTTCGGGCGGAAAATACGGCGTTGACCAGCCCGGAACGCTGATGCGCGGAAACGAGGTGGGTCTGCCCTGGAACGGCTTGCGATCGCCGGGCCGGGCGAAATGCTTGAGCGGCTCGATCAGATTGAACACCGGAATGCGCGCTGGCGTATCTGAAGCCGCATCTGAAGCCGCATCTGAAGCCCGCTCCATCTTCTTCAGCTTCGCCGCCAGTTCCTTCGGGAACGGACCGCTGGGCGTAACCTTCAGCACAATGCCGCGCGCGGCGATGATGATCAGCCGGCGCAGCGCCGCTTCCGCCGGGCGCAGCAGGATCAAGATACGCCGGTAAACCCGCCGCGTCAGCACCGTCACCGGCACGCCCTTGTTGAGACCGGCCATGAAGAACATCTCTGTCATGACAAAGAACAAGTCCCGCGACTGCCGCTCAATGACGCCTTTCCAGTCAATATCCGACATGCCCTGCCTTTCCACACACGGGGCGGATTATGGGGCAGGAATGAAAGGGGTGGGATAAGTATTTTTTCGGGGATTGAATCTATTGAGAAAATTCGAGTTCTCATCCCACAGCTGGGCGGTTCAATGCGTGCCAAGCATGGCGCGAGGCGCCTAACCGGTGCTGACGCCAGCTGGCACCGCTCCCGTTGACCTCCTTATGCACAGCGCAGGCGCAGTCACAAAATGCGCCTCCACCTGCCGCCCGTCGATCCGCTCAATCAACAGCTCCGCCGCCTTTTGGCCGAGCAGATGGGCGGACTGGTCTATTGAGGTGAGAGAGAGCTGCGGCAGCTCGCATATGCGGGAATTGTCATAGCCGCAGACGGAAAGATCCTGCGGAATGCGCAGCCCAAGCTCGCTGGCGGCGGACATGACGGTGAAGGCGACGGAGTCCATCCAGGCGAAAATGGCCGTTGGCCGGTCGGGCTGCTTGAGAAGATCAAGGATGGTGCGGCGGTCGTGCTCAACGCCGCCCAGATGCGTGGTCTCGCAGACCATTGCGTATTGCTCAAGACCATGCCCGCGCATCGCGTCGTGATAGCCCTTGAGACGCATGGCTGGAGGGTTGCTTTCGCTGGCTTCGAACAATCGCTCCATGCCGATATGGGCAATGCGCTTGTGACCAAGGCCGACGAAATGATCGACAATCACATGCGCGCCCGCCTCGTCGTCATTGTTGACGGTGTCAAACCCGCCGTTACGGTCGTGTCGGCCGATAATGACCGTCGGGACATGTTTGGCGACCCCGGAGAGATGGGCGTGGCTGAGCAGCGGCGCGATCATGATGAACCCGTCGAGCTTGCGGTCCATCATGGTGTCGATCAAACCGCTCTCGCTTCGCTCAGCCGAAAGGCGCACACCGAGCAGCGACTGATATTGTGTGCCTTCGAGCGCCTGAACAATGCCGTCCAGAATATCCGGATAGAAGGGATTGCGGATATCGGGGAAGAGAATGCCGAGAGTGTAGGTCGAACCACGCAAGCCCCGCGCAGCAGTCTGCGGGCGGTAGGAGAGGTCGCTCATCGCGGCCTCCACCTTCTGGCGCATAGCGTCGGACAGGCCGTAAGCATTGCGCAAAACCTTGGAGACCGCGGCGCGCGACACGCCGGCTTTCTCCGCAACTTCGCTGATGGTCGCCCGTTTGTTCAATGCAGCGCCTTTCAGCCTTTGACCCCGCCCGCCGTCATGCCGGCCACTATCTGCCGGTTGAAGAACACAAAGACGATCAAAGGGGGAATCGTGATCAGAAGAATGTTCATGAACAGCAAGTTGAACTGCGATTGGAACTGGCTCTGGAAGTTATACAGGGTCAGCTGCACCGTCACATTCTGCTTGCCCGGAAGGTAGTAGAGCGGATTGGTGAAATCGTTGAAAATGCCGACGGACTGGACCAGCACATTGGTGATGGTCACGGGCCGCAGCAGCGGGAAAATCACTTTGAAGAACACCTGCCACGGATTGGCGCCTTCGATGATGGCGGCCTCGTCCAGTTCGCGCGGTATGGAGGCGAAGAAAGCGCGGTAGAGCAGGACCGAAAATGACAGTCCGTAAGCGACCTGGATCAGGATCATGCCGGAAATGGTCTTGAACAGGCCGATCTGCTGGAGCACCCAAATGGTCGGAACGACGGCGGGAGGGATCATCAGCCCGGCGAGCACAAAGCCGTAAATCACATTATTCCAGCTTGAGCGGCGGCGCTGAAGAACAAAGCCGACCATCGCGCCGAAGACGACAAGGATGGCGACGGAGCCGACCGTGATGATGATCGAATTCAAATAGGCGGTCAAAAGCATATAGTCGCGCGCCTTCACGACCTCGACCAGATTGTCCCAGAACATGAATTTGGCGGGCAGCGAGAAGCTCATGAACGAGGCTTCCTGCTTTGACTTCAGCGCCATCAGCGCGATGAAGATGAACGGCAGGATGAAAACGACAAAGGTGACGGCGATACCCACAGCGCCTTCCCAAGTGCGGCGGCGGCTTTTCATTGCTGCACCTCGCGGCGGTTGAAGTAGAAGGTCAGCGGCATGATGATGAGCGCAATCAGGGCGAACAGGATCACATTGCCAGCAGTGGATAAGCCGTAAAATCCGGCTTGGTACTGTTTGTAGACAACGCTTGCCAGGACATCCGACGAGAAGCCCGGCCCGCCGCGCGTCATCGACCAGATCAGGTCGAAGGAGCGCAGGCCGCCGATCAGCGACAGGGTGATGACGGTGACGGTCGCGGGACGCACCAGCGGCACGGTTATTTTCCAGAACATCTGGCGGCGCGAGGCGCCCTCAATGCTGGCGGCTTCGTAATAGTCCTGATTGATCGTGGCGAGGCCGGCTATGTAGATCAGCGTTGCGAGCCCGATGCCTTTCCACACATCGACAAGCGCCACGGAAAAGAGCGCGAGGTCCGGATTGACGAGCCAGCCCGGGCCGGCGATGCCGACCGCGGCGAGCGCGACATTGAGCATGCCCTTTGTCGGATGCATGAGGGCCGAAAATGTGAGGCCGACGCCGATGGTCGAGACGAGCACCGGAAAGAAGATGACGTTTCGCATCAACCCTTGCGCAAACACGCCGCTGGTCAAATAGACCGCGAGGACAAGCCCGAGCGCGGATTTGATGCCGGAGGTGACAACGGCGTAGATGAGCGTGTTGCCGAGGCCCTGGAGCAGGAACGGCTCGGAGAAAAACTGGCGGTAATTGTCAAGCCCGATGAAGGTGGCAGTCGTCAGATCCCAGCGCGTCAGGCTGAACCAGAACGAGGCGACTGTCGGCAATAAATACAGCACCGCGTAGACAATGGCGGCGGGCAGGATGAACCAGTAGGGATAGGCCGCGCGCGCATTCACGATAACACCCTCCATCCCCCACCCCGGTTAGGGTGGGGGTTGTATTGAAATGGAATGAATTACCAGTTCGGCAGGCCGAGCTGCTTGGCCTGTTTCTCGACATCCTTGTCGTACAGCGCCGCAGCCTCCGCCGCCGGGCGGATGCCGGAGCCGACTTCGACAGTCAGCTGCTCAAGATTCGGACCCTTGATCGGGGAGACAAACTCGAGGGCTGGCGCGGTCAGGCCGGCTTGGAAATAGGGCAGCATGTCAGCGACCGAAGGGGGAACGTCGGCGGGCAGGCCGCAATCCTTGATGAGGTATGGGCCGGTCGCGCCATTGGCGTCCTGCATGAGTTTGCAGCCTTCGGCAGAGGCAACAAACGCCAGGAACTTCTTGGCCGCGTCAATGTTGGCGCTCTTGGACGGGATATACATGCCCCCCGGCATCCACACGGTCAGCCCGTTCTTGGCCGCGTCATCGCCCGGCTGGGCGAAGAAGCCGACATCGTTGACCTTGTCGGGGAAGTTCTGCTTGATGTTGCCGAGCGCGAATGTGAGCATCGGATAATGCGCCGCTTCGCCATTCGCCACCATCCGCACGCCATCGTCGAAAGTTGCCGCGCCGAAGTCGGCATTCAGATATCCAGCCTTGTTGACCTGCTCGAGATATTCAAATCCCTTCACGGCCGCGGGCGTCGTCGCGTATTTGGCCTTGTTGCCGGTATAGTCGGCCGCAAAATTCGGCACGGCAGCCTGCACATTGTAAAAGTCCGCAAGAACGAAAAGCTGGCTTGACCATGTGTCCTTATAGGTCTGCGCCACGGCGACTTTTCCGGCCGCTTTGATCTTTTCATTATTGGCCATGAACTCGGCCCAGGTCTTGGGCACGGAAAGGCCCAGCTCTTTGTAGATCGGCTTGTTGTAGTAAATGCCGCCGCCCATCGCCGCGCCGAACGGGACGCCGCGCACCATGCCGTCGGTCGAGGTCACGACCGGCTTGAAGCTGTCGACCACGCCGCCCTGAATGTCTGAGAGGTCGGCGAGATTTTGCACCGGGTTCAGCGCCTGAAACAGCGAGCCGGAATTATACTGGAAAATGTCGGTCATTTCGCCGGTGGACAGCCGGGTCTTGACCAGATTGTCGCCTTCCGCGCCGCCGGGACGGCTCTCGAGCTCAAATGTCACATCGGCATTTGCGGCCGTGTAGGCCTTGGTCAGGGCTTCCAGCGCCTTGGTGGTTTCCTCATTGCCGTCCGAGCTGATCGACAGCTTGGTCTCCGCCCATGCGGGCGACAAGCTCATCAGGGTTCCTGCAGCTGCGCAAAGCAGCATGCGCCGTGTCAGATTCATCATTTGGTCTTCCTCCTTGTTGATGACTTCACCGCCCGCGCTGTGCGGAAGACGAGTTCATGTGTTCCGGCTGAAAGCCTGGGCGCTTTGGCGGCGCTCTTTCTCCCGTCAACCGAAATGAGTTGAATGCCATGCTCAGGGCGCACGCTCGCTCGCGCGCCCTCGGGAATGGTGACGACGTAATGAGCCATGTCGCCCTTCAGCGTCCAAGAAGCCTCAACGCGCCCATGGCGGCATTCATGCCAGGCTTTGACCGGCGACAGTGCGGGCAGAAAGTTCGGGCTGATGATGATCTCGTCAAAGCCCGGCCTGGCGGGGGATGGCGCGATGCCGGCCACATTTTCGAACAGCCATTGGCATACCGCGCCATAGGCATAATGGTTGTAGCTATTCATGTCGGGATCGTAGATCGAGCCGTCCGGCGCAAGCGCGTCCCAGCGCTCCCAGATCGTCGTCGCCCCGCGCTCGACCTGATAGAGCCAGCCGGGAACCCTGCGGTTGAGAAACACCTTCTCGGCCAGATCAAGCAGGCCCAGCTTTGTGAGCGCCGGCAAAAGCGCGGGCGTTCCGATGAAGCCGGTGCCGATCAAATAGTCCGCATCGATAATGATTTGGCGAAAGTAACCCTTAGCCGCCTCCGCATATTTTGCAGGCACCAGATCGTAGAGAAAGGCCAGCGCATAGGAAGTCTGGTCGTTGTGCGCCAGGCGGCCCGATGGGCTGAAGAACTCATGCACAAACGCCTTTTTGATATCCGCGAAACGTTTCCGCAGGGCTGCGGCTTCCGCAGTCCTGCCGATCAGTTTGGCGATGTTTGCGGCAAGCTGCGTTGAAATCGCGTGATAGAGCGTGGCGGCGCATTCGTCGCTGATCGTCGGGCGCGGCTTGCGGTTGTCGCCGACCGGCTGCAGCCAGTCGCCGAAGGTAAAGCCGTGGCTGCCCCAGCGCGATGACGGACGGATGAGCGGGCCGTCCGAGATGTTCCACAGATAGTCCAGCCATTTGAGCATGGCGGGAAAACACTCGGCCAGCACACCCTTGTCGCCATAGTGCAAATAGAGCTGCCAGGGGATGATGATGATCGCATCGCCCCATCCGGTCGAACCTGCCCAGTCTCCGCTTCTGGCCAGCTGATCCGGCCGCGTCGGGTCTGACATCGGGTGCAGGCGCGTCGGGTCTGGCGAGAAGTGCGGTATAGCGCCGTCCTTGCGTTGATCGGCCATGACATCGCGCAGAAATTTGCGCAGGAAGCTCTGCGAGTCCGCGAGCCAGCAGGCCGTGCCGGCAAACACTTGCGCATCCCCCGTCCAGCCGAGCCGCTCGTCGCGCTGAGGGCAGTCGGTCGGCACCTCGACAAAGTTCGAGCGCTGCGACCAGAGCGTATTGAGGACCAGCCGGTTGACCGCCTTGTCGCCGCACTCAAATCCACCCGCCTGCACCGGAACGGAGCTGATCGGCACAAAGATGATTGATGTGATCCTGGCCTTGCCTTTCACTTTGATCCGCGCATAGCGGAAGCCCATGAATGTGAAGAGAGGCGCGTAGGTTTCCGCGCCGCCGCCTTTCAATGTGTAGACAAGCTGCGCCCGCGCCGAGCGGTAGTTGCGATTGTCGAAATGGCGATTGGGCCCGAGGATTTCCGAGTGCTCGACCGTGACCACAGCGCCCGCTTCCCCCTCCACGGTGAAGCGCACATAACCTGCCGCATTTTGCCCGAAATCATGAACAGTGCGGCCTTCCTCATCCGCCCAGCTTTCAACGGAAAGGAGCGGCTCAAGCTCTTTCACTGCGCCGGTTTCGTGCGGCACCAGCAGTCTGGTCTTGAATGCCAGCACCTCGACGCCGGCGCTTTCCTTCAAGACTCTCAAGGCGTGCGTCGTAATCCTCGCCATAATAAATGCCTGAAGCGGTGACCGGCAGCGCACCGCTTTTCCAGCTTTCATCCGTCTTGAGCAGCACGTCCTTGCCAGCCGCAATCTCCGCAATCGCACCGATCCGCTCACCATAGCAGTTGAAGATCGGATTGTTCTTCCACAGCAGCTGCGAGCGGAACCATCCATCCGCCAGCCAGATCTCGATACGGTTTGCGCCGGGTTTCAAGAGGTCCGCGACGGGATAGGATTGGTAGGCGATGCGGTGATCGTAATTGGTCCAGCCGGGCGTCAGAAGGTCAGCGCCGGCGCGCGTGCCGTTGATGAAGCAGCGGTAAAGGCCCTGCGCGGAAATATGGAGGACGGCGTCAGCCGGCACGGAGGCAAGCTCGAACACCTTGCTGACAAAACTCGCCGGCGTCCCTTGGCCGCGATCGGCAAGCGGCGCGATCATTTGGGCAGTGAACTTGCGCGCCAAAGCGGACGCCGCACTCCCGACTGCGCGAACATTCATTCCGGCTCTCCTCCCAGATTGCCAGCGGTGTAGCCCCACACCTTTAATCGAAGTGTAGACCGGTTTACATCTTTGTAAAGCGGTATTTTTGAGCTCTGCCAGCGTCTCCCGCACGGGTGATGAAACGCATCCGCCATTAGTCTAGGACAAGCGCGAAGGGCGCTGGATTGGAGACGAAAATGAAAACGGCAATCGCAATCCTGGGCGCGCTTATGGTTCTTGGATCAGTCGGGGTGAGCGAGGCAAAGCCTAAACGCGCCGATGGCGGGCAATGCGATTCCACTGGCACCGGCCGAAAGACCGGCAAGGATGAGCAGGGTAATAAGATGGATTGCCTTTGGGACACATGCACCTTTACCCAATGCGACACGAGCGGCGGCACCGTCAGCAATTGCGTGAAGAAGACCGAGTACTCCAATGCGCGGGACTGCAAGGCGGTTGCAAAAGGCGGGGTCAAGGGCACGCGTGATCCGGGCAAGGTGAAGGGCGTGCTGCAAAAGATACAGTGACCGCAGGCGACGCTGGCTTGGCTTCATGCGCGGCGCGCCATAGGGTGGCGTGAAACAGTCTGGAGCCAAGTCATGACCTTCACCGCCCTAGTTGTCGATCGCGCCGAAGACGGGACAATATCGCAAGCCGTTCGCGACCTTGACGACAGCACATTGCCCGAGGGCGATGTCACGGTCGCGGTCGAATACTCCACGGTCAATTACAAAGACGGCCTTTGCCTGACAGGGCAGGGCGGACTGGTGCGCACCTATCCGCATGTGCCGGGCATTGATTTTGCCGGAACTGTCGAAACGTCTGCGGATGCCAGATACAAACCTGGGGACAAGGTCATCCTCACTGGCTGGCGGGTCGGCGAAGTGCGCTGGGGCGGATACGCGACGCGGGCGCGCGTGTCAGCCGATTGGCTTGTGCCTTTGCCGGACGGACTGACAACACGGCAAGCCATGGCCGTTGGCACGGCGGGGCTGACTGCGGTTTTGGCTCTGCAAGCGCTCGAAGCGCATGGGCTGACGCCGGACAAGGGCGAGGTTCTCGTCACAGGCGCTGCGGGCGGCGTTGGTTCCGTCGCTGTCGCAGTTCTGGCAAATTGCGGCTATCAGGTCGCCGCCGTCACGGGGCGCCCGCAGACCGAAGCCTATCTCAAGGGATTGGGAGCGGCCCGCATTGTTCCGCGCGCCGAACTTGCAGAAACCGTCAAGCGTCCGCTGGAAAGCGAGGCATGGGCCGGGTGCATAGACGCGGTCGGCGGCGCGATGCTGGCGCGCGTGCTGGGGCAGATGAAATATGGGGGATCGGTTGCCGCCGTAGGGCTTGCGGGAGGAACCAGCCTTCCGGCCACGGTCATCCCGTTTCTGCTGCGCGGGGTAAACCTGCTCGGCATAGACTCGGTGATGCAGCCCTATGGAAACCGGGTCAAAGCCTGGGACAAGATTGCATCGGACCTTCCTCTGGCAAAGCTGGAGGCCATGGTGAGCGAGGCAAAGCTCCCAGATTTGCCGCGCATCGGAGGCGAAATTCTGCGCGGGGAGGTGAAGGGCCGGGTAGTTGTCGCGCTCTGAGTTCTTGTAGCCGAAGACTTACATATCAACTCCAAATATGATGTTTCTGGGCAATAATTCACTGATTGAATATTTGCCCAATCCTGTTAGCGTGGCGGTCAAGAGGAGTTTTGTGTGAAAAATGAGCCTGCGTGCGGAGAGCGGCAATACACGTCTGGATGACGCGGCGCGGGCGGGATGGCTCTATTACATTGCGGGAAAAACCCAAGAGGAAATCGCCGTCAAGCTCGGCGTCTCGCGCCAGTCCGCACAGCGCCTTGTCTCGCTCGCCATGTCCGAGGGGTTGGTCAAGGTCAGGCTCGAGCATCCGATTGCCAACTGCCTCGAACTTGCCGAGCGGCTGAAGGCAGCATTCGGGCTGGACCTTGCAGAAGTGGTTCCGAGCGATGAAACCTCGACCTCCACCACAATCGGCGTCGCGCAGGCCGCCTCGATGGAGATCGAAAAATGGCTGCGCTCGCCCGAACCAATTGTCATGGCGGTGGGCACCGGCCGCACCTTGAAGGCGGCAATTGACCAGCTTCCCAAGATGGACTGTCCGCAGCACCGGATTGTGTCCCTGACCGGCAATATCACGCCGGACGGCTCCGCGGCGATCTACAATGTCATTTTCGACCTCGCCGGACGGGTTAAGGCCCGTTCCTTCCCCATGCCGCTGCCGGTTTTCGCCTCGTCCCGCGAGGAGCGCGACCTGCTGCATCAGCAGCCCATGATCAAAACGACGCTGGATCTCGCCGCCCAGGCGAACGTGACCTTTCTCGGTATCGGCGAACTCGATGACGACGCACCACTTTTTGTCGATGGGTTCATCACCGCTGCAGAGTTGCGCGCTCTGCAAAAGAGCGGCGGCGTTGGCGAAATCGTCGGCTGGTCGTTTGACCGCAGTGGCCGCTTCATCGACGGCCTCACCAATGACCGCGTCGCCTCCGCACCGCTTCCGTCACGCGAAAAGTCGCTGGTGATCGCGATTGCCAAGGGGCAAAGGAAACTCGCTGGCATTTCCGGCGCCATCCGCCGCCGCATCATCAATGGCTTGATCACGGACGAACTGACCGCAGAGGCGCTTCTGGCTGAAAAGTAGCCCTCTTTCGCAGCTGCACATTTTCCGCAGCGTAATTGGTGCAATGCAGCAACGAAAATGTCTTGACTCGATTTTCGCAAGGTGAGTAATTGCCCAAAGCCAAGGCAAATGCTCACTTTGGCACTTTGGGAGGAATTCAATGAAACTTAAATCCGCTATTTTGGGCGCCGCTTCGCTGATCGCCATGGTCAGCTTCGCTCAGGCCGAGACCACGCTTGACGATCGCCACCGTTAACAACGGTGACATGATCACCATGCAAAAGATGACCGATGACTTTACGTCTGCCAACCCAGACATCAAGTTGAACTGGGTGACGCTGGAAGAAAACGACCTTCGCCAGAAGGTGACGACCGACATTTCCACCAAGGGCGGCCAATACGACATTCTCACCATCGGTATGTATGAAGCCCCTATTTGGGGTGCCAAGGATTGGCTTGTGCCAGCTTGCAGGCATCGATGATCCGGCAGACATTTTGCCTGCAGTAACCGCTGGCCTCTCGGCAAATGGCAAGCTCTACGCAGCACCATTCTACGGTGAATCGTCATTCGTCATGTACCGCAAGGACCTGATGGAGAAGGCAGGCCTGACCATGCCGGAAGCCCCGACCTGGGACTTCATCCTTGATGCTGCCAAGAAGATGACCGACCGCGCCAATGGCGTGAACGGCATCTGCCTGCGCGGCAAGGCCGGCTGGGGCGAAAACATGGCCTTCATCACCGCCATGTCGAACTCTTTCGGCGCGCGCTGGTTTGACGAGAACTGGAAGCCCCAGTTTGATTCACCAGAGTGGAAGGACACACTGGGCACCTATCTTTCCATCATGAAAGACGCTGGTCCTGAAGGCGCTTCGGGCAATGGCTTCTCGGAAAACCTGGCCCTGTTTCAGTCGGGCAAGTGCGGCATGTGGGCAGACGCAACATCTGCTGGTTCCCATGTCCTCAACAAGGAAGCCAGCAAGGTCGCTGATCAAACCGGCTTCACTTTGGCGCCTGACAAGGGCTTTGGCAAACGCGCAAACTGGCTGTGGGCCTGGGCACTCGCCATTCCCGCCGGTTCGCAGAAGGTAGATGCTGCGCAGAAATTTGTTGGTTGGGCAACCTCCAAGCACTACACTGAATTGGTGGCTTCGAAGTTGGGTTGGGCCAACGTGCCTCCTGGTACACGGACATCGCTCTATGCGAACCCGGAATACCAGAAAGTGCCGTTTGCCGCGATGACACTCGCGTCCATGAACGCTGCCGACCCAACCAAGCCTTCTGCGAAGCCGGTTCCTTACACAGGCGTGCAGTTCGTGGCTATTCCTGAGTTTGCAGGCATCGCGACGAAAGTTGGCGAACTCTTCTCCGCTGCTCTGGCTGGCCAGATGACAGCTGACGAAGCTCTCGCTCAGGCCCAGACCTACACGACCGACGAAATGACCAAGGCTGGTTACATCAAGTAATCATGCACCAGACGACCCTCTCCGCGCAAGCGCGGGGAGGGGCCTCGTCAGCCCTGCAGAAGCGATGACATTCAAGTTCACCGGGGGCTCCGGCACCGGAACGATGGCTGCCGCCTGTGCAAGACTGACGCCTATTGTAACGCGACATTTCCATCTCATTCCTTCCCGAGAGCAGGACTTCGAAAATGGCAACGCGGCAAGCACAAAGACTGGCAAGACTGGCACTGGCGCCTTCAATTGGCGCGCTTTCCATTCTCGCATTCGTGCCACTGGCGCTGGTCTTCTATTTTGCCTTCCTGCGCTACAATCTTCAGGATCCCGAGAACCTGCGCTGGTTCGGCTGGAACAATTTCTATTATTTCCTCAAAGACCCCTACTTCGTGAAAAACCTCATCAACACATTGTTGTTGGTGGGCGGCGTCATCGTCACAACAGTCGTTGGCGGTATCGCGCTTGCGATCCTGTTTGACCAGCCCTTCTGGGGCCGCGGCATTGCCCGCGTCTTGATGATCTCTCCCTTTTTCATTCTGCCCACCGTGTCATCCATGGTGTGGAAAAACCTGATCATGCATCCGCAGTTCGGCCTGTTTGCCGAGATACAGAGCTGGTTCGGCGTCATTCAGCCCTTCCGATGGTTCGAACAGGCGCCGCTGTTCTCCGTCGGCCTCATTGTGGCCTGGCAATGGCTGCCCTTCTCCGCCCTCATTTTGCTTACGGCCCTGCAATCCCTCGATTCAGAACAAAGTGATGCAGCCGCGATGGACGGGGCAAAGTCCTGGAACTTCTTCTGGCATATCATCCTGCCGCATCTGGCGCGCCCGATCACCGTTGTGGTGCTTATCCAGACGATCTTCATCATGAACACTTTTGCGGAAATCAAGGTGACGTCGGTGGGCGGATTTGCGGGCAATCTGACCTATCTGGTGTTCTCGCGGCTGCAGAATGACAATGACGTCGGAGCTGCCGCCGCGGGCGGTGTGATCGCCGTCATCCTCGCTAACCTCGTATCGATTTTCCTTGTGCGCCTCATGGGCAAGAACCTGGAGAGCTGACCATGGCAAAGAAAATCTCCCGCCGCCGCACCATCGTCCTTGGCACGCTTGCCTGGGTTGTCGGGCTTTTGATGTTCTTCCCCATCCTGTGGACGGCGCTTGCATCGTTCAAGGCCGAAGCCGACGCCTATGCCATGCCGAAAACACTGTTCGTCTCTGATTGGACAACTGAAAACTTCGCCGAGGTTCAGCGCCGTTCGGACTATGTCAGATATCTGAGCAACACACTCATCATCTCGGTCTGCTCGACGCTGCTGGGCCTCTTCTTTGCCGTGCCAGCTGCCTGGTCCATGGCCTTCGCGCCCAAAGGCGAGGCCTCCGGCAAACTTAATGGCATCACTTGGCTCGGCATAATATTCGGCTCCATGGCGCTCTGTTTTGCCATCCTGTATGCCAATGGCTGGGTGGTCACCAATCCGGTTATGGGCCTCGCCATGCTGCTCATGGTCGTCATCCCAGCGACGGCCTGGGTCTGGACCCGCAACACAAAAGATTCACTGCTCTGGATTCTCTCGGTCAAGATGATGCCGCCGGCAGGCGCGCTCATCCCGATCTTCCTGATTTTCGGCCGCAGCGGCATTGTCTTCGACAATTGGGGCGAAGGCTGGGATTGGCGTGACTACAATATATTCGACAGCTTCTGGGGCATGATTCCGCTGATGATGCTGATCAACCTGCCCATCATGATCTGGATGCTTTACACTTATTTCAAGGAAATTCCGGGCGAGATACTGGAGGCGGCGCGCATGGACGGCGCGGGCCTTTGGGACGAGCTTGTGCGGGTGCTGACACCCATGGCGGTGCCCGGCATTGCCTCCACCTGCCTTCTCAGCCTCATTCTGGCATGGAACGAAACCTTCTGGACGCTCAATTTGACCACCAAATACGCGGCGTCCCTTGGCTTCCTGATTTCTGAGTATTCCAACCCGCAGGGTCAGTTCTGGGCAAAGCTCTCTGCGGCATCCATCATGGCGATCACGCCCATTCTGATCATCGGCTGGTTCTCGCAGCGGCAGCTTGTGCGCGGCCTCACATTCGGAGCGGTGAAATAATGGGCACGATCTCACTCAAGAAAGTTCGCAAGGCGTTTGGCGACACCGTCATTATTCCGGGCGCGGACCTCGATATCCAGAAAGGCGAGTTCATCGTCTTTGTCGGCCCGTCCGGCTGCGGCAAGTCCACGCTCTTGCGCATGATCGCGGGCCTTGAAGACCTGACATCCGGCGCGATTGAAATCGAAGGCAAGGACGTTTCTGAGGTCGGGCCGTCTGAGCGCGGCCTGTCGATGGTGTTCCAGTCCTATGCGCTTTATCCGCATATGAGCGTGCGCAACAACATCGCCTTCCCGCTGAAGATGGCGAAACTGCCTCCGGATGAGATTGCAGCGAAGGTCAGCAAGGCCGCCGCGACGCTGAACCTGACGGAATATCTCGACCGCAAGCCCGGCCAGCTCTCCGGCGGGCAGCGCCAGCGCGTCGCCATCGGCCGCGCCATTGTGCGCCAGCCGAAAGCCTTCCTGTTCGACGAGCCCCTGTCCAACCTCGATGCGGCGTTGCGCGTCAACATGCGGCTTGAGATCATGCAGATGCACCAGGATTTCGGCGCGACGATGATTTACGTGACGCATGACCAGGTCGAGGCCATGACCATGGCTGACCGCATCGTCGTGCTCAACCGCGGGCATATTGAACAGGTCGGTTCGCCGCTTGAGCTCTACAACAAACCGGATTCGCTTTTCGTTGCAGGCTTCATCGGCTCGCCCAAGATGAACCTGTTTTCAGGTCCTGCCGCAGCGCAGCACAAGTGCGAGACCCTCGGCATCAGGCCGGAACACATGTCGATTTCAAAAAAGTCCGGAACATGGCCGGCGAAAATCAAACTGGCGGAGCACCTCGGCGTTGACACATTTCTCCACGTCGATGCTGGACCGAACGGCATGATGACCGTGCGGGCGGAAGGCGAATATGACGGCCAGCCGGGCGCCGATATTTTCCTCACTCCCGACCCGAAGCGCATTCACCGGTTCGACAAAGACGGAAAGGCGATAAGTTGATGCGCCTCAAGGGAAAGGTAGCGCTTGTCACAGGCGGCGCGCGCGGCATCGGCCGGGCAATTTGCGAAGCATATCTACGCGAGGGCGCGCGCGTTGCAATCGCCGACCGTCTGGCAAGCGAAGCTTCGGAAACCGCAGCGGCTCTTGGCCCGGATACGATGGCCGTGACCATGGATGTCTGCGACCTCTCGCAAATCGCATCAGGCGTTGCCGCAGTTGAAGCCAAATGGGGCGGCATCGACATTCTCGTCAACAATGCCGGCATATTCAACATGGCGCCGCTCGAGGAGATCACGCTCGAAGACTACCGCCGCCAATATGACGTCAATGTCGGAGGCACAATTTTCACCGTGCAGGCCGTCATCAGAGGCATGAAGGCGCGCGGCAATGGTGGCGTCATCGTCAACTTCGCCTCGCAGGCCGGGCGCCGCGGCGAAGCGAATGTGACGATCTATTGTTCGACCAAGGCGGCGGTAATTTCGATCACGCAGTCCATGGCGCTGGAACTTGCCAAGGACCAGATACGCGTCAACGCCATCGCGCCGGGCGTTATCGACACGCCGATGTGGGACGTGGTCGACGCGAAGTTTGCCAAATACGAGAACCTGCCCCTCGGCGAGAAGAAGCGCCTGGTCGGGCTGGCAGTCCCGCTTGGCCGCATGGGCGTGCCGCAGGACATTGCCGGCCCTGGCGTTTTCCTCGCCTCCGAAGAAGCGCGATACATTACGGCGCAGACCTACAATGTCGATGGCGGCAATTGGATGAGCTGATCCGCAAGCCGGGTCCGCACGTGTTCGAGAGGTTTTAACATGGCAGCACGTGTATCGGCGGCTACCCTTCATGACATTGCGAAAACCGCTGTGGTTCCCGCCTATGACCGGTCCGGGCTCAAGGCGGGCATCATCCATTTCGGTGTCGGCAATTTTCACCGCGCCCATCAGGCCGTCTATCTCGACGATTTGTTCAATCTCGGCGAGGGCCAGGATTTCGCGCTGGTCGGCGCGGGCGTGCGCGCGGCTGACGAAGACATGCGCCAGAAACTTCTCGCACAGGATTTGCTGACCACTGTCGTGGAGCAGGAGGCGGACCACAGCTCCGCGCGCGTCACCGGTTCGATGATCGGTTACATCAAACCGGGCGAGACGGAAGAGATCATATCGGCGCTTGCGGATCCCGCCATCAGGATCGCGTCGCTGACGATCACGGAAGGCGGCTACTTCATCAATTCGGCGACCGGAAAGTTTGATCCCCAGCACCCCGACATTGTGGCGGATGCGGCAAGTCCAGCGTCTCCCAAAACGGTGTTTGGTCTCCTGCTCGCAGGCCTCGCCCGCCGCCGCAAAACTGGCATCGTCCCCTTTACCGTCATGTCATGCGACAACATTCCGCATAATGGCGTTGTGACGAAGAACTCGCTGGTGGGGCTGGCTGAGCTGTTCGACGGTGAACTTGCCGAATGGGTGAGGTCAAAAGTCGCTTTTCCAAACGGCATGGTCGACCGCATCACTCCTGCCACCAGCGACCGCGAGCGCGCCATGCTGGAGAAGGATTTCGGTCTCCAGGATTCATGGCCGGTCTTTTGTGAAGGTTTCAAGCAATGGGTGCTGGAAGATAATTTTCCGGCAGGCAGGCCGGCCCTTGAAAAAGTCGGCGTGCAATTCGTCAAGGATGTCTCGCCTTTCGAACTGATGAAAATTCGCATCTTGAATGGCGGACACGCGGTCATCGCCTATCCGGCGGCGCTGATGGATATTCATTTCGTTCACGAGGCGATGGAGAATCCGCTGGTCTCCGGCTTCCTCGCCAAGATCGAGCAGAATGAAATCATTCCCACTGTGCCACCCGTGCCGGACACGGATATTCAGGACTATTTCAAGCTGATCGTGCGCCGTTTCTCCAATCCCAAGATTGGCGACACAATCCCGCGCCTGTGTCTTGATGGCTCGAACCGTCAGCCCAAATTCATCATTCCCACGATTGCCGACAGGCTGAGAGCAGGCAGATCCGTAGCGGGTCTTGCGCTCGAATCGGCCCTCTGGTGCCGCTACTGTTACGGTGAGACGGACAGCGGCAAGCGCATTGCGCCAAACGATCCGTCTGCCTGGGATCGTCTGCAGGAGACTTCAAAGCGCGCGAAATCGGATGCGTCCGCATGGCTCGCAATGCATGACATTTATGGTGATACGGCAATGTCCGCGGAATTTCAGTCCGCTTTTGCGGGCGCGCTCGGCGCGCTTTGGAAGAATGGAACCCGCGAAACGTTAACGCGCTATGTTGCCGGTAAAAGCCTGCAATAAGGCCGGGCTTTTCAACCGGACGAAAATCAGATCATCATACTGCTGATGGGGCAATGCGAAGGTCTGTCGTGAGCGTAAATTCTGACAATTTTGATCTTGTGATCTTCGACTGCGATGGCGTGCTCGTCGACAGCGAGATGATCGCCATCAACGCGCTGATCGACATGTTGTCGGCAGCCGGATTGCATCTCGAATTTAAAGATGCCTGCCGCCGCTTCCTCGGGCGCTCGCTTGCCTCAATACTCGATGCGGTGGAAAGTGAATTCGGCTTGTCACTCGGTCCTGATGCGCTGGAAACCATGCGCGGGCGGCTCTATGCCGCGTTCAAGGATGAGCTTCTGCCCATTGCGGGCATCGCCAAGACGCTTGAGACATTGGACGCGCCGTTCTGCGTTGCCTCATCCAGCCAGCCGGAACGGATACGCTTGTCGCTGGATGTGACGGGTCTGTTGCCCGCCTTTGAAGGCAGCATCTTTTCCGCCACCATGGCCGCTCAGGGCAAACCCGCTCCGGATCTGTTTCTCCTTGCCGCAAGGGCGATGGGATCAAGACCTGAACGATGCCTTGTCATCGAAGACAGCCCCGCCGGCATTCATGCCGCCAAACGCGCGGGCATGACTGTATTCGGCTTTACTGGCGGCGGCCACGCGCAGGAAGCATCGCACAAGGCCGCAATTGCGGCTGCCTCGCCGGCGTTGATTTTCTCGGATATGTCGAAACTTCCAGAGTTGATCGGCGCCTATGCCAGGCCGCCGGAAGCGCAAGGCAAACGCTATGTCGTGGCCGTTGACGTGGGGACCGGAAGCGCCCGGGCCGGCGTCATTGACGAATTCGGCCGGTTCGCCGCCCGCGCCGAACATCCGATCCAGATGAAGCGGCACGGTGCGGACCACGCCGAGCATAATTCAGAAGATATCTGGCAGGCCGTCTGCAAAGCCGTGCGCGGCGCTCTCTCAAAATCAGCAATTGACCCGCAATCAGTCCGAGGCATCAGCTTTGATGCGACCTGTTCGCTGGTCGTGCGTGGCACACAAGGCGAGCAGGTGTCTGTTTCGCTGAGCGGTGACGACAAGTGGGACACGATTGTATGGCTCGACCACCGCGCGCTGGCCGAAGCGGATGAGTGCACGGCGACGGGCCATGAAGTTCTGTCTTATCTGGGAGGCGTCATGTCTCCCGAGATGGAGACGCCGAAGCTGATGTGGCTGAAACGCCATCTGCCAAAATCCTGGGCACGCATTGGGAATGTATTTGACCTCGCTGATTTCCTCACCTGGCGCGCGTCCGGGTCCAACACGCGCTCGCAGTGCACGCTGACTTGCAAATGGACCTATTTGGCCCACGAATCGCCGCCATGGCGGCAGGACTATTTTGAACAGATCGGGCTCCCCGACCTTCTGGACAATTCTCTGACTCATCTTCATGTCGCCGAAGTTGGCCATCCCGTTGGCGGATTGACTGCGTCTGCGGCATCGGAGTTGGGGCTGACCGTCTCGTGCCAGGTCGGCATCGGTCTCATTGACGCCTATGGAGGCGCGCTTGGCGTAATCGGCGGCTATGGCACCGGGAAAGGCGGCATTGACCGTCACCTCGCCCTGATCGCGGGGACCTCAAGCTGCATCATGGCGCTCTCCAGGGAAGCGCGTCCCGCGCGCGGCATTTGGGGACCCTATCTCGGGGCGGCGCTCAATGAGTATTGGCTCAATGAAGGCGGCCAGTCAGCCACGGGAGCTTTGCTGGACCATGTCATTCGCCTACACGGCGCTGGCGGTGAACCGGACGCCGCCATGCATCAAAAGATAACGGCGCGCATCATGGAACTGCGCGAAGAAGAGGGGCTCGATCTTGCCGGACGAATGCACGTCCTGCCTGACTTTCACGGAAACCGCTCGCCTTTCGGAGACCCGCATGCGCTTGGGGTCATCAGCGGGCTGTCGATTGATTCAGGCTTTGACTCGCTCTGCCATCTCTATTGGCGAACGGCGGTCAGCATTGCGCTCGGCGTGCGCCACATTCTCGATGCCCTGAACGAAAACGGATATGGCATCGACACGCTTCACATCACCGGCGGCCATACCAAAAATCCGATCCTGATGGAGCTTTACGCTGACGCTACCGGCTGCACCGTCGTCGAGCCGCTGACTGAGGACGCCACTCTGCTGGGCACCGGCATGGTCGCCGCCTATGCCGCCGGGTTTTATCCAAGCCTTGCTATGGCATGCGCCTCCATGCACCAGGGCGGCGCGCGGCGCGAACCGGATCCTGCGGCCCGCAGGCGCTTTGACAAGGACTACCAGATTTTCCTCGAAATGCACCGTCAGCGGCAGAGCATCGATCAGATGCTGGCTGGAATCTAAGAGCCCGTCTCGAAACTCTTCCTGCCGGTCTGCAAATGGCGCTTTTCTGCGCTTCGGTGCTCACCTACTAAAAGTAGGCTCCGCTCCGATGCTCGAAAATCACCATTTTCGAGTCGGCATGCCGAGTTTCGAAACGGACTCTAATATCTGCACGAAAGGCGCAATTCCGATCCTTTCGCTTTTCGCGATTCAGAATTAGATGCATTGGCTTGGAAATTCTAACTTCGGTCCGGACATGACAGAATTCACTCCTTACGCCTCCTTGCTTGGCGGCGCGCTTATTGGCGCTTCAGCCGTGCTTCTCATGCTGTTTCACGGGCGCATTGCCGGAATGACCGGCATTTTGAGCGGCGCCATTCCGCCCATCGCCCGCGATTGGCAATGGCGTGCCGCATTTCTGAGCGGTGCGGCGCTTGCGCCGCTCTTCTACGTCTTCGGCTATGGCGGTCAGGTTGAGTTCGCCGTGCCGGTTTCAACATTGGCCCTGATTGGCGGCGGGTTCCTCGTCGGCATTGGCGTGACATTCGGCAATGGTTGCCCGAGCGGCCATGGCGTGTGCGGCATGGCCCGTTTCTCCAAGCGCTCGTTGATCGCCACCGCGACCTTTATGGCGGCTGCATTGGTCACAGTCTTTCTTTTGCGCCATGTGATCGGAGGTTGACATGAAACATGTGTCCGCGCTTTTGATTGGCATGGTCTTCGGGCTTGGCATAGTCATTTCCGGCATGGCAAATCCGGCCAAGGTGCAAAACTTCTTCGACCTTGCAGGCACTTGGGATCCGAGCCTGATGTTTGTGATGGGCGGAGCGCTGCTGGTTGCGGCCATCGGCTACAGGCTTGTCTTCACGGCGGCCAGAACACCCGCTGCTCGGCAGCGATTTTCATCTGCCGGTGTCGCATGTGATTGACCGCCAGCTTGTCGGCGGGGCGGCCGTGTTTGGCATTGGCTGGGGCATTGCCGGCTTTTGCCCCGGCGGCGCCATCCCAGCGCTCGGCCTCGGTCACGGCGAAACGCTTGTTTTCCTCGCCGCGATGATTGCTGGAATAGTTGTGGCGCGGATCTTGCGGACCCGGTTGTTTGCCGAGGCGCGCGCCGCGATCTGAATTCAGAGTCTGTTTTGAAACTCGCCCTGCCGGTCTGCAAATGGCGCTTTTCTGCGCTTCGGTGCTCACGTACTAAAAGTAAGCTCCGCTCCGATGCTCGAAAATCTCCATTTTCGACTCGGCATTTCGAATATCAAAACAGACTCTCAGGCCGCTCTGGCGGCCTCGCGCAGTGTCACCATGCGCTTTGCATCTTCATCCCAAAGACGCAGCTTCAGGCAGGACAGGCTCTCAATGAAGGTCAGGCGGCGAAAGCCCGCGAGCTCCGGATGATCATCCATGACCTTCTGCAGCTTGTAGAACGGAATCTTGCTGTAGAGATGGTGCACGTGGTGCACGCCAATATTGGCGGTCAGCCAGCGCAAAGGCTTCGGCAGGTCGTAAAATGAGCTGCCATAGAGCGCCGCGTCCTGCAGCGACCAGTTCTCGCCTTCTTCCCAGAACGCGTCTTCAAACTGGTGCTGAACGTAGAAAAGCCAGATGCCGATTGTCGCGCCGATCACGACGATCGGCACGTGCACAAAGAGAAACGCCTGCCATCCGACCAGCCACATCATGGCGGCGGCAATTGCGGCAATGGCAAGGTTTGTCCCCATCGCGCTCGCCCAATAGATCCAGCCCGCCCGCATCAGACCGGACGGATAACGGTAGAGCAGGAAGAACACAAAACTCGGGCCAAGCCCGAACATCACCAGCGGATGCCGGTAGAGTTGATACGCAAAGCGCTTGTGAAATGGCAGCGCCCGGTATTCCTGAAGGGTAAAGATGTTGATGTCGCCCATGCCGCGTTTGTCGAGATTGCCGTGCGTGGCGTGGTGGATGGAGTGCTGCTTGCGCCACACATCATAGGGCGTCATCGTGAAGACGCCGAGCACGCGCCCGACCCAGTCGTTCGACGCCTTTTTCTTGAACATCGCCCCGTGGCCGCAATCGTGCTGAATGAGAAACAGGCGCACCAAGAAGGCGCCGGCGGGAATGGCGACGACCAGTGACAGCCAGAAGCTGACCTGAAAAGCCGCCCAAGTCGCGAGCCAAAGCGCCACAAACGGTCCGGCTGTGACAATGATTTCGAAAATGCTGCGCTTGATGTCCGATGCCCTGTAGGCATGAAGTGTGGATATCCAGTCGCGTTCGACAGCGGGGAATACGGCGGTGACTGACTGGTCCAATTAATCCTCAATGCACGTGCGTGCGGAGTTAAACATTTTCGCCATAGCTGTTCGCAAGTGATTTGCCTATGCGGGAGGAGCGCAAATATCACCGAAATCAATGATTATTCACAAAATGTGATCAATTCGTATGCGCGCCCTTTGCATCAGCCGATGTCCGGCCTGTCATGACTTCGGCCTGAGGCCGGTCAAAAGTCGCATTGCCCCGCTGACATTGCTTGTGCGAAGTCAGGTCAGTGTTTTGGATGAATATCCTCATGCGCCTGGCATTTCTTGCCGACATTCACGCCAATCGGGAGGCATTGGACGCCGTGCTTCTTGCTGTTCGCCGTATTGGCGTCGACCAGATTGTGATATTGGGCGATGTGGTGGGCTATGGTCCGGACCCTGCCTATTGCACGGATATTCTCGGCGAATTGACTGAAAACGGCGCCGTCTGCATTCAGGGCAATCACGATGCGGCCACCTGGAGAGGTGGCACGGGCATGACGCCCAATGCGCGGCGTGTCATTGAATGGACGGCCGAAAATCTCAGGCAGGATCATTTGCGCTTTTTGCGCGGCCTGCCGTTGACCGCCATGCACAACGACATGCTTTTTGTGCATGCGAGCGCTCACGAGCCGGAGAAATGGCATTATTTGCGCGATTCGGACGCGGCGGCGAAATGCCTTGCCCACACACAGTCCCGGCTGGTCTTTTGCGGTCATACGCACATCCCCGCCTATTTCCACGCGCTGCCCGGTCGCCATCCGCAGCTCTTTGTCCCGATTCCCGAAAGACCAGTCCCGATCTCCTCCATCCGGCGCGCCGTGATTGTTGTCGGCTCTGTCGGACAGCCGAGGGACCGCATCTCCGCCGCCTGCTTTGGGCTTTACGACACTGAGGCCGGAACCGTCACCAGTCACCGCATCCCATACCCTGCGCAAATCACGAATGAGAAAATCAAAGCAGCGGGCTTGCCGGAATGGCTCGGCATCCGGCTTTTGATCGGACGTTAAACTGGAGCCTTATAGACACACATGCAGATGCTCAAACCAGGGGATGCAGTCGAGGGCTTCGAGCTGACAGAAAAACTCGCAACTGGCGGCATGGGGTCGCTTTGGCGCGCGCGGCACAAGCAGTTCAATTTCCCGCTAGCGCTTAAACTGCCGTTCATGGATCCGGGCGGGGATGTGTCCACCATTGTGGGCTTTGAGATCGAGGAAATGATCCTCAAGCGCCTCAACGGACCGCATGTGCCCAAATTTGCCGGCTCAGGCGATCTTGCACGTACGCCCTTCATAGCCATGGAATTTATCGAGGGTGAAAACCTTGCGGGCGAGCTGTCCAAAGCCCCGCTTGGCATTGAAAAGCTGACTGAAATTGGCGTCAAGGTCGCAACGGCGCTCGCCTCGCTGCATGGCCAGATGGTTACCCATCTCGATCTGAAGCCTGACAACATTTTTCTGACTGCGCGAGGCGCGGTGCTGATCGACTTTGGCCTTGCCCGGCACGCAGAATTGCCCGACCTTCTGGCGGAGGAAAGTAAGGTGCCGATGGGCACGCCTGCCTACATTTCGCCAGAGCAGACTTTGGGCGACCGGACCATTCCCGCAAGCGACATCTTTGCATTGGGCTGCATTCTCTACGAGCTCTCGACAGGCGAGAAGCCGTTTGGCGAGCCAAGCGGAAAGGCGAGCATGCAGCGCCGCCTCTACCATCCGCCGCGGCCACCGCGCGCAATCAATCCTGCGCTGCCGCGCTGGATGCAGGAGGTAATTCTCAAATGCCTGGAAGTAGATCCGGCGCGGCGATATCTGAACGCCGGAAGCCTGCTTGCGGACCTGAACCATCCTGGACAAATCCGGCTCACAGAGCGCGGTGAGCGCAAGGACAGTTCAGGATTTCTCTCCGCGCTGCAGTCGATGTTTCGCAGCAAGCAGAAGATCACTTCCAGAATTCTTGCTGCTGCAAATCCCGCCTCATCCGGCTCCTCAGTCATATTGGCGGCTGTCGACCTCGCTGACAGCATGAATCCCTTGGCAGAGGAGGTGCGACTGGAAGCAGCGCGGGCGTTGCTTTCGCGCCCGGACAGCAAGCTTGCCTGTATAACAATCATGAAGACGAAACTGATCGGAGAAGACAAATTGGCCGATTCCGGCGGACGTTCTCTCTACATAAGCCGTCTGGTCAATCTCAAACATTGGGCAGAACCGCTGGGGCTGCCGGATGAGCGGATCAGTTTTCATGTGCTTGAGGCCTTCGACATTCCGGCAGCCATATTAAACTATGCCGCCAACAATGATGTTGGTCACATCATTATCGGCGCGCGCAGGTCTTCCGCGCTCCGGCGGCACCTTGGCAGTGTTTCGGCGCAGATCGTGGCCGAGGCGCTGTGCTCGGTGAGCGTGGTGCGCGTCAAGCGTCTCGAGCATGCTGCGGAGGACGCGCAATCCTTGTGAGAATCAGAATGCGTCTGCCAGAACAAGTTCTGCGCCTTTCGCACCCGTCATCATCGCCGCAGCATTGGTGTTGCCTGAAATGAGCTCCGGAAATATCGAGCAGTCGATGATCCGCAGCCCGTCGACGCCATGGACTCTCAGTGTGGGGTCAACAACGGAAGTCTCAGGGTCCGGCCCCATCCGGCAAGTCGAGACCGGGTGATAGACAGTCCCGGACCTGCGCCGGAAGTCCAGTGTCAACTCTTCATCGCTCTGGATGGAGGGGCCGGGCAGAACCTCGCGCACGGTGATCGACTTCATGGCGGGCCGCGCGGCGATGAAGCGCAGGAACTTCACCGCATCGAGCATTTCGGCAACGTCCTCCGGCGTCGAAAAGGCGTTGGCGGTAATGCGTGGATGCACGCGCGCGTCCGGCGATTTGATTTCAATCGAGCCCCGGCTGGTTGGACGGCAATTGGAGAGTCCGATGGAATAGCCCGCAAACGGATCGGGGGTGAGGATCGGCCGCTCGCCCGCCTTTGGCTTCACCGTCGAAAAGGCCTGGAAATAGAGCTGCATGTTGGGGAGAGTCAGCGCCGGATTGGTTCGGAAAAAGCCGCCGGCATGGTTGATGGAGGTCGAAAGCGGGCCGCGCTTCAAGAGGAGGTATTGCAGGCCTGCCCGGAGCTTGCCGTGCCAAGGCCGCAGCATCTGGTTCATTGTCGGCACATTGGCCTCGAACGTGTAGTTGATGCCCTGATGGTCGGCGAGATTGCGCCCCACATGGGCGTTTTCGTGCAAAACCGGAATGCCGAGCGATTGCAGCAGCGCGCCGGGACCGATGCCGGACAATTGCAGCAGCTGCGGCGAGTTCACCGAGCCGCCGCACAAGATGACTTCGCGGCGCGCCCGGACAAAGTGAGGCTGCCCGCCAAGTTCATATTCGACGCCTACGGCCCGCTTGCCTTCGAACCGTATTTTGGTCGCCAGCGCCCCGGAGCGCAGCGTGAGGTTTTGCCGCTTCAGCGCCGGATGCAGGAAGGCGTCGGCGGCGGAGTGGCGCTTGCCGTCCTTGGTGTTGACCTGATACAGGCCCGCGCCTTCCTGGGTCACGCCATTGAAATCCGGATTGAGCTTCAGACCGGCTTCCTCGCTCGCCTTCAGAAAGGTGGCGCACAGGCCATGGACAAGATTGCCGGTGTCGCTGACATGCAGTGGTCCGCCCGCGCCATGATAGTCATCCGCGCCGCGATCATTGTCCTCCAGCGCCCTGAAGACGGGCAGCACGTCATCATAACCCCAGCCCGGATTGCCCAGATCACGCCAGCGGTCGAAATCCTCGCGGGCGCCGCGCACGTAGACGAGCGCGTTGATCGAACTTGATCCGCCAACGACTTTGCCGCGGGGCCAGTGGTCGGCATTTCCGTCGAGGCCGGGATCCGGCTCGGCGCGGTACATCCAGTTGACGCGTGGATCGTAGAAGGTCTTTCCATAGCCGAGCGGCATGCGGATGTAGAAGCGGCGGTCACTGCCGCCGGCCTCAAGCAAAAGCACCGAATGCTGGCCGCTCGCGGACAATTTATCCGTCACGACGCAGCCGGCCGACCCTGCGCCGATGATGATAAAGTCAAATTCCTGCTGCATTTCCATCAACGCATTGTTCGAGTCCGCTGCTTATCCTGCGGCAAGAGGCTTGGCAAAGCCGGAAGAACCGCCGCTCAGCACGGCAAATGCGACACCTTCGCGAGTTCAAGCCGCGCCGGAGACTTTGGCGTTGAGATTGGAGAAGAACTGCCCTGCAAGTTTCTTGGCGGTGGAATCGATCAGGCGCGATCCGAGCTGGGCGATCTTGCCGCCGACATCTGCGTTGACAGTATAGCCGAGTATGGTTTCCGCGCCGTCCGCCGTGAGCGTCACGTCCGCGCCGCCTTTGGCAAATCCGGCGATGCCGCCCTTGCCCTCGCCCTGGATCGTGTAGGAGTGCGGCGGCTTCAGGTTTTTCAGCTGCACTTCGCCGGAAAATTTCGCCTTCACCGGCCCAAGCTTGAGCCCGACAATCGCCGAAAGCTGTGTCGCGGACTTCTTCTCCAGCGCTTCGCAGCCGGGAATGCAGGCTTTGAGGATTTCCGGATCGTTCAGCGCTGCCCAGACAGCATCCACGGATGCGGCGATGCGCTCCTCTCCCTGCATGTTCATCGCCATATTGCTTGATCTCCCTTATTCGGTTCTTGTGAATGTCGCCCATTGCAGCTTAAAGAAACTGTCTGGGAAACATTCAAATAGCAAGGCGTCCGGGAACCATGGCCACGAAGTCAATCAAGAAGCTGCGCTCGCAGGACTGGTTCAACAATCCGGACAATCCGGGTATGACAGCGCTGTATCTCGAGCGCTATCTGAACTATGGTATCACGCGCGAGGAATTGCAGGACGGGCGTCCCATAATCGGGATCGCCCAGACCGGCTCCGACCTGTCGCCGTGCAACCGGCATCATATTGAGCTTGCCAAGCGCGTGCGCGACGGCATTATCGCCGCCGGCGGCGTGCCGCTGGAATTTCCGTGCCATCCAATCCAGGAAACCGGCAAGCGCCCGACTGCCTCGCTCGACCGGAACCTCGCCTATCTGTCGCTGGTCGAGGTGCTCTACGGCTATCCGCTCGACGGCGTGGTGCTGACCATTGGCTGCGACAAGACTACGCCCGCCATGCTGATGGCGGCGGCAACCGTCAACATTCCCGCCATCGCGCTCTCCGTCGGCCCGATGCTCAATGGCTGGCATCATGGCGAGCGGACGGGCTCGGGCACCATCGTGTGGAAATCCCGCGCAAGGCTCTCGTCAGGCGAAATCGACTATGACGAGTTCATGGACATCGTCGCCTCCTCCGCGCCGTCGGTGGGCTATTGCAACACGATGGGCACGGCGACGACGATGAACTCGCTGGCGGAAGCGCTTGGCATGCAGCTGCCGGGCTCCGCCGCCATCCCCGCGCCTTACCGCGAGCGCGGGCAGATTTCCTATGAGACCGGGCGGCGCATTGTCGCCATGGTGCATGAGGATTTGAAGCCGTCCGACATCATGACGCGCGAGGCGTTTGAAAACGCCATCGTCGTCAATTCGGCCATCGGCGGCTCCACCAACGCGCCGATCCATCTGAACGGCATCGCCCGCCATCTCGGCGTTGCGCTCGACAATGATGACTGGCAGGACATCGGCCACAAGATTCCGCTTCTCGTCAATCTGCAGCCGGCCGGCGAATATCTGGGCGAGGACTATCACCGCGCCGGCGGCGTGCCCGCGGTGACCATGGAGCTGATGAAGGCGGGCCTGCTGCCGCATCCAGGCCAGATCACCGCTAATGGCAAATCCATGGGCCAGAACTGCGCGCTTGCGGAAAACCTCAATGAGGATGTCATCCGCACTGTCGCCAATCCGTTGAAGAAGGATGCCGGGTTCATCAATCTCAAGGGCAATCTCTTCGACACGGCGATCATGAAGACGAGCGTCATCTCGCCTGAGTTCCGCCAGCGTTATTTGTCCAATCCGAGCGACCCGGAAGCATTCGAGGGCAGGGCGCAGGTGTTTGACGGGCCGGAGGATTATCATGCGCGCATCGACGATCCGGCGCTTGGGATTGACGAGCACACAATCCTGTTCATGCGCGGCACGGGCGCGGTCGGCTATCCGGGCGCGGCGGAGGTGGTCAATATGCAGCCGCCAAACTATCTGCTCAAGCGCGGCATCACGGCGCTGCCCTGCATCGGCGACGGCCGACAGTCCGGCACCTCCGGCTCGCCCTCCATCCTCAATGCTTCGCCCGAAGCCGCGATTGGCGGCGGGCTCGCGGTTCTGAAGACTGGCGACCGCGTGCGGGTTGATCTTGGCAAGGGCACGGCGAACATATTGATCGATGATGCCGAGATGCAGACCCGGCGCGCCGCGCTGGCGGCCAATGGCGGCTACGCCTATCCAGCGCACCAGACGCCGTGGCAGGAAATCCAGCGCGGCATTGTCGATCAGCTCGGCGCCGGCATGGTTCTGAAACCCGCCGTCAACTACCAGCGCATCGCCCAGACCATGGGCGTGCCGCGGGATAATCATTGACCGCTATTGCTGCGTTGCTGTGAGGGTTAGATGTCAAACGAAGCCAAGGTTCGCGCGGTTGCCGACCTGAAATCGCATCTCAAAAAGGGCGCGCCGCGCGATATGCGCAAGGCGTTTGCAGAGGATTCCAAGCGCTTCCAGAAGCACACGCTGACACTGGATGATCTTTTGTTCGACTGGTCGAAATGCGGCGTCAACAATGAGACCGTCAAACTGTTGCTTGAGTTCGCCGACGCCGCGCATGTCAAGAAAAAGCGCGACCGGATGTTCTCCGGCGAGAAGATCAATTCAACGGAAGACCGCGCCGTGCTGCACACTGCATTGCGCAACCGCTCGAACCGGGCGATCAAGATCGATGGCGCGGACATCATGCCGGGGATCAACGAGGTGCTCGGCCGCATGGGCGCATTCGCTGACGCGATCCGCTCTGGCAAGACCATCTCGTCGAAAGGCTGGGCCTTCACCGACGTCGTTAACATCGGCATTGGCGGCTCGGACCTTGGTCCCGCAATGGCGACGCTGGCGCTCGCGCCTTTTCATGATGGGCCGCGCCTGCATTTCGTCTCCAATGTCGACGGCGCGCATATGGCGGACACGCTAAAGGGTCTTGACCCTGGCACAACGCTGTTCCTCATCGCGTCGAAGACTTTCACCACAATCGAGACCATGACCAATGCTGACACGGCGCGGCGCTGGGTCATCAAGGCGCTCGGCGAAAAGGCGGTCGGCGCGCATTTCGCCGCCATATCGACCGCGCTCGACAAGGTCGCCGCCTTCGGCATCGCGCCGGACCGCGTATTCGGCTTCTGGGACTGGGTGGGCGGGCGCTATTCGATCTGGTCTGCCATCGGCCTGCCGCTGATGCTGGCGGTTGGGCCAAAAGCCTTTGGCGAGTTTTTGGATGGCGCGCATGCCATGGACGAGCACTTCCGCGCCGCGCCGCTTGCAAAGAACATGCCGGTCATGCTCGGCCTCATCGGCTACTGGCATCGCGCCATTTGCGGCTATCCGACCCGCGCGGTGATCCCCTACGACCAGCGCCTGTCGCGCCTTCCCGCCTATCTGCAGCAGCTCGACATGGAATCGAACGGCAAGCGCGTCACCGCGAAAGGCAACAAGGCGTCCGGCCCCACCGGTCCGGTCGTCTGGGGTGAGCCCGGCACCAACGGCCAGCATGCCTTCTTCCAGCTCCTGCATCAGGGCACCGACATTGTTCCGGTCGAGTTCATTGTCGCGGCGGAAAGTTTTGAGCCGGACTTGAAAGTCCATCACGACATGCTCCTCGCCAATTGCTTCGCCCAGTCCGAAGCCCTGATGAAGGGCCGCACTTTGGGCGAAGCCAGAGAACAGCTGACCGCCAAAGGAATGTCGAAGAAAGACGCGGAAGAACTGGCCCCGCACAAAGTCTTCCCCGGCAACCGCCCGACGCTGACGCTCGTTCACAAGAAGCTGACGCCTTACGCATTCGGACGGCTCGTCGCTCTGTACGAGCACCGCGTCTTCGTCGAAGCGGCGCTGTTTGGAATCAATGCGTTTGACCAATGGGGCGTCGAACTTGGCAAGGAACTCGCCACAGCGCTGCTGCCGGTGGTGCAGGGGAAGGAAGCGGCGGGAGCGCGGGATGCTTCGACTGCGGGGCTGGTGAAGCATGTGCAGGGGTTGGGGAAGTAAACCTAAACTGACATCCCTATGGACACTCAGTGTGGGTGTGCTAAAGTTATACTAGGTAATACCTAGGAGACCCAAAATGACTGCTGTCTCGACCAGCATCAAACTCGACCCCGACATGAAAGACCGTGTTCAGCGTGTTGCGGAGTCTATGCGCCGCACGCCGCATTGGGTCATGAAGGAAGCGGTGGAAAAGTACATCACCGATGCCGAGCGCCGTGAGGCTTGGGAGCGCGATTCCTTGGAGGCGCTGAAGGAAATGGACGAAACAGGGCTTCATGTGACAAGTGAAGAAGTTATGGTCTGGCTGCAATCCTGGGGCACTGACGACGAAAAGCCTGCGCCTGAATGCCATCTGTAACTCTTGCCCCGGCGGCCCTCGCCGATCTCAAACGGCTGCACAACTTCTTGAAAGGCAAAAATCCACGCACGGCAGAGGCCTCGGGTGTCGCCATCAGGAGCGCAGTTCAGAGTTTGGCGGCGTTCCCCGCAAAAGGTCGAATGCCCAACCAAGACAGGCCTGAACTTCGCGAGTTGGTGATCGCATTTGGCAGGTATGGCTACGTCGCTCAATATCGATACGATGGCCGAGGCGTATCTATCTCTCGCATAAGGCATGGCCGCGAGGCTGAGTTTTGAACCAAAAGAGATTCAAAGCCATCCTCTTCGACAAGGACGGCACATTGGTTGACTTCAATGGCACTTGGCTGACGCTTTATGAGAAGCTGGCGCTGGAGGCGGCGGACGGGGACAGCGCCGAGGCTGAGCGGCTTTTGCGCATTGGCGGGTATGAGCGGGCCAGCAATGTGTTTCTGGCGGGGTCTGAGCTTGCGGCCGGGACGACAGACACAATTATCCGGCTTTGGATTGGCGAGGCGGACATGAAGCGGGCCGCTTTCTGGAAGGCCCGGATGGACCGCGCTTTCACCGAGGAAGGCCCAGCCGCCGCCGTGCCCGTGCCCGGTCTTCACGCAACGCTTGCCCATCTCCACGGCGAAGGGCGCGGGCTTGCCGTTGTCACCAACGACCTTGAGGCCGCCGCGCGGCGAACGATTGAGAAGTTCGGCGTCACGCGCCTGTTCTCGGCGTTTATCGGCTATGACAGCGTTCAAAACCCCAAACCCGCCGCTGATCCGGTTCATCTCGCTTGCAAATTGCTCGGCATTGAACCGCATGAGGCGGTTGTCGTTGGCGACAATGTCCATGATCTGGAAATGGCGCACGCCGCCGGAGCGGGCGCGGCAATCGGTGTTTTGACAGGCACGACGGGCCGTGACGGGCTTGCGCCCTTGGCGGATGCGGTGCTGCCCTCTATCGCCGATCTGCCGGAATGGCTGACCGGGCGCGGAGCCTGACTACTTCAAATCCCGAAGCTCGCGCCGCAAAATCTTGCCGACATTGGTCTTCGGCAGATCATTGCGGAACACCACATATTTGGGACGCTTGTAGCCGGTGAGCTCTTTGGCGCAGAACTCTTTCAGCGCTTCCTCGGTCAGATTCGGGTCTTTCTTGACAACGAAGAGCTTGACCGCCTCGCCGCTGTGCTCGTCCTTGGTGCCGACCACCGCGCATTCGAGCACGCCGGGATGCCGTGCGACCACATCCTCGACCTCGTTCGGATAGACGTTGAAGCCGGAGACTAGCACCATGTCCTTCTTGCGGTCGACAATCTTGACGTAGCCGTTCGGGTCCATGAACCCCATATCGCCGGATTTGAAGAAGCCGTCCGGCGTCATCACATTGGCGGTCTCATCCGGGCGCTGCCAATAGCCGGCCATGACCTGCGGGCCGCGGATGCAGATTTCACCGACCTCGCCGTTCGGCAGATCTTTGCCATCATCATCGCGGATTGCAATGTCGGTTGAGGGCAGGGGAAGGCCGATGGTTCCGGTGTATTTGGCGATGTCAAACGGATTGGCGGTGGCCACGGGTGATGTTTCCGAGAGGCCGTAACCCTCATGGATGGCGTGCCCCGTCAGCTTTTCCCAGCGCTCCGCCACGCCGCTCTGCACCGCCATGCCACCGCCCATTGTGAGCAGCATCGGCTTGAAGTCGAGCTTCTGAAAATCCTCATTGTTGAGGAGTGCGTTGAACAGCGTGTTGAGGCCGGGGAAGAAGTGAATCTTCACCTTCTGCAATTCCTTGACAAAAGCCGGAATGTCGCGCGGGTTCGGAATGAGCAGATTGCAGCCGCCCTGTTCCATGCCCATCATCATGTTCACGGTCAGCGCGAAGATATGATAGAGCGGCAGGGCGCAGATGAACATCATGTCGTCCGGTTTGCCGCGCGCATCAGTGACCGGCTTCAGCCAGGCGGCGTTCTGCGCCATGTTCGACAAAATGTTGGAATGCGTCAGCGTCGCGCCCTTGGACACGCCGGTTGTG
Source organism: uncultured Alphaproteobacteria bacterium (assembly GCA_963792485.1). Taxonomy (GTDB): domain Bacteria; phylum Pseudomonadota; class Alphaproteobacteria; order Rhizobiales; family Rhizobiaceae; genus JANOYJ01. Next base: position 170,218 of record CAWBWL010000014.1, read on the forward strand.
CCGCCGGTATATTGCAGGAACGCCACGTCTTTCAGAGCGATCTCGACGGGCTGAAGCGTCATGGCGCGCCCCGCCGACAGCGCCGAATTGAAGCGGACATGTCCGGGCAGACTATAGCTTGGCACAACCTTCTTCACGTGCCGCAGCACGAAGTTGACGATATGGCCCTTGAGGCCGAGCATGTCGCCAACGCCGGTGACAATGACATTCTTGACCTTCGTCTTCGCCAGCACCTCGTCAAGCGTCTTGGCAAAATTCTCGATGATAATAATTGTTTCCGCGCCGCTGTCATTGAGCTGATGCTCAAGTTCGCGCGGCGTGTAGAGCGGATTGACGTTGACGACCGTGTAGCCCGCCCGCAGCACCGCCAGCACCGCGACCGGATATTGCAGAATATTCGGCATCATGAGCGCAACGCGTGCGCCCTTCTGCAATCCGGTGGACTGCAGATAGGCGGCCAGCGCCGCCAACTCGCGGTCAACATCGGCATAGCTGAGCGATTTGCCCATCAGCAGGAAAGCTGGCTTGGCGGCATATTTGCGGCAGGAATTGAGCAGATGCTCCGGAATGCTTTGAAATGCCAAAGGCGGCAGCACGGGCGGAATGGAAGGGTGATAGCTTTTGAGCCAGATCTTTTCGGAAACGCCGTTTGAAGCAGCCGCGGTCTCGGATACTTTGTTGGCCACAAATTCCTCCCCAGGTTCTCAGCAGGTTTTGAATCTGCCCGTTAATGAAGATGAGCGCAAGTGGCGTTCAATCTCAAAGCATCGCTTCCAGCGTTTCCAATTTGTCCGCGTCCGCCGGCTGCTTGTCCCAGCGCAGTCGTGATATGCGTGGAAAACGCATGGCGACGCCGGATTTATGCCGCCCGGAGCGGTTGAGGCCCTCAAATGCGACTTCGAAGACAAGGCCGCTGTCAGGCTCGGCCCGCACCGAACGCACCGGCCCGAAGCGCTCGACCGTGTTGTCGCGCACATATTTGTCGATCTGCTTCAGCTCCTCATCGGTGAAGCCGAAATAGGCCTTGCCGACCGGCACCAGCTCGCCCGCGCTGTTCCAGACGCCGAATGTGTAGTCCGAATAGAAGCTCGACCGCTTTCCATGCCCGCGCTGCGCGTACATCAGCACGGCATCGATCACTTTCGGGTCCTGTTTCCATTTGAACCAGGGACCTTTCGGCCGCCCCGGCACATAAGTTGAATCCTTCCGCTTCAGCATCACGCCCTCGATGATGGCGTGCGGCGGGCTGGCGCGCAGTCCGGCAAGCTGTTCCCAGTTCTCGAAGGGCAAAAGCGGCGAGAGGGCGAAACGGCTTGGCTCCAGCGCGGATGCAAACACCTCAAGCCGCGTCCGCCGCTCCGCAAATGGCAGGCCGCGCAAATCGTCCGCGCCATCGGCCAGAATGTCATAGATCTGCATCACTGCGGGAAACTCTCGCAGCGATTTGGCCGGCACGGTCTTGCGGTTGAGCCTTTGCTGCAGATCGCCGAAGGTCCCCATGACGAGGCCGTCGGCGCCTCGCCGTCCAACCAGCAGCTCGCCGTCAAGACAGCCGGCGAAATCCATATGTTCGAGCAAATCGGGAAACGCGCCCGATATATCGTCGCCCGTGCGCGAATAGAGCCGCCTCGCATCACCCTCGCACACGGCCTGTACGCGAATCCCGTCCCATTTCCATTCAGCGGCAAACTGCTGCGGATCAAGCGCCGCCATCTCCCGCTCTTCAAGCGCCGTGGCAAGCATTACTGGCCGGAACGCAGCCCCCGCGCTCTTCTGCGGCATGTCTGCCCGCCCTTCGAGCCAGGCGAAAAGGGCTGCATAGGGCGGCTCCTGCCCGTGCCAGATTTCCTCAATGGCGTTGACATCCTTGCCGCCGAACTCCGCCAGCGCCTGCTTGACCAGCCGCGACGACACGCCGATGCGCAGCGCGCCGGTCGCCAGCTTGATCAGCGCATAGCGCGCCGAAGGATCAAGTGCGTCGAGCATGGAAGTCATCAGCCGCGGGGCCTCGATGGCGGAGGCGCGCTGCAGGCGCATCACGACATCCCCCAGCGATAAGTCTGATCGTTCCGTGATGGAAGACGTCCAGAGCAGAGAGATCGTCTCGGCGAGATCGCCGACGAAATCATAGGACAGATTGAACAGCACAGGGTCGGTCTGCTCGCTGATCAGCCGCCGCAGCAAAGCGGGCTTGACCGTGCGCAGCGAGAGGTCACCCGAAATCGCCGCGAGCGCATAGCCCCTGTCGGGATCGGGCGCCGCGCGGAAATAATCCTGCAAAAGCTGGAGCTTGGCGTTGCGCGCGGGCGTCAGGGAGAGGCGGTCAAGCAGGGTGGCGAAGGCGCGCATCACTCGGCCTCGTCTTCATAGCCAACAAGATGCAGCGGCTTTGCGCTTCGCTGGTGCATCTCGCACCAGCGCACCAACGCCTCCTCGCGCCCATGCGTGACCCAGACTTCCTGCGGGTTCAGCGTTTTGATGGTCTGCGTCAGCTCACCCCAGTCGCAGTGATCGGAAATGATCAGCGGCAGCTCAGTGCCGCGCTGGCGCGCGCGGGCGCGGATCTGCATCCAGCCGGAGGCAAAGCCGAGCAGCGGGTCGGCAAAGCGCTGCGCCCATGTCGAGCCGAACGCCGCTGGCGGCGCGATGACGATCCGACCCGCGCCAACGCCGCGCTTCTGCTCGGTCGTCGCATTCTCCAGCCTTCCGAGCGCAATGCCTTGCGATTCGTAAAAGTCGCAAAGGCGCTTGAGGGAGCCGTGAATATAGATCGGCTCATCATAGCCGCAGTCGCGCAGAAGCCGGATCACCCGCTGTGCTTTGCCCAGCGCGTAAGCGCCGATCAAATGCGCCCGGCCTGGGAATTGCTGCAGGGAGCGCAGCAGCTTGCCGATTTCCGCTTTTGGAGAAGGGTGGTTGAACACCGGCAGGCCGAAAGTCGCCTCGGTGATGAACACGTCGCAGGCGAGCGGCTCAAAGGGCGCGCAGGTCGGATCGGGCAGCAGCTTGTAATCGCCCGAGGCTGTGATGCGCAGGCCCTTATGATTGACGCGTATCTGGCAGGAGCCAAGCACATGGCCAGCCGGTGCGAAGGTCACCTCAACGCCGTTGATGTTGAGCGCTTCGCCGATAACGGCGGTCTGGCGCGTGCCGCAGAAATCCTCGCCATAGCGGATCGCCATGATCTCCAGCGTCTGACGGCTCGCCAGCACCGATCCATGCCCACTGCGCGCATGGTCCGCATGGCCATGAGTGATCAATGCCCGCTCCACGGGATGGATGGGGTCGATGTAAAAATCACCCGCTGAGCAGTAGAGCCCCGCCGGCATTGGTCTCAAAAGGGATTCCGGATTGAGTGCGCCGTTCACAATGGGCCGCCTTTGGTTCACGCGGGAAATGTCGCACGGGAAGTGGAAGTTTCAAGAGGTATGGCCAAGAGTCCGTTTGGAAACTTCGCCTGGGCGGCCACCCGATGCGATTTTCTGCGCTTCCGGTGCTCACGAACTTGAGTTCGCTGCGCTCCGGTTGTCGATAACTGCACCAGCTGACTCGACCAGCCGAGTTTCCAAACGGACTCTTGAGGCTGGTCGCAATCCCCGTCGCAGTTGTGCATTCCGGCCCATGGAGCTTAACATATGCCAAGACCGTCAAATTCGCGCCTGCGCCTCGCATTTCAGAGCTATCTCAAGGATGGCGCCGGTTGGTCGGCAAAATCAATCGACGTCAACCTTGCGACCGTCAACTCCTGGGAGAAATTTGCGAAATGCCAGGAGTTCCATAGTGTTCACCCCGGCTTGGTCAATGTCTTCAACGGCATCTTCGCCGGGTGTTTTTTAACTGCTGCCCAATCAGAAAGGATTCAAATCGCCCGACCGCAATGGTTCTGCTTCTCGTCGCGGCTATCCTAGCGACACTTTTGTGGACGTCTGCGCGCTGGGTCGTGTCGCACAGTGTCGCGTTCGAGCAGATCACCGGCACAGCGGCGGTTGAACTGAAAAAGACTGGCGGACGCTTTGCGCTTGCCACAATGTGCGTCGGCGTCGGACAAGGCACCGCCATCCTGATTGAACGCGTTTGAGAGCGAGGAACAAATGAAAGAGACCCCGTCGAAAGACACGAATGCCTTCACTTGGGACGATCCCTTCCTGCTGGAGGACCAACTGACCGAAGAGGAGCGCATGATCCGAGACAGCGCCTTCTCCTACGCGCAGGAAAAGCTGGCGCCGCGCGTCGAGCACGCTTTTCTGGCGGAGGAAACTGATCCCGAAATTTTCCGCGAAATGGGGGAACTTGGCCTTCTGGGCGTCACCATCCCTGAAGAGTATGGCGGCATCGGCGCAGGATATGTCAGCTACGGCCTGGTCGCGCGCGAAGTGGAGCGGGTGGACTCAGGCTACCGCTCGATGATGTCGGTGCAGTCCAGCCTCGTCATGTATCCGATCCATGCCTATGGCTCGGAGGCGCAGCGCAAGAAATATCTGCCCAAGCTCGCCTCGGGCGAGTGGATCGGCTGTTTCGGCCTGACGGAGCCGGACGCAGGGTCTGATCCCGGCGGCATGAAAACAAGGGCGGAAAAGATCGACGGCGGCTACCGGCTGACCGGCACGAAAATGTGGATCAGCAACAGCCCGATCGCGGATGTTTTCGTGGTCTGGGCCAAGTCCGACGCGCATGAGGGCAAGATACGCGGCTTCGTGCTGGACAAGGGCCTGAAGGGATTGTCCGCCCCCAAGATCGGCAAGAAAATATCATTGCGCGCCTCAATCACCGGCGAAATCGTCATGGAGGGTGTTGAGGTCGGCGAAGATGCGCTGCTGCCCAACGCCGAGGGGCTTTCCGGTCCGTTCGGCTGCCTCAACCGCGCACGCTACGGCATCGCGTGGGGCGTGATGGGCGCAGCCGAAGCCTGCTGGCACGGCGCGCGCCAGTACGGGCTGGACCGCAAGCAGTTCGGCAGGCCGCTGGCGCAGACCCAGCTTTACCAGAAAAAGCTGGCCGACATGCTGACCGAGATTGCGCTCGGGCTGCAAGCCTGCCTTCGCGTTGGGCGGCTGTTCGAGGAGCGCCGAATGGCGCCTGAAATGATCTCGGTCATCAAGCGCAACAATTGCGGCAAGGCCCTGGACATCGCGCGGCTGGCCAGGGACATGCATGGCGGCAACGGCATTTCAGCCGAGTTCAAGGTGATCCGCCACATGGTGAATCTTGAAACCGTGAACACCTATGAGGGCACGCATGATGTGCACGCCCTGATCATCGGCCGGGCGCAGACCGGCCTTCAGGCGTTCTTCTGAGGGAGGCTGGAATGAAATGGTGCCGCATAGGTGACTCGAACACCTGACCCCCGCATTACGAATGCGGTGCTCTACCAACTGAGCTAATGCGGCATCTGCGGGGATGGTGATAACGGCAGGCGCGGCTGAAATCAAGCGTGGCCATGATTTGGTCTTGTACTGTTTGACGCACCGCAGGCCACATCAGATGGCTGCGGAAATGAACTCCGGGACGGCCACTCACGGCTTGAGGGTGCCGATATAGGCGATGATGTCGGCGATTTGATCCGGGCTGGCCACAAAGCGCGGCATTTCCGGATGGCCTGTGTCAATCCCTTCGACGAATGCCTCTTCCAGCGCATCCAGTGGATAGCGCTGGGACAATGTCCGGAACGGGGGCGATTTCGGGTTCGGGCTCGTGTCCTTGTTGCCGATTGCATGGCAACCGGAGCAGTTTTCGACAACGAGCGCCTTGCCGTGCAGGATTGCCTGCTGCTCATCCGCAATCGCGGGGGTTGTCAGCGAGAGCGCTGCCATGACGGCGATTGTCTTTCTCATCTCGTTTTTTAGATCCTGCACATTGGCGATGCGTTTTAGATATACGCCCGTTTGTCCAGAACGCGTTTGATCGAGAACAAACGCTGCAGTATTTCAAAGATGCGCCCCGCCTACCACTCAAACGCCGGCCCGGTCTCGCGGCGGCCCACAAAGAACGCGTCTGCGATCAGACGCAGCGGCGCGTCGTGCACGTCGCTCTTTCCGGCTTTCAGAAGTTTGGCGAAATGCGCGTAGATCGCTTCATATTCCTGCGGCTTCTCATTGACTGCCTCGACCCCGTCAATATCCATGATGGCCCCGCCATTGCGCAGCTTGAGCGTCTGACCCTTTCCGGTGAGGATGGTGAAGGTCCACACTTCCTCATCGCCTTCCAGCCAGTTGAAACCGGCGCTGAGCTCGGGGCCGCTCGTATCGCCCGTCTTGAACTTGATCTGAACGTCCACCGGCGTCTGGCGGTTCGCCGGATAGGTCAGCGTTGCACTGTCAACGAACACCGGCATGGGCATGATTTTGGTGAAGATCGACATTGCGTTGATGCCGGGATCGCAGACGCCGAAGCCGCCGGGCTCCCACACCCAATCCTGCCCCGGATGCCATTTGCGCACGTTCTCGCGCCAGTCGATACGCACCGAGCACACACCGTCTTTTGCAATAATGTCCCGCGCACGGTCCACCGCCGCATTGTATTGCGAATGCCATGTGGCGAAGAGAACCTTGCCGCTGCGCTTGCCTTGGGCGACTAGGTCGTCGAGTTCAGAGATCGTCGCTGTGGGCGGCTTTTCCATCAGCACATGCTTGCCCGCATTCAACGCCTCGCGCACCAGCGCATGGCGCACGCCGGGGGGCGTGCAGATGGAAACCGCGTCGATGCCGGGCATGGCGACATAAAGCTCGGCGGCGGTTTTGAAGCTCGGCGTTGACCCGACAGCGACGCCGCGCTGGCTGACGGTGGCAGCGAGTTCAAAGTCGCCGCTCTTTGCGATTACCGGCAGATGCTGGTCGGTTGAAATCTTGCCGATGCCAATGACGGCGACGCGATATTTTGCCATTTACACTCTCCTGAAATCGAAACGCATAAAGCCGGTTACCCATCGCATTGCCAAGCACATTTATCAAAGGTATCGAAACCTGGACGCAAACCCATTTCACGCGCAGGGCACATGATCATGGCGAAGAAACAGCAGAGACTTCTGGTGATTGGCACAGGCAATATGGCAAACGCCCATGCCCGCGCATTTTCCGAAGACAAACGCTGCAAGATCGTCGCCGCCATTGACGTGAGTAAGGACCGCCTGGCCGCGTTCGCCAAGACCTACGGCGTCAAGAATACGTTTGCGACGCTGGACGAAGCCATCGCCTGGGGCGAGTTCGACGCGGCGGTGAATGTAACGCCTGACGCGGCCCATTTCCCGACCACCATGCAGCTTCTCGAAGCCAACAAGCATGTCTTCTGCGAAAAGCCGCTGGCCCTCAATGCCAGGGATGCCAAGAAAATGGTGAGCGCGGCTGAAAAGCGCGGCCTCATCAACATGGTCAATTTCACCTACCGAAACGCCAGCGCCCTGCAGGAAGCGCGCCGCTTGGTGACTTCCGGCGCGCTCGGCACGATCCGCAATGTGATCGGCTCCTATCGCCAGAGCTGGCTGGTGCAGGATGCGTGGGGGGATTGGAAGAGCGAGGACACTTGGCTATGGCGCTTGTCGACTGCGCATGGGTCGAAAGGCGCGCTTGGCGATACCGGTGTCCATATCTTTGACTTTGCAGCCTACGCCACTGGTTCTACCTTCAAGCACGTCACCGGCGTTCTTACCACATTTGACAAGGCACCCGGCGGCAAAATCGGCAAGTACACGCTTGATGCCAATGACAGCGCCTTGCTGCAGGGGATGATGGCAAACGGCGCGGCGGTTTCGCTGGTGATCACACGGTTCGCCACGGGACATATGAACGACTCGCTGCTCGACATTCATGGCACGGAAGGCGGCTTGCGCATCTGGACGGACGGGCATGACAGCACGCTGCAAATCTGCCTGGGCAAGGATGTGAAGAAGGCCAAGTGGAGGAAGGCGAAACTTGAGCCGGTGCCGACCAATTATCAGCGCTTTGTCGACGCGCTGGTGTCAGGCCAAAACGGCATGCCGTCCTTTGCCGACGGATGGCGCGCGCAGCAGGTGATTGACGCGTGTTTCGAGAGCAGCCAGACCGGTTCCGTCGTCAAGATTTAGGCACAAATCCGGGATTTGGCGGCGCGGTATTCTGCAGTGAGCCTGCCCACAAGTTCGCTGACCGGCACCACGGCTTTCACCGCGCCGACGCCTTGCCCCGCGCCCCAAATCTCTTTCCAGGCTTTGGGTCCGCTCACTGCTTTGTCAAAGTCCATCTTGCTCGGATCAGCGACGGGAATGTTTTCGGGGTCCATCCCGGCCTTGACGATTGATCCCTTCAGATAATTTCCGTGAATGCCGGTGAAGAAATTGGAATAGACAATGTCGGTTGCCGAGGAGTCCGCGATCATCTGCTTGTAGTCGTCAGCCGCCCGCGCCTCATGCGTGGCGATGAAGGGCGAGCCGATATAGGCAAGGTCAGCGCCCATGGCCTGCGCCGCGAGAATGGAGCCGCCGGTGGAAATCGCGCCGGACAACAGCACAGGGCCATCAAACCATTCCCGGATTTCCTGCACCAAGGCAAAAGGCGACAGTGTTCCGGCATGGCCGCCGGCACCTGCCGCAACTGCAATCAGCCCGTCCGCGCCTTTGCGGATGGCGGAATTGGCATGGCGGTTGTTGATGATGTCATGCAGCACGATGCCGCCATAAGAATGGATAGCCGCGTTCACTTCCGGCACCGCGCCGAGCGAGGAGATGACAATGGGGACCTTGTATTTCACGCACATCATCAAATCGTGCTCAAGGCGCGTGTTGGATTTGTGCACGATCTGATTGACTGCAAACGGCGCGGCAGGGCGTGCAGGGTTTTTGGCGTTGTGGTTCGCCAGTTCCTGGGTGATCTCGGAAAGCCATTCGTCCAGTTGCGCTTCCGGGCGGGCGTTGAGGGCCGGGAACGAGCCGATCACGCCTGCCTTGCACTGTGCCAGCACAAGCGGTGGATGCGAGATGATAAAGAGCGGCGCGGCTACGGCCGGAATTGTCAGGTTTTTGGACAGGATTTCCGGCAGACTCATTCCAAACTCCCTTGCATTGCTTCCAAATCGATTAAATGACGCTTACGCAAACGTCAAAGTTTTTTGACTTTTTTTCAAGACGGCCTGTCTTTTTTGACTTAGCCTCCGGCGCGACCCTTCTGCAAAAGCTTTGCAGTATCAAATCCTTCCCCTATAGAAATTGCTCAAGGTCCGGGTCTTAAAGCGTGGCATTTGAGTAAGCGTTGAAACAAAGGGGCACTCTGTTTTGGATGCGATTGAAAAAGCAGTGCGCAACGCCCTCGAAAAGGGCGATGCGAGCGACAAAAACTACCGCCGCCGCGTTTACGTGTCGGCCCGTCATGCTTTGGAAAAATCCATGACCGGCAAGAAGCTGACGCAGGAGGCGGTGGATGACCGCTTTTCCAAGCTCACCGAAATCGCCGCCATGATCGAGTCCGAGTTTACCGAAGCCGAAGGCGAGGTTCAGTATCCTGCGCCGGGCCGCCGCGCCTATGAGGCACCGCCGCCGCTGCTGGATACGGAAAATTCTGCCGGTGAACTGGAGAGTGGTGAACAGAACCCGGATATCGACGAGACATTTGCGCATTCCTCGGCGGAGGAGGCCTTCTTGGGCGGCCCGCGTGACTTTGACTCTGAAGACGGCGATATTTCTGTGTCCTTTGAGGATGAGGTCGCTTTGGAAGAGACTGCCCTGACCAAAACTACGCCTGAAAAGCCGTCAAAGCCGAAGAAGAAGCCGCGTTCAACCAAGAAGTCCACCAACAAAGCCGCCATTGCGGAAGCACCGTCTGTTGCAGACGTTGCCGTCGATAGCCCTGCCGCTGCCGATCTTTTTGAAGGCGAACGTCCGCATTGGGACGAGGTGTCGATTGAACCTGAGAGCACTGAGGAAAGCGAACTCAACAGGCGTTATGAGGCTCTGTTGACCGAGACCGTCGAGGAACCAAAGCCGGCGGACGAAGAGATCCGCGAGGATATCGCGCATCATGATGAATACGCGTCCGGTGATCTTGCGAGGCTGGATGGCGCAGCGCCAGAGTCGGCTGACAGCCTGGGTGAAGCTGAGACGACGGTGGCCTCAAGCGGTGAAGCCTCTGAAAGCATTACAGAAAATCCAGTCGAATTGCTGCCCGCTGCAGCCGCCGACCAACTGGTTACCGACCGGCATATTGAAGTCAGGCAAGCAGAGCTTGCTCCCGCGTCCGGGTCCGTAATCGAAGCACCCGGCGTTCCTGCGGCGCGAAAGGGTCGCTATGACCGGGGGCTGGGCTTCTTGCTGATCCTGATCACATGTCTTGCCGTGCTTGTCATGGGTCTGTGGTTTGCAATCACCAATGGCGCATTGAAACTGCGGGGCACTGGAGACATTGCCGAGACGACAGTCACGATTGATCCGCAAGATGCTCCGGAACCTGAGAAACCGGCAGTATCTACTCAGACGCCAGCCGCCGCACAGGCCCCCGCAGCGGCGGCTGGCGACAATTGGCTTATGATCTTCCGGCCCGAGAACCCCGGCGAGCTGGTCGTCGATCCAACCATCATAGCCAACGTTAAGGGCTCAGGTCCGCTGGCGCATTTGCGTGTTGAGCCAGCAAAGTCGAGCAGCGGCGAAGCGGCTGTGGTTTTCTCCATTGGCCAAGGCGTTCTTGAGCAAATTGCCGGAAAACGGGCGGTGTTTGACATTGTCGCTGCGGCGGATGACGGAAGCCCGACGCAGATTTCGGTGTTCTGCGATTTCGCGGGCCTTGGCGATTGTGGCCGCAAGCGCTTTCAAATCGATGCCGCCACCAGTGATAACCTGTTCCAGATCGAGTTTCCGTCCGGGAATCCAACAGGAAACGGCCAGATTGTACTGAACCCTGATGTTGACGGCAAAGGACGGGCCCTGGAAATCTATGCGATCAAGGTGCGTGTCGCGAATTAGTCCCCAATGGCGGCTTGGTTTCGGCACTCAGCAGCGCTAGCTTTCCCCGATGTCATCCCCGTTGCCCGCTCGAGAAAATGCGCAAGCCGTCAACCCATTCCCGGAAGCCTATTCCGCTCCATTTCGCAATTGGTTCGAAAAGCGCGGCTGGGTGCCGCGACAGCACCAGACTGAGCTTTTGGAACTCGCCCGGCTGGGTAAATCGGCGCTGCTGATCGCGCCGACCGGCGCGGGCAAAACCCTGGCGGGGTTTCTGCCAAGCCTGACCGAACTTGCCGAACGGCGCAAAAGAAAGGCCGGCGAACGTCCTGCCGGAATTCATACCCTCTACATCTCGCCGCTTAAGGCGCTTGCGGTAGATATTGAGCGAAACTTAAAAAAGCCAGTCGAGGAGATGGGGCTAGCCATCACCATTGAGACCCGCACCGGAGACACGCCGGTTCACAAGCGCCAGCGCCAGAAGCTGAACCCGCCGGACATCCTTTTGACGACGCCTGAGCAATTGGCGCTTCTGATCGCGTCCAAAGACGCGGATGTCTTTTTCTCAGACCTGAAGACAGTCATTTTGGACGAGCTTCACTCACTGGTCACATCCAAGCGGGGCCACCTTCTGGCGCTCGGCGTCCAGCGGCTCAGAACCATTTGCCCGGCGCTCAAATCCATAGGCCTGTCCGCGACTGTTGCCGATCCGGACGCGCTGCGCCGCTGGCTGGTGGCGCAGGGCAGCGAAGCAAAAATGGCGGAGCTGGTTGAGGCGAGCGGCGGCGCAAAGCCTCACATCACCATTTTGAAAACCACCGAGCGCATTCCCTGGGCAGGGCATTCCTGCCGCCACGCCATTCCGGAAATTTACGAGGCGCTCGCCGCTCACAAGACAACGCTGTTGTTTGTCAATACCCGCAGCCAGGCTGAACTCCTGTTTCAGGAGCTTTGGCGGGTCAATGAAGACAATCTGCCCATCGCTCTGCACCATGGCTCACTTGATTTGTCGCAGCGCCGGCGGGTCGAGCAGGCGATGGCGGACAACAGTCTCCGGGCGGTCGTTGCGACATCGACGCTGGACATGGGCATAGACTGGGGCGATGTGGACCTCGTCATTCATGTCGGCGCGCCGAAAGGCGCGAGCCGGCTGGCCCAGCGCATCGGCCGGGCCAACCACCGGATGGATGAGCCAAGCCGAGCCATACTGGTCCCCGCCAACCGCTTTGAAGTGCTCGAATGCCAAGCGGCGCTTGATGCCAATTATGTGGGCGCGCAGGACACCGCGCCGCTGCAGGACGGGGCGCTTGATGTGCTGGCGCAGCATGTGCTCGGCACGGCCTGCGCCAAGCCGTTCCGGGCAGACGCGCTTTATGCGGAAGTGCGCGGCGCCGAGCCGTATGCGCGGCTGTCGTCGCGGGACATTTGACAAGATCATCGATTTCGTCGCGACCGGCGGCTATGCGCTGCGCGCCTATGAGCGCTATGCGCGCATCAAGCTCACCAAAGACGGCGAATGGCGGATCGCGCATCCAAGCGTTGCCCAGCAATACCGGCTGAACGTCGGCACGATCATTGAAGCGCCATCCTTGAACGTGAGGCTTGTCAGGCAGGGCAAGGGCAATAGCGGCCGTGGCGGGCCGGTGCTTGGCAAGGTTGAAGAATACTTCCTTGAAATGCTCAGCTCCGGCGACACCTTTCTGTTTTCCGGCAAAGTGCTGCGTTTTGAAGGCATAAGGGAGAACGAATGCCTGGTTTCCAATGCCTACACGCTCGACCCGAAAATCCCGAGCTATGCAGGCGGCAAGTTTCCGCTGACGACGTATCTGGCCGAAAGCGTCCGCCAGCTTCTGGCGCATCCTGAGGAATGGTCCAGGCTTCCCGAGCAAGTGGGCGACTGGCTGCGCTTGCAGCAGGACTTTTCAAGACTGCCGAAGCCCGGCGAGCTGCTCTTGGAGACGTTCCCGGAAGGCTCGCGCTTTTATATGGTGATCTACCCGTTCGAGGGGCGGCTCGCACACCAGACGCTTGGCATGCTCCTGACCCGCCGTCTCGAGCGGTTTGGCGCGCAGCCGCTTGGATTTGTCGCCACTGACTATTCTCTCAGCGTCTGGGGTCTGAAGGATTTTGCAGCGTTGGCCCGGCAGGGCAAACTCGACTTCGGCAAACTCTTCGATGAGGACATGCTGGGCGATGATCTTGATGTCTGGCTGTCGGAGAGTTTCCTCATGAAGCGCACCTTCCGCAATTGCGCCCTGATCTCCGGCCTCATTGAAAAGCGCCATCCGGGAAAGGAAAAGTCCGGACGGCAAATGACCGTCTCTGCCGATCTTATCTACGATGTGCTGCGCGCGCACGAGCCTGACCACATACTTTTGCAGGCCACTTGGTCAGATGCCGCCACAACCCTTCTCGACATCAAGCGATTGGGCGATATGTTGAGGCGCATTCGCAATCGAATCAGCTCATCAGGAACTAGACCGGATTTCACCGCTCGCCGTTCCGATCATGATGGAAATCGGGCGCGAGCGCATCATGGGCTCGGCCGATGAGGCGCTGCTCATGGAAGCTGCAAATGAATATGCCGGAGCACCACCCGCAAATTGACCGCGCTCGCACGCATGAAAAACCCGGACTATGAAACCGTCAGCCTGCGCACCGAGGTGTGCGGCGTCGAAATTATGCTCGATCTGTCAGGCGCGATGTTCATACCGGACGGCGAGATTCTGGTTGTCTCCGATCTGCACTTTGAGAAGGCCTCGTCCTACGGCCGCAGCCGCCAATTCCTGCCTCCCTATGACACCAAGGTGACACTCGCGGCGCTCGAAGCCGCAGTGCGCGATTATGCACCGAAGACGGTCATCTGCCTCGGGGACAGCTTCCATGACCCGTTTTGCGCCGAGCGCCTTCAGCCCGCCGATATAGAACGCTTTGCATCAATGGCGAAGGAATGCAGCTGGGTCTGGGTCGAAGGCAATCACGATCCGGAAATTCCGCACATGCTTGACGGCGACAGGGTGAGGGAACTTTGCATTGGCCCGCTGACACTGCGCCATCTGCCGCAGAAAGGCGCGGCAGGCGAAGGCGAGATTGCCGGTCACCTTCATCCAGCAGGGCGCATTTTCCGGCGGGGCAGGTCAGTGCGGCGCGCCTGTTTCGCGACGGACGGCAAACGGCTGATCATGCCCGCCTTCGGCGCGCTGACCGGCGGGCTGAGCCTGTCACATGCGGCATTCGAGGGATTGTTTGATCGTCAGGCCCTGACTGCGTTCATGTTGGGCGCCGATCAGATTCACGCTGTGCACGCGGACGGCCTAAGCTGACATTCGGTTTGCCGCATCGTGTAAAGAAAACCGCGCGCGCTTTTTGCCAGATGCTTTAGCCATGCGCGATGATCGAGACGAGCAGCGCGCCGACGACCAGCACGGTGATACGCATTCTGAGTTCGCCATACCAGGCAGGCACTTCGCCATTCTGCGCGGCAATCACATCCCATGCGCCTTGCGCGGCAAAAGTCATGGCCAAGATCGCCAGAGCAAGAACGGGTGGCAAGAATACCGTCATCCACGCCAATAGGGAAGGGATGACGCTGAGCAGGAACACCCGCGGCGCCTTGTCGCTCAAAAACGCGCCGCCCCACCTGATGCCAGCAACGAATGACAGAATGGCAATGGCGTATCCGCGCAAGGCTGTGAGCGCGCTGTCCCATCCGGCAGCGCCCGGCGCGCTCCACAAGAGCCAGACCGCCAAAATCGCAAACGGCGCAAACCCCGCATAGCTCAGCCGCTTTGCCATGCGCTCTTTCGCAACAAGATGCGGATCATCAAACAGCACGTGTTAACACCCCGTCAGTCCCGCTTGAACGCAATGCGCCCGAGCCAGCCAATGACCATCGCAAGAGATACTGAAAACAGGCCGTAGAAGATAGACTGCTCATGCGCGGCCCGGAACACCTGCTGCTCAAAACCCGATTTGATGATTTGCATACTTGTTGAGCTTTCTTTCAGGAATGAACCATTGCGGAACAAGAACGCCCGCGCGCGGTGAATGCCGACCGGCACATCCGCCGGAAGCGCCAGTGTCGCGCGGAAAAGGTTTGTCGAGATGAACTCCACCCCGCCAGGCCGCTCATTAAACAGGCCCTGGCGGGTTTTCACATCCTTCAGCGCTTCGGCAAAAGGCTCAAGCGTCGGCCGCTGCTGGCCGAATTTGGGCTTGAGGATCATGCCGTCCGTGCCAAGCGACAGCGAGGCATAGGTCTTGGCGTCGGTTATGTCCTGCATCTGCCGTGTCGAGGCCAAAGAGTAGGAGGAAGGCGTGTCGGTAAAGACTTCCGAAACGCGGTTGATCCAGATACCGAGAAACCGTGACTTCTTGCGCACAACCACATCCTTCGGCGGCCCTTCAAGCACGACGACAACATCATAGCGGCCCTGGCGCTGGATGAGCGGGTCCACTCTGTCGACCGCGCCAAACACGGTCAGGTTCGCGCCTTCAAAGCCTGCGTGAATGGCGATTGTATCAGTCGAAAGCCCGATCTGGATTGTCTCGGGATTGACCGCTGCCGGAAGTGGCGGCTCTTGCGCGGCGGCGGAGGTGCTGTATGCCGCCACGAGGAAGAGCGCGTATGCAAGCCATTTGCCCATCAGTTTGTGCCGTCAACGGAACTGAGCACAAACAGAGAGTCTGGCGTGGCAAACAGGCTGAATGCGAGGCGCAAACCAACCGCCAGGACCAAGAGCGCCAGAAGCGCCCGCAACTGCTCGCCGCGCAGCCTTTGACCTGCGCTTGCCCCATATTGCGCTCCGATCACACCGCCTGCCATCAAAAGTACGGCGAGAACAATATCGACCGTCTGGTTGGCTGTCGCCTGAATGAGGGTGGTGTAGGCGGTCACAAAGATGATCTGGAACAAAGAGGTTCCAATCACGACATTGGTCGGCACTTTCAAAAGGTAGATCATGGCCGGCACCATGATGAAGCCGCCGCCGACGCCCATAATTGCCGACAAAAGCCCTATAAAGGCGCCAAGCACAACGACCGGTATTGCAGACACATAGAGCTTGGAGACCTTGAACCGCATTTTCAGCGGCAGCCGGTGCACCCAATTATGCTGGCCGGGCTGGCGCAGATCGACATTGGTTCCGATTTTGCGCTGGCGCAGCGTGCGCACGCTTTCGGCCAGCATCAGCCCGCCGACAGTGCCGAGGAACACCACATAGAGGACCGATACGACAATATCGAGCTGTCCGAGACGGCGCAGGCTTGCAAAAATCCATGCGCCGAGCGTCGAGCCCATAATGCCGCCAATCAGGAGCACCGAGCCAAGCTTGAAGTCGATTGCCTTGCGTTTGTAGTGCGCCAGCGCGCCCGAGAAAGACGAAGCGATAACCTGATTAGCGCCAGTGGCAACGGCAACGGCGGGGGGGATGTTGTAAAAGATGAGAAGCGGCGTGATCAGAAAGCCGCCGCCAACGCCAAACATACCCGACAGAAAGCCAACCGCCGCACCCATGCCAAGCAGGACGAACAGATTGACCGACAATTCGGCTATGGGCAGATAGATTCCCACCGCGTGACCTTGACACTGCGACTACAGGTTTGACTGTAGGACGCCTTTAGCGGACGCGGCATCTCCGAAACGAATATTGCCGCCAAATTGCGACAATAAACGTTGGATATTAGCATTTTGTAACCTGCTTGTTGCCGCCACGTCTCATTTGGACGGCAATCTGACATCAGGCTGGTGTCTGCTTTGCTTTGGCAAGCAGCGAGCGAACCAGTTCCTCGTTGACCTCACCTGTCGCTTTCATGCCGTTTGCCGCCTGATATGCGGCAATCGCCTTCTTTGTCTTGCCGCCCATGACGCCGTCCGGCGTGCCGACATCATACCCGCTCTTGGCAAGGATAAGCTGGATGTTGCGCACGGCCTTCTTCATGTCGGTCTTGTTGATGCTGGCGGTTTGGCCCTGGCTCTCGCGCCAGGAATCCGGAATCTCGATTGCATTGGATGCGGCGTCGGGGATTTTTGCTTTCCACAAGTCCGCTGCAGCGCGCGCCTTGGCCAGCTGCTCTGGACGCATGGCATTGGCGATCTCATCACGCTTGGACGCGGCATCCTTGTCGCCCGCCTTTGCGGCGAGCGCGAACCATTTATAGGAATCCTCAAGGCTCTGCTTTGTCCCCAGACCCTTGGCTGCAAGAATGCCGAGATTGTACTGACTGTCCTTGACTCCGAACTCGGCAGCCTTGGAGAACCATTCAGCGGCTGAATCATTGTCTGCAGGTCCCGCCGCGCCCATTGCGTAGAGCACAGCAAGATTGTGCATGGCGCTGGCATTGCCCTGTTCGGCGGCCATTTGGTAGAAGGTCTTGGCCTTGGAAGCATCACGCTCAACTCCAAGCCCTTTTTCAAAGAACGAACCAATGCGGAACTGCGCCGGGGCAAAGCCCGCATCCGCAGCCTGCGTGTAGAATTTGGCGGCTTCTTTCAAATCCTTTGTCACACCGCGGCCTTCAGCATAGCGGCTGCCGATCTCGAATATTGCTTTCGGGTCACCTGAAGCTGCTGCTTCACGAAGCGCGACGGGCCCTGCTTCCGCTGACGGCAGATCTGATGGCTTGGCGTCGGGCGTGGCGGAGGCAACTTCCGGGGCGCCTGCTGGCTTTTCATCCAGCTTTGGCGCATCAGCCATTGCAGGCGCCTCAGCGGCCGCTGGTTTGGCATCGGGCGCCGTCATGGACGCTTCGGATGGCTTGGCGTCGACCATCGGCTCTGCCGAAGCGTCCGCCTTCGGAATCTGTATTGCGGGCGCGTCAGCGGCTGGGGCCATCATCGCGTCGGTCGCGCTTGCTGGCTTGTCCACCATCCTCACGGATGGCTCCGTGGTCTCGGCCGTGGCGGGCAAATCAATCTTGTCTGCAGATTGAGCCGCGATTTTTTCCTGCGCAGCAGGCTCTTCAATGACAGTTGAAGCCTGAGGATCAATCTGTGCGGCATCATTTGACAAGAAGGCGCGGCCGAACTGCAGGCCGGCAAGGGCGACGATCAAGGCGCTGATTGCCATGAAGATCGGCTTGCGCTGCTTTGAAATCAGCTCCGATATGCCGGACTTCTGCTTCAGGTCAGTCTTTCCGGATGCCTTTTTCAGAATTTCCGCTTCCGCTGCGGCGGCCTGTGCGGCACGGCGCGCGGCGGCGATGAGGTCGGACTTGACCACATTGTCAGCGCCTTTGTCTCCGCGCGACTGGCGCTCCTCGCGCACCCGCTGCATGATCGAGTTGAGGTCCGGAGCGCCGGAGCCTGGCTCGAGCGGCTGGTTGGCGTGGACCGGCTCGATAAGTTCCTCGCCTGGGACGGAGACCACCGGGTCGCCCGCAAGCACCAGTTCCTTCTTCTCCGGCTCGCGATTACCCATCACTGCCTTGGTAAGGCCAGCAAACATGGATGTCTTGGCGGTAGGCTCGGGGGCCTTTCCGGCCCGGCTTCCAGCCGCGGCCGCCGCTGCTGCGGCGGCTGCCGCAGGCGAGCGGGTGACCGTGCGCACGGGCTCGGTGGCAGGGCTGTGGAAGTCATCTTCCTCCGGATCAAGGGACGGCGCCGCAGTGCCAAAATTCACACTGCGCTCAGGCATTTTCGCGACGGGTTCCGCCATAGGTGCGAGAACAGGCGCAGCCATTGGGGCAGGCACTGAATCTCTGAAGCCATCGACCTCAATCGCTGAGAGCCGGTCAACAACCTTCAAAAGCGTATCATGGATTGCCTCAAACGTGCGCGAGTTGCGGTCATCCGCTTTCCGCGCCATGGCTTCGAGCGCCTTCAAATCATTGGCAAGCCCAATCACCGCATCGCGGTCCACATCTGCGGCTACCGGAAGCGCCATGTTCCGCAGCGCATCTTCTGCCGCCATCCGCGCGGCATCAAGCAAAGTCTCGCGATTGACCGTGAGCGACTTCTCAATGGCTGCCAGGCGCGGGCTGATATCGTCATAATCTGAGGACGGGGCTGCGGCGGGGCGGTCCAGCTGCAAGGAGAGGTTCTGCACTTGTGCTTCGAGATCGCGGATCAGGTTGAAGTCGAGTGCGGGCACGGCAGCAGCCGTCGAATCGAGGCGGCGCGTGATGTCATCCAGGCGGCTTTCCAGGCCTTTGGCCATGGCGCCGACCGGTTCGGTGGCTTTCCGCTGCTTCTCGTCAATTTTGGCATAAAAATCGGCAAACCGATCATTGATAAACGCCAAGACTTCGGGATTGCTCCGTGAAGAGGCCTGCTCGTTGTCTTCGAGACGGACGGTCAAGTCCTGGAGGCGGCCTTCCAACTCACGGAAATAAGTCAGTGTCTGGTCGGTCGCGTCGCGGCTCTTCTTGTCGATGGCGCTTGCGATCTCATAGAGACGGTTTTCAAGCCCGTGCATCATCGTGTCGGCATTACTGGTGTCAGACACGCTTTCGATCTTGCGCGAAATGGCTTCCATTTGCGTAGCGAGCCGGGCGATCTGTTCTTCAGGCAGCTGTGAGGCGCTGGCCAAAGCGTCGAAACGGTCGGTCAGGCTCGCAATGCGCGCCCCGACATGCTCGGCAAGCACTTGTGTATTGTCTTCCGCGCCGATCTCCTCGACCCGCTCTGCCAATGCGGACAAGCGCGCCTCGATCCGTTCGAAGGGCAGATAATCCATTGGCGCCGGCTGCATGGAAACTGATGTTGCAACAATGGCCCGGCTGATTTCGTCAAGACGTGACTCAATCAGTTCAAGATGCTCGGCAGATGCGTTGGGGTTCTGCCTGGAAAGCGAGTCGATTGCCGTTGCAAGGACCCGGACTTTCTCCTCAAGCGATTGCATCGACAGCGATTGCGGCAGGATGTCCACAGATGCCTGAATGTCTTCAAGCCGTGTGGCGAGTTTGGCAAATGCCGGATCCGAATCAATCGGGCGGCGCTCAAACTGCTCCCAGCTGCGGCCCACTGAGCGCAGAGTGTCTTCGCGGGCAAGCGTGCTGACATTGCGCTTCAATTCTTCAAGTTCGCGGCGCAGAAGCTCGCTGCTGCGGTCAGCAGGGCGCTCGCTGAGGCCGCGTATATCGGCGCGCAAGCGGTTGATCTCAGCAGAAACTGCGCTGAGGCCGTGAAAACTTTCTTCTTCCTGGCGCGCGCGCTCAATATCGTGTGCGAGGCGCGACAGTGAGCCAACTGAAGACGGCGCGGTCGCGCGGGCAGTGTGGCGGTCTTCGCGCGGGGCAAAATGCTGGTTCAGCTGTTGAAAACGCTCGGCGAAATCGTCGCGCATGCGCGGCGGCGATGGTTCCTGATGCTTGTTGCCGAAAGAGCCGACACGCGCCTCCAGCCCGTTCAGCGTGCGCTCGAGATCATCCAATGCCGACGGTCCCTTGCGGGTCCGGTTTGCATTGAGTCCGTCAAAGACGTTTCGTCTTGAAGTCATGGCAGCGTCCGCTTTTCGTCTCAGGCTTGTTTCAAGTCTTGGGACCGGTGACCAATCCGTTCGCCTGAGTCTTGCAATCACCCAGAGGCAACGGTTTGGCTTCCATGCGCGACGCAATACGGATGACACGGACCACCGATAGCCGCACATTTGGCCAAACGTGGTAAACAACCCGTTAACCTTGCTTAAGAAACCTGTCTGTTTGAGCGTAGAAGGTGCGGTGCGTACAAAAATATTATTTATTTGCGCCCGGCGGAGGTCTCGCTGGCGGCATCCAGGGCCAATTCATGCGTCTGTATCTGATGGCAAATGCCGCCAAAATGCGCTTCCCCAGCGGCATATTGCTCAATATGAAATCTCATGCTGACACTTTGCTCAAAGTTGCAAAATTATTTCCCGGTTCCCTTGAATTTGTCAATTCAAACGATTAATTACTCTTACGTAAGCGGAAGGTGGTTCCGAGGCAGGCGGGGGCCGGTGCGGAACTGCGCGAGTACAGCATGGAATTCGTTAGTAGATGAGCGTGCCCAGCGAAACCGGGTCGCCGCCTGCTTATGTCAACGTTAACACAGGTGATTCATGAACATGAACGTTCTGGCGGAGACCGCCGGCATTAAAAATACGCAGGCGGACAAGAAGTCTGCGGCGGAAAGCAACATTTCGCGCATTGGCGATCTGGCTGGACAATTCGGCATAACGCTGCGCGCGCTGCGTTTCTATGAGGACAAGGGTCTGATCAATCCTCAGCGCAACGGCACGACACGGCTCTATTCGCATCGTGACCGCGCCCGCCTTAAGCTGATCCTGCTTGGCCGCAAGGTTGGCTTCTCGCTGCGCGAAGTCAAACAGCTGCTTGATCTCTATGATCCAGCCGGGTCGAACGAAGCGCAGCTGCGCGCGACGCTCGAAAAGACCGCCAAGCAGCAGGAAAAGCTGATCTCCCAGCGCAATTCAATCGATGAGGCGATTGCCGAACTGCAAAAGCTCAAGAAGGCCGCGACAGACCTTCTCGACAAGCCGCGCATGGCCAGCTGAGGTTTCCTACGACAGTTTTATACCCGGGCAGCAGGGGGCGCATACGTCCCGGGAAATGCGGCTGCCCCGGTCTCCGTTCGAGTCCTCCCACGATAACGGAGCCGGGGCGCTTTTTTTTAATTCGACCAGCCGCGCTTGGCTGGCACAGCGGGCATCCACAGTTTTGTACCCGGGCAAAGGGGGCGACATACGTCCCGGGAAAATGCGGCTGCCCCGGTCTCCGTTCGAATCCTCCCAAGACAACGGAGCCGGGGCAATCTTTTCAATTCGGCCAGCCGCGCATGGCTGGCACAGCAGAGTTCGACAGTTTCATACCCGGGCAAAGGGGGCGACATACGTCCCGGGAAGATGCGGCTGCCCCGGTTTCCGATAATCTGAAAATGACTATCTGAGTTTTCGGAGCCGGGGTATTTTTTACCTATTGACGTTTACGCAAACGTCAATATTTGGTAGGCAAGATTTTGGGATGTTCCAAACGCAAATTTGGGGCAGACTGCGCTTTTTTGAGGAGCCCTGAATGCCGTCATACCGCGCCCCGGTCGAAGACACGCTTTTCATTCTCAACGACGTTTTGCGCTACGAGCGCTACAGCAATCTGCCGGGATTTTCCGATGCGACGCCTGATGTGCTTGAGGCGATCCTTCAGGAAGGCGGCAAGTTCGCCGAAAACGTCTTGCATCCTCTCAACAAATCCGGCGACTCCGAAGGCTGTAAACGCCACGCCGATGCCTCGGTGACAACGCCAAAGGGCTTCAAGGACGCCTACGCCCAATACCGCGACGCTGGCTGGATGGGTCTGTCCGTCGATCCGGAATATGGCGGGCAGGGGCTTCCTTACGTGGTGCATTCGGCCATCGCCGAATATTTCTCCGCCGCCAACATGGCGCTGACCATGTATCCGGGCCTCACCCAGGGCGCGATGGCCGCAATCCATGTGCATGGCTCGGACGAGCAGAAGAGCACTTACCTCCCCAACATGGTCTCCGGCCTCTGGACCGGCACGATGAACCTGACCGAGCCGCATTGCGGCACGGACCTCGGCCTTTTGCGGACCCGCGCCGTGCCGCAGGGCGACGGCTCCTACAAGATTTCCGGCCAAAAGATTTTCATCTCCGCCGGGGAACACGACATGGCGGACAATATCATCCATCTCGTCCTCGCCCGTATCGAAGGCGCGCCGGAAGGGGTGAAGGGCATCTCGCTGTTCATCGTTCCGAAGTTCAATCTGAATGCCGATGGCGGCAACGGTTCGCGCAACGCCGTCTCCTGCGGCTCCATCGAAGAAAAGATGGGCATCCACGGAAACTCGACCTGTGTGATGAACTATGACGAGGCGACAGGCTATCTCCTGGGCGAAGAGCACAAGGGCCTCAAAGCCATGTTCACCATGATGAACGAGGCGCGGCTTGGCGTTGGCGTGCAGGGCCTCGCCGTTTCCGACATCGCCTACCAGAACGCCGTGACCTATGCGCGCGAACGCATTCAGGGCCGGTCCCTCTCCGGCGTCAAAGCGCCTGACAAGAAGGCCGACCCGCTCATCGTCCACCCAGACGTGCGCCGCACGTTGATGACGATCAAAAGCTTCAACGAGGCCGGCCGCGCGCTGGTTCTGTGGACCGCCATCCAGTCCGATGTCGCGCACCGTTCGGGCGACGACAAGGCGCGGGAAACAGCCGATGACCTTCTCGGCCTGATGACCCCGATCATCAAGGGCGTGCTCACCGACAAGGGTTTCGACCACGCCGTCATGGCGCAGCAAATGTATGGCGGCCACGGCTATATCGAAGAATGGGGCATGAGCCAGTTCGTCCGCGACGCGCGTATCGCCATGATCTACGAAGGCGCGAACGGCGTGCAGGCGCTGGATCTGGTTGGACGAAAATTAGGCGCCAATGGCGGCCGCGCCATCATGGCCTTCTTCAAGGAGGTCAGCGAATTCTGCGAGGCAAACCGCGCCGACGAGAAAATGGCCCCTTACACAAAATCCTTGAAAAAGGGCCTCAACGACCTTCAAGCCGGCTCCATGTGGTTCATGCAGAACGCAATGGCCAATCCGGACAATGCCGGCGCCGGCTCCACCGATTTCATGCACCTGTTTGGACTGGTCGCGCTCGGCTATATGTGGGCGCAGATGGCCAAGACCTCGCAGGAAAAGATCGCCGAAGGCGCAAACGGCAAGGCGGCGTTTTTTGAGACGAAGCTGGCGACGGCGGATTTTTTCATGGGCCGGGTGCTGCCCGAGACGTCGATGCGGCTGGCGCGGATACAGGCGGGGAGCGACTCGGTGATGGCGCTTCCGGCGGAGGCGTTTTGAGTTAGAACTGAGAGATTTGAGCGAGGCGCTCCCTCGCCTGTCGGCATCTGCTCCGCGAGGGGAGATCGCTCACCGCTGCTTTCGCCAACTTTCAAGTTTGGTGATTGGCGAAAGCGGTGACACATCGATCTCCCCCCCGCGGGGGAGATGCCGACAGCGCGGAGCGAGGCGCCTCGCGCCGAGATTTGGATAGCTAAGAAGACACGACCACAAGAACAGAGACCGACCGAAAGGACCACTCCCATGCCCGAAGCCTACATCTACGATCATGTCCGCACCCCGCGCGGCCGCGGCAAGAAGGATGGGTCCTTGCATGAAGTGCCCGCCGTCCGCCTCGGCGCAAAGGTTCTTGAAGCCCTGCGCGACCGCAACGGCCTCGACACGTCAAAGGTCGATGACATCCTGTTCGGCTGCGTCGATCCGGTCGGCGAGGCGGGCGCGGTGATCCCGAAATCCTCGGCCTTCGAAGCGGGCTACGACTTCCGCGCCCCCGGCATGCAAATCTCCCGCTTCTGCGCCTCGGGCCTTGACGCTGTGAATTTCGGCGCGGCGAAAATCGTGCAGGGCGCGGACGATATTGTCATTGCGGGCGGCGTTGAGAGCATGTCCCGAGTCGGCATGGGCGCGGCGGGCGGCGCTTGGTACATGGACCCGTCGGTCGGGCTTCCCTCGTACTTCATGCCGCAAGGCGTCTCCGCCGATCTCATCGCCACAAAGTATGGCTTCTCGCGCGACGATGTGGACGCTTATGCCGTCGAGAGCCAGAAGCGCTCGGCCAACTCTTGGAAGAACGGCTATTTCAAAAAGTCGGTCATCCCGGTGAAGGACCAGAACGGCCTGACCATCCTCGACCATGACGAGCACATGCGCCCGACCACCGACATGCAGTCGCTGGCAAGCCTCAATGCGTCCTTCATCATGCCCGGCGAGATGGGCGGCTTTGACGCGGTGGCCATTCAGGCGCATCCGGATGTCGAAGCGGTCAACCATGTGCATCACGCCGGCAATTCCTCCGGCATCGTCGATGGCGCGGCGGCCGTGCTGCTCGGCTCCAAGGCGGCGGGCGCGATGCTCTCTTCCAAACCGCGCGCGCGCATCCGCGCCTTCGCCAATATCGGCTCCGACCCGGCTTTGATGCTGACCGGTCCGGTTGATGTGACGGAAAAGCTCCTGAAGCGCGCCAACATGAAACTCTCGGACATTGACCTGTTCGAGCTCAACGAAGCCTTCGCCGCCGTCGTGCTGCGCTACATGCAGGCCTTCGACATTGCGCACGACAGGATCAATGTCTGCGGCGGCGCCATCGCCATGGGCCACCCGCTCGGCGCAACCGGCGCGATGATCCTCGGCACGGTGCTGGACGAACTGGAGCGGCGGGATCTGAACACCGCGCTTGTGACGCTCTGCATCGGCGCGGGCATGGGCACGGCGACGATTATTGAGCGGGTGTAGAATGTGAAGCAACCACACTCTTAGTGCTCGCCTTATTGGCGTTGGGCGCGGGATGCACCACGACGCCGCAATTGCCGCCATACGATGCAGGGCGTTACGGCATGGGAGCTTGCACGCCTGACCTCGCGAGGTCGTGCCGACAAATCGCCAGTCGAACATTTCAATCGTTTGGGCCAAGGCAGATAGAATTCCATGACCCAAACGGCCAAACGTGGCTTTGGGCGGAAACCGCGTGGTTCACGGCTATTGGTCGATTCGAAAAGGCATGTTTGGCCCACTGCTTTGTTATACATACGCTGGCGGTGGATCGACTGCAACGGACTTGGTATCAAGGGTTCGCCCCGGTAAGCAGCTCCTTTCGGGAAGGCGATCCGTTCTCCCTGCTGGTCGCGCAGTATGCGCCATTCGATCTAAAACCATGCGGATTCAGCGAACCACTGACCGCAGTGGAACAAAGGTTCTTGTCAGTTTCCGCCAACCCGGAGTTTTACAATGACCTACACAAATTTCAAATTCGAAACCGACACCGACGGCATCGCGCTCATCACCTGGGACATGCCGGGCAAGTCGATGAACGTCTTCACCGAAGAGGTGATGAACGAACTGGATTCCATTATCGACAAGGTCAAGGATGAGGCCGCCATCAAGGGCGCGGTGTTCACCTCGGGCAAGGATTCCTTCTCCGGCGGCGCGGATCTGACCATGCTGAAGAAGATGTTCCAGGTCTATCAGGACGAGAAGGACAAGAATCCGCAAGGCGCGGTCAAGCTGCTGTTTGATGTGGCGGGCCGCATGACATGGCTGTTCCGCAAACTCGAAACCTCCGGCAAGCCCTGGGTGTCGGCGATCAATGGCGTCTGCATGGGCGGCGCGTTTGAACTGTCGCTCGCCTGCCATGGCCGCGTCGTCGCCGATGCGCCGAAGGTCAAGCTGGCGCTGCCGGAAGTGAAAGTCGGCATATTCCCCGGCGCTGGCGGCACGCAAAGAGTGCCGCGCCTCACCAACCAGCAGGACGCCTTGCAGATGATGACGACGGGCCAGAACCTGTCGCCCTCGCGCGCCAAGGCAATGGGCCTCGTGCATGAAGTCGTTCCGCCCGAAAACCTGATCGAGGCCGCCAAGGCCATGATCAAAAACGGCCTGAAGCCCGTGCAGCCATGGGACGAAAAAGGCTTCAAGCTCCCCGGCGGCGCGGTCTATTCGCCAGCGGGCGCAAATCTCTGGCCCGCCGCCACCGCCATCCTGCGCCGCGAGACGCAGGGCAATTTCCCCGGCGCCGCGGCAATCCTGAAATGCGTCTATGAGGGCCTGCTGGTTCCCTTCGACACCGGCCTTAAAATCGAACAGCGCTATTTCACGCAAATCCTGCAGACGACCGCCGCAGGCATGATGATCCGCTCGCTCTTCGTCTCGCTGCAGGAGCTGAACAAGGGCGCGCGACGTCCGAAGGGCGTTGAGACCGACAAGCTGACCAAAATCGGCGTCGTCGGCGCGGGCTTCATGGGCGCAAGCATCGCTTACGTCACGGCCAAGGCCGGCATCCCCGTCACCATCCTCGACCGCGACATGGACGCGGCGAACAAGGGCAAGGCGACCTCCGACGATCTCATCACCAAGGACATGCAGAAGGGCCGCGCCAGCCAGGACGACAAGGACGCGCTGCTTGCCCTCATCACGCCGACGGCGGACTATGCCGATCTCGAAGGCTGCGACCTCGTCATCGAAGCCGTGTTCGAGGACCGGGATGTGAAGCGCGTCGTCACCGAGAAGGCCGAGGCCGTCCTCGCCGCCTTCCGCCATCTTCGCCTCCAACACCTCGACGCTGCCGATCACCGGCCTCGCCACGGTTTCAAAGCGCCCGGACAATTTCATCGGCATGCATTTCTTCTCGCCGGTCGACAAGATGATGCTGGTCGAAATCATCATGGGCGAAAAGACCGGCCAGAAGGCGCTGGCGACCGCGTTGGATTATGTTCGCGCCATCAAGAAGACGCCGATCGTCGTCAACGACACGCGCGGCTTCTATGTGAACCGCTGCGTGCTGCGCTACATGTCGGAAGCCTACAATATGCTGATTGAAGGCGTGCCGCCCATCATGATCGAGAACGCCGCCAAAATGGCCGGCATGCCGGTCGGCCCGCTGGCGCTGAACGACGAGACGGCCATCGATCTTTCGCCAGAAAATCCTGAAGGCCGCGCTGGTGGACATGGGTCCGAAAGCGGTCGATCCGCGCCACATTGTGCTGATCGAAACCATGGCGGTCAAACATGGCCGCCTCGGCCGCAAGAACGGCAAGGGCTTCTATGACTATCCGGCCAAGCCCGCCAAGAAACATCTCTGGCCGGAGCTGAAGACGCTTTATCCGCAGCAGGATTCCGACAAGGTGGATGTGAACGAGCTGAAAGAGCGCTTCCTCTATGTGATCGCGCTGGAAGCCGCCCGCGTCATGGAAGAGGGCATCGTCACCGACCCGCGCGAAGCCGACGTCGGCTCCATCCTCGCCTTCGGCTTCGCCCCCTACACCGGCGGCACGCTGTCTTACATTGACGGGATTGGGGCTGCGGAATTCCTCAAGCGTGCCAACGAGCTGGAAGCCAAATACGGCCAACAGTTTAAGGGCAACAAAATGCTTGAGGATATGGCCGCCAAGGGGCAGACATTTTATGAGCGCTTTGATCCCTATGCGGGCAAGAAGGCGGCTTAGGCCCTCAGCCTTATTCAAACTGTCCGGCAGGCCGAAAGAAATTATCAACTCACGGATGTTACCCCTGTGGTCTTGATAACGGGGGTACCATTCATGAATCAACAATTGCGGCCTACAAATGCGTTCGTCATGGCGTCTTGGGCGGTATTGATCGCCAGCGCCGGCTCTTATCTGATCGGGCTGTGGAATTCAGGCCTGATGCGCAATGAGAAGGGCTATTATCTCACGCTCATCCTCTTCGGCCTTTTCGCCGCCATCTCGCTGCAGAAAACCGTGCGCGACCGCATCGAAGGCATTCCGGTCACCGACATGTATTACGGCATCTGCTGGATCGCATGCGGCTCCGCCATTCTGCTGCTTGCGATCGGCCTGTTCAATGCCGAGCTTCTGCTCAGTGAAAAAGGCTTCTTTGCCATGTCCTTCCTTGTGAGCATTTTTGCAGCGGTCACGGTGCAGAAGAACGTGCGCGATCTCGTGGCGCTTGGCCCGCTTCCGGGCGCTGCTGATAGTTCCGGCGAAGAGTAATCGCTGCGATCAGGGTCTCGATCCCTCATTTACAACGGAAGGCGGCCTGGCTCCGGGCCGCCCAGGAACCTTGCGCGGGTTGACCGGCTTCGGCGCGCAGCAGGTCCTCAGGCTGGTGAAGCCAGAGGCGTCCGCTCGCCGGCGAAATAGCGCAGCACGTCAGTGTAGTCGAAGACAAGCGAAATCAGGATTGTTGCCAGTACGACAATCAATATGCGGCGCGGCCATAAGGGCAGGTCCTCGCGCCGGATGAGCTTGTAGAAATAGACGGCCAGCGGCGTCCAGAAAATGATGTGCGGCAGGCCGAGAAGCTTTACATAACCCATTTGGTTGTAGAGCCATGACACGCCGATAGCGCCCGCAACAACGGCGGCGACGGCGAGCACGGCGGCGAGCCGCGTCTGCTTCCAGATCAGCAGCGTCAGCGGCAAAAAGAAGCCGCCAAATGTCAGCCAATACAGCCAATAGCCGACCCATTGCGGCTGCAGCGCGATTGCCTGTTCCAGTGTCATCGGGAGGCGCCTTTCCAGTCGATCTTCACAGGAAGATTGTAGACCCGCAGCGCTGCCGGCTCAAGTCACACGACCCGGCAATTGACCACAGCCGTCCTTCGATTCTATTCTCCCCGCGAAAGGCAGCAAACATGTACCGGGCCGTCACGCACGACATCGCCGTATCCGTGGAACCGATCTATCTCGACTTCCAGTCGGAGCCGGATCGCGGTCGCTATGTCTGGGCTTATCACATTCTGATTGAAAACAGTTCGGACCGGACCGTACAGCTGCAGTCGCGCTATTGGCGGATCACTGATGAGAATGGCCGCGTTGAGGAAGTGCGCGGGCCAGGCGTCGTCGGCGAGCAGCCGATTCTCAGTCCCGGCGACACTTATTCCTATTCCTCCGGCTGCCCGTTGCCGACGCCCTCAGGCACCATGGTCGGGCGTTATCAGATGCGCGATGAAAAAGGACAGGATTTCGAGATCGACATACCGGCGTTTTCGCTCGATGTTCCGGGGGAGAAACGGGTGTTGAACTAGGGGATTCAGACCCCAAACTCACCCGGTTCAAACACGTAAGCCGTCGAGCAGAACTCGCACCGGACCTCAATCTTCCCGTCCTCTACAAAATCGCGGATTTCTTCAGCCGTGAAGCCCGCCAACACGCCCCGGATTTTCTCCTCGGAACACGAACAATCGTCCAAAACCTTCGTTGCCGGAAACACGCGCACGCCGCGCTCGTTGAACAGGCGGTAAAGCAGAAGTTCGGCGCCAATCTGAGGATCGGTGAGTTCGTAATCCTCGATTGTCGCTGCAAGGGACTTCGCTTCAGTCCAGCTATCGTCTTCCTCGAAAACCCCCTCCGTACCCTCTGGCGCGTCGCCGCCGGGAATATCGCCTTGGCGCATGCGCTCCGGGCTTTCCGGCAGGAACTGGATGATGAGGCCGCCGGCTCGAATATGCTCGATGGGCTTGCCATCCTCGCCGCGCGTGATCAGCGTCGCCGTCGACAGGCGCACAAAGGTCGGGATCTGCTCGGACTGGCGGAAATAAACCTGCGCGACCTCTTCAAGGCTTGAGCCGTCCAGCGCGACAATGCCCTGATAGCGCTGCATGTATTCGCCCTGGTCAATGGTGAACGCCAGCGTGCCGGCGCCCAGCAATTCAGCCGGTGATGTGCGTCCTTCCGCAACAGCCGCCGCCAGCAGTTCCGCGTCAAAGCCGGCATAGGCGCGCACCGAATGCGGGGCGCGGAAATCGGCAACCAATAGGTTGACCGGTCCGTCCGACTGCGTCTGCATGATGAACTTGCCGTCGAACTTCAGCGATGTGCCGAGAATGACCGTCAGCGCAATAGCTTCGGCAAGCAGCCGCGCCACCTCCGGCGGGTAGGCATGACGGCCAAGTATGCCGTCGAGCAGGGCGCCAAGCTGCACCGCGCGGCCACGCGCGTCGAGCCCCTCCACCTGGAAAGGCACAACGGCGTCGTCACCGGCAGGCGCAATGCCTGTTTCAGCTGCAAGGGAAGTCATCGCTCAAATCTCGTTCATGCACCAGGCAAGGATCGACTTCTGCGCATGCAGCCGGTTCTCCGCCTCGTCGAAAACGACCGAATGCGGTCCGTCGATGACCTCATCCACCACTTCCTCGCCCCGGTGCGCGGGCAGGCAATGCATGAACAGCGCGTCGGGTTTCGCATGCGCCATCAGGCGCGAATTGACTTGGTAGGGCAGGAACACATTGCCGCCGCGGGCACGGTGTTCCTGACCCATCGACACCCAGCAATCGGTGACCACACAATCAGCGTCCTTGACCGCCTCAACCGGGTCTTGGGTGAGGTGAACCCGACCGCCGTTCAGGCACGCCCAGTCAACATAGCGCTGTTGCGGTTGGGAGCCTTCCGGATGGCCAATCGACATCTCGAAGCCAAACCGCGCCGAGGCCTCAATCATGGAATGCAGCACATTATTGCCGTCGCCGGACCATGCAATCCGCCGGTCCTTTATGGGCCCGCGATGCTCCTCAAAGGTCATGATATCAGCCATGATCTGGCAGGGATGCGTGTCGTCTGTCAGCGCATTGATCACCGGAATGGTGGCGTGCTCGGCAAGCTCCAGCATGCGGTCATGCGTTGTCGTGCGGATCATGATCATATCGACATAACGCGACAGGACGCGCGCGGTGTCGGCGATGGACTCCGAATGGCCAAGCTGCATTTCCGAGCCGGTCATCACAATCGTCGTGCCGCCCATCTGCCGCATGCCGACATCAAAGGATATACGCGTGCGCGTTGATGGCTTGTCAAAGATCATCGCCATGACCTTGCCTTCAAACGGACGGTCATGAGCGCCCGCTCTATGCCGCGCTTTGCGTGTCTTCGCATCTTCGAGAATCTTGCGAAGCTCGGGCGCGGGCACAGCTGATAAATCGGTAAAGTTCCGGAATCCTTTTGAAGTCATGATGATCAGGCCGACTTGCGCGCTGAGACAGGCATCAGGCTCGCGGCAGCGGCTTCGATCCGCGACAATGCCTCACGCGCTTCCGCAACCGTGACTGTCAAAGGCGGCAGCAGCCGCACGACATTCTCGCCCGCTCCAACCGACAGGAGATGCTCATGGCGCAGCGCCGTGACGAGTTCCGTATTTTGAACCGCGCATTTGAGGCCCATCAGCAATCCCGATCCGCGCGCCTCCGCAATGACGTCAGGATAGCGGTCAGCGATGGATGCAAGGCCCTGCTTCAACACAAGCGACACATCGCACACATGTTCGAGGAACCCGTCGGCGAGCACAACATCAAGCACGGCGTTCGCCACCGCCATCGCCAGCGGATTGCCGCCATAGGTCGTGCCATGGCTGCCCGGAGTCATAGCCTTCGCCGCAGCTTCCGTGGCAAGGCATGCTCCGACCGGAAAGCCGCCGCCAATGCCTTTGGCGACAGCCAGAATGTCCGGCGATATCGCTGCCCACTCATGCGCGAAGAGTTTGCCAGTGCGTCCCGTGCCGCACTGGACCTCGTCAAACACCAGCAGAATGCCGACGTCATCGCAGATGGATCGGATCTCGCGCAGCGCCTCAGGCGGCACAACGCGCACGCCGCCTTCGCCCTGCACCGGCTCAATCAAGACCGCAGCCGTCTCGTCTGTGACCGCAGCCTTCAGCGCCGCCACATTGCCGAACGGAACCTGGTCAAACCCCTCAACGCGCGGGCCGAAGCCTTCGAGATATTTTGCCTGGCCGCCTGCGGCGAGCGTTGCGAGCGTGCGGCCATGAAACGCGCCCTCAAAGGTCACAAACCGCACGCGCTGCGGCTCGCCATTGGCATAGTGATAACGCCGCGCCGTCTTGATCGCGCATTCCAGCGCCTCGGCCCCGGAATTGCCGAAGAACACCCGGTCGGCGAAGCTTGCCGCACACAGGCGCTCCGCCAGGCGCTCCTGCAGCGAGGATTCGTACAGGTTCGAAACGTGCCAGAGCTTGTCCGCCTGCTCCTTCAGCGCCGCGACCAGATGCGGATGCGAGTGGCCGAGCGAATTGACCGCGATGCCGGCTGCAAAATCGAGATAGCGCGAGCCGTCTTCCGCGATCAGCCAAACACCTTCGCCGCGCTCAAACCGGATCGGAATCCTGGCAAACGTGTCGAAAAGCGCATTTGTCTTGGTCATGGCGCGGCCTCTGCACAGGCGAATGGGGCAATTAAAAAAGCCGCCTCAGTCGGGCGGCCTTGGCACATATCGTTTTTATTGTGAAAAATGTCAATAAACCACGGCATTTGCGCGGACCGGCGAGACGTTCTGCTTTTTCGCCACAATCTGGCGGTTGAGATAAATCACGCAAGTTGGGGAAAACCTTGACTGACCGGCATATGCGTCGGCCAATGACTCTTGTCTTGTGCATGCGAAATAGGGTAAAAACCTGCCACAGAAACTAGATTTCGTGCGGCATACCTTGGTATCAGCGTAGATGTTGTGCCTCCATCCGGCGTCATTGCCGCGTGGTGAAGAAGGATTCAGGCTGAAAAAAGCCGGATTGGGGTTAAAATGAACTGGACAGACGAACGCGTGGAAATGCTGCGTAAATTGTGGTCCGAGGGCCTGAGCGCGAGCCAGATTGCCGCTCAGTTGGGGAATGTGACTCGCAATGCTGTCATTGGCAAAGTGCACCGCCTGAAATTGTCGGGCCGCGGCAAGACGACCTCGTCCGCGCCGCGTGTCAAGAAGGCGTCAACGGCGTCCGCGCCGCGCGCGTCCGCGCCTCGCGCTACAACAACTCGCATGTCGCACGGCCACAGCGTCGGCAACGCTGCGCTCAAGATGGATTACGTCTCCGTCGTGCGCTCGCAGCCCATGGCGGAAATTACGCCGCTGTTTGTGGTGCCGGTTTCACGGGAACTCAAACTCGTGCAGTTGACGGAAAACACATGCAAATGGCCGAACGGCGATCCGATGCTGGATGACTTCTCGTTCTGTGGCACTGAAGCGCCGGACTCCAGCCCCTATTGCGGCTACCATTCCCGCTTGGCCTACCAGCCAGCCGGAGAGCGCAAGCGGCTGCGCTGATCGTCAAACGTGCTCGATTGAGTAACCTGCACCCCGAACGGTGCGCACGGGGTCGGGTTCCTTGCCGCGGTTGATCGCTTTGCGCAGGCGCCCGACATGGACATCTACAGTGCGGTCATCGACATAAATGTCTTGGCCCCAAACGCCATCAAGTAACTGAGAACGCGACAGAACACGGCCCGGAGCCTGCATCAGATATTCGAGCAACCGGAATTCGGTCGGCCCTAGCTTCAACTCGCGCCCGTTGCGGTGCACGCGATGCGCTTCGCGGTCGAGGTCTATGCCTGAGACCGACAGCTTTGAGGCGATTACCTCCGGCTTGGAGCGGCGCAAAAGCGCTTTTACCCGCGCCATCAGTTCGGGCGTGGAAAACGGTTTGACCACGTAGTCATCGGCACCGGTCGCAAGGCCGCGCACGCGCTCGGTCTCCTCGCCGCGCGCGGTCAGCATGATGATAGGCACGCGGCTCGTTTCAGCGCGGTTGCGCAACCGGCGGCAGAGCTCAATGCCGGAAATGCCGGGCAGCATCCAGTCCAACACAATCAGGTCCGGCACCTGCTCGCGCAGTCCCATTTCGGCGTCATCGCCGCGCGGCATGACATCAACACTGTAGCCTTCGGCCTCAAGATTGTAGCGGAGCAGAATGCCGAGCGCCTCTTCATCTTCAACAACAGCAATGCGGGGGGCGATGGCCATGCAAAACGCCTATCTGGATGCTTCAAGAATCACGCGATGGCTTCCGTCTTCCTTTGGCCGGTCTGCCGCCATATGGCGACCGGTGACGATGTAATAGACGGTCTCTGCAATATTGGTCGCGTGATCACCAATGCGCTCGACATTTTTGGCGCAGAACAGAAGATGCGTGCAGGAGGAAATATTGCGCGGGTCTTCCATCATATAGGTGAGGAGTTCGCGGAAGAGCGATGTGTACATGGCGTCAATCTCGTCATCGCGGTTGCGCAAAACGTCAAGCGCTTCAACCGAGCGCGACGCATAGGCGTCCAGGACATCGGACAACTGCCTGAGCGCAAGGCCAGCGAGGCTTTCAAGGCCGCGGAATATTTTCAGCGGGTGTTTGGTCTCGGAGACCGCGACATTGCGCTTGGCTATGTTCTTACCCATATCGCCGACCCGCTCAAGATCGCCTGATATGCGGATCGCGCCAATGATCTCGCGCAAATCGCTCGCCATGGGTTGCCGCTTTGCAATCGTCGCGATTGCGCGCTCATCAAGTTCGCGCTGGGTGTCATCCAGAAACTGATCATCGGCGATCACTTGCCTGGCAAGCTCGGTATCCCCCCGCACCAGCGCCTTGACGGACTGATCAACCATGCGCTCGGCGTGGCCGCCCATCTCGGCGATCTTCTGGGCGAGGAATTTCAGTTCTTCATCATAGGATCGGACGGTGTGTTGGGACAGCATGAGTGGTTCCTTCAGCGTGTCTGTCTATGTCAGCCAAAGCGGCCGGTGATATAGTCTTGTGTGCGTTTCTGCGTTGGATTGGAGAACATCATCTCCGTCGGCCCCTCTTCCACGAGCACACCAAGATGGAACATCGCCGTGCGCTGCGACACGCGCGCCGCCTGCTGCATGGAGTGGGTCACAATGACGATGGTGAAGTTTTCCCGCAGTTCATCGATCAGCTCCTCGATCTTGGCGGTTGCGATCGGGTCAAGCGCCGAACATGGCTCATCCATCAGAATGATTTCCGGGTTCACGGCAATGGCGCGCGCAATGCAAAGCCGCTGCTGCTGACCGCCGGAGAGGCTGGTGCCGGAATGCTCGAGCCGGTCCTTCACTTCTTCAAAAAGCCCGGCCTTTTTCAGAGCTGGCGACAACCGCCTCCTCAAGCTCCGCTTTGTCTTGGTAAGGCCATGGATGCGCGGGCCATATGCGACGTTCTCGAATATCGATTTTGGAAAAGGATTGGGCTTTTGAAACACCATGCCGACATTGGCGCGCAGTTGCACCACATCCAGTGCCTGGATCATAGATATTCTCGACCATCAATTTCGATCTTGCCCGTCACCCGGCAGGTCGGCAATCGTGTCATTCATCCGGTTGATGGCACGCAGGAACGTTGACTTGCCGCAGCCCGAAGGTCCGATAAACGCCGAAACGCTGCGCGCAGGGATATCTATGGAAAGGTCCTTGATGGCTTGCTTTTCGCCATAATACACATCAACATTGCGCGCCTTGATTTTCATTTTGGCGGCGGGATCAGCGGCCTTGACTTCCACTGGCTTGGGTTTGCACTTTTTGCCATAATGGCAGCTTTGCTCTTCTTGGTCATCGCGTCCATCTCAAAGCGTCCTTGTGTACACTTACCAGCGGCGTTCGAAGCGCTTGCGCAGGTAAATCGCGGTCAGCGTTCAAACAAAATAGCACAACGAGCAAAACCATAATTGCAGCTGCCGTGCGGGATTGAAATCCGATCTCCGGAAGATCCGACCAGAGAAATATCTGCACCGGCATAACCGTTGCTGCCTCGGTGAAACTCGCCGGAACATCGACAATAAAGGCGATCATGCCGATCATCAGCAAGGGCGCAGATTCACCAAACGCCCGCGCAATCCCCAAAATCGCGCCGGTGAGTATGCCAGGGATAGCGAGCGGCAAGACGTGGTGGAACACCGCTTGCTGATGCGAAGCGCCGACGCCAAGCGCAGCTTCCTTTATCGACGGCGGCACCGAACGGAATGCCGCGCGCGAGGCGATGATGATGGTTGGCAAGACGAGAAGCGCCAGCACCAATCCGCCGACGAGCGGTGCTGAACGTGGCATTCCGAAGAAATTCAGGAACACGGCAAGGCCGAGCAGACCGAAAATGATGGATGGGACTGCGGCGAGGTTGTTGATGTTTACTTCGATAATGTCTGTAAGCCTGTTTTTCGGCGCAAATTCCTCAAGATAAAGCGCCGCCGCAACGCCGACCGGCAGACAGATTGACAGCGTAACCGCGAGGACCAGCAGCGAGCCAATCAGCGCCCCCCTTATGCCGGCGAGTTCCGGTGCGCGCGGAATCGCCTGACGTAAAGAAGCGCCAGGAAAAGCCGCGCGACACCGCGCCTTGCTCTTTCAGCTGATTCCATCCAGACTATTTCGCGATCACTTGAGCGGCGGTCGGATTCTTTGTTCGACAGGGTCATTGTGCTCCATTTGCCAGCGGGCGCAATGCCTTCAGCAGAAGGTTTCTCAATCGCCTCGGCCTGTGCGACACCGCCTTCAACGGAGGCAATTCTAAACGCGCCGCCATTGGCGCGGACGATTTCGCCTGCCGCCAGCGCACTTTTGCTGGTAAGGGCGTAGCCCTCGCCTGAGGGTGCGATGAGAGGTCTCCCTCGCCGGGCTTGATGGATGCTTTCGTTTGGAACCCCTTAAATACAGGTCGGCGTCGCCGGACAGCAGGGCAGGGACATTCACTTTTGTGCCGATCAATTTCGGGTCGGCAATCACGGCATTGCGTAGCCATTCGCCTGCGCCTTGGGACAGCAGGCCTCTTAGTTCTTGCCGTCCGGCGCGGTCGGTGACAGCCGGAAAATTCTCGCGAAGCCCGTCGCGCATCAACGTTTGAAAGTCCGCCGCCGCAATATTGCTGGCATCAACCTGGGCAGGGCTCGACGAGCACATCGATTGTTGCAGTGTGCTCCGTGAAGGCTGGAAGCCCTTGCCGACAATGTCGATAACAAGGAAAATCAGGAAAAGGGCGGTGACCAGCAGTGCCGCCAGCCCGTAGGAGCGGAACCTGCGCTCGGTGCGAATAGCGTTTGGCGACCAGTTCTGCGCTGCCCTTCACAGTTTGGCGTTGAATAGTGGTGTCAGTCATATTGCTCACGATATTTCTGCACAACACGAAGTGCGATGTAATTCAGGATCAGGGTGAAGATGAAGAGTACAAGACCAAGGGCAAAGGCAGAGAGGGTTTTGGCAGAATCGAATTCCTGATCGCCGACCAGAAGCGTGGCGATCTGCACCGTTATCGTAGTCACGGCCGAAAGCGGATTGACCGTCAGGTTTGCCGCTAGCCCAGCCGCCATGACGACGATCATCGTCTCGCCAATGGCGCGCGAAATCGCGAGAATAAACGCGGACACAATGCCGGGCAGCGCAGCTGGCAATACAACTCGCTTGATCGTCTCCGACTTGGTAGCGCCCATGGCATAAGAGCCATCCCGCAGAGACTGCGGCACCGCGTTGATCACATCATCCGACAGTGAGGATATAAGCGGGATGATCATCATGCCCATGACAACGCCAGCCGCCAGCGCCGACTCTGAGGAAACCGATAGGCCGATGCTTTCGCCCCACCCACGTATCAAGGGCGCGACCGTCAGCGCCGCGAAAAATCCAAGCACAACAGTTGGAATGCCAGCGAGTATTTCCAAGACGGGTTTGGCGTAAGCGCGAATTTTTGGCGTGGCATACTCCGCCATGTAGATTGCGGCGAAAAGCCCCAGCGGTCCGGCGATGCAAAGCGCGATCACCGTTATCAGCAATGTTCCAACGAGCAGCGGAATGAATCCGAAAGAGCCGGGCGTGGCAGTCGGCGCCCAATGCGTGCCGGTTAAAAACGCAATGGGCGAAATCTCGCGGAAAAACAGGATCGATTCAAGACCACTGAAAACACGATGCCGATAGTCACAAGAACTGCAAATGCCGCGCATGCCGCAAGAACCCAGAGCACTACGCGCTCGAACGTGTTGCGCGCCCGAAATCCGGCGAAATCCTGACTAGAACACCATCACCGAAGCGGCCCCTGCGGCTAGGGCGATCCATGCGAATATGCATGAGGCGAAATAGCGATGACCAAGCGCGACCACAGCCAACGGACTGTCAACAGGCCTACCATGGCAAGCAGAAGTCCATGATAGGATGGGAGCGAGTGAAGACTACTGCTTCCCGGCCTGCATGGACGGCAGCGCGGCTTCGTCCCAAGCGCGAAGGAGCCTCCAACCACAAACACCAGACGCTAGCGTAAAGACGAGTATCGACACGCGATTTCCCCTGGACATGCTGCGCGCAGGACTGCGCGCTTTCAGTAAACAGAGGATGGGACGGCCGGTACATCCGCGGCCGCCCCACGAAAACCAAGAGCTTATTTCAAGCCGTCAGCCTTCAGCACTTCCATGCCGGTTGCAGCTGCCATCGTGGACTTTGCGGCATCTGCCGGCAGAGGGATCAAACCCTTGTCGGAGAGGTAACCTTCCTCGCCAATCGCCTTGTCGGAAACGAATTCGGCGACGAACTCGGCCATGCCCGGAACAACGCCAACATGCTGCTTCTTGGCATATACGAACAACGGACGCGCCACCTTATAGTCGCCTGAAGAAATCGTGTCGTAAGTCGGCAGGACGCCGTCGACCTCGATGCCTTCGATCAGATTGGCATTCTCCTCAAGGAATGAAAACCCGAAAATGCCGAGCGCGTCTTTATTCGCTTCGATCTTCTGGACGATGAGATTGTCGTTTTCGCCAGCTTCGACATACGCGCCGTCTTCGCGGATGCTCTTCCAGACACCTTCAAACGCCTTGGCGTCATCCTTCTTCAGAGCGGCTAGAGTCTCGAATTTTGCCGCGCCCGGCTCAAGCACGAGTTCGGCAAAAGAGTCGCGAGTGCCGGATGTTGGCGGCGGACCGAGCACTTCAATCTTCTTGGCTGGCAGCGAAGGATCAATGTCTGACCAATTCTTGTTCGGGTTTGGAATGAGCTTTCCGTCTGGACCGGGCACTTCCTTGGCCAGAGCCTGGAATACCTGCTGTTTGGTCAAGGCAAACTTAGTGCCGCCCTTGGCATGGGCGAGCGAAAGGCCGTCAAAACCGATCTTGATCTCAACAACGTCGGTGACGCCATTCTTGACGCAATCCTCGAACTCGCTTTTCTTGATCTGGCGCGAGGCGTTTGCGAAATCAGGGTGCCCTTCGCCGACGCCGGCGCAGAACAGTTTAAGGCCGCCGCCAGTGCCGGTCAATTCAACGACAGGCGTCTTCATGCCAGAAGCCTTGCCGAAATTTTCGGCGACAGTGGTCGTGAATGGATAAACAGTCGATGATCCAACGATGCGGATCTGGTCGCGCGCGGCGTGGGCAGCTGTCGCGAAAGCCGTAGCGGCAAGCAGCGCCGCAAATGCAGTTTTGTGAAGTGACATCATATATCTCCCGAGAGATGTGAACCAAATGACCGCCCGGCGGGCTAGCCTGTAACCAGTTCTATTGATTGCTCCGTTAACTTTTATGACAAAATGCCAACAGTTTTATGACAGTTTAACTATCTGATATAATTTAACTTATCGATCAAATGCCGATATGCTCACAGGCCCGGGCGTTGGAAAGTTAACAACAAACTCAGCGCCATCACCTTGGCTTGAGATTATCTTGAGGCTCGCCCGGTGGCGCGTGAGTATGTGTTTTACAATAGCAAGGCCGAGGCCCGTCCCCTTCTGCGCCCGCGATGCGCCAGCATCGACGCGGTAAAACCGCTCGGTCAGTCTCGGTATGTGCTCCTCGGCAATTCCCGGTCCAAAATCGCGGACCGAAAAGCGCGTCTCACCGGCCTCGTTGCGGAGAGACACAACGACCCGCCCTCCCGTTTGGCCGTATTTGCAGGCGTTCTCGATGAGATTTTCCGCGACCTGAATGAGTTCATCCCGCACGCCCGCGATGGGATAGCTCTCCTCCCTCAGGTAAGACTTTTCGATGGCAACGCCTAGGTCCGAGGCGAGGGGTCTCAGCGCATCAATCACGTCATCGCTGACCGCGCGCAGATCGACCCTCTTGTCGAGCGAGACAACGGGACGCATCTCAAGCCGCGACAGCGACAACAGATCATCTATCAGCCGCGCCATCCGCTCGCCTTGCTGCTGCATGATATCGAGAAACTTGTCGCGCGCTACGGCGTCATTGCGCGCCGGGCCTTTCAGCGTTTCTATAAAGCCGGTCATGGATGCAAGCGGCGTGCGCAATTCATGGCTGGCATTAGCGACAAAGTCCGACCGCATCTGGTCCAGCCTGTGCTGCTCGCTGCGGTCACGCAGAAACACTGCGAAAAACTGTCCGCGGTCGTCCACTTTGGGCAGCGGCGCGACATCCACTCGAAGCCACTGTTCGGTTGGCGCGCGTTCAACTAGGTCAAAACTCGTTTTGCCTGCTTTCTCCAAAGCGCGGCCGATCGCCGACCGGAATTCCGGAGACCTGAATTTCAGAAAGAGGAGCGTGCCTCTGGCAAGTGACCCAAACGCTTTCTCGGCGGCAGGGTTTGCACCAAAGATGACGCCGCGCGCATCTATCACAATAACCGGCACCGGCGCGGCTTCGAGCACATCGTCAGCAAAAGTGTCGCTCTCAGTTGGTTTTGGAATGACTGAGGCGAGCTCGGTCCGATTTGCCTGACCAAAGAGTCGTGTGATGAGCGCCCCTGCGCCAAAGGCGATGAGCAAGAGTATGAATCCGGCCAGTCCAAAATCCATTCGCATCAACCAACAGGATCACTCTATAGACGAACGGCAATCTGAATTCTAACGTGTTGGCAAGTGAAAACTGGAACGGCGACAAATGGCCAAGGGTAAAGCAGGCGACAAGACCATAACAGCAAAGGCCGCGCCTCCCGCCGGCCCGCAACAAAAATCCGCTGCCGCGCCGGACGCGTCAGCAGCAAAGAGCAAAGGCGTCGAACTAACAATTGATGGCAAGAAGCGTGTCTTTGACATTGAAGATCCCAAACTGCCCAAATGGATCGACGATGCCAAGCTCAGTTCTGGCGGCTATCCCTATGCCAAAAAGCTCGAAAGCGATGAGGCCCTTGCGAAACTCGAAGCGCTGCAGATTGAACTCGTCAAACTGCAAGAATGGCAGGCAAGCTCCAAAGCGCGGATCGTCGTGATCTTTGAGGGCCGCGATGCTGCCGGAAAAGGCGGCACGATTAATGCGGTGCGGGCTTACCTCAATCCGCGCACGGCCCGCAATGTTGCGCTCGCCAAGCCAAGCGATACGGAACGCGGACAATGGTATTTCCAGCGCTATGCCGCGCACTTGCCCACCTCCGGCGAGTTCGTGACCTTTGACCGGTCTTGGTACAATCGCGCCGGGGTCGAGCCGGTTATGGGCTTCTGCACGCCGGAGCAGCACGAGGAATTTTTGCAGGAAGCGCCGAACTTTGAGAAAATGCTGGTCAGCGACGGCATTCATTTGTTCAAGTTCTGGCTCGACATTGGCCGCGAGACCCAGCTCAAGCGCTTCCACGACCGCCGCCATTCGCCGCTGCGCCATTGGAAATTCTCGCCGATGGACGTGGCGGGCATCGATAAATGGGACGCCTACACAAAGGCGCGCGACATCATGTTCGAGCGCACCGACACCAAGGCGGGGCCTTGGACAAGTGTGAAGTCCAACGACAAGGGCCGGGCGCGCATCGAGGTGCTGCGGCACATCCTGTTGTCGGTCAATTATGACGAGCGGGATATGAAGGCGATTGGTGCGGCGGACGGGAAGATTATTGAGGGGGCGGGGAAGGGGAAGCGTTGATTTTTGCAATCAGATAATGATTGCACTTTCTCGGAATTGTGATATTTTGCATTTATGAACAGCAAGCAAAAGAAGGTGCTGGCCGCTGTTTTTGCCGATCCTGTTTCAGCTACGCTGGAATGGGCGGCAATTGAAAACCTGATTGTTTCAATTGGCTGCGAAGTGATTGAAGGCCGCGGATCGCGAGTAAGGTTTGCGCTTGGCCCAGAGGCGGAAACGTTTCACCGCCCTCATCCGGCAAAGGAAGCAAAGCGGTATCAGGTGCGGGCGGCCCGCGGTTTTCTGACAAGGATAGGCATAGTGCCATGAATACAATGAGCTATGGCGGATATTCCGCTTTGATTGAATATGACGATGAAGATGGAATTTTTTTCGGAAAGCTTGCGGGCATCCGGGACGGTGTTGGTTTTCACGCCGACAATGTTGCTGATTTGAAAGCTGCCTTCCAGGAAGCGGTCGATGACTACATCGAGATGTGCGCCAAAATTGGCAAGTCGCCGCAAAAGCCTTATTCCGGAAACTTGATGCTGCGCATCGACCCATTGGTCCATTCAAAAGCCGCTCTTGCCGCCGAACTCGCCGGCAAGAGCCTCAATCAATGGAGCGAGGAAGCGCTCGACAGGGCGGCGACGAAGCGCGAGGCGGCTTGATTTCCGGCGCAATCCGCGCCGGATTGGCAGCCATTTGAAAACTCAATCCATCAGATCAATCCGCCGGTGCACGCGGCCAACCTTGCGCCCGTCCTCCAGCGCGAAGTCCGGCTCATGGCGAATGTCGCGAAAGCCGATGCGCGCGTAGTAAGCCAGACCCGGCAGGTTGTCGGCACGAATGGAGGCCATGACATAGCCCAGACTCTGCGCCTTGAGCGCCGTCAAGGTCAGCGCGAACAACGCGGTACCAATCCCCTTGGCCTGAAGGCCAGGCCGGACGTACGTGCCGATGTGCGCCTCACCCTCCCACTGCTCCACCGATTGCCAGCCGATGATGCGTCCGTCCTCCTCGGCGACAACGGCTGAAAGCACATCAGGTCCGTCGATGGCCTGCTGGCGGGTCTTCGCCGCGTCAGTGGGCTGTTCATGCGCCGTCGTGCCGCCGATGGCGATGATCTGATTGAGGAGCCCGGCCATGCCGGGGGCATCTTTTGGCAAGGCGCTGCGCACGATCATTCTTATAACCCCGCTTGCTTCGCCATCCGGGCTCAGCCCGTCGCGAGTTCCCCCGCCAACGCCTTGCCAATCAGCCCCCGCGTCTCACTGATGCCATACAGCGCGGCGAAGCTGCCAAAGCGTCGGCCCCTTCTCCTGCCCGATCAGCACCTGATACAGCATCGAGAAAAACGCCACCGACACTCCGGGCCCGCCTTCAGGGCTCTTCTTGTCATGATCCTGATAACGCGCAATGGCGCGGGCAACGTTGAGGATGGCGTTCTGGATGGCGTCGCCATCCGCGCCCTGCGGCAGCGTCGGCGAGCTTTTCGTCCAAAGCGCGCAAGTGCCTCACGTTCCACATCGTCCGGCGCGCGGAACACTTTCGTCGGCTTCACGAAATCATCGAAATAGCGGATCGCATAACCTGTCAGCTCATCAAGCTTCGGATGCGTCTTGGCCGTCACGCCTGGCGCGTACCGCGAAATGAAACCCCAGAGCACATTTTTGTCATGCGCGTTGGAGGCGCTGACCAGATTGAGCAGCAGCGAGAACGGCACCGGCATGTCTTCGCTTGGCGGCGAGCCGTAGAACATGTGCCAGACGGGATTGCCAAGCCGCTCCTTCCAGTCCTGCCTGTTGTAGGCGGCGAGGAAGGTGAAATATTCATCGACCGCGCGCGGGATGACGTCGAAATACAGCTTCTTCGCCGTCGTCGGCTTCTGGTACATGTAGAGGCCGAGGCTCTCGGTCGGCGCATAGGTCGAGCCATTGGTCGATGGTGATGCCATTGCCCTTCGACTTGGAAATCTTCTGGCCGTTCTCGTCGAGGAACAGCTCATAGACATAATGCTCCGGCGGCCGCCCGCCGAGCACCGAGCATATCTTGTCATAGACCGGCATGTTCGGCCCATGGTCCTTGCCGAACATTTCGAAATCAACGCCGAGCGCCGCCCACCTGGCGCCAAAGTCCGGCTTCCATTGCAGCTTCACCTTGCCGCCCGTCACCGGCAGCGTCACCTCGCGACCATCCTCGTCGGCGAAAGTGATCGTTCCCGCCTTGGCGTCCACATGCCTTCATCGGCACATAGAGCACGCGGCCGGTCATCGGCGAGATCGGCAGGAACGGGCTGTAAGTCGCGCGCCGCTCGTCGCCCAAAGTCGGCAGCATCACGCCCATTACCGCGTCGAACCGCTCCGCGACCCGCAGCAGGATCTCATCGAATTTGCCCGAGCGGTAATAGTCCGTCGCGCTCGCAAATTCATAGTCGAAGCCGAACGTGTCGAGAAACCGCCGCAGCATCGCATTGTTGTGATGCCCGAAGCTCTCGTACTCCCCGCCGAACGGGTCCGGCACCACCGTCAGCGGCTTGTGCAAATGCGGCTCCAGAAACGACCGGTCCGGCACATTGTCCGGAATCTTGCGCATCCCGTCGAGATCATCGGAAAAGCACAGTAGCTTGGTCTCGACGCTGTTCTGCGTCAGAACATGAAACGCGTGCCGCACCATCGAGGTGCGCGCCACTTCGCCAAACGTGCCGATATGCGGCAGGCCGGACGGTCCATAGCCGGTCTCAAACAGCACCGTCTCCGGGAACCCGGTCTTCTCATAGCGCTTCACCAGCTTTTGCGCCTGCTCGAACGGCC
The DNA here is from genome assembly GCA_963792485.1 of uncultured Alphaproteobacteria bacterium. GTDB lineage: Bacteria > Pseudomonadota > Alphaproteobacteria > Rhizobiales > Rhizobiaceae > JANOYJ01. The sequence continues at coordinate 214,945 of CAWBWL010000014.1, forward strand.
AGGCTTTCGCTTCCGCCGCCGCCGCGATGAGTTCGGGCGTGAGTTCAAGCTTGGGCATGGCGGGCACTTGGGAGGTTCCTTGAGTAAATTAGCTCTGCGGGAAGGGCGCGCGGACCCTATGTGGGGTGGTGCGGGGCGTCAACCGCGATGCGGCGTTTTTCGCCTTGCGCGCCGTGCAAGAGCTCCGTAGGTCTCAGCACTCTTACCAAGCAGGAAAAAAGAGCATGTCAAACAAGACCGCCCAGGAAGCCTTGATCCACATAATGGTGACGTCGTCGGCGGCGGACTCCAAACTTAAAGACATTGAACTTTCGATGATCCGAAATTTCTGCGCCACGCTGCCAGTGTTCGAGGGCTTCAACATTGACACACTCGACGCCATCTCCAGCCGCACAGTTAAACTTCTTGGCGACGGGAATGGCATTGACGAGATACTGAGGATCGCCAAGAGCGAGCTGCCCGAGCGCCTGCATGAGACGGCCTATGCGCTGGCTGTCGAAGTTGCGGCAGTCGATAGCAGCGCGGGTCAGGAGGAGCTGCAGTTTCTCGAACTCTTGGGCGATACGCTCAACATCGACAAGCTGGGCATGGCCGCGATTGAGCACTCCGCGCGCATGCGCTACCGGCTGATTTAGATCGTTGAGCCAATGGATTTTTTCGGATTTTCCGAACCTGCTGTTCGGCTTGCGGCATTCGGTTTGATCTTCTCGGCCTTGGCTCTGTTTGAGCTTTGGTCACCGCGCCTCGAGCGCGCGGAGCTCACGGGTGCGCTCAAGGCGCGGCGCTGGCTGACCAATATCGCGATCCTGATCGCATCTTCCGCGGCGCTCCGCGTGATCTTTCCGCTGGCTGCGGTGGGTTCGGCGATATGGGCGGGCGAAAACGGCTACGGACTTTTGCCATGGCTTGGCCTGCATCCCATGGCCGCGGGCTTCCTCGCGTTCATGCTTCTCGATCTTGCCATCTGGTTCGAACATGTGATGAGCCACAAAATTCCGTTGTTCTGGCGTATCCACCGCATGCACCATGCCGATACAGGCTTTGACATCACCACGGCGCTGCGCTTTCATCCGATCGAAATCGTGCTGTCGATGCTCTGGAAAGCGGCGGTGATCATCGCCCTTGGGGCTCCGCCCGTTGCGGTCCTGATATTTGAGATCGTGTTGAATGGATCGTCCATGTTCAATCACGCGAACCTCAAGCTCCCGATGTCAGCCGACCGGATATTGCGTGTGATCATCGTGACGCCTGATATGCACCGTATTCACCATTCCTCGGAAACATCTGAAACGAACAGCAATTACGGCTTCAACTTCGCCTTCTGGGACCGTTTGTTTGGCACTTACGTGAAGGCTCCCCGCGCTGGTCAACTGGGGCTTGAAATCGGCCTCAAGGAATGGCGGGGCGAAACGCCGTCGCACCTGCTCTGGAGTCTCCTGCTGCCCTTCAGGCGCTGAAACCCCGCCGCTTCAAGCGGACAATGGCCAGATCAAGAGCCGACAGGAAAGCCGAGCGCGCCTTCGGTGAAAACGGCTTTGGCCCGCCGGTGATTGTCCCCGCCTCCCGCAGATCCTGCATGAGGTTTCGCGTCGCCAGAACATTGCCGATCGAACTTGCCGTATGAAGTTTGCCATCCGGGGAAAGCACCTGCGCGCCCTTTGCGACACAGCGGCTGGCGAGCGGAATGTCGGCGGTGATCACGATGGACGTTTCGCCTGTATGAACAGCGATCCAGTCGTCCGCCTCGTCGAAACCCTTGCCGACAACAGTCAACGTAACGTTGGAATCGCGTGGCACTGCCATGTGCGAGTTGGCGACAAGTCTGACGAAAACTCCGTGCCGCTCAGCCACCCGGTAGATTTCGGATTTGACCGGGCAAGCGTCAGCATCGACCAATATCTCTATCGGCGCCAAGGATGTCACAATCAGTAAATCCCAAGCGGAAAATACTTCAGATAGAGCTCGTCCAAGAGGCCCTTGTCCTGAAGATTCTTGAGTGCAAAATTAATGCTTTGCTCAAGCGCAGTATCTTCCGCCTTCACCGCAATCCGCATTCCAGTACCGAGAAATTCATCCGAGAAAAACGGCCCGCTTGCAAAGGCACAGCAATCCTTGGAATTTGCGCTTGCCAGCCAAAAGGACAGTGTCGATGCATCTCCAAACACTGCGTCGGCCATTCCGCTCAGCAAGAGCTGCGCCGCAGCTTCGTCTCCGGCCACGGCGATGATCTGCGCCTTGGGAAAATACGAGCGAAGCATCTGCTCGTGCGCCGTTCCGCCCGCCACGCCAATGACTGTTCTCTGCGTCCCTGAAGAAGAAAGATCGAGCGTTTCAGTCTTCTTGCCTATGAACCGCGCCGCCGTCCGCAGATAGGGTCTTGAGAACGCAAGTTCAGCGCGCGCGCGCTCATCGGCAACCCTGCCGGCAATGACTGCTTCGCCATTCCCGGCAACGAGGCTCTTGTCGAGGTCTTCCCACGGCAAGGCTTGGATTTGGCAAAGATTTTCAACAGAAAGTTCCCGGCAGATGGCACGGGTCAAGTCAATGTTGAATCCGGTCAAACGGCCATCGGCGCTCAAATAATTGTAGGGGGGGAAGTCCAAAGTCGTCAAAAAACGCAGACGTGTGAAGTCGCTCAAATCGCCCCGCTGCAGCCGGTCCGTTGCGTCAATCGTGCGTGGCAATGTGGTTTCGGGTTGTGCAGTTTGACCAAACGCGAGTGCGGAGGTGAGAACTGCTGTCGAAACAATGAGCGCTATAGGTAAAATTTTACGGGTAAATATTGGCAATTTCTGCAACCTTAAATCCATGCTCTAACCCACTAAAACCCGTAAGACTAACTTTCTTCCTAATATAAATGTGAAGAGCTTGAAAGCCGTGGGTCGTTTCCCGCGTGCGGTGCGTTGTGGCGTTTTGAGTGGGGCATGTGAAGGATGAACGCGTTCGACCGTGATGCAGTGTCGCTGCAAAACGACGCTGCGTTTGATCATACGAACTGCAATCCTGAACCAGCTACGCTCATCCTTGGTCCGAATATGCATGATCGGCGCCACGACGCGCTTGACTGGACCAGCACTGTTTCACGTCTGCTGCGGCTGGGAGTGTCCGCCGCCAACATCGAGAATTGTCGCCGTCAGGCACACCGGAACGGATCGACATTGTCCCGGGAGCTCGTCGTCTGCGGTCTCATGGACGAAGTGCTGTACTATCAGGAACTCGCTGCGGACCTTGGAGTTGGATTTGCCGGCACTGTTGATCCGATGTCGCTGATAGTGCTTCCGGGACATTCACTTTCGTCTCTGCGAAAAGCTGCCGTCATCAAGGCTCTTGCGCCCGGTGGGCAAAGTTTTCTTCTGTCCGCTCCTGACGATCATCAGCTTGTTGCATTGGTCAGATCTTTGCGCCGGTCACCCGGGCTTCGCAAAACGATATGTCTGGCGGCGCCGTCTGTGCTGCACCAGGCATTGATTGAGCGGTTCACCGAAGACAGTCTGCGGCAGGCGGTTTTTCAGTTGCGCAATGCGGCGCCGGCGTTCTCTGCCTCACAAGTCGCAACGGGAAAGCAAGGCCTTGCCGCCGGTGTTCTGGTAACGCTCGTGCCAGTACTCGCTTGGTTCAATCCGTCGATCAGCCTGCTGTTGTGCCATATGCTCGCCAGTGTGATTTTTGCGGCTTGCGTTCTCATGCGAATTCGAGCCGCCAGCAGATTTTCGTCGATTGAGTTGCCACAGACACTGGAAGAGCCGGAGGGACCCTATCCCATCTACACCGTGCTTGCGGCGGTTTATCGCGAGACCAGTGTTGTCCCGCAATTGGTTTCTCATCTGATGGCGCTGAACTGGCCTGCTTCGCGTCTCGAAATCATGATTGTGTGTGAGGCTTCTGACGAGCCGACGATAGATGTATTGAGACGCACTGTGGATCCTGATCGAATTCAAGTCGTCGTGGCTCCGCAGCAGGGCCCTCAGACAAAACCACGCGCCCTGTCCTTTGCCCTTCAGGCCGCGCGCGGCGAGTTCGTGGTCATCTACGACGCCGAAGACCGGCCACATCCCGATCAGTTGATCGAAGCATATGCAAGATTTCAGCGTGAGCCGATGACCACCGCCTGCCTTCAGGCGCCTTTGGTGGTGACAAATCAGGCACAAGGATTTCTGGCCAGAATGTTCTCCTTTGAGTACGCTGCGTTGTTCGGCGGTCTGCTGCCATACCTCACCGCAACAGGAAAATTCATCCCGCTCGGCGGAACGTCAAATCATTTCCGCCGTTCCGTGCTCCAGGACGCTGGAGGGTGGGACCCTTTCAACGTGACCGAAGACGCGGATCTGGGTACCCGGTTGTCCCGTCTCGGCTACTCCTGCGGCATGCTGTCCAAGCCAACGCTTGAAGATGCGCCCGTTCGCTTCGGTGAGTGGCTCCCGCAGCGCATCAGATGGTTCAAAGGTTGGCTGCAGACATGGCTCGTTCACATGCGAAGACCGGGTGATCTACTTCGCGAATTTGGTATGCGCGATTTTCTCCGCTTCCAGCTCTTGACCATGGGAATGTTTCTGTCTGCTTTGGTTTACCCGTCAATGCTGCTCGTTGTGGTCCGGGGGGCATATCTGACTATGACCAGTTCAGTTCACGCAATGTCCTCGCTGGCGATGTTGTTGTTTGTGATCGACCTTTGCAATGTGATTTTGGGGCATATGGTCTTTTCGGCGCTTGGAACGAAAGTCGAGCGGGCGCGGCGTGTCCGTCCAGGCACGTTCCTGGTTCTGCGGCTGCCGATTTACTGGACGCTCTTGTCAATCGCGGCTTGGGGTGCGCTCTGGGAGCTGATCCGCAAGCCGCACCACTGGAACAAGACCGAACATTTCCCGACTGATTCAGCCGGTGCACAATAGCCCTATCTCGGCCTTGAACCAAAAATGCCCCGCCCTGCCGCCTGCGCTTCAGAACCAAGCGACGCGTAAGGTCCGCCCGCCTTGGCGCGCGCCCAGCCGTTCCTGACAAGCCATGCAGCCGGGTCGTCGCCCTGCAGCAGACATTCGCCGAGAATGGCGTCATCCGGGCGCTGGTCGGGCAGCTTGCAGTTCAGGGCGCGCCCCCTCAGATAGGCGCGAAAGGCCGTGCGCGCGCCCATGCCGCAAGGCCACGAAACGCCGCCCGCATCCGTGCAGCTTTCATTGGTCGGCACTGTGTCAAGTCCGGGCAGGACTATCGTGACGCCGTCAATGTCGAGAATGCCCGCGGCGGTTGCTATGGGCTGGTGAATGAGTCGCCAGCGCTTGGGTAATGTGTCCGGATCAGGTGGCGGCGCCGGCGGGGCGGGGGTGGCAAGCACGCTCAGCGGTTCGCGGGCAGGTTCACGCGCCAGCGCGGCCGCACCCGCCTCTCGCCCCGCCTCTTCAGTTCCAAGCTGGACCGGCGCTATGGACTTATTTGCGGCAGTCTCCGCAGACCCGCCCTTATCCGGCGGCGGGACCTCGTCTGTCGACAAAAACAGCACTGCCGGAATGCCAATCCCCGCAGTGAAGAGAAGCGCCCAAACGATTATGCGCGCACTGCGGCTTACTGGCTTGCCCATGTGATGCGCGCTATCCAGTCAAGCTCGGCGCGGCGAAATTCGCGGTCGCTATGCTCGGGATTGAGTGAGGACAGAATGACCTTTTCGCCGGTCTGCCGATGCAGGATCTTTGCCATCACTTCGCCTGTCTTGGTTTTTGCAACGACGCGGTCACCCTTGCGGACCGGAGCCATGGGCGAAACAATGATTGTATCTCCGTCACGGTAGAGCGGCAGCATGGAATCGCCCGCCACTTTCAACCCGTAAGCGCTTCCCGCCGCACCCGGATAATCGACCTCCTCCCATCCCTCTCCCACAGGAAAGCCCGCGTCATCGAAATATCCGCCAGCCCCCGCCTGCGCAAAGCCCATGATTTGAGCTTTGCTGCCACGCATGGATTTGATTTCGGGCGCTGCGGGCAGGCGGTCAAGCATTGACATGAAATCGCTCAGCGTCGAGCCGGTTGCCGCAATGATCTTGGCAAGCGACTCCGTTGACGGCCAGCGCGGCCGCCCGTCCTGTCCGAGGCGTTTTGACTTGTTGAATGTCGTGGGATCGAGGCCTGCGCTTTTTGCCAAGGCGGAGGCGGAAACTCCGCGCTTTGCCGCAAGCGCGTCTATCGCGCTCCATACACTTTCATGGCTGAGCACGTCGCTCTCCTTCAAGCCGGTAGTCGCCAGGCACTAAAATTCTACCTGAAATTATTCCTAAACCTTGTTCGCATCCTTGTCCAGTCCACGTCCGGAAAGTCTATCACGGGTATGTTCATTGCTTTCGCGCGGAGCGCTGCAGTAGAGAAGAGCGCCAACCGCAGTGAAAGTTTTCCCATGAGCGCCCGCCCCGATGTTTGACGGCGTCATCCGACGACAAATTGACCCGCAGCTCAACGCCATCAGCCGCAGGCTGGCAGACGCGGGCGTCACCGCCAACGCCGTCACGCTCACCGGCTGCGCGCTGGGCCTCGCCGCGGGACTGTCGATTGCCTATCAGCACTTCTGGATTGCCATTTTTCTTATCATCATAAGCCGCCTGTGTGACGGCCTTGACGGAGGAATAGCCAAGATCCTGGGCAAGACCGATCTCGGCGGCTATCTCGACATTGTGCTGGATTTTGTCTTCTATGGCGCCATCCCGCTCGGCTTTGCATTCGCCGATCCTGCCCAGAATGCGCTGCCTGCCGCAGCGCTTCTGTTCTCGTTCTACGTCAACGGCGCAAGCTTCCTCGCCTATGCCATTATGGCCGAAAAGCGCGGACTCCAAACAGAAGTGCGCGGTCCGAAGTCTCTGTTCTTCACGACAGGGTTGGCCGAAGCCAGCGAAACAACCACGGTTTTCATTCTGGCCTCCCTTGCGCTGCACTGGTTTCCGGCGTTGGCTTGGGGCTTTTCGGCAGTGTGTCTCGTCACTGCGGCGGCGCGGATATTTCAGGCGTGGCGGGAGTTTGGTTAGGGTTGTATTTTCCCATAACAGTTATTAAAAATGACTTTTGAAAAGGAGAATCCGTGATGGCCATCAGCGCGCAGCTTGGACCTGTCCTCGAAGATTATGTGTCCGGTCTAGTCTCGCAAGGCCGTTACAATTCCAAAAGCGAGGTCCTGCGCGAGGGCGTCAGGCTGGTGCAGGAGCGCGAGTCTCGGCTGGCCGCGCTGGATGCGGCCATTGCCGCTGGGCGCGCTGATGTCGCTGCGGGACGCGTCATTTCCATTGAAGAGGCGTTTGAGCGGCTGGATGCAAAATTCGCCGCTGCGGCGGCAGAGTAGTGGCGCATAAAGTCCGCATTTCGATCGAGGCGTTTCGCGACCTTGAGCAGATTGGCGAAAGAATTTCTTTGGATAGCCCGGCTCATGCCCGCAAGCTGGTGAATGACCTGCTGAAGAGCTGTCAGTCTTTGAAAAGGTTTCCAGAGCGGTTTGCCAAAGTGCGCCGATTTTCAGAACTTCGGCGAAGGGTTCATGAAAGCTACCTGATTTTCTATGACGTCTCGTCCAGCCATGTCGATGTGATCCACATCCTGCACGGCGCCATGGACTATGAGCGCATCCTGTTCCCCGAAGACGGCGGCGAAGACTAACCCACCGCCTGCGCCGCCCGCAGCCCGTCCGCCACATCCTCCAGCAAATCGTCCGCATCCTCCAGCCCGACCGACAGCCGCACCGTGCCGCCGCCGATCCCGAGCTCAGCGCGGGCTTCTTCATTGAGGTTCTTGTGCGTGGTTGTCGCCGGATGCGTGATGAGCGATTTGGAATCGCCGAGATTATTGGAAATCTTGATGATGCCGAGGGCGTTCTCGAAGGCAAAGGCCGCCTTCTTGCCGCCCTTCAGGTCAAAGCAGATCAGCGAAGAGCCGCCTGACATCTGCTTGGCGACAATGTCGGCCTGCGGATGGTCGGCGCGGCCCGGATAAATCACCCGCGCCACCGCGCCATGTTCCGCCAGAAAATCCGCAATCTTGCCCGAACTTTCCGTCTGCTGGCGCACCCGCAGCGGCAGCGTTTCAAGACCCTTCAGCAAGACCCAGGCATTGAAGGGCGAGATGCCCGGCCCGGAATGCCGGTAATATTCGTGCAGGTTCTCATCGATCCATTTCTTGTCGGAAAGCACAACCCCGCCCAGGCAACGCCCCTGTCCGTCAATGTGTTTGGTCGCCGAATAGACCACTATGTCCGCGCCGAGCTGCAACGGCTTTTGAAAAAGCGGTGTGGAGAAGACGTTGTCGACAATCAGCTTCGCGCCCGCCGCCTTTGAAATCTTGGCGACTGCCGCAATGTCGATCACTTCAAGCGTCGGATTGGTCGGGCTTTCAAGGAAGAACACTTTGGTATTAGGCCGCACCGCCTTTTGCCATTCTTCAATCTTCGTCCCGTCCACCAGCGTGAACCCAACGCCATATTTCGGCAGCAAGGTCTCAATCACCCAGCGGCAAGACCCGAACAAAGCCCGCGCCGCGACAACATGATCCCCGGCGCGCACCTGGCACAGGATCGACGAAGCCACCGCCGCCATGCCGGACGTCGTCGCCCGCGCGTCCTCCGCGCCCTCCAGCGCGCACATGCGCTTTTCGAACATGTCCGTCGTCGGATTGGCGTAGCGCGAATAGATGAAGCCGGGCTCCTCGCCCTTGAAGCGCGCCTCGGCGGCCTCGGCGGTCTCGTAGACATAGCCCTGCGTCAGATACAGGGCCTCGGACGTTTCGCCGAACTGCGAGCGCAGCGTGCCGGAATGCACCATCTGCGTCGCCGGACGCCAATTTTTCGAATGTGTCATCGTCTTCTTCCCAATAAAAAAACCGGCTATGCGAATTGCATTGAGCCGGTTCCATTCGCGCAGCAAAGCTGCGCGCATCGAGCGGCCCTTTAGCGAGTTGTTTAGAGTGGCTGCAAGCCGGCCGGCCAAATCACCACTTGGTCTGTAATTGCCGTGCATTACTCCGTTCCAAGCCTTGCGTCAATTCGGCTGGCGGCTAAGACGAGGCCTGCACAGGAAACAAGACATGACGGACCGCGCATCCGGCATCCTCGCCGACCACCATATTCAAGGCCTCTTCGCTGCAAAAGCCCTAAAGGCGCAACTGCCGCTCGACGCCGATCAGGTGCAGCCGGCGAGCCTCGACCTGCGCCTCGGCGCCAAAGCCTACCGCGTCCGCGCCTCCTTCATGCCGGGTCCGGAAAAAACCGTGATGGACAAGCTCGACCAGCTGAAGCTGCACGAATTTGACCTGAGCGAAGGCGCGGTGCTCGAAACCGGCTGCGTCTATGTCGTGCCGCTGCTCGAAAGCCTCGCGCTGCCCGCAGACTTAGCCGCTTCCGCCAACCCGAAAAGCTCCACCGGCCGCCTCGATATTTTCACCCGTATCATCGCCGACCGCGCCCAGGAATTCGACAAAATCGCCGCGGGCTACACCGGCCCGCTCTACATCGAAATCTCGCCGCGCACCTTCCCCATCGTCGTGCGCCAAGGCTCGCGATTATCCCAGATACGGTTCCGGAAGGGCCGGGCGCAGATTAACGAAGCGGCGCTCGCCGCGCTGCATGCCTCCGATGTTCTGGTCAATGACGAAAAGCCCAATATTTCCGGCGGCGGCGTCGCGCTGTCGATCGATCTGACTGGCGGCTCCAACCGCTTGATAGGCTACCGCGGCAAGCACCACACCGGCGTCGTCGACGTGGATAAGCGCGCCGCCCACGATGTGCTCGACTTCTGGGAGCCGATCTACGACCGCGGCGCCAGGGAGCTGGTGCTCGACCCGGACGAATTCTACATCCTCGTCTCGCGCGAAGCCGTGCATGTCCCGCCGCTCTACGCCGCCGAAATGACGCCGTTTGATCCTTTGGTTGGCGAGTTCCGCGTCCATTACGCCGGCTTCTTCGACCCCGGCTTCGGCAATGCAGGCGCTGGCGGCCTCGGCAGCCGCGCTGTGCTCGAAGTGCGCAGCCACGAGGTCCCGTTCATTCTCGAACATGGCCAGATCGTCGGGCGGCTGGTCTATGAGCACATGTTGTCAAAGCCCAAGGCGCTGTACGGGGCGGATCTGGGCTCGAACTATCAGGCGCAGGGGCTGAAGCTGTCGAAGCATTTCAGGTGAGGGGCGGCCAGTTCACTTGACATCTTCCAGCAATGCTATGGCGACCGCCAGTGCTCCTTCGGCCAATTCGGAAAACTCTTGCCTGATGTTCAATTTGGCAATTGCGCTCTCAACAAACGAAGGGTTCAGGCCGCTCAACCTGTCCAGCGTGGCGTCCACATCAGGTCGAAAGGGCAAAAGCGCCGCTTTCATTTCTGCTGCATGGCCCCTTGCTGCCGCAGCAATGTCAAAGACATCACGTGGGCGGATGCTTCGCCCGCGAAAATGTACCTTCTTCGCGACAATCTCGGCAACCGTCTCAAGCGCGACGTGTCGCCCGATGACCATCTGCTGCCTGCTGCCGGGATTCGTAAGCGGCGCGCCGACGATGAAATCGATCTCGCCGATTTCCCGGAAGACAAGTCTTCGGAAAACAGTGCCATCGCTCTCGCTTGAGTCTGGCTGAAGGTCGAATTTCAGTGATGACTTATCTGGGTCGAGGAAGCCAAGAATCTGAGGATCGTCGAGGAAGATATCGACGTCAAAACTGTCCCGGTGGCCGATGCGAAGCATCAATGCTGTGCCGCCGCCAAATGTCCATTTATCAATGAGCTGAAATTCTGAATTCACTTGGTCGATCAAGTGACAGGCAATGCGAAAGAGCGCTTCCCAGTTTGACGCGCGCGCCAAAGCTTACGCCGCTATCTCGTAGTCTTCGCCAGACCATGCGGCGAAAGCCTTGGCGGCTGCGACAAGCGCTGTCTTGTCAATTCCGTGCTCAGCGGCGAACGCAATCTGCGTCGTTGGACTGATTTCCGCAAAGAACGACGACACATGCCCAGCCCATGACTTGGATTTTTGAAAATCGAGGAAGCAGGCGCATAGCTCTTCAGCCGAAATCCTCTCAGCATGAGGCGCGTTCACCTTGGACAGCACAAGGATGGTTGGGTCGGATTTCATCACCGCATGATACAGGCCTGCGGGGAAGTTCACAATAAGTGTTGAAAAGGCTTGATCGTCCGGACAAGCCCGGCAAAAGGACGAAGCATGGGAATCCCATCCACAGCTTCATCACAATCCATCGCTGATGACGTTATCCGACAGTATGTTTTCAAACCTGCCTTCGACCAGTATATCGGTCATTTTGGCCATGAATGCCTTCGTGCGTGGCGTGTTGTGGTGCAGTTCGTGAGCCCCGGCGCTCTTGAAACATTCAACAATGACGGCGGTGTCGGGCTTTTCCATGCTGAGGGTGACCTCAAAAAAGACACATCCTTCTTCCTGCCTTGTTGCGGTCATGTGCGCTCGCACGGCGTTCAGAAACGCGGCGCGTCTTTCGGGTTTAAACTTCACCCAGCCGATGATGAATTTCTTCATTGCGCCTTTTTGCAGTCCTTCCCGGGCGCGCGAGCCGCATCCGTTGGCCCTTTCATCAAGGCTATCGCTGACAGCCTGGACGGTCAAGATTCCGGGCGGGCACATATCTGCTGAAAGGCCACTGCTGCCCACCCTTGACATCTCCCCCGCATCATCCGATTTATCCCCCGTCGCGGGTATGATGTAATGGTAGCTTGTCAGCTTCCCAAGCTGATCGCGCGGGTTCGATTCCCGCTACCCGCTCCAAATTTCCTGGATGGACATGCATGGCCGGTAATGTTTCTGGATTTTTGGGCGACACGCCGGGCCGGCTGATTGTCAAACTGATTATCGTTTCGCTGATCGTCGGCGTTGCCATGAGCGCGTTCGGGCTGTCGCCGTTCGATATTTTCGGCACCATCCGCGATTTTGCCCTCCGGCTCTGGAATATGGGCTTTTCGGCGATTGGAAAGTTTGCGGACTACCTCCTGCTTGGCGCCTGCGTTGTGGTCCCGGCCTTCATCATCATACGGCTTTTTTCCTATCGCCGCTGACGGCTCAGGCAGGAATGTCCTTGCCTGCCCATTCAGTCAGCCGGGCATCGCGGAAGTCGGCGATTGATTTGGCTCCCGTACGGTCGAGCGCCTCCGACAGGCCCCTGTTGATCAATCGGGCAATGCCGGGCCCTTCATAAATCATGCCGGTATAGAGCTGCACAAGATCGGCCCCTGCTTCAATTTTGGCGAGCGCGCTTGCCGCGTCATTCACGCCGCCAACGCCGATCAGGGGCATATCCGCTCCCACGCGCTTGCGCATTTTGGCAAGCACGATGGTCGAGCGCTCAAACACCGGCGCGCCGGACAGACCGCCGCTCTCCTGGCTGTGGGCGGAATTGAGACCCGTCCGCGACAGCGTCGTGTTGGAAACGACGATCCCGGTCAACCCGTTGGACTGCACTTCTGCCGCAATGTCATCCAGCGCCGTCTCATCCAGGTCAGGTGCAATCTTCAAGAACACCGGCACATCGCGTTTGTGCCGCATCTTTCCGTTCGAGCGTTCAAGCTTGATGGCAATCAGGAGTTCCGCGAGGCTCCGGCGCGCCTGCAGATCGCGCAGGCCCTGCGTGTTGGGCGAAGAGACATTGACGCAGAAATACGAGGCGAGAGCGTAGAATTTGCGGATGCCAAGCACATAATCCTCAATCCGGTTGGCCGAATCCTTGTTGGCCCCGATGTTGACACCCACAACACCGCCACGCCCGGCACGCGCTTGCAAGCCGGGCGCAGGCGGCTTCATGACCCTGCGAATTGAACCCGAACCGGTTGATCACCGCGCGGTCTTCAGGGAGCCGGAAAATGCGCGGCTTGGGATTGCCTGGCTGCGGCATGCGGCGTGATCGTCCCAACTTCGACAAAGCCGAAGCCAAGGCGCAGCAATCCGTCCGGCACATCCGCATTCTTGTCGTAACCTGCCGCCATGCCAAGGGGCGAAGGAAACTCAAGGCCTGCGATCTCAACAGACAGGCGCGGATCGGGACGTGCGCCGGAAATGCCCACAAGCCCGCTCCTCAGCGCCTTGATCGACAGCCCATGTGCCGTCTCCGCATCAAGTGAGAAAAGAGCGGGCCGCAGAAGAGCAGAGAACAGGCTCATGAGGAAAGGTCCGGAAATATGTGGAGACCGGCTGCATTGAGGGGAAGTGGTTTGACCCAAAGCACATGGCTCAAATCCAGAGGCGCATAAAGATGCGGGAAGAGTGCGCCGCCACGCGAAACTTCATAGACCAGTTTGTCGCCAAGCCCCCCGGCATTGATGGCCGCAAGCACAAGATCATCTTGACCAGCGAAATGCTTGGCTGCGGTCTCCTGAGCTTGATCCGCCGTGGAGAAATGGATGTAGCCATCCTGCAGATCAATGGGTGCGCCACGAAAAACGCCCTCCGCCTGCGCCGCTTCCCATTGCTGCCGGGTCAGTATCTTGAATATGAGTTTCTCATTCATGCGCCGCGCGTAGTCTTTTTTGCCCGCCGAGAAAACCCTTCTGTCGCATTTCTGACCGAATGAATGGCTAGCTGTCCATCAGGTTTGGAGGCATACCCATGAAACGCGCGCTCATTTCCCTCACGGTTCTGACGCTCATTCCCGCCGCTGCGCTTTCGCAGGACACCGTCCGCTATGCGCTGGAAAAAACAGCCGACGGCTATGTGCGCATGGACAAGTCAACCGGCCAGATGTCGATTTGCAAGGAGGCGGACGGCCAACTGGTCTGCCGCATTGCCGCAGACGAGCGTTCTGCCTATGAAGACTCGCTCGCGGGCTTGACCAAGCGCGTCGAGGCCTTGGAGCAGAAGATGCTGACGATGTCCGGCACGGCGCCGCAATCGCAAAACGCCCTGCCGAGCGAAGAAGAGTTCGACAAGACCCTGTCAATGATGGAGCGTTTCATGCGCCGGTTCATGGGTGTTGTCAGAGAGTTCGACGACGAGCCGGCGCAGCCCCAGAAAACCTGACCTTACATTTGGACTGATATGCGTTATGTCCGCCGGGGTCCTAACCCTTGCTGAAAGGTGGCGGCTATGACTGCTATTCGCATTTTACTGGCAGTTCTTGGACTTCTGTTCGCTGCGCTGATCATTTGGGCGATTCAGACCGGTGACTTCTGGGCCGAAGGCGCTTGGCTCACTGACAAACCATGGGGCGTAGTCAGCCTGTCTGACCTGTATCTGGGTTTCCTGATTGCTGCCATTTTGATGTTTGTCTTCGAAAGCCCCCGGACCCGTTGGTTTTGGATCATCCCGCTTCCATTGCTCGGAAATCTCTGGGCCGTTCTATGGCTGGTCTGGCGGCTTCCCGCGCTGTATAGTTTGGCGGGACACAAAGCGCTTGAATAGCGGGAAGATAACCTCTCTAGTTAGGCGCGCAATATCTCTGTCTTGGGAGGGACGGATTTGGCCTCAGCCGCAATATTCATCATCGCCGACGATCACCCGCTATTCCGTGGCGCCATCCGCTCGGCTTTGCTGATGGCTCGTCCGGATTCCGATATTGCAGAAGCCGGAAACTTTGAGGAAGCCATGCGGCTGGCAGTCGAAAATCCGGATGCAGACCTTATTCTGCTCGACCTGAACATGCCGGGATCGAGTGGCCTCTCCGGTCTCATTTCACTGCGCGCCGCACAGCCTTCGGTTCCCGTCGTGATCATTTCCGCCACTGATGACGGCGTGACAGTCCGCCGCGCACTGGAGCTTGGAGCGTCCGGCTATGTTTCCAAATCCGCAGGCATGGATGAAATCCGCGAAGCGATCTCAACCGTGCTGTCCGGGGGGATTTCAACACCCAAGACGCTTGATCTGTCCAAGGAGCCGGACTCCGAGGTAGCTGATCTCATCCCGCGCATTCAAAGCCTGACACCGCAGCAAAGGCGCGTTCTCGGCATGTTGGCCGAGGGGCTCCTGAACAAGCAGATTGCATATGAGCTTTCCGTGTCGGAGGCGACAATCAAGGCGCATGTCTCCGCTGTTCTGCAAAAACTGAATGTCGATTCCCGCACTCAGGCTGTCATCAAGCTCGCCAAACTGAAGAACGAAGCCGTGGCTTAAAGCGTTTCTTGTTTTGATGGAGGCGGGTTTGGCGGGTGCTTTTCCGTCAGGTCCTTCGCAGAGCCCGCTTTCACAAAAGATGAAACGATCTGGCTATTCTGCTGCCATGCTGGGAATTTGTTGCGCCTGAAGCGCCGCGCGAAGCGCAGCTGGCTTGACCGGCTTGTTCAGAAAAATGATACCCTGCGCGCTTGCTTCATTGCGAAGCTCATTTGAGCGGTCCGCTGTGATCAATATGGCAGGAAGGTCTTCACCGAAACGCCTGCGAAGGCCCTTTATCACCTCAAGCCCTGTTCCCCGGTCGAGGTGATAATCAGCGATGACAACATCCGGGCGTACAGAGATACTGGCCGCATCAAGGGCATTCTCGACACAATTTACAGTGCAGCCCCAACCTTCCAGCAGGCTCGTCATGCCGCCGAGGATACGCTTGTCATTGTCGAGACACAGAATATTCATCTTGGGAAGTGAGCCTCGCAGACGAGTCTCCGGGACAAGCAAAGCCACTTTTTCAAGGGCGGTCGTGACAATCGATGATATGTCCGCTGAGACCTCTGTGCCGCGCCCGCGCCGCGAGCTGATTGCGACCGGCACGCCCAGAACCTTGGAAATGCGGTCGACTATCGACAGCCCCAAGCCCAGGCCTTCGGCTTCGCGCACGCCTTCCTCCAGCCGGGTAAATTCCCGGAAAACCAGTTGCTTTTTATCAGCGGCAATGCCGATGCCAGTATCTGCGACCACGAGATGAGGGCCGGTCCGCCGCCGGCGGACACCGACTGCAATGCCACCGCTTGGCGTATATTTGATGGCATTGGAAACCAGGTTTTGTATCAAACGGCGCATCAGGTTCCGGTCTGTTTTCAGGTGAACGCGGGAGCGGACTATCCGCAAGCTCAAGCCCTTCACCCGAGCCAGCGGACTGAAGTCTGTCTCAATCTGTTTGAGCAGATCATCCAGCGCGAAAGATGAAATGGCAGGCTTCAGCGCTCCGGTGTCGAGGCGTGAAATGTCAAGGACTGCCCCCAGAATGGTTTCGACAGCGTCGAGAGAGGATTCAATGTTTCCGACAATGACCTCATTTTCGGATTGCCCGAGTTTCTCGCTGAGGGAGGAGCTGTAGAGACGTGCTGCGTTAAGCGGTTGCAGGATGTCGTGCCCAGCGGCTGCCAGAAACCGCGTCTTGCCGATATTGGCTTCTTCCGCGAGCTGCTGTGCCCGCGAGAGTTGGTCATTGACGCGGCTGAGCTCCAAGGTCCGCTGACCGACCCTTTGTTCAAGCGACTCGTTGAGTTTTTTCATCGCCGCTTCCGACGCAACGCGCGCCGTGATGTCTGAATAGGTTGCCACCAGCCCGCCGTCAGGCATTGGGTTTGAGCGGAACTCGATCATCCGTTCAAGCTTCTTCAACTCAACCGTCCATGCCCGGCCATATTCGTTGATCTGCCCGATCATCGAACTTTCAACTTCGGCCGAAATCTCGTTCCGTTCGCGAAGATGGGACAACACATTGCTCAGAGAGACGCCAACTTGTCCAAACTCATCCGGCAAGTCGAACAGAGTGCGAAATTGCCGGTTCCAGCATGTCAGGCGGAAGTCGCGGTCAAATACCGTTATGCCTTGTTCCATCTGATTGAGCGCAATTTGCAAGAGGTCCCGGTTTTGCTGCAGAGCCTCGCTTGCGTCATCAAGCAGACGCGCCGCATTGAGCGGCGATTTGTCATTGCGCTGCAACAGCAGTGACATGATGAGCCGCGACGAAGACGAGCCGACCGCACTTGCCAACAACTGTTCAGAGAACCGGATTGCCCCCATGTCAGCCGGCGCGCTGCCCGAGAAAAAGCGCCCTTCCTTCTTTTCGTGGCTGGCGAAAGACCGTTCTGTGCGCTCTTCGCCAAGATATCGGGCAATCGTCAATTTGAGCTCATCAAGCGTGACATGCGTGCGCAGCCGCCGAAGATTGGGCATCGGGGTCAAGTCGCGCGGAACAAAGATCGCGGCCTGGATGCGCTCAAGCGTGTGAGACTGCCGGGAGAGCGAACCGAGCACGTAAAGCGAGACGTTGAACAACAGGCTCCACGTCACCCCATGGATCAGCGGAGTGGCCTCAAGCCCGAAAAGCGCCTGCGGCCGCAGTGCCGCAACGCCAAACAGGCCCTCGCGCACGAGCTCGGCGTCCGGCCCGAGCAGGGTTGGCAGGAACAGCGTGTAGAACCAGACGATGATGCCAGATCCCATGCCAAGCACCGCGCCGCGGCCATTTGCGCCCCGCCAGATCAGGCCGCCAAAGAAGGAAGGGGCAAATTGCGCCACGGCAGCAAATGAAATCAGGCCGACAGAAGCCAGCCTGAAATTGTTCGCCGTCTCGCGATAATATGCGTATGCCGCGAGCATGATACAGAAAATGGCGATGCGGCGGACATTGAGTATGGTGGCTGGCAGGTTCTCGCCCGCAGCGCGTTCGCGCTGCACGTACCGGCGCAGCATGACTGGCAGGACGAGATCATTTGAAATCATGATCGACAAGGCAACGCTTGCCACAATCACCATTGCCGTTGCAGCAGACAAGCCGCCGATGAAAACGATCAGTGACAGCCAATCTGCTCCCGCAGACAATGGCAACGCCAGGACATAGAAGTCTTTCGGAGCACCTGCGCCCAAAACTGTCACGCCGGTCAGCGCGATTGGCAGAACAAAAAGGTTTATCGCAACCAGATAGAGGGGAAAAAGCCAAGAGGCGGTTCTGAGCTCGGAGGTGTCGCGGTTCTCGACGATCATCACGTGAAACTGCCGGGGGAGCATGATAATTGCTGCAGCGCTGAGGCCAATATAGACGAGCCATGTGCTGATTGAGGTGGGATGCGAAACTGCAGCCTGCGCCGCTTGGCTTTCGTTGATTTGCGCGAGGAGTTGCGAAGGCGAGCCAAACAGGAAGAAGGTAACCGCCACGCCAACGATGAGGAATGCCGAAAGCTTGACAACTGATTCGATTGCAACCGCGAGAATCAGTCCGTTCTGGTGTTCTGTTGCATCAGCATGACGCGTCCCGAAAAGGACGGCGAAAGTGGCAAGAGCCATTGCGATCAGAAACGAAAAGTCGGTGATCAGAAACTCGCTGCCGAACGTGCTGTAGCCATAATGTCGAACAAACAGGTCAAATGATCCGGCGATCGCTTTGAGTTGGAGCGCGATATAGGGCACGGCCCCAACCGAGGCGATGATACTCGCCAGTGAGGCGACAGCGAAGCTCTTGCCGTATCGCGCGGCCAAGAAGTCGGCAATTGATGTGATGCGCTCTGACTTCGACAGGCGCACAATCTTTCGCAAAAGCGCATGCCCGAAGACAAATACCAGTATCGGGCCGACATATATGCCCAAAAACTCGTATCCACGCTCGGCGGCAAGCCCCACGGAGCCGAAGAATGTCCAAGATGTGCAATAGATTGCAAGGCTCAGCGCATACACAAGCGGCTTCGCTTGATTTTGGTGGGCTGATCCGGATTTTCGGTCGCCGAAGCTCGCAACTGCAAACAGCAGCAGCACATAGGCTATCGATGCGCCAATAATGACGGACGGATGCACGGGCCGCTGATCCTTTTTCGTTGAACTTCAACGCAAACACAGCCGCACGCAAATGTCTACGCCGACCTTCGCATGGAGTTATTTGCCAGATGTTTGAAGCCGACATGCCGATATCCACAGCAGGGGTGGAATAAATCATTCAATCTGATAGACATCCGATGGAATTTGCTGCTGTGGGCGGCAGTTCGGGGCTCATCAGGAGGACGCTATGCTAAAAGAATTCAAAGAATTTGCCATGAAGGGCAATGTCGTTGACCTCGCCATCGGTGTGATCATCGGCGGCGCGTTCGGCAAACTTGTGACGTCGGTGGTCGAAGATCTGATCATGCCGATTGTTGGCCGTGTGACCGGAGACGTTGACTTCTCTAACTTGTTTATCGGCCTGAACGATAAAGTCGTGGCTCCAGGTCTCGCCGCTGCGCGCGAACAGGGGCCTGTGTTTGCATACGGCAATTTCTTTACCATTCTCATCAACTTTCTAATCATCGCCTGGGTTCTGTTCATGATCGTCAAGGCCATGAACCGGATGAAGAAGGCCGAGCCAGAAGCGCCTGCAGCCCCGCCGGCTCAGGAAGTCCTGCTGGGTCAGATCCGCGACTTGCTTGCCAAGCGCTAAGACAGTGTGAAGTCCAAGAAACCCCGGCAAAGTCCGGGGTTTTTTGTTGCCTGTTGCGCCCGCGCGCGGCAAGACAGCGCAAACAGGATGCGCCGAAATTGCAGAGACAATTCCACGAACTGACAGCACGCGCGCGCACTGCGCCTGAAAGCGGAATTGTTGAAATTGTCAACCATGCAAGATTCCGGGAAGGGCTGATACCGCTGTGGGTTGGCGAGGGCGATCTGCCGACGCCCGAATTCATTACGCAAGCTGCAATGGACGCACTCGGCAAAGGCGAGACATTTTACACTTGGCAACGCGGCATCCCCGAATTGCGCCAAGCGCTCGCGGATTACCATATCAAGCATTTTGGCCGGAAATTTGAGCCCGAAGAGTTTCTTGTGACCGGCTCGGGCATGCAGTCGATCCAGCTGTCCTTGCAAGCCGTCGCAGATCAGGGCGAGGAGATCATCTACCTTTCCCCCGCCTGGCCGAATTTTGCTGCTGCCGCAGAGATAGCGGGCGCGCGGCCCGTGCCGGTCGGGCTTGACTTTGGTGGCAATGGCTGGACGCTGGATGTTGACAAGCTCACGCATGCCGCAACGGGCAAGACAAAGGCAATTTTTGTCAATTCGCCTGCCAATCCAACTGGCTGGACGGCGGACGTGGATACCCTGCGCGCAATTTTGGGGTTCGCGCGTGACCGGGGCCTTTGGATCATCGCCGACGAAATCTACGGCCGTTTCCACTATTCCGGCGCCCGTGCGCCGTCCTTCATGGATATCATGCAGCCAGCCGACAAGATTCTTTTCGTCAACAGCTTCTCAAAGAACTGGGCGATGACCGGCTGGCGGGTCGGTTGGATCAAGGCGCATCCTTCCCTTGCTCAGGTGTTCGAAAACTTGATCCAGTACTCAACCTCGGGCGTCGCGCAATTCATCCAGAGGGGGGCGGTGGCAGCACTTGAGGGCGGGGACGGCTTTGTCGACATGCAAGTCGAGCGCGCCCGGGAAGCGCGCGATATCATGAGTTCAAGCCTTCTGAGAACCGGGCGCGTGCGCCTGTCGCCGCCGCAAGGCGCATTTTATCTTTATTTTCAGGTAGATGGAATTTCTGATACGCGGGCTGCTGCCAAGGATATCGTCGACAAGACCGGTGTTGGTCTGGCACCCGGCACCGCTTTTGGCCAGGGCGGCGAGAAGGGCTTCCGGCTGTGCTTCAACCGCAAGCTCCCGGACATTGAGGAAGCCTCCGCGCGGCTGTCCAATTGGCTGCTGGCGTGAAAGGCTTTGACCTCAAATTCGCTGTCGCGCTCGCGGCAGCCGGCATTGGCGGCGCGGTTGCGTCCTGGATTGGCGTGCCGGTGGGATTTCTTCTTGGCGCTGCGCTCGCAACAGCGGCGGTTGTCCTGGCGGGGCTTCATTTCACTCTGCCGGAGCCGGTTCGCCTGCTGGCCTTCTTCGCGCTTGGCCTTCAGGCAGGAAGCGGCGTAACGCCCGCTGCGATGGAACAAGTGACGCTTTGGCCTCTCAGCTTCATCATGCTGTTCTTTGCCATTGCGCTCACAATAATTGCCACCTTTCTCTATCTGGTGAAGGGCGAAGGATGGGACCGTCAAACCGCCTTCTTTGCCGCGTTGCCCGGCGCGCTGACATTCGTTCTTGCAGCCGCGCGTGAGACCAAGGCGGACTTTCGCGCCGTTACCATCGTTCAGACCATTCGTCTGTTTTTGATTATTGGCATCGTTGTTCCAATTATCTCGGCGTATGAGGGCGCAGAACCGGCGCTTGGCCAGCACAGCCTTCCCGCAGACGCCGCTTTTCAATTTTCCCTTCTCGCCGGGTGCGGTATTGCCGCTGCGATTGCAGGGCACTTTTCGAGGCTGCCCGGCGGCATGATGCTCGGTGCGCTGCTCGCGAGCGCCTTTCTCTTTGGCACGTCTCAAGTCACCGTTCGCATGCCCGATCCGCTGGCCAATACTGGCCTTGTTATCTTGGGAATGGTCATCGGCAGCCGCTTCTCGGGGCTGGGCATTGGGCAAATCCGGGGACTGTTTCGGATTTCTTTTTTTGCCTTTATCGTTGGAACCGTTGCGGCAAGCGCCGTCGCCATTTTGCTGAGCTGGATGTCTGGTATCGGCCCGTCAAAAATTGCTCTGGCCTTTGTCCCCGGCGCCATGGAGGCGATGACGGTCATTTCCTTTATCCTTGGAATCGATCCGACCTATGTCGCAGCCCATCATGTCATGCGCTTCTTGATGATAGCGGTGGCAGTACCCTTCATCGCAAGATGGCTGGGACCTGGCCACAATGGCAGCTAGCCGCCACCCTTTTCCACCGGCAGCGTAACAATCCGCGAGGATTGCGGCACTTGCCGCGTCTGCGGATCGGCCATTGGAATGTTGAGCGCCTCAAAGGTCTCTGAAAGCGCATCACGCAGGGCATTCACCAGTTCCATAGTGTGAAACGGCGTTGGCGTGATCCGCAGCCGCTCAGTGCCGCGCGGCACAGTCGGATAGTTGATCGGCTGTATGTAGATGTTGTGCTTGTCGAGAAGTCTGTCCGAAGCCTTCTTGCACAGTTCCGGATCGCCGATCATCACCGGCACGATATGCGTTTCGCTCGCCATAACCGGCAAACCGGCGGCGCGCAGCACATCTTTGGTCAACTGCGCCTGCCGCTGATGCTGTGCGCGTTCAATTTGCGATGTCTTGAGATGCCGGATTGAGGCTTTTGCAGCGGCGGCAATCGCCGGGGGCAGGGCGGTGGTAAAAATAAAGCCGGGGGCATAGGAGCGCACGGCATCAATCACCGCTTTCTTACCTGCGATATAGCCACCCAACGCGCCAAAACCCTTGGCAAGCGTGCCTTCAATAACGTCAATCCTGTCCGACAATCCGTCGCGGTCGGTAATGCCCCCGCCGCGCGATCCATACATGCCGACCGCGTGGACCTCGTCGATATAGGTCATGGCGTTGTAGCGCTCGGCAAGTTCAGCGATCTTGGCGATGGGTGAAATATCGCCGTCCATGGAGTAAATCGACTCAAAAACGATGAGTTTGGCGCGTTTACTGCCAGCAGAACGCAAAAGCTCTTCCAGATGCGCCATGTCATTATGCCGGAAAATCTTCTTATCCGCGCCGGACCGTTTCACGCCCTCGATCATTGACGCGTGGTTGAGCTCGTCCGAAAGGATGAGGCAATCGGGCAGAAGTTTGCCTATGGTGGATATAGCCGCTTCGTTTGAGACGAAGCCTGAGGTGAAGACAAGCGCGGCCTCCTTGCCATGCAAGTCGGCGAGTTCCGCTTCAAGTTCGACAAGCGGATGGTTTGTCCCGGAGATGTTTCGGGTGCCGCCTGCTCCCGATCCCATTGCTGTGGCAGTTTCCACCATCGCCTTCAGCGAACCGGGGTTTTGCCCCATTCCGAGATAATCGTTGGAGCACCAGACCGTGACTTCGCGCGCCTCGCCGCCTGATCGCCAGATTGCTTTCGGGAAACGCCCAACTATGCGTTCCAAATCGGCAAAGACGCGATAGCGCCGCTCCGCATGCAATTGCTCGATCGCTTCTTCGAAAAAACCGCGATAGTCCATGGCATGCCCTGTCTGTTTGACGAAGTTCAGCATATTGCCCGTCAGGCAATTCGTAAACGGTGACACACTGGTCATTTTGCCACGGTCACGAAAGCGTGTTCCTGCTGACTAAATGCTGATAAAGGGTATGTCTTCACTCATTCGGGTGAAGCGGGCTATCAATCAATCGTCTAAAGTCTGTATATTCAGGCTTCAGGCAGACACGATTCAGAGGTTTCAAATGCAGTTAAGACTGTCCCGGGTCATTTTCAGGCGCAGTCTGTATGAGATTGGGATATTTTGCCTCATCCTCAATCTGCTTGTCCTGGTGCAGCCCATTTACATGCTTCAGGTGTATGACCGCGTACTCACTTCGGCCAACACCTACACATTGTATTACCTCACCATAATTGCGGTCGCATCGCTCGGCCTTATGGGATTGCTGGAAGTGGTTCGGCAAAACTATGCGAACCGAATGGCAGCGCGTCTTGAGCCGGCGTTCGGCGCGGCAGCGCTGATGGCGGCGTCTCAGTCATCCAACGCTTCGCTCGGCGATGTGCAGCCCCTTCGCGATTTGGCTGCGGTAAGGGGATTCTTGTCGTCAAAATTGCTTTTCGCAATTTTTGATGTGCCATTCGCTCCGCTGTTTCTGATCGTCCTGTACCTTATTCATCCGGCAATCTGCCTGCTGACCATATTTGGTGTGGTCGTTCTGGCGCTAGTAACCTGGCTGAACCAGGTTGGAACAGACAGTGGCACAAAAGCGGCCATGGAAAAGAACATCTCGGCCATGTTGACCGCGCAGGCGTTTGCCCGCAGCGCGGAAACGATCCGCGCAATGGGAATGGAAAGGAACGCCGTGGAAAGGTGGGGCGCGTCTCAGGCGGAAAGTCTGCAGGCGCTGGACCATGTCAACGGCGTCAACTCGTTCTACGGCGGACTTTCGCGCGCCCTGCGGATGTTCTTGCAGATCGCAACCCTCGGGCTTGGCGCATATTATGTCCTGCAGAACGAGATGACTGGCGGCATGATTTTCGCGGCCTCCCTGATATCCAGCAAAGCCATGCAACCGCTTGATCAACTTATCGGCAGCTGGCGGCAGATTACAGAAGCAAATGCGGCATGGAAGCGCTTGAAGTTGAGTTTGGCAGCTGTGGCAGACCGCAGCAAAATGGTGACGGAGCTGCCCGCTCCCAAGGGTGACATGCTTGTTGAGAACCTTGTCTACACCGCCCCATCGGCGATCAGGGGGGCTGAACCCCTGTTGAAGCGTCTGAACTTCCGTATCCCGGCGGGAAGTTCAGTCGCTGTGGTCGGCCCGAGCGGGGCGGGAAAATCCACGCTGGCGCGTCTGTTGGTTGGCGCTATCGAACCCTCAATGGGCTCTGTGCGAATTGACGGGGCGGACATCAAACAATGGGACCGGCAAAAGCTTGGCCAGCACATTGGATATTTGTCGCAGGAAGCCGACATGCTGCCCGGAACTGTTGCGGAGAACATCGCAAGGTTCACGCCGGGTGTCAGCGATGAGGAGATTGTCAACGCGGCAAAAATGGCGAGCGTGCATGAGTTAATCCTTGCGCTGCCTGCTGGCTACAATACTTTGCTCGGCCCGGGGGGGCTGACTTTGTCCGGCGGACAAAGGCAGAGAATCGGGCTTGCGCGCGCTTTTTTCGGCAACCCGCGCATCCTTGTTCTCGACGAGCCCAATGCAAATCTTGATGCCGAGGGCGACGTCGCTCTTGACCGGGCGTTGCAAGAAGCCAGGAAGACCGGGGCGACTGTCATTGTCGTTACACAAAGGAAGGCTGCGGCCGAGCGGGCGGACCGCATCATGATCATCCGAGACGGCGCGATTGAGGATTATGGTCCGAAGGCGGTGGTTGCAGAGAACCAAAACCGGAAAATGCAGGAAATGCAGCGCCGTGTGCAGAACCCGCAGCCGGGCCAGCTGAGCGCAAACGAAATCAGGGTCAAGCAAACGAACGTGCCAGGCCCGGAGGGAAGGCAATGACCGATACTCTCTTGACAGGACAATGGGCTGACAAGGTCCCGGTATCGACGGCCAGGTCCTCCTTGATGGGATATGGCGGCGTTCTGGCTTTTGTGGCCGCCTTTGGCTATTGGGCGGCAACAGTTCCGCTTGCAGGAGCAGCAATTTCGCCGGGAGTAGTTGCCGCAGCGGGGCAGAATTTGAAGCTGCAGCATCTGGAGGGCGGAACTGCGATCAAAGTGCATGTAAAGGAAGGGGATCGCGTCAAGCAGGGGCAAGAACTGGTTACGCTTGACCCGACTGTTCCTCAGGCACAACTTGACCGTCTGCTGAAGTTTGACGTCCTGCAAAAGGCCCGCGCTTCCCGGCTTATCGCCGAGCGCGACGGCGCTGATACGTTTGATGTTCCGCAAGACCTGAAGCGACTGGCCGACGCAACTGGTGTTGCGGCCATGATTGGGGAACAGCAGGGCGAATTCAATGCGCGTCTTGATCGCCACAAGAATGAATTGGCCATTCTTGGGGAACGTGCTGCCCAGCTGACTGAAGCGGTGACAGGCCTTGAAGCCCGCCGTGAAGCGGCGGACAAGCAGTTGACGATCGTGAACTCGGAGACTGTCAGAAAGCTGAAACTGCTGGATAAGGGATTGACCGCCCGCGATCAGTACACCCAGCTTTTGCGCAGCCAGGCCGATTTGTTAGGTCAGGTATCGACAGCGGAATCACAAATTTCGAGTACTCGAAATCAGATTAATGAAGCCCGCGAGCAAGTCTCGCGCGCCAAATCGCAGCGTATTGAGGACGCGATACGCGAATTGGGGGATGTTCAGGGCAAAATAAGCGATAACGAAGAGCAGATAAAGGCAGCCAGTTCTGTGCTGCAGCGAACTGTCATCAAGGCGTCCGCAGACGGCATAATTGTCAGTCTGCGCGTGAACAGCCCGGGAATTGTCATTCGTCCGGGCGACACGGTCTATGAAATGCTGCCGACCAGTTCCGACTTGGTTGTTGAGGCGAAAGTTGATCCGCAAAACATCGATTCGCTCCGGCTTGGGCAGAGCGCGCGTCTGAGATTTGTGGCGCTCAATACCACGACTACGCCAGAAGTGCCGGCGACAGTCACCTACATTTCCGCCGACCGCTTGGTCGATGCTGCGACGAACCAACCCTATTATTCGGCGCGGCTTCGCATCACCCAGGAACTGCCCGTTGAGATATCATCTGAGCAAATCTATCCAGGAATGCCTGTGGAGACGTATTTCTCAACGGGAGAGCGGACATTTTTGGAGTACCTGATAAAGCCGATTACCGACTCGTTCAGCCGCTCCTTCCGGGAAAGCTGACAGTTTGGCATACCGTCCAGCTTCGAGAGACTAAAATCCCATGACAATTCTGGTGACCGGCGGAGCCGGATTTATTGGCAGC
Source organism: uncultured Alphaproteobacteria bacterium (assembly GCA_963792485.1). GTDB lineage: Bacteria > Pseudomonadota > Alphaproteobacteria > Rhizobiales > Rhizobiaceae > JANOYJ01. The sequence goes on from CAWBWL010000014.1 coordinate 241,178, forward strand.
CATATGGTTTGGCGGTTGATTGACGCAGGCGAGAAAGTCGTTGTCGCCGACCGGCTTTCGACAGGTTTTGACTGGGCCGTGTCCCCGGAAGCGCAGCTGAAGGTGGGCGAGCTTGCGGACGCAAATTTCCGGAAGAGCCTGTTTGCGCAAGGCGATATCGAGGCAGTCATCCATTTTGCCGGCTCGATCATCGTGCCGGAATCCGTCGCCGATCCCTTGATGTACTACAAGAACAACACCGCCAATTCGCGCGACCTTGTCGAAGACGCAGTCAAGCACGGCGTCAAGCATTTCATTTTTTCCTCCACTGCCGCCGTTTACGGCAATGTCGGCGGCGAGCCGGTTCTTGAGACTGCGCACAGCTTTTTCCGGAATCGCCCTATGGCCGCTCCAAAGCTGATGACGGAGCTGATGCTGGCGGATGCGGCAGCGGCCCATGATCTGCGTTATACCGCGCTGCGCTACTTCAACGTCTCGGGCGCAGATCCGCAAAAGCGCACTGGCCAGTCAACTAAGGGCGCTACGCATCTGATCAAGGTTGCGAGCGAAACAGCGCTCGGCAAACGCGCCTCCATGCAGCTTTTTGGCACGGACTATCCAACACCCGACGGCACATGCGTGCGCGACTATATCCATGTCAGCGATCTGGCCGAGGCGCATTATCTTGGCTTTGCTGCGCCTGCGCGGTGGCGGGGACAGCCTCGTTGCAAATTGCGGGTATGGCAAAGGCTATTCCGTTCGGCAGGTCATTGATGCGGTCAAGCGCATGTCAGGCCGGGACTTTGATGTGGAAACGACCGGGCGCAGACCGGGCGATGCGGCATCTGTTGTCGCCAACTCAGCCCTTGCGAAAGCCGAGCTTGGCTGGGTTCCCGCATATGATGACCTTGACTTCATCGTGAAGACCGCAATCGAATGGGAAGATGGACTGACTCGCCGGAACCAGATCTGATTCAGCGGTAAATGTCGCCCCGATGGCCGATTTCGACCACCAGCACAACAAGGCGATGGTCCTGGATGTCACAGATGATTCTGAAGTCCCCGGCGCGATAGCGCCACAGCCCCGACAACTGGCCGGTCAGGCTGTGTCCTACGGAGCGCGGGTCGTCCAGAGAGGCGATACGGTCTTCGAGAAAATCCCGGACACGGCGCCTGATTTGCGGATCAAGCTTGGCAACTTGCTTCTGAACGGAGCGCGCATACTCAATCGTCCATGCCATGCCAGAATTCTTTCGATGAGATGATTTGCTCCTCACCCTTGCGGATGCGCTCCAGCACCTCCATGCCGAGATAGTAATCTTCCAGATCGTCCATGCCGCGCTCGATCAGCTCACGCAGATAATAGGCCTTGCTGCGCCCGGTCTGCGTCACCAGACGGTCAATGCGCTGTTCTGTTTCGGGGGCGAGGCGGATGGAGGTGGGCATGCGGCGCGTCCTGTTGAATATTTGTATTCAAAATATTCAAAAATCCGATTGAAGTCAACAAAATCGGCCCGTCAAGCCGCCGCTCTGGCCGACGCGGCCTTGGAGCACTCCCGGATCGAAGCCTCGATAATATCGAGCGCCTCGGTAAAAACCTCGTCCTGAATGGTGATTGGCGCAAGAAAGCGGATCACATTGGAATAAACGCCGCAGGTCAGCAGGATGAGACCCTTTTCCAGCGCTTTGAGGCGCACGGCAGTCGTGAAATCGGGATTGGGCTGATGTTTGCCCGGCACATTAAATTCGATGGCTTTCATGAATCCCGGACCGCGGATATCGGCGATTTCGGGAATGTCGCCGCGCAGCGATTCCAGCCGCTGCTTCAGCCGCGCGCCAAGCTGCTCGGCACGCTCGCACAAATGCTCTTCCTCAATCACATCCAGAACCGCATGCGCTGCGGCTATTCCGATCGGGCTTCCGCCATAAGTGCCGCCAAGTCCGCCAGGGCCGGGCGCATCCATGATCTCCGCACGCCCAGTGACTGCGGCCAGAGGAAACCCGCCAGCCAATCCCTTTGCCATGGTCGTGATGTCGGCGACGGTGCCATAATGCTCCATGGCGAACATCTTTCCGGTGCGGGCAAATCCCGTCTGCACTTCATCTGCGATCAGCAATATGCCGTGCTTGTCGCAAATGTCCCGCAATGCCGTCATGAACCCGCGTGGCGCTTCGTAAAATCCGCCTTCGCCTTGCACCGGTTCGAGTATGATTGCGGCCACGCGGGCAGGATCGACATCCGCCTTGAACAGCTTGTCGAGCACGCCGAGCGAATCCTCCACACTCGTGCCATGCAGTTCAATCGGGAAGGGCACATGAAACACGTCGCCCATCATGGCGCCGAACCCGGCCTTGTAAGGCACGACCTTTCCGGTCAGCGACATGCCCATAAAGGTGCGTCCATGAAAGGCGCCGGAAAAGGCAATGACGGCTGATCTGCCCGTGGCGGCGCGCGCAATCTTGACGGCGTTTTCCACCGCTTCCGCCCCTGTTGTCACAAACATGGTGCGTTTGGCGAAGCCGCCCGGAACCAATTCGTTCAGCCGCTCCGCCAGGCGGATGTAGCTTTCATAGGGCAGGACTTGATAGCAAGTGTGGGTGAAGCGATCGATTTGCGCCTTCACGGCTTCAATCACTTTGGGATGGCGGTGGCCGGTATTGACCACGGCAATCCCGGCGCCAAAATCAATGTAGCGCCTGCCTTCAACGTCCCAGATTTCCGCGTTTTCCGCCCGTTCCGCGTAGATCTGAGTCATGACGCCGACGCCGCGCGTCACGGCATCGTTTTTGCGGGCGGCGATCTCGAAATTCTTCATCTAAAGCTCCAACAAGCGATAACGTCACCAACTCTACCACCGGCAATTCATGCCGCAAGCCATAACCGCGACATTCAACCTCTGCCACGCGCCCCAACTGCCAGTCCGAACAAAGCAAGATCAATTATTCAACTTTAGTATTGTGCCAAAGCCGCTTGGTCGGGCGTTTTGGCTTCGAACGGAAATTCAAGGGTTGACCAAGCGTCAACTTCTGACCACTTTCGACAAGAGTTGACGATGGGGACGCCAGCCTATGATCAAGCTTGCTGCATTCTGCCTTTGGGCAGTCTTGACCGCTGTGCTGTCTTATCGCGCCGTAACGGTGAAAGCGCCGGCGATTGAAGAGGATATCCGCGCGCGGACGACCGAAGTCATCGCGCCGCAAAGCGCCAAGGTGGGCGTGGAGGTTGACGGGCGATTTGTGACGCTGCGCGGGCCTGCCAAGGACGAGCCGGCGAAGGCTGCTCATCTGGCAACCGGCGATGGTGTCTGGGGCGCGTTGGGTCCGACCGATGCGCTATGGGTGCCGCAGGCGCTGAAATCCAATTATTATTTGTCCGCGGTCAAGAATCTGGACGGCTCGGTGAACATTGCGGGCATGCTGCCGTCCAATGCTGCAAAAGATGCCCTGTCGGCGGATGCCATCTCTTCTTTCAAGGATGCCGTTTCGAACAAGATCAGCGTTGCACTTGCGGACGGCACGGACCAGTTCGCAATCCCGCCGGAAGCCCTGCAAGCATTGTCCGCACTGGATTCGGGCGCGCTGCTTGTTGCTCCCGAGGGCGTGACCTTGTCGGGCTCCACGTCCTCCAATCAGGTCGCGGCGAATTCGCGCGGGCTTGAGGCGCGGGCCGGCGCGCCCTGGCGCGTTTTTGTGTCCGGCCCGCCGCCTGCGCCGGTGGCGAGCGACGGAACCGCGCCGCCTGCTGCGCTCTATGTCTCCAAGACACCGGACGGCGCTGTTGAGGCGCGCGGTTCGCTCGCAAGCGAAGCGGCAAAGGCAAAGCTTTTGAAGGCGCTGCGCACGGGCGACCGCAATGTTGTTGATCTTCTGACCGTACAGGCCGCAGGTCTGCCCGCGGACTGGGACGAGCGGTCACTGCAAGGTGTTCAATCGATGAAAGATCTGGACTGGGCGGTGCTTTCACTGGATGCCGCCAGCTCGAATCTGCGCGGGGCAGGCGAAAAGAACATTCTGGGGCCAATCGAAGACGGTTTGGGCACGAACTGGGTGGCACAGCTCATGCCGCGCGCTGAAGCGCCTAAGGATGACGGCGCCGAACTGACCGCTGCGCTTGCCGAACGTGATGCGGCTGCGCAAAAGGCTGCCGCGCTTGAGGCCGAACTTGCCGCGCTCAAAACCACGCCCGCTGCCCCGGCAGCCGAACCTGCTCCGGCGGCTGAGATTGTTGCTGTCGCCCGCGATTGCGCAAGAGATATCAAAGGGCTGCTCTCAAGCCGCAGGATCACGTTTCAGACCGGCTCGGCCGATCTCGATCCGTCCGGCATTGAGCTTGTTTCGCAGCTTGCCGATGCCGCAAAGCCTTGCATTGACACCAACAAGCTCTCCCTCGTCATCAGCGGCCACACGGACAATGTCGGCAGGCCGGCGAAAAATCTCGAACTCAGCCGCCAGCGCGCCGATGCGGTGCGCGCAGCCTTTATCGAGCGGGGGCTTGCCTCGGATGCGATGGATGCGAAGGGATTCGGCGAGATGAAGCCGATCGCCAATAACCGGACCGAGAAGGGCCGCGAAGCCAACCGGCGCATCAGCTTCGACTGGCTTACACGCTAGGATCAGAGCCAACCAGAACCAGAGGACACCGCCATGGGCTATCTGTTGACACAAATGTTTCTCTACATGCTCGGGGCGTTTCTGCTTGGCTTGCTGTTGGGCTGGATCATCTGGTCGCGCCGCGCCAAGGTTGATACCGGAGAGTTGGAGAATGTCCGGGCGCAGCTTGTGCAGTCCGGCCGCGAGCGCGAGGCGCTGCGGCTGGAGCGCGACCGGCTGAAGACCGAATTTGACGCCTGCGCAGCCGCGCGCCGCGACCTTGAAGCGCGGCTGGCGCAGGTCCGCAGCACACCGGCGCCCGCCGCTCCGGTTCGTCTGATGGAAACGCCACCAGCGCCGCCACCGCCAGCGCCGAAGCCGCAGGTGAATGACGATCTGAAACGCATCCGCGGCATTGGCCGTGTCAATGAGGCCAGGCTGAACGAGATGGGCATTACCAGCTTTGCCCAGATTGCCAGCTGGAGCCCCGCCGACGAGGTGCGGATCGGCGATCTCCTCCAGTTTGAAGGGCGCATTGAGCGCGAGGAATGGGTGGCGCAGGCGAAAATCCTCATGACCGGGAAAGACACCGAATTTTCGACGCGCGTGGACCGCGGCGATGTTGATACGTCGAAATAGGACCGGCCGCCGCGATCATCCTCAAAAGGCAACGCCAATACCCCCGCCGCCTGCTCGGGACGCCGTTCAAACTGCCAGCGCTGGAAGCCGCCGCCCCTTACGACGTATCCTGCTCCTTCCGCAATTCGCGCAGAAAATAGCAGCAGTCGCTCAGGACCCGGTCGACCTCATGGATCTGTTTCTTGCGATGGCCCAGCGGATAGCCGGGACGGATGGTCGAGATGCGCGAGCCGCGTTTGCGCGCGGTGAGTTTGCGGATTTCGAGTAAGCATCTTGCCGCGCCAGCGCACATAGCGCCGCGCCTGTTTGGGCAGCGTTGCCAGCGCGTGTTTGAACGCTGTAATGCGCCGGATGAGCCGCGCGGCATTGATCGGGTCCTCGCCGGTGAGGGGAACGGGTTCGGGCGGAAAATACGGCGTTGACCAGCCCGGCACGCTGATGCGCGGAAACGAGGTGGGCCTGCCCTGGAACGGCTTGCGTCCGCCGGGCCGGGCGAAATGTTTGAGCGGCTCGATCAGATTGAACACCGGAATGCGCGCCGGCTTTATCCGAAGCCGCATCCGAAGCCCGCTCCATCTTCTTCAGCTTCGCCGCCAGTTCCTTCGGGAACGGACCGCTGGGCGTAACCTTCAGCACAATGCCGCGCGCGGCGATGATGATCAGCCGGCGCAGCGCCGCTTCCGCCGGGCGCAGCAGGATCAAGATACGCCGGTAAATGCGCCGCGTCAGCACCGTCACCGGCACGCCCTTGTTGAGACCAGCCATGAAGAACATCTCTGTCATGACAAAGAACAAATCCCGCGACTGCCGCTCAATCACCCCTTTCCAGTCAATATCCGACATGCCCTGCCTTTCCACACACGCGGCGGATTATGGGGCAGGAACGAAAGGGGTGGGATAAGTATTTTTGCGCGGATTGAATTTGTTCGGAAAATTCGTGTTTTCATCCCACAGTTGGGCGGTTGGCAGCCTGCGAAGCATGGCACGAGGCACCCCTCTCTCTGTCCTGTCGGACATTGCCGGGGCAAGCCACGGGTCTCGCCCGTCCTTCGGACCCCCGCAGGGGAGAGATCGCTGTGCCGCCGCCTTTCCTTTTCCCTCGACAGAGCAAGAAATGGGGAGGGCGGTGGGGCGGGCGTTTCGAGCGTTGGCATGAAAAGGAAATTCGGTCGCTGTCATCATTATCCGCAGGCATGCCGGTTCTGCACGGCAGGCCAGGGCGCTTCATCCAAGATGGCCCAAAGCGCCGGCAATGCCGATGCAGCCCACGAGGATCAAGCTCAGCGCCCATAGATTGTCCAGATTAAACCAACTGCGCGTTAGAAACCGCAGACCGAGCCAATAGTAGCACCCGAAAGCCAGCGCGCCGCCAGCGAGGCTCATTGCAGCCGTGTGAACAACTGCCACAAAGAGCGCTGTCCGCGCGTTTGCGGCCATAAGCGCGCCTGCCGCCAGGTGGCCCGCGTCCTGCATGGCGGGATTGCCGCAGAGCCCCAGATAGATCGGCACCAGCATCAGCCCGGCCCCGTGCGCCATGGCCGCAAGAAACGACCAAAGCGCCAGCCTGGCTGGCGGCACACGCGCCAGAAACCGCGGGTGGCGACGTGTGATGAACAGGTAGACGCCCATCGCAACGACGAGCAGTCCCGCACCGATCCGCAATTCGCGCTCCCATGTGACCAGCGTCGTCATCAGGGAAAATGGCAGCAGGATCGCTGTCATGGCCAGAAAGTGCCCGCCTGCCAATGCGGCAACGGCCATAGGCAGCGCTGCGGACCGGCGCTCCATCAGCGCCGCCGATACCGCCAGCGGCCAGCCCATGCCGGGGTTCACGCCGTGATACAGGCCCGAGACTATGACGGCCCACCAAAGCGCCGTCACCGAAGCCGGATCGACCAAGGCTCAGACGTTCGGGTAGCAGAAGCTGTCGGTCGAACAGTCGCCGCCCTCCAGCCGGATCTGGTGGCTGCGATAGCCTTTGGGAAACTCGACCCAGAAATCCTTGTTCAGTGTCAGCCCGCCGTTTGCACCCACATCGGCGCAGACCATCGCCGCCCCGCGTTCTCCAGGGTAAAACTGATCATCCCATGTCGAATAGAGCGAGTTCGTCCAGTAGACGCGCTTGCCGTCACGGCTGATCTCCACCATTTGCGGACCATAGCCAAAGGTCTTGCCGTTGGGATGCTGCGGTCTTGGCCACAATGCCGCCGATCTGGACCTTGCCGGCGAGCTTCGGATTCATCGGGTCCGACACATCGTATTGATGCATTTCACCCAGGCCCCAGCAGGCGACATAAAGATACTTGTCGTCAAGGCTGAGGTCGATGTCGGTGACCAGCGGCGGCACCGCGCCGAAACCCTTTAAGAGATCGGGCAGATCGTCGGGGTTGGCGGGCACGGGGTCGATGGTGATGACCTTTTTGGCCTCGAATGTGCCGTCCTTCTTGCGCCACCAGGTGAAGATCGACCCTTGCAGATTGGTCGTGTCGACGACGACGCCGCAGAAACCGTACTCCTTTGCCGGGTCATGCGCGGGGCGGATTTCCAGCGCCATCTGGTGGTTTGCGCCCAGATCGATTGACTGCACGCATCTGCGCGCGCGAAGATCCCAGAAATGGATGGTGTGGCCGTATTTGTTGCTGAGCAGGTCTTCGGCGACGATGCCGTTCTCGAACTGCGGCGGCAGGCCCCATTCGGAACTGACCATATAGTCGCGCGGCAGGTTCCACCAGAAATCATAGTGCTTGTTCTGAATGCCGCGGTCCATCTCGTAGCGGCCAAGGATTTCGAAGGTCTGGCAATCCATGATGAAAATGCCGGGAGGGCCGTCCGTGCCGTCCTTGCCGCCGCCGCCAAGGGTGGAGACATAGATGCCCTCGGGACCGCAGTGAATGGTATGCGGGCGCGAATAGCCGGTCTTGGCGAACAGCTCTTCGGGTTCAATGATCTTGTGAATCTTGGCTTTCAGCGGCTCTTTCACATCGATGATGTAGATGCGGCTCGACCGGATGCCGGGAATGATCAGGTAGCGGCGTTCCAGAAAGGCGTGGCCCGTCAGCGGCGACAGCGCCGAGGAACAGGCGTTCCAGCCGAAATGGTGGAACTCATCGCCAGTGTTTGGCATGAAAAGGCTGTGCAGGATCTGCCCATATGTTTTCGACGCGGGGTTCACATCGACAACTGCAAGGCCGTCAGGCTGCTTGCCGCCGGGGCTGAGCATCAGGGTAAAGGCCAATGTTTCAACCGGCGCTTCCATCGCCATTCTTGCCGTCGGGTAAAATGTCGGGTCAGGTCTCATGTTCATGTCAATTCCTCCCTGCATCGTTGATTGCGTGTGCGGTTGAATATGATGCCCCTGCCGCCCTATGTCGAATGCGCCTCTTGCCTTACAGATATACGCTTTATCGCCGCGACGGAAAGCCCGGAAAATTCAGATCATGCCCCGCTGCCATGTCGGCTGAACGCCAAACTTTTCAGCATGGATGATGGATTTGCGCGGGGCGCAAGGAGCCGGACGCGGCGGCGCGGGGTTATTTGATTGTGATCGGAAGGGAGCCGGAGGCGGTGGGGCGG